>NZ_SMFQ01000001.1 GCF_004339015.1 Cocleimonas flava | reverse complement strand
TAGTGTGGGGCTTCCCCATGTGAAAGTAGGTCATCACCAAGTTATTATCCTGAAAGCCCGTTCTAACGAACGGGCTTTTTTTATGCCTGCGATTTCTATCAAAAAACACTCCAATTTCACCTTAAAGACAGATCGGTTTACGTTGATGAGTTCCATTGTTGCCTGGTATTTGTACGAGCAAATAAGAGCTGATTGATAATTAAACTAGATGTGCTAACAATTTGTTTACATTGTTTACATTGTTGACGTGTAGTGTAATTTCTTCTACTTTGCCTAAATTTTCATCAGGTACGGTTAAGACTAGAGTCTCTAGGTGATTGCTATACTAGTAATTCATTAATTTTAATTGTAAAAAAATGATTTATCAAAAAAGTGCTTGTAAGTGGGGAGGTGGCTTTTTAAGTGTAACTATTGATCAAAAGTCTTTAGTTATCTCGAGTAGTTTTTTTGTTTTATGACTTTATGAACTGTTCTGTAGAAGAAAAACATAAAGGGATGGATTACAGTTTTATAAAAGTCCGAATTAATGAGTCTGTCATTTAATTAAAGATTGCTTAATAGGGTTACATTTTAGGTTAAGTATTCTATTAGACTCTAATTGATTTTGAATCAGATTAATGAATCCGCGCATTTATAAGTATATGTGTTAGTGGTTTAGTGTTTATCTTAATTAACTAAGTAAGTATTAAACTTTCTTTTGATAAATGTAAGTCGGTCAGCCAATAGAGAAGGGCTTAACTTTTTGTTGTTAGGCTATGAGAAAATAAAAATGTAGTAAGAAGTAGTAACGTGGGATAGTCGATCTTTATCCATTATTCTAGTCATTCTTATGAGGTTGGGTACTTATCTCTACCTATTCATTTTATATATTCATTAATTTTGTAATTAATGAGTGAGCTTTGTTAGTGTAATTATGGCTCTCTGTTAAATAGCAGGTATTTTAATTTACCCAAATGATCATTTAACTATTGCATCGAATCTGTAAGTGCCTATAATCCGCCGCTCCAACGAACAAGCTGCTTGTTAAAGTAATCTGTTTGTAGGTTGTTTTGATCTGATTTAAAGTTATTTAAATTAAATTGAAATTAGTAGTTGATTCAAAATGAGAGGTGTCTATAATGCGCCGCTCTGACAGATTAGG
>NZ_SMFQ01000010.1 GCF_004339015.1 Cocleimonas flava | reverse complement strand
CGTTGCTACATCGAGCTACTACATAATGGCCTTTAGCAGCTAACTAAAGGTGGGTCTCAGTTTACCCGTTCTTTAACTTTAGTAACCATACAAGTAGCTTCATCAGAACCTCGCTACGCTCGTTCTGCTGAGCAAGGCGTTAAGCTAAAAAACTTAATTGATTAGGCTAAAAGTATGAACTGCTCACAAATATATATTGGCCTTGAATTTGCTGTAAAAGAGACTGAAAGTGAAATTTTTAGTATTGAATTAATATCTGATTCCGACGCTGAATTTCAGTTGCTCAATAAAATATTCAAGCAACCCTATATCTATTATCTAGCTCCCCACTCTGGCTGCGGCTGTGGGTGGGAAGTTATGAACACCGATACAGAGTATGACGAGCTTTCAAAGCAATCTCTAAATGAGCTTGGATTATTTGTAGGCTCAGTGTGTTTAAATCAGACAATCCATGTATTAACGTGCAACCAATCCGCAGTTGGTTTTGCACCTGAATTACAAATAGAAACAAATGCAAAAGACTTTATTGTCAACCTAGAGAATCTACGCCCAAAATTCGGTGAAAATCAGGCTATGTTATATAAAGTAAAAGCTTAACAAGGTGCTTAAGTCAGGGAACGCCAAAAGCAGGCGTCCCCTTAGCAAAGCGTTATATTCTAAAACAACTAAAAAAGTGCCTAAAAGTACGGGGGTGTCTAAATTTCAGCTTATGAAAAAAACATGAATCAACTAATTGGCATTGAAACAAAACGCTATTCTACTTTTATGAAGTTAGTCTTAGAGGAATTCTGTGAGAATGTATCTATTCAAATAGGCACTGGAGTAACTAAGTCAAAAATTAAAACTTACGAAGATAAAGATATTCCATGGTTATTACAGAATTGGTGTACAAATAAGAAATTAAAATCAACTGCATTTTTTAGCCTAAAGCAAAATGGAGAAGAGCTATTTGGTTTTTTTGATCATCCTGACAATATGTGGTCTGATATATCTACACTTCCTTTCATTGAAAAAGCAGCTTCAAATAAGGTTATTTATTTTAATGTAGTTGATAGATCAGAGGAAAAATCATGGTTTTCAAAACTAATGAACAAAATAATATAACAAGTGACTGTGGTTCCAAGTCAACCTTTTAAGCCAATTTTTCATCCCAAACCTCCCCTTTTTTCACCATTGTATTGAGTATGGTAATCATC
>NZ_SMFQ01000009.1 GCF_004339015.1 Cocleimonas flava | reverse complement strand
GCATCGTTTGTATCGCCCACCTGATCTTTGGTGTCTGAGTAGTTGAACTTACCCTGTAATCTTAATGATGGGTTGACGCGGTAGTTTATTTTGTTGGTGGTTACCCATTGTACGGTATCTTCGGCAAAGCCTTTGTCGCGACGGTATTCGAGTCGGGTGCTGGCATCGGTGGCGTTTTCTTTGTAGGTTAAGCCAACTGAGAAGGCATCACGATCGGTCAGGCCACTGTCTACTTTATCCAGACGTGAGCTTTGTACCGAGGCACTGGCGATCAGTTCTTTATTTACCTGATAATCCACGCCGAAGGTATGACCGATTCCGGATTGTGCCGATTCGTGTGTAAACTGATGTTCGGTGTACACTTTGAGTTGATCGCTGACTGTTTTACGTTGGCCCATGGTAAAGGCATTTTTATTGTCTTCGGTGCCGTCAGTCGAGAGTGTAAAGTTACTGTATAGACTGTAACTGTCACTCATGCGGTAGTCTGCGCCGAGAGTCAGTGCGTCTCCGCGATCTCCACTGCTAACTTCTGCATTAAGGTCAAATTTACTATTGATGGCGGCTTTGATACCGAGTGTTAACAGGTCATTGCTTTCGTAACTACCGGTTTTGTCTAGCGTGGCTTGCGCAATACCGTAGAGATTGATTTCATTATTGACATCGTAGCCAACTTTGAACGCTGCCAGCGTACCTTCGCCATCAACGCTTGAGCCGGTACCTTCGTCATCCGTTAAGTCTTCTTCTTTGACGTGACGGATCTCACCACTTAAAGTGACTTTGTCACTGACTTTAACATCTGCTTGAACGCTGGCGCTGCTTTCTTTGCGCAAGCCTTCTTCTTCAACTTGTGTGGCACGCGCAGAAACATCTACTTTGTCGTTGATTTTGCTGATGACTTCGACACCGGTATCGGTGGTTTTATGGCCGGTATCCAGACTGGCGGTTGAGAAGCCGGCATCGCGTTGTTTGAACCACGCGCCAATCGAACCGCTTAAGGTACTAAAGTCTTCCAGGTCTGCTCTGGCTTCGACGCTAATCGCGCTGCCGCTGATGTCGGATGCTTCGCTGTTGGCGTTGAAAGGGTTGAAGTTTAAACCACCGTCGTCCGAGGCAAAGCTACCTTGCGTCTGATTTGATTCACTTTCTGCGTATTCAACTTTAAGGTAAGTGCCTTTGTTTTTCTTGAGGGTGATGTCGATCCCTTTCAGGTCATAATCATCATCGGTACGATTTTCATGGGCATAAGTACCACCGACGGCGAAGTGATCGTTTAACCAGATTTTACCGCGTGAACCGTAGCTGGCTTTATTGCTGTCAAAGTCGTCAGGGACGTATTCATAATCCACCATTAGGTAGACATCGTCACCATCCAGCGGTGTGTCTTTAATCAGTGATGGGTAGGATTGCTGGGCAATCTGTAACAGTGGACGATTCAGGATAATACGTCCCTGGAAGTCGTCTATCTGGTAGTCGCGCCCTTCTTCAAGGATCACGGTAGATACCGCACGATCACCGCTACTTTGGCGCACTTCGATCCAGACTTTCTCCGATCCATCGACGATGTCTGAGTCTTTTAAGTAGTACAGACTGCCGCCGGTTCCGAGGAATTCATTGTGTCTAAAGGCACTTTGCGCTTCTGAGGCAAACACCGTCACGTCGGTTTTATGGTCACCGTCTTTGGTGGTCTGGGTACTTTTGTGATTCAGTTTGGCACCGTAAAGTGTGCGGTTGAATGAGCTAAGTTCGGTACCGGTAATGTCGGTATTGTAGTTACCCCAGATGGCACGAGACTTGTCCCAGTCGACACGTACATACATTTTGCCCTGACTGTTGGTGTCATCAATGATAGTTGAGTCATCACCATAGACAGGATAGTACTTGTCCGGATCGAGACGACGGAACAAGCTGTCGGGGTCTTTCTTGTGGATGTCATCAAAGATGTTCTCAATGTCATCGGTACCGGTATCCATTTGTGCGGTTACCAGGTATTTCCCTTTGATTTTACCTTTCAGGTAAAACGCTAAACGACCATCAACAAAGATGTCACCATCGAGGTATTTATCCCCGTCACTGAGTGTTTCCAGATTACCACTGACTTTACCTTTACCTGCGGTAATATCCGCAAGACCAACCATGAACATGTACTTGCTTTTAAGATCAACATTCAGTGGTTTGTGATAAGTATCCTGATTGCTATCAGTGATTGCGATATCAAAATCATGCTGCCCTTCGGGTAGTAGTTTTTCGACTACGAACTTATTTTCAACCAGCGAGATGCTTTCATCATTGATCTTGATCGTATGGTCTGT
>NZ_SMFQ01000008.1 GCF_004339015.1 Cocleimonas flava | reverse complement strand
AAATCATGCTGCCCTTCGGGTAGTAGTTTTTCGACTACGAACTTATTTTCAACCAGCGAGATGCTTTCATCATTGATCTTGATCGTATGGTCTGTGGGGATATCACGGCCAAAGATTCTAACGCGTGAGCCGTGTACCGGTATGGTTTGTAGATCGAGGTTATTTTCAAGATTACTGGATACGCTACTGCTCACGGTGTCGGTGATATTACGCTGCGGTCCCACTAGGCTGATCTGACGTAAATGGGTTCTATCTAGATGTCCGTCTTTGTCTTTCACGGTCAGGATATAGCTAAGCTTGTCGCCTTCTTTGAGTTTGTTTTCTTTCTTATTTGAGCCATTCCATTTAATCGTGCGGCCAGTGTCTAAAGAGCGCCCCATAAAGGTTGCTAGAGGATTTTTTTGTTGTTCATCTTCGGCGTAATAGACCTCAAGTTCCCAGCTATCGATAAAATGCGCATAGTTGGTTGTGATCTCAAAATTCATCGGAGATACAAACTCGCCTTTTTCCATTTCTATCGAGTTTGGAGCAGTAACATTAAGTACAGGGGTTAAGGTAGAGGGATCTTTACTGACCCAGATAACACCACCGTCTTTTAATCGTATGCTACGTTTATTGGCATCACTTACTTTTACTTGAACTTGATCATAAACATCTTCTTTAACTGTTTTTGATCCAGCTGGCACTTGTTTTGTAATACTTAAATCGGCTCGGCGATTATCCTGTCTTGTTTCTTCACTCATATTATCAGAGCGATTCAAACCTTCACCATGCGTTACAACTTTTAAAGTAAACGCTGGCATATCTTTATATTCAGGTTCTGCTGCGTGTGAAACAACACTAACACTGCACATAACTAAACCACTAAATGTTGCACTCAACAATGGAGACTTCAGTCTTGAAGTCATCGAAGCTTGTTGAGTCGAAACTAATGTTGTTTTAGAGTTCATTTTTTAACCTTTATTTCTTTTTATTTTTGCGGTTTACGTTCTTATTATTTTGATGTTTCTATTTTTTTTAATAGACTAATTTGTCGTTCTATAATCTATTGATCGCTTGTCATTATGAGGTACTTCTTGATAAGCACTCTTATCTACCACAACCTTAACCTGACGCATTAATGTAGAACCTAATCTTTTCTGTAGTTCTTGTCTTACCGTATCGGCTCTTCTATTAGCTAAAGCGATATTATATTGGGCGGTATGACGTGAATCAGTATACGCATTGATTGTAATATGCCCTTTTCCATGTCGTTTGATACGCGAGACTAATAAGTCCATATTTCCACGTTGATCAGCACGTATATTGTGCTTATCTTTATCGAAGAATATTGAACCTAAGCCAACTTCAACCGTCTTGTACACAGGAACTTGCTTTGTAATAGTACGTTTGCGTGATTGAGTCTGGTATTTAGCCGAGCTCTTAATAGTTCTTGCTGGCGCATCTTGTACCGGTAATTTAATACCAAAATTAATCTTATTAAGTGCTGTACTGCTAAGTCGTAATACACGAGGGTTCTCTGTTGTAAACTTAGCCCCCTCGGGTAACGTTGCAGTATCCACTTTTAGAATAAAGTTCTTACCCGAACCACGACGACCGCCATCAACATCAGGAATATGATATCTACCGTATCCATCTGTTTCGATTAACAATCCTTCTACAGTTGCCAAACGGACACCAGGTATTCCTTCTTCCTGAATGCCGTAGTTGGTGATAGTGATTTCAAGCACATCCTGGACTGTTGCAGGTACTCGCATCGATTTAACTTTAGTAGCAGTTGGAATGCCTTTAATTCTACGTGTGCTAATTCTAAGGTCTTGCGCTGTTAAGCCCTTCGCTTTTTGACCGATATGAGATTCAGTTGCCTGACCACGATTATCTACAGTAATAACCGTTCCTTGTTGAGTCGTAACCTTAAAATCGTTCTTCTTTGAATAAGGCATAAGAATCACTTTACGGTATTTATCTGGATCATCCAGCACACTCACTCGACCATTGAGACCGCCAAGGTGCAGACTATTCCAACCGAAATAATCACTTTTAACGGTGATACCTGTTGCATTAGCAGGATCTTGATAACCATCACCGTCGCGATCATGGAATACTTTACCAATTAAGGTAGATTGATCTAATACGCTGTCTACAACAACAGCCACCGTTGCTATCGCTACATTACTCACAATATCATCGTCAGAGCCTGACGCAAATACCTGTACCGAGTTCACAGCATTACCTTGGCTAACCGACGTTCCGACTTTAAGAATATAACCAATCTTTATTTTCTCATTACCTTTTACGATTAATGAATTGAAACTGATAGGATCAGTGCCAGTCGCTTTAATAGTCGTAACGATGTCATCATCAGTACCAAAGTTATTATCTTCTCCTGCTCTAGTGAGTTTTGCTGCACTAGATGCAAATTTAAAGCCTTTAGGTAAGTCATCTCTAACATCTACTTCAATTTCATCTTCAGTCATATTTTCAGCAGTTATCGTGTAATACAACTGATCACCAACACTCACTTGATTCTTGTTAGCAGATTTACTAATAAGGATAGTGTCATCAGCAATTTCTGTTTGTCGTGCAATCTCAGAATCTAATGGAATATGGTTGAATATCACATTGCTATCACCAGAATTCAGAGAGAAATCCATGAAATAAGTTGTATCTTGATTGCCCTGTGGAGCATCTGGTTGTCCCTGGACTTCACAACTACCACTATTAGCAATTGCATCACGTGTACAGTTTGTTTCATTTGAATCACTGTCATACACACCAGTCTGAGGTGGAATAATCGTGCTATTGGTGTAGTAACCAGCAGGAGCTGAAACTATTTTAATAGTATATGTTTCACCATTCTGACAGCTTGAATGTGCATTAGGGTAGACATCAAAAGCATAGAGACCATCTTCTGCAGTTACCTGATTTTGCTGGCCTTCACCTACACAGGCAGCATCTACAGGAACACCTTGAGAATTAACCAACTGTAACGTTACTCCCGCTATCAATTCACGTGTTGTACTGTCATAAATAACTCCGCTTGGGTCTACCGGTAATGGTAAATTTACTGTTTGACCAGCAACTAACGGGCCTCCAGTTGTCTGTGTTGCTATTAGAGTACCCTTAGTATTAAAGAACTCAACAGTATATTCAGCCGGTACTAGACCTGTTACAGAGTAGTTACCTTGAGAATCTGTCACTGTTGTTGCAACAATATTACCGTCTTTGTCTTTGATCTTCAGAGTCCATCCTGCTTTTCGATCTTCATTAGAATCAATGACATTATCCTTGTCACGATCTAACCATACCGTACCTGTAATGGCAGCTGGCTCTTCATAATCAACAGTCACCGTCGCTACATTAGACTCTAAACCTGTAGTGTCTTTTACTGTGTAATCAACTGGCGTTGGATCACCCATAAAACCAGCCTCTGGTGTAAATGTAATGTCACCAGTTGTTATATTTACAGACCAGGTCCCCTCACCTTCAACAATTAGACTTGTTACTGGATTACCAGACGGGTCTCGAAGTTTCACAGTGGTAGGATCTAAATTATTATCTGGATCACTGTCATTAGAAACAGTATTCATAGTTACAGCTTGTCCTAGCGGTTGATTTTGTTTTGAATCATCAACAGCAACAGGTGGTTTTGGTTGTGGAGGAGCAAAACCATCAATATCATTAGCCACACTTCCAGCTATAACATTTACAACTGTAGGGTCTGAACCTTGTGACCTTGTTAATGACGAATTAATATCTGAATCTGAAATATCAATCGTAGTACTGCCAGCTATAACAGATTGACTGTATAGACCATTACTATTAGTAACAACCGTAGTAATAGCACCACTACTATCCGTAATAGTAACTCTTACATTTGCTATACCTGTTTCACCGTTATCTTGCTGACCATTATTGTTAGCATCAAGATACACAACGCCTTGTACAGTACCAAATAATGGCGTCACAATAGGCGAATTGAAGCCATCTCTATCTGTTGCCGTACCATTTGCAGGAACAGTAACCGTTGTCGTATCAGTACCTTCAGTTTGAACGCTTCCAGATGGCAAAGATGACTCTACAACATCAATGGTGGTTGCACCGGCAGGAACGGTAGCCCCATAAGTGCCATCAGAATCTGTAGTTACAGTTTGAGTATTACCTTCTGAATCAGTAACGATTACTTGGACACCTGCAATTCCTGGCTCATTCGCATCTTGCATGCCGTTACTATTTGTATCTGCATAGACGATACCGATGATTTCACCAGAATTATCTGCTGGTTGATACCCATCAATATCCGAAGCGACATCATTAACAGGCACAATCACTTCAGTTGGGTCTGTACCCTCAGTCTGAGTACTTCCACCTGGAAGAGTATTTTCTTGAATATCGATTGTAGTACTACCAGAAACAACTGATGTTGAATAATTACCACTCGTATCTGTTGTAAGTGTTTGAGTATTACCTTCAGAATCAGTAATTAAAACATTAACACCTGAAATTCCAAACTCGCCTGAATCTTGTGTGCCGTTACCATTTGTATCTTCATAGACAATGCCGTTAACAGTTCCAGTAGGAGTTGTCCCATACGTTACAGTCAATGTTGCTGCATTTGAGGTATTCCCATTATTATCGTTTATTGTATAAGTGATAGGTGTTGGATTTCCTGTTAAAGACACATCCGGAGTGAATAACACGTTACCAGCAGAATCTGCTTCGTAAGTTCCATCTGAATTTGTAAATACCGATTGAATCCCCGGAGATGCAGGATCAAGATCCACGCTTGCAGGATTGATCATGCCATCAGGATCAGAATCATTTGCACCAACTGTAGTCAATGTGGTTGGATTACTCGGCGAAGGAGCTCCTGGATTAGACTGACTGTCATTAGAAGCCATTGGCCCATTACCATAAGTCACAGTCAAAGTAGCCTGATTTGAAGTATTGCCTCCGTTATCTTGAATGGTATATAAGATTGGCGTCGGATTACCCGTTAATGATGCATTTGGAGTAAACGTTACATTACCAAGCGAATCAGCTTCCCATGTCCCATCAAGAATTGTAATAGTATTTTGAATACCATCCACTGCAGTATTTAAATCTACTGTTGCAGGATTAATCGTTCCATCAGGATCAGAGTCGTTATCCCCTATAAGTGGCAGGGTGGTTGGATTCGTTGGTGAAGGAACACCAAGGTTCGCTTGACTATCATCGACAGCCACTGGCGCAACATCATCATTAGTGATCGTACCTGTACCTGTTGCGGTACCGATGGTGCCGTTGTCTGTATTGGTTAAAGTAACCGTAAAGGTTTCATCAGGCTCAACCGTAGTATCACCATTAACTGGCACACTGATAGTACCCGTTGTAGCGCCTGCCGGAATAACAATCGTTGTCGTGGTCGGTGCAACATAGTCGCTATCACCCACTGTGCCTGTACCTTCGTTCACTGTGAACGTAACGGTTGTATCCGTACTCACTGGCTGCGTTAAGGTCACCGGGAAGTCTGCACTGACTGTGCCTGCATTGCCTTCTGTAACAGTGACATCACCGATACTGATCACAGTGCCATCATCAT
>NZ_SMFQ01000007.1 GCF_004339015.1 Cocleimonas flava | reverse complement strand
ACAGATTAGGTCGCTGTAAAGTGTTTTGATTTGTTGGGAATTTTGTTTGAATTGTTGAGTAAAAAACATTAAATAAATGTTGATTACTTGAAAATCAAAGAGTAGAATTCCCGCCTCGCTCAAGCAACGGTTTTGAGCTGAACCTTAAAAAATGAGAACCAGAAAAACTTGTGTGGGTGCTTGTGGCTTGTGTTTTAACGCAAGAAGCAAGAACCATACGAACGATTTAGAATCGGTATTTATGGTGTGTTTACACATTATGGATGTCGACGATTAACACGTAAGTTAGGTTCGACCTTCAATTTAAAGATATAAAGTCCGTAAGGACTTAAAACATTTTAAACTGAAGAGTTTGATCCTGGCTCAGATTGAACGCTGGCGGCATGCTTAACACATGCAAGTCGAACGGAAACGCGAAGAGCTTGCTCTTTGGCGTCGAGTGGCGGACGGGTGAGTAACGCGTGGGAATCTACCCAGTAGTGGAGGACAGCCAGGAGAAATCCTGATTAATACTGCATACGATCTACGGATGAAAGGTGGCCTCTGTTTACATGCTATCGCTATTGGATGAGCCCGCGTTAGATTAGCTAGTTGGTGGGGTAAGAGCCTACCAAGGCGACGATCTATAGCTGGTCTGAGAGGACGACCAGCCACATCGGGACTGAGACACGGCCCGGACTCCTACGGGAGGCAGCAGTGGGGAATATTGGACAATGGGCGCAAGCCTGATCCAGCAATGCCGCGTGTGTGAAGAAGGCCCTAGGGTTGTAAAGCACTTTCAATTGTGAAGAAGGGTATAAGATTAATACTCTTGTATCTTGACGTTAACTTTAGAAGAAGCACCGGCTAACTCTGTGCCAGCAGCCGCGGTAATACAGAGGGTGCGAGCGTTAATCGGAATTACTGGGCGTAAAGCGCGCGTAGGCGGTTAGATAAGTCAGATGTGAAATCCCCGGGCTCAACCTGGGAACTGCACCTGATACTGTTTAACTAGAGTTTGGGAGAGGGAAGTAGAATTTCAGGTGTAGCGGTGAAATGCATAGAGATCTGAAGGAATACCAGTGGCGAAGGCGACTTCCTGGCCTAAAACTGACGCTGAGGTGCGAAAGCGTGGGTAGCAAACGGGATTAGATACCCCGGTAGTCCACGCCGTAAACGATGTCAACTAGTCGTCGGTTCCCTTGAGGGATCGGTGACGCAGCTAACGCATTAAGTTGACCGCCTGGGGAGTACGGTCGCAAGACTAAAACTCAAAGGAATTGACGGGGGCCCGCACAAGCGGTGGAGCATGTGGTTTAATTCGATGCAACGCGAAGAACCTTACCATCCCTTGACATCCGGAGAATTTGCAAGAGATTGCTTAGTGCCTTCGGGAACTCCGTGACAGGTGCTGCACGGCTGTCGTCAGCTCGTGTCGTGAGATGTTGGGTTAAGTCCCGCAACGAGCGCAACCCCTATCCTTGGTTGCTAACAGGTTAAGCTGAGAACTCCAGGGAGACTGCCGGTGACAAACCGGAGGAAGGTGGGGACGACGTCAAGTCATCATGGCCCTTATGGGATGGGCTACACACGTGCTACAATGGCCAGTACAGAGGGTTGCGAACTTGCGAGAGTAAGCTAATCCCAGAAAGCTGGTCGTAGTCCGGATTGGAGTCTGCAACTCGACTCCATGAAGTTGGAATCGCTAGTAATCGTGGATCAGAATGCCACGGTGAATACGTTCCCGGGCCTTGTACACACCGCCCGTCACACCATGGGAGTGGGCTGCAAAAGAAGTGGGTAGACTAACCTTCGGGATGTCGCTCACCACTTTGTGGTTCATGACTGGGGTGAAGTCGTAACAAGGTAGCCCTAGGGGAACCTGGGGCTGGATCACCTCCTTAAAGATAACGTTAATTCATAAGTTACGAGTATCCACACAAGTTAATCTGGTTAGACTGTAAGCAAGCCCTCGGGTTTGTATAAAAGCCTGCTCAAGACTTGAGTCAGTAGACAGAGTTTGGGTCTATAGCTCAGTTGGTTAGAGCGCACCCCTGATAAGGGTGAGGTCGGTGGTTCAAATCCACCTAGACCCACCAATTACTGGTGAGGCTTAGCACCCCAATGGGGCCATAGCTCAGTTGGGAGAGCGCCTGCCTTGCACGCAGGAGGTCGTCGGTTCGATCCCGTCTGGCTCCACCAATTTAGTATTGGTGTATCTACATACAGTCTAATATCTATCATAACGATAGAGTTCTCAAAATATTGATCATAAGGTCATCAAGCTGCTTTCACGAAGACGTGGATAAAGGCATCTTTATTGACTTTATAGTCAAACACATTCTTTAGTATAAAGGATGCGTTCTTTAACAAATTAGGCAAAGCAAGATTTATCATGAAATTAACTTACGAGTTAATGAAGTGGTGAATCGAACTAGGCGAGTAATACAAGCGTTGATGAGACGTAAGTATTGCTTGAAAACGCTATTTAAGTTTCATAACAGGACTTGAATAGCACCAAAATGGTGTTTTAAGAAGATAGTTATCATCTGATTAAAAGACCATTCTCAAACGTTACAAGTAAAACAGTCATTGCTTTGATAGTTATCCTGGTTATTAGCAATAATAATTAGAGGTGACAAGTTTATGAGGTCATACAAAAGGCTCATAGACTGTTCAAGGTTATAGAATCAAGTGACTAAGCGTATGTGGTGGATGCCTAGGCGGTAAGAGGCGATGAAGGACGTTGTAGCATGCGATAAGCCCCGGTTAGTCTGCAAACAGACATTGATCCGAGGATTTCCGAATGGGGAAACCCGGCACCATAAGGTGTCATCCCTAACTGAATACATAGGTTAGGCGAAGCAAACCCGGAGAACTGAAACATCTAAGTACCCGGAGGAAAAGAAATCAACCGAGATTCCCCAAGTAGCGGCGAGCGAAAGGGGAGCAGCCGAGCAATATAGTTATAGAAGAACACTCTGGAAAGTGTGACCATAGTGGGTGATAGTCCCGTATTTGAAATAACTTTATTGACGTATTAAGTAGGTCGGGGCACGAGAAACCTTGACTGAAGATAGGGGGACCATCCTCTAAGGCTAAATACTCCTTACCGACCGATAGTGAACCAGTACTGTGAAGGAAAGGCGAAAAGAACCCCGGAGAGGGGAGTGAAATAGAACCTGAAACCGCATACGTACAAGCAGTGGGAGCCTCCTTTGAGGGGTGACTGCGTACCTTTTGTATAATGGGTCAGCGACTTAATTTTAGTAGCAAGGTTAACCGTTAGGGGAGCCGTAGGGAAACCGAGTCTTAATAGGGCGTTTAGTTGCTAGGATTAGACCCGAAACCGAGCGATCTATCCATGGCCAGGTTGAAGGTGCCGTAACAGGCACTGGAGGACCGAACCCACGTATGTTGAAAAATGCAGGGATGAGCTGTGGATCGGAGTGAAAGGCTAATCAAGCTCGGAGATAGCTGGTTCTCCTCGAAATCTATTTAGGTAGAGCCTCGTATATAACTCCTGGGGGTAGAGCACTGTTATGGCTAGGGGGCCCTGACCGGCTTACCAACCCATTGCAAACTCCGAATACCAGGAAGTTCAGTACGGGAGACACACGGCGGGTGCTAACGTCCGTCGTGGAAAGGGAAACAACCCAGACCGCCAGCTAAGGTCCCAAAATTACAGCTCAGTGGGAAACGATGTGGGAAGGCATAGACAGCTAGGAGGTTGGCTTAGAAGCAGCCATCCTTTAAAGAAAGCGTAATAGCTCACTAGTCGAGTCGGCCTGCGCGGAAGATTTAACGGGGCTAAGCTGTATACCGAAGCTGCGGAATTACAATTTATTGTAATTGGTAGAGGAGCGTTCTGTAAGCCGTTGAAGGTGGTGTCGTAAGGCCTGCTGGAGGTATCAGAAGTGCGAATGCTGACATGAGTAACGATAAGACGGGTGAAAAACCCGTCCGCCGAAAACCCAAGGTTTCCTGCGCAACGCTAATCGGCGCAGGGTTAGTCGGATCCTAAGGCGAGGCCGAAAGGCGTAGTCGATGGAAAACAGGTTAATATTCCTGTACCGCTATTATATGCGATGGGGTGACGGAGAAGGCTAGACCAGAACACAGTTGGTTTTGTGTATCTAAGCGTTTAGGTGTAGGACTTAGGCAAATCCGGGTCCTTTTAACACTGATGCGTGAATGCGACGATCTTACGAGATTGGAGTGGTCGATGCCATGCTTCCAGGAAAACCCTCTAAGCTTCAGTATAATAGTGTCCGTACCCCAAACCAACACAGGTGGGTGGGATGAGAATTCTAAGGCGCTTGAGAGAACTCTGGTGAAGGAACTAGGCAAAATGGTACCGTAACTTCGGGAGAAGGTACGCCCCCTGCGGTTCACGCTGCGGGGGGCCACAGAAACTAGGTGGCTGCGACTGTTTAACAAAAACACAGCACTCTGCAAACTCGAAAGAGGACGTATAGGGTGTGACGCCTGCCCGGTGCCGGAAGGTTAATTGATGGGGTTATCTTCGGAGAAGCTCTTGATCGAAGCCCCGGTAAACGGCGGCCGTAACTATAACGGTCCTAAGGTAGCGAAATTCCTTGTCGGGTAAGTTCCGACCTGCACGAATGGCGTAACGACGGCCACACTGTCTCCACCAGAGGCTCAGTGAAATTGAAATCGCGGTTAAGATGCCGTGTACCCGTGGCTAGACGGAAAGACCCCGTGCACCTTTACTACAGCTTTGCACTGAACATTGGGCCTACTTGTGTAGGATAGGTGGGAGACTTTGAAACCGGGACGCTAGTTCTGGTGGAGTCAACCTTGAAATACCACCCTGGTATGTCTGATGTTCTAACCCAGTTCCCTTATCGGGATCGGGGACAGTGTATGGTGGGTAGTTTGACTGGGGCGGTCTCCTCCTAAAGAGTAACGGAGGAGCGCGACGGTTCGCTAATCCCGGTCGGAAATCGGGAGGTTTGTGCAAAGGCAAAAGCGAGCTTGACTGCGAGACTGACACGTCGAGCAGGTACGAAAGTAGGTCTTAGTGATCCGGTGGTTCTGTATGGAAGGGCCATCGCTCAACGGATAAAAGGTACGCCGGGGATAACAGGCTGATACCGCCCAAGAGTTCATATCGACGGCGGTGTTTGGCACCTCGATGTCGGCTCATCACATCCTGGGGCTGAAGCAGGTCCCAAGGGTATGGCTGTTCGCCATTTAAAGTGGTACGCGAGCTGGGTTCAGAACGTCGTGAGACAGTTCGGTCCCTATCTGCCATGGGCGTTAGAATCTTGAGGGAAGCTTCTCCTAGTACGAGAGGACCGGAGTGGACGAACCTCTGGTGTACCTGTTGTCACGCCAGTGGCATAGCAGGGTAGCTAAGTTCGGACGGGATAAACGCTGAAAGCATCTAAGCGTGAAGCCCCTCCCAAGATGAGGATTCTCTGGGGACTAGATCCCCCTAAAGGGCCGTTGAAGACTACGACGTTGATAGGCACCATGTGGAAGTTCAGTAATGAATGTAGCTAAGGTGTACTAATTGCCCGTGAGGCTTGATTCTATAACCTTAAATGGTTTGTGAGTTGGCTTTTTTACGAAGTAACAAAGATACAAACAGATTGAGAACAAAAGCTAGTGCTTTGCCTAATTGATTGTTAGTGAGGAATGAATAATGAGTCATTAGCAAATATTGAAGTCTACTCAAATGAGCAGATGTTCAATAAACCAGTTTCTTGGTGACAATAGAGACATGGAACCACCTGAATCCATCTCGAACTCAGAAGTGAAACGTGTCATCGCCGATGATAGTGTGGGGCTTCCCCATGTGAAAGTAGGTCATCACCAAGTTATTATCCTGAAAGCCCGTTCTAACGAACGGGCTTTTTTTATGCCTGCGATTT
>NZ_SMFQ01000006.1:18872-27226 GCF_004339015.1 Cocleimonas flava | reverse complement strand
GCCGTTGATCGTCATATCGGAGAAAACATGAAGATAGGATTAGGTTATAACTTTACAAACTTCAATGATGACTTAAGCAATACCGACGGTGATGCAGAAGGCTGGTTCATCAACTTAGTGGGCAAATACTAAAAGCAATTATCTTCAAGCAAGCGAAGAAACAAGAGTAAAAAACGAAAAAAGCCCAGAGATGGGCTTTTTTTGTGCCCGAAATAAACCCAGATCAAACCATCAATTAACCAACAACCAACCAAATCAAAACAAACCAAACCAATTTGATAAAGCTAAAAGCACCCCCACCTTACAGGCACTTTTTTAACAGTACGAAAAAAAGGCCTCAAAGTAGGGGGGTGGCTTTGATTATTGATCCAATGTTTAGACAGGTATAGATTGAAAACCTATACCGTATATCGGTTAAATGCTACCGGATTAAACCTATTTAACTGCTTAAACTACAAACCAATAATCTATTCTTAAATCTCAAAAAACAAATAATATTAATAAGTTAATAAGTAATAGTTTGCATGTCATTCATATTGAATTCAGATAACGCTTGTTAGTATGAACGGTGTAATGGGGGAAATAAGTAGCTAAATCACTAGATTGTTTATTGAAATATTAAAATTATTATCTAAATAAATACAATTATATCAATGAGATAGTATTTTCATGAGATGGAAATAGCTGATATTAACAATAATCACTTACAAATTTAGTTTGCTAAAAAAATTAAAATAAGCAGGTAAAACATGAAATTTTTCGACTTTAATCGTAGCCAAAATACGAAGAAAAAGAAAAAATCAGATGAAATTACAAATAAATTTAACAGGAAATCTGCAGGTTTTCTGATATCCAGTTTGTTGATGTTTTTTGTTGCACTAAATATAGTGCCAAATATTGCTTATGCCACAACATTTACTGAAACAGTGCCTAATGGTAATGGGCCAATACCTAATACTTACCCACCAGTAGGTGGAACCATGGTTGTACTTGTTGGTGCTAACGGCAATATCTATTATCAGTTTGTTAATCCTTCGACGCAGTTCCAAGGTTTTGAACAAACCGGCACACCCGCTGCTTATCGTGGTAGTCCATTTCAACTTGGACCAACACAGGCACTGAATTGCGGCACTGTTTCATGTACTGATTATTTTGGTGGTTCTATTACGGAAGGTTATGTTCGTTTAACCGCACGAGATGGTGATGCATGTCCGGGTAACTTCGACGAAGATGATGTTTTCTTTTTACTGAATGGTTTTACAGTTTCGAGTTTTACAGGTCCTTATACTGAACGAACTAATATGGCAGGAACTGTTTCAAATGGTTTTGAGAATTGCTTTAGAAATCAGGGTTCAACTGAGACAAGTACAGCCTGGTTTGACTTGGCACCTGTTTCAGGTCTTCTGGATAATATATTAACAACAGGTAGTACAACACCTGAGGTTCAAGATTTAGATGGAAGTGCTACTAGAGGAGATAATTACTGGTACTTTAGAGACGGTAATGACGCCACAGGGACACCTGAAGTTGCACCCGGTATCTCTATTGAAAAAACAGCGGATGTCCCATCTTATGCTGCTGTTGGGGATATAATTAATTATACCTTTACAGTAAAAAATATAGGTTCTGTTCAGTTAACCAATATAGTTGTTACAGATTCATTTATTACAGGTGCTGTTGATTGTGGAGGTGTAACTTCATTACCTAGACCAACAGGAAATCCGCCTGTAGCTACTGAAATGACCTGTACTGGACAACATGTTGTGACACAAGCGAATCTTGATAATGACGTTGTCTTTGTTAATACGGCTGAAGTGACTGCAGTCCCAACTGAAGGGACCATAGGTAGCGTATCAGGTACCTTATCCATACCAGGTCCTATAGTAGATCCTGTTCTCACTTTAACTAAAGCTGCTTCTAAAACGACTGATGCTGTTTTAGGCGATATAATTACCTATACATACACGGTAAGTAATACCGGTGTACTTACTGTTGAAGATGTTACTGTATCGGATGTACATAGTGGAACAGGCACGCTATCAGCGATTCTTGGTGATTCCATTATTGTTAATTCAAATGGTTTATCAGCTGATGCTTCGATCGATGGATCTATAGATTCTCTTGCCCCGGGAGATTCTGCTACTTTCACTGCTAATTACACAATTACTCAAGATGATGTGGATGCTGGTGTAGATATAACTAATATTGCTACTGCAACTGGTACACCTAAACGTGGGACTTTAGTTGATCCTACCGCCAATGCTGTAGTTTCAATGATTGGTCCTTCTCCAAGTTTGACTGTTCTTAAAGCAACATCAAGCACTCCTGCGAATGTAGGAGATACATTAGTTTATACATTTACAGTTGAAAATACGGGTAATGTGTCTATTGCTAGTGTCGTTATTAGTGATGCGAAATGTGCTTCTGCAGCATCTTTAGTTAGTGGCGATACCAATAGCGATACAATATTAGATGTCACTGAAACTCATGTTTATAGTTGTACATCGATTCCCGTTACACAAGCAGAAGTAGACGCAGGAACTGTGGATAATAGTGTTAGTGTTTCAGGTACTCCTTCAGGTGGTACGCTATCGCCAGCAGTTGATGATTTACAAACATTAGTTACTCAAACTCCTTCTTGGTCTTTAACTAAATCATCTAGCTCTACACCAACAAAAAAAGATGATGTTGTTTCATACAGTTTTAGTTTAACAAATACTGGTAATGTCACGATTAACAGTGTCGTATTGAGTGACGCCAAGTGTGACAGCGGAAGCCTATCACTCGATAGTGGTGATAATGCACCAACAGGTACTTTAGAAATTGATGAAATCTGGGTTTACAGTTGTGATCATACCGTAACGCAAGCAGAAGTAGATGCAGGATCAGTTGACAACAATGCTTCAGCAAGTGGAACACCTGCCGGTGGTACCCTCGCTCCAGCTGCGGCAAGCAACAGCATTCCGATTACAGCAAATCCAAGTCTTGGATTAACAAAAGTGGCTCAACCTCTCACAATTTATGCAACGGGAGAAAAGGTAACTTATGATTATGTTGTAACCAATACAGGTAATGTGTCGATAACAGCTCCGATTACCATAAGTGATAACCTAATTCCAAACAGCAATCCTTTAGCTGTTCCTGCAGATAGTATTGATTGTGGAATATGGCCTGTTCCTTTTGCACCTGGCGATACTCATAGTTGTATAGGAACTTACACGGTTACTGTTAATGACGTTACAGTTGGCAGTACCACTAACATTGCTACGGCTTCTGATGGAACAACTACGTCTCCTACAGCATCTGAAACGGTACCCGATGGCGCGACACCTGCTATAACGTTAATTAAAACATCTACTAATATAACTTTTACAACATTAAATGAGCCGCTTACATATACCTATGAAGTAGAAAATACGGGAACGGCTACTTTCGTAAATGACATCAATATCTCAGATAATAAAATTAATGGAGGGACTCCTTTTCAATGTTGGAGTTCAGTGCTTCCAGGAGACCCTGATTTTAGAACAGGAGAAAAAATTACTTGTAGTGTTGTTTACAATGTTACTCAAGCTGATTTGGATGCCGGTTTTGTGACTAACGAAGCTCATGCAGAAACAGATTATTTGGGTTCTAATGTTTCAACTCCGACGGTTGACTTAACGATTACTGGAGAGCAAACACCTATTTGGACATTGGCAAAGACTTCACCATCTACTCCAACAGAAGCGGGTCAAATTGTTAGCTATGACTTTAGTCTAGAAAATACAGGTAATGTAACTATTGATGCTGTTGTTTTAAGTGATGCAAAGTGTGATGCATCTACTTTGACTCTAGATAGTGGCGATAACGCACCTACAGGAACATTAAATGTTGATGAAATTTGGATTTATAGTTGTGATCATACTGTAACTCAAGCGGAAGTTGACGCAGGTACCGTAGATAACACGGCAACAGCATCAGGAACACCAACAGGTGGAACACTAGCTGATGTACTTGCAAGTTACAGTATTTCTATTACTCCTACGCCATCGTGGACTTTAGATAAAGCCTCTAGTTCTACACCAACAAATAAAGATGATGTTGTCACATATAGTTTTACTTTAACAAATACAGGTAATGTTTCCGTTTCTGGAATTACTTTAGCTGATGCTAAATGTGATGTCGCACCGACCACCCCAGATAGTGGTGATTTAAATACTAACTCTATCTTAGAGTCAGACGAAATTTGGATCTATAGCTGTGACCACACAGTGACACAAGCAGAAGTTGATAGTGGTTCGGTAGATAATTCTGCATCAGCTTCAGGTACACCAGCAGGTGGAACATTGGCTGATGCACTGGCTACAAAAAGCATCACAGTTGCGGCAGCTCCTACATGGACGTTGGATAAAACTTCTAGTTCAACACCAACGGATAAAGATGATGTTGTTTCTTATAGTTTCACTCTAACAAATACAGGTAATGTTTCCGTTTCTGGAATTACTTTAGCTGATGCTAAATGTGATGTCGCACCGACCACCCCAGATAGTGGTGATTTAAATACTAACTCTATCTTAGAGTCAGACGAAATTTGGATCTATAGCTGTGACCACACAGTGACACAAGCAGAAATTGATAGTGGTTCGGTAGATAATTCTGCAACAGCTTCAGGTACACCAGCAGGTGGAACATTGGCTGATGCGCCAGCAACGTTTAATATTCAAGTAACGCCGGCACCAGCATGGAATTTGGTTAAATCATCAAGTTCTTCACCTATTGCAAAAGATGACGTTGTTACTTATAGCTTTACGTTGACGAATACTGGTAACGTAACAATATCAGGAATTAACTTAGCAGATGCTAAATGTGATGTAGTACCAACTTCACCAGGCAGCGGTGATAGTAATACTAACTCTATTTTAGAAATAGATGAAATTTGGGTTTACAGTTGTGATCACACCGTGACTCAGGCCGAAGTAGACGCAGGATCAGTTGATAACTCAGCGTCAGTATCCGGTACACCAGCAGGTGGTACATTAGCAGATGCATCTGCGACAAACAGTATTCCAGTGACACCATCACCAGCATGGACATTAGGTAAGACGTCAAGCTCTTCACCAACCGCTAAAGATGATGTGGTCGAGTATGTATTCACTTTGACGAATACGGGTAATGTAACTGTTTCCGGTATCTCATTAGCAGATGCTAAATGTGACGTTGTACCGATAGCACCAGATAGTGGCGATCTCAATACGAACTCTATCTTAGAGACCGATGAAGTTTGGGTTTACAGTTGTGATCATACTGTGACTCAAGCCGAAGTAGACGCAGGGTCTGTTGACAATTCAGCGTCAGTATCAGGTACACCAGCAGGCGGCACATTATCGGATGCACTTGCAACAAATAGTATATCCGTCACACCAGCACCAGCTTGGATATTAGATAAAACGTCAAGCTCCACACCAACAGTTAAAGACGATGTGGTAGCGTATGAATTTACATTGACGAATACGGGTAATGTAACTATTTCAGGAATTTCATTAGCAGATGCTAAATGTGATGTTCTACCAACAGCAGCAGATAGTGGCGATCTTAATACGAACTCTATCTTAGAAACGGATGAGGTTTGGGTTTATAGTTGTAATCATACCGTGACTCAAGCAGAAGTTGATGCTGGTTCAGTCGATAACTTTGCTTCTGTATCAGGTACGCCAGCAGCCGGTACTTTAGCAGACGCATCAGCGACCGAAATTATCGCAGTCACACCAACCCCTAGTCTAGCGATGACAAAAACAGCACAATTTATTGATACTGCTGATTTTGAAATTAATGCTCAAGTTACTTATGACTATGTAGTAACTAATACGGGTAATGTAACTATTACGTCACCTATTACAATCAACGATAATCTTATCCCCAATGGTAATCCATTGGATATTATCACTTGTGATACATGGCCTGCATCTGGTGTTGCGCCAGGTGATACTTATAACTGTATCGGGACATACACCGTAACGTCTAATGATGTAGCCCTCGGTAGTACAACAAATTTAGCAACGGCTACAGATGGAACGACTACATCACCAACTGATTCTGCAACAGTACCAAGTGGAGCTGATCCAGCGATTACAATAACTAAAAGTTTTGACGATTCAAGCTTTACGAGTTTCTCAACTTTAGGTCAGGCAATTACCTATATATACGAAGTACAGAATACCGGTAATGCCGCTTTTGTTGCAGATGTGATGGTTACTGATGATAAAATTAATGGGGGTACACCATTCCAATGTTGGACTACAACAGATTCAACCGGCCCTGATTTTACAGTAGGTGAAAAAATCGAATGTACGGCAGTTTACAATGTCACTCAGGAAGATTTAGATAATGGATTTGTTACTAATCAAGCAAGTGCATCTACAATATACGCGCCTGCTTCACCAACACCAACAGATGTATACGCACCTGCGGTTGACCTAACGATTAATGCTGGTCAATCACCAAGTTGGACTTTAGATAAGAGTTCATCATCTGCTCCAACAGAAGCAGGTCAAATAGTTGACTATAGTTTCGTTCTTGAAAATACAGGTAATGTAACGATTAATAATGTTTCATTAACTGATGCTAAATGTGACGCATCAACATTGACATTAGATAGCGGTGACAATACTCCTTTGGGCAGTTTAGACGTAGGTGAAGAATGGACTTACAGTTGCCAACATACTGTTACACAACAAGAAGTAGATGATGGAACTGTTGATAATACGGCTACTGCTTCTGGAACTCCTGCTGGAGGTGATTTAGATGATATATCTGATAGTAATAGTATTTCAGTTGAACCAAAACCAGCATGGACATTAGATAAAACTTCTAGTTCGGAGCCAACATCTGTAGGGCAAATAGCCAGTTATACCTTTACGCTTAAAAACACCGGTAATGTAACAATTAGTGGAGTGACCTTAACTGATGCTCAGTGTGATATTGCTACACTTACTTTAGATGCAGGTGATAATCCAGTCTTAGGTGAATTATCTGTTGATGAAACATGGATTTATAGCTGTGATCATAGTGTCACTCAAGCAGAAATTGATGCAGGAGAGGTGGTAAATAATGCTACAGCTTCAGGAACTCCAGCCGGAGGAACACTTCCAGATGCGGCAGCGACACATAGACTTCCAATAGAAAGAACACAGAGTTGGGTACTTACAAAAGACTCGTCTTCAGTTATCACTAAAAAAGATGACCTAGCTGTTTATTCATTCTCAATAGAAAATACAGGTAATGTATCTATTTCATCAGTATCTTTAGCTGATGCAAAATGTGATACACCTATATCTACTACACCTGACAGTGGTGATAACTTACCTTATAACATTTTAGATTACGACGAGACATGGGTTTACAGTTGTAGTCATACAGTAACCCAAGCTGAAGTTGATGCTGGATCTGTTGATAACACAGCCACAGCAAGTGGCACTACAGAAGAGGGTGGTTTACCAGATGCAGTAGGTACCAATAGCATTTCTGTTACACCAGAACCAAGTTTAGATATTGTTAAACCAGCACCAATTTATACAGATAATGATTTTAATGGTGAAATTAGTGAAGGGGATGAATTAACATACACAATTACATCGACTAATACCGGAAACATATCTCTTACAAATGTAGTTGTAAACGATCCTTTAATCGTACCAACCAGCATCACTTGTCCATCAGTCGCACCGAATGGCACTTGTGTGTTGATCGGAACCTACACCGTGACGCCACAAAATGTCAGTGTCGGCAGTATCGTCAATACCGCAACAGCTGATTCGGATCAAACTGATCCGGTTACTGACGGTGAAACCACCAACATTAATGCGCCCCTTTTAGCCGTTGATAAACCTGCACCCGCCAATGCGGATAATGATGGCAATACCGAAGTGAGTGAAGGCGATGTATTGACGTATACCATCACCGCGACCAATACAGGTGCGGCCACGTTAACGGATGTGGTTGTGAGTGATCCGTTGATCGTACCAACCAGCATCACTTGTCCATCAGTCGCACCGAATGGCACCTGTGTGTTGATCGGAACCTACACTGTGACGCCACAAAATGTCAGTGACAGCAATATCGTCAATACCGCAACAGCTAATTCGGATCAAACCGATCCGGTTACTGACGGTGAAACCACCAACATTAATGTGCCCCTTTTAGCCGTTGATAAACCTGCCCCCGCCAATGCAGATAATGATGGCAATACCGAAGTGAGTGAAGGCGATGTATTGACATACACCATCACTGCGACCAATACAGGTGCGGCCACGTTAACGGATGTGGTTGTGAGTGATCCGTTGATCGTACCCAATACCATCACTTGTCCATCAGTC
>NZ_SMFQ01000006.1:0-18776 GCF_004339015.1 Cocleimonas flava | reverse complement strand
GATCGTACCAACCAGCATCACTTGTCCATCAGTCGCACCGAATGGCACCTGTGTGTTGATCGGAACCTACACCGTGACGCCACAAAATGTCAGTGACAGCAATATCGTCAATACCGCAACAGCGTATTCTGATCAAACCGATCCGGTTACTGACGGTGAAACCACCAACATTAATGCGCCCCTTTTAGCCGTTGATAAACCTGCCCCCGCCAATGCAGATAATGATGGCAATACCGAAGTGAGTGAAGGCGATGTATTGACGTATACCATCACCGCGACCAATACAGGTGCGGCAACGTTAACGGATGTTGTAGTGACGGATACTAAAATTACGCCAAATACGATTACTTGTGCAACGTTAGCTCCTAGTGCGACTTGTGAGTTAAGTGGCACATATACTGTAACACCAGCTGATGTAACAGCGGGTGCAATCATCAATGATGCCACCGCAAACTCTGATCAAACACCAGAAAGTACCGCGAAAAATGTCAGTGATATCAACGCGCCGAGTTTAACCCTTGTAAAACCAGCGCCTGACAATGCAGATAATGACAGTAACGGTGAAATCAGTAATGGAGATGTATTAACCTACACGGTAACTGCAACCAATAACGGTACGGCGACCTTAACCAACGTAGTAGTTTTGGATACTAAAATCACGCCAAATACGATTAGTTGTGCCACATTAGCACCTGCTGCGACATGTGTCTTAAGTGGTACGTACACCGTAACACCAGCTGATGTTACGGCGGGTGCAATCATTAATGATGCCACCGCAAACTCTGATCAAACCCCAGAAAGTACCGCACAAAATGACAGTGACATCAATGCACCGAGTCTAACGCTGGTTAAGCCTGCGCCTGACAATGCTGATAATGACAGTAATGGTGAAATCAGTAATGGAGATGTATTAACCTATACGGTAACCGCAACCAATAACGGTACGGCGACCTTAACCAATGTCGTGGTAACAGATAACAAAATCACCCCGAACACGATTAGCTGTGCCACATTAGCACCTGCTGCGACTTGTGTCTTAAGTGGTACGTACACCGTAACAACAGCCGATGTAACTGCGGGTGGGATCATCAATGATGCTGCGGCAAACTCAGATCAGACCCCAGAAAGTACAGCGCAAAATGACAGTGAGATCAATACACCGAGTCTAACGCTGGTTAAGCCTGCGCCTGACAATGCTGATAATGACAGTAATGGTGAAATCAGTAATGGAGATGTATTAACCTACACGGTAACCGCAACCAATAACGGTTCGGCAACCTTAACCAATGTCGTGGTTACAGATAACAAAATCACCCCGAATACGATTAGCTGTGCCACATTAGCACCTGCTGCGACTTGTGTCTTAAGTGGTACGTACACCGTAACATCAGCTGATGTTACGGCGGGTGTAATCATTAATGATGCCACCGCAAACTCTGATCAAATACCAGAAAGTACCGCGCAAAATAACAGTGACATTAATGCACCGAGTCTAACGCTGGTTAAACCTGCGCCTGACAATGCCGATAACGACAGTAATGGTGAAATCAGTAATGGAGATGTATTAACCTATACGGTAACCGCAACCAATAACGGTACGGCGACCTTAACCAATGTCGTGGTAACAGATAACAAAATCACCCCGAACACGATTAGCTGTGCCACATTAGCGCCTACAGCCACCTGTGTATTAACGGGCACCTACACGGTAACACCAGCCGATGTGACAGCAGGTGCAATCATCAATGATGCCACCGCAAACTCTGATCAAACTCCAGAAAGTACTGCGCAAAATGATAGCGACATCAATGTACCGAGTCTAACGCTGGTTAAGCCTGCGCCTGACAATGCCGATAACGACAGTAACGGTGAAATCAGTAATGGAGATGTATTAACCTACATGGTAACCGCAACCAATAACGGTACGGCGACCTTAACCAATGTCGTGGTAACAGATAACAAAATCACCCCGAGCACGATTAGCTGTGCCACATTAGCGCCTGCTGCGACCTGCGTGTTAAGTGGCACGTATACCGTAACACCAGCCGATGTAACTGCGGGTGGGATCATCAATGATGCTACGGCAAACTCAGATCAGACCCCAGAAAGTACAGCGCAAAATGACAGTGAGATCAATACTCCGAGTCTAACGCTGGTTAAGCCTGCGCCTGACAATGCCGATAACGACAGTAACGGTGAAATCAGTAATGGAGATGTATTAACCTACACGGTAACCGCAACCAATAACGGTTCGGCGACCTTAACCAATGTCGTGGTAACAGATAACAAAATCAACCCGAATACGATTAGCTGTGCCACATTAGCACCTGCTGCGACTTGTGTCTTAAGTGGTACGTACACCGTAACACCAGCTGATGTTACGGCGGGTGCCATCATTAATGATGCCACCGCTAACTCTGATCAAACACCAGAAAGTACCGCGCAAAATAACAGTGATATTAATGCACCGAGTTTAACGCTGGTTAAACCTGCGCCTGACAATGCAGATGAAGATGGTAATGGAGAGATCAGTGAAGGGGATACTTTAACGTATACCATTACTGCTACAAACAATGGCACAGCGACCTTAACCAATGTTGTGGTTACAGATAACAAGATCACGCAGAACACAATCAGTTGCTTAACAGTCGCACCGGGAGATACCTGTGTGTTAAGTGGCACGTACACCGTTACACCAGCCGATGTAACGGCGGGTGAAATTATCAATGATGCCACGGCGAACTCTGATCAAACACCAGAAAGTTCCGCGCAAAATGTCAGTGGCATCAATGCACCTAGTCTAACGCTGGTTAAACCTGCGCCTGACAATGCAGATGAAGATGGTAATGGAGAGATCAGTGAAGGGGATACTTTAACGTATACCATCACTGCTACAAATAATGGGACAGCAACATTAACCAATGTTGTGGTTACAGATAATAAGATCACGCCGAATACTATTAGCTGTGCCACTTTAGCTCCTGCTACGACTTGTGTCTTAAGTGGTACGTACACCGTAACACCAGCCGATGTAACTGCGGGTGAAATCATCAATGATGCCACCGCGAACTCTGATCAAACACCAGAAAGTACCGCGCAAAATAACAGTGGCATCAATGCACCGAGTCTAACGCTGGTTAAGCCAGCACCTTCTAATGCAGATGAAGATGGTAATGGAGAGATCAGTGAAGGGGATACTTTAACGTATACCATTACTGCAACAAATAATGGAGCGGCAACGTTAACTAATGTGATAGTGACGGACAGCTTATTAGCAACTCCAAATGATACAATCACTTGTGCGAATGTTATTTCGGGTTCAACGTGTGTGCTCACTGGTAATTATGTGGTTACTGCTTCTGATGTTTCTTCTGGCTCTATTGTCAATAATGCAAGTGTAATATCAGATCAGACTCCCGCTGTAGATGCTTCAAATACATCGTCTATTCTAGAGCCAAGTTTAGTAGTGGTGAAACCAGAACCAGTAAATGCAGATGAAGATTCTAATGGCGAAATTAGTGAGGGTGATACTTTAACTTACACTATAACTGCCACCAACAACGGGGCTGCAACTTTAACTAATGTTGTTGTAACAGATAGTTTATTAGAAGCGCCAAACGATACAATAACCTGTTCAAGTCTAGCGACTGGCGAGACTTGTGTTCTTACTGGTAATTACACGGTTACAAATGCTGATGTTTTGTCTGGCCAAATTTTAAATACAGCTAGCGCAGTTTCTGATCAAACTATTACACCAGTAACAGATAGCGTTACTAGTGAAGCGTTGATTCCTTCTGCCAGTATTAATAAGTCAGAGCCAGTTAACAGTGATGAAGATGGAAACGGTGTTGTAAGCGCCGGAGATACGCTTACTTATACTGTTACTTATACGAATACGGGTACTGCCACGCTTAGCAATATTTCTATTAATGATAGTCAAATTTCGCCTAGTTCTAAAACATGTTTAACATTAGCGCCTAATGATAGTTGTGTATTAGTTGGTGTTAAAACAGTAACCGAAGACGAAGTAAATGCAGGTTCAATAACAAATACTGCATCAGGTGATTCTGCACAATTAGCAGCTATATCAGATTCTGTTACGACCAAAACAGCAAACCCTGAAATTCGATCCGTGAAAAGCGCAAGCGAGCCAGAGTTGAATGCAGATGGAACTTTTAGTGTTAAATTCACGATAATCACAAAAAATACTGGAACTATTGATTTAAGTTCACTGACACTTATTGATGATTTGAATGCTCAATTAGGAACATCTTTGGTTGAAGTAACCACGCCACCCATAGTCAGTTTTGCAGATAATGCATCAGGTAATTCTCAGTTACCGACGGTAAATTCAAGCTACTCAGGATTATCAGGTTCAACTAATTTATTAACAGGCGCTAATGGTTTACTGGTTGCTGGAGATAGTTATAAAGTTGACTTTGAGGTACGTATTAACCCCTATGCAGAAAATGCTCCTACTAGCTATGGGAACCAGGCAACAGCAGGTGGAACTTCAGGAACTTTAACTGTTAGTGATCTCACTGATAGTGGTACAAACCCAGATGACTCTAATACAGCGAGCAATGATGATACTGGAGGTCATGATGATGCTACATCATTTATACCTCCTGTACCTAAGCCAGAAATTCTAGCAACAAAATTTGCAGGTGCACCTGTACTGAATTCAGATTTAACGTTTAATGTTCCATTCACTATCATCGTTAAAAATACCGGTGATGTGAATATGACCAATCTTCACTTGCAAGATAATTTATCATTGAATGCTCAATTAGGTAGTACTTTCCTTGGGATAGAAGGCACACCTGTATCAGGAATTAGTAATAACATTAGTGGGTCGGCTATAGCTCCTACTATAAATTCAGGCTTTACTGGAACAAGTTCAGATCCTGAACTTTTAATAGGGACAGATGGTTTCCTCGCGCCAGAGGATGAATACACTATTAACTTCGTTGCACGTATAGATCCTAATGCTATAGGTGCGCCAACAGAGTTAAAAAATCAGGCTTCAACTTCGGCTGTTAGTCCAGATAGTTTATCTTATTCTGATCTTTCTGATGCTGGGGACTCTACAGGTAACAGTAACGGTGCGCCTGGTGATACCGGTGACGAAGATGATCCTACATTGTTGCTATCGACTATGTTTACAGTGCCAGCCGCTGATCTATTAATCAGTAAAGTTGCCAGTAAAAAAACCGCGGCAGCGGGGGATTTAATTCCGTATACAATACTAATCAAGAATAAAAGTAACTTCCTGGCCCAAGGAATTTCGGTACTCGATAATTTACCTAATGGATTCAAAATTGATAAGGATACTATCAAAGTAGCAACGTTTGATGCTGATCACAAACTTCTATCTACCGCTACAGCTAATAGCTCTGGTATAGACCCCGTCACCGTATCGAATTTAGTTATTCCTGTTGAAACTGACGGCTATGTGAAAATTACATATATAGTTCGAATAGGAACGAATATCCTCGCTGGCGACCAATGTAATACAATCAAAGCAAGTGTAAATGCTAATAGTAATATTGCTACGGCCTGTGTAACTATAGATCAAAATACGGTACTCGATCAATCTACCGTGATTGGCAAGGTATTCCATGACCGTGATGGTGATGGGTATCAAGATCTGGCGAATGCATCAGGGCTAACACTTAAGAGTGATTACTTTGGATGGAATAGCTTGCACCTCGGTGACCTTAACGGTCGTGTGAGTGTATTGGATAATCCAAATGATCTAAGTAAATACCAAAAAATAATCCGCATGCCTTATTCTAAGAAGAATGATTTCAAGGTCACGACTCAACAAGGTACTGTGATTAATGTCGATAATCGAGGACAGGTTACGACAGCACATAAAGGACTGAAGAAGAAGGGCCTTACTGCTCAGGATATTCGTGTAACGATACGTAAAACTCGCGGTATCCCAACTCAGACTCCTGTCAAAATACATCGCGTTCCATTAAAAGAAATGGATGTACTTGAAATTACCATCACAAATCATGGTATTTATGAAGAAGGTATCCCAGGTGTGCGTTTAGCAACAGTGGGTGGTTTACTGATTGAAACAGATGGCTATGGACGTTATCACATTCCAGATGTTGATGGAGGACGTCGTAGCTGGGGTAAGAACATTATCATTAAAGTTGATACTGCCACCTTGCCAACAGGTTCTCGTTTTACTACCGAAAACCCAAGAGTATTGCGCTTGACTAGTACAGCACTCAATAAAATAAATTTCGGTATCAAACTACCCGTTAAACAGCAGACAAAACCAGCAAAGAAAAACACAAAGAAGAAGATTGCAGAAAAAACTGCCCCAAAGGTGGGGGGTGCCTCTAACAAAATAATAAGGGTTGAATTAGGCGCTAACTTCTTCGAACTAAACAGTCATGTTATCAAACCTGCTCAGATGAGTAATATCAAACTACTCGCTGATAATATTAAGAAACATGGTCGTGCAGAAATTGATGTCATAGCTGAAGATGTCGCTAAGCAGATTGTGTACAAACGTGTTCAATCAGTAAGACAGGCTTTATATAAACTTCTAGGTGCAGAAACAATGAAATCTGTGAAAATCAATATTAAGTAAAGCATCAGAGATACCGATGTCTAGAAATAGACATTGGTATCTATTCTTCTAAGAATTGTTGTTTTGATAGACTATCTCAGTTTAAAAAAAATAATGCATAAACCTATTGATTATCTAAAAATTAAATACAGTATTTTTAATTAGATTCGTAATTAACGCACCTACAACCAGCCCCATCCTATATTTCACATAGATATATTCTGAAATAGAATAAAAACAGAGTCTATTTCACGACTCATCTACCATGATTTGATATAAGAAAATAAAAAATAGCCCTAAAGTAGGGGGGTGACTTAGTGTTTAATCTATCTGTTTTTTACAATTTCACTGTAACAACTTCAATCTCTATTCATAACTCATTCCTATGCTTTAAATAGCAACAATTCTGTATAAAAATTTATTCAGTATTCATACCGTTCGTCAGTTAAGGTGAACTAAAAATTATTATTTTCTACCAACGGCGCTCTTAGTAAAACCATCATAAGATATTGAAAGTAAACGTAAAAAACACATTTGTTTGCATGTAAATTAACCTCTGATTCAGTTTCGTTTAGATATTATTGATAATTAATTTAATGGCAAAGTCATACATACACGATATTAAATTATTAAGAGAAAGACTTAGTTTATGTAAACAAGTCTTCAACACTAATAGATGTATTTAAGACATAGGCAAGTATCTATAGCGCTGTGTTAATAATAAAAAAAAGGTTTGAGATGAAAGTAGTTGAACAGTGTAGTTCGTATTCGTTAATGAATGAAAAGCAAAGTAAAAACAAACGACGTTCAGGAAGGGTGAGTGCATTCCTGATATTGTTTACATTGTTAGTTATTTCTCCTCAAGTTTTTGCAGAGAATTTAAAAGTTGTATCTTATTATGGTAAGACCGGCGGAATCGTTGGCGATGGTTCATTGAATGCAGTCGGTCAACTGGTTAACGACGTCAATATTTGTCCTTCACCGAATGATAATAATAATGCAGTACCAGGTTGTGATTTTGATGATGACTCTGGTTATCAGGTTAACGATATCAATGATCCGACAGATGATACCTATAATGGGGATTTGATTGTACGCGCTAATGACCAATTTCAGGTATTTGCTGGTTGGTCAGTTAATGGAGGGAATGAGCCAGTTACGATCACAGCTGTATTGCCAAGTTCTTCAGTAGCTCCAGGACCTATTGTAAGTAATCCTCTACGTTGGGCAGGTGTACCAGGCAGTTGTGCACAAGCTCTCTCTTCGATTTCACCAGATGGTTTAACGCTAACTTGTGTACGTTCTAATTACACCACTGCACCTGCCTATAGTGAAGATATCCCTTTTAACGTGGTAGTAAAAGGTGGGACACCGAATGGCACTACACCTGGTGATATCAGTATTACTATTGATTCAGATAACGGAACTGCCTTTCAAGATGATGTAGGCGAAAGTATTATTGTCACAGCTGCGCCTCGTTGGAATATTGAAAAATCTTATTACACAATTTCTAGGAATTACCAACATAACGGTGTTGTAGGCGATTTAATTTGGTATATCTACCGCTTAGAGGTGGATGAGGTGCCAGGCGCTACTGATACAACATCTTCAGTTTTGGGTAATGAGTCGTTGGGTAAAGATTTTAAATTGGAATTTACCGATGATTTAAGCCGTGTTTCACCCAATGCAGAATTAGTTGACTGTAATATGAATTATGAAGCTGCGGGTAGTCCTTGGCCTTTTTACTATGCTGCAGCTCCTGAGCGTGGCACAGCAACACCCAAAGCAACAATGGTACAAACTTGTACACAAGCAAGTGGTCCGGGGACTCCTATCAGTCTTGTTCATGATCATATAGATACTAGCCTTGATCATATTCCAACTATCGCAAGAAATGGAATAACAGCTATACCAGTAACGAGAGCTATTGCTACGTCAGGTATCATTCGTATATTTGTTCCTCAAACGGATGTCATTGCAGGTATCAATACGACGGATACAACAGGCCCAAATGAGTTACGAACCGTAAATGAATATTCTTCATTTGATCCTGTTTCTATTTCAGGACAATCAAACTTTGGTTCTCAAGCAGAAAGTATTGAAGATAATGATTACCCTATTACCCTGCGATACACTTTATCTGGTAGTTTCCAAAAGTATTATGCAAAAAGCACAACTGCCTGGACAACTCCAGTTACAGGTGCAACAACCTGGCGAGCAGGTAATGCAGCGGTTACACCAGGTGCTAATTGGGCAGCAAGATTATCTTATTCAAATAGTGGAAATGCAGGGTCTCTAACAGGGGGTATAATTTGTGATATTTTTGATCCTAATACGGTCGATGTAACAGATATTCCGGGAAGTCCTGGTCATGCAGCAAAACTTGCTCCATATTCGCTTACCCCTGCCTCAGTAACAGCAGGCGCTGTCTTCGAGTATGCGACTGGGTTTGTTGGCGGAAGCTGGCCTCCTGATGCTAACTCTAACCAAAGTGTGAGAGTGTCACAAGAATGTGGTGATGCTGGTATAACTTGGCATTCAACCACTACTGCTGCAAGATTAGTAGGACCAATTTCAAAAGTTAGGGTGAGATTTACAACGGATATTGATCCAGGAAAGTCTGCTCATCCTGTGATCAACTTAGTAGCACGTAGTAATGATCTTAATGGTAATGCTTTACCTGCTGGAACTATTATTCCAAATTACTCCAGCGTTACTGATGATACATATTTTACAGCAGCTCGTTATCCTGCTACGAATGGTTGGTTAACTAATAACTACGAGCCAAAGTCAGATTTTGATAACCCTCCGAGTGGAAATTATGGTGACCGTGTTCTATTAGTCCGAGGTAAGGTGCGAATTCAGAAAGACCTATCTACTAATAATGTTTCTTCAGGTAGTGTAGTTGATGTTAATTTACGTCCTTCCTTTACTTGCGATGCGACCACGATTGAAACAGCACCCGTTAAAATAATAGAGATGTTGCATGAGGGATTATCGTATCAAACAGGGTCAGCCACTAATCCACCGGGTGAGCCTGTAATTGGCAGTTGTTCTAACCTTGAAGATGGAGATTTAAAAACTTCTTGTACGGCTGATAATCAAATATTGATCTGGGACTTAGGTCTTAAAGATTGTAATACAGTTATTCCTGATTTGGACTATAAGATAGATGTATCACCGGCAGCTCCAGTAGGTACCCTACGTACTTACAGCATGATTTCTGCACCAGCAGATGCTAGCCCATTAACGATTCGTACCGCAAATGCGAATATGACTATGAGCCTTCCTTCTGCATTGATAATGACAAAAACGACTTCAGATGCTTTTTATGAAATCGATGAGACCTTGAACTATACGGTTAATGCGCGTAACGGTACTGCAAATCCATTAACGAATGTGGAAATTATTGATATCCTTCCTTTTAATGGAGATGACACAGATGGGTTTAAATTCACCACGGGCTCGTCGATTGTAGATATTACAAGATCCCCTGGGAGTGACTTTGATGGGAATACCAGCTTTACGAGTGTTAATCTTTCAAGTTGTGCGGGTACACCCACTTATAGATATTCAAATACAACACATAAAAACATTGATATAAGCCCACCTGCTTTAACTAATACTAATGGTACAACCACTTGGTGTGCAGGAACAAGTTCAGGACCTGCGGGTAGTTGTGGTTTTTCGAATAGTGATGTTACGGCTGTTTGGGTATCTGGTATTGAATTAGGTCCTAACGCACTGTGTGCAGTAAACGTAGCGATTGGTACTTCAGGTCAAACCATTACACGATTACAACGTTTCACAAACTCAGCGGGAGCATTTGCTAATGAAATAAGTTTACCGACCTTGTCAAACGAAGTAACGATCATTGGGCAACAACCCGTTACTATTGATGATACACAAAGTAACCCAGGGTTTATTAGTCCTACAAATCCAACTACGCTTGACATTACATCGAATGATTCACATCCTGATAGTGTTGTTAGTCTGGATAAAACAACAGTTAGCTTTGACCCTAGTAGTGTCACAGGCGGCGTTGGAACCGATACAGATGGTGATGGTGACATTGATCGAGTTGTCGTTCCTAACGAAGGCACGTGGACAGTTGATGCAAATGGCATAGTTACATTTACACCTGTTGCTGGCTTTACAGGTGATCCATCACCTATTTCTTATACTATTAAATCAGATAATGGTTTTCAAAGTGAACCAGCCACAATTACGGTTGATTACAATAAACCTTCGACAATCAGCGGTAAAGTTGAACTTGATACCAATAACGATAATACAGGTGATGCGCCACTTTCGGGTGTAACAGTTACATTATATGAGTCTGATGGAACAACACTAGCCACTGATGCTTTTGGTAATGCGATTCCTGCTGCTACAACATCAGCAGATGGTAGTTATAGTTTTACAAATATTGGTTCTGGCGATTATGTGATCAAAGAAACAAATCTTGCTAACTATAGCTCGATTTCTGATGTTGAGGGTGCTAATGACGATAGTATTGCAGTTACAATGCCTGCAATTCCAGCTCCTATCATTAATCAGAATTTTGTAGATGCATACCCAGAAATAAAGGCTATTCCAGAAACGTTTCCTGTTATTAATGGTAAAGACGGTGGTGTTACTACTACAGTATTAACTAGTGATACTTTAATCGGTTCACCAGTAGTAGCTTCAGATGTAACAATTACAGTCGGTACCTCAGCCTCTGAGATAACACTTGATCCAACAACTGGTTTAATTACAGTGGCGCCGAATACACCAGCGGGAACTTATCAAGTTACTTACACAATCTGTGAGAACGCTATTCCAACAAACTGTTCAACAACCACAGAGACGGTAACGGTAGAAGCCCCAGAGATACTGTCTGTACCAGAAACATTCCCAATTATTAACGGTAAAGACGGTGGCGTAACCACGACGGTATTAGCGAGTGATACTTTAAACGGTGACCCCGTTGTAGCAGCAGATGTGACGATTACTGTTGGTACTTCTGCACCTGAATTAACACTTGATCCAGGTACAGGTTTAATTACTGTGGCACCCAATACAGCAGCAGGTGATTACCAGGTTACTTATACGATTTGTGAAAATACAAACCCAACTAATTGTTCAACGACGACAGAGACAGTATCCGTTTTAGCGTCAGAAATATTAGCTGTTCCAGAAATATATCCAGTAGTAAATGGAAAAGACGGTGGAGTAACTACAACGGTTCTTGCCAGTGATACCTTAAATAGTGATCCAGTAGTCGCTGCAGATGTAACAATTACTGTTGGTACATCTGCACCTGAACTAACGCTTGATCCAGTTACAGGTTTAATCACTGTCGCAGCGAATACACCAGCGGGTGATTATCAGGTCATTTACACTATTTGTGAGAATATTAATGCTACGAATTGTTCGACCACTACAGAAACAGTAACGGTTGAAGCGCCTGTAATATCGGCTGTTGCAGAAACATATCCAGCTGTAAATGGTAAAGACGGTGGTGTAACAACAACTGTACTAGCCAGTGATACGTTAAATGGTGATCCAGTAGTCGCTACAGATGTAACGATTTCTGTTGGTACTTCAGCACCTGAACTAACGCTTGATCCAAGCACTGGTTTAATCACTATAGCGCCAAATACACCAGCAGGTGATTATCAGGTTACCTATACAATTTGTGAAATTATCAATCCAACGAATTGTTCAACTACAACCGAAACAGTAACGGTTGAAGCTCCAGCAATATTGGCAGTTCCAGAAAGCTATCCAGCTGTAAATGGCGTTGATGGTGGTGTAACAACTACAGTTCTTGCGAGCGATACCTTAAATGGAGACCCAGTAGTAGCATCGGATGTAACAATTACTGTTGATGCTTCAGATCCTGCATTAACGTTAGATCCTGCAACGGGTTTAATCACAGTTGCTCCAGGAACTGCGGCAGGTCAACACACAGTTACTTATACTATTTGTGAAAACTTAAATCCTACTAACTGTTCAACGACAACTGAAACAGTTGCGGTAGATGTAGCACCGATTACTGCGATTCCTGAACCCTTCCCAGCTATAAACGGTCTGGAAGGTGGAGTTACAACGTCAGTGCTTGCGAGTGATACATTGAACGGAGACCCTGTAGTTGCTACCGATGTAACCATTACAGTTGATACTTCAGACTCTGAACTAACTCTAGATCCTACGACAGGGGTGATTACTGTTACTCCAGGTACACCAGCGGGTGTTTATGAAGTGACTTACACAATTTGTGAGAATTTAAACCCAACAAACTGTGCGACTACAACAGAGAAAGTTACTGTAGAAGCGTCAGTGATATTAGCGATTCCGGAAAGTTATCCAGCATTCAATGGGGTAGATGGAGGAGTTACTACAACGGTACTTGCAAGCGATACCTTAAATGGTGATCCTGTAGACGCTTCAGACGTAACAATTACGGTTGATGCCTCAGATCCTGCATTAACGTTAGATCCTGCAACGGGTTTGATAACAGTTGCTCCTGGAACTGCAGCTGGTCAACACACAGTCACATACACTATTTGTGAGAATCTAAATCCTACAAACTGTTCGACAACGACTGAAACGGTTGCAGTTGATGTGGCGCCTATATCCGCAATTCCTGAGACTTTCCCTGTTATAAATGGTCTTGATGGTGGCGTAACTACGTCAGTACTTGTTAGTGATACTTTGAATGGAGACCCAGTTGTCGCTACCGATGTAACGATAACGGTTGACACATCTGACTCTGAACTTACTTTAGACCCAGAGACCGGTTTAATAACTGTTGCACCGAACACGCCAGCAGATGTTTATGAAGTGACTTACACAATTTGTGAGAACTTAAACCCAACAAACTGTGCAACTACAACGGAGACAGTGACGGTTGAAGCTGCAGAAATTTTGGCTGTACCAGAGACATTCCCTACGATTAATGGACTAGATGGCGGTGTAACAACAACAGTTTTAGCAAGTGACACTTTAAACGGTAATCCAGTTGTTGCGGCTGATGTGACTATTACGGTTGATGCTTCTGATCCAGGGTTAACACTTGATCCTGTTACAGGATTGATAACAGTAGCGCCAGGTACAGCGGCAGGTCCTCATATTGTGACTTATACAATTTGTGAAAATCTGAATCCTACAAATTGTTCAACAACTACCGAAACTGTTTCGGTTGACGTAGCGCCTATACTTGCTGTGCCAGAAACCTATCCAGTAATTAACGGTGCCGATGGCGGTATAACCACAACGGTCTTAGCCAGCGATACCTTAAATGGTGTAGCAGTAGTACCAGCAGATGTAACAATTACAGTCGATGCAATAGTTCCTAATCTTACGCTTGATCCAGCAACTGGTTTGATCACTGTAGCTCCAGGTACACCGGCTGGTGATCACACCGTGACGTACACGATTTGTGAAAACTTAAATCCTGATAACTGTTCTACCACAACAGAAACTGTAACGGTAGAAGCGGCTGCTATTCAAGCGATACCAGAAACGTATCCTGTAATTAACGGTACAGAGGGTGGAGTAACCACAACAGTATTAGCAAGTGACACATTAAACGGTGCCCCAGTCATTGCAGAAGATGTAACAATTACGGTTGATGCAACGGATCCAAACCTTACCTTAGATCCAGCAACTGGTTTAATTACCGTAGCGCCAGGCACAGCAGCCGGTAGCTATGAAGTTACTTACACGATCTGTGAGAATTTGAACCCTGATAACTGTTATACGACAACAGAAACGGTAACCGTAGAAGCAGCACCTATCCTTGCTGTTGCAGAAACGTTTGAACCTATCAATGGGTTTGAAGGTGGCGTAACAACGAACGTATTGGCGAGTGACTCTCTTAATGGTGCGCCAGTAGTTGCTACGGATGTAACGATTACAGTTGATACCACAACGCCAGAGTTAGTGCTCGATCCAGACACAGGGTTGATCACAGTAGCAGCAGGTACTGCTGCGGGTACTTACGAAGTTACTTACACGATCTGTGAGAACTTGAACCCTGATAACTGTTCGACGACGACTGAAACAGTCAATATCGATATGCCATCAATTGGAACTGAACCGGATATTATGGCCACTATAGATGGTACCACTGGTGGATCAGGTAGTGTCAATGTTCTAACGAATGACACAATTAATGATGAAGCGGTTGATCCAGCATTAGTGGCTATCACAGTGAATAGTTCTACCTCTCCAGGTGTAACGATTACGCCAAATGGAACATTAACCGTAGCTCCTGGAACTCCAGCTGGTACTTACACGGTTGAATACACTATTTGTGAGATTCTTAATCCTACAAACTGTAGTACGACTACAGCAACGGTTCCGGTTATTGTCAATCTTCCACCTGTTGCAGAGGATGACATTAAAGAAGATCAGAGACTAGGTCAGCCAGTAACAATTCAGACAGTGGCTAACGACAGTGATCCAGAGGACAGCCTTGATCCAACATCTGTTAAGTTACGTGATCCTTCAGGTAACTCAGTGACGACATTAGTCATAGCAGGTGAGGGTACTTGGACAGTTGATCCAACCACAGGTGATATTACCTTTACACCAGAGCCTGGTTACTTAGGAGATCCAACACCGGTTGATTACACGGTAAAAGACACCAGAGGTCTTGAATCTAATATCGCCACGGTCACGATTGACTATGAAGAGCCAGCAGCGATTGAAGGAACAGTGTGGTTAGACAGCGATAAAGACAATGAAATTGATCCAGGTGAAGACCGCAAAGCCGGTTGGACGCTCAAGATCAAAGACAAAGACGGCAATGTGATTGCGACCACGGTCACTGATGCTCAGGGTAACTACTCAGTTACAGGTTTAATTCCTGATGAGTATACTGTTGAGTTCTACAATACCAATGGCACCTTGATTTCAACCAAGTCTACGGATGGCCCACTAGCATCAGGTGAAACTACAAATTTACCATTACCGGTTGATCCAAGCGGAGTGGTATATGACAGCACCACGAGTGAAGTACTTCCTGATGTTACTTTACAAATGGTTAACTCACAGGGAACCCCTGTAGATTTAAGTTGTTTAGGTGAAGGTCAACAAAACCAGGTAACAGCAGAGGATGGTATTTATGCCTTTGATGTTTATCCAGGCGCTCATCCAAGTTGTCAAAACGGTGAAACGTATACCATTAAAATCACCAAAGCACCTGCAGGTTACTACGTAGACAGCACAATCACTCCACCAAAAACCGGTGTATATGATAGTGATCCAAATGAGTCAAATTGTACTGTAGATGCGATTGCTAATAGTGGTAGTTGTGAAGTGCAAGGTCAGCCAGATGCACCACAAGAAGGTCAGGACACGACTTACTATATGGACTTCTCGTTGAACTCCGGTGATAGCAATGTCATCTTTAACCATATTCCGTTAGACAATGAAATCGCGCGTCAGACTGAATTAGATGATGACACCGTATTGTTGAGTAAATCAGCGAACAAGAAAGAAATCAGTGTTGGTGATCAGTTGTATTACACAGTACGAGCTGAGAACACAAAAGAAGACGAGGTAGAGGTTGATGTACGTGATGACTTACCAAAAGGCTTCAAGTTTGTCGCTAATGAAGCAAAGCTAACTAGAGCTGGTGTGGACAACACTTTTGGTACAGCTGACGATATCGTTTCAACGATAAAAGCAACGGGAACATCTACACTCAGCTTCGGTCCATTAACGTTACAAGGTAATGAGATCGTGCAGATCGGATATATCCTCAAAGTCGGTACAGCAGCCACACAAGGTAATGCAATTAATACTGTACAAGTATTCGCATCTGGCTCTGACGATGATATAGCCAGTAACATCGCTACCGCAACAGTTGCCATCGTTGCAGACAGCGTGCTGGATCAATCGACCTTAATTGGTAAAGTGTTCCATGACCGTGACGGTGATGGTTACCAGGATCCTGCAAATGTTACAGGCCTAACAGTGAAGAGTGATTACTACGGTTGGAATAGTCTTCACCTTGGTGGGCTTAACGGTCGCATCAGTGTGCTGGATAATCCAAATGATCTCGGTAATTATCAGAAAATCATTCGCATGCCTTTCTCTAAGAAGAATGATTTCAAAGTCACGACTAAGCAGGGAACGGTAATTACGGTAGATAACCGCGGTCAGATAAAAACAGATCATACAGGCCTGAAGAAGAAAGGACTGACAGGTCAGGATATCCGTGTGACCACACGCAAGATTCGTGGTATTCCTACCCAGACGCCAGTGAAAGCTAAACGATTACCAGAGAAAGAAACGGATGTTCTTGAAATCACCATTACCAATTATGGTATTCATGAAGAAGGTATACCGGGTGTGCGATTAGCAACAGTGGATGGTCTATTAATCGAAACTGATGGTTATGGACGCTATCACCTACCTGATGTTGATGGAGGACGTAGAGGCTGGGGCAAGAATATAGTGCTTAAAGTTGATACGGCAACATTACCGAATGGTTCACGTTTTACCACAGAGAATCCTAGAGTGATGCGTTTGACGGGTACTTCACTGAATAAGATTAACTTTGGTATACAGCTACCAGTAGAAAAACAGGTAGCTCCTGAAACCAATACATCATCAAAAATCCAGTCATCATCAAAAACTGCCCCAAAGGTGGGGGGTGGCTCTAGCAAGGTGGTAAGAGTTGAAGTGGGTGATAGCTTTTTTGAACATAATAGTCACGTTATCAAAACTGCTCAGATGAGTAATATCAAGCTTCTTGCAGATCATGTTAAGCAATATGGCCGAGCAGAAATTGATGTTAAAGCAGAAGGTGTCGCCAAACAGATTGTCTACAAACGTGCTCAATCTATAAGGCAGGCTTTATATAAACTTTTAGGTGCTAAGACGATGAAGTCAGTGAAGATCAATATCAATATCAAGTAATAACTAAGTGAAGGATGCTGGTTCTTGTATAAGCATCAGTATTCTTCAATAAGGTTAAAAATAATAAATAGAATGTATAACCATAGACTCTTATAACTTTACACCGCTCATCAGTTTTGCCGAACTTAATTAGTATAAATTCTACAAAAATATAAGCATAAGTGAATATATAAGATATTGAAAATAAATGAATAATAAAATACTTTGCATGTAAGTTAATACCCAGTTCAGTTTCAATATTATAGAATTAGAGAAATTTAATGTGGGCACTGATAAATAAAATAATAAATATAATCCCCAGTATAAAAAATAATAAGTAGGTTGCTCAAATGAAGATGAATAATAAAATTGCCCAGGCTAATAAATCAGTTGGCACTAAAACAATAAGAAAAATGCAAAAATCCCCCATTGCGTATTCTTTAGTTGCAGGTCTGGTTTTAAGCAGCGTGAGTATAGTCGCAGAGGCAACTGCACCTTCTTATAAAGAAAAACCAGCATTCACTATGAAGATTGAATCTGTTGATGATTCTTCTAATACCACCGTAATAAGTGGAGATAACGATCAATCTGTAAAACTTGCAAAAACTACTGACGAAGTAATAAACAAATCTGCCAATGAAACAGATGACCAATCAGCCAACCAATCTGCTAGCCGTAGCATACGTTTAAAAGACGGTGGTGTTATCTGGGTCAGTAAAGATCCTTCTACAATAACCCCTGTACTTAATGTTACTGCACCAAACTCGATAGAAATGGAAAAAGGCGAGTTTGTATCTCCGATGAATTTTGAGATCACCACCAACTATGCGCACTTTATCGATAGCTGGGAACTTGAGGTTTATTATGCGGAGGATGAACAGCAGAAGCATCCTATCGCCTCGTTTATGGGCAAGTCTCTAGAAAATGGTCGTACGGTTAAATGGAATGGCTCAAATAAGAAAGAAAACAAACTTAAAGAAGGCGACAAGCTTAGCTATATCCTGACCGTGAAAGACAAAGACGGACATCTGGATAGAACGCATTTACGTCAGATCAGCCTAGTGGGACCGCAACGTAATATCACCGACACCGTGAGCAGTAGCGTATCCAGTAATCTTGAAAATAACCTCGATCTACAAACCATTCCGGTACACGGCTCACGCGTTAGAATTTTTGGCCGTGATATCCCGACAGACCATACGATCAAGATCAATGATGAAAGCATCTCGCTGGTTGAAAATAAGTTCGTAGTCGAAAAACTACTACCCGAAGGGCAGCATGATTT
>NZ_SMFQ01000005.1 GCF_004339015.1 Cocleimonas flava | reverse complement strand
TAGTGTGGGGCTTCCCCATGTGAAAGTAGGTCATCACCAAGTTATTATCCTGAAAGCCCGTTCTAACGAACGGGCTTTTTTTATGCCTGCGATTTACATCAAACAGCCCCCTATATTATCTTAAAGCCAGATCGACCAACCTTGATTTGAGATATGTAATGTCTTTGGACTTAATGTAGATACATGCGTTGTTCATAGGCGACAGTACTTTGAGTGGCAGATCACAGATCTACTTGAAAGACGTCTTTATTACATGAAAAGGATAAATATAAAAGTGCCCATAAGTCTGGGGATGCCTATAGACTATAAATAGATGAAATAAATATTAGTATATGCTAATATACTTGCTCGCAATTCTATTTACTAGCTATTTTCTGGGTAAAAATATGATTAATAAGAACATTAAATTATTGTTAGCAGTAAGTATGTGTATATTTACTATTGGTGTATATGCTGAAAATAAGCTGATATATCCGCCAGCTGATAATTCAAAGATATACGAATATCCTCCAGTTAATTATGGAACAACACAGCAAGCTAATACTTTTGTTCCACGTAATCCAATGAACAACCCACCTTTTTATAACCAACCTCAGCAATATGCTGGCTATGAATCAATGGAGAATAATTATTATCAGAGTCAAATGCCTATGCAAAATGGGATGCCAATGAATACAGGTAATCCTTATCAGTATAGTAATGGTTTTCCATTCGCAAATAATATGCCATTTAGTAACGGTTCTAATAATAGCTTTAATCCGTTCTCTGGCGGTAATATCCCCTTTGCTAATACTTCTGGTAATAACTTTAATCCATTTGCTGGGAATAACATGCCGTTTGGTAATAACTCAGGTAATAGCTTCAATCCTTTTTCAAATGGGGCTATGCCATTTGCAAATAATTCGAATTACCCTATGAATAATATGTTCAGCAATAATAATAACGATATGCCATTTTTTGGTAATTCCAATAATTCAAATCGGAAAAAAGCATGGGGAGATAAAAGAAATATCTGGCCTGATTTTTATACTGATTTCACCGATGAAGCTTGGCATACAATGTCTAGCACACCCCGTGATTTAGGACGTATGCCTGGAGGGTGGCGCTTTCCTCATATAAGTACGCCAGATCCGGTGACTGTATCTGATGCTATTACAAATCAGTTTCCTCCAATAGCTGAAGAAGCTGGGAATATGATGGATTTTTCCGATTGGGGTGTCTTCGACGACAAGTAGAACTTTATTATAAAAACAGTAGCTTAAAAAATAATATTGTTTTTCATTCAGCTAGCATTTATTTAGATCATGTAGAATATTACCCACGATAGTCACGGATGAATTATCAAAGGGGATAAGATATGAGCATCGTCAGAATGCTAGCAGGTGTAAGTATTTGTATTGCAGTCGTCAATTTGACTTCATGTAGTAATACAAAAGAAAAAACTCAGCCTGCAGTAAAAGCTAAACCAGTTAAACATCATGTTAAAACTGATGCTAAACAAAAACAAGAATATGCAAAGCTATTAGAGATTTGGGATAAACAGGCATTAGAAAAGTCTAAAATTGCCAAAAAAATTCAACTAGCAAAAAATAAATCTAATACTAGTTATGCAGCTACGGCAGCCAAGAAATTAAGCAATGAAAAGGTGGTGTATGAAAAAAGACGACCGCCTTCTCAAAAACAAATAGTCCGTAAGCGTGCTGCAAAAAAACAAATAGCTAGTAGTTATCGAACTCCATCACATCGTGCGCCAAATAAAAACATTCAGTACGCATCTTTATCGGGAGATTACGTAAGTAATCAACAAACTCGTAGATTTATAGACAAGATGGTAAGTAAGCATGGTTTTGATCGTGGTTATTTAAACTACCTTTTCACTAATACTGAATCGACACCATTCCTTAAGCGTATGGCAGCATCTGATGCCAGAGGCCCTATAAAATCAAATAAGAAATCACGTTCTGGCCGATGGAATAGATATCGCGGTAATTTCCTGACAGAAAAAACTATTAGTAAGGGTGTGCAGTTTTGGCGTGAAAATCGTGTTGCGTTACAACAAGCCGAACAAAAATATGGCGTACCACAAGAATACATCCTTGGCATTATCGGGGTTGAAACTCGATATGGTGGAAATGTAGGTCAAAACAGAGCGATAGATGCCTTATCAGCAATGGGATTTAATAATGCACGACGTGGAAAGTATTTCCAAAGCGAGCTTGAAAGCTACTTATTGATGACGAGAAAAGAAGGTCTGGATCCACTTAAGCCAATGGCTTCATACGCAGGTGCTTTAGGTCTGTGTCAATTCATGCCAAGCAATATCAAACGCTATGCTGTAGATCATGATAGAAATGGCCATATCAATCTTTGGACACCCAAAGATGCAATTGGCAGTGTAGCTAATTACTTTAAAAAACACGGTTGGAAAACAGGTGGCACAGTTGCTGTGCGAGCATCATCTAAGAACAGCAGTTATAAATCATTACGCACTGGCTTCAAATCAAGCCATAGTTTAAATAGCCTTAAAAGTAGAGGTGTGTCTGCTGATTACTTAGGCGATATTTCAGGAAAAGCGAGTTTGATTAAACTGAATACCTATAGTGGTGATGAACTTTGGCTCGGTGGTCATAATTTCTATGTAATCACTCGCTATAATCACAGTAGTCACTATGCAATGGCAGTTCACCAGTTGGCTGAAGCAATTGATGCGAGAATCGGTGGTAAAAGTGTTATTAGACAAGCTTCTATTGATTCTGATCTAGATGCGTATAAGGCGCTACTGGACTAAGGCAGCCTAATAATGCTTGATTAGAGCTAGCATAAACCTATAATGCACAGTCTTCTAGATATTGAAGACTGTGCTTTTTTTTGCCCGTCTTTTTTACAATCAAATATTCAATTTACAACATAACTAATTTAGGTAACCGCTTTGATTTCAGCTTCTAATATCACAATGCAATTTGGCGAAAAGCCATTGTTTGAAAACGTATCAGTCAAGTTTGGTAATGGTAACCGTTATGGTTTAATTGGCGCTAATGGCTGTGGTAAATCTACATTCATGAAAATATTGAGTGGGCAACTTGCTCCAACTGCAGGTAACGTCACGCTAGATCCAGATGTACGTTATTCAGTACTTGGGCAGGATCAGTTCGCATTTGAAGAATTCAGCGTGCTTGATACTGTAATCATGGGTGACAAGAAGCTTTGGGCTGTTAAAGAAGAAAGAGATCGCATTTACTCTTTACCAGAAATGAGTGAAGAAGATGGCATCAAAGTAGCTGATCTTGAAATTGAATTTGGTGAAATGGATGGTTATACCGCTGAATCTCGTGCGGGTGAATTATTACTCGGTCTAGAAATTACTGAAGACCAGCATTGGGGGCCAATGAGCTCAATCGCTCCTGGATGGAAGTTACGAGTACTACTTGCTCAAGCGCTATTTTCTGATCCGGATTTATTATTACTCGATGAGCCAACAAATAACCTGGATATCAATACCATTCGCTGGTTGGAAAAGTTACTGAACAATCGTAAAAGTACTATGGTTATCATTTCTCATGACCGTCACTTCTTAAACAGCGTTTGTACCAATATGGCAGATCTGGATTACGGCGAATTACGCATGTTCCCGGGTAACTATGATGAGTACATGACTGCAGCAACTCAAGCCCGCGAACAGTTACAAAACGAAAATGCCAAGAAAAAAGCAAAGATTGCAGAACTACAGCAATTTGTTAGTCGCTTCTCTGCGAATGCATCAAAAGCAAAACAGGCTACATCACGTCAAAAACAATTAGATAAAATTGAATTAGCACACATAAAACCATCAAGCCGTGTTAATCCGTATATCGTTTTTGAACAGGAAAAGAAGTTATATAAAAACATATTAGAAGTAAAAGGTCTTAGCAAAAGCTACGATGAACCACTTTTCCGTGATATTGATCTGATGGTTGAAGTCGGTGAGCGTATCGCGATTATCGGACCAAACGGTATTGGTAAATCAACACTGTTACGTTGTTTAGAAGGTGCTATTCAACCTGATAGTGGCATGGTGAAATGGTCAGAAAATGCGACACTAGGCGTGTATGCACAGGATCATGCTTACGAATTTGAAAATGGTGAGTCACTATACGACTGGATGAATCAATGGCGTAGTGAAGAAGATGACGAGCAATCAGTACGCTCTGTATTAGGTCGTTTATTATTTTCAAAAGCACAAAGTGAAAAGTCGGTAAAAGTTATATCAGGTGGTGAGCAAGGTCGTATGATCTTCGGTAAATTAATGATGAAGAAAGACAATGTTCTTCTGATGGATGAGCCAACGAATCACCTGGATATGGAATCGATCGAGTCTTTAAACCTGGCGCTCGAAAATTATCCGGGAACTCTGTTCTTCGTCAGTCATGACCGTGAGTTTGTAAACTCTCTAGCGACTCGTATTATCGAGATGACGCCTACAGGTATTAATCAATACTCTGGTACTTATGACGAGTATCTTGCTAGTCAAAGCCTAGAAGGCTAACTGAGGCAGGTTACAAGAAATGATTGGCATAATGGCTGCAATGCATGAGGAGCTCAAACGCATTGTAACCATGTTAGAAGATGTTTCAGAAGAAAAAGTAGGTCATAAGACGGTTTATCTGGGCCTATTAAATCACATACAGGTTGTTGTGGTTTTCTCCGGCTGGGGAAAGGTAGCATCAGCTTCAACGACAACAATGCTTGTCGAAAGGTATCACATTTCAAAGCTTGTTTTCACGGGTGTTGCAGGAGCAATTCCACAGCACTTGGAAATAGGTGATATCGTTGTCGGGAGTTCATTCGTTCAACATGATATGGATTGTGCAGGTGTGTTGGGTATCAAGCGTTTTGAAATTCCTCTTTTATCTCTGACTGAAATTTCAGCGGCTTCTTCTGATGTGATTCTTGCCAAAACAGCTTCCGAAAAATACTTGGCTGATGATCTGACCAGTGATGTTGATGCAACTGAATTATCTAATTTAGGAGTAACAAAGCCTGTTGTATATACGGGTTTAATTGCCAGTGGTGATCAGTTCATCAGTTCGGTAGAGAAACAACGAGAGTTGCTTTCGACGTTACCCGATTTACTTGCAGTAGAAATGGAAGGTGCAGCAGTAGCACAGGTTGCTTATGAGTATTCTTTGCCATTTACTGTAATAAGAATCATATCTGACAAAGCCAATCATGATTCTATGATTGATTTTCCACGATTTATTGAGCAAGTCGCTTCGCATTTCACGGCGGGTATTATTAAACGATTGATTGTTTAACTGCCTGCTCGAAATAATAGTTAAAAAAGTGCCTCAAAGGTGGGGGGTGGCTTAAATTTTTATTCTGTATTAAGCATGAGCAGAAGAACTAATGACTCCTGTGTAAATAAGGTATAGCAATATAACGCCAAAAATAATGCGGTAGATGCCGAAACCGACAAAGGTGAATTTTTCCAGAAAGCGAAGAAATAATTTCATCGTGAAGTACGCGACGATAAAAGAAACCACGAACCCAACGGCTAATGTCATCAAATTAGAGTCACTAAAGTCTTTGTAGTTTTTCAGTAATTCATAGCCACTGGTAGCTGCCATTACTGGAAGCGCTAATAAAAATGAAAACTCAGCGCTGGCCTTACGACTTAGACCTACGAGTAAAGCCCCAACGATTGTAGAACCTGCGCGGCTTGTTCCCGGAACCAGTGCAAAGACTTGTGCAATGCCTATCCATGCCGCTTGTTTGTAACTGATATCTTCAACATCTAATGTTTTGGCTACAGCAGTTTTCTGGAAGTGTTCAATAATTAAAAAGATGATACCGCCGACAATAAACATGATCGCTACTACTTGTACTGAAAACAGCATCTTGATTTGGTCTTTAAAAATAAAGCCAATAATAGCGAGAGGTAAAAACGCAATAAGCAGCTTTACCCATAAATCAAAATGTTTAGGGTGAAACTTGTCTTTGTAATTAGCGATCACGGCAAGAATGGCAGAAAGCTGAATAATGATCTGAAAGGCAGTGTTTTCTTTTGTTTGAGGGAGTCCCATGAGCTCTGTGCCGACGATTAAGTGTCCGGTGGAGGAAATGGGTAAGAACTCTGTAATACCTTCTATAATGCCCAGAATGACGGCATGAATGATTTCCATTCAACTAATCCCAATTAAATATTAAAAAAAGTGGGATTGTACACGAATACAAGATGAAACTAACTATCATCTTGTATTCGTCAATCTAAGATTAATTGCTAATGCTTAGAGGCTTACCTAGAGAGTTAGCAGGTGCTTATTCGCCAAGTTTAGGAGATGCAACCAACAGTGATTTTCCTTCAGGAATATCGGTGTATTTCTCAAAGTTATCGATAAATAATTTTGCTAGATCTTTAGCTTTGGTATTCCACTCTTCAGCATCCGAGTACGTATCACGAGGATCCAGAATTTCTGGGTTTACGTTTTCTAGTTGCACTGGGACTTTTAGATCAAAGAAAGGAATTGTTTTTGTTTCCTGTTCGTCGATGCTGCCATCAAGGATAGCGCTGATTATTGCACGTGTATCTTTGATTGATATACGTTTGCCAGTGCCATTCCAACCAGTATTTACCATGTAAGCTGTCGCGCCAGATTGTTCCATGCGCTTAACTAGCGTAGCCGCATACTTGCTTGGGTGTAACGATAAGAAAGCAGCACCAAAACATGCAGAGAAGGTTGGTGTAGGCTCTGAAATACCACGCTCAGTTCCAGCTAGTTTTGCCGTAAAGCCAGATAAGAAATGATATTGCGTTTGCTCTGGTGTCAAAATCGACACAGGAGGTAAAACACCGAAAGCATCTGCCGATAAGAAAATAACTTTATTTGCAGCGCTACCTTTTGATTGAGGCTTTACGATGTTTTGTATGTGGTAGATTGGGTATGAAACTCGAGTGTTTTCCGTTTTTGATCCGTCATGAAAATCAATCGTATTATCTTCGCGAGTAACTACATTTTCGAGTAATGCGTCACGGCGAATTGCCTGATAAATTTCTGGCTCTTGCTCAGGGTCGAGGCTAATGGTTTTAGCGTAACAACCACCTTCGAAGTTGAAGATGCCGTCATCATCCCAGCCATGTTCATCATCGCCAATTAAAGCGCGTTCTGGATCTGTAGAAAGTGTTGTTTTACCTGTGCCAGATAAGCCAAAGAAGATTGCTGAATTACCATCTTTGCCGATATTTGCAGAGCAATGCATAGAAGCAATGCCTTTCAATGGAAGAAGGTAATTCATAATAGAGAACAAGCCTTTCTTCATTTCTCCGCCGTACCAGGTCCCACCAATTAGCTGAATGTTTTTGGTTAGGTTGAAAGCAACAAAGTTTTCAGAATTTAGTCCCTGTTCTTTCCAGTCAGGATTAGTGACGCTTGCGCCATTCATAACCGTGAAGTCTGGCTCGAATGTTTCTAGTTCTTCGTCAGTTGGACGGATAAACATGTTTTTAACAAAGTGAGCTTGCCATGCAACCATGGTGATAAAGCGTACGCTTAATCGAGAGCTTTCATTTGCGCCACAATATGCATCGACAACAAATAAACGTTTGTTTGATAACTCATCTACAACCAGTGATTCAAAGTGTTCCCAAAGCTCTGGCGTAATTGGGTTGTTATCATTTTTGCCCTGATCAGACCACCAGAAAGTATCTCTGGTGACATCATCACGAACGATGTATTTGTCTTTAGGAGAGCGTCCAGTAAATATACCCGTATCGACTGCGACAGCACCTGTGTCAGTCACAACCCCTTTTTCAAAGCCTACCAGATCGTCACGTGTTTCTTCGTTAAACAGCATCTCATAAGAAGGATTGTAGATAACTTCAGATGGATTTTTAATACCGTAACTACTTAGATCAATGGCTTTCATTCTTATAAGGCTTCCTTAAGTTTCTTGTACTCAGTTGTAATCAGTCGATACTTTAGTTCGGCTGGGGTGGGCGAGTGTATGGATTTAAAAGATTCTGTCAATAAGGATTGAAGATCTAAAGAGTAATTATATTCATGATAGATGATGGCGTCCCGAGGAGGATTCGAACCCCCGGCCTGCCCCTTAGGAGGGGGCCGCTCTATCCTACTGAGCTATCGGGACTAATCAAAACGATTTTGCATGTGTTTCTATTATTTAACGCACGGAATTGTATCGGACTTTCAGTAACCTTTCAGGATATTTATTTCTCACTTTTGGGGTATCTATTTACAGAGTGTTCCGCAGCTTTAGAGGCAAAACAAATTAGTGGGAAATGAAAGACTGATAGCTGATGGAGAATCTAACGAGCTCGAACAAGGACTATCACATTATTCATCCAATAACTTTTTCAGTTGATAAAGTTTTTCCAGAGCTTGTTTCGGTGTTAAATCATCTGGGTCTATATCCATCAGCGTATTCTTTATTTCTGTTGCCAACTCATCCTCAATGGCAAAGCTTTGGTCGTCTAATGGATCTTCATCTGCAAAGCCTAAATTAAGAGAGAGCGTTTGTCCTTGCTGTGGTTTCTGCCTCGCATCTTGTTCTAGTTGATGCAATTTCTTGCGCGCTTGAGCGATGACACCTTTCGGTACACCTGCAAGTTGAGCTACTTGTAGTCCATAACTTTGATTTGCTGGACCATCTTTTACGCTGTGTAAAAATACGATTTTATCGCCGTGCTCCACAGCGTTTATATGTACATTCGCTATCGTTGGTATTTTTTCTGGAAGCGCAGTTAACTCGAAGTAGTGTGTCGCGAATAAGGTAAATGCCTGTTTCTGCTTCGCTAAAAATTCAGCAAAAGACCATGCCAACGACAATCCATCAAAGGTGCTGGTGCCACGTCCAATTTCATCCATTAACACCAGTGAGTTAGCCGTTGCATTATTCAGGATATTGGCTGCTTCGGTCATTTCTACCATAAAGGTCGAACGTCCTGTGCTTAAATCATCATGTGCGCCGATTCTGGTAAATATCCTGTCGATTGGGCCTATTACTGCAGATTCTGCGGGTACAAAGCTGCCGATATGAGCCATTAGAACAATCAAAGTGATTTGGCGCATATAGGTCGATTTACCGCCCATATTAGGGCCGGTAATCATTAGCATTCGACGCTGGTCGTCCATATTCAAATCATTGGGTACAAACGGATCATCTAAGGTGCTTTCAACGACTGGGTGACGCCCTGCAACGATATTGATGCCAGGTGATTCACTGAGTTCTGGTTTAGCATAGTTTAGTAATACTGCGCGTTCTGCGAAGTTACTTAAAACATCGACTTCTGCAATGTTTTGAGCTGTTTCCCTCAGTGATAAGGTATAAATCGCCAGATCTTGTAATAGTTTTTCATAAAGGGCTTTTTCTCTTGATAGAGAGCGTTCTCTGGCTGAAAGTACTTTATCTTCAAACTCTTTCAGTTCTGGCAAAATGAAGCGTTCCGCCATCTTGAGGGTTTGACGACGGATATACTCAGGCGGAATTTCATCCGTATGTGAGCGTGGAATTTCAATGTAAAAACCATGTACGCGGTTATAGGCGACTTTTAAACTAGCGATGCCTGTTCGCGCTTTTTCACGCGTTTCTAAATCTAATAAGTACTGATCTGAATTTTTACTCAGGTTACGTAGCTCATCGAGTTCTTCATCAAAGCCTTCTGCAATAACACCACCATCGCGTATTAATACTGGTGGATTATCAATAATCGCGGAATCGAGAAGGGTGACTAATTCATGATGTTCATCGATGCCCGTTCTAAGTGATACAATCAGCGGGTTATCGAGTTGTTTTAGAATGCTGTTTAACTCTGGGGTAACTTTAAGAGAGTCTCTTAATGTTGATAAATCACGAGGTCTAGCAGTTGCGAGAGCAATTCTTGAAATAATTCGTTCTATATCACCGATGTGTCGCAATACGCCATGCAGCGTTTCATAATGATATTGTTGAATAAAGCTATCGATGGCCTGATGACGGTTTCTCAAGATGTTTTGATCACGTAATGGCTTATTCAACCAGCGACTTAATAAGCGCCCACCCATACTTGTAGCGGTTTTATCCAAAACAGAGATTAGGGTGTTCTTATGGTCGCCCATAAGGCTGTGTTCGAGCTCTAAATTACGGCGACTTGCAGCATCAAGGATAATGCCATCATCGCTGCTCTCAACTTGTAAACTATTAATGTGTGGAAGAGCTGTGCGCTGCGTTTCATTAACGTATTGGAGTAATACGCCTGCAGCGGTAATTGCGGCGGGGATATCATCGCAACCAAAACCCGATAGGTCTTTGGTGCCGAGTTGCTTTTGTATCAGATTACGCGCGTTTTCTTCGTCAAAGTGCCAGGGTGCTCTTTTGGTAATAGAGTACTGATCAGATAGTTTAATCTCAGTATTTTCGTTAACGAGTATTTCAGCTGGACGCATACGTTCAACTTCATTATGTAAAGCTTCGACACTATTGACTTGCTGTACGATGAAACGGCCATTGCTCAAGTCGATGCAGGCTAGCCCATAGTTGCTTTTGTGTTGATTCGTAAACTCTGAAATGGCTAGTAGTAAATTATCACGACGCTCTTCCAGTAAAAAATCATCAGTGACTGTTCCTGGAGTGAGAATACGGACTACTTTTCTTTCAACAGGGCCTTTGGATTTGGCTGGATCACCAATCTGTTCGCAAATGCCGACAGAAATTCCCTGCTTCAATAATCGTGGTAAATATTGTTCAGCGGCATGATAAGGAATCCCCGCCATAGGGATCGGTTCACCATCTGATTTTCCGCGAGCAGTGAGAGTAATGTTTAAAAGTTGTGCCGCTTTTTGTGCATCTTCAAAAAACAATTCGTAAAAATCACCCATCCGATAAAACAAAAGAAGATCTGGATTTTCGGATTTGATGCGTAAAAATTGTTGCATCATCGGTGTGTGTTTCTGCGCGCTTTTTGCTGCAGTTTTAGTAGCGGTTTGAGTCATCCGGCTAATTTAACAAATCAGTCTGACAGTGTCACAATAAACTTGGAATTCTCATCGACGAAATTCATTTCAACGAAACTATTTATCAAGCTTCTGTCTAAACGTTTGATGAGTGTAGTCTGCATTATGTGTAAGAGTTTGATTATGGTAGAATCAGCGCGGCTTTATTATAAAAATTTATGGGGATAAATATGTTAAAGATTAATGGCTTAATTGCATTGACCACGGTTTCATTATTTGGGCTTACAGCCTGTGGTGGCGGAGGAAGTTCTTCTTCTGTTGTTAAAAAGAATGGTGTTTTTAAAGACAGTAACGTGTCTGGTCTCTCTTATGTTTCTGGAGGTCAGGATGGCGTTACAGATGCATCTGGTGGTTTCATTTACGAAGATGGTGAAGATGTTGCCTTCTCAATAGGCGCAGTAGCGCTTGGGTCGGGTACTGGTAAAGCGGTAATGACACCAGTAGATCTTGTTGCTAATGGCACTTTGGCTTCTGCCGAAGTAATCAATAAAGTACGTTTTCTGATGATGCTGGATAAAGATAATACGCCGAGTAATGGCATTGAAATTTCTAAAAAAGTTCAGGCTAAAGCAGAAAGCTGGTCAGTAGTAGATTTTGCAGCGGCTGATTTCCCTACACAAAACGTGAATAACATCGTAACTTCAGCTTCTGTTGCAGATGGGATCGAGCATGAAATACCTGAAGCGACGGTAGCGGCAACTCACTTAAAGACGACCTTGCTTTGTGCAAATGCGGGTGCTTATGTAGGTTCTTACGAAGGTACAGAATCAGGTAATATTGCGTTAGTCGTAAACCCGGTTACGGGTGAAGTAGTAGGTTCTTCATATAATCCGGAGAATGAAGTATCGGTTGAGATTAGCAGTACTACCGCGCTTGATTATGATATGGGATTAGAGTTTGTGAGTGCTGAAGATTCTGCCAAAGAATTTACTGGAAAGCTCAATTCTACTGAAGACCTATCAGGTACCTGGGAAAATAGCGCGAATACATCCTTGAAAGGTACATTCTCTGCAGAGAGATTAGGTGGTGAAAGTGATGCAGTTTATCGTTACACCGTTCCGTTCACTGGGGGAGATCAAGGATTATTTACCTTTGATGTCGACAAGTCGAACAATGTAAAAGGAACCACTTATAGTGTTTCAACGAATGAAGAAAGTGAAATCACAGGTAAGTTAGTAGATAACAAACTGACTGCTAAATCAGCTGATGGTACTGAAATCGATGGTGTTTTAGATGAGGAGACGTTGACCTTGAGTGGAGTATGGTCGAATGTTACAGATCTGGAAGCAGGATCTTATGTTGGTGGTGGTTGCCGTTTAAACTAAGTTAGCTCAACAGATTTAACTCGAAACACCAAGATAGTCAAAAATAAGAGATAAAAAAAGGGGGGTGTATTTAAAAATACACCCCCCTACTTATAAGCACTTTTTTAAGAAGTAATAGTAATCACTATTTCCTAAAATCAGCTTAAAGAATTACTTCTTTTGTAACGCGTCACGAATCTCAGTAAGTAGGTCTTCTTGAGATGGTCCAGCTTCTGGCTCTGGCTCTTTGTTACGTGTAGCAATTTTAATAATAATAAATACAACTGCCATAATGATTAAGAAGTCAATGAAGCTCTGAATGAATGCGCCGTACTTAAGCATGATTGGCTCTAACCCTTTTTCTCCACCACCTGTTTCAGCAAGCTTGATGCCTAAGTCTGTAAAATTTACTCCACCTAGTGCAACTCCGATTGGTGGCATAATTACGTCACTTACAAGTGATGAGATTAATTTGCCAGATGCTACACCGATAATAATACCTGTAGCCATATCGATTAAATTACCGCTAAGAGCGAATTCCTTAAAGTCTTTGATCATTCCCATGTTTATCTTCCTTAATAGTTTGTTAAATTAATATAAAAAAAATTGATTGTTTTGTTGAATCGTACATTTAGTGCGAGCTGCACAAAATTAGTTCGAAAATCTGAATAAATATATTAAAAGGTTTGAAATTAATTTCGCCCATTAAAAACCCCGAGATAGACTCGGGGTTGAATGTGGTTACACCAGGAAATCATGAGATCTCTGGCAGCGTCATCCTCCAAGAAAACACTAAGTAACCATTCTCCTCGGGTGGTATTTGTGGAGAGCGCACAGTTTACTATAAAAAATACTATTGGTGAATTTAATTTCATTCATTAAAGACTGAGAAGTTACTATTAGTTATTTTAAATCAGCGGCTTAGGTTTTTTCTTTTTAAGGTTTTCTCTATTTTTGAGATGAACTTAGAGGAATGTGCTGTAGGATTTGTAGCAGGATTACTCCATCTTTCCCATTTAAAGAGTGATTTTCGGTACTGAGTGCGATGCCAGAACGCTCTCTTAATGCCCAGATATTATTCATGTCCTGACTGAAAGGGGGAACAACAAAGTCGAACCTTTCTGGTTGAGTAATGGAATCATTTTTACGAATAATAGAAGCATAATGAATGTTTGGATGGTGTTGGCGATTCATCCAGTACAGAAAGTTATAGGGAGCTTCCTCTTTTAGGTCAGAAAATAAACCGCGAGAATCTTGCAATTCGCTAATACCAGCCATGCTGGCCATCATCCCAATAGGAGAATTGCCTGCTAAATGAGCGATATTGGCGGCAGGTGTTCCTAGGTGTGGTGATGCAATTGTTATCAAACCATTCACTGCCTGCTCACGCTGAGGGTCGATGACATAAAGTCTGGCAATTAAACCACCTGCCGAATGGCCAACCAGAGTCATTGGTTCGAATCGATAGGCATATAAATGAGAAAGATACTGCATGAGGTAGCTTTCTTGAATTTGTAAGTTAGATTTCGATGGAAGGTTAACCGTATAAAAGACGTCGCCTTTAGTCATTAAATCACGAGGAAAAAGCATTCCTTGGGCGCCGTAACCATAGCCGCCCCCATCTTTCCAGCCAGCTTGTAAGAGCGGTTGGGTAAAGCCTGAGTAGCGCCACGACATGTCATCCGCCATAAAGCCATGCACCAGCACAATGGTTCTTGCCTGTAATGAATTGAAAGGCAGTATGCTTAATAGAAGTAATGCGAATGAAATAATGATGTGTTTAAATAGCTTCATGACAATTAAATGTATCGCTTTTGATTTAGATAATACCCTGTGGGCCGTCAATCCGGTGATTGCTAAGGCAGAGAGCAGCTTCTACGAATGGCTGAAATCATACTACCCAAAGATCACCCAAAAATATAGTGGTGAGGCATTGGTTCAGCATCGTATGGATTACATGTATGCCAAGCCTGAAATGCATCATAACTTAACCGATTTGCGCAAGAGCTGGATGAGAGCTCTGGCAGATGAGATTGGTTATGATCACGACTATGTAGAACCGGGCTTTGATGTATTTTGGTCAGCCAGAAATGACGTGACTTTTTATGATGGCGCTTTGGAAATGCTAGAGAAGCTCTCTAAAAAGTACTCATTAGGTGTTATCACCAATGGCAATGCTGATGTGAATAAAATAGGAGTAGGGCACTTATTCGACTTTTCTTTATCTTCAGAAGCTGCCGGCGTATCTAAACCACATAAAGATATTTTTCATAAAGCGATGGAACTATCAGACCATGATTTCCATCAAACGGTTTATGTTGGTGATGATCCAGAGCGCGATATCATTGGTGCTCAACAAGTTGGTATGAAAGCTATTTGGTACAACCCAACGTTAATGCCTTGGCCAGGCGGTCAAACACCCACGGCGGTGATCCAGCATCATCACCAATTAGAAGACAAAATAGTAAATTTGTGACATGATAAGGCGCAATATAAAATCTGGATTTTATCGCTAGAATAATAAGAATTAATTAAAAAAAGCCCTCAAAGTAGGGGGGTGCACTTCCAGTTCTATACCTACATAGAGGGGTTTGGGGTAATGCAGCATAGTCAGCTAAGAGATACCAGTTCGCGCACTCGCGAAGAATGGATACATCGACTCTCCATCAATGAAAGTGAAGAAGATCAGCAATTGCTAATCGATGCGATTGATCTGATGCTCACGGTTGCAGAGTTTGATGAAGATTCACAAGTCCCCTTAAGCCTGGATGTCGCGGATATTTTACGTAACTTACAAGTTGACCAGGTCACACTTATTGCTGCGGTCTTAAGCGATGTGCGCCTCTGCGACACTTATTCCATAGAAGAAATTGCTGAAAAATTTAGCAGCACAATTGCGTTGCTGGTTAAAAACATGCGGTGGTTGCATAATTTTAAACCCCAAAACGAAAACGAAGCGGTCATTCCCGAGCAAGCAGAACGCCTTAGACGCATGCTGTTAGCGATGGTCGATGATGTACGTGCGGTCTTAATCTATCTTGGCTGGCGCTTACAATATTTGCGTCTGCTCGCCGATGCGGAGCTTTATGATAAGCGCGCAGTCGCTCAAGAGACGATGGATATCTATGCGCCTTTGGCAAATCGTCTGGGTGTTAGCCAACTAAAATGGGAAATGGAAGATCTGGCTTTCCGTTATCTCGATCCCATGGGCTATAAGAAAATAGCCAAATCCTTAGATGCGAAACGCCTAGAGCGCGAAGCCTATGTTGAAGCATTTATCTTCAATCTGCGCCAATTCTTAAGCGATATGGACATAGAAGCCGAAGTTTACGGTCGACCCAAGCATATCTATAGCATCTGGAAAAAGATGCAGCGCAAAGAACTCTCTATCGATCAGCTTTATGATTTACGTGCTGTTCGCGTTATCGTCAGTGATGTTAAAGCCTGTTATACCGCGCTTGGTGTGGTCCATGAAAAATGGAAGCACGTTCCGGCAGAGCTCGATGATTATATCGCCAATAAAAAGCCGAATGGTTATCAGTCATTACATACCGTGGTTATCGGTCCTCAGGGAAGATACGTAGAAATCCAGATTCGGACGCAAGATATGCACGTGTTCGCCGAACTGGGTGTTGCTGCACATTGGCGCTATAAAGAAGGTGGCGCACAAGATGCGGCAATGGAAAGAGTCGTTAGTTCTTTAAGACGATTGCTCGATAGCGATGATACCGATGACGAGCTACTCGAAGACTTCAGGGCGGAAATTTTTCCGGACAGGGTATTTGTGCTTACGCCGCAAGGTGACATTGTCGAGCTTTCCAAAGGTTCTACGCCGTTAGATTTTGCCTATGCTATTCACACAAGTGTGGGTCATCGATGCAATGGCGCAAAAGTTAATGGGGTGATTGTTTCCTTAGATCATAAGCTGAACAATGGTGATCAGGTAGAAATCATCACCAAGAAGGAGGAACAACCCAGTAGAAAGTGGCTCAACCCTACCTTGGGTTATGTTGGGTCAGCAAGCTCTCGGAGCAAAATTAGACATTGGTTCAGACAGCAGGATCATGGGAAAAACTTGCAAGATGGCAAGGATGTGATCGAGCAGGAAAAACATCGTTTAAATCTTAAAAAGATAGATCTTGAGCCTTTAATTCAACGTTTTCGTTTTCAGTCTAAAAAAGAATTTCTGATTGCGCTGGGTCGGGGTGATATCAGTGTCGCTCAGTTAATCGATTCACTGGAAGTACCGAAGAAAGAAGAAGTTAAATTCCGTAAGGTTAATGTTAAAAATGAACATAACGATCGCGGTATTCAAATTCAGGGTGTTAGTAATCTTTTAGTTGAAATAGCAAACTGTTGTAAGCCTGTACCCGGCGACAATATTATTGGTTATATCACTGTCGGAAGAGGTATCACGATTCATCGCGAAGACTGTCCTAATATCGATGAGGACAATCTTGGTCCAGATAAATCATTGCGACTAGCCGAAGCTTCCTGGGGTACAGAAACCACGGCATACACCGTTGATATTCAAGTGACTGGTTTTAATAAGCCTGGTTTGATTAGTGATGTTGCTCAGGTGTTGGCTAAAGAGCAAATTAATGTAGTCAGTATGACAACGAAACGAGGCAATACAGAGCTTATCTCATTGTTGAGTATTTCCATTCAGATAGAAAATACGGGTCAGCTATTTGATGTGCTTGAAAAAATAGGCCAATTACGAAATGTGATGGACGCAAAGCGCCAAAAGTAGATTTATTTCTTTTGGTTCGTTGCAGCTAAGTCGTATAAGGTTTTGTAGTAAGTCAGGGTGAGAACATTAATGTTCTCATTGTTGATAATGCACCCCCCTACTTATAGCCTAAAATTGCTGATATTCTGAAATATAGCGCTGATGCGTTTCCTATTATATTTCTGTTGGTTTAAATCAGTTTCGGTGCGAGAATGCGCCATTTTTTGACCTAACGTTTTATTTCCTTCTGCAGTTCGTCTTATGATTAACAATATTTTAAAAACTACATGGCCTTTGTTTTTAGGTTTGGCATTTTTGATGCTTGGAAACGGCTTGCAGGGGACGCTTGTTAGTTGGCGAGCCAACTTCGAAGGGTTTAGCTCGAGTACCACGGGTTGGATCATGACAGCCTATTATTTAGGTTTTTTGGCGGGGTCGTTACTCACCAATAAACTCATAAGGCAGGTCGGACATATTAGAGTGTTTGCGGCGCTTGCATCCTTGGCCTCAACGGCTGTACTGGTGCAAATCCTGTTAATTGATCCCATTGCCTGGATATTTATGCGGCTGATTACCGGGTTTAGTTTTGCGGGTGTCTACGTGGTTGTAGAAAGCTGGTTAAACGCGCGTGCTGACAATGACAGTCGGGGAAGGATTTTATCGCTATATATGATTGTTTCATACGGTGGTCTAGCCGGCGGGCAATTGCTATTTAAGGTTGCTGATCCGACTACTTTCAATTTATTTTTACTTTCTTCGATTCTTTTATCAGTGGCTTTGATTCCTCTGTTGGTTACCCGGGTGGCAGCACCACTAGAAGAAGAAAGTGAAAGCATGAGTGTCTTAGAGTTGTTTAGAACGGCACATACAGGTGTAGTGAGTATTACATTAACCTCGATAGTTTCAGGTGTGGTTCTCGGTATGGGGGCGGTTTATGCCGCGAATGCGGGGATGAGTATTTCGCAAACCGCGGTCTTTATGAGTGTGTTCATTGCTATGGGTGCAGCGGCACAATGGCCGGTCGGCTGGATATCAGATAAATTTGATCGACGTTTAGTCATTGTTGTTTTGTGTGCGATTTCTGTCGCTTTAATTGCCGTGCTTTATAAAATTGATCCGCAGTCTAACGCTTTTATTGTGATATTCGGTTTGTTTGGCGCTGCCGCTCTGCCTGTGTATTCATTGAGTATTGCGCATACCAATGATCGTTTGAGACCAGAACAGATGACGAGCGCCAGTAGCACCATGGTACTTTTTTCCGGTATTGGTGCAGCTGCGGGCCCAATAACAGTAGGTTACCTAACAGCGGCTTTTGGCAATGTCTGGTTTCTTTTGTATTTAGGGGCTATACATGTGGTGTTAGGCTTGCTTGTTTTGTACTTTATCTTCCAGAGAGAGGCAGTACCAGACGACGAGCAGGTGGATCATCAGCTTATGGCGTCGAGGATTACTCCTGTAGGTTTAGAGGCTGTGGCATTAGATGCTGAGGACTCCGGCAATGATGAAGATAATGATGCGGATAAAACGACTGAAAAAGGAATGTAACTAAATAGCTGTATAACTAGATCATGAATTTTCATTGATTCAAAAACAAAAAAGGATGCCACATGGCATCCTTTTTTTATAGCTTTTTTAAAAACGCTATTATTTGATTTTAGCAACGCCAGAATCAATTGCAGCTTGTGAAATAGCTGCAGGTAAAATATCAGGCAAACGCGGATCTAATGGCGTAGGGATGATGTACTCCGGACCGAATTCCATTGAGTCTTTATTGTAAGCTTTAAGCACTGAATCAGGCACAGGCTCTTTCGCAATTGATGCTAGTGCGTGAACAGCTGCCATTTTCATCTCTGTATTGATGTTAGTTGCGCGAACATCTAAAGCACCACGGAAGATGTACGGGAAGCCCAAGACATTGTTGATCTGGTTAGGGTAATCGCTTCGGCCAGTCGCCATAATGATGTCTGGACGAGCTTCACGAGCTACTTCAGGATCAATTTCTGGATCTGGATTAGAAAGAGCAAAAACAATCGGATGATCAGCCATCGCTTTGAGTGCTTCGACACTTAATAAATTTGGACCAGAAAGACCGATAAATACATCAGCGCCGGTACATGCATCTAGCAATGTTCTGTCTTCAGTTTCTAGTGCCCATTCCTGTTTGTATTTGTTTAAGTCATCACGACCAGAGTGGATAACCCCGCCGCGATCAAGCATATAAAGTTTGTTTTTATCTGCACCCAGTGACGTCAGTACTTTCATTGAAGCTATGCCGGCTGCACCAGCACCTAGACAAACGATTCTAGCGTCTTTGAGCTCTTTGCCTTTTAGCTCAAGAGCGTTAATTAGGCCAGCTGCAATGATGATGGCTGTGCCGTGTTGATCATCGTGAAATACCGGAATATCCAGTTTTTCTTCCAGAATACGCTCAATCTCAAAACATTCAGGCGCTTTAATATCTTCTAAATTAATGCCACCAAAAGTAGGTGCGATATTTTCTACAGTTTTGCAGAAATCTTCAACTGAATCTGAATTTACTTCAATATCAAAAACATCAATGTCTGCAAAGCGTTTGAATAAAACACCTTTTCCTTCCATAACAGGTTTGCTTGCAAGAGCGCCAGTGTTACCTAGACCTAATACAGCTGTTCCATCTGTTATAACGCCAACCAGATTTCCTTTTGCTGTGTATTTATAAGCATTTTCAGGATCTCTTTCGATCTCTTTAACTGGTTCTGCTACACCCGGTGTGTAAGCAAGCGATAAGTCCTTCTGAGTTTCAGTAGGCTTTGTAATCTCAATTGCGATTTTTCCCGGCTTAGGATTTAAGTGGTACTCAAGGGCTTCTTTTTTTAGCGTTTCATTCGACATGAATTATTCCTTATACTATTTCTAAGTAATGTGTAATTAAGCTTAGACTATTACTGGTTGAGTGGTGAAAAATAACAGTGTTTGTTTATTGAATGACTTTTACCAGGCGTCCCGGAACAGGTTGTCCTTTAGGGAACATGCCATTGATAAGACGTAAACGTTGTTCATCTACCTTACTTTTTTGTGCCAAGGTAGCATAGGTCAAACCTGGCGTAGATGCACGGCCTACGACGATTCTTCCATTATTGTTTTTATCAATGCGAAATGGCATTCCATCAATTTGTTTTAAATACTTGTCGTGGCCAGCATCTCTGGTGGTCTGGGTTTTAAACTTATTGGCTTGTCTAATGACTTCTTTGAGACGCGTGTCATTGTCGGGGTGAGAAGAGAAAACGCCATGATAAGCTTGTACTTTACGGCCTTCTTTTTGCGCCTGATACTTTTCAAATTCTTCCTGTGACTTTAAGACGCTAACGACTTCAATCATATTTTCTGGATCGTAGCCAACACGCGCTAAATACTCTGCGCCTAATTTGTCAGCCTGAAGCTCGTGGTCTCTGCCGTAGCCGCTTAAAAGCGCTTGTCCTAGTTGGCCAAATCCCTTGCCCGCAGTTACGCCAGCCTGATCAGCCAAAATACTCTGTAATATGGCACCAACAGCGCCTGCGCTTTGTTGTTTTACACCATGTTTGGCTGTCACGTGACCAATCTCATGTCCCAGTACGCCGGCTAATTCACCTTCAGAATTAAGATAAGCCATGAGGCCTGTTGTTACATAAATGTAACCTCCAGGAAGCGCAAAGGCGTTAACGGTAGGGTCATCTAATACGGTAAAGGTATAACTTATATCACTTCTATGGCTCTGTCTTGCGAGTTGTTGCCCAATATTGTTGACGTAAGCCTGTAGTTGCGGATTGTTGTAGCGTTTTTTCTGCTTCATGATGCTTTTGTGGCCTTCAGCACCGATCGCTAATTCTTGCTTCTGGTTAATCAGGGTAAAGTCGTTTTTACCTGAAACCGGGTTGGTGGAACAGCCGCTAAGTGCTGCGAATAGGGTGGCTGCGATGAAACCGCTAACAGTGTTTTTGATAGTCATTATTTTGAGCTCCATTTAATCATCGATTCTATTTGCTCCTCAGCAAATACCTGAAGTTGTGATGGGTGATTAAGTTGAATAGTCCGTCTTTTTCTTTGGTTTTTGAGCATACCTGAAACGATTATGCTTTTGCCGATTAATTTATCAAAATCTATCGATTTAAAATAAACTAGATTTTTCTTTTTGATGATGATCTTTATCGGTTTCTTGTCAGAACTGCTAAGCGTCAGTGAGAGAGAGTTCTTGTATCTTTTCTTATTATTGATAATGCCTTTTAGGCGAACATAACCTTTGGTTTTTTTGCTAATTGAATGCGCACTATAGATCTGGTTTTTTTTGAGTTTCCAGATGTTAAGTGATTTTAGTTGTGCGCTTCTTTCTGCTTTTTCATAGCAATCAGCGAATGCAATATTAGGTGATATGGCGAGTGTTTTTGCATAGCCTTGCTGTAGTAGCCAGCTGGATATATTGGTGCCATCTTTTAAAAATACATGTGCCAGTACTCTGGAATACTTATCTTTCTTTTCTTTTCCGTAAAGTAGTCTGACTTTGTAATTGTGCTGTTTAAGTTTTTCTCTTAACGCTTCTTTCGCTTTTGCGCCGTAAGCCTGGCCTTTTTGTTTGTGGTGTTTTGTTTCTGGCGTGTTTACACCAATGATTCTGATTTTGCGTTTGTCGGTAAGTAACACCGTATCGCCATCATAGACCCATTTAACGGTTGCACTTTCTAATTGACTATTTTTAGGGGAAGGGCAAATTTCGGCCGCAAAGGTGGGGGGTGCCAAAACGATAAATGTGATTATGACAGACGCAAAAAAGGCACTCATAACTAGTGCCTTTTTTGAGGTATGCTTTAAAAGCATTAACGAATGTAAGTTTGCAGCAAGCCAGATCGAAACCCGGTTTAGCTCAGCAGACAAGGATTCGTTATTTTCTACCGTAACGATTGTTAAACTTGTCAATCGCACCAGCAGTTGTTTTAGTGTTTTGCTTGCCCGTGTAGAAAGGGTGAGATGCACTAGAGATATCCACTTTAATTAGTGGGTATTCATTACCATCTTCCCATTTTGCAGTCTCTTTTGAAGAAAGCGTTGAGCGAGTAAGAATTTTAAAGTCGCTCGCAAGGTCCTGAAAAATTACTTGATTGTAGTCTGGGTGTGTATCGGCCTTCATTAGAAGATCCTCTTAAAATCGTGTTCAAAAATCGAAGAGCGGGGATTCTAACAGATGCCCCCAATGCTTTGCAAGCGGAGTATGCCTTTATAATCCTAAAAGTGGAAGATGTTTTATCTTATGGTAAGTCAAAGAGAGCAATAAGCATTGTTTTAATGCATCTTCAGGAATTGTTTCATCGAGTGAAAAAATAATCGCTCTATTGCCATCATAGCGAAACGTATCTGGATAAATTTCTCTGAATGTCTCCACTAAGCTGGTGCTACAGATAAAGTAAATGGCGTAATTATTGGGTGTCGATGACTTCCACGTTAATCTTACGGTAGATCCAGACTTGGCTTTGTAAGAGGGTTCTCCCCATTTTAAGGTTTCTTCAATGTCACCCACGTTGTCATTTTGTTTAGCGAGATCAAATATCATTCGTCGAATAGTTAGCAGTCTTTTCTGAATCGCTTCGGGATACAAGCCATAGGTATGTTTGACATCTTCGGATTGAATTACGTCTTCTTGTGATTTTAGATCTGGATCAGGCATGGCTGTTAATTCCTTTGATTAATCATCCTTTTTCTTTTTCTATAATACACCCCCCTACTTATAGGCACTTTTTTTGCAGTTTTAACTTAGATGTTAGATGAGATGGCACAAAAGAAGCGAGCAGGCTAGACTAGTGACAAATTCATAAATATATGAATTAATAGGCTATTCAAAAGTGAAGTTCAGTTTACGCAAAACAGAAGGGGAGAGAGAATGTCTAAGTTTGGAATGGTAATTCTTGCAGCAATCACATTATTTATTATTTTTGGTGTGGGTGTTTATAACCGCATTGTAAGTGGTGATGAAGGTGTGACTGCCTCCTGGTCTGAAGTGGTTAACCAATATCAGCGCAGAGCAGACCTTATACCTAATCTGGTAAGCACGGTTAAAGGTTTTGCCGCACAGGAAAAAGACGTATTAACCAGTGTTGTTGAAGCGCGTGCGAAAGCTACGTCCGTTCAAATCACACCGGAAACGCTCAATGATCCTGCGGCATTCAGTCAATTCTCACAAGCGCAAAGTCAATTAACAGGAGCTTTGAGTCGTTTGCTGGTAACGGTTGAGCGCTACCCTGATCTGAAGTCAGATAAGAACTTCCTGGAATTACAGACCCAGTTAGAAGGAACGGAAAACCGCATTACAGTCGCACGTAAACGCTATATCGATGCTGTAAAAGATTACAATTTAACAGTTAGGAAATTCCCTGGCAATATGATCGCTAGCCTTATGGGGTATTCGACCAAGCAGAATTTCACCGTTGAAAATGAAGACGCGATTGCCGCACCACCAAAGGTTGATTTTAATACGGCGCCTGCTACAAATTAAACTAATCTACTAAAACCAGAATGTATACAAAGCACTCATTATCAGGGCTGTTCCTGAGTTTATTCATAGTGATTGGGACTATCAGTGGAATACTGGTCTCAAGTAGTGCGATGGCCGACTTGGTAAAAGTCCCTGAATTAAACAGTAGAGTGACAGACTTAACGGGGACATTATCTTCGGCTGAAATAGCCTCTCTCGAATCCACGCTTGAAAATCTTGAAAAAAACAAAGGTAGCCAGCTGGCTATCTTACTCGTAAACACGACTAGCCCAGAAGCCATTGAAGATTATTCCATGCGTGTTGTGGAGCAGTGGAAATTAGGTCGTAAAGATGTAGATGATGGCATATTACTTTTAATCGCAATGCAAGATCGAAAAATGCGGATTGAAGTAGGCTATGGGCTTGAAGGTGCAATACCCGATATTGCAGCAGGTCGTATTATCCGAGAATACATTTCGCCTGCCTTCCGCAGTGGAAACTATTATTCAGGCATCTCAGCCGGCACGAATAAAATAATTGGGCTTATCAATGGCGAAGTCTTGCCAGAACCATCCTCAAATCAAGGTGATAGTTTTGATGATACCAGCGCATTGTTGGCGATGATGATTATTGGGTCTTCTTTTGTAACCAACCTGCTAGTTCCTTTGTTGGGGCGTTTAGTGACTGTTTCTTTGATTACGGTTGGTGGCACCATAATAATATGGGTGTTATCGCAAAGCGCGGTGTTAACCATTATTGCCGCCTTCTTCCTGGCGGTTTTTACGCTTGGTTTTAGTGGTTCTCGAAGCAGTAGTTACCGCGATGGTGGTGGTTACGGCGGCGGTTTTGGCGGTGGTGGAGGAGGATTCAGCGGCGGAGGCGGCGGCTTTAGTGGCGGCGGTGGTGGATTCGGCGGAGGCGGCGCGTCCGGCGGGTGGTAATTATGAATTTTAAAAGAACAATTAAGCATCTGTTTTATCCCGGTTGGTGGTTGCGTCGTGATTTTCCGCCATCAGAAATGGCGAGAATCGAAGGGGCAATCAAACAATCGGAAAGCAAACATAGTGGCGAGATTCGTTTCGCCATTGAAAGCTCATTGCCGTTCAAAGCGCTCTGGCATGATGAGTCAATGAATGAACGCGCTATTGAGGTGTTCTCGCTCTTAAGAGTCTGGGATACCGAAGACAATAATGGCGTGCTGATCTATTTATTACTGGCTGATCATAAAGTTGAAATTACCGCTGATAGAAATATCAACAAGGTTGTTGGTGAACAAGAGTGGCAACGTATTTGTGGATTGATGCAGACAGAGTTTCGTGCTGGAAATTTTGGTAATGGCGTGGTGTTAGGAATTGATGAGATTGGGGCTTTGTTAGAAAAGCATTTCCCTATTTCTGCTGCTGATACGAATGAATTGTCGAATAAGCCGGTAGTTCTTTAGAAAGTTATTACGAAATAACGTTTTAGGCACCCCCCTACTTATGGGGACTTTTTTACTCGCTCTTTTTTTTCCGCGCTCTAGGGTGCGCCTTATCATACACTTTGGCTAAATGCTGAAAGTCTAAATGAGTGTAAATCTGCGTAGTGCCAATATCAGCATGCCCCAGTAATTCTTGGACCGCCCTCAAATCCCCTGATGATTCTAGAATATGACTGGCAAACGAATGTCTGAGTTTGTGTGGGTGCAGATGTTGTTCCAAACCTTGTTTCTTACGCCAGAAATTTAAACGCTGTTGGATCGAACGCTGACTGATTCGCTTGCCTCTATTGCTCACGAATAGTGCTTGCTCATCAATTTTGGCCAAGATATCTCGCTTACCTAACCACATTCGTATTGCGTCACTCGCTTTGCGCCCAATCGGAAGCACTCTGGTTTTATTGCCTTTACCCAAGGCTCTAAGAGAGTTTTCAGTGAGGTCGATACTGTCTAAATCAAGGTTCGTCAGTTCAGAGAGTCGCAAACCAGATGAATAAAAAAGCTCCATGATCGCTTTGTCACGAATCGCTAAGATGCTATCGGGTGGAATATCCAATAGCTGACTGAGCGAATCAACATCTAATGTATCTGGGAGTGTTCTGGCCGACTTTGGCGCACGAATGTCGACTGCAGGATTGTTTTTGAGTTGATGATTTCTAATCAGAAACTGATAGAAGCTACGCAATGACGATAGCTTCCGTTGTAATGTTTTTCCGCCGATTCCTTGTCGATGTAAACCGGCAACCCAGTTACGCACGTGCAAGCTGTCTGCTTTAACAATGTCATCGCAGTTATTTTTTTTCAGCCAAAGGCTGAATTGCTTGAGGTCTCTTTCGTAAGCGCCAAGCGTATGCGGCGAGTATTGTTTTTGGTATTTTAAGTGTTCAGCGAATTGTTTGGTGGCGTGCGACAAATCAGTAATCAGATTACTGATTTAGTTTCGGTAAATGGTAAGTGATGCTGGTAGAAATTAGCTCACCTAAATGACTGATAAATACAGTGCCCATTCCAGGGTGGAAACGGCTTTCATCTTCACTACCAAGCGCTAATATACCGATGTTTTCCGCGCCGAATAAAGGTACTAGCGCTGCAGAATTAACCTTGTCAGCCTGTTTTTCAAACAAGAAGGCTTGCTGCTCTTCTTTCATGTGACCACAAATAGGCTTTTTAGATTTGAAGAGGTTATCAAAGCTTTTCAGGTTTTCGTTGCTTGATGAGATAAAGTGCATGGTGTCATCACCACCAATGATTTTTAGTGTTACAAAATCGGCATTAAAATCTTCACGAAGAACATCCTGACAGGTACCAATAACATCGTCGATACCGTCGGCGCGCATTAATTCGAGTGTGAAACGTTGTAAGCGCGTAACAATCTGCTCATTACCACGAGCCGTTCTGATCAGACCATTCAGTTGCTCTTCAAGATCACGGCTTTTTTCACGTAGGATGGCAACTTGACGCTCAATAAGAGATGCTGTTCCCGCGCCATGAGGTACTTGAATCTGTGATAACACATCAGTGTGACGCTGGAAGAAATCAGGGTGTGAAGCTAAATACTTGGCAATAACGGACTCATCCATCATTGCATCGGCCATTATCGCGTCAGCGGATGAATTGTCTGTACTTTTTTCATCGTTGTCTTTCGCAGAATTAGATGTTTTGCCGGTACTCATTTGAATAAAGCTCCCTATGATTTCTTTATTAGGTTGTATGTAGATTCTGAATAAAATTCTGAATATGGTATATGGCGATTAACCGTGAGGCCAAAATTTACAGTGAAATCATTCCTTTGAACACTGTCGCTGTTGGTCCGCTCATCATAACTGGATTTGTATCTCCTGCCCAGCTAATTGATAAATTGCCACCGAGCAGATTTACATCAACCTTACTATCTAAAAGCCCCTGAACAATACCTGCAACCACTGCTGCACAAGCGCCTGTGCCACAAGCCTGGGTTTCACCAACGCCACGTTCATACACACGGAGTTTAATATTCTGTCGATCGATAACCTGCATAAAACCTACATTTACCGAGTTAGGGAAGTAACTGCTTTCCTGAATTGCTTTGCCTAATTTTTCAACATCAGCTGATTGAGTGTCATCAACAATAACAACAGCGTGCGGATTGCCCATTGATACAGCACCTATCTCAATATTCTGTTGATTGATTTGAATCGAATAGCTTTTTTGCTGGACGTTTTCTGCTTTATCTTCATTGCCTGCGTTAGCAATAAAAGGGATTTGCGCGGGCTCCAAAATAGGTGCGCCCATATCGACAGTCACGTTACCATTGTCTTCAACATTTAATATTAAGCGGCCATTTTTGGTTATGACTGCAATCTCTTTTTTATCGGTCAGGTTTTCATTACGAACAAAATGTGCAAAACAGCGTGCACCATTTCCACATTGTTCGACTTCACCACCATCGGAATTAAAAATACGATAACGAAAATCAGTGTCTTCAACATCAGACTTTTCAACTAACAGCAGTTGATCAAAACCAATGCCGAACTGACGATCCGACATGAAGCGAATTTGCTCTGGCGTTAAGTTTATCGTCTGGTCAATGCCATTGATAACAACAAAGTCATTTCCGAGACCATGCATTTTAGTAAAGATTATGTTCATTTAGCTATCTGTCTAATTGTGTTGAATAAAATTAATTGATCCCTATATTACATTTATGGTGTCTTGTTGGACATACAAAGTTGATGCAGAAATAGAAATTTAATGATAGAGTACGCGAGCATATCAGCTTTCACTAATATAGATAGGAGAATATCATGAGCGATTTCAACGAAGAATTAGATGCACGTGGACTTAACTGCCCTTTACCAATTTTACGTGCAAAAAAAGCGATTAATGGATTAGAGAATGGCGAAACCTTAAAAATCATTGCGACTGACCCTGGTTCGGTTAAAGATTTTGAAGCATTTTGTAAGCAGACTGGCAACGAATTAGTATCAACTGCTGAAGATGGGAGTGAATTCACTTTCTTCATCAAGAAAGCGAGCTAGTCAAAACTAATTTATATCCCGCTAGAAATGAGTTAGTAGAAAAGCACCTTCGGGTGCTTTTTTTTTATCTTACGTTTACACTAGCTCAATGAAAAATGATTCCAAACTGATACAGGCTTTTTTAAAACAAAAACAACAGCAGTCGTTGTACCGTAAGCCACGTATCAGTGAGTCTGCACAGCAGCCCTTGATGCAAATGGATGGTGGTAAATACTTGTCTTTTTGCAGTAATGATTATCTGGGTTTGGCCAATCATCCCGATTTAGTCAACGCCTTTAAACAAGCCGCAGATAAATATGGTGTAGGCAGTGGTTCCGCGCATTTAATCAGTGGTCATTCGATAGAGCATCAGAAATTAGAAGAAGCATTAGCTGAATTTACCGGTAGAGATCGGGTGCTACTTTTTTCAACCGGCTATATGGCAAATTTGGGAACGGTAAATGCACTATTAGAACGAGGTGATTATTTATTCGCAGATCGATTAAATCATGCCTCTCTGGTGGATGCTGGCCTGCTTTCAAAGGCTAAAATGAAACGCTATCCGCATGGGGATGTTGCTGCTCTTGAGAGGTTTTATAAAAACTTACCCAACTTACTCAATATAAACGACGACAAAGACAGTTTCGTCAATAGCATGATACTTACCGACGGTGTTTTCAGCATGGATGGCGACGAAGCACCATTGCGAGAACTGGTAAAAGTAGCTAAACAAAATCAGGCATGGCTGATGGTAGATGATGCGCATGGCTTTGGTGTCTTGGGTAAAACGGGTGCTGGTCAATTAGAACAAGACAGTCTGTCGCAAGAAGAAGTGCCCGTTCTGATGGCGACATTAGGAAAAGCAGCAGGAACCGCAGGTGCATTTGTCGCAGGTAGCGATGATTTGATAGAATATTTAATACAAACAGCACGTACCTTTATTTATACAACGGCGATGCCACCGAGTATTGCGGCTGCTACACGTGCCAGTTTAAAGGTGATTGCAGAAGAGAGCTGGCGTCGCGATAAACTCAAGGTTTTAATCAATCAATTTAAGCAAGGTGCAGCGCAACTAGGTATTGAGTTAATGCCATCTAACACTGCCATTCAACCTATTTTACTCGGTAGTACAGAACGCGCATCAAAACTGAGCAAAGCCTTATCTGATCAGGGTATACTCATATCAGCCATTAGGCCTCCCACAGTTCCGGAGGGCGAGGCAAGACTAAGGGTTACTTTTTCTGCAAATCACACCGAAGAACAGGTCGATCAACTTTTGAATACATTAGAAAAATCATTTAAATGACAATAACAGGAAAACTCGCGCATGATCGCAACTAGTTTATCTAGAACTAGCTCCGTAACTAGCAGGCAGGCTGGAAACGCAAGTCGTGTGGTTTCTAAGACACTCAGGTTTTTTGTTTGTTTGTTGATGATGTTTTTTGCATGCTTTTTTTCAGTCTCTGTATTCGCCGAAAGTCACACAAAAGCAGGTGAAAGTGTTGGAGAAGGTGCTGATGCAAGTGTTGATGAAAATATAGAGCTTAAAACAGAAGCGCAGTCTATTGAAGCTGGAAAAATCCTGCAAAAGCAAGATCTGACTAAACAAACCTTATCGACGATGCTGGATTTTGTCGAATTGCAGGAGCGTTTAAGAAATGATCTGAGTCTTTTGCAAAAGGACTTAAAAAGGTCCAGCTCTGAGTCTCAGACTGCAGAAATAAAGTTAGAAATAAAAACCATTGAAGAGAAACTAAAAGATACTCAAAGTAATATTGAAAATATAGCTGCGGATACCGATCTGGGCGTTTTGAATGCTACAGAGCAAAAACCATTCGACTTACAAAAAGAAATCTTGGCATTGCTCGAACCAGCCCTGAAGGAAATGAAGTACGCCACGAATGCGGTTAGAAAGAAATCTGAATTACGTGAAAAAATTGACTACTTCAACAAAAGGGAGCCCGTCGTTAAAGAAGCGTTAGCAAATATCGCGGAATTAAATAAAGAAAATAAAAACCCAAAAATTAAAAAAGTGTTAGAAGAAATGAATGACGACTGGTCTAAGCAGTTGGTGTTCATTCAAAGTGAGCTTAAGGCTAAACAACTGCAACTGGTAAAATTAGAATCCGAAGAAACTACGTTTTTAAATAAGTCTGAAAGCTTTTTTAAGAACTTTTTCCAAAGACGTGGCTGGGTACTGATTCAAGCACTGCTCTCTGTCATTGGGGTGCTAATACTTTCACGTCTGATTCATTCGGTACTGACCAAAACAGTGAAAGGGTACCGTGCGCAATATCGAAGTGTTCAGCTACGTGTAGTCGATTTGGCACATCGTATAGGTACTTTACTGTTCATTATTATTGGCCCGATGGTGGTGTTTTATTTAGCTGAAGATTGGGTCCTGTTTAGTTTGGGTGTTCTATTTCTCATCGCTTTTGCGTGGAAGTTAGGGCAAGCCATTCCGCGATACTGGTCTCAACTAGAGTTGTTTTTAAATGTCGGACCTGTACGAGAAGGTGAGCGATTATTATTGTATGAAATCCCCTGGCGAGTAAAAAACATTAATATGTATTCGGTGCTAGAAAACCCTGTCGCCGATCTTACTTTGCGTTTGGATATTAACGATCTGGTTGATTTGCGTTCGAGACAAATCGTACCCGGTGAGCCCTGGTTTCCGTGTAAAACGGGTGATTGGGTGATTTTGAAAGATGGTTTACGAGGAAAAGTTATCGGTATTTCGCTGGAGTTGGTGCAACTTGTACAACGCGGTGGTGCTGTATCTACCTACCAGATGGATAATTTTCTATCGTTATCGCCCTTAAATATGTCGAAGAGTTTTCGTGTTAAAGAAACCTTTGGTGTGTCTTACAAGCATCAAAAAGAAAGCACGACGGATATTGTTCAGAAACTCAAATTCATCATCAACAAGCGTGCAATCGATGAGGGTTACGAAGAGCATATTCAAAGTATCAATGTCGAATTCGAATCAGCCGCCGATTCTTCTTTAAATCTGGTTGTGATTGCTGACTTCAAAGGTGAAGTCGCGGATATATCTAATCGCTTACGCCGTTCTATACAGCGCTGGTGTGTTGATGCAGCTACCGAACACGGCTGGGAAATTCCATTCCCGCAACTTACTGTTCATAGAGAAGATAATTAATAGAGCTGCATTGTCTTATCCATAACTATTTGCAATTATTTACACCCCCCTACTTATAGGCACTTTTTTAAATGAAATATAAAGACCTGCGTGATTTTATTGAGCAACTTGAATCTCAAGGAGAATTAAAAAGAATCACCGCTGAGATTGATCCTAATCTGGAAATGACTGAAATTTGTGATCGTACATTGCGTGCGGGTGGGCCGGCGTTACTGTTTGAAAATCCTAAAGGCTTTGATGTACCAGTGTTAGGTAATCTGTTTGGTACGCCAGAGCGTGTGGCAATGGGGATGGGGGAAGATTCAGTATCGGCATTGCGTGACGTGGGTAAATTATTAGCGAGCCTGAAAGAGCCGTCTCCACCAAAGGGGATCAAAGACGCACTAAGCTCGATTCCCAAATACAAAAAAGTATTGGATATGGCGCCGAAAAAGGTGAAGAAAGCGGCCTGCCAAGCGCATGTAATTGAAGGCGATGATGTCGATTTATCCAAACTGCCGATCCAAACCTGTTGGCCGGGAGATGTAGCTCCGCTTATCACCTGGGGTTTAGTCATCACCAAAGGCCCTAATAAATCTCGTCAGAATTTAGGTATTTATCGACAACAGGTAATTGGTAAAAATCGGGTAATCATGCGTTGGTTATCGCATCGTGGTGGTGCTCTTGATTTTAGAGACTGGTTAGAAAGTCACCCGGGAGAACCTTTCCCGATTACTGTTGCACTAGGCGCTGATCCCGCAACTATTTTAGGTGCGGTGACACCGGTTCCAGATACCTTATCTGAATATGCATTTGCAGGTTTGTTACGAGGCTCTCGAACCGAAGTGACTAAATGTATAGGTAATGATTTACAAGTGCCAGCCTCGGCAGAATACGTGCTAGAAGGCTTTTTATATCCTGATGATATGGCGGACGAAGGTCCCTATGGCGATCACACTGGTTATTACAATGAAGTCGAACGTTTTCCTGTGTTCACCATAGAACGAATCACGCATCGCGAAGACCCTATTTATCACAGTACCTATACGGGTAGACCACCTGATGAGCCAGCTATGTTGGGCGTTGCGCTCAATGAAGTGTTTGTGCCTATCTTACAAAAGCAATTTCCCGAAATTGTTGATTTCTATTTACCGCCAGAAGGCTGTTCTTACCGCATGGCTGTGGTGAGCATGAAGAAACAGTACCCGGGCCATGCCAAGCGTGTGATGATGGGTGTCTGGTCATTCTTAAGACAGTTTATGTACACCAAGTTTGTGATCGTGGTAGATGATGATATCAACACACGTAGCTGGGATGATGTTATCTGGGCGATGACTACCCGCATGGATCCTGTGCGTGATACCACCATGATTGAAAACACACCGATTGATTATCTTGATTTTGCCTCACCGATATCTGGTTTAGGGTCAAAAATGGGCTTTGATGCGACCAATAAATGGCCGGGTGAAACCAGCCGTGAATGGGGTGAGCCTATTGTGATGGATCAGGCGGTAAAGGACAAAGTAGATCAGATTTGGGACGATTTAGGGATAGACTAATCACAAGATAAACTTTCTCCTTAAGCTTCCCTTAAGGCTTAATATGTAATACTCTTCGTAAGGCTTGGAATTCATTAATAATAATTAATTGAAAGCATTTGAAGAATCAAGCCATTTCAAGATAAAAATAATAAATCGAATAAATTTCGTCGGGAAAATAATATTAGGGTGTGAATATGAAATTTGAGAAACTCTTTCTCATTTTGCTTGGGTCTGTTTTTACTATTGTTTTGTCTACGTCTGTGCGTGCAGCAGAAAAGCTAAGTTCGATGGAGGCAGTTTGGAATTCAGTCGGTGTAACGCCAAATGCCGCACAGGTTAACAACAAACCCGTTGCAAAACAACCAGTTGCTAAAACCGCAGCTCAAAAAAAAGCGGATGAAAAATTAGCACGTCAACGTGCGATCTGGCGCGCAAAGTGGGAAGCTCAACAACTCGCTAAAAAGCAAAAAAATGCAGCCGTTGCCAGGGCGCCAGTTGCAAAGCCACAGGTCCAACGTGCTGTAAATGCTACAGCTCAACCTGCCTGGAAAAAACCACCAGTACCACAAGCTAAAGCTCCAGTTAGGCAAATAGCACAGCAACCAAGACAGCAGAATAAACAACAAGCGCCAAAGCCATTAACCCGAGAGCAATACATTTGGCGCTGGAAACAACAGCAGCTAAAAGAAAAACAACTGGCTGGTAATACTCAAGCTCCTGCTAAAAACGCTATTCCAACGTTTACTAATGCGGATATTAAAAGAGCGCCAAACAGAAGCACATTATTAACATCTAATCGCAAAGCGTTCCGTCAAAACAAGCAACCTGCGGCGATACGGTCATTACCGTACACGGTCAAAACGAAATTACAGGCCGCGAAATTAAGCACAAATGGAATGAGTGCCTATGTGCAGGATGTTAATTCTCCAAAGCCATTACTTGGACACCAGGAGACAACTTCACGAGTACCAGCATCAGTAATGAAACTGATTACTTCTTATGCTGCACTAGGAACACTAGGCCCTAAATATCGTTGGCCTTTAGATGTTTACACCAAAGGTCAGATCCGCGGTGGAACATTGCAGGGAGATCTCATTATCAAGGGCTATGGCTCTCCAGAGTTCAAACAAGTAGAATTGCGCAAAGTATTACAGGGTATTCGTAACAAAGGCATCAGAAATGTTTCTGGTCGTGTGGTCTTCGATAATACTTACTTCAATGTACCGAATCAGGGATCGTTTGATGGCAAATCGCAATCTGCCTATAACGCACAACCCGATGCATTGTTATACAACGAACGCCTAAGCAGTTTTCAAGTTCGATCAACGGGTAAACGCGTACATGTGAGTACGTCTACACCAACGCATAATTTGAAGATTGTGAATCGCATGCGTACCACTAAAAGAGGGTGTAGACCTCACATCAAAGTGTCTAAACACGGTGTACAAACCGTTGTAACTTTTAGCGGTCGATTCTCTAGACGTTGTGGTACTAGAAGCTACCATCGAGTAATTAGTCGTCCTGCAGAAATGATCTACGGTGCGATGCAAGCGATGTGGAAGCGTGATGTTGGTGGTAAATTAAATACTCGCTTTGCTATGGGTAAAGCGCCAGCAAACGCTAGACCTTTGCTTAGAACCTACTCTCGTACTTTGGCTGAAATTTTACCTACGATTGATAAAGACAGTAATAACGTAATGGCACGTCAAGTGATGCTAACGATAGGCGCAAAAGCTACAGGGCAGGGCACACAGCGTAATGGTGCAAATGCCATTGGTACGTGGCTGGCTTCTCGCGGATTAAACTTTCCGGAATTACGCATTGAAAATGGTTCTGGTTTAAGTCGCACAGCTCGCATAAGCGCGAAGCATGTGGGGGATTTACTGGTTGATGCATACCGTAGTCCGTATCGAAATATCTTAATGCAGTCGCTAGCCGTAGCGGGTGTTGATGGCACTATGAAAAGACGCCTGAAAGGGACCGGAGTGAGAGGTCGTGGCTTCTTCAAAACCGGCACATTGCGTGATGTACGAAGCATCGCAGGCTATGTCAAAGCAGCAGATGGTAAAACCTATGTGATGGCTATTCTGCATAATGATCCTCGTGCTAAACGAAGAGCTTTAGCGGCGCATGACAAATTAATCGAATGGGTATACTCAGGTGGACGTAGTAATCAGGTGGCAATGCGCTAAGCTACTGTAACGATAATATCTTAAAATATACAAAAAAGGCCTCAAAGTGGGGAGGTGGCTAAATCAATATAGTCACCCCCCACCTTTGAGGCCTTTTTTTATGTCGCATGTTTTTATGCTTTAAATTTACCTTTCTTCAATCTGTCAGCTTCCATTGTCTCAATCTCACGTGCGCCTGAAACAACAATATCCGGATCGGGGATATAATCTAAATCTGGATTAGAACGCTTATAAGGCACGCTGTTTAAAATCACTTTTAAAGTATTTAAGCGGGCTGCATTTTTGTCATTTGAACGCACGATAACCCAGGGAGCAGCCGATGTATGAGAGCGTTTCAGCATTTCATATTTTGCATTGGTAAACTCATCCCAATGTTCCTGCGCCTGAATATCAACTTCTGAAAGTTTCCATTGTCTGAGTGGGTCTGTTTTTCTGCGTTCAAAGCGTTTCGCCTGTTCGTCTTTGGTGACACTGAAATACAGCTTTACCAATATCGTGCCTTGACGGACTAAATCTTTTTCAAAGCCTACGACGCCTTTCATAAAGGTTTTGTGTTCCTCTGGCGTACAAAAGCCTAGTACAGGTTCTACCATTGAACGGTTGTACCAGCTGCGATCAAACAGTACAAGTTCACCACCATGCGGGAATTGTTCGACATAACGATGGAAGTACCATTGCGAACGTTGTTCTTTGGTGGGTTTGCCCAAGGCTACCAGACGATAATGCTTTTCGTTCATGTAACGTGTAACACGTCGGATAGTTCCGCCCTTTCCGGAGGCATCGCGACCTTCAAAAAGAATGATCATGCGTTTGTTGGTGTCTTCAAGGTACTTCTGCAAAGCAATTAACTCGGCCTGAAATGGCTTGAGTGTTTTTTCTATTTTGTATTTCTTTTCAGCTTTGCTGTGATCTTTTGTGAGCTCTTCAATCTGTTGCTGAAGGTCGATAATTTGCTGTTCCAGCTCGTTAGTTGTATCGAGACTATCAATGTCTGCACCTTCCGCGTTTCTATTCTCAATGGTGTTATCGTCGTGGTCATTGGCTTTCATGGAATCTCCCTTGAGGTCGACTATTTTTTCATTGTTAGAATCATTGTTTGTAGACATTATATTCTCCCTATACTCATGCTTTTTAAGGCTTAATGTTTCATTATAGAAGTACCCTAAAAAATAATCATAACGAATATCAAATTATGCTCCAAATTAAGTTTTTATTACTTGTAATCACCCTTTTGATGGGTGTTTCAGCTAATCCTGTATACGCTAAAAGCTCATCTAAGCCCGAATTGATGCTGGCAAACGTATATCACGAAGGGATTAACCTAGATCAGTATTGGGTTAGCGAAAAATATGACGGTGTGCGCGCCTTATGGGATGGTGAAAAGTTTATGTCTCGTGGAGGCAATATTTATCACGCGCCAGAATGGTTTGTTCGTGATTTCCCCAAGCAGGTTCTGGATGGCGAGCTCTGGATAGGCAGGCAACAATTTGAGCTGTTAGTGGGAACGGTCAGAGATCATCAGCCAGATGATGAAGCGTGGGAAAAAGTAACGTTCATGGTTTTTGATATGCCTAAACTATCGACAGACTTTGATTCTCGGCTTATAGAATTAAACTCGGTAATAAAACGCGCCGAGATTAAATGGCTAAAAGTCGTTAAACAATGGAAGGTGGCTAGTCATCAGCAACTTATGCAGGAATTGGCGGTGATTACAGAAGCAGGTGCAGAAGGGTTAATGCTTCACCGAGGATCATCGTTATATAAAGGTAAACGCAGCGGCGACTTATTAAAAGTAAAGCCTTATGAAGATGCTGAAGCGCTGGTGATCGGGCACATTCCGGGAAAAGGGAAATACACTGACAAGATGGGAGCATTGTTGGTAGAAACGTTTGCTACATCGGATTCAAAAAATAATGATGAGAAAGTACGTTTTAAACTGGGTACTGGTTTTACCGATGAAGAGAGAAGTAATCCGCCGAAAATAGGGGACATCGTTACGTTTCAATATAGAGGGAAAACTAAAAACAAGGTTCCACGATTCGCATCCTTTCTAAGAATTAGAGAAGTAGGAAAGAATAAAGAGTTTACAGATTAAGTATATTAGTATAAAGTAATATACTTATTTTATTAATCCCCTTAAAATTCCAGGAAGGTATTCAATGAAAACTCAACTACTTTTAGCTACTGCTTTGATGGCTTTCTCAGCAACGACAACGGTTTCTGCAAATTGGTTTGATGGTTTTAATAATGGTAACGGTAGCACAAATTCGAATGCTCAGGCGACAGGCAATACTAAAGCTGACGGCAAGTTAGAAGGTAATAGTGCGGCTAATGGAAATGGTTGGGGAACGGGTAAAGGCAATGCTGATGCAGAAATAGACTTTGCCATTAATTTTAAGGCCAAAGGCAATACAGATCTCAGCACTCAGGGAAATATACAAGGAGAAGGAAAAGCCAAGGGTAATGCGGATGGTCAACGACAGTTAAATGGAAATGCTGCCGCAAATACTTATTCAACTAGCAATGCAAATACGGCTTCTAACACGGGTGCTTATACAATGCCGTGGAACAATAATAATGGTAACGGATTTACCATGCCTTGGAATAACAACAATAATGGTTTCACGCAACCGTGGAATACTAGTAATGGATACAACGGCAATAATTTTACAATGCCGTGGAATAACAATAATGGCAATGGTTTTACAATGCCATGGGGTAATAACAACGGTAATGGATTCAATATGCCGTGGAACAATAATAATGGTAACGGATTTACTATGCCGTGGAATAACAACAGCAATAATGGTTTCACAATGCCATGGAATAATAACAATGCTAATTATTACTACGCACCACAAGCACAAGGATATAAGTTTTACCCAATACCAGCTGTTTCTGCAAACTAAACAAGCTCAATTTTAAGAGGAGCATCCAAAAAAATAGCCGCTAATGCGGCTATTTTTTTAATTATTCGAAGGCTAGAAGGGTAAGGCTATTCTGAGCTATTTGGTGAAGCGTTCTTTTGTTGTTCCGCAGGTTTTTGTGCGGCGTTCAAAGGCACCGCATCTTCGGGTATGTCTTCTTCGTGTGTTATTTTGAAAAAACGCTTTATTCGGTAAGAGAGTTTTTTCTCTTTTTCCATTTGTAAGACTTTTTCGTAGGCAATTTCGTTAACAGTTTTATCTAGTTCACGGTTATAAACTTTATTAAAGTGATCAAATTCGATATCGACTATTTTCTTATGTCGGTCACTGAATAGACTTTCTATCAGTGGGAGTTCACGTTTGCTTTCTGAAGAAATTCCTTGCGCCTGTCCATTCTCATCAAGAAAGGTCATACCGCAAACTCTTCGACAATCGCCATTTTCATCGACTAAATGAAAAGTCATCTTGCCTGTAGAATCAGAGCACACCTCTTCTTCTATCTTTTCGATCATAAATGTTTTTAACATATCTCTACTCTAAAATTGCGCTACGAATTTTTATTATTAGGCTTGTATTGTTGATTGTAAGTACTTGAGAATGAAATACAAATTTTACTGACGAATGGCGAATCTGATGGGTGAGAGTTAAAAATATCGAAATTTTTATCTAAGTATCAGTTATGAGTAGACAAAAAAATGCTCTGAGAAGTGCGATGACTTACTCAGAGCATAGTCTGTATCTATTTCAAGACACTCAATACAGATTAAGAATAAAGCGCTGGAGCACCTAATTTTTCATGTATTTGATTGCACGTCTGATTAGAGATATTCAAACCTTTTGCCAATTCATCGAGGAATTTCGCTTCGTGGTTTGAGTCCAGGTCAATTGCCAATAAAGCCATGAAATATACTTGCTCTTCCATTCCGCGAGGAACACTCTGGATTAAACCTTGTGTATCTAATGGCGATTCTAGTTCTTGACGAACGAATGCGATTTCTTCAGGTGTTGCGTCGCCGAGGTGCTCGGTGATTTTACGCTTTTCTTCATCATCTAATACGCCATCAGATTTAGCCGCGCTAATCATCGCACGTAACATCACTTCTGCCTGATTATCCTGTTCGCTTGTTGCTTCAGGGTCATTACCATTTAACGCGTTATTCAATAAATCTCCGAGACCACCGCCAGATTGTGAGTTATTGCTTCCGCCTAGAGAATCAAGAATGCCACCTAAACCTCCGCCACTGCCAGAATTTCCTGCAAGACCACCTAGTAAGCCACCAAGGCCGCCGCCGGTATTACCAGAATTAGAGTTGTTACCACCAGTAAGACTGCCAAGTAAACCACCTAAGCCACCACCGCTACTGCCGCTGCTTCCGCCCATCATTTTGCCAACGCCTTTAGCAACGATAACACCCATTGCCACTTTACCTAATGTACCCATTAAACTCATTTGATCATCTCCTTTATAATTATGAATAGTTGTTGTAAACACTACTTTCATTTAGATAGTAGCAGTGAGACTCAAAATGGATTGATATTATTTATTTTTTATTAGATTCAATAAAAAAAGGCCCCAAAGGTGGGGGGTGCCCATTGGATATTATGAGAAATAACATTCTGGATTAAAGGTATAAAAAGAGAATTAACGAGAATTCTCGTTAAAATATAGGTCAGATGGTGTAACAAATAGTCACAACTGTACCTATACTGTATCTGTTTACAGCGTTAAGATTCCTTATTGCTTAACAAGAATCATTCAATGAAACCCATAGACATTCAAAAAGATTTAAAGTCAGAAGGCTTTTGCTTGCTACAAGGCTTGAATATTACCAATTCTCAATGGAGTGATTGGCTAAAAAAACATGATAGCGATCTCACTACCTTCCAACAAAGCTGGAATGACTTGCCAGAAGATAACTTTTTAAGTGATGGTGGACATTACCGTTTTCGACGTTATTCGGTGTTTAACTGGTATGCCAGTGGCCAGTTAGAATTATTGCCCCACGAGCCGCATTACCAAAGTACCTATCGTAATAATATGAATGGTGGAATCTATCGTGAATTTGAACCGTTCAAGGAGGCTACGGTAAAAAGCCCTGTCTTAGAAAAGCTGATTCGATTAGTCACCAAAGAAATTAGTTTTAATAACGAAAAGCAATGGCGTGTTCAGGCTCACCAGTTCCGTATCGTCGCGAGTGCCGAAGAACCTGGTAACCCCACTCCTGAAGGGATTCATCGTGATGGTGCTGATTTTATTCTGATCATGGTGCTCGAACGTCAGAACATAACGGGTGGGGTAAATCACATCTATGATGATGATAAACGTCTGGTATTTGGCAGCGTACTCACCGAAAAAGGTGATGCGGTATTGATCGATGACAGAATGGTCTGGCACGGCGTGAGTGAAGTTTATCCCATCGATGAAACCAAACCCGCATATCGCGATGTATTGGTGCTGACTTTTCACAATCAAGTGAACGGTTGATACTTCTTATTCTGTTGCAAAACATTGATAAAAATCCAGGTACGTTTAAGTTTGTAAGAAAAAAATAAAAGAATACGGTAGACTAAAAATGTACATCGTCATAGTCAGAGCTTGGGAGTGACTATAATTTTTTTATACACTTTAACGGCATGTCATAAAAATATGCCCACAGGAGATTTCAACAATGTTCGGACTTTTTGACAAATTAAAAGAGATGTTTTCAGGCGCTGCAGAGAAGACCATAGATGCAGCTTCCGAAGCTGCAAATTCTGCCATAGATAACGCCGCAGAGGCAGCAAGTAGTGTTACTGACATCGCGAAAGACGCTGTTTCTAATGCAGTAGATACCGCTACTGAAGCCGCGTCCAATGCAACAGATATCGCTAGTGATGCTGCAAGTTCAGCTACAGATGCGGTAAGCAATGTAACCTCTGCCGCAACAGATGCTATGACAAACGTTACTGATAGTGTTGGTGATATGGCAAGTTCAGCGGTAGACGCCGCTACGGATGCAGTAACCGGTGCCGCAAGTGGTGCAGTTGATGCCGCGACTAATGCCGCGTCAGGTGCAATAGATGCAGCGGGAGACATGGCTAGCAGTGTAACGGACATGGCAACAGATGCGGTTAGTAACGCTACGGATTCAGTCACTGATGCTGTAAGTAACGTAACAGGTGCTGCGGAAGATGTTGTATCAAGTGTGACAGATACAGTCGCAGAATCTGTTAATTCTGCGACAAGTGCAGCAGGCGATATGGCATCCGCAGTAACCGATTCGGTCACAGATGCTGGTAAAGCAGCATTAGATTCAGCAGTAGATGCTGCAAGCTCGGTTTCAGAAACAGCTGGTGGCATAGCGGAAAATGTTGCTGAAGCGGGTAAGTCGGCAATGGACTCTGCTACCGATATGGCAAAAGATGCCGTTGATGGGTTAGCTGACACTGATCTGACAGATGCTGATCTGGCAGAGGCTGAGAAAGACGCTTAATCTTTCAGTAAGCTATTGAAATTCTCTGGTTGCAATGAATTTTGCTAGAAAAGAGTGATATTTTTCACTCTTTTTTGAATTTTTTTGTCGTTTATGAATCTATATGATGAGATCTGGCGTATACAGGGGTAGTTAGATGATCTACTTATCATTGCAAAACTTGATAAGGTAGCTTGGATTACCCCGAATAATCTTTTGTTAGACTCAAATAACTTAAATCAATAATTTATCACTAGAGGATCAATCAAATGTCACAAGTAAAGAAACTATCTGGCGTAGCATTAGCATCAGCCGCAGCAGCACTTATTTTAGGTGGTATGAGTACAGCATCAGCTGAGTCTCATGGCAAAACTGCAGAAGTTAAATGTTCTGGTATTAATTCATGTAAAGGAACTAGCGCGTGCGCGACAGCTACTTCTGCTTGTGCAGGCCAAAATAGCTGTAAAGGTCAAGGTTGGGTTAAAGCAACTGCTGAAGAATGCAGCACCAAAGGCGGTAAAGTTGTTGAAGGTTAATTAGCAATAATTAACTAAAAAAAAGCCCCGATAGGCAATACGCTTATCGGGGCTTTTTATTGTCTGAAATTAACTAAGTGTTAATCTCGATTCTCTAGGCTATTGATAATTCATTAGCTTATTGACAAACAGAATCAATATTTTGAACAAGGTACTTCATTGCTCTTTCTTGTTCAGAGCCCTGACTCGCGCCTTCTATATGGTATGAAGAGTAGAACACACAACCTGAGCTGTTATTTTCTCTCCAGCCGACGGTGATAGGATGAATGCCCGAATAAGTGCTACTCAGAGAAGTGATATCACCTTCAACAAACGTTGTAACATCTGGCTCAACAGTATCAATCGCTGACCATACTGAAAGATCAAATTCGATCTCCATGCTGCTTCCGACTACTGATTGTAATCCTGGTGTTGTTACATCCGCTTCTATGGTACCTGTTGACGTTGAATTCCCTGCGAAGTTTATTTTTCCCGGGAAAGCACTTGATAACCAACTGCTCGAAAGGTCAGAGAAATACACATGTCCGCCATCATCGACAAAGTCTTGAACAACCGAGTTTACTCCAGAAACATTGCCGTAATCAGCTGAGCAGTTAATAAAGAGCGAGTCATAATTAAATAAATCATTGGACGAAAAGAAAGCGGATGCTTCTTCTGCAGAATTAATTTCATCATCGAGTACAAGCAGCCCTTTGTTTTCACAATCTGCGCTACCTCTAGCACTTTCAGGTGATCCAGTTGCGTAGTTAAATGGGTTTCCTGAGCCATCCGATAAGGTACAGTCTTTTAATTGTGATAACAAAACCTGTACGCCATCAAAAGCGCCTGGTACGACAACCCATTTATTACTGTTGTCACTTTCTAGTGGCTGGCTACCCGCTTCTGTAACTGAGCCTGGTGAAACCGTTGTGTCTACGGTTGCGTCAACAAAACCAGGAAGACTAATGAGCAGGCTAACAGCTCCACTAACACCTTCAGGGAGTAAACAAACATAGTCTCCTGCAACATCGGTCAAACAAACATCAGGGTCTTCTACGCCTCTGGCAGATGCACCGCTAGGTTTAGCACCGTCATCAAGTAAGGTGACTTCTGCATTTATTAATGGGGTGACACCATCACTGGCTAAGGCTGTTCCACACACCACCGCTTGTGTTGAATTGATTGTGTCGCATTCAGAAAGACCTGATACGTCCCTTGATTCAGGTTCGTCGTTGCTGCTGCTGGAGCCTCCTCCTCCGCAAGCAGATAAACCGAGAGTTATTAAGCTAATTCCAAACAGTTGATTGATGCGTTTCATTTAAACTCCTTTTATATAAATGATTGTGATCGAAGTCATAGTACATTATTAATAGGCACGAATATGAAAAATAATTTAATAATGAAAGGCTTAGCGATTGCTAAGGAAATAATCTATTCCCGCTTGTGCGACTTCCATGTCTTGTTGAGGTGTTCCTGAACTCGCACCGATGCCGCCAACAAACTCCTCATTAACCACGACGGGAATACCTCCGCCGACTGAGCTTATGCGCCCACCACATTCTGTATCGATGCCAAAGGCAAGACTGCCTGGAACATTGGCTGCATTGTAGTCGTGGGTTGCTTTACGTGCGGCACCAGCAGTGAAAGCTTTATCCTGCGCGATACTGATGCTGTGGGTTTTACCACCATTCATTCGTTCGAAAGCAATTAGGTTTCCAGATTCATCGGTGATGGCTATACACATGGGTACGCCGATTTCATTGGCTTTGTTACGAGCCCCTTTGATGAGAAGGTGTGCATCATCAATATCCAGTCGTGTGATACTCAGCATTGTTGTTCTCCTTTAAAAGTTACCGCTATGATTATTTTGTTTTTAGAGGTTTAACTTGTTTTTTATTGTGGAAGTAATTGTTGTAGTGGTGGTTCTCGAAGCTGTTTAAATATTTAATCACACCCCCCTACTTATAGGCGTTTTTTAAAAAAGCCCCTCAAAGTAGGGGGGTGACCTAATTTAATTAGGCGTTATTCAGAGATTACTCGCCTATTATTCGCCAATCATTTGCAGGATGTTCGAACGCATTTGTTTGGGTAATAATAGTCGTATACGCTTATCTGTTTTATGGAAAACTTCGTTGTATTGCAGTTGCTCTGTTTCAAACTCACGTAAATAGTCGATATGAATGAGCGTCTCAATAAAATTAGCAATCAGGTGTTTATCCGAATAGTCGGGCGAGTTGATTTCATGAATCATCGCTACTCGCTGGGACATTAAAATACATTCGTCGACCAGTTTTTGTTTGCTGATCGTTGTGGATTGTTCCTGTTTCGAGTCCCGAGAGAGTAATGCAACGATAAGATAATAAACTTCGAGAACTGGAGAAATGACTTTCGCGAGCAACGTTAGCTGTGTGTATGCTTTGTCATTCGATGATGGTCGAGTATAACTCTGCTTGTCTTTATTCTGAATGAGTAAGCTTGATGCAACAAGCTGGTCAAGCACTTTGGTGATTACTGCTTCAAGTTGCGTCTTATCCCAGCTTAAGAATAATTCTTTCTGAATAAAAGGATACGCAAGTGATACCAGACTTATAATCTCTTCTTTGGTCATGGTGCGCACATTGAAAAAGCAGCAACTGATAATAGAAGGCAACGCCAATAAGTGCAGAATGTTATTGCGATAGTAGGTCATTGAAACGGCTTGTTTATTATTCAAATAGATAATGTCGCCGAGGTCGTGAGCCCGTCTTTTGACCATTTTGAGAGACTCAGCATGTTTGATTTGATCAATGCCGGATCTTGGTGTAACGATTATTTTTTCTGAATATTCAAGCGCGTTAATCAGGATTTTATAGGTTTCGAGTTGATGCTCTAAATCTTTTTCATCCATGCTTTGATTGGGCGCAGCAAGTAATACACTTGCGGTCAGGTTAATTGAATTAACCGTTGCGGCCTGATTTATGCGAGTCATTATCTGCTCGGATAAGTTAACCACAATATCTCTGGTCCAGGCGGGACGAGAATCATCATCATAACTTGTTGAAGCCCAATCAGGTTGTTGGTGATCCAGGATGTTGTTTAGAAAAACAGGTTTACCAAAATTGGTAGAAACCTTGCCGTATTCGCCACGTATCTTGAGGATTGACTTCACTGAATTAATAAAAGTTTCGCTCTTTTTATCTTCACCAGATAACTCTGCCTGATAGGCTTTGCTCTCTAGTAGTTTTTCATAACCAATATAAACAGGAATAAAAGCGACAGGACGTTTGCGGTATTTTAAAAAGCCCCGAACTGTCATCGATAGCATGCCGGGTTTTGCTTGTAGCAATCGACCCGTGCGGCTTCTGCCCCCTTCGACAAAATATTCAATCGCGATACCTTTGGCGATTAACTCAGCCACATATTCAAACATTACTGTGGAATAGAGTTCATTGCCTTTGAAACTGCGTCGAATAAAGAAAGCGCCACCACCGCGCAGTATCGAACCAATTACGGGCATATTCAGATTTTTACCTGCGGCGATATAAGGAATAGCCAAGCCTTCAAAGTAGATCACATAAGACAGTAACAGATAATCAATATGGCTTCGATGACAAGGCACATAGACCAATTCATGACTTAGTGCGAGGCTCTTAAGGTATTCACTATTATTGACTTCGATACCCGAATAAAAGCGGTTCCAGAATGATGATAGCGCGCGTTGCATGACCTGAATGGTGACATTGGTGCAGTTGGCGACAATTTCATTCAGATAACGTCGGGCTTGAAGTGCGGCTTTATATTCGCTGATATTGTCTTCAGTGCTTCTTCTGTTGATTGCTGTCTGTACTGCGGGTTTCATGATCAGGTCACGAACCAGCGTGCGTTTATGGGAGATATCAGGCCCAAGCGTGGCAGTACGAATCTTTTTTAAACGATCAGCTAAGGTGTGCTGTAAAGAATCTATGATTTCATCATCATTGCGTTTTTTCGACGGGTTACTTCGATAGCTGATGATTTCTGAATACTGAATAAAGGTATTGCGACCATGGAAGAGAACTCTGAAAAATGTTCGGGTTCTGCCGGCAAATTCCCAGGAATCAGAAAATAAAACCTGTAGCCAGTGTTTTTGTGTGGCGACTGGTCTTCCCCAGAAAATCTGCACAGGTATAAACTGTATTTCCTGTTCTGGGTAATCGTTGAGTGTTTCAATAATGCCGCGTAGCATTCGAGAGCGCTTAGGTTGATTTTGTAACCAGGCTTTGAATGGTTCGCGAGGAGCAATGGTATACACAGAATGCCACTCGTGTAATTCTGGTATGGCAATATTTGCAAGAGGTGCTTCCAGCCCCAATTGATGACATTGTTCTTCCAGAACGAGCAAATTGGTCCACGATCGCGTTTCTAAAACATAGATCACGGGTAAATCAGGATTGATGTCTAGTTGTTCAATCTTATTAGGGATGACTTCTGTTTTAAGCCAAAGATATAAAACTTTGCGGCCGATGTAATTGAAAGTTGTTCTTAGACTCATAATAGTGAGTATAGATAACCTGGCAACTGTTGTGCTGATTGTTTTAAATGCATCCTATACACCAGTATTAAAGAAAGTGATGAAGCGTGAGTTCTTGGTCGTTATTAATCCGTGGTTTTGGCAGTTTCGGCAGCTTTCATGATTTCTGCATGAATAATCGCAGTCAATTTTTCCGAGAGTACAGGCATTGAATCTGTAATCCCCAGATCTTTACATTGTATAATTTCAAGACCTTCGTATCCGCATGGATTGATGTATCCAAATGGCGTTAGGTCCATATCAACATTGAGGCTTAATCCGTGTGTTGTTCTACCTTTAGATACACGAAGTCCCAGAGCTGCAATCTTTTTCTTATCAACATATACGCCAGGTGCCTTTGCATCGCTGTAGGCGGTGACTTCATAAGCTGATAATAATTCTACGATGCAATTTTCGATTAACGTGACTAGTTGACGAATACCGATTCCTCTACGGTGTAAATCAAGCAGTAGATAAATAACTATTTGCCCAGGCCCGTGGTAAGTGACTTGACCACCACGATCTACTTTAACAATAGGTATAGAGGTCTCTTGAAGAATATGATGTTCTTTACCGTTTCTACCTAGCGTGAAAGTGGGGGGGTGCTCGACGACCCAGATTTCATCGGGTGTATCTTGATCGCGAGATTGGGTGAAGTTTTTCATCGACTCCCAAACGCTTTCGTAATCAGTTAAACCTAATTGTTTGGTGATTAATGTGTCGCCTAGAGTGCCCAAACTACCAGCTCGTGATTGGTAAGGTCTTGATAAAGCGCATCCAGTTGTGGTTTGTCTTTGGCGTGGATGGTTAAGGTTAAACTCACGTATTTACCTGTTTTACTGGTGTTTTGTTTTGTTTGGTCAGGATTGTATTCAGGGTCGTGGGTTTTGACTATTTTATCAACCGCAGAATGGAATTCTGGAATAGCAGCTCCCATAACTTTAACAGGGAATTCACAAGGGAATTCAATGAGTGTTTCTTCATCTTGCACGGTCATGTTTACTACTCGAAATTAAATTGCTCTTGAAGTTACTAACGTTGTTACAAAAGCTTTTTGCTTATATGTTGATCAGAAAATTAGTTAAATAATTTTTTAACGCTATCAGTCACTTTAGACCAGAATCCACCCGGATCTACTGCATCAAGTGCTAGCAGAGGAACTTGGTTAACAATGGTATCACCGTCTTTAATGATGGCTGTCCCAACTACATCGCCACGCTTAATTGGGGCATCAAGTGATCCATCTAATTCCATCAAGCCTTTAAGTTGATTATAGTGACCTTTTTCAACAGTGACGTAGAAGTCTTCCATGATACCAGCAGGAACAGTGCTCTTATTGCCTTTCCATACGCGCGCATCAGCAAGTACCGAACCTTTGTCATAGAGTTTATGTGTTTCGTATAATCTAAATCCAAACTCTAATAATTCCTGACTGTAATCAGCACGCGCTTTCTCATTTTCAGCGCCTAAGATGACAGAAATTAAACGCATATCATTACGCGCAGCTGATGCGACTAAACAATACCCCGCAGATTCTGTATGGCCTGTTTTTACACCATCAACTGTTGGGTCGCGCCACAATAGTTTGTTGCGGTTATATTGTTTGATACCGTTGTAACTGTATTCTTTTAAGGAATGCAGTTTGTATTGCTCAGGATACTCTCTGATGACATGACGGGTTAGGGTAACGATGTCTCTGGCAGTTGTGTAATGGTCTGGGTCTGGCCAACCAGTTGGATTGGAAAAGTGCGTTGAGTTCAATCCCATGTCTTTGGCTGTTTGATTCATCTTTGCAACAAACGCTGTTTCATTGCCTGAAATGTGTTCTGCCAGCGCAATTGCTGCGTCATTTCCAGACTGGACAATAAGGCCTTTAATCATGCGATTTAGCGGTACTTTTTTCCCCGCCTCTACAAACATTCTGGAGCCTTCCATTTTCCATGCTTTCTCACTAATAAGAACTTTGTCTTCGAGTGAGATGCTGCCTTTTTCCAGCTCTTGATAAATTACATAGGCCGTCATCAACTTGGTGATACTGGCTGGTTCTATGCGTTTATCAGGGTTCTTTTCAGCTAGTTGAACGCCGCTATGAAAGTCTACAAGTAGATAACTATCAGCTTTTATGTCAGGAGCGGCAGCAGCTGCCCAGCCCTGATGAGTAAAAGTGATAAAACAGAAAAAAATAACAGATAAAATTCGTTTCATGGTGTGTGATTATGGATTCCGAATATCGAAAGAGTAACTACTCAAGATGGGTAATTACTAAAGTCAGCAATTATAACTGAGTTAGAACTCAGTTATAACTAATGTTACCTAGCTTTCTACAATTTTAAACTGCGATAAACCGGTACTGGTTAAATTATCTTTCGCCTTATCAATATCTTCTTGTTTGGTGTAAGGGCCAAGACGAACCATGTGTAGCAAGTTGCCAGTTTTGGTCTTGCGAGATTCCATTGTTGCGCCTTTTAAACCAATTGATGAAAGACGGGTAAAAGTATCAAGTGCTTCCATTTGATCGGCATAAGTGCCAACGACAATGTAATAGTTCTTGTTTGCCTGATATGTCGCTTTACGCGCGGGCTTAGAAGCAGTAGATCTTTTTGTCGCTGCCTGTTGTGGTGCTACAGTTGTATTACGTGCGCCTGGCTCACGAAGACTTGGTGGAATGACTAATTTATCGTCTGTGCCTGCCGTGCTCTTGTCGCCACCAAACGTTGTCATATTTCTGGCAGACTTTCCAACTTTACTAAAAGTGCTACAGCCCGTTAAGCCAACGAGAGTCGTGATAAGTACTATATGAGTACCAATTTTAAGTGTACGGTTTATCATTATCGTCCCCTTTTTGGATAATGGTTTTTCGTTTAAATATATAAAATTCTATAATTATTACTTTAATTTTTTACGTTATTTAGCCGAGTTTAACTTCCTGCGTTTTATTTCCCAAGCTAGTTGAAATATTGCCATAGCGTATTTAGGGCTATGGTTGTATCTTGTTATTGCGTAGAAATTATCGCCCGTAATCCAGTATTCATAACCTTGCAATCCTTGTAACTGTAACAGTGATACCTTTTCGGAACTAAAGTTTCCAAGTGGTTCAACACCGTGTTGCTGCAATATTTGCATGGTATGTGCTGGTTTAATTGCTTTTGTATTTACAATTTTAGCATATAAATTGCCTAAAATTCGAGCAGGTACTGTAACATTACCATTTGACTTCCAACCGTGGCGCGAAAAATAGTTAGCTACGCTGCCAATAGCGTCTTCCGGATGCCATAAATCTGTGTGTCCATCTTGATTAAAATCGACGGCAAAATTTCGGTAACTACTGGAAATAAACTGGCCTAAGCCCATTGCTCCCGCATAAGAGCCGGTTAAAATATTCGGGTCTCTGATACCTTCTTCTTTCATTAGCTCAAGGTAGTGTTCGAGTTCGCTAGTGTAGAACTTTTCTCGTGGCGGAAAATCCATCGCCAGAGTAGTGAGACTTCTGAGTACTTTGTGTTTACCAGTGTTACGACCGTAAAAGGTTTCTACTCCGATAATCGCAACAATGTATTCAGGATCAACACCGTATTGCTTGCTGGCAGCCGTGATTGCTTTTTCATGGCGCTTCCAGAAATTCACGCCAGAATTAATACGATCTTCTGTAATAAATATTGGACGATATTTGTGCCAGGGTTTGCCTTCAGCTGGCGAGCTGACTAATTCAAGTATGCGTTCGTCACGTTGTACTCTGGAAAAAATCTGATGTAAATAATTACGATCAAAGCCTTTCTGCACCATACGTTCTATCAGCTGCTGCATCGCCGGGTAGCTAGTGTAATTAGCATTTCCTTTAATTTCCGCCGCAAAGTAGGGGGGTGCTAAAAGTGACGGTAATACTAACGCCGCACTAAACATTAAAGATTGCGTAAATTTTTTGAACATTTAGTCATATCCTCGTTTTCGTTTTCTAAGACCCATGAGGAGTCCAAATGCTGCCATCAACGTCACTAAGGAGGTGCCCCCGTAGCTGATGAGTGGTAATGGAACACCAACCACGGGAAGAATTCCGCTAACCATTCCTGTGTTTACCAATAGGTAAATAAAGAAGGTGAGACTAAGGCTTCCACCCAATAGGCGTGCAAAAGTATCGTGTCCTTTCATGGCGAGATATAAGCCGCGCCAGATAATAAACAGATACAGTGTGAATAAAATTAAATTACCGAGTAAGCCGAATTCTTCTCCAAAAACGGCAAAGATAAAATCGGTGTGACGTTCGGGTAAAAAATCTAAACGAGACTGATCGCCATTTAGCCAGCCCTTTCCATAAAAGCCGCCAGAACCAATAGCAATTGTAGATTGATAAATATGATACCCGGAACCTAATCGATCAGCGCTCGGATCAAGTAAGGTTAAAACGCGTTGTCTTTGGTAATCATGCATCCCAAAATAGAATACCAGGGGCGCAGCTATGATCAGTGCAACCACGGTTGCGCCGAGCCATTTCCAGGGGAGTCCTGCAAAGTAGATAACGAAGAATCCGGCGCTACCAACCAGTAACGCAGTTCCTAAATCAGGCTGTTTTATAATTAATAGCATGGGAATTGCTACTAATAACGTTGCTATAAAAATCTCTTTAAATCTGGGTGGGAGACTTTTTTTAGACAGGTAACTCGCTACCATCATTGGCACAGCCAGTTTCATGATTTCGGAAGGCTGGAAACGTAAAGCACCGATTTCTAACCATCTTTGAGCCCCTTTACCCATCGAGCCCTGGATGAGTACCAGTATCAGTACTATGATTCCAAAAATATAAATCCAGAAGGACCAACGCTTGAGCAGGTCGCTGGATAGCTGTGTGGCAACTAGCATCACGATGGTTGCTAGAATCAAATGAATCGTATGATTATTCATCATCCGCGCATTTTCGCCAGAGGCACTAAATAAAATAATGCTTCCTAGTGCAATCAGCAGCGCTAATGAAACGAGCATGACCAAGTCTAGAGAGCTAAGCCAGCGCAGTACGTATGCGCCAAAACCTGAACCGCTTTTTGTGTTCATATTATGTTCTCGGTGCTGTTGTTAGCGGGCTATTGATTTGAATTTCCCGTTTAAGTTTTCTTTCCAGCTCTTTTTTCTTTTTCAATTTGTTTATATTCATCAATGATGGTGATTCATCAGACTCTTTTGGTTTGTTTTGTTCACTTATTTCTTCTTTTTGTTGTGGTGTCAGTAAATAAGTGTCTAACAGTTGTCTGGCAATGGGGGCTGCTACCTTACTACCGCCACCTGCATTTTCTGCAATAACGGCCAATGCAATGCGAGGGTTATTGACCGGTGCAAATGCTACAAATAAAGCATGGTCATGCAGTTTTTTCTTGAGTTTTGCCGCGTCATATTCTTTGTTTTGAGCAATGCCAAAGACTTGTGCTGTACCTGTTTTACCTGCAAATCGGTACTTCGCACCTGCGCCTGATCTTCTTGCGGTGCCGTGTTCCCCGTGCACTACATTTACCATGCCTCGTATGACATCATCCCAGTAACGAAGTTTTGTTACGCCCACCGAAGGTAGTTTTTCAGGTGTGACAATTTTTGGCGGCAGATTTCTTGATACACGCGTTGCCCTTAAAACATGAGGTTTAAATTTACGACCATGCGTTGCCATGGTGGCTGTCGCAAACGCTAATTGTAAAGGCGTTGCCGTAAAATACCCTTGGCCGATACCCGTGTTAACCGTATCTCCCGGGTACCAAAATTTGTCGTAGCGTTTTCTCTTCCATTCAGCAGAAGGCATGATGCCAGTGCCTTCATGAGGTAGATCGATTCCTAATCGACTGCCGAAGCCAAAGCGCTTCATTGCATCAGAATAACGTTTAATGCCCATTCGGAATGCAAGATCGTAGAAGTAAACATCACAGGATTGATAAATAGCGCGATTCAGGCTGATGTTGCCATGTCCTGCTTTTTTCCAACACCTGAACCTGTGTTTATTGCCTGGGATTTGATAGAAGCCTCTGCCGTAAACCGAGCTGGTAGGTGTAACTACGCCTGCACTTAGCCCGACTAAACCTGCCATAGGTTTGATGGTCGAGCCAGGAGGGTAGGAGCCTTGTAGTGCTCGATTGTATAGCGGACGATCAATATCGTCTCTTAAGGCATTATAGTTGGCATAGCTTATCCCATTCACGAATAGGTTGGGATCGAATGCTGGCATACTTGCCATCGCCAATATTTCGCCATTTCTTGGGTCGATCGCGACAGCAGCACCATTGTGCTCAGCTAATAATTCTTCAGCTTTTAATTGCAGCTCAAGGTCGATACTAAGAAACAAATCTTCACCCGTGATCGGGGCTTTCTCATCTAGTTTGAGCTGAGGTTTTCCGTGCGCATCGACTTCTGTTAATTCGTATCCAGCCTTGCCGTGCAATCGATCTTCGTATTGTTTTTCAATGCCGAGCTTGCCAATATGCGTCGTGCCTTTGTAATTTTTCTTGTCTAACTTCTCTAAGTCTTTTTTATCGATGCGACCGACATAGCCAATCAAGTGACCTGCTGTTGAGCCAAGCGGGTAATTACGTCTCATACGAACGCTGACATTAAAACCCTGAAAGCGAAATCTATTTGCCGAAAATATAGCGGTTTCTTTTTCTGTTAAGTTTTTGCGTAACACAACGGGTTGAAAGCGAGAGTTAACACGCAACTTTTGTTTGAATTTTTTTATTTCTTGCGGAGTGATTGGAAGCAACTGCATCAGGCGTTTTAGCTTCCTGTCCATGTCTTTTACATCATCTTCTGCTGCTTCAAGGACATATTCAATATGGTTATCGGCAAGTAATACGCCGTTTCGGTCGTAAATAAGGCCTCTAACTGGGGGGGTGGGTATGCGTTTTTGGTAATTTTCTTTAGAGAGGATTGTGTAGTGTTCGTAACTATTTACTTGCAGGAAGATCAGTCTAATGAAGACTAAACTAAGCCCAATAAAGACCAAAGCTGCCGCTACAATAGCGCGTGAGCGAAAGAGGCGATACTCTTCACGTTCACTTTTGACTGTTACACGCTTTTCCATTAATACTCTTTGAACCCGACAGCAGAGCTGCTTTTATCTATTTTGGTGTGATCTAATCACACCCCCCGGCTTATATGAGTTTTTTCATTATCAAAGCGTTAATTGAAGCAGAACTTATGAAAATCAAAACCCAATAGCAAACGGTGAATCACATAGATGATTCACCGAGCATAATTGCTACGCATGCTTTTTAGTGTATTTATACCCGCGTGTTGGTATTTTATACAAAAAAGCCAAGTATTGTAATTAACCTTTGTTAACCTTTATCGTCGTTGAACATTTTAATGCTGTCCAGGATTGCTTGTTTAGCTGCATCTGCATCATTCCAACCATCAAGCTTAACCCACTTGTCTTTATCCATAACTTTGTAGTACTCAAAGAAATGCTCGATTTGCTCTAGTAATAATGGTGGTAGGTCTGTGTAGCTTTGTAAATGATCTGATGCAGAGTGTAAGCCTCTAGCAGGAACGGCAAGAACTTTAGAGTCTTTACCCGCTTCGTCAGTCATTTCAAGAATTCCAACAGGACGTGCAGCGATAACACAGTTGTGAATTAATGGAGTAGGTGTCACAACAAGTACATCCATAGCATCGCCATCTTCAGCTAATGTATGCGGAATAAATCCGTAATTGGCAGGGTAAAAAATAGGTGCCTGCATGAAACGGTCAACAAATAGTGCGCCACTATCCTTTTCAATTTCGTATTTTACAGGTGAAGATTCTGCAGGTATTTCAATAATTACATTAACTTCTTCAGGGTAGTTACTGCCTATTTCAATATTATCAATGTTCATAGAGGTATTCCGTATCGCGATTTAAATTACGGCGCATTATAACGGCCCCAGAGAGTTTGACAAACAGTATAGGAATTAAATAGAACCTATATTATGATTCTCAATAATATAAAAACCTAAAGATAGATTATGAGTTCACTTAGCGACCAATTATTGAAAGCCGGCCTTGTTACTGAAGATCAAGTAAAGAAGGCAGCAGAAAAGCCGAAACCAAAAAAGAAATTTACTGGAAATAGGAATAATCATAAGGCGAAACAGAAGCCTGTTTCAAATAGAAAGTCTGCATCATCACAAAAGCAGAAGAGAGAAGTGTCTGATTTAGAACAGTTTTATAAAGAGCGTTCAGCGCTTGAAAGAAATGAAAAACAAGCTGCGCTAAAAAAGAAGCAAGAAGCAGAGAGAATCAAAAAAGAAACAAACGGCAAAATCAATAAGCTGATTACTGAGAACCTTAAAAACGATGAAGCAGCAGATATTCGTTACAATTTTGTCGTAGGAACCACAATAAAATATTTGTTTGTCACAGAAAAGCAGCAGCAAGAACTCGCTGATGGTAGCTTGGCTATTACTTTTCTAGGTGGTAAACGCAGTCTAATTCCTATTGAAATAGCAAAAGAGATTACCGCATTAAACCCGAATAAAATTGTGATAGTTGCCACTGACGATGATTCGGCCGATAACGCAGAAACTCAGACTGAGGAAACCAAGACCGTGGAAACTAGAGCTGTGGAAACAAAGCCAGAAGAGTAATGCAGGAAAGTATGAGTCATACACAGAAATGCTCATTAGTCGTTGTATGGTTGTCGGTTAGTTGTCATCGCAATTAAAATTTTTTTATGTTATAGTTATTATTCGGTTTCATACCGTGGGGCAAGTTGTTTAAAATAAATACAATAATAATTACTAATACTTATGTCTTCTATAAAAATTTTTGGTAAAGATCCTCTGCTTTTTACAATACCGGTTTCCTTGTTATTACATGCCGGATTATACGCTATGGGTTTCAAACCTCCGCAGTTTCCAGAGTCTCCACCTTCGCCTACATTTGATGTAACCATGGTTATGCCGCAGGATGTGAAAGCACCTGATAAAGCTGACTTCATGGCGAACAGTAATCAACAAGGTAGCGGTAGTGAGGACGAAAAGAGTCGATTGAAAAGTCCGCTGGCCGCACAAGAGGAAAACCTTGAGAATGGGGATGAGATTGTCACTTCAGAAAAAAATATCGCCGAAGTTACACCCAAGCCTGAGCCGCAAATCCTAACGACCAAGGGTCAGACGAATAAATTTATTCAAAAGCTTCCAGAAGAGCAACCACAAGAAGAACCCGTTAAGACCATTGTTGATAATTCGGAGCAAACACTAGCCATTGCTAAATTGATGGCTGAAATGAGTCAACAGGAAGAACGTTTTGCGAAGCGTCCAAGAATCCACTTTATCGATTCATTAAGTGCCAAAGGAACGGTTGAAGCAGAATATATTTATACCTGGTCTAAAAAGCTGGAACGTATAGGTAATATCAACTTCCCACAAAAAGCACTGGATCTAAGTCTGAGTGGTACCTTGATTTTAAATACCACACTTGATCGTGCTGGCAGAGTGGTAGAAATTCAGATATCCGTTTCTTCTGGCTCAAAAGTCCTTGACGATGCAGCGTTGAAGATTGTGAAACTAGCTGCTCCTTATGAACCGTTGCCGAAAGAAATTCGCAAAAAGTATGATCGATTGAATATAACTAGAACTATCGTTTTTCATAAAAAAGGCGGCAGTAAAGGCGTATTCTCATCTAATTAAATCAGGTATGATTAATTGATGGATGATAACGAGACCAAGGATACAGTCGCTACAAAAGACACTAGCAGCAATCAAAGTGATAGCTTTCTTCAAAGCCAGTTACTTATTGCCATGCCTGCATTGGCTGACCCTTACTTTGAGCATTCAGTCACGCTGATATGCCAGCACAACGATGAAGGCTGTCTTGGGCTAACTATTAATCGGCCCATTGAAATAACCGTTGATGAGCTTTTCGGTCAACTTGATATCTCTACTGAAAACTTTCCTGATAAAAACATGCTGGCACTTCGTGGTGGTCCTGTACAAGTCGAGCAAGGTTTCGTCATTCACGATACTCAGCGTAAGTGGGAAAACACCCTGGAAATCGGTAACGATTTAGCGGTGACCGCTTCCAGAGATATACTTGAAGATATCGCAAAAGGTGATGGCCCTGAAAACTACCTGTTAGCACTGGGTTGCGCAAGCTGGGCTCCCGGGCAAGTAGAAGCTGAAATCAAAGAAAACTCCTGGCTAAATTGCCCCGCCGATAAAAAAATCATCTTCGATATGCCTTATGCAGACCGTTGGCAAGGTGCTGCGGATACACTCGGCTTTGATGTAAATCTCATTAGCGATGTCGCAGGACATGATTAAGGACTATTTCTATTGTCTGTAATACTTGCATTTGATTTTGGTTTGAAAAGAACTGGGGTTGCGGTAGGCAATACACTCACCGGCTCAGCTACGCCAGAATGTACGCTAATCAGCAAAGATGAGCGCCCCGATTGGGAAGGCATTACTCATTTAATTCAAGAATGGAAACCAGAACATTTAGTCGTTGGGCTTCCAATGACGTTAGATGAAACTGAAAATCCTATAAAAAAGCGAATTGAGCGTTTTTGTAATCAACTTCAAGGACGTTATAATCTCAAAGTAGATCAGGAAAATGAGCAATTCACTTCAATTGAAGCAGCAGCGAGATTAAAACAACTTAGACAAAGTGGCAGAAAGAAAAAAGTCACTAAAGACGAGGTTGATAAAATTGCAGCGGCAATAATTTTAGAAAACTGGATGCAGAAAAACGCTTACAGGTAAGCCAATAAAACCACTATTGTAGATAATAAAACACGATGATAGATAAAGATCAGAAGAACTATAACGTTGATGAATTGTTAACAAAGATGTCACAGGAATTGCGTGAAACTGCGTTAAAAAATAGCCCAGAGGCTCCTGTAATGGTAGGCATTCATTCTGCGGGTGTTTGGGTTGCAGAAAAACTTCATGAGTTACTAGAGATTGAAGAACCACTGGGAAAATTAAACATCAGCTTTTATCGTGATGACTTCAGTAGAATTGGTTTGCACCCTCAAATCAAGCCTTCAAAATTACCCTTCAGTTTGGAAAATAAACATATCATTCTAGTGGATGATGTACTATATACAGGTCGAACAATACGAGCTGCAATGAATGAACTCTTCGATTTTGGTCGACCCGCTAGCATTACTTTAGCCGTACTGATTGATAGAGGACATCGAGAATTACCTATTGAAGCTCAAGTTGTCGGTTTTAAACAGGAAATGACGCCAGAAAGTTATTTTAAGCTAAGTAAAGCTGATGATAAATTAGAGCTTAGCGTTATAAATCGAGAAATTAGCTAGTTCGCTTTTAGTTAACATTGTTTGGAGCTAGTAAATATTTTGGTAGTTCCTCTAACTAACATAAGAGAATAGAGATATCATTACCCCCGGTCCATTACCATCATCAATGCAACTCACTGCAGATGGCAAACTTAAACACTTTCTAACTGTAGAAGGGCTTCCTCCTTTATTACTCGAAGAAATTCTAGATCGTGCAGAGCAATTCGTTTCACTACCAGGAAAAAAACAAGTTCAGGCACCCTTGTTAAGGGGCAAAACGGTAATGAATCTTTTCTTTGAAAATTCCACGCGTACCAGAACAACTTTTGAGCTCGCCGCAAAAAGGCTATCTGCAGATCTGATCAATTTAGATATAAGAAACTCTGCTACCGCGAAAGGTGAAAGCTTACTGGATACCATTAGAAATCTTGAAGCAATGAACTGCGATATGTTTGTAGTCAGGCATCAAAGCAGTAGTGCACCACATTTTATAGCTAAATACTGTGCGCCCCATATCGGGGTGATAAATGCCGGTGATGGCAGACATGCTCATCCGACTCAAGCGATGCTTGATATGTTGACCATCAGGCAGCATAAAGGCGAATTTACTCCGCTAAAAGTCGCTATTGTCGGAGACATAAAACATTCCAGAGTCGCTCGTTCACAAATACATGCGCTTACTACCTTATGTGCGGGTGAAATCAGGCTGATCGCTCCTAAAACCTTGATGCCAGATAGGATAGAAGAAATGGGTGTAAGCACCTTCACCAATATCGAAAAAGGTATTAAAGGTGTTGATGTAGTTATCATGTTACGCCTTCAGCATGAACGAATGAATACCGCGCTACTCCCATCGGTCAGAGAATTTTATGCTCGTTATGGCTTGACTGAAGAGCGCTTAAATCTGGCCAAGCCAGATGCGATTGTGATGCATCCCGGACCTGTTAATCGTGGCGTCGAAATCGATTCTCGCGTTGCCGATGGGCCTCAATCGGTGATACTCCAGCAAGTCACTAATGGGGTTGCTGTTCGAATGGCAGTTATGTCGATGGTGCTCGGCTCACGTGCTGAAAGTGGGGGGGTGTAAAAATGAGTAAATTCACGCTTATTAAAAACGGCAGAATTATAGACCCTGCAAACGATATCGATGAGATTGCAGATATAGCAATTTCTAGAGGAAAAATTACCGGCATCGGCACAGATATTGATCAAGATTTCGATGCTGATCATGTGATTGATGCAGAAGGTCAGTGGATATTGCCAGGAATTGTTGATCTAAGTGCTTATTTACGTGAGCCCGGTCAAGAGAATAAAACGCGTATTGCCTTTGAGACTTATAGCGCTGTCAGCGCGGGAATTACTCGCATCTGTTGTATGCCAGAAACGAATTCACCGATTGATAGTGGTGCCACCGTAAAATTAATTAAAAGTAAGGCGAAGCAAGCGGGTTTTGCTCGTGTCAGTGTTATTGGTTCTTTAACACAAGGCTTAAAAGGCGAACAGCTTAGTCACATGGGAAGCCTAAAATATGTTGGCTGTGTCGGTTTGAGTCAAGGTCACCAGCCTATTCAAAACTTGGCAACACTGCGAAAAGCGATGGAATATGCGGCTACCTACGAGTTACCTTTATTCTTACACCCCATTGAACATTCATTAATGATGAATGGCGGCATGCACGAAGGTGCGCTTTCTACACGATTAGGCATTCATCCAATTCCTGTCGCCACCGAAACGGTTGGTATGGCACAGATTCTGATTTTAATTAAACAGACGAATTGCCCCGTACATTTTTGCAGACTTTCAAGTGCAGATAGTATTGAAATGCTTACCAAGGCCAAACAGGATGGTTTGCCTGTAACAGCCGATGTTGCAGCTCACCAGTTATTTTTGACTGAAATGGATGTGGCAGACTACAACCCACTGTGTCATACGATACCGCCTTTAAGATCTGAACGAGATCGTGATGCCTTGCGAGGTGCGGTTTCAGCAGGCGTGATTGATGCAATATGTTCAGACCATCAGCCGCATGAAATTGATGCTAAATTAGCTCCTTTTGAAGAAACCGATCCAGGAATTTCAGCTTTCGAAACATTGTTACCACTAGTGATGCGTCTCGTAGAAGAAAAAGTGTTAACCCTTTCTCAGGCGATCTCTTATATAACGCATAATCCAGCAGAGCTTGCAGGTATTAAGGCAGGAACATTGTCGGCGGGCCAACCTGCTGACCTCAGCATATTCGATCCAGAATATTTCTGGCAATTGGATCCTACGGATATGATAAGTGAAGGTAAGAATTCACCCTTTACTGGCTGGGGTTTTAATGGAAAAACCACACAGACTTTTGTTAAAGGTAAAACTGTCTTCTCTTTATGATAAGTGCAGTTATTAAAAAGGCTATTTCTGGCCTTTTTATTCTGGGTTCAACGGTTGCTAACGGTAGCCCTTTAAAGTCAGATGAAACCGTCATTTTCTTTCCAACGTCTGCGCACCTTAATAGTGATCTGCAGTGGGAAGTGCCGATACATCAATGGGTCTTTGAAAAAGAAGAACAATCGATTCTTCGTAAACTCACGCATAAACTATTGACTGAATTTGCAGAATCCTTAGATATTTCTGAGGAGCAGGCTAATTCAGAGATTTTTAAGAAAAGAGTCATGTGGTTTATTGTTGATAACGAAAGAAACAAGAAACTCGATATTGTTGTTGAAGGCTTGTCCGATAATGATTCACCACAAGACAGCATTCATACTTTAAACACAAGTGCTGCTAATGGGCATGGGAAAACCACGATATATATCCCCAAATCCTCTACTCAGAAAAAGTGGCTCAAGTATAAAGCCTTGTCTGAGCATGAATCGACTCAGGAGTTTATGGGGGTAACTCAGTTAATACCAGAAACTGGCTTAAGTGTTATTTCTGATATAGACGATACTATTAAAATCAGTGAGGTTCTGGATAAGAGGGCGTTGATACGCAATACGTTTTTAGAAGAATATCAAACCACGCCCAATATGCCCGAATTCTATCAAGACTTGGCAAATCAGGGTGCGTACTTCCATTATGTTTCAGCGTCTCCTTGGCAAATATATCCCAGTTTAAAACCCTTTATGGAACAGCATTATCCTTCCGGAAGTTTTTCGCTGAGAGATTTTCGATTAAAAGATTCAAGCATTATAAAATTTTTGCAGTCTTCCAAAGAATACAAACTTGAAAAGATTCGCACTATTCTACAAAAGTACCCAGCACATCAATTTATTTTGATTGGGGATAGTGGTGAGCATGATCCTGAAATATATGCTGAAATCTATAATGAGTTTGAGGGCAATATAAAGCGGATTATGATTAGAGCCGTACCTGGCTCAGACTTAGATGATACTCGTTTTCAAACAACGTTTGCTGAAGTACCAGGAACCATCTGGCGAATAGTGAATGACGAAGAGAGTAACATGCAGGCGCTCAACTAGATTCGGTTTGGTTTCTCATCCAGATCACTGCCAAATAGCATAAAGTGAATGTGTACATATAATGCGTAAGCACGGCGTTGTCTATTCTTGGAATAAGCATGTCGCTCCGCTTTAGTGGCTTCAGCTCTGCGAATTTGATTTTCAACATAACGCTTGGTTTCAGCTAAATAAGCGCTCTCACAGGCTTTATCGTCACAAGCTGAGGCATTAAAAGAAGCGATGAAAAGGGTCAAAACAGATAATATAAGCGCATATTTTTTAAACATAAATTTAACCAAAGTAATTTTTGATTAAATATAATCTTGCACATAAGCTATTCATAGAGAAAGCAGATTTGAGGTATATATCATCTGATAGTGGTTTAGATGCTGATAACTAACGGTAATATATGGCAGATTAGTGATTCTTATTGCTTGGCCAACAAATAACTATCTATAAGTTTCAACGGTTTATAAAAATTTAAAGCCACCCCCCTACTTACCATGAGCTTAGGACTCGTCCGCTTGCAAGGCGATTCTAGATCTTAGCGTGATAGATTAATTAACCGGAAGTTTTGCACGAAGCTCGTCTCTATCAAACCACCAATCCCCAGCAACGATTGCATCAATCACTTGAGCCAGCTTTGGCAAAAACAGATTAGGATCATTCAATTCAAGCTTATCCATCCAGAAGTTTAACTGACCTTGATCCGTGACATTGCTGTGTCTTTCAGCAACCTTGGCAATCATATTGGTGGTTAAAAACATCACACTATCGCGCTTCTCTCCCTCTAGTCGAAGGTCAGCAATATAATGCGCTGTTGCTGCTGCAACTGCCGCGCCATCAGACTTATCAGGCGTATCATCGACCAGATTCTTCATCATCACAATGCTTAGTTCAGGGTCAATGGGGTAGGTGACAGATAGCCACATTGCATGTCCTAAGGCGATAACAGAGCCAGGTAAATCTGTACGATAAAGTGCATCGAGCGCATGGACGGCGTCTTCAAATTGATCGTGTTTCATGTAGATCAAAAAAGATTCTTTTGCCAGACCCCATGCTGCTTCAGGCATTCCGTTACCACCAGAATCTAGCATGATTTCTGCTATTTCATGTTGTAAATGTGCGCGTTCCAATGGATCACAATCAGGCTTTAATTGAAGCAGTTGCGCTTGTTTCTGATCCAGCTGTTGCTTAAGAAAATCGCGGGATTCAGAAGCTTCCGTAAATTCCAGGCCAGAGGTTTTAGATTCGGTGTTATCAGTCATGATTGTGTTTAGTCGTCGACTTCAGAGAATATTCGCAATCAATTATAAAGCTTGTTTCGCCCAAAGGAATATATACAAGGAAATATAGCGTTTACAGGAAAGTGTTTAAAAGTGAAAGAATGGAAAACGTATGGAGAAAGAACTTCAGTAAAAATTAAGGCTGGGCTAGTAGCAAGGGTTGGTTGGTCGTTTCCCCTTCCGTGTGTAACACCAATTCAAATTTATAGGGAGATTTAATCTTAATGGTGTCAAATGACATCAACAACTCTTTGTCATTTGGGCTTTTAAATACCGAGACCAAACTTGCCTGATTGCTCGCCTCTGCCAAGTCATGAACCCATAACTGATAATATTGGTTGTCTTTAATTTTAGGTAAATTGATAAATTCAACGACACCTTGTTGTAACGCGCCACTCCACACAATACTTCCTTCGACATTTTTCATCAAAGGGTTGAGTGTTCTTAACCAGTTGGTATTTACGACATTAGGCTGCAACAGCAGTAATTCTTTTCTGGATTGAATCTGGGATATCTCAGCTTTAACCTCTGGGTCTTTAATCTGCATTTTTTTATAGGCACTAACACCTATCTGGCTAATCGCAAAGATTAGCGCTGCAGTAAGCAATACTAGGAACCATAAGGGCAGACTGGTTCTGTTTGAGGTTTTAATTTGGGTGTTCAACTAAATTTCCTGCTAATTCCTGATGTCTATATTGTAAAATGCATGGTGGGATTATTTGTGATGCATCCCTGTCCTGTATTAATACTGATATTTTCCTGTAATAGATTCATTTATCGACGTGATAATTAATAATAGACCAAAAGTAGACTAAAAAAATTATGCCTTCCCAAACTCATGTTTTAAATAAAGACGCCGCACTAGAAGATTCTATTGTCTTTATGCAAAAAAAATTGGCAGCAATGGATTTTCATATTCAGCAGCAATCCTGGTCAAACCCTATTACTAATGTCTGGTCAGTAAACATTAAAGACCAAGACTGTCCGTTGTTGGTTAGCAATGGAAAGGGCGTATCGAAACAAGCGGCTTTAGCCAGTGCCTTGAAGGAATTCTTCGGACGACTTTCTACACATTACTTTTGGGCAGATTACTATCTTGGGGATGAAATCTCTAATAGCAAACACGTACATTATAAAAATGAACGCTGGTTCGAAACGAACACCAGTGGATCGTGGCCAGAGGGCGTCTTGAATGAAGAACTGCAAGACTTTTACAATGCTAATGGTGAGTTAGATGCGAATAAACTGATTGATGCTAATTCAGCTAATCGCAATAGAGGAATCTGTTGCCTGCCTTTTGTGTGTGAGAAAACGCAAGAGTCGATCTACTTTCCGATTAATATTATCGACAATCTCTATGCCAGCAATGGCATGTCAGTAGGAGATTCGCTTGCTGAAGCGAGAATTCAAGCGTTAACTAAAATTCTCGAAAATTTTGTGAAATTTAAAGTGGTCGCTGAAGGAGTCTCACTGCCCGATATTCCTGGCAGTGTGCTCGACAGATACCCGAATATCCAAACAAGTATCAAAGAGATAGAACACGCAGGTTTTTCTCTTTTGATTCAAGATGCATCGTTAGGAGGAAAATATCCCGTTGTCGCCCTCACTTTGCTAAACCCTGAAAATCAGGGTGTTTGCGCAAGTTTTGGCGCACATCCACAGTTTGGGCGTGCGCTAGAGCAGGCAATATTGCAATTATTGAAAAATCGGGAACTGGATAAATTAAAGAACTTTACCGAAGCCGGTTTCGATCTGGATGAAGTCGCTAGCCCCCAAAACCTTGAAGCGCACTTTACCGATGCGAGTGGCATGATGAGTTGGCAGTTTTTGCAGAATAAAGCAGATTATGAATTTGTGGATTGGGGTAACGATCAAACCGCTGACAAAACATTCGAAGATATCTGCGACCTGATTCATCAGCAAGGTAACGATATCTATGTCGCAGATTATCAAGAGCTGGGAGTGCCTTGCTGTCGAATTCTGGTGCCTGGTATGTCAGAGGTTTACCCCAGAGAAAACCTAGTTTGGGAAAATAATAATGCAGGAATTGATATTCGAAAAGCCATCTTGAAAAAGCACAAAACAGTGGCAGAATGCGAAGCATTGATTGAAGCGATTGAAGATTTAAATCTGGAAGACCAATATCTCGTAGCCACTCTCATTGGCTACCCTGCAGATGCTGATAGTATTTTCGCAGATTTGTGCGTAACCGAATTAATCACCTTGCTGGCACTTAAATGTCAGGACAACGAACGCATTCAAGAAGGCTGTGAGTGGCTGTTGCATTACAAACAGATTAACCCCGCGCGCTTAAAGGTCTACCAGTGTATCGACACTTTATTGCAACTAGATGGCATGGTTAATTATTCAAATTCATTGGCTAAGCTTTACAGCAAAAGCGTATTAAATGATGCATTGGCATTGATTGATGGTGAAGATATCTTTCCCTTAGAAAGTGACTGGGAAATGCATGAGTCATTAGTTGATGCATATCGTAAGGTTCTGTAGCGTTCTCTATATGTAGTTTTAGATGTTGTTGAGCTTATAAACATCAAAAGCCACCCCCCTACTTACAGGGCTTTTTTTGTGATGAGAGGAATGAAGTTTGGAATTAAGGAATTAAAGATGCAATCACCTATTGCGAATACTGCGATCAGAAAGAGTGAATATCCAATAGCACCTGTTATTGATAAAGTAGCTTTCAATGTTTCAAGCAACTAATTACATAACTATTTAAAAAACTATTTAATTAACTGCAGTGCAGTCACAAAAGGAAATGCAAATGAGTAATCTAGAACTAATTATCGGTAATAAAAACTATTCCACGTGGTCGTTGCGTCCATGGTTTTTTCTAAAGAACCTTGATGTGGAGTTTAAGGAAAAATTGGTATTCCTGTTTGAAGACGATACCAACGATATTTTAAGTCCCTATTTTTCCAATGACAAAGTGCCAGTGTTGCTTGATGATGATTTACAAATCTGGGATACCTTGGCGATTATTGAGTATGTCGCAGATAAATTCCCGGAAAAGCAAGGTTGGCCAATAGATGCGAAAGCCAGAGCAATCGCCAGATCAACCGCAGCAGAAATGCACTCGAGTTTCTTTGCGTTAAGAAATGCATTGCCAATGAATCTCAGAAAACACTTTCCCGATTACCCAATCAACGATGATGTTAAAGCCGATATTCAGCGTATTTATGCGTTGTGGGATTATTGTAGGCAAAATGCGACGGTAAAAGGCCCATGGTTAATGGGGGAATTTAGCGGCGTCGACGCCATGTATGCGCCGGTTGTTATGCGCTTGCAGGGTTATGATGTGAAGCTATCGGGCTTTGCCGCAGAGTACGCAGAGCACGTATCAAGCAACAAATTTATGCAGGAATGGGTCGCAGCTGGCAAACAGGAAACGCAAATCATAGCGTTAGATGAAGTTTAATTGTATAAAAAGTGGTTGAAAGTGGGGGGGTGTCCTATACTTCATTGAATTAATTCATTATTAGCAATTCATGCCGACATCGCACCTCCCACCTTTAACTGCTTTAAGAACTTTTGAAGCAGTCGCACGACTTAAGAGTTTCACTAAGGCAGCCAACGAGTTATACGTCACCAGAGCTGCGGTAAGTCATCAAATAAAAAACCTTGAAGATTATCTGGGGTTCCAGTTAATTCATCGTCAAACGCGTTCTATCGCTTTAACCCCAGCGGCTGAAGCAGCTTTGCCAAAGCTACGCGAAGGTTTTAATAATCTATCGGATGCAGTGCATTTGATGAGCTCTCACCAGACTAATGAAAACCTTACTGTCTGGATGGCACCCTCATTTGCATCAAAGTGGTTAGTGCCGCGCTTGCACAGCTTCTCGTTAAAATATCCAGAGATCGATATGCAGATCAGTGGCACAACCGGATTGGTTGACGCCGAAGATGGCAATGTCTCAATGGAAGAGATCTTTCGCGCGAATAATGTTGATGTGGCGATACGCTTTGGTTCTGGAAATTATCCCGGTTGTGCCGTTGATAAGTTATTCTCGGTGAAAGCTATACCCATGTGTAGCCCAGATTTACTCAATAATCCTGATAAGCCACTGAAAACACCAGAAGATCTTAAGTTTCATACCTTGCTTCACGATAATACTGACTATAAAGGTCGACCAGAATGGAAACCCTGGTTAAAACATGCCGGTGTCACAGGAGTTAAGGTAGATCGTGGCTTACGTTTTAATCATGTATCGCTAGCGATGGATGCCGCCATTGACGGACAAGGTGTGTTAATGGGCATTGAGATGCTGGCTAGAAGCGATATCGAAGCAGGCAGACTGTGTCAGCCTTTTGATTTAAGTCTCCCGTTAGAACGCTCGTATTATGTCATTCGACCAGAATCGATGGATTCTAACCGTCATGCGGTTGATGCTTTTATCGAATGGATACTTGAAGAAGCAAAGCTGGACCAAGATAACTAAGCTGAACAAACCTAAACAAACCTAAATCTGGGTAAATCAATATAAATCTCCTCCCAGTAGTGCTTAATATCAACGCAATAAACAAACGATAAAAATAATAACCACCAGAAGAAAAGACCGCTACAACGGCGGCTACAGACATATCCCTCATCACCATAAATCATCATTGGTTATCAAAACTAACCAGTGGGTTGATTTTTAGTCGCTTGTGAACAAACTCAGAGAACTCTAATATTCACTCATCGGACGACAAGACAGCTTGTTCGGAAGATTACACTGATAAGTGTTAATGAGGACTAAAACAAGTTTTCGAAGATTAACACAATTTCAGTAAACAAATTTCAATTATGCAGTAATTATTAAAACTGCGTGATTATTACCATCTCCTCCTTGGACCGTGAAACATTGTGTTGTTTCGCGGTTTTTTTTGCCTAAAATTTATGTAAATGACGTTTTTGGTTAGAAAAACTAACCATTGAGTTGATTTTAAGTCTCTTGTGAAGAGTATGGTAAAACTCTAATATTCAATTGTCGAAGGGCAAAAAGCCTTTCTTATTAAAAAACGCAATATACTCCAAGAGGTATAACAAATGAATATCAAGAATGTATTAAAAAATATAAACGAAGCATTCCTGTTATCTGGATATGCTCGCACAGCACAAGAATTATCATTGCTATCTGACAGACAACTAGCAGATCTAGGTGTTTCAAGAGAGCTTTTAAAGCTAGGTGCAAGCGGATACCCATGGCGTGAAGAAGCACAGTCACACATTATTCCTGACAATGTTTCACATTTCAAAGCAGCAACGAATGATACAGAAACAGCTGCAGACCAAACACCAATTATGCCGAGCCCATCTAAAGCTGCATAATTAAATACCGACTCCTCCTTGGACCGCGGGGCATTGTGTTGCTTCGCGGTTTTTTTTGGCCTGAAAAAAGTGAAACCTGAAGTCGGGCTCTTTTCTTAACCATCAAAGTAGTTCGTCGTAATAGACTCGCGGCAGTCTAATCGCAGTAGGCATTAATCGATGCTCTAGTATTTGCACCAACGATCCCATCAGGGCCTAGTCCCTTTATAATCTGATAACTTATCACTGCAAGTTTGGTATTTGATCCAAAAATACCGTCTGCGGTTCCAGCGCCCAAGCCTAATTCATTAAGAAAACGTTGTAGTTCTGCAACCTGAAAAACACCGTTTACACCATCACGCTTATTAACTCGTAAATATTGAGTAATCTTACTATTGGCAAAATGCCTTAATGGGCAAGGCGTACCTGGAGGAGGATCAATCGGTTGCGTAGGACCGGGAGTAGGGGGCGCCCCTGTATAATCAGTTTGCATTGCGGATAAATAAGACATCGCTTGAAGTCTTCGGCCAATTACATCTGCCACAATCGTATCAAACGTTAATTTTTTGACGGAGCCACTGGTTAATTCCACAGAATGTACAAATAAAGTCGCAGATAAATTAGCAGCATTACGTTGCTGGATGAAATCGTAGGCGGCATTCACAGAATTGATATTCATTACCGGCGTATTTAGCGGATTATCTGCTGACGCATCAGACCAAACGCTTGTAATACCTCTTGCATAGGTTATGCCCGCATAACTAATGCCATTTTCAGGACCCGCATTACTGCCATGATAAGACATTATTTGGGGCTCAGCTCCGGTGATATCCGCGATGACATCTTTAATCTTATCCAGATTATTACTTTGATTCGCCTGACTATTGCCCCGAGTAAGCGCATGCGCGCCAAGTGACACAAGATTATGATCAAGATCGTAAATACTTTGCGCAATTCTTTTTTCAGCAGGACAAAAATTGAGCGGGTCAGAACATTGGATAAAAATAGTAACCGGTATCTGTTTACTCACTAAATGTTTCACAACATCGAAGGTGCTGTAAATTCCAGGGCCACCTTCGTGTAAATGGTCGATGGTGAATACAACTTTGTCGAGAAAGGGTGAATTGGCAGTATGTAGATACTGTTGCGTAATAAAAGAAGGATTATACGTTGGCATGTTTCCTCGCTTTAGGTCTTGAGACCTGTATTTTTTAACAACTATGGCATAACAATTATTGGGGGATTGTTAGTGTTGATCGTAAAGTGTAAAACAAGTATTGAGAAAATCTTGTGACAAAAGTCACAAGCTCACTTTTCAATACTTTTTTCGATAATGTGTAGAAATCAAACTATCATTAGGCATGAATAACATATTAGACAAATTCCCTCGTACACAAATCGTACATGCACCGACTCCCTTGGAGCACATGCCTAATTTGAGTAAACACTTTGGAGATTACAATTTATACGTAAAACGTGATGACTGTACGGGTCTGGGAATGGGCGGAAATAAAGCCCGTCAGTTGGAATTTTATTTTGGTGAAGCGCTAGCACAAGGCTGCGATACTATCCTTATTACTGGTGCGGTGCAGTCTAACTATATGCGCATGGCCGCAGCGTTTGCGCGTAAATGTGGAATGGATTGTCATCTTCAACTAGAAGATAGAGTGCCTGATAAGCCTGCTGAGTATCACAATTCTGGCAATGTCACTTTATACAAAGTGTATGGCGCAACCCTACATCATTATCCAGACGGTGAAGACGAAGAGGGCGCAGATAAACAGCTAAAAGAAATTGCCGATTCTTTGGTCAACCAAGGCAAGAAGCCTTATATCATTCCACTGACTCTGTCAGAAACACCTAAAGGTGCATTGGGTTATGTTGCTGCTGCCTTTGAGCTAGACCAGCAATTTAAAGAGCAGAAGCTAAATCCCGCAGCAATCATTGTTGCATCCGGAAGTTCGTATACGCATACAGGTTTATTAACGGGTTTGAGATTGGTAGATAACCAAGTACCAGTGATTGGCGCCTGCGTGCGACGAGACGCGGTACAGCAGAAGGCGCGAGTCCATCAATGCGCGCAATACCTTTGCAATAATTTGTTAGACACTAGCGGCGATTTAAAAACCTTGATCGATGATGCCGATGTGCTTGTTGAGGATTTTTGCCTCGATGGAGGCTACGGCAAAATTACAGATCAAACCAAAAATGCGATTCAACTGTTGGCGCATAACGAAGGTTTATTGTCTGATCCAGTGTATTCCGGTAAAGCTTTCGCCTGCGCGTTTGGCTTAATTGAACAAGGTCGTTTTCAACAAGGCGATGATATTGTGATTATTCACACTGGCGGCACCCCCGCACTTTTCGCTTACAACTCTATATTTTAAAAAAGGCCTATAACTACGGGGGCAAACATTTATTACGTAATGGTTTTTATGAAATAAGCTTCCAGTGACAATGTTCACCTGCACGTAATGGTATGAGGTTTTCGTCTCCCATCGCTAGCGATTCAGGGACTTCCCAGGTTTCTTTACTCAGCTCTATGGTGCCTGTATTTCTTGGTAATCCATAAAAATCAGGGCCATAAAAACTCGCAAATGCTTCTAGTTTGTCCAGAGCATTTGCTTTATCAAACGCTTCTGTATAAAGCTCCATCGCGTGTAATGCGGTATACATTCCCGCACAGCCACAGGCGGTTTCTTTCGCAGATTGTGTGTGGGGCGCGCTGTCTGTGCCCAGGAAAAATTTTGGATTGCCGCTAGTGGCCGCTTTTACCAAGGCTTGTCGATGTGTTTCGCGTTTTAAAATGGGTAGGCAATAATGATGAGGACGAATCCCGCCTTTAAAAATATCATTACGATTCATCAATAGGTGATGCGCCGTAATCGTTGCACCTATATTATCCGGGGCATTACTCACAAACTCCACTGCGTTACTGGTGGTGATGTGCTCCAGTACTACTTTTAGCGTTGGGAATTTAGCTATTAATGGTTTCAAAATGGTGTCTATAAACACTTGTTCGCGATCGAATATATCAATCGCAGGGTCGGTCACTTCACCGTGTACCAGTAATAATATTCCGGCTTCCTGCATCGCTTCTAACGCAGGATAAATATTTTTTAGATCGCTGACGCCTTTGTCTGAATTGGTGGTAGCGCCTGCAGGATAAAGTTTCAGTGCATGGATAAAACCACTGTCTTTGGCTTCGCGAATCGTTTCGGCCGTTGTGTTATCCGTTAAATACAGAGTCATCAATGGTTCGAAATCAGAATCAGGCACCGCGGCTAAAATCTCTTCACGATATGCTTTGGCGTGCGCAACGGTTGTGACTGGGTTAGCCAGATTCGGCATGATAATCGCGCGTTTAAATTGTTTGGCGGTATCAGGAACAACGCTTTTTAATGCTGCACCTTCTCGAACGTGGAGGTGCCAATCGTCTGGTCGTGTAATGATCATGTTATTCCTGAATTTATCTAATTGAGGGATGGAGTTGGCTTCTGCCAGCTCCATTTAATTATTTGATTCTAGAGTATGCGAATCGGGAATAAAAGAGGGGAATTAAAGAGAGTGTTATGACACCCCCCTACTTATAGGCACTTTTTTATAGCCACGTTTAAAAATGTGGCTATAAGTAGGGGGGTGACAGTTAATGATTTACTTATTTGTTAAGTGGATATTGAGACTATTTACCCAGCGCTTTACCCACACGACGCGGATCAGCACCACCTTCTAAGCCAGCTTCTGTTCGCACGATACCGTGTAAGCCAGAATTTAAATCCCGTACCGATACTTTATGCCCAATCGCTTCAAGTCCTTCTTTCAGGCTTGCTGCATCGGTGTCCTGTTCCAAGTCGGTTGTCCCATTGCGGTTTACATAGTGAGGCATGCTAATCGCCTCCTGAATATCCATATTCCATTCGATTACGCCTAACATGGTTTTCGCGACATAATTGATGATGCGGCTGCCACCCGGAGAACCAATCAACATCACTAGCTGGTCATCTTTATCAAAAACCATAAACGGTGACATGGAGCTACGTGGACGTTTACCTGGCTGAACGCGATTCGCAATCTTATTACCGTCTTTTTCATTACTGAATGAGAAATCAGTGAGTTGGTTATTGAGTAGAAATCCGTCAACCATAACCGTAGAACCAAATGCCATTTCGATACTCGATGTCATCGAAAAGCCATTGCCTTGTTTATCGACAATACTGAAATGAGTGGTGCTGGGTTGCTCGGGTGATTTAGATTGCTTCCAGTTAGCGTCAGCATTCGGTGGTACACCTGCTTCAGCTTTGCCCATGTCTTTTTCGCCAATAAGTTTAGCGCGCTCTTTTAAATAGCTTTCATCGATTAAGCCTTCTACGGGCACATTAACAAAATCAGCATCTGCCATGTACTTGCCACGGTCAGCATAAGCAAGCTTGCCGGCTTGTGCGAATAAGTGCGCAGACTCAACCGACAATGGTTGATATTGCGCGAGGTCTTTGTCTTCCAGCAGTTTTAAAATCTGGATAACCGTCATGCCGCCAGAGGTTGGTGGGCCCATGCCGCAAACCTTGTATACTTTATAATTGGCGCAAACAGGTGGGCGTTCCACTGCTTCGTAATTCGCCATATCTGCAACCGTCATTAATCCCGGGTTATCGACGGCAGCGTTTACAGCAGTAACGATATCCATCGCTATTTGACCTTTATAAAAACCTTTCGCGCCCAATAATGCAATGCGTCGAAGTGTCATCGCAAACTGCGGATTTTTCTTAATAGTGCCTGCGGCAAGTGGTTTGCCATTGGGGAAGAAATAACGCCAAGATTCTTCATAACGACCCAATGCAGGATTGGTTTTATTAAGAATTGACTGACCTAATTTCGGCGAAATCTCGAAACCGTCTTCGGCAAGTTTTATAGCATCTTCAAATAAATCAGCCCACGGAAGTTTACCGTGTTGCTTATGCACCTTTTCCAGCATTGCAACGACGCCGGGAACTCCAACGGCTCTTCCACCTGCGAGTGCTTCCCACCAATTCATGTTTTTGCCATCTTCCTGAAAGAGTTTTTCAGTGGCTAGCATTGGTGCTTTTTCACGACCGTCATAACTGGATAGTTTTTTATTCTCATTGTCCCAATACAATGAAAATGCACCACCACCAATACCACTAGATTCTGGCTCAACCAGATTCAGCACCAGTTGCACCGTGATAGCTGCATCAATCGCGCTGCCGCCTTTTTCCAGAATACGTAAACCCGCTTCTGTCGCATAAGGATTCGCTGACGAGACCATGTATTCATTGGCTTTAGCCAATACCTGAGGAATTCGACCATTGCCAAATTCCGGGTAACGCGCTTCTTTAGCGCTGAGGTTGCTCGTTAAAAGTGAAAAACTAATGAGTGTGAAAAGCAGAATTCGTGTTTTTTTCATATCAGTCTTAGAGATAATTATTAGAACTTTAAGCTTAGTTCAAGATGATATTTTGGCAGACGTTTTTTTATACAAATGTCGTAAGATATTTGTATAAAGCCACCCCCCTACTTATAGGTACTTTTTCTGAATTTCCCTATAATGGCGTTATGGTATATAAACTAAAACAGTTCATAACAGAGCCTGCATTGCTCACAGGCGCAGTCATCATCGCTTATCTTATCGATTTTATTATCCCTATCGATTTCAATCGCTTTGGTATTCATCCTCGTTCATTACTGGGTTTGTTTGGTATTCCCTTGTCTCCTTTTTTACACGGTGGTTTTGGCCATCTATTCAGTAATATATTTCCATTGTTTGCATTAGGTGTGCTTTTACGAAGTTTTGGACGGCATTTATTTATTGGCTCAACCGTTGCTATGATATTGCTCAGTGGTTTATTAACGTGGCTATTAAGTTCCAGCATTGTGGTGGGCGCTTCGGGGTTAGTCTTCGCGTATTGGACGTATTTAATTACCACAGCGATTCGCCAGAAAACCACGCAGACCATCATCATTGCAGGAATTACATTGCTTCTTTATGGTGGGCTCATTTTAGGCTTAGCCAGTTTTCGGGAAGGCATCAGCTGGGCAGGGCATTTCAGTGGTGCGGTTGCAGGTATCGTTGTTGCAATATTAATGCCCGCTGATAAACAGACGAGATAGCGACTAGTTTTTAGTGTTATTACTTCTGGTTTTATTCGGAGAGTGATTATGTTCCCCGCGATGATCACCACGGTGATTGTTACGTCTATGGTGATGGTGACGAAGTCGATGGTTATCCAGCCACAACTGGCGATCAAACATTCTTTCTCTCAACATTTCTAATTCCAGATAAATATCTCGGCCTACTCGATAACCATTATAAAACGGTTGCTGTAATTCAGGAGCAGTACAAATACCTCTGGGAATGTCGCCACTTCTACCAAAATCAATACCATTTTCAAAGGTACAAAATACTCTGGAGCCTGCACGATGCCCAGCCAGATAGCCATTCTTATTCGGTACGACTCCCGCTTTAGCACACGCTTTGGTATGCCCAGTAAGCCATATTCCACGACCTTTTAAAGCATCGCTATATCCTTTATCGCGCCAGTTAGTGCCTTGGCACTCATTAGGGCTCATGGTGGCACAGGCGCTGAGTAAGCTGGAGATCAGAACGATGATGATTTTTTTCATGTCAAATCCTGTTAATTTCTTCTTTTAGCGGGACAACCAGGCGATGAGATTTATCAATACGGTTAAGATCAAAGAGCCTAGCAACATCGCTTTCCAGGGGAAGAAAATGTTGATCTTCGGTTTATTCTCATCGGGCTGATCTGGGTCGTATTTCTGCTCAGCATTACGCTGGCTGTATTCCTCAATTTTTTGCCTTAGTTTATCCGATGCCTTTGGAAACAATAAGGGCAGGGCGTTGAGCAATACTGTCAGTACGACAGAGCCAATAATCGAATAGAGAATAAAATCATTCATGAAATATTACTATGGTCTATTTATCTGATTAGTCGATAATTAATAAATGATTAATCATCGATGCTTGAGTAAATCATAATCATTCTTCCCATGTCATAGTAATGAAATGAAAAAAGAGTTGCAAACACAAATAAGAATCATTATTATTTAACTCGGTTGTAGGTAACAACTTAAGTATTTTTAGTCATGGAAATACTTACAAAGTAGCGCACAAGGGGTGTGGTTCCTGCCCCCTTGTTTTTATATCAAGCCAATACGATAACACCTCCTTCGTACTAGCCAGATCTTTTTAATTAGTCTTAATTAATCGTTTATGGCTCTCAATACCAATAACTATTTGCCGAGAACTATTTACCCAGATCCATAAACGCCAGTAATAGTGATCAACTAACAGAAGGTACGGTAATGAATTTCTTAACGATGAATATATATGTGAATGCCTGGCTGGATTGTCACAACCCTCACATCTCAATACACAATAAATTCGACGGTGATTTGATGGCTTTCTTCAATTCACAAAAAGTCAGCCAGCTAATCGAAAGCGGTGAAGTCTCTGTTTCCGATTTTGAATCGTCCGATGAAAATACCAGATCAGAGTTAATCTCAACCTTACTAAGTTTTAAGTTTAGCGATTCAATGAAAGACGAATTCGATAAAAAAATGGGCTCAAAAACATCCGAAAAAACATCTCAGTCAGGCAACGATCTGGTGTGGACCTAGGCTTTACTAACATCAGGTTTCAGCCTCATTACTTGACTCGCAAATTAAAAAGTATTACTTTTGGGATAGATGAGTAATATCTAACTACTCCAAAAGTAGTATCAAATGCGAATAAACAAGACTCTGAGGAGGGTTAATCTATGATGTTTACAGACGTAACAATGGATGAGATGTTTCCAAGAGCACTACCCGTATTCAAGCCAGCACTACCTATTCTTAAAACTGAACAAATCTATGCCAGTATCAATCTAAAAGCGGCAGAGCTAGGGCTAACGCTTAATGAACAGCAATGGGAAGTGATCAATTTTGTCATGGACTTTTATGAGGTTTGCGATGATTGCGAAAACGCCAGAAAGTTAGCCGACCTTATGCGAGATGAATTTATCATGCAGGGTGGGCGTCGATATTTGTATAAATTATTTCCCAACGGTCCGATCAACACCATTCATGAATTGGTGGATTTACCGAACCTGAGAAATGAAACAGATAAAAGTTTTGGAACGCGCTGGTAGACAATATGCGCTGGCAAATAAAGAATAAGAAACAAAAATGCTCAAAGAATGCTTTAATCAAAATGGTCAGGATATCCTGGCCATTTTTGTTGGTGAAGCATCACAATTCAACGATTTCGGTAAAGCTAAAGAGCAATATTTGCGGTATTCAATTCAACGCTAGCTACTCTTTATTTTCAAATTTCTTATTTTAACTCTTTTTTCTAGCTACTTTGTTTTTAGCTAAGAATCCTGTCTTAATTATTCTGCTTAACTTAGAATATTGAAATACAGTAAAAATAATCGGAAAGGCTTATGCATAAAATAACTATAAAATTCCTACTTACTTTATCCATAATCCTAATGGCTCAACATTCCCAGGCAGCTATTTATAAATGCAAGAATGCCAGTGGATCGATTGAGTATTTGGCCACTCCTTGTCCCAAAGGCACGGCAAAAAAAGATATCTCAACACTACCAAAAAGCAAACAGCAGCAAGGTACCAGCAAGGCGAAAGTCTCTATGTATGAGATTAAAACCGTCTCTGATGGCATGAGTAATATTCTTCGTAACGGTTTTGCCAATGAGAATCTTAAGACACTAAAAGAAGATTATCTGAATAGAAAAAAAAGAAGTAACGCGTATAGGCTTACCGAAAAGAGTGCAGTTTGGGAGCAATATTTATGGGTAACTATCAATCCAAACTCAACTCGCGGAATTGAAATTGAATACAATGCACGACGCAGCAAGCAAAAGGCAGCCAAGCTAAGCGAATTTGAATTAGCTCGTGCAGAAAAAGCGTTTGATCTGTCACTGATGGATGTAAATTTTCACGCAACTCGAATAGGTTTGAAAAATAAATCATCAAAAGTAAAAGCCTTAGGTGCCAAAAAAATAGAATGGAATTGGCTGGAAGATGGCTTCAAATGCAAAATGAACGCCACTATCGATAAAAAGAAGCGGTATAAAAACGCCTTAAACTACAAATGTAAATATCAAGGCGCATAAAGGCAACGGCTTGCTCAATCTTGTTCGGTATTGAGGATAGAAGCTTTGCTTTCCATTGCTTTTAATTCTCTGAGTTTTTTATTGTGCTTACTTATTCCTGAAGAGTTAGATTCACATTTCGCCCATTCGATTGCTTCTTTATCATTGGTCCAGCCTTGAATATCTGGCTTCTCGCCACAGCGGTTTTTAATCTCAGCGTATTCTTCACGTATTGCTTCTAGCTTTTCTTCAGTGTCTTTTCGCACAGTAAACAAGCGCGCCGTTTCACGTTTTGACCAGCTATGGGCGCATTCTAGATCTTCAAGGTTCTGCTCAGTTCGCTTTATAATGCCACTATTATCGCCACTCTTATTGGGGTTTCTATCGAATTCATATTGTTCGTCAAAGAATTTTCTCAAACGTTTCTGTTGTCGTTGAATATCTGCTAACCAGTGTTTTTGTCGGTATTCCACATTGGCTAACTGGATCACCGGATCATCGCTGACAGGCAAGCTAATCTCCCCGCAAAACGAACCATGTTTAGTTTTCTTTACGCCTCTATTGATCTTAAATTTTTCTTTTCTAATTTCCACCTTTGGCGCTTTTTTGCCCTGTACCTTGGGTGGTGGTGTCTGACTAAAGTGCTTTTGGCCGTTGCTATCAGTCCACTGATATATTTTAGCCTGGGCTGTAAACGCTATGCTCATTAAGGATAAAAAGAGCAGAAGGGTAAGTGATGGTTTCATCATGATTATTCATTCGTTTGATATTTTTTGATTAGAGATCATAGTTCAAAAAAACCAATCCCAGCGATAATTCCGATTAACGTAACCCCATGATTTTCCGTTTGTCTCTTGGTTCACCCTTCAGATTAAGCTTGCTATACAATAGAAACCAATCGCTATATAAAAAATTATAAAAACAAGGTTCGCCAATGAAAGCCATTCTAATCACTATTGCTCTCTCAGCAGTATTCTTATTTATCTTAAAAGCTAACGTGAGTGGCTCTGGTGATCAGGCCGAAAAAGAAAAAGCAGAAAGTCTTGTTAGAACGGTAGAGGTCAAATGTGCAGTTGCCGTTAATGGGATGATCCGTGGCGGACTGCCACCTTGTGATATGTTCCCTGATAAAAAGTCCAATAAAAAGAAATATAAGCCACCTTACGTTGTTGATGATATTGCCTACAAAAATTATAACGACTTTAGTAATAAAATGATGATGAAGCAAAATGCACAACGTGACGCCTACGTAGAATATAAAAATCAATATCAGCAAGGTTTGACTGAATATCATGAAACCCAGCGTGAAATTGCTTATGCAAGCACGCGTAAAAAAGTTGCTGAAAGAGATGCAAAAAACGCTGCTTATTTAGCTAAAAAAGAAGAAACTAAAATGCTGCGTAAGAAAGGGCAAAAAGCTAAAGCCCGTGTGATGAAGTGTAAACGCTCTTCTGGAGAAACGTATTACTCGAATGATTGTTCTGGCAATAAAGCAGAGAAAGAACTCAGAATAGTAAAACTCCCAAAGCAAGACTATCAACATAGATCAACCTATAGAGCTGATAAAGCCAATGAAGATAAACTAGCCAGTACGATTATCTATAAAGAACCTAAAGAAAAACAATACTCAAGTCTGGCAGAAAGAGAACGAGACACCAGAAAGTATTACGAAGAAATGTTTAATAATTCCGGCTTTTCTAAAGCAGAAGTAAAGAGAAAAGTAGATAAGTATGTGAATGAAACTATGTCTTTATATAGATAGTAAATCACACCCTCCTACTTATAGGCCTTTTTTACAGATCTTCTGTTAAGAACTCTAAAAAAGCCGCTATAAGTAGGGGGGTGGATAAGCGTTTCAACAATAAACGAAACGCGTTATAGGTAACTTAAAGCCTGTTCCAAGTCAGCAAGTAAATCTTCAACATCTTCAATACCCGTTGAATATCTAACCAAACCTTCAGGGATTCCAGCCTTCGCACGTTCTTCTGCAGTACATTCTACGTGACTGGTCGTTACTGGTGGGCCAACAACCGTTTCAACACAACCTAGATTCGCTGCCATGTGCGCGTATTTCAGTTTTGGTAAAAAGGTCTTGATTGCATCTAATCCGCCTTTAACAGAGAAGCTCAGCATGCCGCCGTAGCCCTTCATTTGTGCTTTTGCTACATCGTGATGCGGATGAGATTCAAGTCCCGGGTAGTTCACATGATCAACCGCAGGATGATTGTTTAACCAGGTTGCGATAGTCATTGCACTTTGGTTTTGACGCTGAACACGTAAGCTAAGCGTTTTCATACCACGAATAAAGCTATAAGCATCCATCGGCGAAAGCGTCGCACCATTGATTTCGCGGTAGTGGTAAACCATTTTGATCAAATCTTTATTGCCGCAAGCAACGCCACCTAAAGCATCTGCATGCCCACCCAGGTATTTAGACGCAGAGTGCAAGACTAAATCAGCACCGAGTAGTAACGGGTTCTGATTGATAGGAGTAGCAAAGGTATTATCAACAACAACCAAAGCGCCGACCTTTTTAGCCGCAGCCGCTAGTCGTTTGATATCGATGATTTTTACCGTCGGATTAGTTGGCGTTTCCAGATACAGCATGGTGCAGCCTTTAGCCACTTCTGCTTCAATCTCTTCGTATTCGATGGTATTACAAAGGGTTACATCGACATTCAGTGGCGGTAAAAACTCAGTGAATATTTTATTCGTTCCACCGTAACTGTCTTTGATAGAAACAACGCGATCGCCCGGGCGTAAGAAAGTCCCGAAGATATTACTAATAGCCGCCATGCCGCTAGAAAAGCTCGTCGCAGCTTCTGCGCTTTCAAGTTCTTTTACTTTGTCTTCAAACGCACGAACCGTAGGATTGGTATTGCGTGAATAGATATGCCCTGGCTCTTCTTCAAGAGCCACTTTGTGCCACGTATCGATATCTTTATAAGCGAAAGAAACACTGTGAACAACAGGGACCTGAGTAGAGCGTTCGTAAAGTTCGTGTTCTTGTTCGCCGCCCCAGATGCTAAGGGTAGATTTGCCAGGAATATGGGTATTGTCAGTCATTGATAGCTCCTTGTAACTGATATGAGAAAAAGACGAATTTGGTCTTCAACAGAAAGAATCTGAATTAGAGTAAATACGAGTTAATTTCAAGGCAGCGCTTCGAGAGCCTTTATCTTGATGGTGTCATCATACTCATGACAGGAGTTTTGTAAAGAGTAAAAGCGGTTTCGTAGCGGAGCTACGAGTTCATTTATTTTGCGCAGCCAAAATAAACCGAACCAAGCAAAAGGCTGCCTCAAGCAAGCCGCAAGCGGTTCCCTCACTACTCAAAAATTGACGCGGTTTTAGAACTCGTTCCTAAAGTCGCTCAAACAGCTAAAACCTTAATCGTCAATTTTCTGCGTGGCTCGGCTTGTTTGGAAGGAGATTTAATACTTCGCTAGAGCTGAAAAAGTGCCTAAAAGTATGGGGGTGACTTTGGTTGACTGTCCTATTTTCTTTTTAATCACCTCTCGGCTTTGAATGATATTACGTTTTTGTTTTTTAAAATGTAAATAGAATTTATGCAGAGCTGAGGCCTTTATTTACAGTGAATCCGCCGACTTAGCACCTTGCTTTACTAAGTAAGTAATCATTCTTTTTGTTCCAAACTTTCTTGCGCTATCTAGGGGCGTTTTTCCAGATCGGTCTATGGCATTAATATCAGCGCCTTTTTCAACGAGATATTTAACCGTAGGCACATACAAGCTTTGTACCGCCAGATGCAAAGGCATTTCTTTGTTGGCAGTCGCTTGATTGACATCAACACCTTTACTCAAAAGTACATCGAGTATTCCAATGTACCCAAGTCTTGCTGCGATATGTATGGCTTGTCTTTTGTTTCTTGGATCTGTTGTTGTTATGTCAGCACCTTTTTCGAGTAAATATTCAGCTATTTCAACGTGGTTTTCGTTGACTGCGATAATTAAGGCATCGAATCCTTTGTTATTTTTTAGCGTTAAGTCTGCGCCTTTTGAAACAAGATATTTAACAATGTCCAAATTCTTTTCTGTAACAGCAATCAGTAATGGCGTAAAACCTGAATCATTCTTTTGATTGATGTCGACTCCAGTCTCAATCAATTTTTTTACATCATCAACACCATAGCGTTCGGCGATATAAGATAGATCTTTTGTATGTGGTTTTAAACCAAAGTCTGTTCTGGATTTGTGCAGGGTGTGATTGCTCGTCAGGATTTCACAAGGCGCAGTAAATGGATTCTTTTTGGATTTCTTTCTTTTCTTCTCACATCGGTTAATGACCATTTTAATGGCATCATCAACAGATGTTTTAAGCGCAACATAGGTGCAGTAAGCGGTTTTTTCTTTGTTTCTAGGGGCATAAAGAAACGCTTTAGGATTCTTCTTTTTCAGATAGCGTTTAAATGATGTTCGGCAATAGGGCGTATCCAAAATATCCATTGTGTTATTTCTAAACTGTAATAAATCAGAGGCGTTTTCGTTATCAATGGATGTATCTGCTGCTACAAAGGTCACGGGTAAAAACAGCGACAGAAACAATGAAAAGAGTATAAAGAGCAATCTCATTACATATCCTCGATTAGTAGCTTAGGGGAAAGACCTATCGCGCCTTTCTATTGTTGGGTTCATATTTTGGGGATCATGTTGCTGGGTTCATCTTACAGGTAAACATTGCAAAGACAAAAAAAGGGGAGGGTAGCAAAGGAGTGTGCTGCTGATAATCTGTTCGGGTTACTGATTGATGCTTTCTTTACAACAATAAGCAATGCTTCTGAGTTAAGTGGTGTAAGATTCTATAAGAGACTTAATCTGTGTTCCCTTAAAGCTGTTACATAGTATTCATTTAATCAATCCGTATTTAGGAATATCCGTAGCATGCCTTATGAGTTGTTAGTAGAAGTTACACGAAATAATACCGTCGAAAGTCAGCACTTTGGTGCGGCCGTCGTCTGTGACATTAAGGGCGATGTTGTTGAAAGCTGGGGAGATGTCGATACACTGATTTTTCCGCGTTCTGCATTAAAGCCGATGCTGGCAATTCATCTGATAGAGAGCGGGGCGAGTGACCATTTTGGGCTCACTGATGCACAGTTATCATTAGCCTGTTCGTCTCATCAGGGTGAAGATATTCATCAAAATCTGGTGGAGTCCTGGCTCGATCACCTTGGCCTTAAAGAAGACGATTTGGCGTGTGGTCCCGTTCTACCTGAAGATACCGAACGTGCCCATCAGTTATTAAAGTCTGGGCAAACAGGTTGCCGAATCCATCACAATTGCTCGGGTAAACATACCGGGTTTTTAACCACGGCACTTCACCTTGGTATGCCACTGGAAAATTACCACCTGCTGGAACATCCATTGCAACAATTATCGTTCGATATATTGTCTGATCTCGCAGGGATCGATCTCCAACAGTACCCAATGGGAATCGACGGCTGTGGTTTACCCGCCCCGACAATGCCGTTACACAAACTTGGCTATGTCATGGCTCGCTTTGCCAACCCGATTGATCTATCAGAAAAGCGCGCTAAAGCGATTTATCGTCTGCATCAGGCGATTACTAATGAACCGCTTTATATCGCAGGGCATGGAACCTTGGTCAGTGAATTGAACGAAATCACCAAAGGTTCAGTGCTCGCTAAAACCGGTGCCGAAGGTGTTATCACCGCATGCCTGCCTGAACGAGGCTTGGGAGTTGCGGTTAAAATTGCAGATGGAAGTGCTCGGGCGCGCTCTGTCGCATTGTTGTCCATCCTCGATCATTTAGGCGCGTTGACTGATGAGCACAAAGATAAGCTCCACAAACACATCTCCCCAGTATTAATCAATTCAAGAGGAGAAACAGTGGGAGATATTCGTGTTGGCAAGTCCTGGCTGAATAGCCGTGACTGATCTATAGCTGAGTTGATTAGATATTCTCCCAAGGCATAAAAAAAGTTCCCCAAAGGTGGGGGGTGCATCAATTTATTAATCAATACACTCATAGAATGAAAGACTAAGAAACACCACCATATTCAATGCCTGTTAAATGCGCCATTTCCCGATTCCAGGTGGTTAAGTCATCGATACAGAATTTACTCACGTGATCATGCCCACAGGCTCTCGCCATTACTTGCATTAGCTCGGTAGAGGCTTGAAAGAAATTATTCAGTTGCTCTGCGCCCTTTTCAATTTTTAAACGCTGTCTCAAATGCGGTTTTTGCGTAGCGATGCCAACCGGGCAATTATTGGTGTGACAAGCGCGCATTCCTAAACAGCCAATGGCTTGAATCGCTGAATTTGAAACGGCTATGGCATCTGCGCCCAGCGCCATTGCTTTAATGAAATCAGCGGGTATTCGCAAACCACCTGTAGCAACCAAGGTAATATCTCTTCTTCCTTTTAAATCGAGATAACGTCGCGCGCGTGCCAATGCGGGAATGGTGGGCACGGATATATTGTCGCGGAATAATAAGGGGGCTGCACCCGTGCCGCCGCCGCGTCCGTCGAGAATGATATAGTCCACGCCGATTTGTAAGGCAGCTTCGATATCACGTTCGATATGCTGGGCTGAAAGTTTGACACCAATAGGAATGCCGCCAGTTGCTTCGCGAACGTCATCCGCAAAGCGACGGTAATCATCGACGTGCTCCCAATCAGGAAAGCGCGAGGGTGATATCGCATCTTCACCTTCTTCTAAGCCACGTACTTCGGCAATTTTACCTGTGACCTTACTGCCTGGTAAATGTCCACCTGTGCCGGTTTTAGCGCCCTGACCGCCTTTAAAATGGAAGGCTTGAGCCTGTTTCACCTTATCCATGCTAAAGCCAAAACGTGCCGAGGCCAATTCATAAAAATAACGTGAGTTAGCTTCTTGTTCGGCAGGTAGCATGCCGCCTTCTCCAGAACATATTCCGGTTCCTGCAAGTTCTGCACCCATAGCCAATGTCACTTTCGCTTCTTCGGAGAGTGAGCCAAAACTCATGTCAGATACGAACAGCGGACGATCCAGTTCCAGAGGTTTATCTGCATTAGGACCGATAATCACTTTTGTACCCACTTCCGCATCGTCTAGTAACGGCACTTTATGCAATTGTGCGGTAAGGATTTGTATGTCTTCCCATTTTGGTAAATGATCGCGTGGCACTCCCATTGCGCCAACGCGGCCATGGTGTCCGACTTTGGATAAACCATGTTGAGCGAGGTGTTGAATATAATCGTTATGCGGCTCGTCTGGTGTTCCATGCAAGTCCTGATATAAACCTTGATAGGCATCACGATTATAGGGTTGAGGATTATCCACCAGCCACTCTTCTATTTCATCTTGATCAACCCATACCTTGCCGTCTTTTATCCAGGATGAAAAGCGCTTCAATCGTTCTTCGGGGTTATACGAACTGACTCCGGTTTTATAACTGTAATCCCAGTTATGAAGGCCGCAGATGATATTATCGTTGTCGATATGACCATCACTCATTAATGCACCACGATGCAGGCAACGCCCATAAAGCACGGAAACTTCCTCCTCATCTGGCCAGCGAATAATGACCAAATCTACACTTGATACCAAGGCATAAGCGGGTTTTTGTGGTTCGAGATCGTCCCAATCAGAAATGGATGTCTTATTCATAGCGTCACCTGGTTAGTGTATTAAATTGGATGTCTTTTATTATTATGGGTGTTCTATAGCGCAGAGCAGAGCCGTGTGTGAAATCAATCTACCAGAGATTTGCCGTAACTACAAAATGAAGGAAAGAGCATTGAAATCCTCGTGGTCTTCTTCTGATAAGAATTAATTGTTGTTTCTTATGCAAGAGAATCAATCAGCAGCCCAGAATTCGAGCCTGTGACCTTCGGGGTCGAAAAGATAAAATACTTTGGCACCCCATGAGTGATTTTTTATGGCAGTGGGGCTTAGTTCTACATCGAGCAAGTTTTGGTGGGTTTCGTCTATATCATCAACCTCAAAGGTGATTGTAATACCTTGCCCATGATTGCTTTTAATGGAGGTTTTTTCTGCGTTCGCAACACTCAAACGTGATGATTCGGTCAGTTTAAATTCGACAAACCAATCGTTTTCAGTGGTGATGCTTAAGCCTAATTTGGTTTTGTAAAACTCGACGCATTCTCGCCATTTCTCACAGTATAAAATGGTGTTGCTGGTTTTTATCGGCAACATTATTCAAGCCTCTTAAACGACCTGCGCAATCACGTTGATACAATCTCCCATTTTAATCCGTGTGGGGAAATGTCGCGAAATCACGGTGCCATCGCTGGGCGCAAGATATTCATGTGTTGGTGCGGCTGTTCTTTCAATCTCATGCACTCGTGCCATCAGCTGGCCTTTTGTCACGTGATCGCCGAGATTGATAAAGGGTTCTAATACGCCATTGTGTTCGGAGAATAGGAAGCAATCATCGCCAGACATATCTAAGGAAAAAGCCCCTGAAAGTGGGGGGGTGACTTCGCCTTCTAAAATACCTGCATGTTTCAGGAAGTTATCGACGCCCCGTTTGGCTATGGCATTGGTTTCAGGCGATGTGGTGCCGCCACCGCCAAGTTCGGTAGTCACAAATACTTTACCCATCGATTCTACCTGTGTGTCGTACAAACCAGCGGCATCAATTTCTACCATTTTCAAATCATAGGGCGCGCCGAAGGCTTTCATCGCTGCGCTGCACTTGGCTTCTTGTTCTTTGTTCTCTAATTCATGGCTGGCGGCGAACGGGACGAAGTCGAGCGTTTTTCCACCTGAATGAATATCCAATACATAATCTGCCATGGGTACTAGCGTGCGCGAAAAATAATCTGCAATCACATTAGTAACGGTTGATTTTGCTTTGCCCGGATAAATACGATTCATGTTTAAGCCGTCGATAGGCGATACGCGCGTGCCTTGCACGAATGCAGGGTAATTCATCGCGGGTACGATAATGATACGTCCCTGAACATCGTCGAATTTATTTCTAGCCGCTAAGTTATAGAGTGCGATTGGACCTTCGTATTCATCGCCATGATTACCGCCATTGAGTAATGCGGTTGGGCCACTACCATTTTTGATCTGGGTGATGGGAATCATAATCGAGCCCCAAGCAGATTCATTGGTCGAATGTGGCAGGCGTAAAAAACCGTGCTGGATGCCGTCTTTTTCGAAGTCTATCGTTGCTGTAATTGGATTCTTATTCATATTTCACTGTTTTATTCGTTAATCTTTAACCAGCATTTCGCGAGGTACATGGGAAAGGCATTCGCCACCCGATTCCGTGACAACAATACTTTCAGTGGTTTCAAACCCCCAGCCTTCTAGCCATAGTGCAGGCATGAAGTGGAATGTCATATTGGGTTCTAACACGCTGGTATCGTTTGTGCGGATCGACATCGTGCGTTCGCCCCAATCAGGCGGGTAGGAAACACCAATCGGATAACCACTGCGATTGTCTTTTTCGTAGCCGTGTTTTTTTAAGGTGCTGAAAAATGCCGTAGCCACTTCACCACAGGTATTGCCGGGTTTGAATTTATCTAAAGCGACGTCGATACATTCATTAATGACTTTTTCGACCTCGCGGTATTTTTGCGTCGGTTTGCCCAGATAGAGTGTTCGAGAGCAGGGGCAGTGGTAACGCGCATGTGCTGCGGCAAGTTCTAAGAACATGCCAGAATCAGTGCCGAGTTTTTCATCGTCCCATGTCATGTGGCTGGTCGCGGCTTCTTCTCGCAAACCCATCAGTGGAACGATTGAGGTGTAATCACCATAGGCTTCGGGCGTTCCTGTAATTGCAGCATGTGATATTTCAGCGGCTAACTCATTCTTCTGCATATCAGGTGTGACGACTTGCATGATGTGCTCATAGACCTTAGTGATAATAGTACCGGCAGAGCGCATGTATTCGAGTTCTTGTGGTGATTTAACGGCGCGTTGCCAGTTAACTAATGCCGTTGCATCGACGAAACTTGCATCTGGCAGTTTTGTATAGAGTGATTCAGCGGCACGTGCTGAAAAGTAGTAATTGTCTTTTTCGATGCCTGTTTTTTTATTGTGTAACTGCTTTTGTTGCAGAATATCCGCGAGGTATTCCATCGGGTGAATCTCAGGTGATTGCACATAATGATCAGGGTAGGGGATGACATTGTCTTCACTGAGATCAGTAGTGAGTTGCGCACCAACCGCATCGATGCCACGACCGAACCAGAAGAGGGTGTCGTCACTGCCTATAACCACGCATTGATGGGTGTAGAAAGACCAACCGTCATACCCTGTCAGCCAGTTCATATTTGCAGGGTCGTAAACGATCAGCAGGTCGAGTTCGGCGTGCTGCATTGCCTCGCGCGTTTTACGTTGTCTTTGCGTGTATTCGCTGGCGCTAAATCGTCTTCGGCTTTCTTTCATGGTCTATCCTTTGTCTATACTTCTTCGTTTATCAATGAAGTATTCTTATCAATAAGGCTGTTAACACTTTAGAAGCGTAGACCATAAATTCGGATTAGACTTAATCAAAAACGATGATTTTTTTATCTTTTTTACGTTTGGTTTGAAGTTGCATTCACTGCTGTTTTAACCGCGTCGAGAAGTGCATCAACTTCGGTAGCTTCAGTGTTCCATGCAGTGACAAAACGCGGCGGAGCAGTTTCGTCTAACTCACCTTCAGTGACACTGAAACCAGCGGCATTCAAGGCTTCAATAACGTCACGAGGAATATGCGCAAAAATCTCATTAGATTCGGTCGGAAAAGCCAATTCAATGCCTTTTATTTCAGCTAAACCCTGGCTGAGTCTTGCCGCCATTTCATTGGCGTGTCGTGCATTTCGTAACCAGACATCGTCAGTTAAATAAGCATCGAGTTGCGCTGAGATAAAACGCATTTTCGACAACAGCTGACCAGAGCGTTTATGCAAAAAAGGAAAAGATTGCACGAGTTCAGGTTTAAAAAACACCACGGCTTCTGCTGCGATACAACCATTTTTAGTGCCACCAAAAGACAAAACATCAACGCCCGATTTCCACGTCATTTCGGCAGGGCTTACATCTAAAGCAACAAGTCCGTTGGCAAAGCGAGCACCATCCATGTGTACACTCAATCCATTCTCATGCGCAGTTTTGGCAATCGCTGAAATCTCATTAAGTTGATACAAAGCACCTACTTCACAAGACTGGGTGATGCTGACTGTCGCTGGCTGTGCAGAATGCACATTGCCCGCACCACGAATCTTATCGGCTAAGGCATCGGCTGTGATTTTTCCGTTGTCACTGGATATTGGAACTAGTTTTGCACCACCCGTAAAGAACTCAGGCGCGCCACATTCATCAGTATTAATGTGCGACATCTCATGGCAAAACACTTTGCCGTATGACGGTGCCAGTGTTGCAAGTGCGAGTGCATTGGCAGCCGTTCCGCTGACTACGGGGTAGGCAATGACTTCAGTTTCAAATACTTCACTAAGCTTTTCTTGCAGTCGTTTGGAGTAGTCATCCTCACCGTAAGATTTCGCGATACCTGAATTTGCTTCGATGATTGCATCCATGACTTCAGGACAAGCGCTGGAAATATTATCTGAGGCGAAGCTGTTTTTTATGTTGTTATTGGGTGAATCTGATGACATTTTATTAAACCTAAAATTAGATAGCTTAGATTCTAGATCAAATTTAAATCTTCAGGTGGTTTAAACTTTTATTCCTGATGTGAAAAAACCTTAGGTTACCATCTGACACTGTACATCGACGTTTCCTTGCGGAATCTACGATGGACTTTTCTGGCTCTTGGTGAGCCTGGAAAAGCCACCCCCCTACTTATAGGCACTTTTTATAGATACTTTAAATAAGCAGGCTAACGAACAGGCGTCGTATAAATCCCAAACTTGGTAATCGTTTCGCGGAAGAACCAGTGATCTTTGCTTTTGCCGCCACAGATTTCAGTTTTTTCGCCGTTGGCAAAATTAGCCGCAACGTTAAAACCCATGCCAGGTTTATGATTGAGCGCGACGATTCGGCTTTCGTGTGGCTTCAACTGAACCAATGAAATCTTCTCTTGCAGATTTGCACTGCCGTGTTCGATGATCACCGATGGAAGTGTGGTGTCGGTATTGTTCAGTATTTCAACATACAATGGTTTCATTGGGTTTTTCAGTGAAAACCAGAAGACGGTGAGTGCTATGCCGATAACCAAAAACAATAGTGCATACGAAAGAGGGATACGTTTATTCATGACTCATTATGTTCTGGGGATATTTCACCAGCATTGATAATTAGCAAAACGGTTTCGAATACAATGCCAGTTAGCTTTTATGAGTTTGCTTCAATAACATAAATATCTTTCGTTCCGCGGTCTTTTATTTCACATGTTGAATGTAACTGCATGCCTATTTTATTTAACACTGACGATGACGCTTTATTTTTCGGAGCGACCAATGCCAGTAACCGTTGACACCCTAACGACCTCAAACCATATTCGATTTGTGCATGTCCAATTTCTGAGGCATAGCCTTTTCCCCAATGTTCTTTTCCTAGTACAAACCCGATTTCAAAATCTTTTTGTCCCAAAGTTGAGCATGCTAAAAGTCCTGAAAACCCAATGACAGTATTGTCACTTTTAAGAGCAAGTATTCCTAATTGCCTACCATTTCCATTGTGATCAAAGTTAGCATCAACAAAGTGCTTCGTTTCTTCTGTAGTTAGGGTGTTGCCTGAAAAAGCTTGTGACATGACTTCGGGATTAGAAAAAATGAGGTCATGCAATACATCAATGTCTGTATCTAAAACGGTTCTCAGAATTAAGCGGTCGGTACTTATAATATCCATAATTACTCATATAAAATTTATAAAGGTTTGTTTGTCCCTGTGAGAAAAACCAGACCTCTGTTGAGGTAAGTTATTTATTGTTTGATTTAAATCAAACGGCATATTTTCCATCATTTTACAATCACTACAAGCTCTGGCAGTTAGCTAGAGTTGACCTAGAATTTAACTAAATGTAAAGGAATAAAACGCGGTTATGAAAGCAGCAATTGTTAGTCAGTTTAAAGAACAACTTGAGATCAAAGATATTCCTGTACCGAAAGTTGGGCCAAGAGATGTTCTCGTTAAGATTCATGCCTGCGGTGTTTGTCACACTGACTTGCATGCTTGCCATGGCGATTGGCCAGTAAAGCCAAAACTTCCTTTAGTGCCCGGACATGAAGGTGTAGGTGAAATTGTAGAAGTAGGCAGTGAAATTCACCATTTGAGCCTCGGTGATAGAGTGGGAGTACCCTGGTTGTATTCTGCATGTGGTCAGTGTGATTACTGTCTTGAAGGTAAAGAAACATTATGTATGAGCCAACAAAATGCCGGCTATTCTGTGGATGGATCTTATGCGGAATTCTGTCTTGCTGATGGTGAATATGTCGTGAAAATTCCTGATGAAGTTAGTTATGTACAAGCTGCCCCATTATTTTGTGCGGGAGTTACAACATATAAAGCACTTAAAGTTGCTGAGGTTAAACCTGGCCAATGGGTGGCAATTGTGGGAGCAGGTGGCTTGGGTCATTTAGCTATTCAGTATGCCGTAGCAATGGGAATGAATGTCATCGCAGTAGATACCGGTGAAGACAAAATGGCATTAGCCAAAAAGCTAGGTGCAGTACATTGCATCGACTTCAAGAAAGATAATCCATCGGAGAAAATACAAGAGTTAGTGGGTGGTGTTCATGGAGTTGTTTGTACAGCGGTATCTAAGGTTGCTTTTGAAGAGTCATATCGTTCACTACGTCGTGGCGGTACTTTTGTATTAGTAGGTCTACCACCAGAAGATATGCCATTACCGATTTTTGATACCGTGCTTAACGGTGTAAAAGTAGTTGGATCTATTGTTGGTACACGCAAAGATTTAAAAGAATGCTTACAGTTTGCCGCAGAAGGCAAAGTAAAAGCGATTATCGAAGTGAAACCGCTTGAGCAAATTAATGAGATATTTGCAGACATGATGGAAGGTGAAATCACAGGTAGAATCGTGATGGACATGAGTAGCTAAAAATCTTGGGATTTGAGCATAGAGCAAGGCATAAATGTTGCTTTAATTCTTGTTGAAATACTTATAACAATTGAATGGCTGTTTAAAGGCACCCCCCCGCCTTTGAACGGCTTTTTTACGATTTCGTATCAAACTATTTTAGAAATGGTTTTGTTTCAATCGATAAATCACCGATAAAATCATCTGTGTATGCCATCAAACCCTGCGGTTTAATTGAAAAGGCTCCATCACCAAACAGTGCTTTAATTTTCTTTTTCTCGATATGCACTTGTCTTGGTCTATATCCGCTGACCATTCTATTGGGTAGCGGCATTAAAGGTGGTAAGGTGACATAGTTAGCGCCTGGTGGGCCATCTCGACCTGGTAATTTACGGCCTTCGCCGAGCTTACCTTTAAAGGTATAAAACGCATCGGCTGAGGGTAAGAACTTCAACGCATACTGTTGTTCAATTTCACCGTGGGTAATATCCCAGCCTGCCATCATCGGCTTGTTTTCCCCTGTTTTTAAAAACTCAATCGAGTCTTCTTTTACAAATGAAAGACCGGGGTGCTTCTTGATTTGACTAGAATGTAAATAAAGCTCGTTAGATTGCATCGCAACATCTACCTCAACTCTTTGATCAGCGGGCAATCTAAGGCTATGTTCACTATTTTTGTCTGCGACTAACCAGGTCGTTTGATAATTATGCTGTTGTAGCATTATGGCGATAGGCTTTTCTTCAGACAGTACTACGGTAAGACCGACATAATGATCGAGTTGATGCCAGTCTTCATTATCGCCAACAATTCCCATCGCCACTCGTTGCCATCCGGCAAGTCCTTTTAGTAATCCGCTATTTGCAAACACTAAGTTGTAACTGAGAAAAGTCAGGGGCAAGCGCTTATCTTTATAAATGAGTTCACTTCTATCAATACGTGCATAAATTGTCGGAGATGTCGTTTGTTTGATGGCTGAATGACGAAATTCTGCCTGATTATTATCTTTGTATTCATTCAGTAGGGTTTGGCTAACGTTGTTACTTACAAGTTTATTGTCGACATACAAAGAACCATGGGCGATATAGTCAGCATAAAAGTCGATAAACTTCGTTTGACCTTTTGCCATATAAACACGGGGTTTAAATTGTGTTAAAAGTAATTGATCTGATTTACTGGGTAATTCATTTGAGGGTTTGTTTTTATCGAAGTAGGTTTTAAAACCCGGTAATTCACTAAAGCGAGAATCATTGTTACTACAGCTCATGATTGTAAAAATGGCCAGAGCTAAGCCAATGCCGATAGTGATTTTTTTAGTTAAAGACATAGAGCTGCGTTTCAAAAATTAATCACTTAATGGTTTAAATTCGTAATTATTCGATGGTGACCCAACCGCTTTTGAAACAGGATAATAGGTGAGGTCTTGCTCCTCAATCATCGGAAAATCATCAATCGCGCCTTTTAGCCATAATTGATAATACTCGCTGGGTAAAATCACTGGCATGCGTGAGTGAATATCATTAATTTCAGGGAAGGCATCACGAGTAATAATCGTGCACGATTCTATTTTTTCGCCAGACTCTGTGTCAGTCCAGTTCTCGAATAAACCAGCCATGGCAAATGGTTGATGGCCTTTAAACCCAATCCAGAAAGGTTGCTTGCCTGCTGGTTTTCCGTCGTTGAGTAATGTTTTCCATTCGTAATAGCCAGTCGCAGGAATCATGCAACGACGGCGTTTATAGGCTGAGCGAAAAGAGGGTTTCTCTGCGACCGTTTCGGAACGAGCATTAAAGGTATGGCTGGCAATGCTTCTATCTTTTGCCCATGAAGGAATCAATCCCCAGTGCGCTGCGGTCAATCTGCGGTGATCGCCAATCTGATAAATAATGGGGATGTCTGTGCCCGGTGGAATATTAAAATTAGGCTCATACATTGGTATTTGTGGATCGCTAATCACAAACGTTTTAATCAATTGCTCTTTACTGATGTTAAGTTCGAATCGTCCGCACATAGGCTCTAAAGTTAGTGATTAATGCTTTTATTTTAGCCTAATTAAGGCCTGTTGAGGGGAAAAGTCACCCCCCTACTTATAGGCAGTTTTTTGAAGGGGTCTAACAATATGTTTCGCCTTTATCTGGTTTGTCTGATTTCTCAGTATTGTCTGTCTCAACCTCAGGGTTTTCTGCCTTGAAGATTTCCATCATCTCATTTTGCGCTATGCGTGATTCCGAAATGAATCGCTTACGATCATCTCGATGTTCATGCAATCGATGAATCGTGTCTTCATCATGTTTGGCAAATAACGCGGCTTTGCGTTCTGCGCTATACGCTGGTACGCCTAATTCCTGTAGCGCCTTTTTACCCAGACTCAGTGATCCCTGGAAAACTTCGCGTTCTATATGGTCAGCCCCTAATTCTCGTAACTCGTGATAGTGAATGACGTCATAAGCGCGTGCTAGCACTTTTAAATGTGGGAAATGTTTTTTCGCCATAGCGACCGCTTCATTGGTCTTTTTTCTGCTATCGATGGCGATAATGAGCAGTTTTGCCTCTTTGGCTCCGGCGGTTTCCAGGAGATCTAAACGACTCGCATCACCGTAATAAAGCATGAAGCCATATTCTCTAACGCGCGCAATATTACTCGCACTGTGATCCAGAACAGTAACCGAGCACTGGTTAGCGATTAATAGTCGCCCCACGATTTGCCCAAAACGACCAAAGCCCGCAATGATTACGGGATTGTGTTGATGCTCCATGGTTTCTTCCATGCTGTCGTTATTGTCTTTGTCGTATAAGGGTTGGATATACTTTTCATTCAATAGAATAAGAATGGGGGTTAACACCATCGAGAGGGCAATCACCGCGGTCAAAATGCCAACGATGTCTTTTGGAATGACGTTTGATTCTGAGCTTAATGAAAGGAGTACAAAACCAAACTCTCCTCCCTGAGCCAGGGCAAAGATAAACCAGAATTTATCGCCACGGAGTAAGCCAAACACACGGGCTAAAACCCATAAAATAACAAACTTAACGAGGATTAAAGCGAGTACCAAGCCCATAATAATGAGTGGTTTTTCTGCAATTAATGAGAAATCGATACCCGCCCCAACAGAGATAAAGAACAAGCCCAATAGCAATGCTTTGAACGGATCGATATTCGCTTCTAGCTCATGTCGGTATTCGTTATTGGCTAATACCACGCCAGCGATAAAAGCCCCGAGGGCGGGAGACAAGCCCACCAGATTCATTAATAGCGCAATGCCGATAACCAGTAGCAAGGCAGCGGCGGTAAATATTTCACGCAGACCGCTTTCCGCAATAAAGCGAAACAAATGCCTGATCAGGTAACGGCCGATAAAGATAATAGATGCAATAACGGCCAAAACGATGAGTGCTTGTTGCCACGCAACCAGATGCGAAATAATGCTGGAAGAGGCATGGTCATCAACTTTGGTACTCGTTATATCACTAAGCGCAAGTAACGGTAACAGCGCGATAATAGGGATAACGGCAATGTCTTGAAACAGCAGTACGGCAAAACTAGATTTACCCGCTTCCGATTTCATGAGCCGCTTTTCTTCAAGAATTTGTAAGGCAATCGCGGTGGAAGAGAGCGCCAAAATCAAGCCAATCGCCATGGCGGTTTGCCAGGCTAATCCCAAAGCCATTGCACATCCCGTTATGGCGAGTGTTGTGATGATCACTTGCAGTCCGCCAAGACCTAAAATAGGTTTACGCATGCGCCATAAAACCTGTGGCTGTAATTCTAGCCCAACCAGAAACAGCATCATCACTACGCCAAATTCGGCAAAATGCATGACGTGTTCGGTTTCATTAATCAGCTTTAACGCAGAAGGCCCGATTAATGCGCCTGCGATTAAATAACCTAAGACAGACCCCAAACCAAGACGGCTCGCAATGGGCACAGCGATAACACCTGCGGCGAGAAAAACAAAAGCTTGGGTTAAAAGATCCATAGGGGTGATTAATCTAGGTATTAAGAATCAAATTAATATAACAAATACTCAATATTTTTATCCCATTCTTTACATATATCAAAGTAATAAACAGCGATTTCTCGTACCTTATAGTTAAAAACCGTTCACGGATAATCGTCGAATGAATATTGTGAGAGTTAACCATGAGAATCACAGCTCAATCAGCACGTAGAAGTGCCTATATGTTCAACTGGGGAAGTATCGCCGCAGTGCTTTTGCCGCTACCATTTTTACCGTTGTTTTTTGGTGCGTCGGTTTTTCTTTATACAATGAATCGAAACCATCCCGAGCCCAAGGTTGGTTATTATATGCAACGCTCTGCTAACCGCTTTTATTTGACAGCAGGCAGTGTGATTGTGCTGGGTAAATTCATTCCTGAATCTGCATCCACTTTAAAGTGGTACTTTGCCTTGTGGTTGCTGGCGGTGGTGGTGTTATTGCTTCCTTCTGTTAAAGATATTTACGCCATCTGGCACGATAGCTGGGTAGACATTGATACGGATGCACCAAAAACTGCCACGATAAATGCAGAAGAAGCCTGATTACTGTCATTTCAGTAATCAACAATAATTTCGTTAATCAACAATACTAAAAGCCCCCCCCCTACTTACGAGGCTTTTTTCTAATGGCATCATAAATTTGATGTACGTCAAACTTTGTTAAACGAAATAACAGAATCAGTCATTTTGTCCTAAATTCATTGAACTGTTAGCAGAAATTAAAAACTGAATAACGTTAACCCTAAAAACATAGTAATCAAAGAAATCAAAGTTATAGAAAAGCTTGGATAGTTGTTTCGTTGAAACGACAAAAGTAATTTAAAGGGCAAAAGTAATAGCGTGATAAAAAGATGAGTTTTGAAATAAGCGTAGAAATTGCAGAACAAATTGCCATGTTTGCTTTATATGCAGACATGAGTACCAATTTAGACCTGAAACGGCGCATCATAGATAGCAAAAAAGAATACATCGAAAGTTTTAATAAACGCTTCGCCGGGTTTATCGACGGCCCGTTATCATCGAGTCTCTCGGCAGAAAGAATGGTGATTCCGCATAATAAAAAGAAGAAAAGCGGCTGCGATACGACCATCATTATCTCTTCGAAAGGGGTTTCGAAAATTGCGATCTCCAAATACAAATACCCAAGCTTTCAAGACCCACAAATGTATTGGGATAGACACAAAAAACGCTCTGAAAAATCCCTGTTCAGTTCTCAGCTAGACAAGCAACAAAAATACAGTGATGAATACGCTGTGATGGAAAAATTCATTAACAATAAAATCATCAACCAGACTCAGGCGATGACTAAAGATACGGCAAATTGTATTTGGCATGCTGATGTTATGTCATTTAACCAAAGCTGCAGACAGCACCCCGAAAGTCTCTGGAATACGCAGCACTTATTAGACCTGTTTGATGAGAAAAACCCCTCCGATATTGGCTCAATGCTAAAAGCGGTATGTCTCGATCCGATTGCCGTGCCCGTAAGTATTCCTTCAGGAAAAATCGGGATAAAAAATTACATCAGAGAAAACAAACTACCATCACGTGTACTTTCAATAAATGTTATAGATTGATGCTGCGTATTTGGTAAAGATGGTAAGATGCTGGGCTGTCTAATTAACCTAAAATCTGGAGTACATAATGGAGTGGAATGTTTATCTATCGGGAGAAATTCACACCGATTGGAGAGAGAAAATAATCGCAGGTTGTGAAGAACATAATCTACCTATCAATTTCAGTTCCGCTGTAACCAATCACGAAGCCAGCGATGCTGCAGGCGATGTATTAGGCAAAGATGAAAACAACTTCTGGCGCGATCACAAATCAGCAAAAGTAAACGCGATTCGTATTAAGACTCTGTTAGAAAATAGTGATTTGGCAGTGGTACGTTTCGGTGACAAATACAAGCAATGGAACGCCGCATTTGATGCAGGTTTTTGTGCAGCTTTAGGCACGCCTTATATCACGCTACATGACGAAGATATCATCCACCCGTTGAAAGAAGTAGATGCAGCGGCAATGGCATGGGCACAGACGCCAGAGCAAGTCGTTGAAGTTTTGAAGTATACGATTGCTCAGAAATGACTTTTCGAGGCTCATCGTAGATTTCGCAAGGAATCGTCGATGTAAATTGATCAAGCTGCCTTATGTGGTAATACAATTTTAAGACACCCCCCTACTTCTAAGCACTTTTTTCTGCCTGGTTATAAAGCTGAAAGAAAATAGCCCAAAAGTAGGGGGGTGATAAAATTCGCATCCAAAATTATAATAGTTATCGTATAATAAAGTTATGCAGAAATTCGTGACTCTATTTATAGCCTTCATTCTATCGGTCTTTCCGATTGTGAATGCGTCTGCATCTCCTCACTCTTGTGGCAATATGATGCCTGCGACAATGGCAATGCCTGATCAAATGTCAGAGTCACAAAGCATCAACGAATCCACTACAGTTGATTCCGTAAACATGGCGTCCATGCATGATTGTTGTGAAAAACCAGATAAAATCTGTGATCATTCAAATGCCTGTGATTGTGAAAACACACAAGTAAATTACACTTCTGTAACTGCTTTCAACAGTCAATATTTGCAAATTGTTGATCGTTTAAAATTTCAATATTTAACCTCCTTGTTTACTTCAAAACACTCTGATTCCCTCTATCGGCCCCCGATAAACACCTTTATCTAAAACACTTCTTAGACTTACGCCAAGCGCGTCAAGTTTCTAATGTCATTTGGTTTTCCAAGCATTTTGTCGCTGTAACTGTTGTTTCTGTGATTAGGAATATAGATAGTATTTCTGTCGTTTCACACAGTAAACATAAGCAAGCAGCATTTAAAGGTTAGTTATGAAATTTATTATAAAAACACTGGGTTTGTTCGTGGTACTGGCGATTACCGCAACGGCATATTGGTTTTTACTCGAACCCGCAGATAGAGAAGAGCTGTTTGAAAGCACCGTTACAAAAGTGACGGGTAAAAGCTTTGATGAAACATTCAAACCTAACTCTAATTTAACCATGGATGATGTCAAAGATGACACGCTGATAGAGCATGCACGCCGCCATGCTGACCCTACTTACGTTTGCCCAATGCACCCTCAAATAGTTAAAGGTGAGCCAGGGAATTGTCCAATCTGTGGCATGAATTTAGTTAAGAAAGATGCACCAGCAGAGCAAAAAGAAGTAGAAGAAAAACCAACAATGACCATGGACGATGTCAAAGATGATTCGTTGATAGAACATGCTCGACGTCATGCAGACCCAACTTATGTTTGCCCTATGCACCCGCAAATAGTCAAAGGTGAGCCAGGGAACTGTCCGATCTGTGGCATGAATCTGGTTAAGAAAGAGCTTGAAGCTGAAGAAAAACCAGCAATGACTATGTCTGAATCAAAACCCATGTCAAAGCCGATGACTATGCCTAAACCAGTAACCATGGATGATGTTAAAGATGACACGCTGATAGAACATGCGCGTCGTCACGCAGACCCTACTTATGTTTGCCCGATGCATCCGCAAATAGTCAAAGGTGAGCCGGGTAACTGTCCGATCTGTGGCATGAACTTGGTTAAGAAAGAACCTGTCGCAGAAGAAAAACCAGTGATGACCATGAACAGCAAACCCAAAGAGAAAAAGATCAAATACTGGGTTGCGCCAATGGATGCTAACTATCGTCGAGATGAGCCGGGTAAGTCACCGATGGGCATGGATTTAGTCCCAGTTTATGAAGAGCAAAGTGACGATGGCGCTGATATGGCAATGAATCAGAAAGATGGAATGCCTGTCATTACCATCAATTCAAGCACTGCTCAAAACATGGGTGTGCGCATTGAAAAAGCTAAGCTAAATGAACTGTCACGTAATATAAAAACACTGGGTTCGATTACCTACAACGAAGACAGTGTGCATCATATCCATGCAAGGGCGAGTGGCTGGGTCGAGAAACTCTACACCAGCTCTCTTGGTGATCCTGTGGTTAAAGGTAATACGCTGCTTGAGTACTATTCGCCAGAAATTGTGGCGGCACAAAAAGACTTATTACTCGCCAAACGTGCAGGAGCAAATTTAACCCTCGCATCTAAGACGCGACTACGTGATTTAAACGTTTCAGATGAATTTATAGAGCAAATAAGTAAAAGCGGGAAATCACAGAATCGTGTTCCCATCATCGCTAATCATTCTGGTGTAGTTACCAGCATCGGCATCAAAAACGGTATGTATGTTACCCCGGGTACTCAAATTTATTCGATTGCCGATTTGTCGTCGGTATGGGTGATTGTTGATGTGTTCGAACATCAATTAATCTGGGTAAAAGTGGGTAACAAAGCGCTTGTTAAAGTCCAAAGTATGTCAGATAAAGAATGGCAGGGAGAAGTCGAATATATCTATCCTGAACTGAATCCTAAAACGCGTACATTGAAAGTACGTCTAAAAATCCCTACACCAGATCAACTGCTAAAACCCAATATGTTTGCTGATGTGACATTGCTAACCAACAATAAAAAGGTGGTGAGTGTCCCTACCGAATCGATTATCTATTACGAGCAAAGCCCGCGAGTTGTAAAAGTAATTTCTGAAAATAAATATCAGCCAGTCGATGTCACCATCGGAATGAAATCTAACGGTCAGGTCGAGATTATAGATGGCATTAAAGAGGGTGACGATATTCTGGTTTCGGGCCAGTTTATGATTGATTCTGAAAGTAATCTACAAGCGAGTTTCCGTCGCCTGATGGGCAAATAAGTCATGTTAGCTCACATAATAAAAGCATCCATCAATAATCGTTTTCTAGTGATTATGTTTACGGTGTTAATAACAGCTTGGGGTTTAGTCTCACTGTCCAAGACGCCACTAGATGCGATTCCTGACTTATCGGATGTTCAGGTCATCGTCAAAACCAGTTTTCCGGGGCAAGCGCCACAAGTGGTGGAAGACCAGGTCACTTATCCAATCACAACCACCATGTTGAGTGTGCCGAAAGCAACGGCTGTTCGCGGTTACTCATTCTTCGGTGATTCTTATGTGTATGTGATTTTTGAAGAAGGCACTGATATCTACTGGGCACGCGCCAGAGTACAGGAATACATCAGTCAGGCAGCCAGTCAATTGCCAGAAGGTGTAGAGCCTCGTTTGGGCCCTGACGCCACAGGTGTCGGCTGGGTTTACGAATACGCGTTAGTTGATAGAAGCAATAATCATGACCTCTCTCAGCTAAGATCGCTTCAAGACTGGTTCGTTAAATTCGAATTACAAACTGTTCCCGGTGTATCTGAAATCGCCACTATCGGCGGCATGGTAAAGCAATATCAAATCACGGCTGATCCCAACAATCTTCGTGCTTATGGCATATCACTCAGCCAGCTGAAAACAGCGATACAAAAAGGCAATAGAGAAACCAGTGGTTCGGTCATGGAGCTTGGCGAAGCCGAATACATGATTAGCTCCAAAGGTTATCTAAAGAACATAGAAGATATCGAAACGATTCCGGTCAGCCTGAATAAAGAAACAGGTTCGCCGATATTGTTACGTGATGTCGCGCAGGTAAATATTGGCCCACAAATGCGTCGCGGTATTGCAGAACTGGATGGCGAAGGTGAAGTAGTTGGCGGAATTGTAGTGATGCGTTATGGCGAAAATGCACTGCAAGTCATCGAAGATACCAAAAAGAAACTGGAAGATATTAGGCAGGGCTTACCTAAAGGTGTCGAAATTGTAACGACTTACGATCGTTCAAAACTTATTTTGAATGCGGTTGATAACCTAAAAATCAAACTACTCGAAGAGTTCGCTGTAGTCGCCGTGGTTTGTTTGATATTCCTGTTACATCTGCGTTCAGCACTGGTCGCTATTATTAGCTTGCCTATTGGAATTTTAATGGCATTTACCGTGATGCAATACCAAGGCATCAATGCCAACATCATGTCATTAGGAGGTATCGCAATAGCCATTGGCGCGATGATTGATGCCGCGATTGTGATGATCGAAAACGTGCATAAGCACCTAGAGCATTACAAAGAAGATCATGGAGTGATGCCTAAAGGCAATGAACACTGGAAAGTCGTTACCGAAGCATCAATCGAAGTTGGTCCTGCGTTATTCTTCTCGCTGTTAATCATTACCCTAAGCTTCGTTCCTATTTTTGCCTTAGAAGCACAAGAAGGTCGATTATTTTCTCCGTTGGCATTTACCAAAACCTATGCAATGGCTGCGGCTGCGGGCTTATCTGTGACCTTAGTTCCGGTATTAATGGGCTACTTTATTCGTGGAAAACTACCCAAAGAAAGCAGTAACCCACTGTCGGTTATTCTAATTTTTATCTATCGACCATTGCTCAAGATGTGTCTGGCAGCACCGTTTCTGACGATTTTAGTATCGTTGCTGGTAATCCTTTCAGCAATAGTACCGTTGAATAAAATTGGCAGTGAATTCATGCCAGAACTGGAAGAAGGTGACCTATTGTATATGCCGACCACGCTTCCGGGCGTGTCCATTGGTAAAGCGCAAGAATTGCTGATGCAAACCGACAAGCTGATTAAAACCGTGCCAGAAGTTGAGCGTGTCTTCGGTAAAATAGGGCGTGCGGAAACAGCAACCGACCCGGCACCACTCACGATGATTGAAACCACCATTCAATTTAAAGATAAGAGCGAATGGCGTGAGGGATTGACCACGAAAAAACTCATAGAAGAACTCGATAAACTGGTGAAATTCCCGGGCCTAACTAATGCGTGGGTACAGCCAATCAAAACCCGAATCGATATGCTCGCTACAGGTATTAAAACACCGGTTGGAATCAAAGTTGCGGGGCAAGACTTAAAGGTCATCGAAGAGATTGGAAAGGATATCGAGGGCATTCTGAATGAAGTCGAAGGAACCGCATCGGTATTCTCAGAGCGTGTTTCGGGTGGTCGTTATATCGAGATCGTTCCTGACCGTATTACTGCTGCGCGTTTTGGCTTAAATATTGATGATATTCAGACCATCATAAGTTCTGCCGTAGGTGGTGCGAACATAACGCAAACGGTCGAAGGGCTGGAGCGCTATCCGGTTAATTTACGTTATCCGCGTCACACCAGAGATGATATCGATAAGCTCATGGAGTTGCCTCTGGTAACACCGTCAGGCGCACATATACCTTTATCTCGCGTGGCAGACATTCGTTTCAGTGAAGGGCCTCCGATGATAAAAACGGAGAATGCACGCCTGAATGGCTGGACTTTCGTCGATATTAAAGATGTCGATTTGGGTGGCTATGTCAAAAATGCACAACAGATATTACGGGATAAATTAGAACTTCCTCCGGGTTATTCCGTCACCTGGACAGGTCAATACGAATATCTATTGCGAGTGCAAGAAAAGCTCAGTGTCGTGATTCCGATGATGTTACTGATTATTCTATTGTTGCTCTACATCACCTTCCGCAGCATGACAGCCGCGTTAATCATTATGCTATCGCTACCTTTCGCATTGGCAGGTGGCATCTGGTATTTGTATATATTGCAATACAACTTCTCGGTTGCAGTCGCCGTAGGCTTCATCGCCTTGGCAGGTGTGGCGGCTGAATTTGGGGTGATAATGTTGATCTATCTAGACAACGCGATAGAAAAAAGGAAACGACAGGGTAACTACCATACAGTCGATGATTTAAAAGCCTGCATTATGGAAGGTGCAGTAATGCGAGTTCGTCCCAAAGCGATGACAGTGGCAATTATTATTGCGGGCTTAATCCCGATTATGTTGGGTAGTGGAACCGGGTCGGACGTTATGCAACGCATCGCAGCGCCAATGATTGGCGGCATGATTACGGCGCCGTTTTTATCTTTATTAGTGATTCCTGCAATTTATTTGCTGTGGAAAACACACGAGCTAAAAAAGCTAGCGCTCAAAAAGCCAGAACAACAAAACCCAGAATCAAAACTAGCTATGGAGAACAACTCATGAAACTTTTAAAACTTCAAAGCCTTGTTTTAATCGGTCTTATTGTTGCGACAGGTAACCTGATTCCATCCCAAGCGTTCGCAGCAGCTACACCTCCACCTCCACCTCCAACACCTCTAAACCAATTGATAAAAATCGCGGTGGATAATAACCCTCAGCTGAAATCCAAACGACTCGCCTGGCAAAGTCTGATTCATCAATACAAACAAGCAACCTCTCTGGATGATCCTAAGCTGGTTTATACCGAAGCGATTAACCCTGTGGAAACGCGTTTAGGTCCTCAGGATAGAGTGCTCGCGTTAAATCAGAAAATCCCTTATCGCGGAAAGTTAGCCTTGAAAGGCAAGCTGATACAAAAGGATATCGAAACAGCAAAAGTCTCGTTTGATAGAGCCAGTCGCGACTTGATTGTAGATCTGAAGCAATCCTATTATGAATTGGTCTATCTCGAAAATGCGATTCAACTCAGCCAGCAAAATAAGCAGTTGCTGGATAAAGTCACTAACCTTGCAAGTACCGACTATGCAGCAAATACTAGTACCTTAAACGATGTGGCTAAGGCGCAGAGTCAAACGGCTCAGGTCGCTTATGATGTGCAATTACTACAAGAGTTAGCATCGACCGAAAAGACACGCATCAATACACTGCTAAACCGCAATCCAGAATTTGCCTTTGAAGTGTCACGCCATACGCGTATGCCACCTAAATTTCCTCATCCTATTACGCGCCTTTATCAATGGGCCGAATCCAATGAAGAAATCACATTGAGTGATATCGCAATCCAGAAAAGTCAGTTGCAACAGCAGCTAGCGGGTTATGCAAGCAAGCCAGATTTTACGGTGGGCGCACTTTATACCCAGATTGGAGAACGTAATATCGACGGTTTAAAAAGAAACGGACGAGATGGTTTTGCGGTCAATATCGGTATGAATATTCCCCTTAATCGATCAAAAAACAGAGCGATAAAAGAGCAGGCGAGACTCCAGCATCTACAGAAAATAGAAGATAAGAAAGCCATGCAGAATGCATTAAGAAACAGTGTGAAAAAGCTCCACTTCAAACTAAATAATGCCTATCGACAAACCGTGTTGTATCAGAAGAATTTGATACCACAAGCGAATCGAGCGATGCAGATGGCACAATCACAGTATCGTGAAAACAAGGGTTCGATAGGACAATATCTAGAAACTCAATCAACTGGCTTAAACTTTCAATTAGCCTATCAACGTGCGCTAGCAGATTACTGGCAAAGCCTCATCCAGTTAGAAAAGCTGACAGGTAAAAAGCTATGAGACTCTTACTTAAAAACGTAACTAGGCCATTACCAAAAACAGCGCTAACAAGTCTAACAATGTGTTCTATATTATTACTCACAGCGTGTAGTCAAAGCCGTGTCGTTAACACATTACAGAAAGACTTTGACCAGCATAAATACTCGGAATACGTAAAAGCCAATCTACAAACTAAAACACCGGTCACGACTGCAAGTAACATACCTCAAATGCCGACGCTAGCCTTGGCAAAACGCCAATCGAATGGATCAAGAAAAGCCAGAGCAAACTTAAATGGCGTGATAGCCAATAATGGCTTATTCAAACCCATTGCCGACAATACTTCAGTGGAAACGCTAGCTAAAAAAGCATCACTCAATACCGTATTAAACATGGCGTTAACACGTAATCTGGATATCAAAAGCGCGCAACAACAAGCTCAGGCAAGCTTATCTAAATACAATCAGGTGGAATACTTATCAGATATGCTGGCGCAGTATGAAGCTTTCACCAATGAGTTAGCGTTAACGGGTAGCGCAAAGGCGAGTTTGTCGAAAAACAAAAGCGCAGCCTATCCATCCCCGGGTTTGAATGCGATTAAGTCATCCATTATTGATGAGTCGGTAAAATACTCGCGCTTAAAGCTCAAGCAAACGACACAAGATACCATTACCAACGCACGGATTGCCTATACAGAAATGCAAACCGCACAACGAGAAATGGTGTTGCAGTCCAGGCTAACCAGCCAATACAAATCACTCAAAGAAGAATTGCAAAATAACTACGCCACCAATACCGGCGGGCTGGATGATATTTTACAAGCAGATATTGAAATCGCCGCCAGCCAAAATAAACGCAGAGTTGCAAAAGACAAGCGCGATGCACAGCAAGCACGATTAAACGCACTATTGAATATCCCGACGACGACTCGTTTTGGTGGCTTGGATAAATTGGGTAAGGCGAGTCTAATTGCTAATCGAAATGAGATAACGCAACAAGCACATAAACATCGCGTAGAAATTGCCTTATTAGAATCAGAACTGGCTAAAATGCAGCGCGTTATTCAACTATCTGAAAGACAACTATACCCAGATTTAGACGCAGGTTTCAGCCGTACCCAAAACGGAAAATTCACCACCAAACCAAAGATCAAGACCAATAACTTCTTTGCAAGAAATGATGCCTATCTGGAGGAAACCAAACAAAAAGCCAAAGCCTTAACATCGAAAATAGCCGCATTAAAAAATACTACTAGTGACGAGTTACAACAGACCTTATCTAATTACCAGTCACACCAATCAACGTATACGCTCTATCGAAACAATGTCATCCCCAAAGCGAAAGCCTCACTGGATATTGCCAGAAACGCATTCGAGACAGGCGAAAGCGATAATGTAAAAGTGATAAAGGCGCAGATAGCGATTACAAAATACCGTCTGCTTTTATTGAATGCGCAGAGTGGGATGGAGGTTAGTCGATATAAGGCTGAGCGGTTGATTGGTTTTAGACTTAAGTAATATTTTTAAAGCCACCCCCCACCTTTGAGGCTCTTTTTTGGGTAGTTAAATTTAACATTTTTCCTTAAACGAACCTTGGTAAGTTACTATGCCAAAGTAAGGAGTAATTAATGGCTAAAGAGATACTTTTAGAATCTACTATTACGTGCCCAGTCTGTGAGCATGCAGAAACAGAAACTATGCCAACGGATGCGTGTCAATGGTATTACGAGTGCACAGAATGTAAAACCCTGCTTAAGCCGTTAAAGGGTGATTGCTGTGTTTTTTGTTCTTATGGGACTGTTGCCTGCCCACCTATCCAGGCAGGGACAGATTGTTGTTCAACATAAAAAATATAACTTATGACAGTCAAGGTTGAAATATACGGTACCAGTTTTTGCAGACACTGCGTAGATGCCAAGGCGTTTCTGAAAGCGAAGGGTGTTGACTATGAGGAGTATCTGCTAGATTTAATGCCACTCGAAAAAGATGCGATGATTGAGCGTTGTGGGCAGAAGTCCATACCGCAAATATTCATCAATGATCAGCACATTGGTGACTTTGCTGATCTAAAAGCGTTGGATAGCAATGGCAAGCTGGATGAGTTACTCGGCGGTTAAATAGGATTTAGCTCAACTAAGTCGAACGTAGGTCGCAAGACAATAATCTAACAATAAACTTAAGTGCGATTAAAAAGTGCCCAAAAGTAGGGGGGTGACTTAGCAATCGTAATAACATCTATTCCAGCTTGAACATCGACGATTCCTTGTGGAATCTACGATGGACTTTAGTGAGCTTATCGTTTTGTTTTTTAAACGAATAACTCAATTATTTGACTTGTCATTCTTGGCTTTTGGTAAGCCTAAGAAAGCCACCCCCCACCTTATAGGCACTTTTTTTATTCAGCCAACTCCTTAGCCAATAAATCAAATACCATTCTGATTCTTCTACTTGTATTTAGCTCTCGATGGGCTGTAAGCCAGATGGGGAATTCTATCGGTGCGAGTGTTGGTAAAGCCTGAACTATTGCGGTTTCTTTTTCGCCTAATTCTTCGGGCATGATACCGATGCCTAACCCCTGTTTTGCTAATTCCCAATGAGTGATGAAATGTTCTGTTTGTAATGGGAAGTTTTTCTTGGTGAGTGTTAAACCCATTGCATTGAGACCCGTGATTAATCCGTCGATTTCATCAAAACTTATAAAGTCCGCACGACTTAGGTCTTCAGGTTTTTTGAGTTCACCAATTTCATTTAGGTACTCGGGTGTTGCGTAGAGCCTCGCATAAACGTCTTTGATTTTTTTCGCAATCAGCTCGGGTTGTGTCGGTCGAAAGTTACGAATTGCGATATCTGCTTCGCGTCTTCTCAAGTCGCTGGTGGTGCTGGTAGCGATTATTTCGATGGTGATTTTTGGTTCTAATTTTCGTAGTTTTTTGACAATTGCTGGTAGTTTGTAGACGGCATAGTATTCGCTACAACTTATACATACATTGCCTTCGATACTTTGTGATTGTCCGCTTGCTGTTAGTGATACGCGACTTGCGGCATCTCCCATTGCTCTGACGTGTTCCACCAGATCTAAACCACTTGGTGTAAGAATTAGCCCCAGTCCTACGCGTTCGAATAGGGCGACTCCCAACTCTTTTTCAAGTGCTGATACTTGGCGGCCAAGTGTCGGCTGCGTCATGCCTAAGGCGCGTGCGGCTGCTGACAGTGAGCCTTCTTCTGCGGTGACTAAAAATGCGCGGGCGCGATTCCAGTCAAACTTTATTGATCTCCAGTCCATTAGTCTCATCTCCTATCTATGCATAATTGTATGTCTTTAATGCGAATTTAGGTAATTACTATTCTTAAGTGTATGGATTACGATGTTTTCTATGAGTTAAACAACCGTTAAACAACAACAGTTAAACACCATTATTAATTTTTTATTGAAAGGCACATTATGAAAGCAGTTACCTATTCAGGCTATGGCTCACCCGCGGTGATTCGGGTATCAGAGGTTGAGAAGCCGACACCGAAAGCAAACGAAGTTTTGGTTAAAGTGTGGGCGACCAGCATTACCACGGCAGACAGCATGATAAGAGAGGGCAAGCCTTGTTATGGTCGCTTATTTCTCGGCCTTGCAAAACATAAGCACCCTATCTCTGGCACAGGCTTTTCAGGAGAAGTAGAAGAGATAGGAAGAAGTGTCACGCAATTTAAAATGGGCGATAAAGTTTTTGGTGAAACAGGTGTTAATTTTAGCGCAAATGCTGAATACATTTGCATTGCTGAAGACGCAGTGATTTCAATTTTACCGGATAATCTCAGCCACGAAGAAGCGGCCCCAATTTGCGATGGTGCTTTAACGTCTTATGCGTTTTTAAAAGATATTGGTCAGTTGAAAAGAGGTCAGAGTATTCTTATCAATGGAGCTTCGGGTAGCCTGGGAAGTGCCGCTGTGCAAATAGCAAAAGCGTTGGGTGCAGAAGTAACAGGTGTTTGTAGTCGTGCAAATGTGGAGTTAGTGCAATCACTCGGTGCTGATAAAGTGATTGATTATCATGAGGAGGACTTTACTAAAATGGGGAACAGTTACGACCTTGTTTATGATGCCGTTGGCAAAAGTTCGTTTTGTGAATGCCGGAAAAATCTAAAAGAGCAGGGTGCTTATCTTTCACCTGTTTTGAGTTTTCCACTCTTGATACAGATGATGTGGACTTCAACATTCATGTCTAAAAAAGCCAGATTCTCTGCGACTGGTTTACGACCTGCAAAAGAGCTTCGAGTAATGATTGATGAATTAATACCATTGTATAAATCAGGCGAAATTAAATCGGTAATAGATAGAACTTACTCATTGGCAGAAACAGCGGATGCACACCGCTACATTGAAACAGGGCGGAAGAAGGGTAATGTGGTTGTGAGTCTTATTATTTGAAAGCGTACCTAAATAATGATTCTATAAAAAAGTGCCCCAAAGTAGGGGGGTGACTATAAATTTAATTCGACAGAATTTGCTCCAGGAATTTTTGGGTTCTATCCATTTCTGGATTGTTGAAAAACTCGTATGGGGCTTTTTCTTCGATTATTTCGCCGACATCCATAAAGATCACTCGGTCGGCGACAGATTGTGCGAATCCCATTTCGTGGGTGACGCAAATCATGGTTATGCCGCTTTCTGCCAGTTCGACCATGACGTCTAACACTTCTTTGATCATCTCTGGATCGAGGGCGGATGTTGGCTCATCGAAGAGTAGAATTTTGGGACTCATACACAGTGCGCGGGCTATCGCGACACGCTGTTGTTGCCCACCGGATAGTTGTCCCGGGTATTTATCTGCCTGATCCCCGATTCCGACACGGTGCAGGTGTTTTAAGGCTATTTTTTCTGCTTCTATTTGTGGCAGTTTATTCGCCCAAACTGGCGCTAAGCAGAGGTTTTCAAGAATCGTCATGTGAGGAAACAGATTGAACTGCTGAAAAACCATCCCCACTTCACGACAGACATTATCGATTTGTTTTTCACTACCCGCCAGTTCTTGCTGATCAATGTAAATTCGACCTTCTTGAATTTCTTCCAGGTGATTAATGCAGCGAATCAGGGTGGATTTCCCGGAGCCCGAAGGACCGCAAATAACGATGCGCTCGCCTTTGTGGACTTTCAGGTTGATGTCTTTTAGTGCATGAAAATCGCCATACCATTTATTCACGTTTTTGAATTCGATGGTTATTTCTTTGTTGTTTGTGGCGTCGTTGTCTATGGTGTCGCTGTTTTTGACTTCGCTGTTTAGTGTATTTTCTGTCATCTCAGGCTCTTAATTATTTTTGTAAAACAGGGTCAGATTTTTCTAAATGAGCACCATAACGGCTTAGGGAATAGCAAATTGAAAAATAAACCACGGCACCAAATACATAGGCTTCGGTTTCAAAACCTAGCCATTCAGAATCGAGAGAGGCTGACTTAATCATACCCAAGAAATCCAGTAGCCCCACAATGATAACCAGTGACGTGTTTTTAAACATGGAGATACAACGCCCTATCAGCGGCGGTAATACATGGCGCAGCGCTTGTGGCAATACAATCAAATAGAGTGTTTTAGGGTAGTTAATTCCCAATGAAGATGCGGCTTCAAATTGCCCTTTAGGCAGTGCTTGCAGTCCACCACGGACGACTTCTGCGACATAAGCGGCAGAGAAAAAGATCATTCCGGTTTGAATTCGCAACATATTATCGATTATGAAACCGGGCGGTAAAAACAATGGCATCATCACCGATGACATAAACAATATCGTAATAAGGGGCACGCCACGGACGGTTTCGATGAAGCCAATGCACAGTGATTTAGTGATGGGTGAGCCTGAAAAACGCCCTAAGGCTAAGACGATACCTAGTGGAATTGAAACGATAATACCGACGAGTGCCAGTAATACACTCAGCATTAATCCGCCCCACGATGACTGATCGACTTCGTTTAAGCCAAAGCCACCACCTATAATCCAGTAACCAAAAACGGGTAGCAGCAACCACGCCACTATCAAGACTTTTCCTTTCAAGTGATTGGTAATGGTCGTGATGATCAAAATAGCCAATACCAATGCACCAACAATTCCACGCCAACTTTCTGCTGCGGGGTAAACGCCAACCATTAACACACGAAATTTGGCCGCGATAAATGACCAGCAAGCGCCATCGGGACTAGTTTTGCAGTTTGCAGAATCACCCACCCAGGTGGCTTTTATAAACGCCCATTGGATAACTTGCGGAACAGTTAATACTATTATCGCGATCAGGCTCAACGCTAATGCAGAATTAAACCAGCCGTTAAAGACATGATGTTTTAGCCAGTGCAGAAAACCTTTTGCTTGGGCAGGTGCCTCACGATCAGGCTTGGGAACAAAAATAGTTGGATTAGTCATCTGTCTTACCTTTCAACTATTTGAACGCGGCTGTTTAGCCAGTTCATGAGAGCGGAGATGATGAGGTTGATGGTCATGTAAACTGCCATCCACATTGCAATGATTTCTATCGCTTGGCCATTTTGACCAATAATCGTGCCACCTATGGATACCATATCGGGATAACCAATAGCCACCGCTAACGAACTGTTTTTCACCAGACTCGTATAGTCATTGGTGGTTGCCGGAATAGTCACACGCAGAGCCTGAGGTAATAATACTTTACGAATAATTACGCTTTTGGGTACACGTAATGCTCTCGCTGCCTCGATTTGACCCGCAGGAACGGACTGGAGTCCACTGCGTACATTTTCTCCAATATAGGCTGCGGTATAAAGTATTAAGCCTAAGAGTAGGGCGGAGAATTCAGGTTTTAAGACAATGCCGCCAACAAAATTGAAGCCTTTCAATTCGGCGTATTCCAAACTCATCGGTTTACCCAGGATGAAAAATACCAATAACGGTAATACTATAATCACTAACAGTGAAATCAGCGTTTTCGGTAACGCCCGACCGGTACGAATCTGTAATTTTTTCGCCCACTTTGTGAAGAAGTAAGCAATAGCAATGGCCGCAAAGAATGCCGCCACCACAAGCCCAAAACCATCATGTGCAATCGGGTCTGGAAGGTATAAGCCACGCCGGCTTAGAAACACTCCTTCAATAGGGTTGAAGGGTGTTTTTGCGCGTGGCAAAGTGCCTAGCGCCACCGTGTAAATAAATAAAAGAGTAAGTAATAGCGGAATATTTCGTAAGGTTTCAACAAAAAATGCGGATACCTTGGAGATTACCCAGTTTTTTGAGGTACGACCGACACCTACGATTACGCCTAAAATGGTTGCAAATATAATCGCAATAAAGGATACAAATAGAGTATTTAAAATACCGACTAAAAAAGCAGTGCCGTAGCTTTTGGCTGGGCTGTATTCGATGAGGCTATCACTGATTGGCAGGCCAGCTTCGCTATTTAAAAACTTAAAGCCAGAATCAATTCCGCGTGCCGTCAAATTCTCCTGGGTTGTTAATAACAGGAAATACGAACCGTAAAAAATCAGCCCAAGCACAAACATTTGACCGACTAGGCCGCTGACACTGATATTGTTAAAGCTTTGTTTAATCTGACTGACGAGGATTTTCAAGCAAACTACCTAAGTGTGGGAAATAATGGACGTTCTAGCCCACTTTAATTATTTTTAAATTATCTAGACTCACCTAAAACTGTCACAAGTTCATCTTAATAAACAATGATCCATTCAAAACCATCTGCGTAGGTACCTTAGAGTAGGTACTTAGAGTAGTTATGCAGAATAGATACGCAGATGGTTTTAAATCGGAATATTTATCTTAAAGGTGAAGCGTAAAGAATACCGCCTTTACTCCAGAGCTGATTAACGCCGCGCTCAAGACCTAAGGTTTTGGTTAAATTGCGCTCATATATTTCGCCGTAATTACCCACACTTGTGATTGCACGAAGTAGCCAGTCGTTATCCAGACCAATAAAAGTACCGAGGTCTCCTGTTTTACCTAGCATGCGTTGCACAGTAGGGTCTGTAGATTTGGCTTTCATCTCTGCTGCATTAGCCGCAGTCACACCTTTTTCTTCAGCATTAATTAAGCCGAAAATTACCCAGGTGATGATATCTTTCCATTGATTGTCACCGTGACGAACTAACGGTGATAGTGGTTCTTTTGAGATAATTTCTGGAAGAATGATATGATTTTCTGGGTCTTTTAACGTCGTTCTTAAAGAGGCTAATTGGCTTGTATCGGTTGTAAATACATCACAGCGACCTGAGGCATAAGCATTTAGGGCTTCTTTTTTACCGTCAAAAACAACGGCTTCTAATTTCAAATTATTGGCTCTTGAATAATCGGCAATATTTAGTTCGGTAGTTGTACCTGTGGTTACACAAACACTTGCTCCACTCATTTCTTTGGCACTTTTGATACCGTCTTCTTTACGTACCATAAAACCTTGACCATCATAGTAAACAACCGCAGTAAAATCGGCGCCTTCTTTGGTGTCTCGTTTCATCGTCCAGGTGGTAGTACGTGAGGTTAAATCAACTTGTCCGCTGGTTACGGCTATTATTTTCTGCTTTGATGCCAATGGCACAAACTTTATTTTAGTCGGATCACCAAGCACTGCCGCGGCAACAGCACGACACATATCCACATCTAAACCAACCCACTTACCGGAAGAGTCAGGATTAGAAAAGCCTGGAACACCTTCACTAACGCCACAGCTTAAAACGCCTTTCTTTTTTACATCTTCCAATGTACTTGCACTGGCGGTAGTCGTGATCATTGCTAAGCCTAAAATGAGGGCTGAAACTTTTGTAAACTGAAATAGTTCTTTCATCTAATTGTCCTTGGTTTTTGCTGGAATAGTGGTCTGGGATACTAATAGAGTAGTAAACAAATTTGATAAAGCAAATTAAGTGCGCTTAATAGTTAAAACTCGGGCGATTAAATCAATGGTTGCACTTGATGTTCTCAACGACTGTTTGACCTATTAGGTAAAAGCTCGATAAAAAATGCCTAGCTCTGCATAAATTCCAATGTCGTTTTTATAAAACAAAAACGAGCTGTTATTTAAGTAGGGGAGTGACGTTGTTTTCCAGATGCTGGCGTGGCCCATTCTGAAGATGTATTTATCGTTTATTTACTAAAAATAAAGGGAGTAAAAGCTAACGTACAAATCCTATGCAATGGCATGCAAGAACGATGTAAACGGAAAAGCTTGTGTAATCCTTAGAAAAGTATTGGGCGAGTGATTGGAAATAACACGTTTGGGAGCTTAAGACTATAAAAGCCACCCCCCTACTTATAAGGACTTTTTTGTTGTTATGTTATTTGAGTAGTCATTTAACTGCGATATATTGTTTCGATTAGGTGATAGCCAAACTTGGTTTTAACAGGGCCGTGTACTTTAAGTACGGGCTTTTTGAATACCACATTATCAAATGCTTTCACCATTTTTCCGGGACCGAATTCTCCTAGGTCACCGCCTTTTTTTGCAGAGTTGCAGATTGAATGTTTCTTCGCCAGCATTCCAAAATCTTTACCACTGGCGAGTTGCTTTTTAAGCGACTCAGCTTCTTCTTTGGTTTTCACTAAAATATGTCTTGCACATGCCTTTGCCATGGTGGAACTCGTTGCTGTTTGATAGGAACTGAGTTTACTTTAAATCAGGCTCTATTTGGTAAATCTTAAAGCGTGTTAATCATGGCTTATGCTTATATTAAAAAAAACTACAGGTAGTAAGTGGTGCATTTAACTATTATGTATTGATTAATAGGGAAATTAGAGGAGTCACCAATGAACAGTCAAAGCATTGCACCTAAGCTACAAACCTTTGTGGATGGTGTTTCAGATTTACTGGATCAGAAGCAAGTTGAGGCTGAATTTCACCCTGAGGTTGGTGAGTTATTAAGGGAGTTGGTGAAAGAAGATGATTGGTTAGACCCTAAATATGCTGTGCCTCATCCTGAGTATTATCAGCAATTTTTACTCTATGTTGATCCGCAAGAACGATTTTCTGTGGTGAGTTTTGTCTGGGGACCCGGTCAGCAAACACCGGTGCATAATCATACAGTTTGGGGTGTGATTGGCATGCTTCGTGGGAAAGAACGTGAGCAACACTATGAAGCAGGGAGTGATCATTCACTAACAGCGAAAGGTGATGAAGTGACTTTGTCGCCCGGTGATATTGGTTTTGTTTCTCCGACGATTGGCGATGTGCATCGTGTGAGCAATGTGTATGACGATCAGGTATCTATCAGCATACATATTTACGGTGGTGATATTGGCAAAATCGAAAGGCATGTTTTCCCTACTGATGGCAGTCCGAAAAAAGATTTTATTTCTGGTTACACGACACCGGCTTAAGCAGATAAAAAGATGAATTACAAAGATTACGATTACGTCAGACAGCGTTTATTAAATCGAGAAGAAATCTGCTTGCTGGATGTTAGAGAAGAAGCCCCGCATGCCGAAGGCCATCCCTTATTCGCGGCAAATTTCCCTTTTTCTTCGATTGAATTGAATGCGTATACCAAACTGCCGCGATTAGAGGTACCCATCGTGACTATTGATTCTGGAGAAGGGCTTGCAGAAGCGTCGGCAACACGATTAATAGAGCTAGGTTATACCAATGTGTCCGTTTTTGAAGGCGGGATTGAAGCCTGGTCAGCTGCAGGTGGTGAGTTATTTATAGATGTAAATGTGCCCAGTAAATCCTTCGGGGAATTGTTAGAAGCTACTTGCGATACGCCATCAATGCCCGCGGAAGATGTTAAGAAAATGATGGATAACAATGCGGATATGGTTGTTGTCGATGTACGCCGTTTTGATGAATATAACACCATGTGTATTCCTACCGGAATTAGCGTTCCCGGGGCAGAATTAGTGTTGCGGGTACCTGATATCGCAACGAATCCAGAAACCACCGTCATCGTCAATTGTGCGGGCCGAACCAGAAGTCTGGTAGGTGCTCAATCGCTGGTAAATTCAGGATTACCAAACCCTATTTATGCCTTACGTAATGGGACGATTGGTTGGACCTTGGCTAAGCAAGAGTTGGTAACAGGGCAATCCCGAACCTACAGTCAAACAGGTGATGACACCCGGCAAATCGCCAGTGAAAGAGCAAGAGGTGTGGCGGATAGGGCGGGTGTTAAACGTGCGACGAAAGACGATCTGGAAAGCTGGTCTAAACAAGTAGATCGGACCACCTATTTTTTTGATGTGCGCAGTTTTGATGAGTATGAAATTGGACATCTATCTGGTTTCTATCCCATCCCCGGTGGACAATTAGTGCAAGAGCTAGAAATGTATGCACCAGTTAGAGGTGCGAGAATTGTGCTAGCCGATGACGATGGTGCGCGTGCCAATATGTCAGCATCGTGGTTGGCGCAAATGACATGGGATGTGTATGTGCTGGATGGTTTGCAAGCAGCAGACTTCTCGGTAACAGGTAAATGGCAATCTCGCCTGCCAGAAAAACCACAGGCTGAAACACTATCACCTGAAACGTTATCGAGTTGGATTCAGGATAATAGCGATGTCACTATTCTGGATTTCGCCAAATACGTTACTTATGTAAGAGGGCATATTCCTGGTGCTAACTACTTAATTCGATCGCAGTTAGAGCAACAGAATGTCGAATTACCAAACACATCAAAATTAGTCCTTACCAGCGATGATGGTGAATTAGCTGCCTATGCCGTGGCGAATATTCAAGCACAAACGGATGCTGATATTTTTGTCTTATTAGGTGGTACGCAAGCTTGGGTAAAAGCAGGATACAAATTAGAAGAAGGCGAGACACATTTGCTTTCAACACCAATAGATCGTTATAAAAGACCTTATGAAGGAACCGCAATCACCGATGATGTGATGCAGGCTTATTTGGATTGGGAATACGGTTTAGTGGATCAATTGGGTAAAGATGGTACGCATCATTTCAGACCATTACAGACTGAGAATTAAGATTTTCTCCTACAAATAAAAATAATTATCTGAATTTTATTTATGAGATTAGTAAATACACCCCCCTACTTATAGGCGTTTTTTTGTCTATTCCTTATTGGTTTTTTATAAAACTGTAATGCTTATATGTAATACTAAATTTCCCGTTTTTTTTGCATTTATGGCTCTTTAATTCGCAATTTTATTACCGTGTTTTTTCTATCGAATTTAAGTTATGTCAGAAAGGGGGAAAAGCACTGATGCCGTTTAACTTAATTATTTTATAAATTTCAAATAGATAAGTTTCTCAAAATTTTAAGAGTCTGATTTTTAGTGGCTTGATTAAGATTTTCATTCATAAGATTTCATTCTAGGTAAGTAAAATTAACCCTTATGGTAAATAAATTTAATGCATCTGGGTATATTAGTGTTTTATCAGAATTTGTACTATTGTTGACATAAGTTACACATTTTAAATGTTTTTTTGTTAAATAAAGGTGTTTTTTAGGATGGCTTTGAAAGAGTTACCACTTGTTGATATTGTTATCTTTGGTGGCCATGGAGATCTCGCATTACGCAAGATAATGCCTGCGCTTTATTATTTGTTTTGGCAGAATCATATAGATCCTAGAAGCCGGATCTTCTCAACGATTCGTACCGATGATACTGATGAGCAACATCGCGAATTAGTGTTTAACAAATTTCGTGAATTTCATCCTGATAACTTTTATTCAGAAGAAACCTGGTCGGTTTTCTCGTCACAGCTTTTCTGTACCAAAATGGATATTAGCAATGCCGATGATTATCAAGAGTTGGCAATCGCATTAAATGAATTCCCTGAGCGCGATAGAATCAATTATCTATCGACGCCCTCGTCGTTATTCGGTGATATTTGTACGGCACTCAATCAAACGGGATTAGTCACTCAAAAAAGCCGTGTCGTGCTGGAAAAACCAATTGGGCATAACCTACAATCCTTCAAAGAGATTGATGATACGGTTGCCGCTGTTTTTCTTGAGAGCAGTATCTTCCGTATTGACCATTATCTAGGTAAAGATACGGTACAGAACATCCTCGCATTACGTTTTTCCAATACTTTGTTTATGCCTCTATGGGATAACAAGAGTATCGATCATGTGCAGATAACGGTTGCTGAAACCGTTGGTGTAGAAGGACGCTGGGGCTATTACGATAAATACGGTGCAATGCGCGATATGGTTCAGAACCATCTCATGCAGTTACTATGTCTTGTCGCGATGGAGCCACCACGCAGCCTGCAAAAAGACAGCGATAGCGTGCGTAACGAGAAAGTAAAAGTACTCAAATCTTTACGTAAATTAAATAATCGTGAAGTGGCTGAAAAAACGGTTCGTGGTCAATACAAACACGGAGTAAGTAATAAACAATCAGTCCCGGGTTATCTGGAAGATGACGATAAAATCCACGAAAGTGATACTGAAACGTTTGTTGCCGTTAAAGCCGAGATAGAAAACTGGACCTGGAACGGTGTGCCTTTTTACTTACGAACAGGTAAGCGAATGTCTGGACGTTTCTCAGAAATCGTAATCCAGTTTAAAGATGTTCCTCATTCTATCTTTCCGAATGATGGCAAGCCGCTTGAACCTAATAAGCTGATTATTCATATTCAACCAGAAGAAAGCATCCGCTTATTGCTAATGAATAAAGTACCTGGTTTAAGTCAGGGCATGAGATTGAGACCTGTTGAGCTAGAGCTGAATGTGCTTCATGACGATCCTCGCTCTCCAACGGCTTATGAGCGTTTATTACTAGACGTAATTAAGAATGACGCGACGTTGTTTATGCGCCGTGATGAAGTTGAAGCCGCGTGGGAATGGGCAGACAATATTTTAGACACCTGGAAAGAAGATAATATTATGGTGAAAAAATATTCAGCGGGTACCGATGGCCCAAGTTCGGCAGTTGCATTAATCGAGCGTGATGGCAGAAGCTGGCATGAAGATTCCTAATTCTTCTAACGCTTGGTTTTTCTTTATTTTTTAACAACTAATTCGCTACAAAACAAATAGGTATCGACAATGAATACCCTCATCCAGAAAGTTACGAATAATATTATTGAACGCAGTAAGCCTTATCGAGAGGTTTATCTGGGGCGCATTGCTGATGCCGACTCAAGAGGTGTTCATCGATCGGCATTAGGCTGTAGTAATCTGGCACATGGTTTTGCTGCCTGTTCCGCTGGTGATAAAGCATTGCTCTCTGAGGATGTGGTGCCGAATATAGCCATTGTTTCTGCGTATAACGATATGCTTTCTGCACATCAACCCTTTGAAGCATTTCCCAAGATTATTAAACAAGCTCTGCATGAAGCTGGCGCGACAGGGCAGTTTGCTGGCGGTGTTCCTGCGATGTGTGATGGTGTAACACAATCACAGCCGGGTATGGAGCTGAGTCTCTTTAGTCGTGACGTCATTGCACAGGCTACTGCCATAGCGTTATCACATAATATGTTCGACGGTGCGCTGTATTTGGGCGTGTGCGACAAGATTGTGCCTGGCCTAATGATTGGCGCATTAACCTTTGGTCACTTGCCGGCTGTATTTGTACCCGGTGGACCAATGCCTTCTGGCATTAGTAACGAGGTGAAGGTAAAAGTTCGTCAGGACTTTGCGCAGGGTAAGGTGGATGAAAAAACACTGCTGCTCTCAGAGTCTGGCTCTTACCATAGTCCTGGCACCTGTACTTTTTATGGTACTGCCAATAGTAATCAGATGATGATGGAAATCATGGGGTTACACCTTCCTGGGTCATCATTTGTAATTGCTAATACACCATTGCGAGATGAGTTGACTAAAGCCGCATCGAAGCAGGTTTTATCGTTGATTGATACCGAAACAAGCTCAATGGGCATTGGTAAAATGCTTGATGAAAAGAGCTTTGTGAACGCTATTATTGGCTTGCTGACAACGGGTGGCTCGAGTAATCATACCTTGCATTTGGTCGCTATGGCGCGTGCTGCAGGTATCGTCATTAATTGGCAGGATTTTCATGATCTTTCGCAAGTCATTCCATTACTTACCAAGCTTTACCCTAATGGTAGTGCCGACGTAAATCACTTCCATAATGCAGGCGGAATGCCAGTTGTCATTGATCAGTTATTAGAAAATGGACTGATACATGATGATGTGAAAACCATTATGGGTGAAGGTTTGAGCGCATATACCAGCATGCCTAAATTAAAAGGTGATGCCGGTACAGAAAAGCTTAAATGGAAAAAGAAAAAGTACAAGGAAGAAAACAAAAACATCGTTAGTACGGTAGCAGAGCCCTTTAGCCACCATGGTGGGTTAACTATTCTGGATGGTAATATTGGTCGCAGTGTGATCAAGACATCTGCGCTAAAACCAGAACACCATCTAATTGAAGCGCCAGCTGAGGTTTTTAACTCGCAAGAGGCGTTACAAGAGGCTTATCAACGCGGTGAGCTGAATAAAGATTTTGTTGCTGTGGTTCGTTATCAGGGACCAAAATCCAACGGTATGCCTGAATTGCATGGCTTACTTCCAGCACTTGGGTCATTACAAGACGAAGGTTTTAAGATCGCTATTATTACCGATGGTCGTATGTCAGGCGCATCGGGTAAGGTTGCTTCTGCAATTCACATGACACCAGAAGCGAGTGAAGGTGGCGTTATTGCTGAAATAGAGCAAGGCGACATGATTCGATTAGATGTTGAAAATTCAACGGTGGAGCTACTTGTTCACCCAACAGAATTAGCAAAACGAAAAATTGTACCGCCTGATTTAAGTGGAAATCGTTTTGCCATGGGACGTGAATTATTTTCGTCGCTACGTGGCAATGTTTCTGGTGCAGAAGAGGGGGCGTCTATCTTTAATTTACCCGGGGAAGAAAGCGCTTAAAACGGTTTGCTAACTTCAAGAATATTGAAAGTGTTTTTAATAGTGGGCTTTGGGATTCGGCGGTTAGTTAGCCTTTTGGCTGATCAAAAAGCCACCCCCCACCTTTGAGGCACTTTTTTAATTCTGTCTTTTAATCTTTTATCTATACCTAATAAATAGGTATAGATTATTTTAGCGTAAGGTCACTCATTATGAATAAAACGAGTTTAACTCCGCAGGAGATAATGACTGTTTCTCCAGTTATCCCTGTTATTGAAATTGCTGATATTTCACAGTCAATTGATCTTGCTAATGCGCTTATTGCAGGCGGTATCAAAGTCCTGGAAATCACGCTACGAACCGAAGCCGCACTTGGTGCTATTGAGCTCTTAGCTAAAGAAGTTCCTGAGGCTGTTCTTGGCGCAGGTACAGTTTTAAATCCTGACGATCTTGCTAAGGTGAGAGATGCAGGGGCGAGCTTTGCAATTAGCCCAGGTTGCACCAATACACTGTTAAAAAGTGCTAAAGATATGCAGTTTCCATTGATTCCTGGTGTTTCAACGGGCTCTGAAGTTATGAATGGACTTGAGTTGGGCTATACGCATTTCAAGTTGTTTCCTGCAACCAGTGTTGGCGGTATTCCCCTTTTAAAATCATTTTCTGGGCCTTTTCAGAATGCAAAATTTTGCCCAACGGGTGGTATCAGTGAATCCAACTACCTTGATTTTCTGGCGCTGAAAAATGTACTTTGTGTTGGCGGCAGTTGGGTAGCGCCTAGTGATTTGACGCGTTCTGGTGACTTTGAAAAAATCACTGAATTATCGGCTTCAGCTCTCGCAAATATAAAATAGTATAACTATGAATAACTCTTCACCAAAAAAACAATGGTTAGTAGAAACAGATTCCTCTGTCGTGGCGCAAAAGTCGTTTCAGATGATTTTGGATGCGGCGAAAAAAGCATTACAAGAGAAAGGAATATTCCGCATCGTTTTGGCAGGCGGAACAACTCCAGAGCGTATTTATAGAATGTTGGCAGAAGCACGATGTGATTGGCAGAACTGGGAAATTTTTCTGGGTGATGAACGCTGTTTGCCAGAAACGTCAGCTGAAAGAAACAGTCAGATGGCAATGCAGACCTGGTTGGATCATATTGATATTCCTGCCACCAATATTCATTTTATGCCTTCAGAATTAGGTGCCGAAACCGCTGCGACAAGCTACGCAGAAACCATTAAAAACAAAATGCCTTTTGATATGGTGTTGTTAGGCATGGGTGAAGATGGGCACACAGCAAGTCTTTTTCCCGGGCATGAGCACGACGAAACAGAGTTGGTTCACGCTGTGCATAATGCGCCGAAGCCTCCAGCGGATAGAGTCAGTTTGAGCGCATCAAGTTTAAGTAATTCAGAACAAGTACTCATTATTATTACGGGTGCGGGAAAACGCGAGAGCGTTAAAGCATGGAATCAAGGGGAGTCGTTGCCGATTGCAAGTATCTCTGCAATAGATACGTTGACCGTCATGCTTGATAGTGACGCTTCGCCTGAGTAATAAAAATTCATTGTTTCTGTAGCTTCGTTGGTTCGCTGTTTTATGTATGCCAAAGATTTACAGACATCATAACCAGATAAAGAAATAAAAAAGATGCCTTCAAAGAATAATTCAAAACCTTCGCTAACAGATCTACCTGCTTTTGAAGCGTTGGAAGATCATTATAATTTGATCAATCAACTGAATATGCGCCACTTATTCGCGACGGATGAAAAGCGCGGCGAGAAGTACTCGATCAAGCATAAAAGCTTACTGTTAGATTACTCAAAAAATCGCATTGTTGATGAAACAATCCCGTTGCTTTGTGATCTTGCAAGAGAAGTGAATTTAGAAAGCTGGCGTGACCGCATGTTTGCCGGCGATAAAATAAATAACACTGAAAATAGAGCGGTGTTACATACCGCTTTGCGCAATGAAACCAATCAACCTATTTATGTTGATGGCGAAGATATCATGCCTAAAATAAATGCCACTATTGATAAAATGGAGGTGTTTGCGAACAAGATAAGAAAAGGAACCTGGAAAGGCTTTAGTAATAGAACCATTACAGATATCGTTAATATAGGTATTGGAGGTTCTGATTTAGGGCCGAAGATGGTTTATAACGCCTTAAAGCCTTATCACCATAAAAACCTGACGGTGCATTTTGTTTCTAATGTAGATGGTGCGCATATTGATGACATCCTTGAAGATATCGACCCTGAGACAACGCTCTTTATTGTATCTTCGAAGACATTTACTACTCAGGAAACGATTACAAATGCGCATATAGCCCGTAAATGGTTATTGAAAAGTGACGCTAAAGAACAAGATGTGAGTAAGCATTTTGTTGCAGTTTCTACCAATATTGAAGAAGCCACGAAGTTTGGTATCGATGCCGATAATATGTTCGAGTTCTGGGACTGGGTTGGCGGGCGTTATTCACTATGGTCAGCCATCGGTCTTTCAATTGTTCTGTCGGTAGGGATGGAGAACTTTAAGAAAATGTTGAGTGGTGCGCACTCGATGGATGAGCATTTCAAAGAAACGCCATTAGAAGAGAATATGCCCGTGATTATGGGTTTACTGGGTGTTTGGTATAACAATTTCTTTGGCGCTGAGTCTCACGGTATTTTTCCGTATGACCACTATTTGAGAGACCTTACTTTTTATCTTGAACAAGCAGATATGGAAAGTAATGGTAAATCGGTGGATAGAAATGGCAAGAAAGTAGACTACGCTACGGGTCCTATTATTTGGGGTACTTCAGGTATTAATGGTCAGCACGCGTTTTATCAGGCGATCCATCAAGGGACGCAAATGATTCCTTCTGATTTCATTGTATCGATACTCACGCACAGTAGTCATCAAGATCAACACGATATTATGATGGCGAATGCACTGGCGCAGACTGAAGCGTTGATGAAAGGCAGAACCTTGGATGAAACGTATTCTGACTTTGTTGAAAGTAAAGTTAAATTAGAAAACGTAGAAGATCGTATTCATCACATGGTTTTCGAGGGTAATAACCCGACGAATACCTTGTTACTTACTAAGCTGACGCCTCGTTCTCTGGGTATGCTGATCGCGCTTTACGAACATAAAATATTCGTGCAGGGCATAATCTGGAATTTGAATTCGTTTGATCAGTGGGGTGTTGAGTTAGGGAAAAAACTAACTAAGAATATATTAGCCGAATTTGGACAGCCTGATCCTGTAACGAATCATGATAGCTCGACGAACTCTTTGATCAACTATTATAAAAGTGTTGTTTACGGTCAGGATTAAAGCTTAACGGAGCACTCTGGATGTGTTTCAGAGACTTAGGCTGTTTTTATTTTGTATGGGCTAAATATACAAACGTGATAAAGCAAAGAGAGATTATTGTTTGAATCTGTTTTTGCTTTGTTTTCTGTAATCGCTTGGGGTCATGTTTTTGATTTCTATGAAGCGGCGATTGAAGTTTGCAACATTGTTATAACCTACGTGATAACAAATAGTGCTGATGTATTGATCTGTTTCCATCAATAACTGACAGGCTTTGTTTATCCTTAATCGATTAACAAACCCGGTGAAGGTATTTCCAGACGCTTTACTGAAATAGCGGGAAAATTGGCTGCTATCCATTCCGGTTCTTTTGGCGATGTCTGCCATCGAGAACTGACTGGCATAGTTCTCTGTGATGAAATCAACGACTTCACTGATGCGCTTCATCGAGGCATCATTATCAGAGCTTTGAATTTGTGTGGTTGAAAGTAGTTGGTAATCCGAGTGTTCAGACAGGACTAGAACTAACTCCAGAAAGTGATTAAAGCGACGTAAGCCTGTCGTTTCTTTGATGCACTTTAATTTATGCTCAGCTATGTCACTGATGCCAAAAAATTCAATACCATTTTTGGCGCGACTTAAAAGCGGCAATGCCTGCTTTAATTCGGGCAGGTGTTCACAGGATTTACGAAATGGTTCACCTAAAAACTGTAAAACAAAATCTCTTCTAAACACCCCCTCTTTGGGCATGTCTGTAGAAATCCAGTTATGGGGTAAGTGCGGCCCAGTAAGAACCAGATTGCCGGGTTTGAAGGTGCCTATATAATCGCCCACAAATATCTTGCCAGTAGTTGCAGTTATTAGGTGTAATTCATATTCTTCGTGGTGGTGCCAGCGAATCAGGTCATTCGGTGCACCGTGTTCCAAGCAACGAAGATAACCATAAGAACCTTCCGGCTCATAGCCCTGAGTTGAGTTTCTTTGAAAAGCTTGCTCAAGTGATGGTGTATATTTTGAGGTTCTGTTTTTCATGGTGTGGTCTTATCTTCATCTTGCAGTAAGATGTATTCAAATTCCTTTATTCAAGTTGGTTCTTTTGCTCCAGTCATGAAAGCAACAGCATCTGACATAGAATAATCTTTTGGGTTGATAACACATAATCGTTTGCCAAGTCTGTGAATATGGATTCGATCAGCAACTTCAAAAACATGTGGCATATTATGTGAAATCAAAACGATTGGGATACCACGTGAACGTACATCGCTGATTAATTCTAAAACTTTACGTGATTCTTTTACACCTAGTGCTGCTGTTGGCTCGTCAAGTATAATTACCTTAGAACCGAAAGCAGCAGCTCTAGCGACGGCTACACCTTGGCGCTGACCACCAGATAATGTTTCAACAGTCTGATTGATATTCTGTATTGTCAATAAACCTAGTTCAGACAATTTATCGCGAGCGATTTGTTCCATTTTAGGCCGATCCAGCATACGCATATATTTCCCAAGGAAACCTTTTTTACGTACTTCACGTCCCATAAACATATTATCTGCTATTGATAGAGCAGGGGAGAGCGCAAGATTCTGGTATACCGTTTCTATACCGGCTTCACGAGCGTCAATGGGTGAGGTGAAATGCACTGGCTTACCTTCAAGCATAACTTCGCCTTCATCAGGAATTGTAGCTCCGGACACAGCTTTAATCATACTGGATTTTCCTGCACCATTATCTCCGATAACAGCTAGGATTTCTCCTGGGTATAAATCGAAATCAGCATGATCTAGGGCGGTGACTCGACCATAGCGTTTTACCAGACCGCGACCCGTTAATATAGGTTCTATGTTGTTGTTCATGCTGACACCCTCCTAATCCATTGATCTATCGCAACGGCAGATATGATTAAAATCCCGATTAACATATAAGTCCATTGTGGATCAGTGCCGATGAGCCTTAACCCTAATGAGAAGACGCCTACTATGAGAGCGCCGAACAACATCCCCATTATCGAACCACGGCCACCAAATAGAGATATACCACCGATTACTACTGCAGTGATTGATTCTATATTCGCAAATTGACCAGCTGTGGGCGAAACTGAGCCGATTCTCCCAATAAGTACCCACCCCGCTAAAGCGCAAATTAAACCAGCTATTACGTACACTGAAATCAAAGTCTTTTTTACTTGTACCCCTGAAAGTTCTGCTGCATCGGAGTCATCACCAATAGCATAAACATGACGACCCCAGGCGGTATGATTAAGTATGTAATTTAACACCAGAACAAGTACCACCATGAAAATAACACCATAGGTAAAAACCGCACCACCAATCTTTACCTTTTCTCCAAAAAAGTGCAAAGCAGCAGCTTTTTCTGCTATATCCTGGCTTCGGATGGTCTCGTTTGCTGAATAAAGAAAATTAGAAGCAAGAACGATTTGCCACATGCCTAAGGTAACAATGAAAGGGGGAAGCTTTACCACCGCGACTAAAAATCCATTGATAAACCCGCAAATTGCTCCAACCCCTAATCCGCATAAAATTGCGAACTCAACTGGTAAACCATAGCGAAAAGTAAACTGACCCATGACCACCGACGAAAGTACCATGATGGCACCGACAGACAGATCAATACCAGCAGTAATTATAATCAGCGTTTGCGCGGCCCCAACGAAACCTACAATGGCAACTTGTTGCAATATAAGAGTGAGTGAAAAAGGTGAGAAGAATTTTTCACCTAATATCAAGCCAAAAACTAGAAGAGATAGCATCAGTACAATTAATGGAACTAATGCCGGATTTGCATGTAGAAGACTTTGTATTTTATCAAGTAACGTTTTTTTCTGAGAAAAAGAAGCAACGTCAGTCGCACTATCACTGAGTACAGATTCAAAATCTTGTTGCGATTTGGACATGGTTTTACCTTAAAATTTAACAGTAATCTGAGGAATAAAAACTTTAAATTTAAAACCTATCGACTGCATATACAGACGATAGGCTTTTTGACTTTAATTAGCTTTGGTTTAACCCCAACAGCGTTCTGTTCCTTCTTTGACATTTATTGACTCTACGCCAGCAACAGGTTTGTCTGTTACTAGTGATACACCCGTATCAAAAAAGTCTTTTCCTTCGGTATTTTTAGGTTTAGTTTTGTCTTTAGCCCAAGCAGCAATTGCTTCAATCCCCTTAGATGCCATTAGTAAAGGATATTGTTGTGATGTAGCACCGATTACTCCGTCCTTCACATTCGCAATACCCGGGCAACCGCCATCCACAGAAACTATTAGTACATCATCTTGACGGTCTAAAGCTTTTAAAGCTTCATACGCACCAGCAGCAGCAGGTTCGTTAATTGTATATACAACATTGATCATTGGGTCTTTAGCAAGTAAATTTTCCATTGCTTTGCGCCCGCCTTCTTCATTACCAGCGGTAACTTCGTTGCCAACAATGCGCTTGTCAGACTCATCACCCCATTTATTAGGGTCACCAAGATCAATACCAAAACCTTTTAAGAAACCCTGATCACGAAGCACTCCCACTGATGGTTGGCTTACTGCTAAGTCGAGCATTGCAATTTTGGCGTCTTTTGCTTTATCACCAAGAGTAGCCGCAGCCCATTGTCCGATTAATTCACCAGCGCGGAAGTTATCTGTGGCAAACGTAGCGTCCGCTGCATCAATTGGCTCGAGTGGAGTATCAAGTGCAATTACTAACAGACCTGCATCACGCGCTTGTTTAACCGCGGGTACAATTCCTTTTGTATCAGAAGGTGTTAGCAGAATACCTTTCGCTCCATCGGCAATACAGGTTTCAATTGCTGCAACCTGACTTTCAGAATCACCATCTATTTTTCCAGCGTAAGATTTGAGTGTCATTCCCATTTCTTTTGCTTTTGCTTCTGCACCTTCTTTCATCTTTACGAAGAAAGGGTTGGTATCAGTTTTTGTTATCAGACAAGCTGATAAGCCTTCTGCGTTAGCTGAAGACAAAGTTGTGGTTCCAAGAACCAGTGCTGCTAATGCACTTGAAATTGCTGTTTTTCTCATTGGGATCTCCTCCAAAAAATTAAATTGGTAGATTAAGTGGTTTTCTAATTTTTTTTTTAGATCTAAGCTTTTCTCCTAATCTTGATAAAGTTTTGCATTCTTTTATTTTGCTGTCAATAAATAAATCATAGTGATTTATTATTTGTTAAAATAGTTTTTTCATGAAAGAATGTACCAACAATTGTTAATAAGGTATCAACTGTGTAGTTTTACATTGGTATATTTTTATTAATTGATTAGATGAGGCAGATACAATTGTTAGAGATAAATGATCGTTCAGAAAAAGTTATTGATCCAAGTGGTGGATCAAACCAAACGAGAGTACGCGCTTATAATGAAAGGTTACTTTTATCCCTAGTGCGAAGACATGGCAGTCAGCCAAAATCAGAAATTGCACGTCGAACAGGTTTGTCTGCACAAACAGTATCTGTGATTATGCGTGCCCTTGAAAAAGATGGATTATTGCTACGTGGAGACCCAAAAAGAGGTCAGGTAGGGCAGCCTTCAATTCCAATGTTTCTAAACCCTGAAGGTGCTTTTTCAATAGGTCTTAAGATCGGACGACGCAGTGCAGATCTATTGATGGTAGATTTCTTGGGAAACCCTCGCCAAAGTTTGCACTTTAACTATTCATATCCAGTTCAAGAGGAGATATTTCAATTTGCACAGTCTGGAATTAAAGAGCTTACATCCAAATTGACTGAAGATCAGCGCAGTCGTATAGCGGGTATCGGGGTGGCATTGCCTTTTGAATTATGGAACTGGGCAGAGAAGATTGGCGCACCACCTGAGCTAATGCAGGATTGGCAAAATAAAGATTTTGCAGAACGTCTGGAACGTCGCTGTCTGTACCCAGTGTTTGAACAAAATGATGCCACAGCTGCTTGTGGTGCTGAACTGATTTTTGGTCAAGGTAGTGAACTGGCTGATTTTGTTTATTTCTTTATTGGTACTTTTATTGGAGGAGGGATCGTACTTAATCAGGCTGTTTATTCTGGGCATACTGGGAATGCCGGTGCTCTGGGTTCTATGCCTGTAGTCAATGAAAAAGGTGTGGCTACACAATTAATTGATCACGCCTCTATGCTTGAACTGGAAAATCAGATAAAAAAGGATGGTCTGGATATTCCTTTTGAGATACTGAAGGAAGAAGACTGGGGAGTCCTGGGTAAATCTCTGGAACACTGGATCAATGAAACCGCACATCATTTGGCAATTGCAGTTGCTTCATCACATTCCGTGATTGATTTTGAGGCTGCGATAATTGACGGAGATTTTCCATCGGATGTCCGATTACGTATAGTTGAAGCAACCATAAATAGAATTGCGGAATTGGATTTACAAGGCATTAGCTGTCCTAAAGTATATTCTGGACTGGTTGGGCGAAACGCTAGAGCTGTTGGAGCAGCTAGCTTACCTTTGTTTTCACGATATTTATTGGATCAGAGTGTATTGTTTAAAAGTTTGTCCGCTGGTTAAATGCCAATTTATTAAGATGATTTATGTAAAAAAGCGCCTAAAAGTAGGGGGGTGACATTAAAACAGATCATATCAATAGATATATTTGGAATATATATTTTAAATGCTAACTAAAGAGAATTATTGATGAAACGCTCTAAAGTAAATGAAATAATGTCTGAGGCTGACAAATATATACAGTCTTTTGGATTTAAATTACCGCCTTTTGCCTATTGGTCACCACAGCAGATGATCAATCGTAAAGGTGATATTCACGGAATTATTGATGCCGGCCTTGGTTGGGATATCACCGATTATGGACAGGGAGATTTTGACAATCTAGGTTTGTTTCTTTTCACGATTCGCAATGGTAAACGTGAAGATTTAAAACAGGGTGGTGGTATGTGTTACGCCGAAAAAATAATGATCTCTCGCGAAAATCAGATATCGCCTATGCATCATCATCTGCATAAAGCTGAAGATATTATTAATCGTGGTGGCGCGACTTTAATGCTGAAAATTTATAACTCCGATAAAAAAGGGAATATTGATAAAAAATCTGATGTAAAGGTTGCAACTGATGGTTTATTAAGAACTCTTCACGCTGAAGATGTACTTGAACTCGATCCGGGAGAGAGTGTTACTCTAATGCCGGGTATGTGGCACTCATTTTCTGGTAAAGGTGGTGATGTGCTTATCGGCGAGGTTTCTACAGTTAATGATGATACTACCGATAATTATTTTAAAGACCCAATTGGACGTTTCTCTGATATTGAAGAAGATGAAGAACCCTTGCATTTATTGGTATCTGATTATCAGAAATGGTTAAAATAGTCTGTTAAAATTGAAATAGGTTTACTCTTTTTAATGATCACTCTATCAAATGACTAAATCTGCTTCCACTGAATGCACAACAGAAAATTCCGCATTGGGAATATCATTAGACAAAGCTAGTTGCTTTGCACCCTCCAAGTCATAACCATAATCTAGCCAGAGATCGATTAATTTTGTTTTGATTGTGTCAATATCAGGTTTGAGGAATATCTTTAAGTCATAAATCTCATGTAGATGTGGCTAATACTCTGATTTCAACAGTAGGTAATTTCCCCCCCCCCCCTAAAATCAGGATACGACGATCTACATGAATCGTTTAGGCGTCTGGAATAGTTGCATCGCTTTACCGATCGAGAGAAGGGATGTTGATTGATTTATTCGCACTGCTTTAAGATTTGATCAGCTTCGCAAAGCCTTGGCTGTCAAAGGCATTATCTGCACCTTTTCTGTGTTGCAGCTGAAGTTTTTCAGGGGTGTCATTCCAGAGAGCATGCATGGGCACAGAATCTCATTGTCTTTGCTTAGTATTGTTGCTCCGTGCATTTGACCTGTTAGTCCGATGCCTATATCCGAAGACATTTTTTTTGCATGGGATTGTTTGATGCTATTTAACATAATTACTGCTTGAATCTGTTTTTGCTTTGTTTTCTAAAGTCGCTTGGTGTCATGTTTTTGATTTCTATGAAGCGGCGATTGAAGTTTGCAACATTGTTATAACCTACGTGGTAACAAATAGTGCTGATGTATTGATCTGTTTCCATCAATAGCTGACAGGCTTTGTTGATTCGTAGTCTGTTGACAAAACCGGTAAAGGTATTTCCAGAAGCTTTGCTGAAATAGCGTGAGAATTGGCTGCTATCCATTCCTGTTCTTTTAGCGATGTCTGCCATTGAAAACTGGCTAGAATAATTTTCGGTGATGTAATCCACAACTTCACTAATACGTCTCATCGACGCGTCATTATCAAAGCTTTGAATTTGTGTATTAGACAGTAATTGATAATCGTTATGTTCAGACAAGGTTAACATCAATTCTAAAAATGCATTAAAGCGTCGTAAACCTGAAGAATTTTTAATTAAACTTAATTGTCTCTCGGTAAAGTCACTTATGCCAAAGAACTCAATCCCATTTTTTGCACGGGTTAACAGCGGCATTGCTTGTTGTAATTCAGGGATTAGATCAGATGCCTTGCGTAATGGCTCTCCTAAAAATTGCAAAACAAAATCTCTTCTTGCTACGCCTTCTTTAGGTATTTCTGTAGAAATCCAGTTATGGGGTAAACGTGGACCAGTCAGTACAAGATTGCCTGGCTTAAAGGTACCGATGTAGTCTCCAACAAACATCTTTCCTTTTGTTGAGGTAATTAAATGTAATTCATATTCTTCGTGGTGATGCCATCGAATGAGGTCATTTGGAGCACCGTGTTCTAAACATCTCAAAAAACCATAAGACCCTTCTGGTTCATAACCTAATGTCGAATTTCTCTGAAAGTCTTGTTCGAGTGATGGGGTATATTTAGAAGCGTTATTTCTCATGGTAAAGTCCAAAGTTAAGTTTTTAAGTCGTTAGAATAAAACTACCTTTTTATTAAGTGGTTCAGCCCCCAAAAAACAATATAAGATATAACAATTGACTCAAATCATATCATTTTTTGACACCCCCCACCTTTTGAGGGGTTTTTACATCATTTTCTCAACTAATATCTGCCTGGTACTGGTTTATGCCGTTTTTTCAATAAACGCATTTACGCGGTCATAGGCCTTTCTTAGTGTTTCTCTTAAGGTCTGATTTCCTGCCAGATCTCCAAACAATATTTTGTCATTTGAAAATGCATGAATAATGTCATCAGAAGAAACAATTTTTTGTGCATTTTCTGTACTCATCATGGCATCTTCATATTCAAATTTGATTTCACCTTTTTGCTCTCTCACTAAAAACGCAAGGAATAGGGCAGGCAACATCGCCACACTGTCGATAGAACGACCTGTTTTTATGGCATCCTGTATGGTCGGTAAAATGAAGCTTGGAATCTTGGAATATGCATCCATAACCACTCGTTGATTGGTATCTAGAATATTAGGGTTACTAAATCTTTCAAGAACAGTATCCCGGTATTTTTCTAAATCTATAGGGCTTGGTGATTCAGCGCTTGTTAGACAAGGAATAACATCATTAGTCACATAATCAAAAGCTAGTTGACGGACTTCTGGGTCGTTTGTTCCCTGGTGAATGTATTGATATCCACGCAGTGTTCCTGCCCAGGCAATGCAAGAGTGAGTCGCATTCAAAACCCTGATCTTTGCTTCTTCATAAGGTTCTACATCTTCAACCATTTCAACATCGACAAGCTCCCATGGTGGGCGACCAGCAATAAAATTATCTTCGATAACCCACTGGGTGAAGCTCTCTCCCATCAATGCTGCTTCATCCCTTCTGCCAGTTGCTGCAAAAACACGTTCGATAATATCTGCTGTCGGTCTAGGGGTGATGCGATCAACCATAGAGTTTGGAGAGCTGGTGTGGGTTTTAACCCATTCCAATAAGTCTGTATCGCCAATGCGTTCTATATATTCAAGCAGTGCGTTTTTGAATTTTTCCCCATTGCTGCGTACATTGTCACAGTTGAGTAAGGTGACAGGCTCACCATGGCTAGCCATTCGTGCACGTAATAATTGCGTCATGGTTCCATAAATCGTGCAAGGCGCGTTACCCGCTAAATCGCTCTGTAAATCCTTATAGTTATCATCTAGTTTAAAGTTACCGTCCAGATAATATCCTGCTTCCGTTACGGTAAAAGAGATGATTTTAGTATTTTCATTAGCAGCAATTTCTGTGATGCCTTTCATATCTTTTTCCCAATCCACAATATGTTTGATGGATCGAATCAATTGATATTTATGTTCACCAGCAGGGCTAACCGTTTCTAGCATGTACTCGTTGTTTTGAGATTTTAGAATTTCAACAACTGACTGCATGTCAGATCTTATATTACCCGCAGCAATCTCCCATTGTGTCTCACCGATATCATGTAAGTTTTGCATATACATGGCTTGATGCGCACGGTGAAATGAGCCTAGGCCCAAATGTAATTGAATCGACGTGTCAGAATTTCCAGAATTTTTCATATTTAATTAAGCCTATGCTAGGTGTAAAACTTTTCCATCGTTATCAAAGTAATGAACAATGTCATCGGACCAATTAACACCTACTGTGTCACCTAGCTTTAATGTAGTTCTTTGATATGAACGGATAATGAGAGGCTCTGCGCTTTGATCCCCAAGACTTAGGTGGACGAGTGTTTCGTTACCTAAAGATTCAACCAATACAACCTTGCCTGTTAAGCGTGAATCATCTGAAATGCTTAAATGCTCTGGACGTATACCAGCAAATGAACTACCAGCTGGAACATTTTGCAGTAATGAAGATGGGATGATATTCATCTGAGGCATACCGATAAATTGCGCAACAAAACGGTTTGCTGGTTTGTCGTATAACTCTAAAGGTGTTCCTACTTGTTCGATGATTCCGTCACGTAAAACAACCACTCGATCAGCCAATGTCATTGCTTCAACCTGGTCATGAGTTACGTAAATCGTGGTAGCACCTAAATCACGATGTAATTGAGCAATTTCAACACGTGTCTGTCCACGTAGGGCAGCATCGAGATTTGATAATGGCTCATCGAATAAGAATATTTTTGGATGACGAACAATGGCGCGACCAATGGCTACACGCTGACGTTGTCCACCTGAAAGAGCTCCTGGTTTACGCTTCAGGTATTGGGTTAAATCAAGCTTCTCTGCTGCTTCTTTTACAAGTTTGTCGATTTTACCCTGATCTACTTTTGCCAATCTCAATGCAAACGACATATTGTCTTCCACGGTCATATGCGGATATAAGGCATATGACTGAAATACCATCGCTAAGTCACGTTTTGATGAAGGAGTCTCCGTGATATCAACGCCATCCAGGATTAACTTTCCTTTATTGATAACTTCCAAACCAGCAATCATGCGAAGTAGCGTTGATTTACCACAACCAGACGGGCCAACAAAAACGATGAATTCACCAGGCTCGATATTTAAATCAATTCCCTTAATCGCATGGTGCTCACCGTAATATTTTTCTACTTTTTGAAGCTCTAAAAATGACATTTTCTATTACCTTAAATTTTTAATAACAGCGATATTTCGCAAATATATTTATTAATTGATTTATATTATTTAACAGCACCAAAGGTGAGTCCCTGAACTAACTGCTTCTGACTAAACCAACCGAATACGATGATTGGTCCGATCGCCATCAAGGAAGCTGCAGAAAGTTTTGCCCAGAACAAGCCTTCAGGACTTGAATAAGAGGCAACCAGAACCGCTAACGTACCTGCATTGGCAGAAGTAAGATTCAACGCCCAAAAGGCTTCATTCCATGAAAGAACCAAACAGAGTAAACCTGTAGAGGCCATTCCGCCCATCGCCAGAGGCAATAGAACATGGCGGAATTCTTCCCATAAACTAGCGCCATCCATTCTTGAAGCTTCAAGAATTTCATGTGGTATATCTTTAAAATTTGAGTACAACATCCAAACCATTATCGGTAGATTGGACATGGTAAAAACAATGATGAGAGCTATTTGGCTATCCAGTAAGCCCGCCCATTGGAAAAGCAAATAAACCGGAAGCAATGCACCAACAGCAGGCATGAACTTGGTTGAAAGCATCCACACCATAATGTTTTTAGTTTGTATCGTCGGTGAAAACGCAAAACTATAAGCTGAAGGTACGGCAATGATTAATCCTAGAATTGTTGATACAAGACTCGTGATTAAAGAATTCATGGCAAATCGCATATAGTCACTTCGTTCTTGTACTTCAGTGAAGTTTTCTAAAGTCGGTTCGAATACCCATAACGAAGGCACGGCAATTGCTTGCAACTCCGTTTTAAAGGCAGTCACCATCAAAAAAAGTAGTGGGAAAAACACAATAAATGCAACAAGCCATGAGGCTACTGTTCTTGTGACAAATAATGCGTTCCAATCGTATTTAGAGATTTTCATAGTAGTTATCCATTAATTATCAAGGTTTTTTCCGATCATACGGATCAGAATGATTGCAACGATATTGGCCAAGATAATGGCGAAAATTGCACCGGCAGAGGCTGCGCCCACATCAAAGTTCATAAGTGCTTCCTGGAATATCAAGAATGCCAAGTTGGTACTTTCTGTTCCGGGTCCACCCGAAGTGGTGGTAAATATTTCAGCGAATACACTCAACAAGAAAATAACTTCGATCATGATCACGACTGCGATAGAGCGTGCCATGTGAGGTAAGTATAAAAATCTCAGTTGTTGGAAATAGGTCGCTCCATCCATGCGAGAGGCTTCTAACTGCTCCCTATCCATAGATTGTAAAGCGGTGATGAAAATCAGGCAGGCAAATGGCATCCATTGCCAGCTAAGCATGATGATAATGGAACCGAGTGGTATCTCTGTTAACCAATCAATTGGCTCAAGTCCAAAGAAGCCTGATATCTGTGCGAATACACCATAGATGGGATTCATCATCATGTGCTTCCAAAGTAATGCATTTACTGTAGGCATTACAAAGAAAGGCGAAATTAATAAAATTCTAACAAACGATTGCCCGGGAAAAGGGCTGTTGATGAGGAGTGCAATGGCAAGTCCGAAACCAACAGTAATTATTACAACGCTACCTAATAAAATAAGCGTGTTGAACACTGAATCCATAAACGCTGGATTGGTAATGAAGAAATCATAATTCTCCCAGCCTGCAAAGCCAGAAATATCGGGAGACATTAGATTGTAACGAATTAATGAAAAATAGATCGTCATCCCTAAAGGAACTAGCATCCAGATTAATAAGGTCACCACAGCAGGGCTCATTAATAGACGAGGTAGAAATCTACTTTCGGTTGCGTTTGAAGACATAGTAATAATTCCGTTTACAGAATTGGGGGTTTAAAAAGTACTAGCACATCGATATGCACCAGTACTGCTTTTTTACATAAAACTAGTTAGATAAAACTAGAGCCTAGCTAGATCAAATTACTCTAACTAGGTTTCTAACTGGGTTCTGTTGAGTTGAATAACTCTGATTGCAGAACCCAGTGTAGAAACATTAAGTACAATGGCTTTTAGCTTAGTAGTATTTAGCCTTTTTCATTGTACGATCGGCAGCAGTTTGAGATTTAGCTAGTGCTTCTTTAACTGTTACTTTTCCTGCTAAAGCTGAACTCATTTGCTGGCCAACAGCGACACCAATAGATTGGAACTCTGGGATTGCAGCAAACTGAACACCAACATAAGGAGACTTATTGAATGTACTGTCTTCAGGGTTGGCACTTTGGATAGCTTCTAATTCAGCAGAAGCAAATTTAGCTGCTTCAAGGAACTTAGGATTTTCATAAGTAGAAGCGCGAGTTCCTGTAGGAACTTTACCCCAACCAACGTTCTCACCAATGTAGTTGACATAATCTTTAGATGTTGCCCACTCAAGGAACTTCATTGCTTCAGCTGTTTTCTTAGAAGAAGCAGGAACAGCTAGAGACCAAGCCCATAACCAGTTCTTACCTTTAGCAGTCTTCTTAGAAGGCGCTTGAGCAAATTTAATCACATCAGCAACTTTAGATTGATCAGGGTCTGATACGAATGATGCTGCGATTGTCGCATCAATCCACATACCACATTTACCTTCATTGATTAGCGCAAGAATCTCGTTGAAGCTATTGTTAGCAGAACCTGGAGGTCCGTATTTAGTAAGTAGGTCAACATAGAACGTTACAGCTGCTTCCCACTCAGGAGAGTCTAACTGTGGTTTCCAATCTTCACCAAACCACTGTGCGCCGTAACTATTTGCAAGTGTAGTGATGAATGCCATGTTATCGCCCCAACCTGGCTTACCACGTAAACAAATACCGTAAACGCCTTCATCTGGGTTGTGAATACCTTTTACAATCTTCTCAACATCATCCCATGTAGGAGTGTTTGGCATGTTTAATCCTGCTTTTTCAACAAGATCTCCACGGTACATAATCATTGAACTTTCACCGTAGAAAGGTGCAGCGTATAGCTTACCTTCTGCAGAAAGGCCTTTTCTTACTGCTGGGAAAATATCATCAACAGCGTAATCATCGCTGAAATTTAGCTCAGTTAACCAACCTTTCTTACCCCAGATTGGAGCTTCGTACATACCAATAGTCATGATGTCGAACTGACCACCTTTGGTAGCTATATCAGTTGTTACACGAGAACGAAGTACGCCTTCTTCTAATGTAACCCATTTCAGTTTAATATCTGGATTTGCTTTTTCGAATGCATCTGTGTGTTTCTGCATTTCAACCATATGACCGTTGTTTACTGTCGCAATTACAAGCTCAGTTTCAGCGTGTGCAATTGATGCGGCGGTCATAAATAAAGTGCCTGCGAACGCGGCAGCTATTTTTCCTAGTTTCATACTAACTCTCTCCTTTAAGTTTTTTAGTATCACATAGACAAGATTTTCGGAATAAAGACTTGAATCTCTAATATATCATTACCTAAGTGCAGCAAGATTAGCATCAAGATTTAATTTGGATTGATACTAAAATACTTAGATGTGATACTTTTTTGTAGGAAGTTAGGCTGTTTAAGCAAAAATAGTGCAGAAAAAGCTTAACTTTTATGAGTTTACGTTGAAAATCCAATAAAGAGTATAAATTAAAGAGTTTTAAAATAAAGGCAATTGGATTGAGGTATTAGTCAGGATTTTCTCGAATCTGAAGCTAGGTAGCTTCAGATTCGAGTCTGAACCGATAGTTATGTACACTTTCGGTCTATTTAAAGGATATTTATTCTGTCTGACGTGATGCGGTAGCTACTGCATTTGATGAATACTGGTACTCATTTGCAGAAGCTACCCGCTAAAATAAATCCTAATGAAGTTTTAGGCGAGGTTTTAAGCCACGGTTTGTTATCCAGTTAGCGATCGTCATTAAAATTTCACGGGTGTAGCCGTGCAAAGCGATTAAATGCATTCTATAAAGTGATTTATAAACCATTCTTGCTACAAAGCCTTCAACACTCATGCTTCCTGACCAACGACCCATGAGGTTCCCCATTAAATTACCGACCGTGCTGTAATGCCCTAGATTTACTAATGAGCCGTAATCAACATAGCGATACTCAGGTAAGTTATCTTTACCCGCTAAACGATATTTCATGGTTTTTACAAGTAATGAAGCCTGTTGGTGAGCAGCCTGTGCTCTGGGTGGAACAAAACCTTCTTCTCCTATCAAGGGGCAACTGGCGCAATCTCCGAAAGCAAAAATATTTTCATCGTTAGTGGTTTGTAAGGTGGTTTTCACCAATAACTGATTAATCGCATTCGTTTCCAGACCATCAATCGTAGTCAGGAAGTTTGGTGCTTTAATGCCCGCTGCCCAGACCATGGTTTCTGCGGGAATAAATTTCCCAGTGTGCGTAATCAAGCCTTCTTTTTTCGCTTCAACCACGCGTTCATCCGTCATCACTTCGATATTTAGTTTTCGAAGTTCTTCTAGTGCGGCATCTGATAATCGTTTTGGTAAAGCGGGTAAAATGCTGGGTGAAGCTTCGATAATGGTTATTTTGATATCCCGGCTTGCTTCGAGTTTATCAAAACCAAAAGCAATTAATTTCTTGGTCGCGCCGTGTAATTCTGCCGCTAACTCTATGCCTGTTGCGCCTGCGCCGACAATAGCTACATGTAACTGGCCCGGTCTTAGTTCTTGAGTGCGGTTTTGCGCTCTAAGCATTTTTCGCATCAGGTAGCTTTGGAAGTTATTGGCTTCTTCCAGGGTGTCCAGGAATTTACAGTATTCAACCACACCTTTGGTATTGAAGTGTTTGGTTAAACTGCCGACGGCTAAAATTAACGTATCGTACTTTAGTGATCGGCGTGGAATGGTTTCTTCTTCGTCATCATCCAGCGTAGGGGCAATCGAAATTTCTTTTGCTTGTGGATCGACATGGTCCACATAGCCCAGTTGAAAGTTATAGTGATGACGATGCGCGTGATCAATGTATTCCATGGCTTCAATCGATGAGTTCAGCGTTCCTGCTGCAATCTCATGGAGTAATGGTTTCCAGATATGTGTCAGCTTCGCATCGACTAGAGTCACTATGGCTTGCTTATTTTTGCCGACAGAATCACCTAATTTTTTAGCTAGTTCTGCGCCGCCAGCTCCTCCACCAACAATGACAATGTGATGCGGATTGTTTTTCGTATTCATGATTGTTTATTCAATATCTTTACTGGGAAATAGGGCGAGGAGTATATCAATACTAACCGCCTGACACTCAATATATGCCAGGTACTTAATATAAACACACCCCCCTACTTTGAGCGGTTTTTTTACAGATGAATTGTAAAAGCAATAGATTCAGACATTAAGCAGAATCATTAAAGTCGTGCAAACGTAAAATCGCGATAACAAATACAGGCTAACTCATCCACTGTCCACCATCAACATTGTAGGTTTGCGCGACAATATAATCTGCGTCACTGCTGGCTAGGAAAACAGCCATGCCTGTCAAATCATCAGCAACGCCCATTCTTCCATAAGGCACGTTCTTACCAACCTGTTGTTTCTTTTCGCCTGGCTTAAGGTTTTCATGTTTGGCAAAAAAAGAATCAACGATATCCCAATGCTCACCATCCACCACGCCGGGTGAAATAGCATTGACATTGATGCGGTGTTTTATCAAATCAAGTCCTGTTGATTGGGTCAGGCTGATAATAGCTGCTTTGGTCGAACAGTAAACAGCAACCAAAGGTTCACCGCGTCGACCTGCCTGACTCGCCATATTAATGATTTTACCTCCTTCGCCACGTTCAATCATGTGCTTTGCAACAGCTTGTAACATGAAGAGGGTCCCTGATACATTGACCGCATAGAGTTTTTCGTAGTCTTTGCGCTCAATTTCTATCGTAGGTGCAGCGCTAAAAAGTGCCGCATTATTAATCAAAATATCTATTTTTCCGAAGTGCTGAATAGTTTCGGCAACACAAGTGTCGATACTCTCTTGCTGGGTAACATCAAGACCAATAGAAATGCTATTTTCACCGAGCTCTTTAGCCGTTGCCTGAGCCTGTTCGATATTTATGTCGGCTATCACTACCTTGGCACCCTCATCGATATAGCGTTTAGCAAAGCTACGCCCGATGCCTCTTGCAGACCCTGTGATCAAGGCGACGCGACCCTCTAGGCGTTTAGCGCTCATTCAACTTTCCCTTTTTGGTGTTAGTAATGAAATTAATGAGATATAAGTGACAAAATTTACCTGTCACTACATGAAATCCAATACTTCTGTCTTTGTCGGTAAATCAGCACCTTGTCGAGAGCAGGTGATTGCTGCAGCAGCAGCTGAGAAGTTACCAATCTCTTTGAGTTTGTTTTCGTCGAGTTGTTCGAACCAATTATTACCATATTGCGAGAATAAGCCTCCGACTGAATCCAGTAATGCTGCTTGATAAGTATCACCCGCACCAACAGTATCTATAACCTTGATTTTAGGCGTTTCAAGATTCGTGTGGGCTTGGGCACTCCATAGCGAGCTTCCTTCTCCGCCTCTTGTTAGTACGATTAGTTTTAATCCTGTTGCTAACCATTTCTGGATGATTTCTTCGGGCGCAATGTCCGGGTACATTAATGCTAAATCTTCATCGCTGACTTTCACGATATCCGCAAGACTAACTAACTCATCAACCCTGTTTTGCCAGACTTTCATGTCAGGTTCGACAATTGCCCTGATATTAGGATCGAGTGAGATCAAACATTTGCCAGAATACTTTTTCACAAGTGAAAGCAATGAATCGGCGGTGGGTTGAGAAACAATACTGTAAGAGCCTAGGTGTATTGCGATAGGGTCTTCAATATCAAAATTAATATCTTCTGCTGTTATCGAGCGGTCAGCCGTTCCTTCTCCATAGAAAGAATAAGTAGGAACACCATTTTTATCTTTTTCAACGAAGGCAACGGTTGTTGGTAACTGCTTTTTTACTATCAATTCTTGCGAAACATTTTCCTCAGAAAGCACAGCACTCAAGCGTTTGCCGAACATGTCGTTAGATATTCCTGTGAATAAGGCTGAAGATTGTCCAAGCCTGGATAGCCCAATGGCAACATTGAATGGTGAGCCGCCGACGCAGGCCTGCATTGGGAAAACTTCAGCAGGGGCTTGCTGATTATCTTCAAGAAAAATATCAATTAGTGCTTCACCGCAAATGACAAACATAACAACCTCTGGCTAAAAAATACGTAATTTGGAGTGAGATTATCATCATTTTTTAAATTCAGTGAATACTCTAATGACGGTTAAATTCTTCGAGAATGAAAATTTTATTTTCGGGTGAATATTTAAGCTGACGATACTTTGGAAATCATGAGAATGAGAAAAATTCAAAAAAATCTTTATATAACAAATGTTTGTAAGAGTATTTGCGAGGTTTGATGGTTTAAGAGCTCATCAGAATTAGTATTACTTTCATCTATTTAGCCACAATAAAAATTAAATTTAGTAGCTCAATATTTCAGAAATATGACAAATCAAGTGAAGCATTGTGCAACAGAGTATCACTTCTCTTAAAACTTAATGTTTAGAATTGCTTTATCTATTAGTAAACACTTCTAAGAAATTTAAGTTTTTATGTATTTGGCCTCTTTTAACCGCATTTGAACGGCATTAGAAAAAGAATATTCCCGCTAATTTTAGACGTTTTTACCAATCAGAACTCTTACTTTCCATATTCGGGGTAAGTAATTTTAAAATGAAAAACTAACAAGGAAGAGAGAAATGAAAAACAAATTAAGCCTGGCAATCGCATGTGGCCTGACCACAATGTGTGTAGCAACAACTGGATTTGCAGCCGACAAAACATTTAGCATCGGTGGTGATGTTGAATTAGATATCATTGCATCTGAAGATGAAAACGATAGCAATTTTGATCATGGTGGTAGAATCAAACTAAACGCAGTTGGCATGGTAACAAATGACAACGGTTTCTTCGGTAAAGGTGTTGCTCAGCCGCTTGTACTTTTTAATCCTGGTGATACAAACCAACTAATTGAGCAAGAAACGACAACTTTTCCTGGTAATGATGCCCTAGAAGTTGACGACCTTTATTTCCAGTTTGGTAAAACTAACGCATGGGATGTTCAGATCGGTCGTTTTGAAGCAATCAACTTGGTTCCGTTAGGAAAAGATACCTTAGTTGCAAACGTTGGTGGCGTTCAGGTATACGAGGCGAATATCGCTCGTGGTAGAAAAGACGATGTTTTACACACAGCAATCCACGTTGGTAACTCAGACAAGTTCCTATTTGAATTAGGTGTAATGGCTAACAAAAGTGGCGATGATGAGTTTACAGCGATTCGTCCTGCGATGACTTACAACTTCGGTAAAGTTAAATTACATGCCGGTTTCGAAAGCATCAGCGATAATGATGTAGATTTCGACGGTTTTGGTATCGGTGCTGGATTTAAGGTTGGTAGTGGCGATTTAAATGTCAGTTATGCACATGGTGAGCATGAAAATGACAATAAAGTTGATACTTTAGCGGTGAACTACACAGTAGGTCCATTTGGTGCGGGTTACCTTCATTCAGAAGTTGATTCCGGTAGTGATGCAGATCCATCTGTAGACACATTATACGCAGCTTACACTATGCCTTTGCTTAACCTAAAAGATGCTAGTGTAACTTTCGCATTGAATACTTCTAAAGCTGACAATGTTGGTGACAACGACACATTGAACGCTGCAAAAGTTCGTTTTAACTACACATTCTAATCGTAGTTAACTACAAAATTTATCGCCACGTTAAGTGAACCCTACCCTGAGTTCATTAGTGGCATAAATTACAGTCTTTTTCATCGAATACTGGGGCATTGTTTCTCTTCTCCTTTTGGGGCCATTAGGAGAAGAGAACACGCTTTACCATCCAATTTTTATTTCTGCTATTGATTGGTTTTTCCTGCCTTAAGCTATTAAATTCACCTTTCTAATTCTACCCCTTTCCTATCTAGCTCTTCCGCTTCTTGCACTAAGCTTTGATGACACTAGAGAGCCTCTATTACTACTTGTCGATAACACTTCTGGGGATCTAAAACTTTCAGAGTTGACTGAGCCATAGTTAACAGTCGTCGGGCTTGAATAGTTTACTTTATTTGCAGGAATAGAGCCTGATGAACAAGCGCTAAGAATAAATGGAACTGAAAGAGCTAATAATAATGTTTTCATTTTGTTTGCCTCGAATTTTGTAATGTAAATAAATTGTTTATGTTTCGTTTATCAATGTAGATTGACTAGTCATTAGCATAAACGACTCAATAATTAAATTAGATGCAAGCGTTGAAAAATTGATTATTGGTATCTCTTATTAATCCTCGTATGTGCATTTACTAGGCACACTGAAAAACCGAAAACGGTAACATTTTGAATTCGCTGAAGATATGGTGTGATTGACTGACCCATGCTCATAATTGCTAAGCAGTATAAAAAAAGGCCTCAAAGTAGGGGGGTGGCTTTGGAATAATCTAGCAATTTATTTAGTTTTTTATAAATTCACTTTTTGTCTGTCGCAGACTGTTTCCATCGAAACAAACGTTGAAGTGTGAGACACGAATGGTAATGCTGCAATCTTCTCACCTAAAAGCGTTCGGTATTCTTGTATATCAGTAGTTCTTACTTTTAAAAGATAATCAAAATTTCCCGCAATCATATTGCATTGTTCAACGGCGACTAGCTCTTTAACAGCAGTATTGAATTTCTTCAAGGATGCCGCAGTCGTATCGCTGAGCGTGACGTTAATAAAGGCAACGTGCGTTTCATCTAGCAAATCATAATCAAGCTGAGCCTGATACCCCGTTATGTAACCGGTTTGCTCTAACTTTCTTAATCGCTTCAGTGTGGGGGTTTTACTGAGCCCAATCTGGTTAGCTAGTTCAGCAACACTAATACGTCCATCAACAGCCATAATAGATAGTATTTTTTTGTCGTAGAAGTCTAAAAGACTATCAATGGTTTTTTTCATGGTTAAAAATACTCGTTAAATGTAGTTATGCTTTCCCATAGATTAGTTTATTGCTCTATATAAGTCTATTGGACTATTTAAAGTATAGTATCTTAGGAATCTGAGATTGTAGATGAACCCAATCACCATTTTCGCCATCTTTAAAACAGGAAACTACTATGAGTAAACTTTCAGATATTCGAGAAACATTACGTGCTGCAACACTCGGTGATGAAGCCGTTGTCGTTAAACAGATGCTAGATGATCTTGATATTGATGAGGCTTTACGCCAATCAACAGTAGATATGGCGGCATCCTGGGTGCGTGATTTGCGTGCATCAGGTGACCCGGGCTTGATGGAAAGTTTCCTCGCAGAATATGGTTTGTCGACACAGGAAGGCGTAGCGTTAATGTGTATGGCAGAAGCGTATTTGCGTGTACCAGACAACAAAACGCTGGACGATCTCATTCAAGATAAAATTGCACCGCAAAATTTCGGTGATCACCTCGGGCACTCAAGTTCAATGATGGTGAATGCATCGACTTGGGGATTGATGTTAACTGGAAGCGTATTGTCTGATTCAGATCAGCGCGGATTAATGCCAGCACTACAAAAAGTCGTTAAGCGTGCGGGTGAGCCGATCATTCGCGTTGCCGTAAAGCGCATGATGAAAATGATGGGTGGACAGTTTGTACTGGGTGAAAGTATCGAGTCTGCTATTGATAACGGTACTGATTACACCAAGAAAGGCTATCGTTACTCGTTCGATATGCTGGGTGAAGCGGCTTACACATTACAAGATGCGGATAAGTATTACCTTGCCTATGCAGATGCGATTACAGAGTTAGTAGAACATTGTAATGGTAAGGATGTTCGTTTGAATCCCGGTATCTCAGTCAAGCTTTCTGCGTTATATCCTCGCTATGAAACTCTGCACAAAGAAGATGTGATGAAAACGCTTTATCCATCGCTAAGATCATTGTGTTTATTAGCTAAAAAAGCAGGTATTGGTCTCAATATCGATGCGGAAGAAGCAGAGCGTCTGGACATCTCTCTGGATATCATCGAAGCATTGCTTGAAGACGGAAGTCTGCAAGGCTGGGAAGGTCTGGGTATTGTCGTTCAAGCTTATGGCTATCGCGCTCCACACGTGCTTGATTGGTTATACGAACTTGCCGAAAAATACGACACTAAATTAATGGTGCGTTTGGTGAAAGGCGCTTATTGGGATCGTGAAGTGAAGCGTTCTCAAGAGCTAGGTTTACCGGGGTATCCTGTATATACGCGTAAGAATAATAGTGACCTTTCTTACTGGTATTGCGCGAAGAAATTACTGGGTCAACGCGATAGAATTTTCCCTCAGTTTGCAACGCATAATGCGCATACGATTGCTTCAATTATCAAGTTAACTGAGCAGGAAGAAGATGCAGCGAGCACCTTCGAATTCCAGCGCCTCCACGGCATGGGCGAATCTTTACACGAGTTGGTTCGCAACAAACACAACTTCGCTTGTAGAATCTATGCGCCGGTTGGTGTTCACCAAGATTTACTCGCTTATCTGGTTAGACGCTTATTAGAAAACGGCGCAAATGCATCGTTTGTTAGTCAGGTGTTGGATAACCAGATTCCACCAAGTGAAGTAACAGCAGACCCTGTCAAAAAAGCTGAAGCATGGTTGGCTCAAGCGGTACCGGGTGTTGCGGAACCTGATTTGTTGTTTATGCCTGAGCGTGTGAATTCAAAAGGGTTTGATTGGCTGGATGTCGCTGATATTCAGAAAATGGAGTCGATGAGAACACCGTTTAAAACAGTGCAGTGGACTGCAGAACCAATGGTTGTAGGTGCCGCTAATTCAACGCACATTAAACACGACGTGTTTAACCCGGCTACTGGCGAAGTGGTTGGCTGGATTACCGATGCAAATGCAGAGCAATTGGATGCCGCTGTTGAAAGCGCACATAAAGCACAGCCAGCTTGGCAGCAGTTAGATGTTATCGAGCGTGGCCGAATTTTGAATAAAGCCGCTGATTTATATGAAGAAAATGCAGGCGAGTTTTTCGCTTTATTATCACGCGAAGCGGGTAAATCGATTGTTGATTGTATTGCCGAGTTACGCGAAGCCGTAGACTTCCTTCGTTATTATGCTGCACAAGCCGAACATATCGCGCCTAATAAACAAGCGTGTGGTGTGATGGCGTGTATTTCGCCGTGGAACTTTCCTCTAGCCATTTTTTCTGGGCAACTTAGTGCAGGGCTTGCGGTGGGTAATGCAGTTTTGGTAAAGCCAGCAGAATCAACCTCGTTAATTGCCTATAAGGCGGTGCAACTATTGCACGAAGCGGGTGTGCCTGAAGCGATACTTCAATATTTACCGGGTCAAGGTAATGTCATCGGTGCGGGTTTAAGTAGTCATCCAGATATTAATGGCATGATCTTCACTGGCTCTACAGCAACGGCAAAACACATTGAACGCAGTATGAGTCAATCGAGCGATGTTCGTGCGCCATTGATTGCTGAAACGGGCGGTTTGAATGCGATGATCGTCGATTCTTCAGCGCTTCCAGAGCAAGCAATTACAGATATCGTCGCTTCTGCATTCCAGTCTGCAGGTCAGCGTTGTTCGGCATTGCGCGTATTGTATTTACAGGAAGACATTGCGGAACACACGTTGGAAATGCTCTACGGTTCAATGGATTTATTGCGCATGGGCAATCCATGGAATTTAAATGTGGATGTGGGGCCTGTGATCGATGAAACGGCTGCCAAAGGCATTACTGATTATATCGAAGAAAACAAAGCTTCGATCTTAAAGCAAACGCCAATGTCGAATGTCGAAAAAGATGTCGCCTCAACTGGATTCTTTGTGCCGCCAACCGTGATCAAAGTAAACGGTATTCAAGACCTTTCTCGTGAAATATTTGGTCCTGTGCTACACGTAGCAACTTTTTCTGCTGATGAGATAGATGAGGTTGTAGACGCTGTAAATAATGCAGGCTTTGGTCTGACATTTGGTTTACACACGCGTATTGACTCTCGTGTTCAGCAGATTGTTGATAACCTCAAAGCCGGTAATATGTATGTGAATCGTAACCAAATCGGTGCGATCGTAGGTTCTCAACCATTTGGCGGAGAAGGCCTATCAGGTACAGGTCCTAAAGCAGGTGGACCTTTCTATTTGAAAAGACTGGTGCATGAAATCGATACTGCTGAAAACGCTGAGCAATCTGTGGCTGCGGAAATTATTGATACGGCTGAGTTGAATAACAGTGTTCAACTATTATTGAAGAGCTCGTTTGAAGAGTTTGGCCATCTATTACCGTTAGATGCTGAAATTTCGCAGGACTACCTAGGATTGATTAATCGCTGTAGACAAGACCTTCATGAGTCGCGTTCGTTGCCAGGGCCGACAGGCGAAGACAATCTACTCAGTTTGAATCCTCGTGGTTTAACCATCATAGCGACACCAAATGCCGATGTGGCTTTCCAGCAAGCAATTCAGGCCTTGTATTGCGGTAATCCAATATTGGTATGTAATGAAAACTTCAATAAAGCACAACAGGATTGGTTAACGCAGCATCCAAACGTTATTTTAAATGCAAAAGGTATCAGCCCTAAGCAATTGGAAGAAATTTCAGATTTGACTAACTTTGCTTTCACAGCAGCGAATGATGATCAGATTGCAATGGCTCGTGAATACAGGATTGCATTAGCCAATCGCGATGGTGCGATTGTGCGCTTTATCAATGAAGCTGAATCACCTTATCTATATGCGCAAGAGCGTCATCTTTGTATCAACACGACTGCTGCGGGCGGAAATGTTCAGTTGATTGCGAATTCTGAGTAATTCATAACACGATGTAATGTTAATAGTCATTTCAATAAAATTGTGATGACTAACGAGCAACGAAAGCCACCCCCCTACTTATAGGCACTTTTTCTAAAAAAAGTGCCTATAAGTAGGGGGGTGGGGCTTAAAAACTAAATCAGCGCTTTCTCGATTATTGCAATATACCGTTATGTGAACTTATGGGTGGCTGCAAAGTTATTAATTGCCAGGTGTATTTCTTTAGAGCGAAGCCCATCTGCATTTTTTTCCACACGTTCTAAATGTTGCTGCATCATTTTTAGAACTGCACGGCTGCTTTCAGGATTGTCTTCGGCTTCGTGGGCTAAAGCACAAGCTTCTATGTAGGGAACGTTTGCTCCGCTGGATATGGATTGAATTTCTCCGTCAGTTAAATCACAAAAATCTGAAAAATCAGTAAATCTTAGCATTGTAACCTCCTTTTACGACGACCAGTGTCGACTATGAAATTGCACATCCTAAGTGCGTATTTTGGGGCGTTGCACTAAAAAAGATATGCAGTACGAACAGCAGATACTTATAACTTATTGAATTGATATAACTTTAGTATTTTTAGAAAGTTTTATTTTTTGTGGTCTATTTAATATATGCAAAAAACATACCAATTAGATCAAGTGGGAATGCTTGTTTTAAAGTATTCAACGATTAAAGGCTAGGGATTAGCAACAAGCTCTGTGTGCAGAAGGCATTAAAAACCCCCTAGAGTAGGGGGGGGCTGACTTATTCAGAATAATGAAACTAATTAACTGTTTTTTAGCAGTTCATCGACATCAGGATCGGCATCCACTTTGCCGCCCACATCAATTTCTTCTGGAGTGGCTTCGCGGATAGAAAGAACTTTGAGTTTGAACACGACATCTCTGCCACAAAGCGGGTTGTTGCCGTCTACTGTTAGTGTTTTATCATCCATGCGCGTCACGATGAAGCTCTTGGCTTCGCCTTTTTCATTTTCCATCGTGATAGTCATGCCAATTTCACGATATTCCTCTGGCACATTTTCGATAAGATCAGTGAAAACCAATGATTCGTCTCTGTCGCCATAGAGTTTTTTGGTGTCTATTGGTACTTCGATAACGTCGCCAACCGAATGTCCCGCTAGAATAGACGTAACATCAGAAGATAAAACTGAATTGGTCCCATGAACATAACCAATAGGGTACTCAATGTGAACCAGAGGCTCTTTAGACTTCGTATCCACTACTTCGTAGTTGAGTTCCACGAGTTTATTTTCTTCAATAATATGTTTCATAGGATTTTAATCGTACTTTAATAATATGTTTAAGCAGGTTTGAGGGGTGTTCTAGCGTGTTTGAAACCAGATTTATTGTTAATGTCTTCCGAATTAGAAAATTGAAACACTGAATATACGAATCTCGTCATCTTCATAACCCAGTACCATTCTGCCAAGCCATTCTCCTTCCATTTTTTTGTGTCTTTGTTTGAATAATACCGTGATGTGTTCGCCTCGACGAATCGTTCCTAAGATATCAAATTCCGGACTCAGATTTTGTGCCAGATCACTGCGAGCAAATTGCTTTCCAAGCTCCATTTCATTGGCGCTGGGGCGAAGTACTTTGGCAAAGTGTTCGATGAACATCAGGTAGTTTTTATTATTCGAATATTTAATCAGATTTGCCCACCAAGGGCCGGCTATTGCAATTATTTCTTCATCAGTTTTGTCTAGGATGTTCACATTACTCTCCGTAAAAAGGGGACTTATATTAGCGCTATTTTATATAAAGTGGGGTTACTCTAAGATAAAAAAAGACCAAAAGATATTCTTTGTGGTCTCTCTGTGGTTTTGCTGTTTTGCTTTCGCAAAAATGCCTTACGTAGGTAAGGCATTTTTGTTTACTGGAAGTTTTCCTAAATTGAATTAAGCAGCTGCTTTCTTCTTTTTAGTTGGCTTCTTTTCGTCTGCTTCATCGATTAGATGATAAAGCGGCGCTTTTTCCAGTGTGTACTCGCCAGTTTCAGGATCACGACGTGAAACAGTTAGTACATGCCAGTTTTTATCATCTAGCTTCATCTTGTCACCACGGTAGTAGTAACCAGGCCAGCGAGTCTCTTCGCGGAAGAGAGTGTGCTGTATAACTGCTTCAGATGTCAGGATGCGGTGCTTAAGTTCCCATGCGCGCAGTAGCTCATGGATATCTTTTGCAGCAATTCCGCCGTCCCAATCTTCAGCAAGAAGACCAAGCTTCTTAAGGCCGATGTTGAGTAGATTATCGTTAGTCATATAGCTAACAGTTACGCCACCGCAGTACTCATCCATCAACTTTTGTAGACGGTCAAGGCCTTGTCTAGGGTTGATGTAGTGAGGGTTTACCGTACCAGCAGTAATGTGGTTGCGATAAATCTTGTAGGTTTCTAGTGGCTGGTAAATCTGCTCTTTGCGTTTCTCGATTTGAGAATCGTTGATAGAGATACCATCGCCTTTTCCATCATTGATGTACTTAACAGCGGCTTTAGCAGCCAAACGACCTTCAGTGAAAGAACCTGATGAGAATGCATGAGGCGTTCCACCAACAGCATCACCTGCACCGAATAGTCCTTGTACCGTAGTCATACGGTTATAACCCCAGAAGTACTCATCCGGAGAAATATCTTCAGGGCCTGAACACCATGCGCCACAACCCGTTGCGTGAGAACCCATTACGTAAGGCTCAGACGTTGTTAGCTCTGGGTTTTCGTATTTAGGATCAACATCAGTTGCCGCCCAAAGAACCGCTTGACCAACCGTCATGCCGAGGAAGTTATGCCAGCCGATTTCTTCTAAATGCGGATCCTGGAATGCTTCTGTTGTAACCATGTAAATCGGGCCACGACCTGCATTAACTTCATTAATGAATGCGTGGTTACGTAAACAGGTTGGGATTGGCTTATGAGATAAATGCTGTCCTTCAGTATCCAGATATTCTTTACCAACCATCTTGGATAGTGCAGGGAACCACTTTGATTCATATTCTTCGCCGTTACCGTTTTGCGTATACGTCTTAAGGTGCAAGAAGTAAGCGCCAACCGGACCGTAGCCATCTTTAAAACGAGCCAGAACGATTTTGTTTTCCATCTGCGTCATCTTTGCGCCGGCTTCGATCAATAGACCGTAAGCAGAACCTGATGACCATGGTGCGTACCATACACGACCAGCACCTTCACCAACTGAACGAGGCTTGTAGATATTTGACGCGCCACCCGCACCAACAATAACCGTTTTAGATTTGAATACGTGGTAGTTACCAGTACGAACGTTAAAACCAACAGCGCCACCAACACGGTTTTCAGTGTTGTCATCCATAAGTAGATGAGTCACACAGACACGGTTGTAAACCTTGTCGGCTGATTTCTTTGCAGCTTCAGCAACGATTGGCTTGTATGACTCGCCGTGAATCATAATCTGCCAACGACCTTCACGCTGATAGGTACCAGACTTTTCGTTACGCATAATGGGTAGGCCCCATTCTTCGAACTGATGAACAGCCGAGTCAACGTGACGCGCCATATCAAATAGCAAGTCTTCACGAACCATACCCATTAAATCCATACGTGCATAGCGTACGTGATCTTCCGGGTTGTTCTCGCCAAAACGCGTTCCCATGTAACAGTTAATCGCGTAAAGACCCTGTGCTACAGCACCAGAACGGTCAATATTTGCTTTTTCAGCAATAATAATTTTTTTGTCCTTGCCCCAGTATCTCGCTTCAAAAGCAGCACCTGTGCCACCTAAACCAGCACCTACAACAAGAACATCAATATTGTCTTCAACAATTGTTTTATACGAAGCCATTAGTAATACACTCCTTCTTTCATAACCAATTTATTGGTGTTTAGGTCGTGTAATCCACCTTCATCAAAGCGAACATACTTAGGTTCTTTATATAGCAATTCACTATTACGCATGCTGTCTTCAGGAGCTGGTACCGCTCTAAGATCGTCATATCCAGAGCCCCAGGGCTTGGTTGTAATTGGCGCAATAAGATCCCAGTCTTTTTGACCGTTACGGAAGATGATTCTCCAGGCAATAACACCTTTCTCTTCGTCACGACGTACGCGCACAGAACTTCCTAGCGGGGTAAAGTCTGCATAGCCACGAACATCAATTGCATTATGTGGACAAGCTTTAACACAGGAGTAACACTCCCAACACATATCAGGCTCTATGTTATAAGCGCGTCTAATATCTGTGTCGATATGCATGATATCTGATGGACAAATATCAACACACTCACCACAACCATCACAGCGGGTCATATGTACATAAGTTGGCATAATAAATCCTCTTTAAATTGTTATTAACTAATTATTGAACGTTATAGAACGATTAATGAATCAGTATTAATAGTGACGAGCAGGTTCGCGTCTGATTCCAGCACCCATATTAGGTGGGTTTTTACCCATATATGTTGGGATATCAGGGAATTTCTCGTGAACAGCAGGATCAGAAAGGTCAGGCATATCCGGTAAACCTTCACGGCTTCCATCAGCCCAAACTTGTTTCTTTTGATAAGCAGCAGCTGGCTTGAAGAACATGTGTGCGAATTTAGACCAGATTACACCAGCGAATAAAATCGTTGTCGCAAGAATGAATAATACAAAGAAAATACCAAGACCATTAGTGATAGACCAAAGTAGTGCGAAAGTACTCATCGCAAGCAATGACAGGATGAACATATCAGCTCGTGGTGCAATTTTATTCCATGGCTTGCCTTCTGCAGCAACATCAACACGAATCGCAAACCAGAACCAGTAACCGCCGGCTGCTAAACTAAGTGCGCCAAGGTGCCACAGTAATGGCCAGATTGCCGGAGTGTCATTACCTGCATCTGCATAGCCAAAAATCATGATTGCTGTTGTTACAACAAAAACAATGAAGCCATACATTGACATCAAGTGTGAAAGTCTACGTTTTTGATTAGAAAATTCTGAAGAAGTAAGTACTTCATTTTTAATTGTTTTTACTAGAAGTTCACGTCTTTCTGCTTTATCTAATTGGCGTGTTGCTTTCTTTTTTGCTCTCTCCGCATTTTCAAAAAAGTACTTTGCGCTTTTCTTATGCCAAACATCAAATAAAGTCCCACCGATAACAAAAAGAATCATCAGAATGACGTAACCTTGCATAAGGCCGGGGGTAAATATTTCAGGGGATTCCGCATTCAACTGTGCGAATGGATTGGTCGTTATAAACATTATTCTAGCTCCTAAAGAACAGTAGTTAATTCAACGCATTGATAAAAATCAATGGCGTATTGTAGCAAAATAGAGGCCTTCACAGTTGACTTTATAGGAGAATCCTTATGTGTATTTTATCTACCTACATAAATAATTCTAATTAACTATTGCAAACGATTGAAAATTCAATTGAATTCTTGTTCAATAGCTGTGAAATTTTGAATGTTAAATATAGATTTTTAACCAAAAATTAATATGTTTTGATGTATTAAGAGGTCAAATATAAGCAAAACGACTTTCTTGGTGTATCGCGAAGAGAATGGGCGCGATGTGTTTGATTGCAAAAAAAGCGCCTATAAGTAGGGGGGGGCTTACTAAAAATTTAACGATAAATTAATAGCTTAACTACCTTTTAACTTCCTATAGGCGTTTTTTTATTATTGTGGTTTCTTAGGTTTTTCTGTTTGTTTTAATTCTACTTTTTCATAAATACCAGCATATTCATCTGCTGCCAAATATCTTGGGGTTTTCATGTCTGAAAGGCTAAGGCTAAGGCCTAAACTTCCCCACTCATGAAACGATTGCGGCATATAAAAGTTATTGAATTGTTTGCCATCTTCTTCTAACCAGACTTTATACAAGTCTTTGGTGATTTCTCCCATCCCTATGCTTTCTATCGCGTCTTTAAATAAGGCTAATTTTTCGACCTTCAGCTCTGGGTGGCTATCAAAATACTTTCGTTGGTTTCTGCCAAGGTTGGCAATAGCCAGATGATGGCCACCTTCGTAGGCTACAAGCTGGATTCTTTTGTCAGATTTATTGATGACAGCTTTGTGAGCAATCATCTCTGCTCTTATGGCCTCAACCCCTTTTGGGTTTTTAGGGTCTTTTAATATATCAATAATCTCTTCTGGGGTTTCGGCATTGAGCACGCCTTTTGAAATACCCTTGCATGGGCCAAATTTATACGGCTTTATGATTTCGTCTTTTACTTTCAGGTCACCAAAGCATCCAAAAAAGTAAGCAGGGGTAGCAATGGCATCAACCCGTTGGATGGATTTTTTCTTGACCGCGTACTCCAGCATTGATTGCGTTAAGTTTGGGTTATTTTGTTTGGTTGCTAAAGTGAATATCAGTTTCTTTTCATCGATTCCAGAATCAATCCAGATTTTTGCTATCTGGTCTAATCTATCCACATACGCCATTTGTGCCATCGTTTGATAGGCTCTATCCAGATTTTTCAAAACGTAGACTTTAGCGTTCATATTGAAATCAAATGGTTTTCTGCTCAAGGCTCTTTTATTCCAGCCTTCTTTAAAGTCTATGAACAGCTTCTCTTGCAGGTCTCGAATTTCGTTACCAGAATAGTGATACACCAAATCCGGGCTATGCAATTCGTTCTTGTTTTCTTTTGTGTATTTGAATCTATCCACTAAAGTGTCTTTGTAGTTGCCTTCTTTATCTTCAACCTGAATTTTCAATTTACCCTTGGCTGCACCGGTATAACCTAGCCAGTAAGCACTCATTTCCGGGATTTGACGGGCGAGTTTTTCAAAGAAGTTACCCTTTTTATATTTGATTGTCTGGATAAATTCATCGTTACCCAGATAGTCATTTTCTACATAAGTTTCACAGTCTGAGGCTTTAGCGTTGTGAGATAAAGCTTGTGTAATCTTATCGACATTCAAACCGGTATCTTTGAGCTTATAATCAATTTTCTCATTCAGAATTGACGTTTTACTGTCGTATGCTTTTGATATGAATGTTTCGATTTCGCTTATGGATTTACCATCGCTGATAAATCTAAGGCCATTGACCAAGGTTGATAATTCGTCCTGTTTTTTGCAGGATTTGAAAGTGTCCAGCTCTTGAGTAATCTCTTTTTTATAGCGATTAAAGTGGGTCAAATAGCTCTTTCTCAGATTTCTATAAGTCACTACTTTGTCATCAGAGGTTTTCAAATAGTGTTCAAACTGATCCAGAAATTCAGTGACATAATATTCATAGCGGTATTTAGCCAGACCAGTGAAGTATTTTTGGCTGGCGAAGCCTCCGTTCCATACTTCATTGCTTAACTCTATAAAGATCTGAGAGTCTTTGTTTAGATTATCGTTAAAGTATGTGGACATCTCTGTCACATAATCAATAGAAGCGTTGTGCGGTATGTTTACCCAAACATTCGCTTTGGTTTCATTGATTAATGCCACAATGACTTCGTAAGGTAAGCCTCTCCATCTTTCTTCAGGGGTTATATAAGAATTCCCCCAAAACTGGTCGTTTAATTGCGCTCTGTTTTCTGGGGTTCGTGCAAATTTCATCAAGCAGTTGCCATAGTCTTCATTAGGTGAGACATAGTTCCAGTTGTATTCGAGTGACTTCTGTCTTAATACGGCGAGTTTCTCTTTGAGTGGCTCCAAAGCATCTTTATTCTGTTGAATTCTGTATTCAAGCGTCATGATGTTGAGGAAATCATCCTGAGCGAGTAATTCACCCAGTATTGGTTCTGTCAAGTCTATTTCATCTTCGGTATAGAAGATCTCATTGTCTTCATTTCTGAACTCTTTAAAGTTTTTAAGCAGTGCTTCGATTTTCAAGGACTCGTTATCGGCAAGCGGTAAATCAGCTTGGTTGATTATTTCCAATAGTCTGATTTTTACCTGATGTCTTAAGTACTCAGCTTCTAATGCCTGTTTAGGTAATGAATAAACATCGGTAGTTTTTACATACGTGGTCACACATTCAAAAGGTGCTTTGGGTGATGAGATCATCATATTCATCACTCTGAATGTAGAGAAAGGCTTAATGTATTTTAAGTAATCAGGATTAAATACAATCTTGCCATTGAGCACATCTTCATGATTAACCGTCGGCAGGATTAAGTGAAAATCTCGTAAATAGGTATCACTGTTTGCAGTAAAGGTAAGCTTGATGCCGTCTACTGAAGGAGTTTCAGGGATTTGAATATCCAAACACTTGTTCGCAGTTGTGTATTTTTCAGGGCAGTCTACAACAGTCGCAAAGCCTTCGACATCTACTTCAACATCACCTTTAAAATATAGGGGGTAAACTCCATTAGGGACATCGCCTACAATCGCAGATTCCAATCCTCGGGTATAAACGTAACTACCTTTTTTCAAGATAACCGTTTTGTCTTTATTGACGGTTATTCCGAACTCACTAAATCTACGATACCTTTTTTGAGCGAAGCGATTAACCAAGCCTCGAATCTTGAAATCACTCAGTTCTTTGTAAGGGCTCAGAGAAAAAGCCTCTTTTTCTTTTTGGTCATCTGAGAGGTCGCGACTAATGGTGTATAGCTGCCCATTCTCATGATCAATGTATTCATCAACAAAGATGTTTTTTACTTCAGGGTCCTGAGAAACGAAGTCGACAGCATCAACGCCTTTGGTTTCCAGACGTTCTTTTACGCGGTTAAAAATACTTTCATCAAAAGGGCGGAATGTCTTTGCCAAATCGGCCATGATTTGTGCGGTCGTGACTGTATTTACCTGACTTTGTGGCTCATTGAGATTAATTCCCATCGAAATCGGAATATGTTTTTTGGTGCCACTCTCAAGTGTGTTGGCATGTAACGTAGATGCTAAGACCAAACATAAGCTAAAAATGATTAAACGCATTAAATGACCCTAAGAATTACAGTAATATAATACTGATTTTAATAGTGAAATTAGAGTATGTCAGATTAATAACGCGTATACCTGACAAAAGTCAGGCAGCTTGCAAAAGCTTGGTGTCAGGTTTGTGTGAAGTTATGTGAAAAGGACATCACATAACTGGTTTAGATAGGCAGTGCGCCTCGCATAAACGCGGTACAACCATTTTTGGTATAGACCTTTCCGTGTGTTGCACCAGCCGCAGCAAAGTGGAAATCACCGGCTTTGAGATGAATATCTCCCAGACTTAAATCACCTTCAAGCATAAGCGTTTCTTCATCAAACGGGTGGCCGTGGCCATCCATATTAAAGCCAGGCTCTAATTTGATAAGGTAAGACAATACCGATGCGGGCTTGCTAACATCTCCATGAAGTACTTTAAAACTACCACCGGGGAAAGCTTCGATCCATCCTTCTGTATCAGAACCGGGGACTACATCAAAACTAGCGTCTGCTTTATTATCAGACACAGTTTCAGCTACGGCTGATTTATCGCCAGTGATATTTGCCATAAGGTTATTACGCATGCGCAATACAACGCTATCATCTATTTCGACAGGTTCATGTGCCTCAGCCAACATCTCTAGAACGTCGTCATCAAGGACATTGTTTTTAGTGTCATGCTTTGCCATAAATCCCTCCTGTTGCAAAATCATCGCGGGATAAGGTTTCTCTTAGAATCAGCTGGGCCCGGCGAATATTCGACTTTACGGTGCCGATCGGTTCGCCCGTGTATTCACTGATTTCTGTTTGGGTCATATCTTCATAAAAAGCCAGAGTAATCACCAGTCGCTGTTTTTCATTCAAGAGCTGCAAGGCTTCATGAATACGGCTGGATATATCGATACCTTGTAGCTCTGTGTAAGGTGTCACGGTATCGGAATCTGGCGTCAGGTTTTGATCTAACTCGTATGTATTGTTGTTCAGTTGTGGTCGTTCACGACGTAATTTGTCTAAGGCGCGACTGCGACACATCATCAGTATCCATGCGATTGGTGTAGACTTTTTACCATCAAAGTTCTTGGTCTTATTCCATACTTGCATGAATACATCGCCAACTACTTCTTCGGCTAGCTCGGGTTTAATCACGATTTTGATCGCTAAACCATAAACGCGCTTAACCGTAGAATCGTATAACTCTCCCATAGCGGCTTCGTCGCGCTTTTTTATGCGGTTAAGTAATGCAGATAAGGGATCTTGCTCTTGTCCCATTACAACCTCCTGAGAATCATATAAGTCTTCATAACGATACAGTATAGAAGACATTATGCTTCGTCCACTATCTTTTTTGCTCGTTGAAGAGATTGTATTTGTCATAAGTGCGTTATTCAAAATAATGCCTTTTATTAAAGAGTTAACATATATTTCACATTACGCAAGTTGATGATCAATCGGATTCAATTGCTAGATTAAAAAGTCATTCAAGGGAGAATGAAAAAGAATAACTAGGCCATCCCTTTGAATAAAGCGATAGAAAAAAGCCTTATAAGTAGGGGGGGGCCTTTAAAGCCTTTAAAACAGTAATCATGCACCCTTTGGCTCGATAGTCTGGGTGCTATTGATTTGATGGTCTAATTTATTTGTTCTACGGTGTATTCAACCCCAATTTCAAATGATTCATTTGGTGCAATCTCGATAGTGTCGGATGCTGCATTGGCGGTCTCAACACAAATAAAGTATTGATAGCCATCATCGTTAAGATCTGCCATTTTGGCCGCTCCGTTCGCCCAGGGGTTCCAAACGACCGTGGTATTGCTAGCGCTGGATTGAATGCTTATTTGCTGTTTGTTTTTCTCATCAACCAAGGTTGTGGTGGAAGGTGAACTGGTATAAATACGATCTACTTCCTGGTCGACGATGATATCTCCAATCTGTTTTATGGGTATGTCAGATTCAATCGTTTTATCAATATAGTGAATATTATCCAGACCGGTAACACGAGTGTGTTTGATATCACCAATGGCGAAGTATGTATGCAGTGCCTGGGTAATAGTAAACGTCTCGTTATCCATGTTAATTGTTTGCAACGATAAGTGCAGTGTTTTGCCGATGGTAACTATCAGTGTGAGTTTGAAAGCGTGTGGCCAGAGTGTTTGAGTTGTTGCAGTATCATTTAAGCTTAAAGTAACTTGAGTTTCACCCTGTTTTGTTGCCGTTGTGCTTTCGTGTTGCCAAAGCGTGTTTCGGGCAAAACCATGAGCAGGTCGACCTGAGTTGAGTGGGTCATCTCCAAACCACGGCCAACAGATAGGAATGCCACCTTTGATGGCTTTACCTTGTTCAAAATAAGCATTATCACTGACAAATAACAGCTCTTTGGCGTCTTGCGTTTTGGGTTTGTATGAAAGTACTTGAGCGCCATACAGAGAGATTACTGCGGTGGCGAATTTGTTATCGATTTGTAACATGGAAAAGCCATTTTTACCTTCAGCTAAAACTGATTTATTCATCGCTTTATCACCCCTTTATCACCTCATTTCTTTTCGGCGGTTATTCAATGTTATATCGAATATCTTGAAAGCTTAATTCCAAATTGTTTGAAAAGCGACTTATGTGTTTCCCCCATAATTTTTATTTAAAAAAGCCACTTAAAGTAGGGGGGTGACATATAAGTTAAATAAGAGTTACAAATGCCCACAGCATATGCCATGGGCGAAAGTTTTTTATCTTCTTATCACTGTTATTTTGTCACTGATATTGTTTGTTTATTAAAACTCATAGGTAAGTTTTAAATTAATGACATCAGAATCTTCATCATCATAATCAGTACTGTTCAGGTATTCTGCAGCCACGCTGGTGTTTTTATAAACAGGCATGCTGTAGCTGATACCGACCACTTCTTTAGGAAGATCTAATACTGATGCATCTGATGATTCCTGATAAGTCGCTGCAATTACTTTGTCATTACCTAGGTCAAAGGCAAATTCCAGGTGGCTCGCATTTGGGTTTACACCAGCGATATCATCAAGACGCATATGTTCTGCAATGATGCTAGCTTTACCTAGTGATAGTTTTGCATGAACATTTATACCTTCAACAGTAGTGTCTGCGACATCAGATATGTAACCGACACCTGCTGAAAATTGCTCATTTTCATAGGCGAAATCAACACCGTAATTGTCAATTTTATCGTTAGCGCCATCTGCTTTGTCTTTAAATACATAGGCTGATGCACCAAAACCACCAAATTTCTGAGTGATAAGTGCTGCTTCTTCGCGTGTTTCGCCTAAATCTAAAGTGATAGGGTCAGAGATCATATTGGTATCGAAACGACCAAACGGAACGTATTGACGACCTACCACGATGTCCATTGAATCTGTTGGGTGTAAATTGATTACGGCTTCATCGACGTATACATCATCATCTTCGTCATCCTGCTCGTATTTTAATAACAGGTGACCATCCACTTTATCACTGACTTTATGGTCGAGGCCTACTTCTACAGTAACGCCAGTATCATCTTCATCTTCGGTGAAATTAGCTTCTGCTTCAATCGATCCGCTGATTGTGGTTTCTGCATAAAGTGTATGTGAATAACTTACTGGTAATAGCCCCGCTATCACTAAAGATAGTATTTTCTTTTTCATTTATAACTCCGCTTTTGTTTAAAATTATAATTATTGGCTATCAGTTACACGCTTATGTACATGTGGTTATCCCATTTGACCGGGAATGTCTGTAACTGAGTGGCTATAAATTGGTTTGAATTGAGTGGTATTTTAAAAACAACACCCTTGTCGTTAGAAACCAGAAATTCCTGGTCTTTTGAATTGAAACAAAGGCCACTGGGGCCTGATATTTCGATTGTTTTCAGTAGCGTCCGATTTGGAATGCTCCAAAAGCTCACATTGTTACCACGAGGGGATGTTGCTGCCATGATTTGTGCATGTGTATCAACGGCGACATCAGCAATATACCCTCTGCAATCTTTGGTGAACTGCCTGTTATTATCGAATGTTTGCAAGCCGTCAGTGTTTTTATCTATCCATGCGAGCAGATAGTCTGGCGTGCCATCAATTGGTTGCCCTTGATATTGTGTTCCCACGGCAACACCGCCATCTGCGGTAACCATTAAATGGCGAATACTCAGTTTATGATTTGAAAGGCGGTACTCATCAATCTTTTTACCCGAGTCAATATCAATAAAGGTCAGCGAAGGCTGCATCGTTTTAATATTTAATTTGCGGCGACCAAAGTCTGGATGCGTCTCGATTCCACCATTGGCAACGACCAGTGTTTTGTTATCTGGCATTAAGTGAATATCGTGAGGGCCTATGCCACAACTTTCGTATTCGCCTAACTGTTTGAAATTGTGAGCATCGCGAAGACTGATTACACCTCTGGCATTGTCATAATCATTTTCAGTGGCAAACAATGTGTTTCTGGAAATATCAATGCAGCCATGACCATAGAAATGTCGGCCTTCGTTAGCATTAATAATACGTTGTTCTTTTGTCGCGAAGTCGCTGATAATCATTTGATTATGAGGTCTGCGAGCAAAAGATAGCGACCTACCTTTTGATAATGGGATGGTGTCGTGCGCGCGAAAAGGAATCTGCAATGAATCGAGTTTTTCGCCGCTGAGTTTGTTATCAATGAGGTTTAAACAAGTGACAAAGTGCTGACCATTCTCATCATCATAAGCACCAAATACATCCGTAGACTGGCTTTTCGAATGATTTTTTAGGTCAGTATTATCCTCCGACTCAATAATGTTCTTAAGAGCTTTTCCGCCACTGGATGCTGATGCAGCCCCTGTGAACGCAGAGGCAAGCGCGAATAATGTAAATTGACGACGATTCATCTTTTTCTATAGTCAAATATTGTTGTATTAGTCGCCATCATTGTCATTAAATCCGAGCTCTACACCCAATGAAGGCGCAAGTTGGGCTTTAATCAACTCAGTGAGTTTTTTACTGTTTGACACTAAGGGTTGTAAGCTTTCGGGAGAGGTTTTTATGGCATCAAAAAGGTCTTTCTCTTTCAGTTTTTGTTGCACGATACTATCCATCAACTGCTCGAGATCTGTAGCCAGTTGCTGCTTGTTTTGCTGGTTTAGCCACTGCAATACTTCACCGTTTTTTAAAATCCGCTTTATTCCGATGATATTAGCTTTAACCTGATCGAGGCTGTCGCCACTTCGCCATGCATGGAGTTTGTAAGGTGTGGAGTTTTTGATTTCGTTTTTGCTATCCAGCAGTCCTAGTTTCTTATTTGAAACTTTCTGTGCCGATTGATAGAGCTTGTTGACTAAAATGGTCATCGCTTCTGATGACTCTAAAAAATACAGGCTATTATTTCCTGCTAAACCAAACTGGACGCCGTAATGCTCCCACTGGTTGCTGATAGTGTTGATATTGTCATTTAATAATTCAGTGGTCAGTTGTAAGTATTCGCAACGTTGTGGCTGATCGGTAAAACTTTGTAGTATTTGGGCTGTGCTTTGTTCTCTGGAAAATAAGATGTATTCCAAAGCACCTAAGCCTTGAGCACCAACTCCAGCGGCATCAATATCTTTTTTGCTTAGTGTGTCGCGTTGTAATAATTCTTTGATGATGCCTTTTTTGATAGGTAGGAAGTACACGCCAAAATCGATGTTTTCGTCAGTCGTTGGTCCAAATGCGAGACTGTCAACTTGTTGCCAGGCATTGGCGGTTGTATTCCATGATTGTCGTAATTTTGATAAAGAGTCCTCAGTCTTTGCGCCACAAAATTGTTGTGTCTGTTGATACAGAGTATTGCTGGCTAGTTTCAATTCTTTAAAAATTGGTAGCATCGCATTTTTGCTGATCGAGCTGAGCAGCATTTGTCGATCAGCTTTTGTTATCTCTATATTTGCCGTATGTTGTGGCGTGTTTGCATTGCTTTTATCTGCCCAGGCGTTCTTAAATAAAGAAAGTATTAACAAGCAGCATATTGTGAAAAGTACACTAAGAATTATTATTTTTATTGGTTCAAGTTTATTCAGTTTCATGAGATTAGATCTTCGATATGAAAAGTAAGTAAAAAATTAGAGTGATTTGAGAAAAGCGATGACAGCTTCTCGTTCCTGTTTCGCCAGTGCCGCAAATTTTTCTTTGCTCTGCTTTGCTTCGCCGCCGTGCCATAAGATCGCTTCAGTCAGGTTTCTGGCACGTCCATCATGTAAAAATCGAGTGTGTTTGTTTACTTTCTCAACCAAACCAATGCCCCAAAGTGGGGGGGTGCGCCATTCGTTTCCTGCTGCGTCAAAATCGGGGCGGTTATCGCTTAAACCTTCTCCCATATCGTGCAATAATAGATCGGTATAAGGGTGAATTTTTTGCCCAGATAACTCTGGAAATTTTTCAGAATTGCCGGTTGTAAACTGGCTCGTATGACAACTAGCACAACCCGTATCAGTAAATAACTTTTGTCCCAGCTTAACCTTGATATTGTCGACATCTCTGCGTGCGGGAACGCCTAACATAGACGCGTAAAAAACAACTTTAGATAAGATTTCGTCGGTAACTTCTGGCTTGCCACCATCTGGGGCTTGTTGACATTTTTGCTGAACACCAGAACAGTTTTGATTTGGAAATAAAGAACTTGTTAAGCCCATATCTCCTAGAAAAGCGCCAGCAGATTGTTGTTCAACGGTTGGTTGGTTGGACTTCCAGCCAAAGCGTCCGAGTGCTTTTTTCTTTTGTTTTACATCCCAGACCCAGTTAGGTCGACCTGATATACCATCCGAATTAGTATCATCCTTATCGGCTAAAGCGAGTATATCTTCTTCTTTGATTGCCTCTAATAAGCCCAGACCTACCATTGCAGGTGCTGTGCGTATCGAGAATAAGCTGTCAGGGTGTAATTCACCGTAATTTAATTCGCTCAATGTAAGCGTTGGTTTGATCAAAATGTAGGATTCACCATCACTGTACTGGCCTTTAATTTCGACATACTTTATGTCTGCATCGCCTTCCTTTTTGATTCCGTGAATGGCATTGGTTTGTAACTGGTCTCCGTAGTTGGGCTCAGTTGCTACGCCTTTTTTTGCGGCTTCTTTTTTTTGCTCATCAGTTTTAGCAGGAACACTGATTCGAACAAGTGCTGATATGAGAGACTCACCATCACTAATTGGTGGTCTGCCTCGACCGTCTTTTACATGACAGCCCTGACAGGTATTGATGTTAAATAAAGGACCTAAACCGTCGCGTGCGGAAGTTGAAGCGGGTGCGCTTACCCAAGGTTGTTTGAAAAAAGCATTACCTATGAAAAAGTTATCACGCCTTAATATGCCCAGATTGCGCGCAGGTAATGAAAAAGCATTATGACTGGTGTCAAAAACGCTTGTTTCTCCGCCAGATAACCTATTTCCGCCATTAAATAACAATGCTGGGTCGGTTTCCGCCAGGTTTGGTAGCATCAAAAACAGCGATGCAACTAGAATAACTTTTTTCATTTATAAGTACTTTTACAAGGTCTAACAGTAACGCCAAAGTGCCTGAGTTTCCTCAAGCACTTTAACAAGATCAAAATTGACCATTAAAACCAGAATGTATTTCAATCGGTATTTTCTGGTTTCTTTTTAATGGTTTAGTTTTGAGAAAACGATTCGCTGGTTTCAGAATTCAGATTGCTGATGCCAAGAACCTTAGCCGTTGCTTCAATATCAACAGTCTGATTACGTAAAGATTCAATCACCGCTTGAATGCGTGCGTTGCCCACTTTGTTTTCGCTTTTGATTTGTTGATCAAAATGCTCGCCGTAATTTGCAGCTTTTACAATGGCGTTAATCTTATTTTCGGTTGTTGTCAGCTTGGTTTTAAGTGAGTCACTTAGCTTCTTATCTTTCGCTTCAACCAGTTGAGCAAGACTTGCACCTTTAATGGTGGTGCCATCAATTCGTGAGTAACGTCCATTAAATACATTGTTAATACCGCGTGCGTTTTCGGCAATATCAGTATGGGTATTGTCACTAAAACATGAGTGTTCATCTTCTTGAGAGTGAGCGAGCAATGCTACATTGATACGTTCACCGGCTAATTCACCCAGGCTTAAACTACCCATGCCGAACAACATTCTGCGTAATGCTTCTTTTTCAGAGAGTTTCATGAATGTTGCGCGGTAGTTGTCTTTATCTGCTTGCCAGTCAGCGACCATGTCTTGTAAATCAGTAACCAGTAATTGGGCGGTAGCCGTTAAATATTCAGCGCGACGATCACAGTTGCCGTTGGTGCAATCTTTGCCTTTCGCGTAATCGGTGTAGCTTCGTGTACCTGCTGATTTAGGGTCTTTATTGAGATCTTGTCCCCATAATAAAAATTCTATTGCGTGGTATCCGGTTGCAACATTCGCTTCAGAGCCGCCTTTTTCATGAAAAGATTTAAGCAACGCAGCATCTATTTTTTCTTTTCCCGATACGATGTTTGCAGCGGCAAATTGATTGCCATCTTCGTGTTCATAGTTACTTGCAACGTAATCAATTAAGCCTTCGTCTAATGGCCATGCATTGACTTGTCCTTCCCACTCATCAACATTCGGATTACCAAATCTGAAAACTTCTGTTTGGCCGTAAGGTACACGTGCCGCTAACCAGGCTTGTTTAGCTGCTTTGAAACCTGCTTCTGAAGGGTTGGCAACAAAAGCATCTATTTCTAATTTAAGTTTTTTAGCGCTGTTTAAAGAATCGCTGAATCCTGCTAAAGCAATGGTTGCATAATTCTCTATAACCTCTTTATTGCTTACTTCTTTTGCGTAAGCAGGCAAGGTCGATAAAGACGCGAGGGAAAGTAACGATGCTGAGATCGCTACAAGTAAAGTTTTTTTGAACATGATTATTGTATTCTCCAGTGTAAATGAAAAAACGTATGGCTGGTGTCGATGTCGATGTTATTCACTGGCTGACGTTTAAAAGGTGAAAATACTCCTGCTTGAGGAATATTTTTAAAGGTCTTTATTAGAATGTGTCGGGGGAGGTTGATGTGCAGTGAGTATAAGTTTCCCTCTACGGGTGATACTTAATAAATAGGGTTTTTCCTTATGCTCTAAAATCATTTTATTTTGTCCATTCATTAGCTGCGATACATCAACAGTGTTAGATGGATTGGATATTATTTTTTTATTGTTACTTTCCATAAAATTATTGTATTAAATTTAAATCGATATCAAACTGCAGCTAAAATATTAGGGCTAGCTGCAAGAGAAGTGTTTTGGGTGGTTAACGTTTTAAGCGATGACATCTCAACAATGTGTTCGTCTATTACTTCACACGCATGCTCACGACATTTACCGCAACAAGAACCTACTCCAAGCTTATTGCAGATACCTTCATACCCATTACAACCCTCTGACAATGCGCGTTTTATCTGTTTTACTGTCACTGCGTTACAATTGCATACATACATGGCATATCCTCGTTGATAGGTTATAGTAAACGAATAATAATCATTCTCATTTGTATTTGCAAGTGAGAATGGATATTATTTGTATCTTAGAATTTATAAAGCAATAAGCCATTAAAAGGACACAAGAAAAGGAACCGACATGAAATTTAACGGAAACCAGAAAAGCATTCTAAATGCTGCACTTAAAAATCAATTAACCGCAATTAATCAATATTTTCTTCATGCAAGGATGTTGAATCACTGGGGCTTGAAAAGCCTTAATTCCGATGAATACAAACGTTCGATTAAAGCGATGAAATACGCTGACAGCCTAATTGAAAGAATTCTATTCATGGAAGGTTTGCCAAACCTGCAGGACTTAGGAAAATTATTTATAGGTGAAGATACTGAAGAGATTATCGAAAATGATATCAAGATGGTTGAAGCAACCATTGAGCAGTTAAGAGAGGCAATAAAATCCTGCGAAGATCAGCAAGATTATGTGTCTCGTGAACTGTTAGAAAGCATACTGACTTATGAAGAAGACTCTCTAGATTGGCTCGAAACCCAGCAATGGCAAATAGAAAATACAGGGATTGAGAATTATACGCAAAGCAAAATGGGAGAGCAGGAATGAAAGGCAGTAACAAAGTAATTGCTATATTAAAAGAGTTACTGGCGGGTGAACTTGCAGCGAGAGATCAATACTTCATACATTCAAGAATGTATGAAGATTGGGGGCTATCAAAACTATATGAACGCATTCATCACGAAATGCAGGAAGAGACTGATCACGCTGATGCGATGATTAAAAGAATCCTCTTTTTTGAAGAAACTCCAGACCTCAATAAACAAGAACAAATCAACATCGGTAGCGATGTAGTAAGCATGTTAAAAAGCGATTTGGCTTTAGAGTATAAAGTTGCCGATGATCTGAAAGCCGCAATCAAAATATGCGAAGAAGAAAAAGACTTTGTATCCAGAGATATGTTGCTTCTACAATTAAAAGATACTGAAGAAGATCATGCTTACTGGTTAGAACAGCAACTAGGTTTAATCGATAAAATCGGCCTGCAGAATTATTTGCAATCTCAAAGCTAATCAATCAGATAACTTAATAGTAAGGTTCTATGAGAGCGGTTGCTTGGGATTTCTTCTCAAGCAGCTGCGTTTAGTAAAACATTAATGAGAAAGGGTTTGCCCTTTATCTCGTTTGATTTTTGTGAATGACTTCAGCACGTTTTAATATGGTTTGATAATCATGTTGGTTATAAATGAGATTGCGTTTAAAAAAGCCCTATAAGTAGGGGGGGTGCCTTTGAAATAGATTAAGGGTTATGTAGAGTATGGAAAGATTTCATTTTGTTTAATAAATTTATCCCTGACGAAATTTTAATAACATAAGCATAGCTGTGTGATCGACGAAGCACTGTTTTACAGTTAGTTTCGAGTATGGCTTTTTTTATCTAGTCAGACTAAGGTATTATGAAAAAATGCTCGCAGTGAGATGTTTTGTCGGTTTAACAAAAAATATAATCTGAACATTCACACATAGAGACGACACAAATTGCATAGCTATATAAGAATTATAAAAACAAGGCTATTTATTATAAGGATATATAAAAAAGGGTAAAAAATGGGCTTGTTAAAAGTTGTCTCGATGATGCTTGTTGTATTTGCATTTCAAAGTATCGTTCATGCAGCACCGGAACCTACGGCTGATCTTTCAGATGTTCCCGCAGTCTCATTCGCAGGTGAAGAGTTTTGTTTTGATGTCTCTCTCGCTAATACTGGTGATGTTGGGTATGGCCCTTATTTACAATTACAGCTACCTGCTGGCATTTCATTTTCTTCATCGACTTTTCTCGATAACCCAGTTTCTACTCAAAATGTAGGTACTTTCCCTCCTGATCTTATCGATCCATTAACCAATGAAACTGTCACAGGGACGAATGGAAATAGCTTAATAATTATTCAACCTCCTATAGGTTCAATAGTTACAGGTGGGCCAGATTTATATATAAACGTTTGTGCAGATATCGCTGATGATGTGGTTATAGGCGATCAACTCACAATTACTTCCACACCTGTTTTTCAGTTTGGGGATACGGCTACGGGTGATAATGGCCCAATTTCTGGTTCTACAGAAACTACTTCAGTTACACCTTCTTTGGTGGACTTTGAAAAGGTTATGAGCGCAGACGAAGGAGAAAGTACTCCAGGCTCTAGTTGGCCGGTGTCGTATCAGTTAGTGGCAGATATCGCTAATGGTAATACTATTTCAAACCTTGAGTTTAATGATGTTTTGCCAAGTCAATTACAGTATGTTGCAGGATCGTTAAGTGTTACAGGTGGAAATGGGTGTGTACCTTCGGTAAACGGCCAAACTATCAAGGTCGATTGTGTCAATGCCACCGGCACGGCGGTTGATAACGATGTTGTCGTTTCTTATCAGGCTTTTGTAACAGACGTACTTGAAGAGTCTGCTTGTAGTAGTGATGTAATCACGAATACGTCCAGTTTTGATGCCCAAAGGTATGATTCTGTAACCAGCACTAACACTGCGATTACAACGATCACTTCAGAAGAAACGCTTACAACATCACACGTTGTAATGCAGAAATCTGTGACCCCGGGAGTCGCACCAAGTTATGTTTCGCCCGGTGATTCTTTAACTTACACAGTTAATTTGCAAACCTCAGATTTTGGTACCGTAAATAGTTTGGTTTTTAATGATTTGTTGCCAGATGGTTTGGAAAACTTCAATGCCGTTTCAGTGACAGGTCCAACTGGTCCGCTTACGATTGTACCAGTAGTGACCAATAACACAGATGGAACAATTGGGGTTGTTTACGATATTCATGCAGTTTCAGGTGATTTGCCGCCAGCTTCAGAAATCACAATAGTTTACACGGCTGATATCGCTCAATTCTATACAAACCCTAATACACCCGTTAAAGCTAATGATTTTTTAACCAATAGTGCATTAATAAATTATGGATTAGTTGAAGGCGCAAGTAATTGTTCGGATGTTAGTAGTGCTACCGTTTCAATACGCCCGTTAGCTTTAACTAAAGAGATTTTGAATGCTCAAACAGAATACCAACCCGGAGATGTAGTTACTTTTAGACTAACGATGAGTATTCCATCTGGGGATACATCAAATATTGTTTTTGATGATTTTTTTCCTTTACCAGTTTTCGATGTAAGTACTTTAAATTTGGCTTTTGGTAGTGATATTCGACTAGCAGCCTCAGATACTTTGGGTATTGTTCCCACAAATATATCAATAGACTCTGTGGCGAATAAATTATCAATAAATTGGCCAGACGTTAGTACTATTAGTCCTCAAGTTTTAGCTGTTGATATAGATATCAAGGTTGGGACGCAACCTTTTGCTGATAATCTCAGTCTTTCTAATTTATTTCAGGCATCCACCAGCAATACGCCAACACCTGCGGCAATTGTGAATTTGGGTTTAGCAGGTATTAAAGTTGGTGCTCCCGTTCTTGAAATAACAAAGGGTGTAGTAAGTTCGACAAATTCGAATAGCGTTATCGATGCGGCAACTGTGCCTGTTGATTCAAATCTGATAGCTGCTGATGCAAGTGACACTATTACTTATGAGATTACTGTAGAGAATATTGGTGGTGCCCCAGCGAGGAGTATTCAGGTTGCTGATGATCTTGGCCTGCCAGCAAATTTGTTAGAAAATTGTAGTGTAGTCTCTGTTGTAAATGGAAATGGGACAAGCTTAGCTTACTCAGTATCACCAACTTTTAATGGGGTCATAAACCTTACAGACCAACTTGAACAAAATGATGGAGATCCAATAGATGGTGGGGCTCCTTATAGTACTGATACTGCACTCATAAGGATCGCTTGTAATGTTTCTCAGGCTGTTGTCGCTAATCAAATAATTACAAATACAAGTTCTGCGGTTTGGACCTCTGATATAGGTGAAGCATTATTTCCTGCTGTCACAGATGATGCAACGATAACTATAAGTGCACCAGAAATAGAAAAAACGATTTTAACTTCTGGAACTACTTTTACTATCGGCGACATCATTAGGTATGAGATTACTTATACCGTTCCTGAGTTAACATTAAACGATGTTTTGCTGCATGATCAGCTCGACCCTGGTTTAGCATTTGTAAATGTAAATACTCACACCATTGATCGTAGCGCTGATGTAACTTCTAACACGAGTGTTTTTAATATTAGCAACAATGGTAGGACCTTAGATTTAAATTTAGGTACTGTTGTTAACAGTAATAATGATAACTCTCAAATAGAAACTATAAAAATTGCATATGATGTTGTTGTTGTTAATGACACAAATGCCAATGCTGGTGATACTTTAAATAATACCGCAATAATAACGAGCACTAACTCGAGCAGTGGTAATACTTCCGCAGACGATATAACAATTTTAGAGCCTAATATTGTTGTCGATAAAACTGTCGCATCCGGAGTGGGTCCTTACGATGCAGGAGATACCGTTACTTATGACTGGCATATTCGTCAAGAAGGTACAAACTTAACTACTGCTTATGATGTGATATTAATCGACACGCTGCCATCAAATGTCACTTATGTGGCTAATTCACTTCAGCAAGTATCAGGTAGCTGTAGTCTGATTGTAACTGACGATACAACCCTAGGTGTCTTAACTGCTACGGCTTTAAGTTTTACGGCTACAGATGATTGTCACTATCAATATCAAGTGGTTTTAGATGTGGCAGTTACAGCTGGGGTAAGCTTGAATAATACCGTAGATATTGACTGGACTAGTCAGGCAGGCACTGTGGCTGGTCCCATTTCTATTTATAATGCAGATAGCTGCGAAAGAACTTCTGCAACTAACCCTGAATGTGGTAGTGGAAATGATTACGATGTAGAGGATAGTGCCACGATTGATATTCGTGAAGTTGTTATAAAAAAATTATCAGAAAGCACTTCCGAAACGACAACGACCAAAGCTGAAGATAGAACAGGAACAATAGACCTGTCCATTGGTGAAACTGCTACTTATAGCTTGACGATAACTGTTCCTGAGGGCACCAGTGAAGAAATTGTCGTCACAGATAATTTTCCTGCAAATGCAGCCGTTGTTATGGAATTCGTATCTGTAGATAGCGTGTCAATAGGAAGCAGTCTAACAACCGCGAATACACCTGTTGGAGTAGTAAGTGATGCTCGTCTCGGTGATGGGATACTTGATAGGGTAGTTTGGGATTTTGGCAAAGTAGTAAACAGCTCGATAGATGGTATAGATAACAATGACGATAATGACGAAAGAATAATTATTGTGGTTACTGGTAGGATTGTTGATAACGTTAAAAATACAAGTGGTGACCGTGCAAGAAACATTTCTTCTATTAGCTTTGGTCCAGGTTTAACAGATACCTCTTTAGTCGCTCTTGATGTTGTTGAACCACTGCTTGAAATTAATAAGAGTAGTACTACAACAACAGCCGATGCTGCTGATGATGTTACTTTTACTCTACGTGTTAACCATAGTTCCGCTTCTACTCAGGAAGCGTTCGACCTTATCGTTACGGATCTGATACCAGCTGGTTTGGTTTATGTTGATGGTTCCTTACAACAGTCGACTTTAGCTAGTTGTTCAGTAATGGCTACTCTGGATGATAGCGATCCCACTGTAGTGGGAATTAATGCACGCTTTGATAACCTCCCTAAAACAGATGTTTGCGAACTCACTTTTGATGCAAAACTTGATAATTCAGTTAATCCTAATCAAATAATTACGAATACTGCTAATCTGCAATGGGATAGCTTGGTTGCAGATGATGATGCCAATGAACGAAATTATTCTATAAATGATGATCACCAGATTACTGTATCAAGCCCAGGTGTTTCTAAAGTGGTTTTTGAAACTTCAGAAGTAACTTCTGATGCGAGTGTTAATGGTCTTGAAGAGGATGTAACGATTGGTGAAAGAGTTACTTATAGATTTACGGCGACCATACCAGAAGGAGAATCAAACTCAGTCATAATCACTGATCAGTTGCCAAACACAGGAGTGGTGTTAAGAAAGATTAGCTCCAGAATTGTTAGTATTGGTAGCAATCTTGGATTAACTGCTTCAGCTGGTGATGTTGGGGATGATTGTTCACTCGCTAACGCCTGCGATAGTAATAATGATGGTGAGCCAGACCTTGCTGAGTGGAATCTAGGAACCATTGTGAATACACCAGACGGATCAAATGATACGAATGATGAAATAGTGTTTGGAGTCGTTGCTGTTGTGACGGATGCAACAGTTAACACAGGAACTGACGATGATGTTGTAAACACAGCTGTAATTTCCTTTGGTTCTGGCCAGATGGTAAGCGGTTCTGTAGCTATTGATATTGTTGAACCAAAATTAAGTATTTCTAAACAAGCAACTCCTGCGGCTTCGCCATTTATAGTTGATGCAGGCGATGTGGTTACTTTTGAGATTGAAGTCAGTCATGACGCAGATTCAAACGCAGATGCTTTCAACATTCAATTGATTGATACCCTGGCGAACGACGGTTCGACAACAGTAATGCAATGGAATGGTGATGGAAATATTGGTGGCACCTGCATAGGTACAGTTGTAGATTCGAGCGCTAGTGGGGCATTCCCATTTAATGTGATTTTTGATGTGCCCACATTGGATACTGCCACTGGAAGTTGTACGATTACTTATGAAGTGCTTGTCGATACTTTAGCGACTCCTGGGCAGACTTTACAGAATTCAGTGGCTTTAGAATATGATTCCACACCGGTATTTGTTGCCACTGAAACCCGAAGTTCAACTGACAATGCTACAGCAGATGTCATTGTTTCTGCGCCAAGTATGATGGTGAAAGAAGTTACTGCAAGTAGTTTATCTGATACGGGTCAAAGTCAACATGGTGCTAACTTACAGGATTTAGCAATAGGTGAAGAGGTTACTTATACTATTTCCCTGAAATTCCCTGAGGGCACCACTAAGAATGTAATTCTGACCGATGTAATGCCGTCGGGCACTGATGGTGTTATTGAAATGGCAGGGCCTCCAATTGTTACCCTTGGCAATAAGGTTTCTACTAGTTTGTCTGATGTAAGTGTCAATCCAGCTAATGATGGTTTTACTATTGATTTTGGTACGGTAACAAATCTACCAGATAACGTTGATACATCTGATGACTTAATCTCGGTTACAGTAACGGGCGTAGTGACCGACAACGTATCGAATGTCGATGGGGCACAGCCCGTTAATTCAGCTACTTTTAGCTATACTGATGCTGCATCAACTGTACAGAATCTAACTGATACTGCGATTGTCGATATTGTTGAGCCTAAAATGCTTATTAATAAAACGATGACTGTTGATAATGGATTGGCAACAATCACAATTGACTTAGAGAATACCGGAACAGCTAGCGCTTATGATATTCAGATTGAAGATGTTCTAGATTTAGCAAATTGGGATACTAGCCAAATTATTCCAACAACAGTTCCAGCTGGATTCACTTTGACCACAGTTTCCGGACCTAATCCAACTGAAACTACAGTTTTAATGACAACGGATGATAGTGCAACGGCCCCCACGAATTCTATAGAACCTAGTGAAACAATCTCCTTCGTGTTCACAGTCCCCGTTCAACCAGGTATTTCCACTATTGATAATACGGCAACCAATACAATTTCAACGACAGTTCCGGGTAGCAGTCCAAATGAGAGGAATGAGCCTGAAGTGGCTGAAACTGAGACCTTATTAATTCCTTTAATCGAATTAGAGAAAACTGCTGCCGCATTTTCCGATACTAACAGTGATGGAGAAGTGGGTGGAGTTGGCGATGAGATTACTTATATCTTTAATGTTAAAAATACTGGTGGCGTTGATTTAACTAATATAGTGGTTGTAGATACAAACTCTGCTGTTTCAATCTCTGGTAACCCTATTAGTATAGCTGTTGGCGGGTCAGATAATTCAATAACTGGTACTTATGAAATAACTCAAGAAGATATGGATTTAGGGACCATTACGAATACAGCAACAGTTACTGCAGATGGGCCTACTGGGACAGGTTCCACAAGTGATGTATCCGATGATCCTACAGATGCAGATAATGTCGATATTAATGGAGATGGTGAACCCGACGACCCCACCATAGTGACCTTACCGAGAAATCCATCGTTCAACATGGAAAAAACGACAGTACCTTCCTCGATAACAGTTCCCGGTATTATTACTTATGTTTTTACTTTTACGAATATAGGTAATATTGACCTGACAAATTTAGCGGTAAATGACCCTGATATAGATGTAAATTCATTGGTCTGTAATGGCGACTCTGACTCAGATGGGGCTATTGATAATCTTGCAATTGATGGTGTTCAAACGTGTACTGCTGAGAGAACAATTTCACAGGCACAAATAAATGCAGGTACGGCAATAACTAATTCTGCTACAGCGTCAGCCACAGATTTAGATGGAATTTCTCCGGTTTCTGAATCTGATACTTCAGATAACAGCACCAGCACACCAATAGCACAATCGCCAAGATACAATATGGTGAAGACGGCGAGTCCTGCGAGTATCAGTGAGCCAGGCAGTATCACCTATACCTTTACGTTTACTAATACGGGTAATGTAGCGTTAACGAATTTGACCGTTGCTGATGATGATATTGACTCGGCACTGGTTTGCCCGAATGGAACCCAGATAGATTTATTACCCGTAGGCACAGCAACGAAGTCGTGTACCGCAACTCGTGTTGTTACTCAAGAACAGATCAACACGGGAACTCCGTTATTAAATACAGCTATGCCAAGTGCAAACGGCCCGAATGGAATAGGTCTTGCAGCAGAAGACTCCACCACGGATAACACCACTGAAACTACTATTGCTCAAAGTCCAAGTTACAATATGGTGAAGACAGCAAGCCCCGCGAGTATCAGTACACCGGGTAACATCACCTATACGTTTACGTTTACCAATACGGGTAATGTGGCGTTAACGAATTTGACTGTTGCTGATAATGATATTGATTCAGTTCTTGATTGCCCGAATGGTACTCAAATAGATCTATTACCCGTAGGCACGACGACGAAATCGTGTACCTCTACTCGCGCAGTCAGTCAGGAACAGATCAATGCCGGAACGACCTTAACCAACACAGCAACCCCGACAGCTTATGGTCCAAATGGCACAGGTGTTGTCACAGAAGATTCCACCGCAGATAACACGGCTGAAACATCAATCACTCAATCACCCAGTTACAATATGGTGAAGACAGCAAGCCCTGCGAGTATCAGTTCTCCGGGTAACATTACTTATACGTTTACGTTTACCAATACGGGTAATGTGGCGTTAACGAATTTGACCGTTGCTGATGATGATATTGACTCGGCACTGGTTTGCCCGAATGGAACCCAGATAGATTCATTGGCAGTAGGCACAGCGACGAAATCGTGTACCGCTACTCGTGCAGTCAGTCAGGAACAGATCAATGCAGGAACCACGTTAACCAACACAGCGACACCGATTGCTTATGGTCCAAATGGCTCAGGTGTTGTTACCGAAGATTCCACCGCAGATAACACGGCTGAAACAACAGTTAGTCAATCACCGAGTTACAATATGGTGAAGACGGCAAGCCCCGCGAGTATCAGTACTCCGGGTGACATCACCTATACGTTTACATTTACCAATACGGGTAATGTGGCGTTAACGAATTTGACCGTTGCTGATGATGATATTGACTCGGCTCTGGTTTGTCCGAATGGAACCCAGATAGATTCATTGCCAGTAGGCACAGCGACGCAATCGTGTACCGCTACTCGTGCAGTCAGTCAGGAACAGATCAATGCAGGAACGACCTTAACCAACACAGCGACACCGATTGCTTATGGTCCAAATGGCACAGGTGTTGTTACCGAAGATTCCACCGCAGATAACACGGCTGAAACATCAGTCACTCAATCACCGAGTTACAATATGGTGAAGACGGCAAGCCCCGCGAGCATCAGTTCTCCGGGTGACATCACCTATACGTTTACGTTTACCAATACGGGCAATGTGGCGTTAACGAATTTGACCGTTGCTGATAATGATATTGATTCAGTTCTTGATTGCCCGAATGGAACCCAGATAGATTCATTACCGGTAGGCACGGCGACGCAATCGTGTACCGCTACTCGGGCAGTCAGTCAGGAACAGATCAATGCAGGAACGACCTTAACCAACACGGCGACACCGACAGCTTATGGTCCAAATGGCACAGGTGTTGTCACAGAAGATTCCACCGCAGATAACACGGCTGAAACAACAGTTAGTCAATCACCGAGTTACAATATGGTGAAGACGGCGAGTCCTGCGAGCATCAGTACACCGGGTAACATCACCTATACGTTTACATTTACCAATACGGGTAATGTGGAGTTAACGAATTTGACTGTTGCTGATGATGATATTGACTCAGCTCTGGTTTGTCCGAATGGAACCCAGATAGATTCATTGCCGGTAGGCACGGCGACGAAATCGTGTACAGCTACTCGCGCAGTCAGTCAGGAACAGATCAATGCAGGAACGACGCTAACCAACACGGCGACACCGACAGCTTATGGTCCAAATGGCACAGATGTTGCCACAGAAAACTCAACGACAGATAACACTGCTGAAACTCCTGTCACTCAATCGCCGAGTTACAATATGGTGAAGACAGCAAATGTAAGTGAAATATCAGAACCCGGAATAATTACTTATACCTTTGAATTTACAAATACCGGTAATATCGATTTATTGGATCTCAGTATTAGCGACCTTGATATAGACGCAGGTTCTTTAGTTTGTGAAGACGATGATGATTCCAATGATGATGAAACAGATACTGATGAAAGTATTCCATTGCTTATCGTGGGCACAGACACTAAAAGCTGTACTGCTGAAAGAATAATTTCTCAAGACCAGATTAACTCTGGCATCGATTTGGTGAACACAGCAGTACCTACCGCCAATGTAGGATATACGCTTCCGAACGGTGATCCGGTTGTTGTAGAGGAAGATGATGACTTAGATAACACTGCAACGACGACAGTTGATCAAAATGCTGGGTTTAATATGGTTAAAACGGTGAGTGCACAAAATATCAGTGCGCCAGGGAGCTTAATCTATACCTTTACTTTTACGAATACGGGCAATGTTGATTTAACCAATCTGACAGTCATGGATGCTGACATTAATCCGGGTAGCCTGGTTTGTGAGGGAGATCTGGATGGCGATACGGCTGTAAATATTGATGTTCTAGAAGTAGGTGCTACTACAAAAGCATGTACTGCAACGAGAACAGTTACTCAAGATCAGATAAATGCTGGAATAGCCTTAACCAATACCGCCACTCCTGACGTCAAAGGTCCTGACGGTATTACAGATGTCAATGAAACCAATATCGCTGATAACTCAGTAACAACTAGCATCGTTCAGCAACCAGCTTTTGATATGGTAAAGACTGCTGAGCCTGCTGAAATAACAGCACCGGGTAATATTACCTATACATTTACTTTTACCAATTCAGGTAATGTTTTGTTAACTAATTTGACGGTAAATGATCTTAATATTGATGCTGCTACTTTGGCGTGTACCGATGATAGTGACGGTATTGCGGGTATAGATTCATTGGGTCTTGGTGCAACTAAAGTATGTACTGCAACAAGAGAAGTGACTCAAGAACAGATTAACGCAGGTAGTGATTTAACCAATACCGCAACAGCAAATGTGAAAGGCCCTAATGGAACTATAGACGTTGTTGAATCTGATCTGGAAAATAACAGTACAGTGACACCAATAACGCAGACACCAGCATTTAATATGGTCAAGACTGCAAGCCCTGAGGATATATCTGAGCCAGGTGTCATCACGTATGAGTTTATTTTTACAAATAATGGTAATGTAGATTTAACGGATTTAGTGATTACTGACATCAATATCGACACTGGAACACTTACTTGTAGCAACGATGCTAATTCTGATGCGATTATTGATACTTTGCCTGTTGGCACAGAAACAGTATCTTGTACCGCTTTGAGAACAGTGACCCAAGATCAGATTAATGCGGGAGATGCATTAGAGAATACTGCAACATCAGTAGCGACAGCTCCTGATGGAAATGGAGGCATCATTTCACTTGCAGAAACAGATGAGTCTGATAACAGCACCATTACGCCCGTTATACAAAATCCTTCATATAATATGATCAAAACTGCTGAGCCAGAAGTAATCACAGAAGCGGGTGAAATTACTTATACCTTTACATTTACCAATACCGGAAATGTGGATTTGGCGAATCTAAAAGTGATCGATGAAAATATTGATGCAGACACTATGATTTGTATGGGAGATAGTGATTTTGATCTGGATATTGATGAACTCGCTCCAAATTCATCTGTCACTTGTACTGCTTTAAGGACGATCACGCAGGCACAACTTGCCACACGTGAGCCTATTATCAACGAAGCCACATCAGCAGCTGAGACTTTAAATGGTTCTGAAGTTGTTGAGGAATTCAACTTACTTGATAATAGAGTGAGTACCCCAGTTATTTATACCCCAACATCAATTCCTACATTGTCCGAATGGATGTTGGTATTGTTATCAATGATATTATTGTTAATTGGATACAATCAGCAGCAGGCTAGAGTATCTAGAAGACTCTAATGAGCATGAGGAAGCTTGGTTTTTTTCTATCAAATTGGAAGAAGGCTCGGCGATAGCTCTATAAATTTCATATCAAACAGTCAAACTCTAAGAAAAGTTGGGGTTTGACTGTGTTATAGCTACGTAACTTTCTTTCGTTACTAAATTAATTGTTTGGGATTAGGTGCTATAAATTAAGCATTGTGAATGCTTTTTAACACTTCAATAATATCCGCTTCCAGATCTTCCGGTTCTGTCTTGGGACTAAAACGTTTGTATGGCTTTCCATCAGGTGCAATAAGGAATTTTGTGAAATTCCATTTTATAGTGCTACCAAGCATGCCGCCGAGTTTTTTCTTCAAATAAACAAAGATAGGATGAGTGTCTGCACCGTTAACATCAATTTTTTCAGTGAGCGGAAAAGTGACGCCGTGATTTATTCTGCACACTTCAACAACTGTTTCGTTGCTTTCAGGTGATTGACTTAAAAACTGATTACATGGAAAACCTAAGACTATCAGGCCTTGGTCTTTGTACTTTTGATACAAAGACTCAAGCCCATCAAACTGGGGTGTTAGCCCGCATTTAGTCGCGGTATTTACAATAAGCACTGCTTTGCCGTTGAAGTCCGACATATTTATCGGGTTTCCAGCAGGATCATAAATGCTTAAATCATAAAAACTCATGGTAGTACCTTAGAGAAATCTTGTTCTATTCTGAATATATTTAAATTTCTGTTAAATACGCGAAAGCAGTTCAGTTTTTTTCGTGTTGAATTCGTCATCAGTCAAAGCACCAGATTCATGTAATTTTGCTATCTTTTCAATTAGCGCAATAATTCCATCTGTTGAAGAATCATCTACTGACAAATTGTTCATGTTGTTAGGCATTGGCTCTGGTATTTGCTCTGGCATAGTGTTGTTTGTATTCGCAGGGCTAAAGTTGTCATTGCTATTTTGGTTGGTAACATCAGAAGCTTGAGCAAAGTTAGTTTGCTTTTGTGGGGCAATTCCCGCGCCTGATATTATCGGTAAAGTATCAACTGCGATGGTGCCGTACTGACTACTAAACGTAAGCGATGTATCGCCGCCTTGCTGTTGGCTAACACCACCAATATTGTTGTCGAGCGTGTCATACACTGTCACTTGTCCATTAAGTTCAATAGCAAGTCGATTTGGAAAAACGGCATAACGAATATTATTTTGAGCGCCACTACTAGATGGAGAGCCAAGATCACCCGGCCACCATTGATTGCTTGCTCTTGAGCCTACGGGTGCTGGTGGAAACATTTGTGTATTAGCCAGAGCATTTGATAGTTCGTTGCAAAGGTTATCAACGGTTGCTTTCAAACCATTGTTGAACATGTCGCCAACCATGGTCATGCCGCCTCGCATCCATTGTCCTGATCCACCGAGTTCTGGGCAATTAAATTGAGCCATACTGCCACCGCCTTGATTGACGGCTCCTAGCATATAAATAACGGCTTCTTGACTAAGGTTATAACGTTGCGCCAAATCGTTAACGATATTTTGACCAGCGGAAGTGAGTTGTTGCATTGAGTGAATTCCTTAAAGAATATAGTTGTTAAGTTATTGGGTAATAACTTGGGGGAGGGTATTTTTGTGCAGTATATACCTCTAAGTAATTTCTGGAGTGTTTATTTAGGCCGTTTGTCTCTATTTTCAGGTCTATTGTGTTTATTTCCGATTTAATTTTGAAAATCTGGCAAATATTGGTATTTAATTATATTGAAAGGCACCTCCCCACTTATAGGCGTTTTTTTCTTCCATTTTTAAAAACGAAGATAAAGTCTTTTGTTGAAGGGTTTAATTCATCTCATCAATAGGATCTGGGCAGTAATCTCGCCTGCGGCAATTGCCACATTGTTCGCCAAGGTAGAGTGAATCTACCCATGCCATCAACTCAGTCAGTTGTTCGCGATCTTCAAACCAAAATCCTGCTTCAAAATTACGACTGTCTTTATGTTTAGCGCCAAGTCCTGCGCCGGTTAGATTTGCACTACCGACAAATGCACCTATACCGTCAATAATAATGGCTTTGGTATGAACACGCGGGCAGAGAATACGATCAAATAACTCGCTTTCAAATAATTCGGGGTAATCATCGAAGTGTTTTCTGAAGCGTGGTCCGGGTTCCTTGGCATGTATTAAGCGAACACCAACGCCGCTCTCTACTAAACGAGATAAGAGTGCCAGTAAGGGCTCGAATCCATGCCCTGTATCTAAATGTAAATCTTTAATGTCTGCAGTCACAATCCAGGCAAAGCGTCGTGCCTCTGGCAGGCGCTTTTCCATGACTTCGTCATAAATATCGCGGTTGAGTAGTAGTTGATGCATATGGTGATCATAGCACTTCTAATCTCTAAAAAAGTGCCTCAAAGTAGGGTAGTAAACATACACACCTCCCTACTTATAGGCATTTTTTTATTGATTACATAGCCGAGCAGTTTGCGTAAAAGGTCGTTGTTGCAGGCCAATCACTGAATACGCCAATTGCCCCCACATCTTTGGCTAAGACATCCAGTACAGTCAATACGTCACCTTCGTTCTTAATTACACCTGGTTTGTCGCTTTTTGTGCCGTTAATTGATTGGTAATACCAACCACCTGCTGTTCCATCATCGCTGCTTAGATTGCCAGAACGTTCTAATGACCAGGCGATAATTTTCAGACCTGCAGTTTTTGCCTCTTTTGCATATACAGATGGAATTATCTTGCCACTGTCGTCAGTGTCGAGCAAAACCCATAATGGTGGTGCGATAATTTTCACTCCGTCAGCGACTAATTTATCCATGCTAGGACTCCAGGTAGCTGGTGAGCGGTGATCAAATGATTTCCCGTCATATCGATCATCTAAATACACGGCTTGTTTGGCAAAATCAGGTTCTTTCTCAATCCAGTACTTAACATCCTCAAGATTAAAGGATTGTGGAAAGACATTGTCTGGCGATACATTGGCTTCTTTGTATTCATTGATCATTTGTTGAGCGTAGTCTTGTTGAGAATACTTGCCCATGTAAGGCATTTTTACATCTGCTGATTTAAGTTCGGGTGTCATTTTTACACCAAGTTTTTTAAATAACGAGATACTCTCTTTGTGGGTCATTAATGTACCGCGTGTAGCATATAAATCGGTACGCCACTTAGGTGTGCCATTCAAATACTCCGCAACTGTAGTCGCTTTTTTATTTGACGCATCCATTTTGCCTTTCAGTGTTTTGAATTCTGCTAATGTGATATCACTGGCGCAACATTTTGCAGTAGCATTTGCGCCAGTTTCAGCATTATAAGGAGTGAAAGGCACAGAGCATTTGCTTGCTAGTGGTGTTTCCAGAATATTGGTTGTCGTATGTAAATCACATTGTGAGTGGCGACAAACCAATTCTTTGTCTTTAGTGAATGTAACGTCACACTCTACAATTCCTGCTCCCATTGTCGCAGCGGCTTTATAAGATTCGAGTGTGTGCTCAGGAAATTGCATCGGAGCACCGCGGTGCCCAATTGAAAAATCAGAACGGATAAAGTCTGATTTACTCTGACAGTTTGCTAAGCGTTTCTTAAGGTCTCCATCCTTCATATTATCGACTAAGAAAAAAGGACGAGGTCCCAATTGTGCTTTTTTAGTATCGTCTGCATGACTTAGGCTAGTTGTAGCAAGCATAAGAGTTGAAGTTAGAATCAATAACAATTTTATGTTTTTTATGTTCATGAACGTTCCCTGATTGATGTGGTGAGTTAATCCTCGGCGATAATAGGTATGGAATGTTTCACTTATATTAACAAATTGTTAAGGAATGATGACAAGCGTGTATTTGTGGAGTCACAAGGTACATAAATATCCACCGGTGAAATGCTGAACATTACCGATGGATAAGTATTAGGGATGTCTAAAGCTAAAGTTTCATCAGTTTGATTCTGAAAAAAAGCCCATGAAAGTAGGGGGGTGATTTTCTAGTTTTTGAATTTTGCTAATGCCGATGCGGTTATTTCAGTGATTTTATTAAAGTCGCCAGATTTGACTAATTTCGTAGGCGCAACCCAGCTGCCGCCTGCACACAATACATTTTCTAAAGCTAGAAAATCCAGGTAATTGTTTTCATTGATTCCACCAGTAGGGCAGAACTTTGCTTGTTGGAATGGGCCAGAAAATGATTTCAATAAAGGTATTCCACCAACGCTAGTTGCTGGGAATAGCTTGAAGTGAGTGTAACCTAAATCAAGTCCATTCATTATTTCTGAGCCTGTTGAAACGCCCGGTATAAGTGGGAAGTTAATGTCTTTTGCACTTTGTAATAATGAGTCAGTACAGCCTGGGCTAATAGCGAATGACGCGCCAGCATCCCGGACTTTTGCTAAATCATTAGGGTTTAAAACCGTCCCTGCGCCGACCACTGCTGAGGGAACTTCCTTCGCGAGCAGGCTTATTGCGTCCATTGCTGCGGGTGTTCTCAGTGTAATTTCTAACACATTTATTCCACCTGCTATCAAGGCATTTGCCAAATCAATTGATTGCGAGACATCTTCAATTTCTATGACAGGAATGATAGGAGAGAGAGTCATTATCTCTTGTGGTGATAATACGTTATTGCTCATTAGGTTCTGCCTTTTGCTGAATGAATGCTTCTATTGATTTTAATTTAACGACTCATTTAACAATCACTTGGCAAGTAATGGGTCGAAGGGTATGGATTTGTAAATGCGAAAAAAAGTGCCTCAAAGTAGGGGGGTGTGATTGTATTAATCACGCCCCCTCAACTTGATCTTTTCTGGTATTAAGAGAAAGAAATGCCGCCATTGATATCAACGTTATTTCCAGTCATGAAAGATGCTTCATCTGAGGCTAAGAATACCGTTAGGTTGGCTACTTCTTCAGAAGTACCTTCACGTTTTAATGGTGTGATATTAGCAACATGTTGGCGTACTTCATCTTTGGTAAAGATGTTGTGGAAATCTGTATCGATCATGCCTGGGCATAATGAATTTACGCGAATTTTTGGTCCTAATTCTTTTGCCAGGCCACGTGTGTAAGTCATTACTGCGCCTTTAGATGCAGCATAAGCTGTAGCGCCAGGGCCACCACCATCACGGCCTGCTTGAGAAGCAAACGTAACGATTGAACTGCCTTCACCCATGTGAGGAGTACACGCTTTAACGGTCATGAATAATGACGTTAAGTTCAAAGACATTACTGTGTTCCAATGTTCAAGTGTTGATTCTTCGGTTGTCTTACGAGCTACTAAACCACCTGTTACGTGGATTAATGAATCAATGCTGCCGAATGTTTCAACGGTTTTAGCAACCAATGCGTCAACATCTGCCTGATTTGTCATGTCGCCCTGCATGGCAATTGCTTTTCCGCCGGCAGCTTCAATTTCTGATACGGCAGAGTCAGCGCCTTCGCTACTACTGTGGTAGTTGATTACTACATTTGCTCCGGCTTCTGCTAAACGCATCACACATGCGCGTCCGATGTCACGTCCGCCGCCTGTTACGATTGCTGTTTTTCCTTTCATATTCATTTCTGACTCCTATTCGTCTTGTTCGTATGACTATTTAAATTAACTAAGCTCGGGATTTATATTTGATAAAGCTAGTTATAGTGTTTTGATTCAGGTCCTTCTTTTGAAGCAAGCAACTGCACCGATTGTATTGACTTATTATTTTCAATTTTGTTGATCATTATATTCTAGTGCGGTTTGAGTATAATGCAAATATTTACAACAACATTTACAAATTAATTACAAAATAGTGACAGCTTTATAAAAAGGCGGTATAAAAGATTTGTCGACTAAATTAACTTTGAAGAAAGGTTTGTGAGCATTAATTTATAACGTTGACTTATTTTTCAGATATTAAGAGACGAGACCTATGAAGATGTCATTGCCGATTGATTGTGTTTTAGATGCTAAGGCTCAGATTGGCGAAGGTGCTATCTGGTGTTCACAGCAACAAGTTCTATATTGGGTTGATATCTCTGCAGGTGTTCTACATTGTTTTGATCCCGCTAAAAATACAAATAAAAGCTGGGATATGGGTGAAGCCTTAGGTTGTTTTGCCCTGACAAATCGAGCGTCTCTGGTATTAGCTCTGACTTCCGGATTCTATGAGTTTTTCCCCGATACTGAACATAAATTACTATTGAGTGGTCCAGATGTTGCATCGATTAATCAACGATTTAATGATGGTAGTGTTGATTTAATAGGGCGCTTTTATGCAGGAACGATGCGCACCAATGGTGATCATGTCAATGACCCCTCCGGCACCATGTATTCATTAAGTAGCGAGCTTGAAGTGAATGCGGTTATGAGTGGTTTTCATATTATCAATGGTATGGCATTTTCACCAAATGGAGATACTGCTTATGTTTCAGATTCGTTTGCTGCTGTTCAAACTATCTGGGCATACGATTATGATTTGGATGACGGCGTTTGGTCTAACAAGCGAGTATTTCTTGATACCAAAGAATTAGATGGAAGACCGGATGGGGCCGCTATCGATGCAGATGGGTGCTACTGGATGGCAGGAATAAGTGGCTGGGAATTGGTGCGTATTACACCTGAAGGAAAAGTCGATATGAAGATTGAGTTCCCTGTTGAAAAGCCGACTCGCATTGCTTTTGGTGGCTCAAATATGGATACATTGTATGTGACATCATTGGGGGAGGATATTACGGAAGGTACGCACCAGCCCAATGCTGGTGGTTTATTTGCGTTAAAAGTGCCGGGTGTTACGGGTATAGAATTGCCAAGAATGAATTTCTCAGCAAACTAAACGAAAAACCAGGCACTATTTTTCAGTGATCTGAATAAGGGTTTTATGCGGCAGTAAAATGCTCTACGGTTTGCATTACGCCACGAAGCTCCGACATGCCTTTTAAGCGGCCTAAGTACGAATAACCCGGATTAACTTTAGAATCTTTTTCAAATTCCAGTAAATGGCCGTGATCAGGTCGCATAAATATTTCAGACGTTCTGGACTCGTGCGACTCGGCAGTTAGCAAAGCTCTGATAATAGCGATCATGTCCAGATCACCTTCTAAATGTTCTGCCTCATAGAACGAGCCGTCCTTATTGCGAATCACATTTCTAAGATGGGTGAAATGAATGCGGTCTGCGTATTTGCCTGCCATTTTAACCAAGTCATTGTCGGGTCGAGAACCAAAGGAGCCAACACAAAACGTAAGTCCGTTCGCGGGGCTTGGCACTGTCTCGAATAGGTAATCCAGATCATTTTCTGTAGAGACAATTCGCGGTAAACCAAACAGTGGAAACGGTGGATCATCAGGGTGAATCGCCAATGTTATTCCATATTTTTCGGCAGTTGGAATAACAGCTTCAAGAAACGAGACTAAATTATCACGCATATCGTTGTCACTTAAGCTGTCAAAATTTGCGATGCGTTTTGAGAATTCACCGCCACCATGACTTTCTGCACCACCCGGTAAACCTGCGATGATATTTTTTTCGAGTTGCGCTATTTCTTCGGCAGACTTTTCGGCGAGTCTTTGTTTCGCTAGAGATACTGTTGATTCTTCATAGTCCTGATCAGCATTAGGGCGTTTTAACACAAAAACATCGTATGCGACGAAATCGATCATATCAAAGCGTAACGCGATGCCTTTGCCGGTAAGCGAATGCTCCAGGTCTGTACGAGTCCAATCAACGACTGGCATAAAGTTGTAACAGACCGTTTTCACTCCTGCTTCACCGAGGTTTTTGAGCGTTTCTTTCCAGGCAGTTACTTCTTCTGTTGCTGATGCACCTTTGAGTTTTATCTCGTCGCTCATCCAGATCGATTCACAGACATCCCAGGTTAAACCTGCTGATTCAATTTGTTGTTTGTGCTCTAGAATATCTTCTTTAAGCCAGGTTTTTCCGGCGGGATAATCATGAAGCGCACTGACAATACCCTGAGTTCCCGCTTGTTTAATATTTTCAAGAGAGATAGGATCATTTTTACCAAACCAACGCCATGTTCGTTTCATGTTTTTGCCTTGTCTTAAGTTGTGTAGGGAGTCTTATAAATAGTAATGTAGAGTGTAATTTAAACGCTAGCCTGAACAGTCTCAAAAGGAATCAAAGCACCCTTTTCACAGATGACAGTGCCGGCGCATTTTTGCGCAAGTGATATGGATTTTGCAATATCACCTGAACGCATATATTCAGCAAAATAAGCACCATTAAAGGAGTCGCCGGCGGCGGTGGTATCAGTAACACCCTCGATTTCTTTTACAGGAAAGTATTCAACTTTCTCGCCTTCGACAAATAAGGTTTCACTTTCTGCATTCTTAACAACAATCTGTTTAACGCCAAGCGCTCGATAGCGTTCTGCTGTTTCCATTGGGGTTTTATCACCAAAGGTGACTTGCTCATCTTCAAAACTCGGAAGGATAAGATCCGAGATAGCAGCCGTTCTTGTAATGATATCTTTCATCCTTTCTTCGCTTGCCCATAAACGAGGACGAATATTGGGGTCGAAGGCAATAATTGCATTAGGTTTAAGCGCAGAACGTAAACCAGCGATGAGCGTTTCAGCGTCTTCATCTGGCAAGATAGCCATAGTGATCCCTGATAAATATACGATATCAGCATCGGCTACTTGCGCCCAAAGAAGTTCAGCTTGCTTCATCATCTGCTTTGCTGCTGAGGTGTCGCGCCAGTAACTAAACGATCGTTCTGCACCATCTAGATGTATACGGTACAAGCCCGGAACACCATTTTTAATTCTAGGGATGTTGTCACATAAAACTCCGGAGCCTTTAATAAATGCAACCATTTCTTCCGAGCTGTGATCGTCACCAATCGCAGTAAAGAAGCGGATGGAAATATCTTCTGATGCGAGTGCTTTCGCATACCAAAGCGTATTGAATACGTCTCCGGCAAAGTTTTGCTGCCAAAGATTGTCGTGAACTGATGATAGTTCCAGCATGCATTCGCCGATACCTAGTAGTGACTTCATATAAAGCAATCTCTTAAATTGTTGTGTATTAATTATTGCGCATTAATTTTCGTCTAATACACTTTTGTTAGATGGGTTTCCTTCGAATACTCGCATGCGAGCATTGTCTATATGCGCTCGCATGGCTTCGCGAGCAGCTGGTCCATCCTTGCGTTCGATAGCATCAACAATATGATAATGCTCTTGTTGCACTAGCTCTAACCGCGTTTTTGGTTTTAGTAGCGACAAATTCCGGGTTAAATTTATTCCGGTTAAAATATTGGGTTTCATTGAGTTACGTGCAGCAGTGAAGTAGTGGTTGTGCGAAGCTCTACAAATGGCTTCGTGAAAGACTACGTCCGCATCCGAACCTAATTCATTATTCTTAATGCAGTCGTCAAGCATTTGTATTGCTGTTTGAATTTGCAAAAGTTCTTCTTCCGTTCTTCGGATCGCGCAGTGATATGCAGCTTCTCCTTCTACTGCAGCTCTAAATTCAAATGTTCGTTGAATATCAGCGATAGAACCGATGGGAGCAAAATCAAGAACGGCTAATTCTGGGCGTCGTTTAACAAACGATCCCGAGCCCTGACGTGAAACGATAACATCGTCATTACGTAGTTGCTTGAGTGCTCGTCTGAGTATAGGGCGAGAAACGTTTAATCTTTCGCTAAGGACATGTTCAGTGGGAAGCTTTTTCCCAATACCAAACTCACCTTGTACGATCAGCTGTATTAATTCTTCATAAACACTATCAGACAAAGAACTGTCTTTAAAAGTTAATGATTGCTCACTCATACTTTCGCCTTTAAATGAGGTTGTAAAGCAAAGAGTATAGTTATTTGTAAAATATTTGTAAATAAAAGTGTGTAAATTAGGGATTTATTGGTTCTAAATGCAGGTTTTGATTGCGTTTAATCGTGCCTCTTAGAACTTAATGCTATACGTACATTGTATTGAAAATGCGATAAAAATTATATTTTTGTCATTAATATCATTAGCTTAGGTTTTTGTCGCGTTAAAAATATTTAGTCGTGATAATTTGCAAACACAACTGTTTACAATTAATTACAAATTATTTATTTACATTTTACAAATTCTTACTATAGTTACGCTGAGACATCAATGGCGTTGAGTATTTTTAACTGTTGATTTAGTCCAAATTATCCAAGGAGAAATTATGATTTTTAAAAAACAAGTAAAAACAATTCTTAAAACTGCACTAGTCGGCGTAGTACTTTCAACTTTCGTTACATCTGTTTCTGCAGAGACTTTACGTGGCGCGAGTATGTTCGATGACAAGCATACCTTCACTAAAACTATGGTTAAGTTTGCTGATCTGGTTAATGAGTATTACGACGGAGATGTGAAGTTTGACTTACGTTTAAATGGTGAGTTGGGTGTTGAAAAGGACTATGTCACTTTCCTAAATCAAGGTGTTGCAATTGACTACACCATTCTAGCGCCTTCCAATATGGCAAGATTTGCACCATCTATTCCGTTAATGGATATGCCTTTTTTGTTTCGTGACTTAGATCACTGGAATACTGTTTTATCTAGCGACATTCTTGCTCCTCTTGAGAAAGAGTTATCTGAAAAAGCAGATATCGTTATTGTTGGTTATGCTGGCGGTGGAACACGTAACCTATTGTCAAGCAAGCCAATTATGAATATGAAGGAGTTGGAAGGCCATAAGATGCGTGTGATGGGTGCTCCAATACAGGCTCAGATTTTTGATGCTATCGGTGCTTCACCTTCTGCTATCGCATATAACGAAGTTTACAATGCAATTCAAACAGGTGTTATTAACGGCTTTGAGAACGAAGCAGCAAGTATCCAGAACTTAAAGTTTTACGAAGTTGCGCCAAACGTTACTCTAACCTCTCATACAATTACTGTACGTCCTATCGTATTTAGCGGTAAGAGCTTCCGTAAACTTCCAGAGAAACTACAAGCTGCAATCAAGAAAGCAGGTAAAGAAGCTGGTGCATATGGTCGTGAGCTAGAGTCACGTGAAGATGGTATCAAGCTGAAAGAAATGGTTGATGCTGGTCAGATCAAAGTATCTGAGTTTGAAGGTCGTGAGAAGCTTCTAGACATGGTTAAGCCAGTGCAGGATAAATTTGCAGCGGGTATCAATGCAACTGAATTACTAGGTGCAATTCGCGCAACTAAGTAATTGACCGTTATTAAAAAATTAGTAATAAGTAATTTTAGATACATCAGTTAGAACATCTCTGAGGTTTTATCGACCTTAGAGATGCTTCTATTTTTCATTCTCATCTGCCCTTTGAGGGTCAATCATGATCAAACGCAGTTTAGAAGCTTTCTGTACCGGACTAAGAATCATTTTAGCGGTATTGGTAGGGTCACTTGTGATTCCTGTGGCAATGCAGGTAATTGCTCGTTACACCGGCATTATCCCTGTTTTTCTTTGGACTGAAGAGCTGGCCACTTTTATCTTTGTCTGGGTGGTCATGATCGGTTCGGTATTGGCCGTATGGGAAGGTACACATTTCGACGTTCAGGTGTTGCCAGATAGCCCTAATCCTCTGATATTGTTAATACAAAAATCCATTGTTCTATTGCTGGTTGGCGGTTTTGGTTTTCTGTTTGCCTGGTATGGGATTGAATATGCAAAATTCGGCGGCATTCAGCATTCTGTAATGATGAATGCAAATCTCATGGTTACACACATTACAGTCCCACTCGCAGGATTATTCTGGGGCATTTTTTCTTTATTCCGTTTTGTTGAAGCCTTTCAGCAATACAAAGCTAACAAAAGAGCAGTATTATGATTCTTACTACAGGAGTAGCATGTGCCTTATTAGTTGGCAGTTTTTTATTATTGGTCATTCTACGAGTACCCGTTGCCTTTGCTTTAGGTATCGCAACCATTCCGGTAGTGCTGCTTGATATCAGGCTGACACCATTCATCATTATCGACCGTATGTTTCAGTCGTATAATTCATTTATTCTTTTGGCTGTTCCCTTCTTTTTACTCGCCGCTAACTTAATGAATTCGGGGAAAATCACCGACAAATTAATCGATTTGGCCAGAGTGTTAACAGGGTGGATGCCCGGTGGTTTGGGGCACGTGAATGTGGCGGTTTCCATGTTGTTCGCAGGTATATCTGGCTCATCAACAGCCGATGCTGCGGGTTGCGGAAAAATCCTCATTCCTTCAATGATCAAAGAGGGTTACGACACCCGTTTTGCGATTGCGATTACTGCCTGTTCATCGGTGATGGGTGTAATCATTCCACCTAGTATTCTGATGATTGTTTGGGGTGGCGTGATGCAGGTTTCTGTCGGCGCTCTGTTTTTGGCAGGTGCTATTCCCGGGTTAATGATCGGTTTCGCTTTGATGGCGACGGTTTATGGCTACGCCAAAGTTTACAATTACCCTATCGCGATGAAGCCGACTTTTGGTACAGCCTTCAAAGCGTTTAAAGGCGCTGCGTTAGCCATGTTAACGCCGGTCTTTGTTATTTATGGAATCGTTGCAGGTATCGTTACACCGACCGAAAGTGCCATTATCGCAGCCTTCTACTCTCTATTTTTAGGCATGGTGGTATACAGAACGGTTACCCCACGTGAAGTAGGCACAATCCTTTATGATACTGGACGTTTCGCATCTATTTCTTTATTTGCGATAGGTACGGCATCCGTTTTCGGTTGGTTGCTCGCTTATTATAATGTGCCACGTCTTATTATTTCTGTGATGACAAATATGGAACTTGGGACAATCGGCACATCCTTGGTTATTGCATTCCTATTTTTGTTCTTTGGTTTGTTTATCGATGCCATTCCAACTATTATCATTCTCGGTACTGTTCTTTTGCCTGTTGCTCTTCAGGCCGATATATCGCCGATTGTCTTTGCAATTATCGGTATCATCTCGCTTGCATTCGGTTTGGTGACTCCGCCTTATGGACTCTGTCTGCTGATCTCCGCCTCCATTGGTGGGATGAATGTTGTGAAGGTCCTTAAGGAAGTGGTTATCATTTTAATTCCAATGTTGCTTATCTTATTGTTGATCATCTTATTTCCAGAGATAGCACTGTGGTTGCCGAATCAACTGATGCCTGGCTCAGTTAAATAGCCGTGTAACCATTGAAGTAAGTTAAGTGAAAATGATCCAGATACATATTTAAAAAAACGCCCTATAAGTAGGGGGGTGTATTTGGATTATTTCTTAAGCACAGATTCAATATTTGTGTGTGCAGTTCGAGCGGTTTAATAATAGAGTTATATGAAAAGGAATTAAGCGACCCTCTCGCTTAATTCTAAATTTTGATTGTTATTCAGATAATAGTTTTTGCTGATTAATTCACACGTGCACTATCATTGAAGGATCAACTCTATTGCTTCTAGGTTGTTGCACTATTGTTATTGCATGTACCTTGTTGTAGCTGGACCCAAATGAGTTAGACCCTAATAAGTACGAGCCGAATTATTAATGAATTTGGTTGCTTGTTAGTCATGGTGATTGTTGGCTAAGTACAAAAAAAACGCTTGAAAGTAGGGGGGGGGCATTTAAACCTTATCTATAGATTAGTTATGAATTTTTCATAAAACATTCACTATTAAACGTTCATCATAAAAAACTATCATGAAACGCAAATTTTTTTCAAAGGCAAATAGAGGTAAATAATATGACAAAACCAAAAATAGGATTTATCGGCTTAGGCTTGATGGGATCAGCGATGGTAGAGCGATTTCAGGAAAAAGGTTATGCGCTCGTTGTTATGGCAAATCACTCGCGTACCAATGTTGATGCAGCAGTATCTCGTGGTGCAACTGAAGTATTCAGTGCGCGTGAAGTAGCAGAAAACTCTGATGTGGTGATGCTATGTATGGGAACCAGTGAACAAGTCGAAAGTCGTATGCGAGGGGATGAAGGTGTCATAGCTGGGTTGAAATCAGGCGCTATCGTCATAGATTTTGGCACCTCTTTGCCTGAGAGTACTCGAACGTTAGCCGCAGAGGTTGCAGTAGCTGGCGGAGACTATCTGGATGCTCCACTAGGGCGTACCCCTGCTCATGCTAAACAGGGTTTGCTGAATATCATGACAGCAGGCAATGAAGATGCTTTTAAGCGTGTTAAACCAGTGTTGCAGGAAGTGGGAGAAAACGTCTTCTATTTAGGTGGATCTGGCGCAGGGCACACCATAAAGCTGTTTAATAATTTTATCGCTATGACTACTGCAAATATGGTCTCAGAAGTATTTGCCTTATCTGATGTCGCTAAAATTCCGCGGCAGACAGTCTATGATGTATTGTCAGTTGGGCCTGCAAATTCTGGCATCATGGATTTCATCAAAGCCTATGCTGTGGATGGAAATCCAGATGTATTAGAGTTCTCAATAAAAAATGCGGCAAAAGATGTCGGTTATTATAAAAAAATGGCAGAAGATGCAGGTGTCACTCCGGCAATTGCACCTTCATCTTTGGCTGCTTTGCAAGCAGCGATAGATAATGGTCAGGGAGAAGATCTGGTGCCAAAGATGGTCGATTTTTATCAGACCTCATTTGCTAATTCGAGTGATAAAAAGTAATGAAAGTTGTTTCAGCGCCGCAAATACCGGATAGAGTTAATTTCGGTATTTTATTAATACTGATTGCTTATTTGTTCTTCTCTTTGACGGATGGAACAACCAAGTGGTTGGTGTTATTAGGGTATCCCGCTTTTCAGTTAGCGTTTATTCGCTATAGTTTTCAATTGGCGATTGGTACCACTGAAATTTCGTTTCGAGGCTTTGATAAAAACGAGATTAAAGATCACTTTTGGCTGCTAGTTATTCGTGGCGCAATGCTGGCTAGTGTTACAGCCTGTGTTTTTTACTCGTTGAAGTATTTAACCTTGAGTATGTATTCAGCGATTCTGTTTACGGTTCCTATTTTTGTTAGTTTGATCTCAGGACCTATTTTAGGTGAGCGTGTTGGACCTTGGCGTTGGTTCGCTATTTTTATGGGATTTGTTGGCGTTGTTATTATTGTCTCTCCTTTCAATGAGAGCTTTCATTGGGCGTCTTTTCTGGTTCTGTTTGCTGCAATAGCAATGGCTATCTATTCGATCATCACTCGAAAGCTTGCCGCTAAAGTTCGTCCTCATGTGTTGCAGTTTTTTACCGGCTTGGTCGGTGCGCTTGTCTTTCTGCCCTTTGCTGTATGGTTATGGCAGCCGGTGACCCTGAAAGCGTTGATGTTGATGACATGGGTGGGTTTCGCTTCATGGGCTGGGCACGAGCTACTGACCCGGGCGCATAAGCATGCAGAAGCTTCAGTTTTGATGCCATATTCTTATAGTTTTATTATCTATATGACCATTTTAGGCTTCATATTTTATGATGAGGTGCCTGATGAATTTACCATTCTGGGTGCGCTCGTTATCATTATTTCAGGACTTATTATCTGGTATCGTGAAAGACGTTTAAAATTCAAAGCAAAAAAGGATGGGGCAACTTAGGTTGATAGGTTTGGTTCCTGTTTGCCTCCAACTTTAATTGTGGGTTAACGCCCCATCCAGCCGCCGTCTACTGTCAAAATAGTTCCGTGCACATAATTTGAGGCTGACGAAGCAAGGAAAACAACAGGCCCTGCGAAATCTTCAGGTTTTCCCCAGCGGCCTGCAGGAATACGTTCGAGTATAGATTGGGAACGTTCAGGATTATCTTGTAATGCCTGAGTATTGTCAGTAGCGATATAACCCGGAGCGATTGCATTTACGTTAATGCCTTTTGATGCCCACTCATTCGCCAAAGCTTTGGTTAATTGGCCAATTCCTCCTTTTGATGCCGCATAGCCTGGGACAGTAATGCCACCCTGGAAAGTCAGTAAAGAAGCGGTGAAAATGATCTTGCCACTACCTCGCTTGATCATGTCTCGGCCAATCTCACGGCTTACTACAAACTGCGCGCTTAGGTTAACTTCTAAGACCTCATCCCATAAGTCATCTTCATGCTCAGCAGCTGGCGCTCTTTTTATGGTACCCGCATTGTTGACTAAAATATCTGGTTTATGACCATCCACTTTAATTTGATTGGCGAACGATTTAAGTGCATCACGATCAGAGAAGTCGCATGCATAGGATGAAAATTTTCTACCTAATGCTGTCACTGCTCGTTCGATATCGCTCCCTTCTGCTTCGAGACTTGCACTCACACCAATAATATCTGCACCTGCTTCAGCCAAAGCTATTGCCATACTTTTGCCAATGCCGCGTTTGCACCCAGTGACCAAGGCTGTTTGTCCACTTAAATCAAATACGTTTTTCATGATGTGTCCTTATCGTGTTTGTAGAGTCTTAAGTCCTGTGTATCATTTTTATTTTTAATAGAAAAACGTTAAACCATTAATTATTAGTTGCTTATGAATAGGAATAATTAGTGTATAACTGCTATAAATAGTATATTGTAATTATTTGTAAATAAGTTGTAAATTGTTTGTAATTATAAGAGAAAGTTTAACGGAGGAATAACTATGAAATCATTTAAAAAAATCATTCGCACAACAGCAGGTATAGTTGCTGCAACAACACTTTTGGCGGCAGTAACTGCGCCTGCTATGGCAGAATATCCTGAGCGTCCAATTACGTTAATCGTTCCTTGGGGAGCGGGTGGTGGAACTGATGCCACAGGTCGTATTATTGGTAGTTTGTTACAAAAAGAATTAGGCAAGCCTGTTAATGTAGTTAACCGCACTGGCGGAGGCGGAGTCGTAGGTCACTCTGCAATTGCAAACGCAAAACCTGACGGATATACCATCGGCGTAGCAACAGTAGAAACAGGCATGATGCATTGGGCTGGTTTAACCGATCTAACGTATGAAAAGTACACGCCTATTGCACTTTACAATACTGACCCAGCTGGCGTTATCGTACGTGCAGATTCAGAGTGGAAAGATGCAGGCGAAGTAATTAATGCGGCTAAAGCTAGCCCTGGCAAGCATAAAGCTTCTGGTACAGGTCAAGGTGGTATTTGGCATCTTGCTCTGGCAGGTATGCTAAACAAGTCTGGTTTAGAGCAGTCTGCAGTACCATGGGTTCCTTCGAAAGGTTCAGCAGGTGGTCTTCAAGAGTTGGTTGCAGAAGGTGTTGATGTTGTTACTTGTTCAATCGTAGAAGCGTCTGGTTTGTTATCTGCAGGTAAAGTGAAAGCAATCGGTGTTATGTCTTCAGAGCGTCTAGCTGCTTTCCCTGATGTTCCTACTTTGCAAGAAGTGGGTGGCCCTGAGTGGGAAATGGCATCATGGCGCGGTATTGTTGCTCCAGCTGGTTTACCTAAAGCTGAAACAGATGTGTTAAGCGCAGCAATGAACAAAGTTTGGCATTCAGATGATTTCAAAAAGTTTATGGATGGTCGCGGCTTTGGAATGACATATAAAGCGGGCGATGACTTTAAAAGCTGGATGAAGAAAAGCGATGAGTCACTTGGTGTTGTGATGAAAGCTGTTGGTCTTGCTAAGTAAGTTTTTTGTTCAAAGGTACCTCTATTGCTAGATAACAATCAGTAATAGAGGTACTTTCATTATTCTCACCATATTCAGGAGCCAAGCATTCAATGAAATTTAATGATGCAGTATTTGGCATTTTCTTGATTGTTTTTGCTATCGCAGAAATCATCTACACTCGAACATTTCCTGCTTTGCACGGACAACGTTTCGGCGCCTCAGATTTTCCCGTATTAATTGGTGTTGGTTTAATTATTTGTGGCTGCCTTCTCGTCGTTAGTGGATATAAACAACGTACAGCTTCTAGCCCAATAGAAGAAGCTATAAGCAAAGAGTCCAACTTACTAACGATTGCTGGATGGCGCGAAAAGCCTCGTTCGGTTATCAATTTTTTCGTCGTAATTTTAAGCATACTTTTTTACATCTTCTTTGTGGATACATTAGGGTTTGTAATAACGGCGTTTTCGATTTTACTTGTATTGTTTCTACGACTTCAAAATGGTGTTGTCGCCTCTTTTATTGCCGCACTGTTTATGACAGGTGTGAGTAAATTATTATTTGGTGTATGGCTTTTAGTGCCATTACCTATCGGCCCACTCGGTTTTTAGAGAATTATTTATGGATGCGTTTATTGGTGGACTCTCATTAATTTTTGACCCTTACGTATTAATGGTAATGGTCGGTGCCGCTGCTTTTGGATTAGTTGTTGGGTCAATTCCGGGTCTAACTGCCACCATGGCAACCGCACTTCTTATTCCTGTAACCTTCTTTATGGATCCAGTGCCTGCGATTGCAGCCATTGTAACGACTGTTGCCACAGCAATTTTTGCCGGCGATATTCCTGGCGCGTTGCTCCGTATTCCCGGTACACCTGCCTCCGCCGCCTATTGCGATGAAGCATTCGCCATGACCCGAAAAGGAAAGGCACAGTTAGCATTGGGTGTTGGTTTAACCACTTCTATTATCGGTGGTCTCATCGGTGCAGTAGTACTGATGATGGCGACTTCTGCATTGGCCGAATTTGCTTTCAAATTTTCTTCTTATGAATATTTTTGGTTAGCATGTTTAGGGCTTTCTAGTGCAGTTGTTGTCTCTAGTGGTTCAACGTTAAAAGGTTTTGTATCTTTATTGATTGGCCTGTTCATTGCCACTATTGGTATTGATCTTATCTCTGGACATCCTCGTTTCACTTTCGGTAGTACAGAGATGTTGTCAGGAGTGAGCTTTATTCCTGCCATGATTGGTATGTTTGCCATTTCAGAAGTGCTTCGTTTTGTGGCAGCTAAAAATAATTCGCGCCCTAAAGTGCCAGTACAATCGCTTACTAATTTGTTCAAAGGGGTTGGTGGTGTTTTATTTAAATACAAATTTAATGTTTTTAGAGGCAGCTCAATTGGAGCTGTGACCGGCGTTCTACCAGGTGCAGGTGCAGACATTGCAGCCTGGGTTTCTTATGGTGTTTCAAAACGCACATCGAAAGAGAAAGAAAAATACGGAACGGGTCATGTAGAAGGCTTGGTTGATGCGGGTTCGGCAAACAATGCAGGTTTAGCAGGTGCCTGGGTTCCTGCACTGGTATTTGGTATACCGGGTGATTCTGTTACGGCGATTGCGATAGGTGTGCTTTATATGAAGGGCATGAATCCTGGGCCAATGATTTTTCAGGAAAATCCACAGTTACTGAATGCTGTTTTTATCGCATTTTTTGTGGCTAATCTATTGCTTTTACCTCTAGGCTACCTCGCTATAAGGCTTTCATCGCAGTTGCTTAAAATTCCTTCTCGGATGCTGATGCCCGCTATTTTGATTTTCTGTTTAGTCGGTTCTTTTGCGATAACAAACTCAGTATTTGGAGTTGTTATCATGTTAGCAATGGGTGTTTTAGCTTACATTATGGAAGAGAATGGTTTTCCGATTGCGCCAACAATATTAGGTATCGTATTAGGTGCAATGCTCGAAGAGATGTTCTTATCATCGATGATAAAAGCAGACGGCGAATTGTTAGCGTTTTTCTCTAGACCGATTTCAGCTACGCTTGGTGTACTCACTATCCTGATTTGGTTAATTCCACTAATCAAGATGCTTAGGAAAAAGGTTGCTAAGCCGCAGCTTCAATAGAAATTTGATGTGAAGTAGGGGGCGTTTTTTCCCTTACTTACCATTCTTTCCTTTTTCTCATTAAAAGAGCCGAATAATATTCGGCTCTTTTAATATAATATTTACGTTTCAGTGATGTAATCTACATTATTCTTCTTTTTCGTAGTTTTCCGAAACCTTGGTTAAACGAATCGTGTTGGTAGAGCCTGGTGTTCCGAATGGTACGCCTGCTGTAACGACTATTCTATCTCCCGATTTTGCTATGCCTTTTCTCATAGCCATACGTACCGACTTGCCAACCATTTCAGAGAAGGAAGCAACATCTTTGGTTTGAATGGAATACACACCCCAAACCAGCGATAACTTTCGTGCGACATGATCCGATGGTGTTAATCCGAGTATTGGAACAACACCACGATTACGAGCAGCACGTAAGGCTGTTGAGCCTGTGCTGGTAAAAGTAACTACAGCAACACATTCTCTATCTTTGGCAATTTGAGATGCTGCAATTGCAATCGCATCCGCATCAGAGATTTCACCAATGAGTGGGTATATTTGTAGCATCTGACGATAATTCTTATCGCTTTCAGTTTCGCTGATAATTCGCCCCATTACTGAAACGGCTTCTTCAGGGTAACTTCCGGCTGCAGTTTCAGCAGATAACATCACAGCATCAACACCATCGTAAATCGCTGTGGCAACATCCGACGCTTCTGCTCGGGTAGGAATAGGGTGATGAATCATAGACTCGAGCATTTGAGTCGCAACGATAACTGGCTTGCCTTGAGATCTAGCGACCTGGACAATTCGTTTTTGAATAGATGGAACACGTTCTGGAGGTAGCTCAACGCCCAAATCGCCTCTTGCTACCATTATGGCATCAGAGTGTTTAACGATATTTTCTAGATCATCTAGTACAGAAGGTTTTTCCAATTTCGCCAGTAAACCTGCTTTTCCACCGATTAACTCACGGGCTTCAATCAGATCTTCGACACGTTGAACAAATGATAAAGCAACCCATTCAACCCCAATCTCTAATGCATACTTAAGATCAATACGATCCTTTTTCGTCAGCGGGCTGATCGGTAGAGAAACGCCGGGGACGTTCACTCCTTTACGTTCCGAGATTATTCCGCCAACCATGACTTCTGTAACCATTTTGTTGGAAGTGAGTTCAGTAATGCGCAAGCGAATTTTACCATCATCAACCAATAGTTCTTCGCCTACTTTCTGAGCTGCGAAGACTTCAGGGTGAGGTAGTTTGACGCCTGTACTATCTCCTCGGTGCTCATCCAGATAAAGCGTGAAGGTTTGGCCAACGTCTAGGTGGACGTTGTCTTCTGAAAACGTGCCAATTCTTAGTTTTGGGCCTTGAAGATCTGCCAAAATACCTACGGGGCGACCCACTTCTTTTTCTAACTTGCGAATACAGTCTAGTCTGGCTTTTTGTTCTTCGTGGGTTCCATGACTAAAATTCAGTCTGAATACACTCACCCCTGCATCTAATAAGCTTCTAATAGAGGCTTCATCGCTTGAAGATGGTCCCAAAGTGGCGACAATCTTGGTGCGACGATCGAGTTTAAATGGAGATTCAGTCATGACTTGTTTTCCCTATAAATTTTATTTAACCGGCCTAGCCCAGTAGAGATATTGCTACTGAGTATTTTTGCGGTTCCAAGGGGCTAATAATAACTTAAATGAATTTATAGATCGAATTTCTGAATAGAAACTTATGGTCTTTTATTTACTTATTCTTGTTTGGTTTTGTCTCTTTTAGATGGTTAAGGTATTAGGGATAAAACTTAAGGTGGAAATGAAATATGACTAGTTACAATAATGGATGTTGCTTGGGGTGCTTAGCTTAAAAAACAGATAATAAATGAGATGAAAAAGTGCCTCAAAGGTGGGGGGTGACATGGAAAGCCACCCCCCACCTTTGAGGCACTTTTTTACTGTGAATTAATGATTATTTGAATGTTTTAAGTTGTGAATGTAAAGCTGTTAAACAGGCACTTAAAGAAGTAAGTGCCTGTTATTTTTCATCAAAAAGATCTAGTAAGCCGAATCAGGGTAGTAGTAATCTTTAGCGTTTTCTTTGGTCACTAACTCTGCGCCGAGAATAAGTCGGGTTGGTTTATGATAAAGATTGCCAAGAGTTTCGTCTTTGACGCCAGCTACTGCAAGTGCAATTCCTGATGCGATCATTGATGGGCTGTAAGTCACTGTTGCGCGGACAACCGGGTCTCCGTCTATAACCATTTTAATGATGTCTTTTGAACCAGCTCCACCTAGTACCGTTTTTATATCAGTGCGACCAGACTCTTTAATTGCCTGCATTACACCTTTAAGCATATCGTCGTCTTGACACCAAACAGCATCTATCTTTTTGTGTTTTTGTAAGAAGTTTTCCATGACTGAAAGTGCTTTTTGAGTTGACCAGTCAGCAGGTTGTGAATCAAGAATATTAATCCCTGAATGCTTTGAAATTACTTCGTTAAAGGCATCCACACGTTGCTTGTTGATAGGTATCTGCATTCCTTCTAACACTACTATATTTCCTTTGTCGCCCATTTCTTTCGCTAACCATTCTGCGCCAACACGGCCTAAACCTGGGTTATCTCCAGCAATAAAGACATCTTGAGCTGGGTTTGCTAATTCGCGATCAACCACAACCGTATAGATACCTTCAGCATAAGCTTCTTCGATTACTTTTTGTAAAGTAGCAGGGTTGTGCGGCAAGATAACTAGTGCATTTATTCCTTTGATCATAAGATCTTCAACATCACCTACCTGCTTAGTACCTGAGCTTGCTGCTACTACAAAAAACTCAAGTTGACTGTCTTTAGCCGCCAGTTCATCAGTCGCCTTTTTTGCCCACCATAGTAAACCAGCTGTCCAGCCGTGATCAGCAGATGGAACGCTGACACCGATTTTATATTTATCTGCTGCCATACCAGTTAAAGGCACCATCATTAATATGATGCTCATTGTTATTACTTTTAAAACACCTTTCATTTCTACTCTCCTATAGTGTTAACACAAAATTGTTTATTTAAAACAATGACTACTTTTCACTTAAGTATTATTTGATGTGTTGAATGCCACACCACTTCCTACTCAAGTTTTCATGTGACAGTGTTGGCTAGCGGGTTTGTTTGTACTGTGCTAACACTGCGACTAAAATCACAAGACCTTTTACCGTGCCTTGTAGATATGCTGATACACCTAACAAATTCAGCATGTTGTTTATGATTCCTAAAATGATGACACCAATCACCGTTCCCCAGATTGTTCCCTTGCCACCTGCTAGAGATGTACCGCCAATAACGACCGCTGCAATAACGTCTAATTCGTAAAATAAACCAGCGTCGCCGGGGCTTACAGAATTAAGTCGGGATGACAGCATCACGGCAGAAATACCTACGGTAGCGCCAGTAATTACAAAGGTGATTAAATAGATTGTTTTAACTTTAATCGCAGAATAAGCAGAAACGGTCGCATTAGAACCAATTGCGCAAACATGACGTCCAAAAGCGGTGTGGTTGAGTAATATGTGGAAAATTATAGCGAGTGATAAAAACACCCAGACTGGGTTTGGTACCGAAAGAAAGTAGCCTCCACCGACATCTGGATACTTTTGATTAGTAGAAACAATCTCGCCAGCATCGCTGATATATAACGTCAATGATCGGAAAATTGACATGGTTGCAAGTGTGGCAATAAAGGCTGCGACTCGGCCTTTGGTAACTATGGCGCCATTAATTAAACCAAATAAAGCACCCAATGCAATCGCCGCACCGATGGCTAACACCACGGCAAACCAGCCTTCACCCACAGCATTGAGAATCATCACAGTTAGCACGCCGACTAACGCCAGCATTGAACCGACTGATAAATCTATACCGCCAGCGATAATCACAAAAGTCATGCCTAAAGCGATAATGCCTGTATAAGATACCTGTCTTAAGACATTGGAGATGTTTCGTGCTGCTAAAAAGTGCTCACTAGCCATAGCTGAAATTGCAACGAGCACAATTAGGGCAATCAAAGGTGCGTATTTTGACCAATCAATCTTACTCATTTTAGAGTCACTCTATTTATTTGATTCGTATGTCTTATTGATTTTTTGCTGATCATTTGTTGTTCCTGAGTAAATATTTATTCAATGTTTTAAGCAGTTTGCCTTGTCAAACCAGCGGCGTGATACATAATTTCTTCTTCGTTGATATCTTCCCCGGTGAGCTCGCCCATAATTTCACCAGAGCGCATCACAATCACGCGATTAGATAAGCCAATAATTTCCTCTAACTCGGATGAAATAAAAATAACGGATAAGCCATCATCGATTAGCTGTCTTATGAAATGGTAGATATCCTTTTTCGTGTTTACATCAATGCCGCGAGTTGGCTCATCGAGAATCAGAATTTCAGGGTATGTGTCCATCCATTTAGATAGGTATACTTTTTGCTGGTTGCCACCACTCAAATTGATGAGTTTTGTGTCTAGTGAAGCCGCTTTGATGTCAAATAGTGAAACGAATTCCTTCACTTTCTTGCGTTCTAAAGATTTGTTTATTAAGCCCTTTACATAGGCTTTCAAAGAAATCAGAGTGATGTTTTTGGGTATGTCAAAATTAAGAATTAGGCCCTTACCTTGTCGGTCTTCCGACAGGTACGCCAATCTGAGGTTTACTGCTTCAACAGGGCTGTTTACCTCGACCCTTTTGCCATTGACTTCAAGTGCTCCTGAGTCTTTATGACGTAGACCCATAATGGCTTCAGCAGTTTCCGTGCGACCTGCGCCAACTAAACCAGAAAACCCCAGAACTTCGCCTTTTTTTAACTCAAAATTGATGTTCTTTAATACGCCATCAATGGATAAGTTGCTTACCTTCAGTACAGTTTCTTCCTGCGGGGCAGATTTTTCAGGATAAATCTGGTTGAGTTCTCGGCCAACCATTTTACGTGCCATGTCTTTTTCATTTAGGCCGGTGACTTCATCCAGGCTGATTAAGTGACCATCGCGTAAAATTGCCAATCGGTCGCAGAGCTGTTTAACTTCTTTTAATTTGTGAGAGATAAATAATATTGTTACACCGCGGGCTTTGAGTCTTTCAACTAACTCAAATAAAATACGTACTTCGTGTTCGGTGAGCACTGTTGTCGGCTCATCCATAATCAGGATGTTTGCATTGCTCACTAATGCTTTGGCAATTTCAACCATTTGTTTTTGCGCAACGGTTAAATCTTCTATTAATGCATTTGGATCAAGGTCTGTTTTCAGTTCTTTTAAAAGCTCATGGGTTTGTTCCCGCATGGTTTTTTTGTTGAGGAAAAGACCTGACTTAATTTCGCTACCAAGAAATATATTCTCAAAAACGTTTAGTGAACTAATTAAGTTAAACTCTTGCGGGATCATTGCGATGCCAAGCTTTTTAGCATCAACAGGCGTTTTCAGGTTTACTACTTTTCCATTGACGGAAACAGTGCCGCTGGTTTTTGTGTAAATGCCGCTAATGATTTTTAATAACGTCGACTTACCGGCGCCATTTTCACCCAATATTCCGAGTACTTCGCCAGGAAGAACATCTAAGGTAATTTCGTGCAAAACACGGACGCCCGAAAACTCCTTAACTATATTGCTTAATTGAAGAACGGGAGAGCTCATAAAGTAGCGACCTGTGATTTACAGTTATGCATCAAGTTTTACCCATTTGCCATTTTCTTGTGACGAGCTAATTACCGAGTTGATGAATTTCATGCCTGAAATACCGGCTTCGATATCAGGAATGAGCTTCATCACTGATTCTGGTGACGCACCTGCTTGGCATTCAAGTAAGGCATCAGCAATGTCGGTATAAATATTTGCGAAACCTTCGAGATAGCCTTCTGGGTGACCCGCCGGGGTTCGAATAAGACGGTTGGCTTCATCAGATAAGCCATGACCAGCTCGTGTTAATGTACGACTTGGTTCTCCAAATGGTGAAAAAATTAATTTATTGGGGTTTTCCTGATGCCATTCTAATCCGCCTTTATCTCCATAAATTCGAATTTTAAGGTTGTTCTCATTACCAGGTGCAACCTGACTAGACCACAGCATGCCTTTAGCTTGTCCTTCAAGTCTCATCATTACATGGACATTGTCGTCGACCTGTCGGCCTGGCAGAAAACTGGTCAAATCTGCTGATACTTCCTCTACTTTTAGTCCGGAAATAAAACGCGCTAAATTGAATGCATGTGTTCCAATGTCGCCTAAGCAACCACCTGGGCCTGAGCGAGTAGGATCTGTACGCCATTCTGCTTGCTTGTTGCCGCCATCTTCTTCTTTAACGGTTAGCCAGTCTTGCACGTACTCAACTTGCACTAAACGGATATTGCCTAGTTCGCCAGTTTCAACCATGTGCTTTGCCTGACGCACTAATGGGTAGCCTGTGTAGTTATGAGTTACCGCAAAAAAGCATCCACTTTCTTTGACGATTTCTTCAAGTTCTAAAGCTTCTTCCAGTGAAACCGTTAAAGGCTTATCGGAAATCACAGCGATTCCTTGTTCTAAAAACGCTTTAGCAACCGGGAAGTGCATGTGATTGGGAGTAACAATAGAAACGGCGTCTATGCCATCTTCGCGTTGTTTCTCTGCAATAGCCATTTCTGTAAAGGTCGAATATGAGCGGGAGCTATGAATGCCCAGATTTTCTGCCGAGCGTGCGGCTCTTTCTGGATCAGATGATAAAGCGCCAGCAATGAGTTCATAACGATCATCAATACGGGAAGCAATGCGATGAACAGCGCCAATAAAAGCGCCTTCGCCACCTCCTACCATACCCAAGCGAATTTTTTTCGACATGATTATTATCTCCTTACTTCAGTCCAAGAATCTGTCGGTTAGCTTCATCATCCGTTCCGGCGTCAGCAAAATCATCGAAGGCCTTGTCCGTAACCTGGATGATGTGGTCATTAACGAATTTAACGCCTTCTCGTGCACCTGCTTCGGGGTGCTTTAAGCAGCATTCCCATTCAATCACGGCCCAACCATCAAAGTTATATTGGCTGAGTTTTGAAAAGATTCCCTTAAAATCTACCTGACCATCGCCTAAAGAGCGGAAGCGGGCAGCACGATCAGTCCAGCCTTGATAGCCGCCATAAACGCCTTGTCGACCTGTAGGGTTAAATTCTGCATCTTTCACATGGAACATTTTGATTCGATCGTGATAAATGTCGATGAACTCTAGGTAATCTAATTGCTGTAATAAAAAGTGTGATGGATCAAACAGAATATTTGCGCGAGGGTGGTTGTTACACGCTTCCAGGAACATCTCAAAAGTAACGCCATCGTGTAAGTCTTCGCCCGGGTGAATTTCGTAGCAGACATTCACGCCACAGCGGTCAAATTCATCAAGAATAGGTAACCAGCGTTCTGCTAATTCTTTGAACCCCATTTCTACTAAACCAGCAGGGCGTTGAGGCCAGGGGTACATATAAGGCCACAATAAAGCGCCAGAAAAAGTGACATGATCAGTAAGTCCGAAATTAGCTGAAGCCTGTGCGGCTTTCATCATTTGATCTATTGCCCAGGCCTGTCGTGCTACGGGATCATTGTGTACATGCTCAGGTGCGAAGCCATCAAACATTTTATCGTAAGCGGGGTGAACTGCTACCAACTGCCCTTGTAAGTGAGTTGATAATTCTGTGATTTCTAAACCGTGCTTAGCTAAAGTCTCCACAATTTCATCGCAATATGACTTATCAGAGGCTGCTTTATCTAAATCGATTAAACGAGCATCCCATGATGGAATTTGCACTCCTTTAAAGCCTAAGTCACCGGCCCATTTGGCGATATTTTCTAGTGTGTTGAATGGTGCTTCATCACCGGCAAATTGCGCTAAAAATAACGCGGGGCCTTTAAGTGTTCGCATAAGTATTTACCTCTATAACGTAAAATGAGCTTAGTTGTTTTTATAGGTTTAGCAGAATCTATTCACTAAATTCTCTAATAATTCCTGTTTGCCTGACACTGGCTGAGGGTCTAGATTTTGCTGGACAGCTTTGTCTGCTAACTGATCCAGACTTAAGTTTCCGGCAAGTATGTCTTTGCCTAACTCTTCGTTCCAGCCTGCATATCTAGAGTCTTTAGCTTTATCCAGTCCACCATCTTCGATCATGTTTGCGGCGTTTAATAGACCTCTTGCACAAACATCCATGGCTCCTATATGTCCGTGGAATAAATCGTTTGAATCTATTGATTGGCGACGAACTTTCGCATCAAAATTTATCCCGCCTTTACCAAACCCCCCACCTTTGAGAATGATGTACATAGCGAGGCTAATTTCAGGAACGCTATTTGGGAATTGATCGGTATCCCAGCCATTTTGCATGTCGCCTCTATTCATATCGACAGAGCCAAAAATACCGTTTTCAGTTGCATATGCGAGTTCATGCTCAAAGCTGTGACCCGCTAGAGTCGCGTGATTCGCTTCAATATTGACCTTTATTTCATCTTGTAAACCATGTTGGAGTAATAGGGCGTGAACGGATTGGCTGTCATAATCGTATTGATGTTTAGTGGGTTCCTGTGGTTTTGGTTCGACCAGAATGTTGCCCTTAAATCCAATTTTATGTTTGTGCTCAACAACCATGTTGAGGAAGCGCCCCATTTGATTGGTCTCGTGCTGGAATTTAGTGTTTAAAAGCGTATCGTAGCCTTCGCGACCACCCCAGAGTACATAGTTTTCACCACCAAGTTGATGGGTAACATTCATTGCTTGCCTAACTTGTGCCGCTGCAAATGCCATAACTTCTGGATTTGGGTTTGTAGCAGCTCCTGACATGAATCTGCGATGAGAAAAAAGATTTGCAGTTCCCCAAAGGAGCTTCAGACCTGTCTCTTCCTGCTTTTGCTGTAATCGTTCTGCTAATTTGTCGAAGTTGCTGACCGTTTCTGCCAATGTCGAGCCTTCAGGTGATACATCTCGGTCATGAAAGCAGTAATAAGGTACGCTGAGTTTCTCAAAAAATTCAAAGGCAACATCCATTTTAAGTTCGGCTTGTTGCATTTCGTCACCCGGTTCAAACCACGGCCTCATCAGTGTTTGTCCGCCAAAAGCATCATCGCCTGACCAACAAAATGTATGCCAATAGCATGCGGCAAAGCGCAAATGTTCTTTCATGCTTTTACCAAGAACTACTTGATTGGCATCGTAATGTCTAAAAGCAAGGTCTTCTTTATGATCAGTGCCTTGGTAAGTGATCGTTTCTACATCAGGGAAAAATTTATTCATAATTTTTACAGACTGCTAAATTCAGGTTTTAAGGAGGTATACAAACGTCTAAAGCGTTCCAGCCTAGGTTTGTAATACTGTTGTTTTGTTGGATTTGGTTTGATAGTGTTTTTAACAGGTGGTGTTGTACAGATTTTAGAAACGTCTTCACCTGTGAAGGCTAGTCTTGCTAATCGAGCAGCGCCAAAAGCCGGGCCGCTTTCTGCATCTTCGTGATAAGTAAGTTCCTGCCCTAAAACATCAGAGAGTATTTGCCCCCATAATTCGCTTCGAGCTCCGCCACCAATCACTGAAATTTGATTGATTGTTGCACCTGATTCCAGAAGTGGGTCAAGTCCATCTGCGAACGCATAGGCAACCCCTTCTAGTACTGCTAATCCCAGATTTGCTCGTTTGGTGGTGGCCGTCATGCCAAAGAAAACACCTTTTGCATCAGCATCGTTATGTGGGGTTCTTTCGCCAGTCAGATAAGGGAGGAATATAATGTCTGATGGTTCGTCAGCTATCTGTTCTACTTCGTTTAATAGTGTTAAAACATCTTTAGTATTCGTTAATTCTGCTAGCCAATCTAAACAAGATGAGGCGTTAAGCATCACGCTCATTTGATGCCAAGTGTTTGGCAGTGCGTGGCAGAAAGTATGTATGGCAGCTTCAGGTTTTGGTAAATAACTTTCGTTGCAGACAAATATCACGCCTGAAGTACCTAGCGATAAAAATGCCTGACCTGGAGATACTGCTCCGATTCCTACTGCGCCGCCGGCATTATCGCCAGCTCCGCCGGCAATAATTACGTTTTGTTGAAGGCCAAATTTTTGAGAAAGTTCATCAGTTACTTTGCCGCCTTCAGCAGAGCCTTCTACTAATTTTGGCATATGGGATAAATTTAAATTCGTAGCAGCAAGTAATCTTTCTGACCATTTTCGATTCTTAACATCTAGCCATAAGGTTCCTGCAGAATCTGACATTTCCGAGATATATTCACCACTTAAGCGGAAGCGAATATAGTCCTTGGGCAGCAATACTTTTGCTACCTTGGCAAAAACCTCTGGCTCATGTTTCGCTACCCACATTAATTTGGGTGATGTAAATCCTGGGAACGCAGGGTTGCCTGAAAGTGCCTTGAAGTTAGGCTCTGACTTTTCGAGCTCTTCACATTCTGTGGCCGATCGAACATCGTTCCAAAGTATTGCAGGCCGTAAAACATTGCCTTCATCGTCAAGCAGAACCGCTCCGTGCATTTGTCCTGCTAAACCTATTGCTTTAACTTGCATCATTTCATCTGGGTTTGATGCTTTTAATTGAGTTAGTGAAGAAACTACCGCGTTCCACCAATCCTCTGGATTTTGCTCAGACCATTTTGGGTGAGGTCTGCTGACAGATAAAGGCACATTATTCTGGGCAATAATCTGTTGGTCCTCGTTGCAGAGAACAGTTTTTAAACCAGAAGTGCCTAGATCTAAACCCAAATACATAATAAACCTTGATGTTTAAATGACGTTAAAATGACGTGATTAAGATGTGATACTGATGTATTATAGATGTGTTGTCAATAATTATAGAAAAAACACCTCTAAAATACTTCATTTTGACGTTGGCTGATCATGGCTAAAGAAAGTTATTATTTTATAGATATAAAAAAGTAATAATGTCATTATGATATTAAGAGATGATTCTAATGGATGTTAATGTGTCTAAAGTATGGGCTAAACAATCAGATATCGCCGAAAAAGCAGGTGTCAGTATTGCCACGGTAGATAGAGTAATCAATGGCCGCTCAGGAGTATCTGTCACTACAGCTAAGCGTATCTGGGATGCAGTTGATGAGATTCAAGGTGGCTCGAACCCTCATAAACCCCTCAAGTTTGATGTGATTTTGCCTGATGGCTCTGGAAGTTTCTTAAATCACCTTGCTGATAATGTTATGAGCCTAAGTGATGGTTATAAAAGAGACGGTATTACCATCAAGTGTCATAGAGTAAGAAGCTTTGATCCAAAATCTCTGGCTGAATTATTGGATAAGGTGTCAAAAAAGACAGATGGCATAGCAGTGATGCCAATGGAAGATCCTTTTGTGCGAGAGTCCATTAATAATATTTGTAATCAAAAAATTCCAGTAGTCACGATGGTTTCTAGCTTTAATAGTCAACGCACTATTGGGCATGTCGGGCCGAATAATCGTGCTGCAGGTCGTACCTCAGCTCATTTGATTTCCATGATGGCGAATAACAAGTCAGGAAGCGTGGCTGTATTCAAAGGCAGTCAAAGTTTCATCTATTCTGATCATCAAGAGCGAGAGCTCGGATTCATTAGTGCCTTGCGGGATTATAGTCCGCAACTAGAAGTGATACATAACCTAGAAACTCTGGATAGATACGAAGAGGCTTACAAAAAAGCCATTGAAATTATCGAGGAGTATAAAGATCTTGTGGCTATCTATAGTGTGGGTAGTGGAACGAGGGGAATAGGTCGTGCTTTACGAGACTCCAAAAAGGAAAAAGAAATAATCTGGGTCGGGCATGAATTAACCTCTTATTCTCGTGAATACCTTTTAGATGGCACTATGAATGCAGTGATTAATCAGGAAGCTGCAAAAGAAGCACAAGATGCTTTGAAAATATTAACTAACCACTACCGTGGTAACGAAAGCGCTCCATACCCAGAAGAAGTGAAAGTCGATATATTCTTACGGGATAATTTACCTTAAAAAAATATTGATCTTAAAAGCGATAAATTATTGCCACTCGTTGAATTTCTACTCTGACTATTGAACGACACTTCATTTTATTATTAACGCGGTAGAGTGGTTCTATACTAGGTACGGTAAAAAACGAAAAAAATGTCATCCAAAGTAGGGGGGTGGCATTTTTGCCTATTCTTAACTGTAAATTTAATTATTTTTAGAGCGTATATTTACTGATTTAAAAATCTAACTAATTTCTTAATAGTTTAGCTTATCAGTAAAGTTGTTTGTCATTATTTATAAGACTAACCCAGATTTACGAGAGTTTGTGATATTCGTGAAAGGCCGCGTAGATTTAGATTTATTGCGAAAATTCTAGTTAAAAAGCTCGTCACAATAACTTAATTTTTAGTTATCGTGACGAGCTTTTATTTTAAGTCAATTGATTGTTTGATTAAGTATTCCGCTTCGTTAATTCAGTCATAAAGCGATGACGAATTATGACAGGGTCCATAGTAATAACGGGCACAGGAATATTTCCTGATTCGCTTTTACACACGATTATTGTCATTTTTTTACTATCGATGGCTTTCTGCATAACTTCAGCGGCTTCTTCTGCTTGGCATTCAATAACATTCTCGCAACCACAGGCTAAAGCTACTGCTGTTAATGACGTTTTTTGGCCGGCATATGTCGGCTGATCACCCGTTGAACCGTAGCTCCCGTTATCAATTATCAGCAATATGAAGTTATCAGTTACGTTGTTCGCAATAGTCGGCAACGTACCTAAGTTAGTTAACACCGAGCCATCGCCATCAATTGATATAACTGTTTGTTTTTGTGCTAAGGCAACACCTAAGCCAATCGATGAAGATAATCCCATAGTTCCTAACATATAAAAGTTAGTCGACTGGTCATCCATCATATGTAGTTCTTGACTGGGTAAACCAATATTGCATACGACAAAATGATCTGAAATTACTGGAATTAAGCTTTTTATTATTTCTGAACGAATCATGATTAGTACCCCTTCCAAAAAGTCGCGTCAGTTAATATCGCAACGGGTTTATTGCACATAAATGTATACTGTAAAATTTTATCTAACTCTTCCACATCGCTCTCGTTATGAAAGTGGTATGTGGGTATATTCATTTGTTTCAACAATGCTTTTGTATGAAGGGCCATCTCAACCTGGCAAGCAACTGGTTCACCTAGTTCACCGCGGTAACTAATCAACATCGGAAGTGGTATACGATAATATTGTGTCAATGTGGCCAAGGTGTTTATAGTGACGCCAATAGCGGTGTTTTGCATAATAATTGCAGAACGTTTACCGCCCATAAATGCACCAGCGCAAATGCCCATCCCTTCGTCTTCTTTGTTTGAGGGAATATGGTATATGTCTTTATTTTCGTCTATTTTTTCAATTGTTGTGGCCAATTGTTTACAGGGCACTGTTGTCACTAATTCGATTTTGTTCTTTACAAAATCACTGACAATTCTTTCGTTTACGTCTATGGACATTGCTACTCCTTACTCATTAATTGCGAAAAACTCTTGTTAATAATTTATTAAAAATTAATTTAATTCAATTCAAATATATTTAAGGACAAGTAAAATATAATTTTACTTTGGTGAGCTATTCTATATATGCTAATACGTTGTTTAAGAGTTTGAATTGAGGTAAATAATGTCGATTAAATTACTCAAAACCCTTGTGGCTATATCTGAATATGGAAGTTTTAGTGCTGCCGCTGAAAATGTCTGTATCTCGCATGCCGCTGTCGGTCAACAGATGAAACGCCTTGAAGAAATCTATGATGTAAGATTGTTCGATCGTAACGAAAAAAGTCCAAGATTGAATCAGCTTGGCTTGGCATTAATCCCTAAAGCTAAATCAGTTATTCACGATTATGAAACAATATTTGAGGGATTGGTGGGTGATGCTCAGTTTATTGGTGAATTAACGCTTGGTGCAATTCCATCAACTATTCGAGAGCTTATACCGCGTTCTGTAAAGGGTTTAATGAAGAATTATCCCGATTTATTTGTTCGAATTGTACCTGGTACGACATATAACTTATTTGATCAAATTAGTTATGGAACTATAGATGCGGCACTTATCAGTAAGCCCGAACGATTTGATGAAAATTTAAACTGGCAGGCTATTGTTGAAGAGGAGTTAGTGTTATTAACCTCACCAGAAGTTAAAGGTAATGATCCATCAAAGATACTAAGTGAGAATCCATTCATTCAACAAAATAGACATACTGCTGCAGGCGTAGTTATCGAGCAGTGGTTATCACAGAATAAACTTCAAATGCATGGAGTTATGATGATTGATTCGATAGAAACGCTGACATACATGGTTACGCACAATCTTGGAGTAGCTATTGTCCCTAATCTTTGTGCTCCAGATCCGATTTTTGCGAAACTCAGAAAAATACCATTAGGGACTGCTTACATTGCTCGCGAATTAGGTATTCTTACTCGTAAGGATTGCTCTAAAAGCAGGATAGTTGATCGTTTGCAAAAGGAAATCGAAAAAATATTACAAAGCTACGATTAGGAAAATGGGCAAATCTTTATCTCTCAATCAATTTATGCAAAGTAATTGATGTTACAGCGTTTTTTAGTTTTTAATGTTTTCAATTTTTTAGATAAAGCAAATTTATCAGGAAAATTATTCATAGCTTATTTTAGCTTTCTAAAATTTTTCTTTATTTAATGTAAAGAAACTATTTGAGTTAAACCTTTTAAAAAAGCCTATATTAAAACGGCTCTTATATCTCTATTCAATAAATTCTAAAAAGTTATATAAGTTTGAAACCCTTTTTTAAAAGGAGGACGCTAAGTAAAAATGCTAGCAGGTTTTTTAGTATTCATTGCTTGGTATTCATAAAAAAATCAAGGAGACAGAATGTATTTACTAAAAAAAATAAAAATGAACAAATCGAAACTATTAATTTCAGCAGCGATGAGTGTCGTTTTTTTAAGCAATAGTGCTTTTGCGGCCGATTATCCCTCTCGCCCCATCAGTATGATAATTCCATACGGCCCTGGTGGAGCGACTGATATCTCAGCGCGAACTATTTCTGAACCATTGAGTAAAGAAGTTGGAAAGCCATTGGTAATGGTTAATAAGGCTGGCGCTGGTGGGGCGATTGGTTCAGTAGCGGTACAGAATGCTAAAGCAGACGGATATACCATGTTGTTTGCTCGAGTAGGTACTCACACAGTAAACCCTGCGATAAAAGCCACGCTTCCTTATAAATTGGAAGATTTTCGATTTGTTGGAATTTATGAAATAAACCCTGTTGCCTGTGCTGTAAAAGCGGATAGCGATATAAATTCGATGGAAGATTTGGTAGCTAGAGCAAAGGCTAAGCCAGGCAGCGTAAGTTATAGCTCTTCTGGTGTAGGTAGTTTGTTGCAATTAGCAGCGGCGATGGTGCTCAAAGAGTTTGGTTTGGAAAATCCAGTGAAACAGGCAACACATCTTCCGATGAAAGGTGGCGGAGGTGCTGCAACGGCTGTTTTAACCGGTACTGCTACATTTGTTTGTACTAATTCATCAGCCTTAGCTAGTTTTGTAAAGAATAAGCAGCTTAAGCCTCTGTTAGTAACAACAGCAGAGCCTGTAGCAGGTTTTGATGCGCCTACTTCAAAAGATCTTGGTAAGCCAAATTTAGAGCAGTTAGTTGGTTGGACGGGTGTCGCTGGTCCTGATGACTTGCCTGATGATATAGCAGCATCCTGGGGTAAATGGTTAGGAACAGCCACTTCTAATAAAGAATTTAAAGAGAAGATGGAAGCGCGCGGTTCAGTTATCCGTTTAATGAGTCCTGAAGAATCAAAGGAGTTTATTAATAAACAGTACAATCAGTTCAAAGCATTAGTCGATGAGCTAGGCATGAGGGTAGAGGGCTAATAAGCCTCCTCTCCATCTACAGCCTTGAAATTCCTCAAGGCTGTTCTTTTGCATATTTTTTACAAAGGGTTTTGTAATGTTAAACAACTCTTATTTTAGTACGGGTTTGGCCTCATTAATTCTATCTTTATTTCTGCTTTTTGTAGCAATTCCTTATGGTGTTACTGCGCCCTCTAATGTGACGAATATAGTGTTATCTCCCGTATTTTGGCCGGAGGTTTTAAGCGTTCTTTTGGGAATCACCGGTATTGCTCTGATGATCTCGGGAAGAAGTGCCGTTAAGGATAGTGTTGCAGAACTATTGCCGACTAAAGGATGTTATAAGCGAATTGCATTCTTAGCTGTCTTGATGGCTGCTTATGTTGCTGCAATTCCTGTATTAGGGCTTGTGTGGACGTCAATGATTTCGTTTGTCGCTTTGGCGGTATTGATCAAAACATCTCATCCACGAACAGCCCTCATTTCAGCGGTAGTTATTCCGCTCGTTTTATATATGTTTTTTGCTCATGTTGCAGGAATGGCTATTCCTCAAGGTGAGTTTTTGAGGTTGCCATGACATTGTTAGAAAACCTTGCAGCGGGTTTTGAGTTAGTTGCGAATTTTGAGAGTGTGTTTGCGTTGGCAGGCGGCGTTTTAATTGGTGTTATAGCGGGTGCTATTCCAGGTTTGTCGGCAACAATGGCAGTGGCATTAACGCTTCCTTTTACTTTTGCAATGCAGCCAATTACAGGTATTTTATTGTTATTGGGTGTTTATAAAGGGGGGATTTTTGGCGGTAGTATTCCGGCTATTCTTATTAAAACACCGGGTACGCCAGCCTCTAGTGCGACCATTCTTGATGGCCATCCGATGGTTAAAAATGGGCAAGCGGGCAAAGCTTTGGGGATGGCGTTATGGGCTTCTTGTACTGCAGATCTAATCTCTAATCTGGCGCTAATACTGTGTGCGGGTTGGTTAGCTGCGTTTGCATTAAAGTTCGGACCACCAGAGTTTTTTACCCTGATTTTATTCTCGCTAACAATTATTGCGGGTGTTTCAGGTGATAGTTTGCTGAAAGGTATTGTCAGCGCTTTGTTTGGGTTGATACTCGCCACCATAGGGCTCGATCTAGTCTACGGCACTAATCGATTTACACTGAATGATCCAAACCTAATGGGTGGATTGAACTTCATCGCTGTGTTGATTGGTTTATTTGCAATACCTGAAATATTAGCAATGGTTTGGAATCCCAAATCGAATGAAGGTGAAACGCAAAGTCTCGGTAAAGAATGGGTGACATTTGCAGAATATAAACGTTGTTTTAAATCTATCGTAAGAGGTAGCTTTATCGGTGTTTTCCTCGGGAGTATCCCGGGTATTGGAGCAGCCCCTTCAGCGTTTCTCTCGTATAGCGAGGCTCGACGAAAATCACCGAACAAAGAAAACTTTGGTAAAGGTGAAATCGAAGGCGTTGCCGCATCTGAATCTGGAAACAATGGTGTAGCAGGGGCTACGTTGATACCGCTTCTAGCACTGGGTATTCCAGGGGATGTCATCACTGCGGTAATCATTGGTGCTTTCATGGTGCATAACTTACAGCCTGGACCCATGATGTTTTTGAATAGTCCGGATATCATCTATGGATTGTTCATGGGCTTGATCATCAGTTCGGTCTTTTTGTTTTTAATAGGTTCGGTAGCTATTCGTGCATTCAGGTATGTTGCTGATATTCCACGAGGTATTTTATTCCCCGCCGTAATGGTGCTTTGTGTATACGGTTGTTACGCGGTTAATAACAATATCTTCGATGTAGGTGTAATGTTTGCGATGGGTTGGTTGGGATATGTCATGCTGTGTAAAGGCATACCTGCAGCACCGTTTCTTATTGCTTTTATCCTTGGGCCGCTACTGGAAGATAACTTTAGGCAGTCGATGCTAATGTCTGGTGGTTCTGGGGAAATACTCGTTAGAGGCCCAATTACCTGGTTCTTCTGGACACTCACGATCATAACCATAGTTGCAATTATCCGTTCCGGTTTAGGCAAGAAAAAGGCTGAAGCGGTAGAGCACGGAAATCAAGAATAAGAGTTTCAAAAACTCATACAACTATCTGTTTTAAATACATCTGAGACAAAACAAAATGACGAAAAGTAAACGTGGAGCAAATCTTGTTGCTGAAGGTTTAGCTGAGGCCGGAGTAAAGACAATCTTTACTTTATCTGGCAATCAAATCATGCCTATTTTTGATGCAATCATTGATGTAGGCATTCGTTTAATACATGTAAGGCACGAAGCTGCTGCAGTTTTTATGGCAGATGCCTGGTCACAATTGAATGATGAAATAGGGGTGGCTCTATTGCCAGCAGCCCCAGGTTTTGCCAATGGCCTGGCGCCATTGTATTCGGCGACTTGTGCTGAGAGCTCGGTGATATTGATCAGTGGTGATTCACCTATTTCCAAAGATGGTATGGGTGCCTTTCAAGAGCTTGATCAGGTAGCAATTGCTACTCCGTTAACCAAGCTATCTAAACGTTCTGTTTCTGTTGAAACGATTCCAGATGATCTTAGTGCTTTGATTAAAACAGCGCGTTCAGGTCGTCCGGGTCCTGTACATTTAGCTCTGCCTCAGGATCTTCTTGAACAGGAAGTGGATACATCGAAGTTAAGCGGTGTGAGCGATTACTCTCCTGATAGAGAAGCATCATCAGATGCAGTTGTTGAGCAGATTAAAAATGAGTTACAAAACGCACAACGTCCACTGATTATTACAGGTCCTGCATTAACTGAAACAAGAATCGGCGAATTACATTCTAAACTGACATCGGCCTTATCGGTGCCCGTTGTAAGTATGGAAAGTCCGCGCGGACTTAAGGATCCTTCCTTGGGCGATTTTAGTAATGTATTGCTTGAATCAGACGTTGTAGTGATTTTGGGTAAGTCTGTTGATTTTACCTTGAGTTTTGCTAATGCTAATTCATTCGGCGCAGATTGCAGGGTCTTGGTTGTTGATCCTGATAAGCAAATGCTTGAGCGCGCGCGACAGGCTCTTGGTGAGCGAATTGTTCTGACTGAAATTGCTAGTGTTAAAAGTCTTGCTGAATCACTGAGTGCTTGTCAGGTCGCGCCGACATCTGACAGACAAAGATGGATGGATAGGGTAACAAATGTCATTACAGAGCGTGGGGAAGATGCTGACGATATCGTATCTGATTTAATTCATCCTGCCTCTTTGTGTACCTCTGTACAACGAGCAATGTCAGGCATAGAAAATGCAATATTAGTGTGTGATGGTGGTGAATTTGGTCAGTGGTCACAGGCATTCTTGTCCGCTCCTAAGCGAATCATTAATGGCATTTCCGGTGCTATTGGTGGCGGTATTTGCTATGCGATTGGCGCGAAAGCGAGTCATCCTGATTCTACTGTTTTTATATTGATGGGCGATGGTACTGCGGGTTTTCATTTCAGCGAATTTGAAACAGCCGTGCGCAATAAGCTTCCACTGGTAGCGGTGATAGGACACGATGCCAAATGGAATGCTGAGGTGCAACTTCAGCTCAGGGAATATGGTGAAGATCGCCTGATTGGCTGTGAGCTTGATGAAACACGTTACGACTTAGCTGTAGAAGGTTTAGGTGGTCACGGTGAATATGTGACAGACCCATTTGACCTGGATGCAGCGTTAAAACGAGCGATTGATAGCGGACTGCCCGCCTGTGTTAATGTGCGAATTGAAGGATTACCAGCGCCTTCTGGAAGTGGTCACTAATTAAAAAAGTGCCTGTAAGTAGGGGGGTGACCTTTATATATTGATTAATATTTAATTGATATAAAGTGGTTATTTATGTCCTATGATAAAGGTCCTCTTAACTATAATTCTGGTATACATTGATGGGTGTTCGTCGTTTTAAAACCCTTATAGCAATTGCTGAACTTGGAACTTTTGCTAAAGCAGCCGAAGCTGTTTACTTAACACCTGCCGCCGTGAGCCAACAAATGAAGGCATTAGAGGACGAGCTTGATATGCCTCTATTTGATCGTACCAAGCGTCCTCCGGTATTGAATCCTGCCGGATATGCCTTAATCCCCAAGGCGTTGAAGCTGATCAAACATTACGAAGAATTAAAACCATCCTTAGAAGGTGAGCTTGATACGTTAGAAAACCTCACAGTGGGAACGGTTCCAACCACTACCACTGGGATAATGCCAAGGGCGATTAAAACCTTACAGGATGATCACGATAATTTGCACATCCGCATCTATCCCGGCTTATCTGACGATTTATATGCACAAGTCGATAGAGGCTTTCTTGATGTTGCAGTAATGACAGAGCCACCCACTATCTATGAGCATTTGATCTGGCGTCCGTTTACCGAAGAACCCTTTGTGGTTTTAACCTCCAAAGAAGTTGAGATGACTGATCCCATGGAAATCCTTCGGACTCAATCGTTTATCCGCTATGCGAGAAAAGCCTGGGTAGGAAAGGATATTGATCATTGGTTAATCGAAAATAATATTCATGTTCATGAAACCATGGAGCTCGATACTTTAGAGGCCACTGCGGCAATGGTTATGAATAACCTTGGTGTATCTATCGTTCCGTTGAATTGCTGTTCAAAACCGGAACATGAACATCTGAATATCATTCCACTTGAGGATACGTCTTTTAAACGCGTGCTGGGCGTGCTTTATCGTCGAGATACCAGCAAGCATTTGCTTATAGAGCTTTTGTGGGAAAAACTTATTCAGATTGTTGAGGAGTCTGGGGTCACCAAAGCCATGTTAGACCCTTCTCAAACCACAAAAAGCTGACCGCTATTTTAAAAAATTCTTTAACTGTATTTTTCATATTATTTAGTCATGACTTTAGAATTTTAAGTCATTCTGTATGTTGATAAATGCGTTATTTTAAATAAACCATTACTTAATAAAATCTACAATTTTATTCGTTTGATCAAGACTTTCTTTTGTTATTAAATCTTATCCAACATCAGCAACGACAAGTATTGCTTGTCTGTTGTTGAGCAAGAATAAGCTTGAGTGATCACTCAAGGGACTAATGGAGAGATTAAGTGGCAAATAAAGGTAAAACGATAAAGGTATTGCTTAGTCGTGGTGATAACTCGAATAGCGCTCTGAAAGAATACGAAGTACCCGCCAAAGAAAGCCAAACAGTATTAGATGTGGTGACCTGGATTCAGCGTAATCTAGAGCCTGATTTATCCTACCGTTTTGCATGTCGTGTGGGTATGTGTGGCTCCTGTGCGATGACAGTTAACGGCAAACCGCGCTGGACCTGTCGTACGCATGTTTCAAAGGTTATGGATGGCGATACCATCACTATCGAACCCTTAAGAAACATGCCGATCATTAAAGACCTTGCCTGTGACTTGAATGAGTTTTTTGAAAAATGGACCAAGGCGAAAGGCCATTTTGTTCCAACTAAAACGCGTGACGATTCAGTCCAGATTATCTCACCCAAGGAAAAATCCCGTCGCGAAGCCAATGCAGGTATTGAATGCATTAACTGTGGCGTGTGTTACGCATCCTGTGATGTTGTAGAAAATGATGCTAGTTATTTAGGCCCTGCAGCGCTTAACAGAGCCTGGACCTTAGTCAATGATGTTCGAGATGGTGGCAGAATAGAGCGTCTTAAGGCTGTTACTGGAGACGGTGGCTGTCAATCTTGTCATTCCCAACAAGGTTGTACTACCTATTGTCCTAATACCCTCAATCCTACTCGTTCTATTGCTGGCCTGAAAAAAGCGGCAGCAATAGCAACACTAAAAGGGGAGATGTAATAGTGCTCAGTATCAAATTATATATTGCACAACGTTTGACTGCGATGCTGATGGCGCCATTGGTGTTACTTCATCTGGGCGTCATGATTTACGCTATTCAGGGCGGTCTATCTTCCGGTGAAATACTGGGTCGCACTCAAGGTAGTTTTTTCTGGGGCTTGATCTACGGCTTATTTGTCGTGGCCTTATCAATCCATGCGGCGATAGGTTTAAGAGTGGTCATTTATGAATGGCTGGGGGTAACAGGCGCGCGCCTTAACTGGATTACTACGGCGATTGTTATTTTGTTATTGGGTCTTGGTAGTAAAGCAGTTTACGCGGTGGTGATGTCATGATTAAAACACATAGAAATCAACCCCTCTGGTACGCCTATATTCTTCATCGCGTTTCGGGTATAGCGCTTGCGTTATTTCTTCCTGCGCATTTTTACATTCTTAGTCTGGCACTGAATGAGCCTGAATCGCTAGATAGCATGTTGCACTGGGCGGAGCAGCCAATCGTTAAGTTTGCTGAGTTCGGATTAGTGTTTTTATTGGCGGTGCATTTATTTGGCGGCCTGAGATTACTTGCACTTGAATTCTTGCCCTGGAAACCCGGACAGAAAACATTTGCCGCAGTGGCAGTTGCAATAGCATTTTTTGTGGCTTTAGCCTTCTTATTGAGAGCGATTTGATCATGATAGAAAGAAACGATACCGATATTTTAATTATTGGCTCTGGTGGAGCTGGCTTATTAGCAGCATTACACGCCTATAAAGCTAATCCAGATCTAAAAATCAGCATCGCTGTGAAAGGCTTGATGGGTAAATGCGGTTGTACTCGAATGGTACAGGGCGGCTACAACGTTGCAATGAGTGATGATGATTCTGTTGAACGCCATTTCATGGACACCATTGCTGGCGGTAAATGGTTGCCTGATCAGGATTTGGCATGGAAACTTTGTGAGACTGCAGTAACCCGAGTGCAAGAGCTTGAAAATGAGATAGGCTGCTTCTTCGATAGAGAAGACGATGGCTCATTGCATCATAAAGCATTTGCAGGACAAACAGCGGATCGCACAGTGCATAAAGGCGACCTTACCGGAATAGAGATTATCAGCCGTCTGATGGAACAAGTACTCGCGCTGCCGATAGATCGTCTTGAAGAGCATAGAGCACTGGCGTTAATACCGAATAAAAAAGGTGATGCGCTGGCTGGTGTGCTGATGGTCAATATGCGCGACGGTTCAATGCGTCTGGTTCGAGCAAAAGCTGTATTGCTGGCAACCGGTGGTGGTCCAACCATGTATCGCTATTACACACCATCGGGTGAGAAGAGCATGGATGGCTTAGCGATGGCTTTACGCCTTGGTTTGCCGCTGCGTGACATGGAAATGGTGCAATTTCACCCGACCGGATTGTTGGCGGGTAAAGATACCCGCATGACAGGCACAGTGCTGGAAGAAGGGTTGCGTGGTGCTGGCGGGCATTTGCTAAATGGCAATAAAGAACGCTTCATGTTTGACTACGATGAACGTGGTGAACGTGCCACTAGAGACATCGTAAGTCGTGGTATTTATGCCGAAATGCGAAAAGGAAACACCACGCCAAATGGCGGTGTTTATATCGCCATGAGTCATCTTGGTGTTGAGGATGTTAAGAAAAAATTCAAAGGCATGGTAAAGCGTTGTGCTGACTGTGGCTTTGATCTGGCAGGAGGATTGGTAGAGGTCGTACCAACGGCACATTATTTCATGGGTGGTTTGATCTGTGATACCGATACTAAAACAGAATTACCAGGTTTGTTCGTAGCTGGTGAAGATGCTGGCGGAATTCACGGAGCAAATAGACTGGGCGGAAACGGCGTTGCCAACTCTACCGTTTACGGTGGTGTTTCTGGTGAAGCGATGGCTGAGTATGTTGCCGATATTGATGAGCTTCAGGAAGCCGATGAAGACATTATCAAAGCAGAAATCGATCGGGCACTGCTGCCATTCACATCACCACAAGGTGGCGTAAATGTGAATGATCTACGCGAAAAGCTCATGGATATTATGTGGGAAGATGTTGGCGTTATGCGAACCGCAGAAGGTATCCAGAGAGGTATTTCAAGAGTTGAGGAATTACGTGAGGAATTGCTCGAAAATGGTATCGGTGCAGAAAATACCGTATTTAATCCAACCTGGCATGACTGGTTGAATTTATATAATTTGATCGAAATCTCGCTAGTAATAGCGGCTGCTGCCTTATCCCGCGAGAACTCCCGAGGCGCACATTGTCGTGAAGATTTCCCCGAGCCGGGAAAGATGGAAGACTCCTACTTTACCGTTGCCCGGAATCAATCTGGCAACTTCGGCGTTACTCATACACCGGTTAACTTTTCGATTATCAAACCAGGTGAATCATTAATTGATGATTACTCGGAAACCGCTCCCGAAGTTAAGCGCTAAGCATACAAATACATAACAGAATATTAAGAGAGACCACACGATGATTTCTAATAAAGTAATTAAAGATACCGCTTACCAGATTATGGGTAAAGCGGCGATCGATATCCCACAAGATTATCGAAAGGGTATCGAGTTCATGGTTCAAAAAGAGGATGGTTTATCCAAATTTGTTCTAAAGACAATGATGGAAAACTGGGATGCGGCTACCGAAGATCGTCGCCCGATGTGTGCCGATTCTGGCCTGCCTCGTTATTACGTAAAAGTTGGAAATGAAGCTAAATTTGAAGGCGGTCCAATCGCAATAGAAAGAGCATTGCGTGAAGCAACTGCACAAGCAACGCACGATATCCCGTTACGTCCTAATCGCGTTCATCCACTATGGAGAACAGATCACAATAATAACGTGGGTATTAACTCACCAGAAATCGACTGGAGTTTTGAGCCAGGAGTAGATTGGATCGACATTACCACCGTGCATAAGGGTGGACTCTTCGGTACAGACTACAGAATGTTGTTTCCTGGTGATGGTATTGACGGCATTAAGCGATTTTTCCTCGATACGTTAGTTTCATTTGGTAAACGTGGTTTAGCGTGTCAGCCGGCAGTTGTTGGTATTGGTCTTGGCGGTTCAAAAGATACGACGATGGTTCTGGGTAAGCAGGCAGCTTGTTTGCGCACTGTGGGGGAGGCTAATCCTGATCCTGAGATTGCCAAACTTGAACAAGAACTCAAAGAAATGGGTAATGACATTGGTATGGGTGCGATGGGCTTTGTCGGCGCCTCGATGGTTGCGGATTGCCATATCGAAGTGGGTTACACCCACACCGGTGGTATGCCAATGAGCGTGCACATGTTCTGTCTTTCTTCAAGGCGTGCAACGGCTCGCATACATGCCGATGGCACAGTAACTTATCGTACAGATCCAAACTGGTTTACGCCTTATATGAGACGTGAGACAACAGGATGGGAGGAATAGACATGGCTGATACAAATAAAGAATTCAAAGAAGTTAGGCTTCAGGTTCCTGTGCAACAGGAAGATTTGGAAAAACTGGAAATAGGCACCATCGTTTATCTGGACGGCGTTATTTATACCGGCAGAGAAGGCGTTTACAAACGTGTTTTAGAAGATGGTTTTGATATTCCCCTAGACTTACCTGCGCTTAGTAATGTGAATTTCCATTGTTCGCCTGCTGCAGCGATTGAGCCTGACGGAACCTTTAATGTCGGTGGTGTAACGGCGACAGCCAGTTTCCGTTTTGCCAAATGGATGACTGATTGGTTTAAGAAATCCGGTGCAAAAATCATTATCGGCAAAGGCGGAATGACCAGCGAACAATATAAAGAACTCTATGTTCCGGCAGGTGCTGTTTACTTGACAACCGTAGGTTACGGAACAGGCGCTTTATTGGGTAGAGGTATTAAAAAAGTTAGACAGGTCGAGTGGTACGAAGAGCTTGGTAATGCACAGGCGATGTGGGTTTTCGATGTAGAAAACTTCGGTCCTTTTATCGTAGATAGTGATCTTAAAGGCAATAGCTTGTTCGAACAGGAAGGCAAAAAGATCAATCAAAAACTGGATAAGCTTTATGAAGGTTTAAAGAAGCCTGCACTGAGCCGTTATGGTGAAACAGACGATCGTAGCGACGAGCTTATCTAAATAACTTCTCTAATTAAATTACCTGAATACTAATACTTTGCGAGACTCTGAAATGTTTATCGATGAAAGAATATACACACTAAAAAATGGCAATGTAAAACCCTTCCTGAAACTCTACGAAGAATTAGGTAAAGATGTGCAAATCCGTATATTGGGCAATATGGTTGGTTATTTTTATACGGATATTGGCCCTTTAAACCAGATCGTACACATGTGGGGTTACGATTCAATGGATGATCGCTATAGCCGCAGAGCAGAACTACAAGCAAGCGAAGAATGGCTAAACTACGCTGTTCAGATGAGACCTTTGGTAAGTCATATCGAGAATAAAATTTTAATCCCTGCGGACTTTAGTCCTATTGGTGGCAAAAATAGCAATGCCGAATAAATGCGTTTGATGGTTTAGCTACCTACGGGGCTTTAATAAAAATATGGATTATATTCTCTCTTCAATTAACCTCGTTATCGCTGACCCAAATGTTTTCTGGATTGCTTTAATCGTATTGCTGGCTTTGTTTACCAGAGCCGCAATAGGTTTTGGGGATGGCGTCATTGCTGTCCCACTGTTATCACTGATGATTGATATCAGTGAAGCGGTTCCCTTTATACTTTTTATTTCCACGTTGATGTCATTTGTGGCGTTGTGGAAAGATAGGGCGCACGTTCAATTTGGCTCATTAAAGCGAACAGCCAGTATGGCTCTATTGGGATTTCCATTTGGCATATTGCTACTTGGAGTTACCGATAATGAGCTGGTGAAAAGCCTTCTGGGTTGCGTGCTTATTATCATGGCAATCTGGTTTTTATCTCCGGCAAAAAAGATTCAGTTGAAAGCAAATGGCTGGAGTTATTTCTTCGGGCTTTTGGCAGGTGTGCTCGGTGGAGCATACGCGTTTCGTGGGATTGTGTTTGGTATATACGGTAGCTTACGTGGATGGTCGCCAGCACAGTTTAAGGGCACGATTCATAGCTTCTTTTTGTTAAGTGGAATTTTCATTCCATTTGGCTACTTTGGCGCTGGGCTTGTTACACCGAGAGTTATTGGGCTTTTCTTTGTGATGATGCCGGTGGCTTTATTCGCTACGTTGGTTGGCACCTGGTTCTCAGGAAAATTGAATGCAAATACTTTTCAGAAGGTCATCTGGTCGGTTCTATTACTTTTAGGCATTGTTTTTATCGTGCAATTTTTATCAAAGAATATGTAGTGATACTTACAACCGAATAAGAAAAAAGGCCCCAAAGGTGGGGGGTGCCTTTGATATATTTAAGCTATTGTACTGATTGTCTTATGCTGTATTAATCACTGACTGGCAGTCTATTAATAATATATTCCCCAATCGGAATTGCAGATGTCGCTGCGGGTGAAGGCGCATTGCATACATGTAAGCTTCTAGGGCTCTCTGCAAACAAGAAATCATGTACTAAGGTGCCATCACTCATCACAGCCTGGGCACGAATCCCTGCGGGATAAGGTGTTAAATCGTTGACGGTTAATTGGGGGCAATACTTTTGAACCAGCTTTAGATAGCCGGGTTTCCACCATGAGTTCCAGGTTTCAACAAGGCCAGTCTTATAGTTAGCTTGTAGCACTTTCCAAAAACCTTTAAACCGAATCATGTCTAATACATCGTGTAGGCTGATGTTAATTTTTCCGTAACCTTCACGCTTCCAGCCTTGTACGGCATTGGGTCCTACAGTGACTGTTCCATCAATCATGCGTGTAAGATGTACCCCTAAAAAAGGTAATTCTGGATCAGGAATAGGGTAAATCAGGTGCTTAACAATATTGTTGTATTTTGCGGGTAGTTGGTAGTATTCACCACGAAATGGGATGATCTGGAAGTCCGTTTTTATCCCTAGCATTCGGGTGGTTCTATCGGCCATTAATCCCGAACAAGTGATTAAAAAATCTGTTTTAAATTCCTCGCTCTTGCCATCATGGTTTGCGAACACTGTCACATGGTCTGTAGATTCATTAAGATCAGTGACTTCATGATTTAAGCGCGCTTCACCTCCCAGTTTTTCAAACTGTTTGGCCATTGCCATGCTGACCTGTTGGTAGTTAACAATGCCGGTGTCCTTGGCAAAAATTGCACCGAGGCCGATGATATTTGGTTCGCGTTCTTTCAGCTGTGCTTGGGTTAATAGCTCAACATCAAGACCATTCTCTAGGCAGCGTTCAAACAATGAATCCATACGTTCTAATTCGAGTTCATTGGTCGCTACTAAAAGCTTGCCGCATTGTTCGACTTTAATATCATGTTCGGCACAAAATGACAGAGTTGCTGCAACGCCGCGTTTGCAAAAATCCGCCTTCAGACTTCCGGGAGCGTAATAGACGCCAGCATGAATAACTCCGCTGTTATGGCCGGTTTGGTGTTTGGCGAATTGGTTTTCTTTTTCTAATAAGAGTATTTTTTTCTCAGGAAAAGATTGCTGTAACTGCATGGCAGTAGATAAACCGACAATACCTCCGCCAACAATTACATAGTCATATTTTGTAGCACTCACAATCTACCTCTTTGAGAAACACTAGGCTTCAGGCTATTTTTATCGATCATTATTTTCGTGGAATAAGCGCTAAAAGGCTATCAGTTTGTGAAGTGACCACGCTGTCTAAGCAACTCACGACGCAAGCCTTCGTTTGCGACAAACTTATCGCGTCCGTGGAGCCAAATGTTGTTTTGTAACACCAGCATTGATCCGACATCCACTCGAACACTAATGCAGTTTGTATCTGCTTCTAAGGATTTGCCCATTTCATACAGGTATAGACCTTGTTCACGATTTTGTGGTTCGACAAATTGATCAATAAAGGACAAACGTGGCCCACCCTTATCACCATCGATATCCTCATCAAGAAAAACGGGGTGATAGACTTTAGTCGGTGTGTTTTTACTCGGAGGTGAGCCCCATTGCATATCTTGTTTCGCTAGAGGGTGATTGTAAAATTTGTCTAACTCTTCCCAGTCATCCAGATGCAAGATGAGTGAGTCACCACCTTCCATATTTTCTTCAGCCATTTTCGTCATTAATACGAAATCTGTTTTCTCATTAACATAGGTGCCATCGTTGTGTAGCTCCATACGACGATGTGCCTGGCGTAAGTAGCTATCGCTGTTGTCTTTGTTTTCCACCGTGAAGCGCGCATAATATTTATTCATCATCGCGTCATGATTGGGTAAGCCAACGATATGAGAGATTGCGGTTGATAGCTGAACATGAAAATCACCTGTTTCATACGCTTCCTCAGGCGTTGTTGGTTGGCCTTCATACTCAAGTAAAAAGGCACCTGTCTCGCGACTTTTTACTATGCTGTTTAAGGTCTCTCCCAAAGTAAATTTAGTCAGTTCATTGAGCGTTTCTGCAATTGCAAACCGTAGAAAGGGTTTGTATTCGAGCGCTTGAACTGGAAAGTCTTCACATTTTTTTTTGAAAGCAGCAATGGTTTCTTGAGACAAAGTAACAACCTGAAGACGTGCACTGGCTGAAGAAGGCTTAACGCTGAACCCCTCTGGTTTAGCATTATTAATAAGGTGTAGGTCTGGCGAATTCATGGCGATCTCATTTGTGGTGAAAAGTGATAGCGAATAATGTCGACATTTTATATTAATGTCAATATTTTGGTTTATTTAAGTCATTTAACTTTTATGTCAATAAAGAATAGAATACGTCTATTCTAATCACTTTAATTGACTTTAATGGGTTCTGTAATTTCATCAATGACTAAAAATATCGATAAATCCACAGCTAAGCCCATAGTAAATCCCTCTGAAACGACTGATAGTTTTTCCTCTCAGGTGCTTCAGCAGTTAAAGGGCGATATCCTCAGTGGTTATTTTGCGCCTGGCGAAAAACTTAAAATGGCTATTCTAAAAGAACGCTATGCCGTCGGAATAAGCCCTTTGCGTGAAGCATTATCTCAGCTTTTGGTGGAACAGCTGGTGGTTGTAGAAAATCAACGAGGTTTTAAAGTACATCCTATTTCCTTGGCAGAGATGATAGACATCTATCAAACCAGATCACATATTGAGGCGCTTTGCGTTGAGCTAGCCATTGCCAATGGGAATGATGAGTGGGAGGCTTCGATTGTTGCGGCTAATCACCTTCTGAAGAAATCAGGAGATTTATTAGAAAAAACAGACGATGACGTACAACAGTGGGAAGCAATACATCAAAAATTTCATACTGCGATTGCCAGTGGCTGTGGTTCTGCAACGTTATTACAGGTGAGGCGGTCTCTTTATGAAAAAGCCTCCCGGTATCGAAATCTATGGCTGAAAAAGAATATGTCTGATCACGGAGTTTATGATGCCAATAGACAAGAGCATGACGATCTGGTTGAGGCTTTACTCGATCGCAATCAAGAAAAGGCAATCGAAATCATCAAACAACATTTGTTGATTCCGAGTCTTTTATTGCAAGAAAGTAAACCTTCATTGTTTTAAGCCAACCTGACTGTTTTAGCTAAAAGCTGTTCTAACCCAAAATAGGTCTAACAAAAAAAACGCCCCAAAGTAGGGAGGTGGCTATCTTCTTTATTATTTATCCATTATTCAATCAGTCATTAGCTCTCAACACATTCGGGAATTGGAGTAAGCACCGTTCCTTCGCGCAAATGCTGCAATAAATTCTCGACCGCAAGATTTCCCATTGCGGTGCGTGTTTCCTGAGTGGCGCTGCCGATATGTGGTGTCAGTACCGTATTTTTTAAGTCTCGTAATCTTTTGGGGATTACCGGCTCGTTTTCAAAAACGTCTAAACCCGCCCAGCCCAGTTTGCCATTTTCTAAACAATCGATCATTGCTGATTCGTCAACCACACTACCACGGGATACGTTGACGAGCACACCCTCGGGACCTAATGCTTCCATGACTTCTCGGTTAACTAGATGTTTGGTTTCTGGGCCGCCGGTGGTGATACAAATCATTGCATCGGCTTCCTGTGCCATATCAATGAGCTTGGGGAAGTATTCGTAAGGGACGTCTTTCTTGCTGCGTCCGTGGTAAAGAATACGTGTATTGAATGGCGTTAGTTTGTCAGCGATAGCTTGTCCGATACGACCTAATCCTAGAATGCCGATAGTGCGATTATCTGCTGAGCGCGATAGGGGCGCTTTGCCTTGTTCCCATCGTCCCGAGCGTGCGTGCGCTTCATTGAAGTTAAAGTCGCGATAACATGCGAGTAACAGTAATAGTGCAGTAGTAGAGGTTTCGGCATTCAACACATTAGGGGTATGTGTGACTAGAATACCTTTCTCTTTTATTAGCGGAATATTAATCGAATCGTAACCAACGCTGTAATTACTGATTAATTCAAGATTAGGAAGTGCATCCATAAATTCTGGTTTGATACCTTCGTGCCCGCTAGTGAGGACGTATTTGAAGCTTTCACCGTGTGTTTGTAACCAGCTTGCCGGATCATCTAAATCATAAGCAAATTGAAGCGAAAACGCTGTGCTAAGTTGCTCTTCCATTGCGGGCGTTATTTTTCCGGTGACGAATAGATTTTGCATAGTTTTTCCTGCTACTGTTTTTGTCGTTTATGGATGTCTTATAGATGATTAATAGAAGTTTTGCTTCCTGCTTTTAGGTTTTAATCTGGGTTTTTAAAGTAATGATCGAGAACATCAGTCTCTACGCCTAAACCAGGTAAATCAGCGAGCGATATTTGACCATCGACTGGAGTGATAGGGAAGACATCTTCACGCAATGGATTGTGATTGTTGTCTACTTCTAAAACGCCCGGAACCCCAGAGCCGCTGGCGGCTAAAATATGAGCTGATGCCGCAAGGGCAATACCGCCTCCTAGTGAATGCGGGCAATAGACTTTGCCTGATTGGTTGGCTTTGACAGCAACCTCATGGCCTTTGGTGATGCCACCCCATTTGCAAACATCGGGTTGAAAGATATCCATCCAGTTGCCATCGATTGCCTGATCAAACTCAAGCATGTCATCAAAGTTTTCTCCGCCTGCAACGTTAGTGGTGCAGGACTCTTTGAAAGCCATCCAGTCGTTTATCGGTGCGTCTTTTCTTAAAGGTTCTTCAATCCAGCGAGGATTAAACGCTTGAACATCAGGTAATTCGTTTAAGGCTGTCTCGATATCCCACGCTTGATTGACATCGACCATCAGCTCCTGACCGTCAGACATGGTGTCTCTTGCATCCTGAAGGTTGTTGAGATCAGTTTCTTTGCCAAACCCAATTTTCAGTTTGAAACGGCTGTGTCCCATCGTTTGCAGCTTGGCAACTGTTTCACCAGTATTTTTGGGATTAATACCACTGGCATAAACATCAATGTCATTTGTCGATTCATTAAGTAGATTATGTAAAGCGATGTTGTGGCGTTTTGCAACAAGGTCCCAAATTGCGATATCCAGACCGCAAATTGCTTGCGCTATCGGACCAAACTCGCCTGTTTGCAGTGCCAGTATATGCATTGAATTTGTTATCTGTTCGAATGCCGCTCGGGGTGAATCGAAATGTTTATCTTGAACCCGCGGTATGATTTCTGAGGCAAATAACTTGGCGCGATGATCGGCTCCGCATGCGGGAAAATTACACCAAATCTCCCCATAGCCAAAAGCACCCTGATCATCTTGAATGCGCACAAAAACGGCAGGCCTTTCCGTCATCGTTCCAAAAGAGGTTTTAACCGGAGTTTCGATCTTGAATCGTTTGATCACAACATCTAATTGCTTAATCGTGATCGATAAATCGAGGTCTTTATGGTGTGGGTTTATCATGTTAAATACCTGCTTATGTGTAAGAAAATCTGGTGGTAGCGAGCTACCGATCTTTAGATAAAAAATCTAGTACTGTTAGATTCTAGTTCGTAATGTTTGAGTATGACGGCAGTTTTGCTTAATTCTTTATAGAATTATTGAATCCCTCCATTTATCGTGTTTTTACTGTTAGTCGTTTATAAAAAAAGTGCTCCAAAGTAGGGGGGTGCCTTAATGAAAATTGCTAAAGGTAACAGACTGATGTTTATATTATTTTGTAGATATTTTCATCTAACTATAGTCTGTTGAGAGGCTGTCCTGTTACAAATGCATGCACTCTTAAATCCTCTGCTTCTAGTACAAATCTACTATTTTTAAAATTGTGATTTTGCTATATGGTGAAAACTGGAACGTGGTCTCTTGAGGTATATAAGTATGAAAAAGTTTGATTCTATCTCAGTCAGTTCAAAAGCTGAGCTTCCGCATGCACGTTCTTATCTTTTGTTGCCGGGTATTGTTTTATTTGCAAGTGTGCTGACAATCAGTAATGCGCAAGCCAGAGATATGTACAGGGTTGCTCCTATTGAAGTTGTTGTTTATGAAGGTGCGCCTATCGATTATTCAAACCAGCGTGACGTTATCGTTATTGATGAGTCGTCTTCTCGAAGCAGTTATTCTAATGTGATTCTGGTTCAAGATTACACGGATGAATCAATAGAGCAGTCGCAGGCAGTTGCCTATCAAAAACCGACTCCGGCCAGAACTCATCCGCAAGCAGTGAACAAGCCGCAGAGTAAACCTCTGGTGAAGCCATTCAGTAAACCAAGAGCGACACAAGCTGTTGTGGCAAAAGCAAAACCTGTTGCAGTTAACAATAAGCGTTTAATTGCTAAACATGAACAAAAACCAGTCACTAAGACTGTAGCACCTAAAGCAAATGCAAATGATGCTGCGTTGATGGCCTTTTATGCAAATGTCATGAAAAGCCAAAAGAAAAAACTATCTTCACGACCTACACCATTGGCAACAATGGCATTGAAAAAAACATCAACAAAGAACGTCGTGCAGAAGAGTCCCACGCCTAGCAATGCTCAATTAACTAAGCTGGCTTCAAAGTCTAAGGTCAAGCAATACACGCCTACCCAGGTAGTGGCAATAAAGGGATTAAATAAAGCGCCAAATCCTAAGTTGAAAGGAAAAGATCCTCAATTGGTTGCGTTTTATATGGATGTTTTTGGAAAGCAGAAAAAGAGCCTATCTAAACAAACGACAAGACAGGCTGTAAAACAAATAGTCGCTAAAAAAAGAATTAAAAATAAATCTAAGATAAATTACCAGTCTAAAAAAGTTCAACTAGCGAAGGTAACGTCAACATCTAAAGACCCAGAGTTAGTTGCATTTTATAAGCAGGTGTTCGGTAATGAAGTAAATAGCTCATCGAAACACGCTCCTACTGTTGTGAACTCAAATACTAAAGATCCAGAGTTAGTAGCGTTTTATGAGCGGGAGTTTGGTAAAAGTATGAGTAAGGCAAAGGTGGTGGCCAAAACAACACACAAGAATCCTAAAATTAAAATTGTTTCGAACTCAAAACCAGAAAAGAAGCGAAGTGTTAAGAAGGTAAAAAGTAAAAGCAAAAACGCTACTAGTACCGCTGCTGTCGAACTACAAAAATTAATTGATGATTTAACGAATAAAAATATCATCTAAAAGTGTGGTTTTAATAGGCTTTTTATCAATTCAGTTTTCTCTTGGTTAGGAGCGATAATCGCTCAAAACATTGAAATTCTCTATCTAAAATAATAAATACTCTAAATAATTAAAGATTTGAGCGGTATACGCTCTTATCTGTTAGTCTGTGCAATATTTAGAATAATAATTAGAGGGATTACATTTGGTTTCTTATTGGGGGCGACTCACGTTAGTTAAAAGATATTTATGGGGTTCCTTGATAGCTTCAATTTTACCTTTAATCGTTATCGCATATTTGTACGACAGTCACAATTCATCGCTTAATAATCGATTAATCGATGAAAAAATCGAAGGTGAAATTCAGGCGACAGTAGTTAAGATCAATAGCTTTATTGCAACTCAGATCAAACATTTAAATGATCTTGATGATTTACAAGGAATAGATAAGTTATTTTCAGGGACTGAAATAGAGAAAATACCTGAACAACTTTTAGACTTTTTGTACTTTCAAACCAGTGATACTGATATCTATAGCGTTGAGTTTTATGATTTAGCAGGCAATTACAAATGGTCCTTGCCGAAATCAATGGAGAAAAAAGCCCAACTTTTATTTGAAGATGCTTCAATTAATGGGGTAAATATTTCCAAGCCTATTCCACCTTCCTCAGGCAAGCCAGGATGGTTTTATATCTATAAGACAATGGTTCGAAAAGGTAGGTCTATTGGAGTTATTGCGCTAAGAATACGGTTAACGTCATTAACCGAATTAACAACATCTTTATACCGAACAGGTTTGTATGAACCCGTCATTATTACTTCAAACGGCGATAGATTAAATGTGGTTGGCGTTAAGGTAGACAAAAGTAAGCTATTTACCAAACCTTATTCATTTTTGCCCGGTTGGTCGATTGGGCTCAAACAAAACGGTCCGCAAATTTCAAATCCGGGAATCCGCTATTGGTTGCTTTTTCTGGTTATCCTATCTGGTCTTTTTGTGATGTGGCTGTTTTATAACATGTCGCAACGATTGACTCGCATCATAGCACCACTCATTAAAGGTGCAAGAGCCATAGCCAGAGGTGATTTTGGTGTTCGTGTCGATGGTAATATCCCCGGAGAATTAGGCATCTTGGCTCGTTCTTTTAACAATATGAGCGAGCAACTAAGTGCAATGGTAACGTCAAGAGTCGATGTTGAAAGGCGCGCGGCTTTGGGAAACCTTGCTACTGGTATTGCCCATGAAATTCGTAACCCACTGGCAACTATTAGCACAACCGTTCATGGTTTGATTTGTTCTGAAAAAGACCCTGAACGCAAAAATATGCTGGAAGCGATCGATAATGAAATAAATCGTACCGATGCAATTGTTGAAGAGTTCATGAATTATGCGCGGCCTAGAGAGCCAAAGAAAGAGCATGTCGTCATTCGAGATATTTTTAAACATGTTCAGGTTCTGGTTTCTGCAACTGCTTTAGAGGCGGGTGTTGAAATTAGTCTGCTCGGTCAGCGATCCCTTGAGATTCATGTAGATCCTGGGCAAATTCGTCAAATTCTAATGAATATTATTTTGAATGCTTTGAAATCAATGCCTGACGGCGGTCATTTAAGGTTGAAGGCCGTACAAAATAATCGCGTCGCTGAGATTACCGTGACTGATACGGGGCACGGTATAAAAGCGGAAGATCTGGATAAAGTGAAACAACCTTTCTTTACGACCAAGGCAGGTGGTACTGGGCTGGGGTTGGCTATATGTGTTCAGCTCGTTAAAACTAACGATGGTGTGCTTGATATTGACAGTACTGTCGGTGAAGGTACGTCAGTTAAAATCAAATTTCCCGTGACAGAAAATACAGAAAGAAATATAGAAGAGAGTGTCAATTATGATTAGATGTTTGATCATCGATGATGAAGTGCAGCTTGCCAAATCATTGTCATTCACACTGAGGCAATCAAATATAGATTGTGTCGAAGCCTATGATGGTGAATCAGGGCTATCAATGGTCCAATCCGAAAAACCAGATATCATTTTATTAGACCTTAAATTACCTGATATGTCTGGTTTAGAAGTTTTGGAGCAGATGCTAAAAATCAATCCTGATGTTTCTGTCATCATGATTTCAGCGCATGGTCAGACAAAAGATGCAGTAAGTGCAATGAAGCTGGGTGCGGTTGACTACCTATCTAAACCTTTTGATGTGGAAGAGTTGGTTTTATTAATCAACAACACGTTGACGCAAAAGAGATTAAAAAAAGAAGTTTTATATCATCGGAAAAAGTCTACTACTTCGGCTAGTTTAATCGGTGAAAGTCCTATCATGCTTGACCTACTCACGAATCTGGAAATAGTGGCCAAGAGTAAAGCGAAAACAGTGTTGCTGTTTGGAGAAACAGGTGTAGGCAAAACATTAGTCGCTAAAGAAATTCATAATAAGTCAGGCAATAAGGATGCTCCATTTGTTGAAATTAATTGCTCATCTTTACCTGAGCATCTGATTGAAGCAGAGCTATTTGGTGTTGAAAAAGGGGCGTATACAGGTGCCGATTCGAATCGAGCGGGATTAGTTGAAGTTGCTGAAAATGGCACTTTATTCCTGGATGAAATAGGCGAAATGCCGCTATTGTTACAGGCAAAATTATTGACCTTTCTGGAGTCTTGGAAATACCGCTCAGTTGGATCCACTAGGGAAAAAGAAGCGAATATACGAGTGATTGCTGCCACTAACCGGAATTTGCAAGAAAATGTAGATAACGGAACGTTCAGGAAAGATTTGTATTTTCGCTTAAATGTCATCCCTATTGAGATTCCTGCATTACGTCAAAAAAGGGACGATATTTGGCTGTTAACGAGCTTTTTTAATCAAAGCTTATCGAGTCGCGAAGGCTGTAATCCTCTGGTTATGTCCGATGATATTAAAAAGATATTCGAAGAATATGATTGGCCGGGGAATATTAGAGAGTTAAAAAATATTATCGAACGTTTAACAATTTTATACCCCGGCGAAAAAATATTACCCGAGTGGCTGCCGATAGACCGCCAAGATATCAAAAAAACATCACCAGACTCTATTAAAGAAGCGATGGATGATGCTGAGCGTGATTTGGTAAGACGTGCCTTGATAGAGTGTGACGGCAAGAAGGGGCTGGCTGCAGAAAAGCTTGGAGTATCAAGGCATGCTTTAAAACGACGTATACAGAGATTAGGTTTGTAGAATGAAAAGAAAAGTAGCGCATATTTTTTTACTTATCATCTCAGTAACAATACTTGGGATATTCAACCCCGTTTATTCAGCAGAAGCTTCCCCTTTGGATAAAGAGACTGTAAAGGTTGGGTGTATGTTTCCTTTGGCTGGTCCCGGTGGGTTGTATGGCCGAGATAGTCTTATTGCAATTAAAATGGCATTGGCTGACCTTAAAAGCTCTAAAAAATATGACTACCCTGATATCGATGTTTTATTTGGTGATACACGATCAAAGTCACATCGAGCAGTACAGATTGCACGTAACTTTATTAATAAGGACAAGGTTGATTTCCTCTGTGGGGTAGTTAGTTCGCAAATAGCATTGGCTGTGACAGATATTTCACGAGAAAATAAGGTGTTCTTTATCGGTACTGATCATGCTTCTCCTAGTTTGATTAATGAATCGTTACATCCTTATTATTTTAGGGTGAATAACGGCACACGGCAGTCTATGCGAGCCGGTGCTAAATACATTCAAAGCAACTTCAAGACCAAAAAGAAGCTGAAAATAGCATTCATTGGCCCTGATTATGAATATGGCTATCAGGCGTGGGATGATTTGCGCTTTTTTCTAAAAGAGCAGAGGTTTAATTTTGAAGTGGTGGGTGAGTTCTGGCCGAAATTATTTGAAACCGACTATTCTATTTATATCCATGAAATCAATAGAAGTAAGCCCGATATCGTTATCAATGGGCATTGGGGGCAAGACTTTGTTACGTTTATCAAGCAAGCAAAACCATTGGGTTTATTTGATCAATCTCAGGTGATGAACTTTGATACTGGTGGCAATTATGAAACGTTGGCTGAGATGGGAGATGAGATGCCTCTTGGTATCATCTTATCTGCAAGGCATCACGTTAACTGGCCAGAAACAAAAGCAAATCGTGATTTTGTTAATGGTTTTTATGAAAGGGCTGGTCGATTTCCTAGCTACGCTGCGGAAGGTGCTTATGCCGGAATTATTGCTATTGGTGAAGCGTTACGCATTGCTAAAGGCGTTAAAGATAAAAAAGCACTGCAACTTGCGTTGGAAAATTTAGTAGTGAATTTGCCAGAAGACCCAAAGGGGTTCTCTTCAAAAATGGATCCCAAAACTCACCAAATGATGCAAGCGCAAGCTATTGGAAAAACCATTCTGAATAATGATTACGCACCAGCGAAAGTTCTATTAGGGGACTGGTTTGTATTTATGCCCGAATAATTTTGTCCAATATATTTCTTATTTGGAGAGTTTTCTTATATTTCTTTTTACATTTCCTTTTATTTTTTAACTCAATATTTATTTCTCTGGATGACTCAATACATCTAACTACATTGCTGTCTCAAAAAATTGCTTAAAAGACCTATTTTCTTTCGAAGAAAAATAACAAAAAAGGCTGCTCAGATCACGTTTTTCTGAGCGGCCTTTTTTGATTCTAATTTTATTTATTAAATAATCTAAATGAGCGGTATCCGCCAAGTGATCGTTTTTGATCGAGCGCTATCCGATCAAAATAACACGCCATAAAAAACAATATCTATATTAATCAACGACTTATTCTTTTGGCACACTTGTTGCAATCCTAGTTGGCAGCAATAACAGAATATTTTCTTGTTGCTTGGAAATTAAATGATTTTTTTAGGAGGAGTTATGTTTCAAGATAGATTGTTAAAAAAAGGATTGCTTGCCTCAGTGATGGCGTCGGCTTTTGTAGTATCTGCATTCTCATCTTCGGCTGTGGCGGAAGATAAAAAAGAAGTAAAGCTGGGCGTAGTTACATTTTTATCTGGGGGTGCTGCGGGACCTTTTGGTATTCCAGCTCGTAATGCGGCAGAGCTTTTGATTGATGCGATTAATAAAGGGCAATTACCTGGTGCGTATTCATCTGTTGGATTAGCCGGCGCGCAAATAGCTCCGATTTTTGTTGATGAGAACAGTAAACAGAAAGTAGCTGATTATAAAAAATTGGTTCAAAAAGACGAAGTAGATGCAGTTATTGGTTACATCTCTTCTGGTAGTTGTAAAGCTATTGCTCCAGTAGCAGAAGAAGAGAAAAAATTAACAGTGTTCTTCGATTGTGGAACATCGCAAGTTTTCGAAGATATCATCACATCGCCTAAGTATGTTTTTAGAACTTCAGCTCATGCCACTATGGATAATGTTGCTGCGGCAAGATACGTAGTCGATACAGTGAAAGATGTTTCTACCTATTCTGGTATCAATCAAAACTATGCTTTTGGTCAAGATTCATGGAGAGACTTTTCTGGTTCAATGAAGGTCCTTAAAGAGTCAGCTAAATCAGTGAGCGAGCAATTCCCTAAGGTGTTTGCTGGACAATACGGGGCTGAGATTTCAGCATTGTTGACCAAGAAGCCAGATATAGTTCACTCGAGTTTCTGGGGTGGCGATATGGAAGCTCTTGTTATTCAGGGTGGCGGACGTCAGTTGTTTTCACGAAGCAAAGTGGTTTTAACAGGTGGCGAAACCGGTATAGAACGTTTAGGTTCACAAATACCTGATGGCACTATTATTGGAGCACGTGGCCCGAATGGTCCTTTAGCGGAAGATAGCGCATTAAATGATTGGTTTGTAAAAGCATACGTAGATCGTTTTAAATCACTTCCTACTTACCCTTCTTATCACATGGCTCAAGCTATCTTGGGTGTTAAGTCTGCTGCTGATAAAGCAAATTCAACAGATCAAGCAGCTACAATTGAAGCGTTTAAAGGCTTGGAGTTTGAAGTTCCTAGCGGAAAAATTTCTATGAATCTCGCAGGAGGCCATCAGGCAACACAGGGAACAGCGTTTGGTACCTATAAGTTTGATAAAGCATCCGGTAAAGGCACATTAGTTAATATTAAGCGTTATAACGCGGCATGTGTTAATCCTCCAGAAGGTATGAAAAGTCTGGAATGGATTGAATCAGGGTTCAAAGGTGCTGTTTGTAAATAGCATAACTTCCAATAGCTAGTGAGTTTGCCATGAGGCGATCTCACTAGATTTTAATCTGGAGGTTTTGATAAATCTCCTCCAGATTTTTCCTAAATTTGAGGAGGCTATATGTTAACTGCAGTAGCAATATTAATAGATGGGTTAGGCTTCGCCGCATGGTTATTCCTGTCTTCAGTAGGATTAACCCTGATCTACGGTGTGATGCGAATTTTAAATATCGCGCATGGAGGGTTTTATGCGTTAGGTGCTTATTCTTCTGCATGGGCAATTGGCCTGTATATGCAAACAGGGTCGTCCGTAGCATTCACTTACCTGTTGATTCCATTAATGGCGATAGTGGTCGGATTAGTCGCGGGGCTGATAATCGAAAGAGGAATCTTACGGTTTATGTATGGCCGAGATGAAGTGCTCATGGTCTTGGTGACTTATGCCATTTTTTTAATTTTGGAAGATGCAACAAAGTTGATCTGGGGAACTGAATCACTGGTGGCGTATCAGCCGGCATATTATTTAGGGAATATCGAAATTTTTGGTATCCCATACACAGTATACAAATTTGCATTGATTGGATTGGCTGTCTTATGCGGTGCTGTCCTTTGGTGGGGATTAAATAGAACGACAACAGGCAAGTTGTTATTAGTGGTTATTGAAGATAGAGAGGTTAGTAGTGCTTTAGGTATTAACGTTACTTTATTCTTCTCAGCAACATTCGTTATAGGAACAACTTTGGGTGCATTAGGCGGTGCTGTAACTGCTCCGCAGATTTCTGTGGTTCCAGGTATCGGTGCTGAAGTTATTGTAATGGCGTTCGCCGTTATCGTGATTGGCGGTATGGGTAGTATTGGCGGAGCCATTATCGGTGCGATATTTGTTGGTTTTGCTAGAGCAGTATCGGTACATCTATATCCACCAGCAGAACTCTTTTCGATATATCTAGTTATGGCAGCTGTACTGGCAATAAAACCTTATGGTTTATTTTCCTTGGCTCAAGGGAGGAAGATTTAATGATGAATTTAGATAGAACAGAGAAGCTGTTACTTGCAGGAATACCTATTTTAATTTTATTAGGTTTCGTTTTACCTGAATGGGTCGTTAATTATATTCAAGTATCACTAGGTACTGGTCTTGTTGCGTTGGCTGTAATGATTCAAATGCGTGCTGGTCTGGTTAGCTTTGGTCAAGGCCTGTATTTTTGCATTGGTGGTTACGCAGCGGGAATGGCTGGGAAATTCATGGGTGTTTCAGATATTTTCATACTGTTAATTATCGGCATGCTTGTTAGTTTGTTTATGGCTTTTATCGCAGGTTTTTTATTGCGTCGATATAGAGAAATATTTTTTGCAATGCTATCCCTAGCATTATCCATGATCCTCTACGGACTACTTAGTAAGTTGGAAGTCTTAGGTAGTACAGATGGTTTCAATATACCAAGTCCTACTTATTTGGGTTGGGCACCTGAAGGGGATACTGCTAAGCATGCTTTATATATTGCTACTTGTATTCCAGCGCTACTTTGTGCGGCGTTATTGAATCGCTATTTAAGAAGTCCAATGGGTTTTATTGGTGAAGCACTCAGAGAAAATGAAATTCGTCTTGAGTATCTAGGTACATCAGCACATAGAGCAGTTCATATCAAATACATGATTGCTGCCACGGTATCTGGTCTTGGTGGTGTTTTATGGGCTTTAGCTTTGGGTCACGTTGATCCGGAAATGACAAATTGGACGACGTCTGGACAATTTGTATTCATTTCAATTCTAAGTGGTGTAGGCAATATCGTAGCTCCATTATTCGGCACTTTTATTCTTGAAATTGTTCGAGTATATGCGGTCGAAGCATCTCCCAATACCTGGCAGATGATTTTAGGAGTCATCATGTTGTTAACCATTATCTTTTTACCAAAAGGTCTTTGGTCTTTGATACAACGAAAGAAGGCATCAGCAGAGGAGACGACTCAAAAATGAATACTATTCTTGAAACGGTAGATTTAAAGCGAACCTTTGGTGCTGTGGTTGCCGCATCCAATATAAATATTAAAATTGGTGCTGGAGAAGTATTGGGTGTCATTGGCTCAAATGGTGCGGGTAAAACGACCTTTGTCAATATGGTTACGGGGTATCTGGAACCAAGCTCAGGACAAATCCTTTTTCACGGTGAAAGTATTACGGGGAAAAAGACGCGTGATATTACACGCTTAGGTATTTGCAGATCTTTTCAAATACCGCAATTGTTCATGGAATTGACTGTTATCGATAACATTATTATTGCGTTAACAGTGGCTAGAGAAGTAAAGCCTTCAATGTTGAAACCGACTATCAATAAAGAAATTTTTGATGAGGCAATGGATATTCTGCGCAGATTCCAGATTGATCAATATGCAGAAAGCGAGGTAGGAGTTCTTGCGCAAGGTATACGTAAATTGATTGATATTGCTATGGCAACCGTGGGTGACCCTGAGTTGTTATTTTTGGATGAGCCAACCAGTGGTGTCAGTGCCGACGAAAAAATGCAAATTATGGATGTTCTAATCAGCGCACTTAAAAGTACGAAAACAGCAGTATTGTTTATTGAACATGATATGGAAATCATTGAGAAGTTTGCGCCAAGGGTTATCGCTTTTTATGAAGGCACAGTCCTCGCAGATGGTGATGCTGCAGATGTGCTTGAAAACGAAAAAGTACGTGAATTTGTTATCGGAAAAGAATTCCATCGACAAGCTGAAACGGAACAACAGGGAGGGATTGCCTAATGCTTACCGTTAATGATTTAAGTTTATCAATTCAAAAAGTACCGATTCTCGATGGCGTTGCTTTATCGATCGCAGAAGGTGAAACCGTTGGGTTAATTGGACGTAATGGTGCCGGTAAGACGACTTTGATGCGAGCCATTATGGGGTTAATTGATAGAGAGTCAGGCGAATTAATCTTCAAAGGTAGAAAATTACACGCTGAAAAAGCACATGCAAGAGCTGGATTAGGTATCGGTTACTTGCCGGAAGATAGACGACTGGTTCCACATTTTACAGTAGAAGAAAATATTTTAGTGCCATTGTGGGCTTCAAAAAAGACTGCGGACTTATCAAGACTAAAGTGGGTCTATGATCTCATGCCTGAGATTGGGCGCTTTGCTGATCGCAAGGCACTTACATTAAGTGGAGGTCAGCAAAAGTTAGTGGCGCTAGCGAGAGCATTGGTCGTAGGAACAGATCTACTTTTATTAGATGAGCCTTTTGAAGGAGTTGCTCCAGCGTTGGCGCAACACTTAATGGAAGTGATATCGAGCCTTAAAGATGAAAATTTGTCTGTGTTGATCTCAGAATCTGATTACACACATTCTAAAGAAGTCGTCGATAAAGTGTATGTAATTGAACGTGGCTCAATAAATCAGATGGAGAATATCAATGAATAGTTTTACTTTTAATACAACACCTTCAATTCATAATGAGCTAGGAAGCTCTAATAAGATTGGAGAGTTAGTTGGCAAGATGTCCTCGGTTGAAAAAGATGCAGTTATTATGTTTGTAACTGATCCGGGAATAATGGCACTTGGCTTGGCTTCTACAGCATTAGAAAGCTTTGATAAAGCAGGTTTTAAGACCATTCTTTTTGATCAAGTGGAAGCTGATCCAAAAGAAGAAACAGTCTTGAATGCTGTTGATACTGCTAAATCAAATAATGTCTCAGTAGTGATAGGTTTTGGTGGTGGTAGTTCAATGGATGTTGCTAAATTGATTGCGCTATTGGCATGTTCTGAAGAAGAAATTTCTAGTATCTACGGTGTCAATCAGGCTAAAGGATCAAGATTGCCACTAGTGCTAGTGCCGACTACTGCAGGTACAGGCTCAGAAGTAACTGCAGTGTCGATAGTAACTACAGGTGTAGATGAAAAGAAAGGGGTGGTTTCTCCCATTATATTGCCTGACTTAGCATTACTAGATGCTGAGCTCACTATAGGTCTGCCATCTCATATCACAGCAGCAACTGGCATTGATGCAATGGTTCATGCTATTGAAGCTTATATCTCTATGAGTGTGAACAATAACCCTATCTCAAAGATACTTGCGACTAAAGCGCTTGCATTACTATCTTCGAATATCAAAGAAGCTGTTTTCAACGGTACAAATTTAGATGCACGATCAAACATGATGATTGGATCTATGTTAGCTGGCCAAGCATTTGCTAATTCTCCAGTGGCTGCTGTACATGCCCTGGCTTACCCAATCGGTAGCTTGTTTCATGTTCCTCATGGTTTATCAAATGCACTAGTTCTCTGCCAAGTCATGGAATTTAATATCCCTGAATGTGCCGATAAGTATGCTGAGTTAGCACCTTACATATTTCCTGGTATCGATTTGAGTCAATCAGCTGAAGCAATTACTTCAGAACTGATTCAAGGAATACAGGATTTGATTAAAGACCTGGGTCTTGAAACTACGTTAAAAGAAGTAGGTATCAGTGAGAGTGATATTGATAGATTGGCTGAGGATGCATTAAAGCAACAACGCCTATTGGTAAATAATCCACGTGAAGTATTACTACAAGATGCCAAAGATATTTATAAAAAAGCACTATAGCGCTGGTTGATAGTTACTTTTTATTATTCAAAGAGAAGAATTTAGATGATTTCAGAACAATTGATGAACAAGCTAACAGATAAAGATCTGTTAAAACCCGCAGCCTATATCAACGGAGGTTGGGTTTATTCAGATAAAACATTTAATGTAACAAATCCATCTACTATGGAGGTTATTGCAACTTTACCTGAGTTAGATCGTGAAGCAACGCAGAATGCTATTCAAGTAGCTGAGAGCGCACAACGCGCATGGGCTATTAAAACAGGAAAAGAGCGTGCGTTAGTTTTGCGTAAGCTATTTGATCTAATGGTTGCCAATGCTGATGATCTAGCAACGATTTTAACGATGGAGATGGGAAAGCCCCACGCTGAAGCAAGAGGTGAAATCTTATACGGAGCTTCATTTGTTGAGTGGTTTAGTGAAGAAGCCAAACGAATATACGGCGATACAATCCCTGGTCATCAGCAAGATATCAGGATTATTGTAATGAAACAGCCAATTGGGGTTGTTGCGGCAATTACACCTTGGAACTTTCCTAATGCAATGATTGCGCGAAAGATTGCTCCTGCTCTGGCAGTTGGTTGTGCTGTGGTAAGTAAACCGGCTGCTGAAACACCACTGTCTGCTCTTGCTTTGGCTGAATTAGCCGACCGTGCTGGATTACCAGCAGGTGTTTTAAATGTTATCACTAGTACTCAGAGCGCAGAAATCGGAAAAGAGTTTTGTGAAAATGACACTGTACGGAAATTAACATTTACCGGTTCGACTGAAGTAGGTCGAATACTAATGCGTCAATGCTCAGATCAGATTAAAAAAGTAAGCTTAGAGTTAGGAGGTAATGCACCTTTTATTGTCTTTGATGATGCTGATATAGATGCTGCCGTTGATGGCGCAATGATTTCTAAATATAGAAACGCTGGGCAAACCTGCGTATGTGCAAACCGTTTATATGTTCAATCTGGCGTTTATGAAGAGTTTGCTGAAAAACTCGCTAAAAAAGTGGCGGAATTAAAAGTTGGCGATGGCTTTTCTGAAGGGGTTACAACTGGACCTCTAATTGATGAATCTGCATTAACTAAAGTTCAACAGCATATTGATGATGCGGTGAATCAAGGTGCAAAGGTTTTAATTGGTGGAGATCGACCAGAAGGTGAAGGTGCATATTTTAATCCCACTATTCTAACAAACGTCAATAAAACGATGCTCATCGCTAAGGAAGAAACATTTGGCCCAGTTGCTCCATTATTTATTTTTGAGACAGTTGAAGATGTGATTGAGCAAGCGAATGATACAGAATATGGTTTGGCATCTTATTTCTATGCTAACGACTTGAAAAAAGTATGGCGAGTTGTAGAAGCTTTGGAATATGGAATGGTCGGCGTTAACTCTGGATTAATTTCTACTGAAGTAGCTCCTTTCGGAGGTATAAAACAATCAGGTCTTGGTCGTGAAGGATCAAAATACGGAGCTGACGACTACTTAGAGATGAAGTATGTCTGTTTAGGTCAAATGCAATAAATCTTGGTTGTTGATTTCTCTCCCCTTAATGGGATTTTATTTAGCAGTTTCTGTAGGGGATTCTGCTAAATATTTTTAACATTAGATGCCGATATTAAAATGTGAGTCTATATGAGACTCACATTATCAACGTAACATTAAATTATAAAAACAGTATTTACTTTGTATCTCTCAATATCATCATTGAGCCCATCTCACCTATCATCATTGATGGTGCTGATGTATTGCCACTAATTAATTTGGGCATTATCGAGGCATCAATCACGCGTAAATTGTTCATCCCGATGACTTTTAAGGTCTTTGGGTCAACAACTGCCAGCTCGTCAATTCCCATTTTACAAGTACCGACAGGATGATAAACCGTGGTGGTAGTTTGCTTAAGATATTCTAAAATTTCTTCATCGGTTTGTACGTCTTTTCCTGGTGCCATTTCTTTGCCGCGTATTTCATCAAATACAGGTGACGCAAGAACGTCGCGCGCTTTTTTGACTCCTTCTATGAGTACTTTCTGGTCCTGTTCTTTAGCAAAAAAGTTGTAGTCGATAATGACGTTGCGATGAGTACCATCATTGGCTAATTTCACGGTACCTTTGCTTTGCGGTCTCAATACACAAGTGAAGATGGAATAACCATGGCCAAATTCAAAACTTTTGCCTCGGTGACTTCTGTACAGGGGGGTAAAGTGAAATTGTATGTCAGGGTCATCATTGGCTTGCTCGGCGAACTTGGTTTTGGCAAATCCTCCTACCTCCGTGTAATTCGTTGTCCACCAACCCATGCGTTTTAATATGTATTTAAAGGGCGCTGGAATTACATGTGGTAGTAAAGTTCTTAATGAAACACCTATTGAACTGGCGCTGTTTGAGCGAACAGTCACCATGCTATCTATATGATCTTGAAGGTTTTCCCCAACTCCTTTCAAATCTTTTTTACATTCAATACCTAATTCTTTTAATTCATCGGCATTTCCTATACCTGATGCCATTAGTATACGTGGAGAAGAAATAACGCCTGAACTCAAGATTACTTCTTTATTGCATTGAAGAACTTTTGCTTCACCATTTTGTTCGATATTGATACTGGTGACGTTGTCACCCTCAATATTTAAAGATAAAACTTCAGTGTTTGTCATAACCGTTAGGTTTGATCGAGAATCAAGTACTGGTTTTACAAATGCGGTGTAACTGCTGACTCGCTCACCATTTTTTTGCTTTAAATTGAACGTGCCTAAGCCTAATTGAGTTTTCCCGTTAAAGTCAGTATTTTCAGGAAGCCCAATGTGCTCTCCTGCAGATACAAATAGTTGTCCTACTTTGTTGGTATCTTGCGGTTTTACAACAGTAACTTCACCGTCAAAACCATGAAACTCAGGGCTTTGACCGACTTCATTCTTTTCCAGTTTTTTAAAAACAGGAAGAACATCATCATAAGACCAACCTTCGCAGCCAAGTTGCTCCCAGGTGTCATAGTCTTTGCGATTCCCTCGAATATAAACCATATTGTTTATCGAAGTTGAGCCACCCAAACCTTTACCACGATTGACTGTAATCACACGATTATTCAGGTGTTTTTGTGGTGCGCCTTCGTACTTAAAGTCATGGTTTTTATTGTTATAGCTAATAAAAACGCCGGCAGGAATTGATACCCAAGGTTGTTTATTGCTACCGCCTGCTTCTATTAAACAGACTGTAACGTTAGGATTAGCACTCAAACGATTGGCTACTACGCATCCCGATGCTCCGGCGCCAACAATTATGTAATCAAATGACTTCATTATCTTTTCTCTTGAAAATTTACTTTAAATTTCTAAACAGTTTAGTGACACCAAACATTGCTTCTAGACTTTCAATACGATCACGACTGCTATCCCAGCTTTGGTTTTGAATCTGCGCCAATAACGATTCGACGATGAAGGTAATAGCTATCGTGGAATCTAAACTGGATGGCACTTCAACGAGGGACTTGAAACAATATTCTGCATGCTTCTCAATGGGTGAGCCCCATTGATCAGTAAATAAAATTATCGTACATCCTCTCTCTTTGACTAAATGAGCAAGTTTTTGCAGGTCTTTTTCGTATCGTCTTATGTCGAAAATAATCAGTATGGAACTCTCGTCCATATCTAGAATATATTGTGGCCAAACATTAGATGACTCGCTTAACAGCGTAACTTTAGGTCTAATTATCTGTAAATGATTATAAAAATAATCTGCGTTCGAACGCGTTATTCTACCTCCGACTAAAAATATTCTTCTTGAGGAATCTCCTAAAATCTCTGCAACGGAATCAAATGCATTTTGGTCTAATCGATCTAATGTATGGCGTAAATTAGCGGCAACAGCATCTGCAAATTGATGTGAAATATGCTTATTTGAAGATTCAGTAATCCACGAATCATGCTTTGAAACAGGTTTTTTTATTTGTGCCGCTACTTCCTCTCTCAGTGCCTCCTGCATTTTAGAAAAACCATCAAACCCCAGTTTTTTCGCCAGTCTTACTACCGTAGGTGTGGAAACTTTGGCTATTGATGCCAAGGAAGTAATCGATTGCATTCCAGCTACCGGGTAATCAGTGAGTAAAATACTGGCTACTTGACGTTCTGAATGCGTTAATTCATCCATGCAATCACTCAAAATGTCTTTAACAATACCTGTGCCTGATTTCATAAATACCTTCCTCAAAGAATGTGTATATTTCTTATGGAAGAGACTTTATCAGAAATAATATTGACAGTGTTAAAATAAATGTACAGAATTGTACATAATGGAAAATCATAATACATCGATTAATTTATTTGCTGATCAAGGCGTTGAAGCGGCTAAATTAATTAACCCTGATGGCAAAGCTCCGATCGTTTTGATCTGTGAGCACGCTTCTAATTTTATCCCACCGTTTTTAAATGACCTGGGTTTAAATCAAGAGGGTCTGGTGTCACATGCAGCATGGGATATTGGTGCTTATGAAATGGCCTGTGAAGTTAGTGAACTGCTTGATGCGCCCTTGATAGCAGCGAATGTATCAAGACTTGTTTATGATTGTAATCGAGCACCTGAGTCAGGCATTGGTATACCTAGTAAAAGCGAAGTTATCGACGTTCCCGGTAATAAAAACTTAAGTGAAGCCGAAATAGATGATCGGGTTAAGCATGTTTACGAACCCTTTCATAAGTTGATAAATCAGACAATTAACAATCCTGATCGCTTGTCACTTTCAGCGCAGCATGCTTCTCCAGCAATCATCACATTACATAGTTTCACACCGGTTTTTTTTGGTGAGGTGCGTTCTGTAGAGTTAGGAATACTGCATGATAAAGATGATCGCCTAGCGAAGCTGATGATGCGAGAAGTGAAGAATAGAACTCAATTAAAGGCAGAATTTAACGCTCCTTATGATGTTAGTGACAATGTCATGCATACAATAAATAAACATGCTCAAGATAAAAACTTCATGAATGTGATGATAGAAATCAAGAATGATTTGCTTTCCAATTCATCAGATATTAACGCTATTGCTGTAGATTTAAGCACTTCCATTTACGAAGCTTTAGCAAATGCATAGACGTCTAGCGCTAATTTTTAGGGCTAATATACAAAAGGTGAAAAGATAAAAATGACTGAAACCAAACAACTTACCTTTGAGACTTTAAAGTCTGACGTAAATGATGGAAGTATCGATACTGTTCTGGTTTGCCTTGTTGATATGCAAGGACGCCTGATGGGAAAAAGATTCCATGCTCAAAGTTTTGTTGAGAGTGCCTACCAGGAAACTCACTGTTGTACTTATCTGCTGGCAACAGATTTAGAAATGGAAACTCCTGATGGTTATGCCTCTACAAGTTGGGAAGCAGGCTATGGGGATTATGTCATGAAGCCTGACTTATCTACTTTACGTTATGTGCCATGGCTTGAAGGGACTGCAATGGTTTTGTGTGATGTGATTGATCATAGTACCCATAAACCAGTGCCTCACTCACCAAGAGAAATGCTTAAAGGTCAAATAGCAAAATTAGCAAGTCTTGGTTATACGGCATATATGGCAACAGAATTAGAGTTCTTTTTATTCAAAGAAAGCTTTGAAGAACTAGCGAATAGCAACTACAAGCAAATGACGCCTATTGGTGCTTATAACGAAGATTACCATATCTTTCAAACCACCAAAGAAGAAGGCGTCATGCGCCCGCTGAGAAACCATTTATACGAAATGGGTATTCCGGTAGAAGGGTCAAAAGGTGAAGCTGAAGCGGGTCAGGAAGAATTAAATATAAAATATGATGAAGCTCTCGCATGCGCTGATCACCATACCATCGCAAAACATGCGACTAAAGAAATTGCCTGGCAACAAGGGCATGCAGTGACCTTTTTACCAAAATGGGACCATACACGTATTGGCAGTTCGTCGCATGTGCATCAATCTTTGTGGAAGGATGGAAACTCGGTTTTCTTTGATGAAAAATGCGAATTAGGTAAATCCGAAATTATGGATAGTTACATTGCAGGTTTGATAGCCTACGCAATGGATTACACCTATTTTATGGCGCCTTATGTCAATAGTTATAAACGATTTGCCAAAGGTAGCTTTGCTCCTACAAAAATTGTTTGGTCTGTAGATAACCGAACAGCAGCCTTCAGGTTATGTGGGGCAGGAAGTTCAGCAATTAGAGTTGAGTGTAGAGTGCCCGGGTCTGATATGAACCCTTATTTAGCGCAATCAGCAATGTTAGCTGCGGGTATAAAAGGCATTGAGGAAAAGATGAAACTTCCACCAGAATTCACTGGCAATGTTTATAAGGATTCAGAAGCTGAGTCAATCCCAGGCAATTTATATAAAGCCATAGAGACCTTGAGGGCATCGAATATGCTTAAAGAAGCCTTTGGTGAGGAAGTCGTTAAACATTACGTAAGATGTGGCGAAGTAGAAATAGAAGAATTTGAAAAAGTTGTCACTGACTGGGAAGTTAAACGTGGCTTTGAGAGAGTATAAAAATAATGGCTAACACTAAGATATTAAAATGCATATCTCCCATTGATGGAAGTTTATATGCGGAGCGTGAAACCTTTACGAGCACTGAAGCTCATGAAGCAGCAAGTCGAGCCAAAGTGGCGCAGGTTGAATGGGCAAAAAAGTCTATTAAAGAAAGATCTGAATTGGTCAATCTGGGTGTTTTAAAATTAGGTGAAATTCAGGAAGAAACAACCATCGAATTAGCCCATCAAATGGGACGTCCCATTCGATATGGTGGTGAATATTCGGGTTTTCAATTTCGCGCAGATACCATGGCCGATCTTGCCGAAAAAGCATTAGCTCCAATTATTGTTGAAGATAGCGATGCCTTTGTGCGAAGGATTGACCGTATTCCTCTAGGTGTAGTGCTGGTAATCGCACCATGGAATTATCCCTATATGTCGGCGGTAAATACAGTGGTTCCAGCACTCATAGCCGGCAACTCTGTTTTGTTAAAACATTCTGAGCAGACTTTGTTAGTGGGTGAGCGTATAGAAAAAGCGTTTCATGAAGCGGGAATTCCGAAAGATGTTTTTCAAAATGTCTTACTCAGTCATGAAACAACAGGGGAGCTGATTAGTTCTAGTGCTTTTGATTTTGTTAACTTCACCGGCTCCGTAGGTGGTGGCAAGGCGATGGAAATTGCAGCAGCCGGAACTTTTACAGGTGTCGGTACAGAATTAGGCGGTAAAGACCCTGGCTATGTTCGGGAAGATGCAGACCTGGATGCGGCAGTCGATACCTTAATTGATGGTGCCATGTATAACGCAGGCCAATGTTGTTGTGGCATTGAACGCATCTACGTTCATGAGAGTTTATTTGATGCGTTTATAGAGAAAGCCACAGCTATCGTTAAAGGCTATAAATTAGGCAACCCTTTAGACCCAGAAACAACGATTGGCCCAATGGCGACAGTGCGTTTTGCCAATGAAGTGCGTGCGCAGATTGATGAGGCGATAGAGCAGGGCGCAAGGCGTTGTGTTGATGTGTTTGCTGAAGATGGTGGTGCTTATCTGAGCCCTACAATTTTAATCAATGTTAATCATGATATGAGAGTGATGCGCGAAGAATCATTCGGTCCCGTCGTTGGAATCATGTCAGTGAAAGATGATGCTGAAGCTATTGCTTTAATGAACGATAGCGAGTTTGGTTTAACCGCTTCTATCTGGACTAAAGATGCGGATAAAGCGTATGAGATAGGCTCACAGATTGAAACGGGCACTGTGTATATGAATCGCTGTGATTTTGTAGACCCTGAGTTGTGTTGGACGGGTTGTAAAGATACAGGACGAGGTGGAGGTCTATCCGTTATCGGGTATCACAATTTAACCCGACCTAAATCATTCCATTTGAAGAAACAATAAGTAGAGTTTTATTCGCCCTATATCTAACCAGAGTCTATAAAAATGCCAACTATTGCCATACTTTTCGTTAAGTACGTAGATAAGTTCAACTATCGGGTTGGGCGTATTGTGATGTATGGAATATTTCTTATGATTGGTATTTTGATGTGGTCGAGTATCTCGAAAGCCGCCTTCACCATCCCTGCATTTTGGACCTTGGAAGTCGCGCAATTTGTACTTGTTGGCTATTATTTACTGGGTGGGGCTTATTCTATACAGCTTGGGTCAAATGTCAGGATGGACTTATTCTATTCCAAATGGTCAGACCGACGCAGAGCGTGGACAGATAGTTTCACCGTACTTCTACTTATTTTTTATCTTGGTGTGCTGTTATATGGAGGAATTGATTCGACCCTCTACGCTATAAAGTATCAAGAACTTAGTCCTAGCCTCTGGCGCCCTCTTATGTGGCCTATAAAAGTCATCATGTGTACTGGAATCTTTTTAATGTTACTTCAAGCTATTTCTGAATTGCTCAAAGACATTGCCAAACTTCGTGGAGCGCCAATCAATGTCGTATGAATTAATCGCCTTTTTTATGTTTGCCACCATGATGTTCATGTTGTTTACAGGACAGCGTGTATTTGGTGCAATTGGAGGTGTAGCAGCAATAGCAGCAATCACTTTGTGGGGTACAGGTGGTTCTGATATCCCCTTCGCGGCAGCCATGAAAGTAATGAAATGGTACCCGATGTTGACCTTACCCCTTTTTATATTCATGGGTTATATCCTCTCCGAAAGTAAGATAGCAGAAGACTTATATAAAATGTTCCATGTGTGGATGGGGCCAATCAATGGTGGCCTTGCAATAGGAACCATAGGTTTGATGGTATTGATATCAGCCATGAATGGTTTATCAGTTGCAGGCATGGCAATAGGTGCAACTATCGCCCTGCCAGAATTATTAAGGCGAGGCTATGATAAACGCATGGTCACGGGAGTAGTGCAAGCCGGGTCCTCATTGGGAATACTGGTGCCTCCATCGGTCGTTTTAGTTTTATACGCGATGATTGCTCGTCAACCGGTTGGTCAATTGTGGTTGGCTGGTGTAGTGCCCGGTTTAATGATGGCAACCATGTTTGTTATTTATATTTATATACGCTGTCGTATGCAGCCTGAACTTGGCCCAGCTTTACCCAAAGAAGAAATGGAGAAATACACCAAAGCGGAAAAGCGTAAGCTACTACTAGCGGGTATTTTGCCATTAGTTATTTTCTTCACCATGATGATTCCCTTTGTAAAAGGCTGGACCAGCCTGGTAGAAAGTTCTGCGATTGGTGCGACCACTGCATTTTTGGCCGCTGTTTTAAAAGGCCGAATGACGCGTAAAGTGTTTGAAAACTCCGTTAGAAACACGTTAGCTATTTCTTGTATGTTTATGTGGATCGTTCTTGCAGCCCTGGGTTTTGGCGCTGTATTTGATGGATTAGGTGCAGTAAAAGCGATTGAAGGTTTATTCACCGAGGAACTTGGTTTAAGCCCCTGGACGATTTTAATCCTTATGCAATTGTCATTTATCTTGATGGGAACATTTTTAGACGATACGGCAATGTTAGTCATCGTTGCGCCACTTTATGTGCCTTTAGTACATGGCCTTGGGTTCGATCTCATCTGGTACGGAGTTCTGTATACCATTACTACTCAAATCGCGTATATGACCCCACCATTTGGCTACAACTTATTCTTAATGCGGGCCATGGCACCCAAAGAAATCACCATGCCCGATATTTATGCGTCAATTATTCCGTTCGTGTTAGTCATGACACTCGCTTTAGCGTTGATTATGATCTTCCCTAATATTGCCATGTGGTTACCTAACTATGTATATGGCAAATAAGGTTTAGCGAAAGAAACGGAAATTAATTACAGCCCTTCAATATTTGAAGGGATAACACGGAGGTAAGGTTTACCTATTTTATTGTTTATTTAATTCACAACACCAGAGGAAAATACGATGACAAGCAGACGTTCATTCATAAAAGCAGCAGGTATAGGCGCTGCTGCGGCGACAGTAGCAGCGCCAGCGATAATTAAAGCCGCGAAACCCATAAAGTGGCGTCTCCAAACTTATTCAGGTGCTCCACTTGGTGCGCATGTAATTAAGCCTCAAATCGAAGCATTTAACAAAGCTGCGAATGGAGAGATGGAGATAGAACTGTTTTACGCTGATCAGTTAGTGCCAACCAATGAGCTCTTTCGTGCACTACAAAAAGGCACATTAGATGCGGTTCAATCGGATGATGCGACCATGGCATCCCCAGCAGATGTGGCTGATTTCGGTGGATATTTCCCGTTTTCAACGCGTTACAGTCTTGATCTTCCCGTATTATTCGAACGTTATGGATTAAATGAAATTTGGCAAGCATCCTATGATGAAATCGAAGGTGTTGAATGGTTAGGTGCAGGTGCTTGGGATCCATGTCATATCTTCACTAAAGACCCAATTCGTTCATTGAAAGATCTCAAAGGAAAGAAAGTATTCGGTGTACCTACTGCTGGAAGATTCTTGGCGCGTTACGGCTTAATACCGGTTACTGTGCCTTGGGAAGATGTTGAAGTTGCGCTACAAACGGGTGAGTTAGACGGTGTTGCATGGTGTGGATTTACCGAAGCTTATGAAGTTGGCTGGGCAGATATCTGTAATTATGCATTGACCAATAACGTAACTGGCGCATGGTGTGGTTCATACTTCGCAAATTCTAAGAGTTGGGAAAAAGTGCCACCGCATTTACAAGAGCTATTCAAAATTACCATGGATCAATCGCATTACTACCGTCAGGTTTGGTACTGGGGTGGAGAAGCTGATCTTCGTGTGAATGGTGATAAAATGGAACTTACTACCATCCCTAAAGAAGAGTGGGATACAGTTGTAGCTGACGCAGATGGTTTCTGGGATGAAATAGCCTCTAAAAACAAACGTGCTGCTGAAGTGGTTAAAGCATTCAAAAAATACAACGAAGTCATGGCAAAAGCGGGCGTTCCTTACCGTTACTAAGTCTTTATTCGTTTAACGCAAAAATGATTATGTAAATACACTCTTGGTCTTTGGGATAATTTCAGATTATCTCCAAAGACTAAGATGTCTTTATAAATGATGACCTTAAGCTAAATTCAAGCAAGTCCTGCTTTTTAATAGTTTAACTATCCTTATTAAAAAAAGTGCCCATAAGTAGGGGGGTGGCTTCGCTAAATTTACCTACTGTTAAAAACCTTTCTTATCGCTATCAATCAGCCATAAATCAATTACTTTTCTGTTTTTGCACAATTCCCATCTACTTTTTTCAAAGTGAAATTGATAAACAGATCAATGTATTTTTCGATAGATTGATTAAGTTTACGAAATATTAACAACTAGGCTATATTTTGAGTAATACTCGGCTAAAAGCTTTAGATACTCATTATCAAAAATGTTACGAAAGAAATATTATGAATAAGACCTTCAATAAATCATTTACACAACAAGAAACTATCCCTGAGGCAGGCATCGAGCGTGCAGTAGAAATACTAAGAGGTGGTCGATTGCATCGTTATAATGTGATTGAAGGTGAGACTTCAGAGACAGCATTGCTAGAGCAGGAGTATGCTGAATATCAAGGGTCTAAATATTGTTTGGCATGCGCTTCAGGTGGTTATGCTTTACACATTGCTCTAAAAGCTGCCGGAATGCAGCCGGGTGAGCCTGTTATTACAAATGCATTTACGTTAGCGCCTGTTCCGGGTGCCATTGATAATGCTGGTGGTAAAGTCGTACTAGCCGAGATTGATGAAAACTACTGTGTTGATCTGAAGCACCTTGAAGAGGTTATGCAATCCAGTAAAAGTCGCTTTTTTATGATGTCACATATGCGTGGTCATTTAGCTGATATGGATGCAGTAACAGCCCTATGCGATAAATATAATGTGATGCTAATAGAAGACTGCGCACATACCATGGGTGCAAGCTGGAACGGCAAAAAGTCAGGGTCATTCGGAAAGGTTGCATGTTTTAGCACGCAAACCTATAAACACATGAATTCGGGTGAGGGTGGATTGCTCATAAGTGATGACCCGGAAATTATGGCTCGTGCCATCATGCATTCAGGTTCTTATATGCTTTATGAACGTCATTTAGCCGCACCTGATCCATCAGTGTTTAAAGATATTAAATTTGATACACCTAATTACAGCGGTCGCATGGATAACCTTCGCGCTTCAATTTTACGCGTGCAATTACCAACGCTGGATGAGAACTGTAAACGCTGGAATGATCGTTATTATGCCGCGGAACAAGCGCTAGCAGTATCTCCTATGATTGAATTAGCGAATCGCCCAGAACAGGAGTATTTCGTAGGAAGCTCGATTCAGTTCAGAGTGAAAGACATCGATGAAAAACGTATTCCTGATTTTATTCAGCAATGTGCTGAGCGTGGGGTAGAACTAAAATGGTTCGGTGGTGGAGAACCTCAAGGCTTTACGAGTCGTTTCGATAGCTGGCGTTATATTGAGGAAACCGCAGAATTACCACAGACGTTGAAGATATTATCAAACACCTTTGATTTACGAATTCCGTTAACGTTTGACCTAGATGATATGACATTGATTGCCAGCATAATTATTGAAGTGCTGGATACGTTGCCCCGAATCTAATCCTCGTAGCGGCAATCAAAGCCAGTATTCAATGATTAAACTCAGGCGAGTATTGAATACTGGGTACTTCTAAAAGTGTTTCTTGATATTTGTCTGTATTAATTCAATAAATCGTATAAATGGCATTTACAGCTGTTAAGTCCCCTTACTATAATTGCCTCCCGATTTTGAATCGCCTGGATCAATATTCTTTGAAAAAGGTTGTTTGAAAAATCTGAAATTCTCAAAGTAGTTTCACGATCCTTGTCTTGAGAGAAGTAAACTACTTTCATAAATCGAAGTAGAGCCAAAGATGGAAAATGTAACAACAGCCAACCCAGCAACCAATACAAACCGGTTGAAAGATATATTAAATAGTTTTGGTCCAGGAATCATGATGGCCACAGCTGCTGTTGGTGGCTCACACCTTGTCGCATCGACTAAGGCAGGCGCAATTTATGGCTGGCAACTGGCGATCATTATTCTCTTGGTAAACCTGTTCAAATACCCATTCTTTAGGGCTGGTATTCAATACACCATGGGAACGGGTAAAAGCCTGATTGAAGGCTACAGCATAATGGGGCGTGGATATCTCTGGGTATACACCATCCTTATGGTTATTGCTTCCATTGTTAGTACCGCTGCTTTATTGATGTTTAGTGCCAGTTTATTTGGCTACTTTTCTCCCTTTGATCTTTCGATTACTGCGAATGCTGGGATTATTTTAACTGTTTGTCTGGCAATCTTGTTTGGCGGGCATTACTCCGCGTTAAGTTCACTGTCTAAAGTAATTATGCTGGTGTTGGTTGTTGCAACGGTGTCTGCCGCTATTATCGCATTCAGTAAAGGGGCTGTTGCTCCAGCAGATTTCCAGTCACCATCAATCTGGGATATTTCTGCAATCGGATTTATCGTAATCATGATGGGGTGGATGCCGGGCCCAATAGAGGTTTCCAGTCTCACTTCTATGTGGTTAAAGAAGCAAAGAGAAGAGCAGGATGTTTCAGAAAAACAAGCACTGTTTGATTTCAACGTAGGTTATATCGGCACAGCGCTTCTTGCCATTGTATTCCTGGCTCTAGGCGCGTTAGTACTCAATGGAAGTGGCGAAACCTTAAAATCCTCAGGCATTGGGTTTTCCCATCAACTGGTTAGTATGTATGCATCAACGATAGGCGAATGGTCACGATACCTGATTGCTGTTGTTGCTTTCTTTTGTATTTTCGGAAGCACCATTACGGTTATCGATGGATATTGCCGATCATTGTCTGAAGCGCATTTGTTGATTCAAAGGAAGCCACTGGATCAAAGGAAAAACCACATAATTTGGATGTCAGTGGTTAGTGCTATTGCCATGATCGTATTGCTGTTTTTCACCGCGAAGTTAATGACCATGTTAGATTTTGCGATGGTGCTCGCATTTATTACAACTCCCGTATTTGCCTTGTTAAATTACCGCTTGTTAGTAACCTCTAATTTAAAAGGTAAACTCGCGTTAAGCCCATTTATGAAAATACTTAGTTGGGCGGGGCTCGCTTACTTATTTATCTTCCTAGCGGTATTTATCTGGTGGAAATGGTTGATGTAGTATTTCTTTCGTTTTATCGTTTTATAAAAGCGTTATCAAACACCAGTGAATCCCAAAAAAGTGACCCAAAGTGAGGAGGTGGCTTTTTAATGCTTTAGTTTTACTGTTAACCCAATAAAGCCATTAAACCTAATTACTTATACAATAACGTTTTGAAGTATCTATAAGGTAGGATCTTTTGCGTTCCAGGCCTTATCGACTTCATTTAGTTTCTCTTCATTATCAAGCTGCATCAGTTGTTCTAGCTGCTTATGCTGTTGTTGGTAATAAAATATGTAACTCTCTTCTTGATTTCGAAGTTTGTATAATTCGTTAGTCATTTCTAGATCTTTCTTACGGAATATACGCATCAAACGATAGGCTTCATAAGGATCTATATCTAGTAGCTGCATAGCCTCTTGACCTAATGATAACGCAGTACCAAAGGTTTCTCTGTGAATTGCTTTTACGCCTAAATCCATCATTTCAAATTCACTTTCACGGTCTGAAGCACTGGTTACTATTTTTAGGTTTGGATAATGCTTTCGAGATAATTCAACAAGTCGTATCGCACGTTCCTTATCACCGATGGCGATGATTAATAAATCAGCTTTTGCGGCACCGGCAGATTCTAAAAGGTCTAATCTGGTAGCATCCCCATAATAAACTTCAAAGCCAAATTTTCTTAAAACACTGACATTGCCAGCATTATGATCAAGAATAATTGGCTTTATTCCAGCAGATAACATGAAGCGTCCAACATCAGTGCCTAAGCGGCCGAATCCAGCAAGAATGACTTTTTGATCGCTCTTTTTGATTACGTCATCTGCTTCATTTTGTGTATTGTTCGTCTCTTTAGTGATTAATTTTTCATGAAGTAAGAACAGTAGTGGCGTTAAGAACATGGAGATAGCAACTGCCGATATCAGCGGTTCAATAACATCATTCGGTAACACACCGTGTGTGCGGGAAAATTGAAACAGAACGAAAGCAAATTCTCCACCTTGAGCCAATGCAATAGCGAACAAAGAACGTTCTTTAGAATCAATCTTAAACACTCGACTGATAGCGACTAAAACCAGCCACTTAATAATCATGAGTCCAGCTGTTAGACCCAGGATGAGTGCGATATTATTTCCAATTAATGTGAAATTTAAGCTGGCACCGATAGAGATAAAGAAGATGCCGAGTAACAATCCTTTAAACGGTTCTATATCACTTTCGAGTTCATGGCGAAACTCACTATCAGATAACATTACTCCTGCTAAGAACGCTCCCAATGCTGGAGATAAACCTACTGTCATCATAAGCAATGAAGTACCAATAACTAACGCGAGTGCGGCAGCAACAAATATTTCACGGACACCAATTGAAGCAATAGTTCTGAATATTGGACCAGTAGCAAACTTTCCGAGCACTAATACCAGTAAAATTGCAGAGAGAGTAATGATGACACGTTGATAATCAGGTAGCGTGCTGATATCAAAAAAAGCTGCACCATGACCACCATCACCTGCTATAGCTAATGTAGTTAACAATGGGAGACCCGCTAACATCGGTATTACAGCAAGGTCTTGAAATAACAAAACAGAAAACACAGAGCGACCTGCGCCCGTTTCCATCAATCCTTTTTCCTGAAGAGTCTGTAACACAATCGCAGTCGATGATAGTGATAGAATGAGTCCAACAGCGATCGCTTGTTCCCAGGGTATAAAAAATAATGCAATAGCTGTTATCAATAAACTGGAGATTACAACTTGAGAGCCTCCCATACCAATAATAGGAAGGCGCATCTTCCATAATAGCGATGGTTTAAGCTCCATTCCTACAAGAAATAACATCATTACCACACCAAACTCGGTGAAATGCATGACATCTTCCGTATCATGGATTAAAGAAATACCAAATGGGCCAATGATGATTCCCGCAACGAGATAGCCTAAAACAGACCCTAGACCAAGTTTTTTTGCTACAGGAACTGCAATTGCAGCTGAAGCCAGGAAGATAAAAAGTAACAGTAGAAATGCTTCCATTACATACCAGCCTTGATGACGCTATTCAAGTCACTGTTTAGAGTTTCTTGTTGTCCTGCGAGCACAAGGTCTATTTGATCATCGCGTAAAGCTGTCAGGGTTTTAAGGTAATCGTCAGTGTGTTTTTGTAATTCATCCTGAGCTAAACCTCTGTGTACACCTGACACAACAAAAGGCGGTAACCATGTCATATTACATAATTTGGCGGTTGCACGATAAGGTGTCGTTAGCTCCGCGTAGGTAAATTCGTTATATCCACTCGGCTGATAAGTTTCAGCATCTGCACCAGACGAAATAGCCTGTAAAAATATTTTACCTTCCAGCTGATGCCCTTTTGATCCATATGCCCAGCCATGCTCTAGTACAAGATCAAGCCATTCTTTCATAATGGCGGGAGTTGAGTACCAATAAAAAGGGTGTTGAAAGATGATTATGTCATGTGCTTCACATAATGCTTGCTCTCGTTCTACATCTATCAAGAAATCTGGGTAATTGGCATATAAATCGTTAACTGTTAGGCCTTCTAAGCTGTTAGTTGTTTTTATCAAGGAACGATTTACGGTTGAACGTGACTTTGCTGGATGAGCATAATTAATAAGTATCTTTTTCATAGTGGAACGCCTGACTTCATATTAAACAGCAGTCTAATAGAGAACATCTGTTTAGAGAATGACACGTAATTTGAAACAGAATTCGGTTTTTGAAGTTAATCTGGATACTCATCGTTTGAAGAAATAGAGATGTTGTTTCATCAGAGTAAAAAGTGTCTCAAAAGTGTCTCATCATGAGAAATATGAGTCATATTTAGCTTTGCCAAACCTTGAGTAAAGTTGTCTCCTACTTCTTCTTATTGGCTTCTGCCAAAATAATTCTCAGATCGCTAAATGACACTAATAAAGTCAGAGCGGTGAAATACAAGTCAAAATTTGTAACACCGAATCGAGAGGATAAATTATGCAACCGACGCTAGAACAAAAAATGTGGATGTACGAAAAAATGGTGGTTAGTAGACGCTACGAAGAGGCTATTGCCGCAGCCTATATGGAAGGCAAGTCACCAGTCTTTAATATGGCAAATGGACCTGTACCAGGAGAGATGCATCTTTCTAACGGTCAAGAGCCTTGTGCAGTGGGGGTATGTGCTCACTTGAAAGATGAAGATACAGTGACTGCAACACATAGACCTCATCATCAAGCGATTGCTAAAGGAGTCGATCTTAAACGTATGACGTCTGAGATCTTTGGTAAAGCGAATGGATTAGGAGGCGGACGTGGAGGTCACATGCATCTTTTTGATGATGATGTGAACTTTGCCTGCTCTGGCATCATTGGGCAAGGTTTAGGTCCTGCTGTAGGTGCAGCCTTATCGCAAACAATGCAGAAAAAATCAGGTATTGCTGTTGCTTATATTGGAGAGGGAGCGGCTAATCAAGGTGCATTTCATGAAAGTCTGAATTTAGCGGCAGTTTGGAATTTACCTGTTGTGTTTATTATTGAGGATAATTCCTGGGGTATTTCGGTTTCCAAACAAAAATCTACAGCAGTCGAAAAAAATAGTGTCAGAGCTGCCGGTTACGGTATGCCTGGTGAATATGTGGCTGGTAATGATCCATTAGAAATATTTAAAGTAGCTGGTGAAGCGATTGAGCGTGCTCGCGCGGGTAAAGGTCCAACATTACTTGAACTTCAAACGTCACGTCTAGCGGGGCATTTTATTGGTGATGCGGAAGGGTACCGACCTGAAGGTGAAAAGGATGCTTTAGAAGCTGATGATCCAATTACAAAATTCAGAAGTCATCTTATAGAGCAAGGTGATGCTACAGAACAAGAGATTGAAAACATAGAGACTGCCGCACAAGCGCAGGTCGATGAAGCTATCGCTCATGCAAGAGCAAGTGAAGACCCAGCACCCGAAGACGCGCTTACCAGCGTGTTTGCCTAATGTGTAGATAACAAAATACCTGATCAAGAGGAGAAAAAATTGTGAGTGATACAAAAGAAAGAAAGCTAACTATTGCCAGAGCAATGGCTGAATCAGTAGCGCAGTATATGCGTAAAGATGAAAAAGTATTTGTAATGGGCGAGGATATTGGTGTCCTTGGTGGTGTTTATGGAAATACTCGAGGTTTAATTGAAGAATTTGGTGAAGAACGTATTCGTGATACACCCATTTCAGAAACAGCCTTTATGGGAGCGGCAGTGGGTGCAGCTCAAAATGGTATGCGCCCTATCGTAGAGTTGATGTTCGTAGATTTCTTTGGAGTGTGTTTCGACCAGATCTATAACAATATGGCGAAGAATATTTATTTTTCTGGAGGCAACGTTAAAGTTCCGATGGTTTTAATGACTTCCACGGGTGGCGGTTACTCAGATGGGGGACAGCATTCACAATGTGTATATGGCACTTTTGCCCACTTGCCAGGCATGAAAGTTGTTGCTCCTTCTAATGCTTACGATGCGAAGGGTTTAATGAATGCCGCTATTAGAGAAGATAGCCCAGTCGTGTATATGTACCACAAAGGTCTACAAGGCATGGGTTGGTTAGGTACAGAGAGAGGAGCTACGGTAAATACGCCAGAAGAATACTATGAAGTTGAAATTGGTAAAGCATCAGTAGTTCGTGAGGGGACAGATGTCAGTATCGTTAGTTTAGGTATGGGAGTTCACCATGCATTGAAAGCGGCAGCAGAGCTTGAAGAAAGTGGAGTCAGTGCAGAAGTTGTTGATTTGAGATCATTGGTACCGCTGGATAGAGATACGATTAGAGCATCGGTCGCTAAAACTGGGCGCTTAATAGTAGTAGATGAAGATTATCATAGCTTCGGAGTATCTGGGGAAGTTATTGCTTCTGTGGTCGAGCACGATATATCTGTACTTAAGGCTGCTCCTCAGCGAGTTGCTTTTCCTGATGTACCTATTCCATACGCTAAAATTATGGAGCAATTCTGCCTGCCTAATGCCGATAAAATTGTCGCTACTTATAAGAAGATGGCAGCTTAGTAATATAAATAGCTGCACGATGCAGCTTAAAGATTAAATATTTAAGGTGATGTATGAGTATAGACGTAATTATTCCTGATGATCTTTGGGAAGAAGATAATGAAGGTGTTATAACCAGTTGGTTGGTATCTGATGGTGCTACGGTAGAAGTGGGAACTTTAGTAGCTGAAGTGATGGTAGAAAAAATTCAATGTGAAGTTGAGTCGCCTGCTGCAGGAACCATAAAAATCACAAAAGAAGAAGATGATGTTGTCAATAAGGGTGATGTGATAGCCCATATTGAAGCTTAATTGTGTTTGTTTTGAGATTATGGACTGAATTATGAGTAACACTTCAAACGTAGTAAAGTTGCGAGGCGCTCGCGCCATGATTGCCGATAAAATGGCAAAGAGCTTACAGGAATCAGCGCAACTTACCCATCATGCTAGTTGTGATGTCTCTTCTCTTCTTGCAGAAAAGAACAAGTTGGCAGACACTGGAAACAAAGTATCAGTAGAGGATTTACTGATGCTTTCTGTAGTCGAGGTATTACAGCGACATGCTGATATTAATGGTACTGTCGTTGAGAAAGAAATCCACTTACCTGATGAAGTAGATTTATGTGTGGCAATAGCGCTTCCCGGAAATTTATTAGCAGCACCTGCAATTTTTGGTGCTAATAAAATGGATGTCTTTGAGCTTAGAGCGGCACGTCAGGATTTATCTGATCGAGCAAGAAATAATAAACTCAGTGTGACAGAGATGACAGGAGGTACTTTCACGATTAGTAATTTGGGTTTAACCCGTGTCGAGCATTTTACTCCTATTCTGAATACACCACAGATCGGTATTTTGGGCGTCGGGTGTATAACAGAAACAGCGGTGCGTGAAGGTGATAGTTTGGTTTGGAAACCCATTATGGGATTGTCGTTAACGTTTGATCACCGGGCGATAGACGGAGGTCCCGCGGCAAATTTCTTAACTGATTTATGTAATACGATAGAAGGCACAACTTAGTGATCAGACACAGAAATTCTCTGGTCGTATATAACACCATTGATGAGGCGCTTGCAGATGAACAGCAGCTATTAGAGGATATTGTTGCTGGCACAGATGAAAGCGCCTGTTTTATTTGGTCAGCCAACCAATGTCTTGTTGTGCCTTATAAGCTCACACATAATAAATATTTTGAGGAAGCTGTAAAGGCATCAGAATCCTTGGGTTGGCCAGTATATGTCCGCCAAACAGGAGGAGGAATAACTCCACAAGGGCCAGGTATACTCAATATTTCTTTGGGTTTGGCAAATACTACAGGCAGACCTTTCAGTATTGCTGAAAGTTACGGAATAATTTGTGATCCGATTATAGATGAGCTCGCATCACAAGACATCAAAGGTTATTGCTCATCTGTTCCGGGTGCATTTTGTGACGGCGACTATAATGTAGTTGTAGATGGGAGGAAATTGGTAGGAACAGCTCAAAGAAGATCCCGGGTAAAAGGTCAAAATGGTCAACAAGCCCTATTTGCTCACGCATTGCTAATCTACGAAGCTAATATAAAAGAAATAACAAAAGCAGTTAATCAACTAAATAGCCTATTGAAACTTGAGCAGCGTGTAGATAGCGATGCTCATTGCAACTTTGAAACATTAGACTTGAAAGTAAATCAGAATTCTACTGCCGAGAAACTGACGAGAAACTTAATAAAAAGATATAGAAAAATAAAAAATTTTAGTTAATTACGTAATACCGATGACTGTTTGATGGAATTTGACGAGTTTTGGTTATCAGAGTATTTTGTAAATGAATATTGGAGGAGGACCAATATGAAACATATCTACAATCCAAATAGTAGTGTAAATAAGCTAGCTATCGCATCATCGTGGCAACGCTGTAGAAATGATTATCAGCTTTCTCAATATACCCCGCGTCCGATTCAACGTCTTCAAGATACCGAACTAACTAGAAGACAAGATCAGTTAGTTGATTTTTTACTAGGCGATACCAAAGAAATACAGTGTTTGGCAGAGTTAATGCAGAAATCTCAAAAAGGTTTGTTTGTCGCTGGCACTGATAGCACATTATTGATGGGTTATCAGGAGCATGTAAGTACTGCATTTCTTAAGCCAGCTAGCATATCACCTGGTTTCTGTTGGAGTGAACCGGCAGCATCAACTAATGCGGTCTCACTTGCATTACAGGAAAAAAAGTCGATTACCGTTGAGGGTAAAAGTCACTACTATAAATCCTTTAGACAATTCAGTTGTACAGGAACCCCTCTTTTCGATTCACAAAATGAACTTATAGGTGCTTTGGCTATTGCGGGGCGTGATGATGATCAATCACAAAATTATATTTTTTATCAGTATATCTTGTCGTTAGCAGCAGCCAGAATTCAGGCTCGTCTATTCAAAAAACATTATTCTGATATAGATACTATGCACCTATCTTTTGCGGGCGTAGGTTCCAGTGCTGATGAATCTATCAATGCACTATGCGCAGTCAATGCAACAGGAGATATTGTCGGGCTTACTAATTACGCGGCTAAACTTCTTGGTTATAAGCAACATGAAGAGCTAATTAATCAAAAAGTAGAGGATGTATTTGGTCTTGATGTAGACAAGCTGGCATCTTTAGCAGGTACTAAAATTAATGTAGATATCGACCAAGGTTCTACGGTTATAGCTACTCCTTTTTTACCCAATTTGAATCGCAGTAAAGTAAAGGCTAGTAGTGTCAAAACGCCTAAGAAAAAACTTTTACGTGATATCGTTGGTAAAGACAAGAGTATGCTTGCAACGGTAGATCGAGCTAAAGAATTATACAAGCATGGCGTTCCATTGTTACTTCAAGGTGAAACTGGATGTGGTAAAAAAACCTTTGCCGAATTATTACATGATGAATCGTCATTCTTGAATGTTCCATTCGTCTCTATTGATTGTACGATTGTGGATGTAACTAAGGAGGGAGTTGATAAATTTTTATCTGAACTTGATAGCCTACGCAGCCTTAATCAAACAGCAAAACAAGAATTTGCTGGAACGATTTATTTAAAATCTATAGACAGCCTTCCGAATAATTTACAAATGTCAGTTGTCTCTCTTTTGAAAGAAATTGATGTCGCAGTACAAAATGATGATCTGGAGTCAGGAAATAAACTGCGGGTCATTTCTTCTATACATGACGAGCCAAATGAACTGGTAAAACAAGGAAAACTTAGTCTTGAATTACTCCATCATACGAATGGGGCTTCGATTGTTCTCAAACCTTTGAGAAAACGTAATGATTTGAAATTTTTAATTTCTCAAATTGCTATTGAGTTGGCAAAAGGTCCCGTAGATATTAGTGATGCAGCCTATTCGTTGTTGTTAGACCATCAGTGGCTGGGGAATTTCTGGGAATTACGTAATGTCATGCGTTATTCCTTACTTGGTGGAAACGGTAAGACTATTCATGAAGTAAATCTGCCTGAAAATCTTCGAACACAAGTAACAGAAAAAAACACTGAAAACCCTACGCCTATTAAAATATCCTCTAATTCTAACCTTGATGAGAATGACCCAAGACATTTACGTTCAACATTGAATAGTACAGACTGGAATGTGAGTAAAGCTGCTCGTCGATTAGGTATAAGCAGGGCAACTATGTATCGCAAAATGAAAACATATCAGTTGAGTCGGACTAACTAGATATTTCCATATGAGGCTATTCTGTTTAATCTAGTACTTTCATTATGTCTCATCCTTAGGTAATACGTTTCAAGAGTGTCTCATCCTGTATATTATGAGACACAATTGTCTCCTCTCTATGATCTTTAAAAGAGATCTACTATTACCCCAGTCTCGCGTTTGCCAAACTGTATTTCTACGAGCAAAAAGATACCTCCCAATGTATCCAGTTCACAGCTGTGAATCTTTCTCATAGAAAATATAGTTTTAAAAAAACAGAGGAGAATATAATGAGTAATAATATTATTTGGACAGTAGACGGCAAGATTAAAGACGGACAAAAAGAAGCGTTTGATGCTGTTATGAAAGATCTGATAGATGCTTCACGTCAAGAACAAGGTACCATGAACTATGAATGGACTATTGCAGAAGATCAGACTTCATTTCATGTTCATGAGCGTTATCGAGATGTTGAATCTGCGATGATTCATTTAGGCAGTTTTGGGAAGCTTGCAGAGCGCTTTTTAGAAGCCTCTGAAATTACCCGTTTTGTCGTTTACAGTAACATAACTGATGATTTACAAGAGGCAATTACAGGTCTTAACCCAGAGTATATGAAGCCATTCGGCGGTTTTACGATTTAAACCTAATTAAAAAAAGTGCCTATAAGTAGGGGGGTGACCTTTTTGTTATCCCTCTATTAATATCCAGTCGCATCCTACACAAAAACTAACTATGAATCTTAACGCTAATGTTCAAGGAATAGGGGAATCTGTGATTTTAATTCATGGATTATTTGGTTCTTTGAGCAATTTGAATATGCTCACTAAGTCTCTATCTGAATATTTTACTGTGCATAGGTTAGATGTACGTAATCACGGTGAATCACCTCATTTACACGCTATGGACTACCCGACTATGGCAAATGACATACTGAGTTATATGGATAGTCAGGGTATTGTCTCGACTAACCTGATTGGGCATTCCATGGGCGGTAAAATAGCCATGCAACTAGCGATGAACCATTCGCAGCGTATAAATAGTTTAGTGGTCGTTGATATAGCGCCAGTCACCTATAAAAATCGGCATGACGATATAATTAAGGCTTTATCTTCTATTAATCTAGAAAAAATAAAAACAATTAAAGATGCAGATGATTTGTTGTCATCTGATATTCCAGAGAAAAATATTAGATCATTTCTATTACAAAATTTAGTTAAAAGATCTGCTGGTTTTAAGTGGCGAATTAACTTAAAAGCAATTGAATCTGAATATCCAAACATTGTTTTAGCGCCAACCGGAAGTACATTTGATGGGCCAACTCTTTTTTTGAAAGGTAATGAATCGGATTATATTCAAGCAAAACATAAAAATGCCATCGATGCATTTTTTCCTAATTGTCATTTAAAAATAATAGAAGATACAAGTCATTGGCTTCATGCTGAAAAGCCCGGTTTATTTAAACGTATAGTTATGAATTTTTTATTAGAGAATAGGTAGCAATTACCTACATAAACTAAGTACAGAAACTAATTGATTCAGAAAAATTAGTAAAAAAATCATAGCAGTAATTAAAATATCTCTTTCCTTTAACGTTTATTCATCCAAATAACTTTCAAAGAAAAACAGTCTTTTTTATTTTATGAGCCTGGTTTTCTACTGAGAGCAAAACGACCCTTTGTCTCAATTTTAAATAACATGTGTCAATAGTGTTTCTTTGTCACAAATATGAAACACAATTCCTCCTCTTTATATTTTGTCTAAGAGATCTTCTGTTACTCAAAAGCTACGTTTGCCAAACTCAATCAGAGGTTAGTTTTGCTTGATACATAAGCAGTAGACAAAACCTTTTAGAGTGTATTACCCCAAAGCAAAACAACAACTTATCTCTCTTCACTCGGAGGTATCTGTGAATAATTATATTAAAAAGGAATTTAGAGGAGCAAACGAATGAAACGTGTTTCACTCGGCGATGATGCCGATAACAAAACAACAGACGAGCAACAAGATGTTCAATTAAGCAGGCGTAAATTCTTATCTTCTGCCGGAGCTGCTGTAGTTAGTGTCAGTTTACTTGGTGGTGGCATATTAGCTTCTGCAGACGCATGGGCTAAAGGAGCATTGGATAAACATGCAAGTTCAACGCTTTTGCTGATGGCGAGAGATCTTTTCCCTAACGATGATCTGGAAGATATTCATTACGCGAAAATCATCTTACCTATGGGCGAAAAAGCCACTGAAGATTCATCGCTTAAAAAACAGCTTAATGATGGAGCTTCTGAGTTAGATAAACGTTCAATGAAGCATTTTGGTAAAAAATATATAGAGGTTAAAAAAGAAAAAGATCGAGTTGTTGTACTTGAAGAAATCGAGTCTACGGAGTTTTTTGGCACACTAAGAAATGCAGTAATGATGGGAATCTATAACAACGAAGAACTGTGGCCAAGATTCGGATATGGAGGGTCATCCTGGGAAAAGGGTGGATACCTCCACAGAGGTTTTGATGAGATTGACTGGCTTAAAGGGTAGGAGAATAAAATGAATACAAAATTTGACCTTAATGATGATAGCTTGGTAGTAATAGTTGGATCAGGAGCTGGAGGAGGAACATTATCTGAAGAGCTAGGAAAGAAAGGCATTCGTTGTGTAGTGCTAGAAGCAGGAAAACGTTTTACTAGTGAAGATATAGAAAACGACGAATGGAAGATGTTTGGAAAAATCACCTGGTTAGACAAAAGGGTAACAGCTGGCCCAACAGCTTTAACGAAGAACTTCCCTAACTTACCTACCTGGTTAGTAAAAGGTGTCGGCGGTTCCACTATGCATTGGGCAGGCGTAGCTTTACGTTTCCAGGAGCATGAATTCAAAATGCGTACCACCAATGGTGATATAGCCGGTGCTAATGTATTGGATTGGCCAATATCTTTAGAGGAACTTGCTCCTTATTACGAAAGAGCAGAGAGTAAATTGGGTGTAACTGGAACTAAAGCCTCTGGACTTCCATATCATAAGCCCAGTGCTCACTATAAAGTTATAGCAGAAGGTGCCAAACGTATAGGGGCGCATTGTCACCCAGCTCCATTAGCAATTAACACTAAGCCTCGAGATGGTCGTGCTGCGTGTCAAGTAACTGGATTCTGTATGCAGGGTTGTCGTTTCGGAGCAAAGTGGTCAAGTATGGATGCGGCAATTCCTAAAGCAGAAGCTACAGGTAATATCGAAGTCCGACCTAATTCTATGGTGTTACGTATCGAGCACAATAAAGAAGGTAAGGTGACAGGGGTTCTATACGCTGATAAAGATGGAAATCAGCATTTTCAAAAAGCACGGATAGTTGCTGTTGCTGGAAATTCTATCGAGTCTCCAAGACTTTTACTCAATTCAGCATCCAGCTTATTTCCAGACGGTCTTGCAAATTCTTCCGGACAAGTCGGAAAAAACTACATGACACATACGAGTACAGCCGTTTATGGAGAAATGCCAGGGCCTGTCAATATGCATAAAAGTACGGTTGTTCCAGGACTAGTATCAGAGTGGGCCGACAATGATCCAACACGTGGGCATGTGGCTGGTTATGAGTTAGAAATATTGCATATCGGTCTGCCATTTATGTCTGCTTTTCTTAAGCCTGGTGGTTGGGGACGTGAGATGGCTAATTCATTAGCAAACTTTAGAAATATGGCAGGTTTCTGGATCTGTGGTGAAGATATGCCAATGGAATCAAATGGCGTAACGCTTCATCCAACAGAAAAAGATCAGAATGGTTTGCCTATCCCCGTGGTTTACAAAGGTAATCATGATAATGATACGGCAATGATAAAACATTCAAATGTTAAGTCGACTGCTTTGCTTGAGGCTGTGGGTGCAACTAAAGTGAATATTATGGGTAGATACCCTGCCAGTCATAATATGGGTACCAATAGAATGAGTGCGAAAGCTCAGGATGGCGTGGTAAATAAATGGGGACAAACTCATGATGTGAAAAATCTATTTGTTTCTGACGGTAGTCAATTCACAACCAGTGGTGCAGAGAATCCTACCTTGACCATAGCCGCGTTAGCAATTCGTCAGGCTGAGTATATTGCTCAGGAGATGAATGCCAAGAATATCTAACGAGTAACCTCCTTCCAACAATGTATTTGTAGTTAATTTCTACGTGATGTTAGTGATGCATATGTTGTTAAAGAAGGGTTTTAGATTAAGACATTAGAGCAAGACCTTTATAGAAGGTTAAGTAATTCTGAAAGTCATAGAAATCAAATAGTTTGAGGAGTAAATAATGAGTAAAAAATTAAGTGAAATAATGAGTAAGTGTGTCGGCGTTTTTTTATTAGCTTTTGGCATGAATACGGTAACTTTAGCAGAACTACCAGGTATGCGTGGTACACAGCATATCGGGATCACCGTGCCAAATGTGGACAAGGCTACGGAATTCTTTGTGGATGTAATGGGTTGTAAATCGTTCTTCTCATTTGGTCCTTTTGGTCCATTTGATGATGATTGGATGACCAAGAACCTAAACGTCAATCCTCGTGCAGTAATCGACACTATTACAATGGTGCGTTGCGCCAACGGTCCTGCATTCGAGATTTTCAAGTACTCGTCGCCTGATCAAAACCAGAAACCGCCTAAGAACAGTGATATCGGCGGTTTTCACGTTGGCTTTTATGTCGATGATATGGAAAAAGCGGTTAAGTATTTACGAGACAATGATGTAAAAGTCTTGGAAAATCCGCATCCACTGACCGGTACTCCTCTTGAAGGAGAGGAATGGGTTTACTTTTTGTCACCTTGGGGAATGCAGATGGAGCTTGTCAGTTTTCCTGAAGGTATCGCTCATGAAAAGAAAACTGGTGAAGCTTTATGGGATCCTCGATCCAAATAACAATAAAGTCTTGTCGAAACTAATCCGGTGGAGTACGTCCACCGGGTTTCATTTTATAGGGTGTAAAGGTGATAAAAGTCAGTCCATATAAGAACAATCGAAATAAAATTTTCTCAGGGTTAATTACTTTTGTAGTTTTTGTCATGAGTAGCATTCCTACAATAGCTTTCGCACATTTTAGCTATTCAGACCCGCGAATTGTTCATGTAGCACAGCAAACTAATGATTCATCGGTTGTCCTGATTCGTATGCCAGCACCACTTGTACTTCTTCCAGATGATTGGAAAGTCGGAGAGGAATCAACGACTCCTCCATACAGTTTAGAATCGGAAGGTAAAACGATTCTAGACTTATCTACTGTGACAAAAAGCGATGCAATATTACGAAAGCAACTAAACCACGCTGTAGAATTATGGGTTGGAAACAAGCGTGCAGATACAAACGTTGAGGGCTTTCGTTTCTGGAACGATGACGAGCGACCGCAATTTGGTACTTTGAAATCAGCGCTCAAAACATTCGAATTACCCATAGATCAAGCCCAAATAACAAGTGCTTCTTATTTCGATCTCACCCTCGATGTGATGATTTCTGTACCCGTTAATGGGTTAAATAAAGAGTTGCACATAAGATCAAATCTTGGACATAACTTTCCGGTGATGGATAAACTCGGTACAGTTGTGAAACTTCATCGTAATAATAATACAGAAACAAAAGCAGTTTTAGGCGTTGTAGATGTGACTTTTCCAAGCACTCAGACTAAATGGGAAATGCTTTATGAGTCAGCACTGATTGGTGCGGAACATATATATAGAGGCTTAGATCACTTAGCGATGATTATATTGATCGCTATCGTCGCATCAACATGGCGCAAAGCACTTGTCTTGGCATCTGCTTTTACTCTGGGTCACATGATAACCTTGGTAGCAGGGCTTTATGGTTTCGCGCCTTCCGTTTCCTGGTTTATTCCATTGGTAGAATTATCCATAGCTTTATCTATTGTGGTAGCGGGACTCTTTATAATCTTTCGTCGTCAAAGTATTCTAAGCTGGAGAGGATTGTTGATTATAGGAATGATTCATGGCTTTGGTTTTGCAGCTTCTGCCTCTGAAGTATTATTTGCGGGGCAAGTTGATGTAATGGCTTTAGCTGCTTTTGCTATCGGTCTGGAGCTTTGTCAATTTGCAATCTATGCAATAGCTTTACCACTAATCATGTTACTTGATTATTCATTGGTAAAGTTCCGCACAAACTGGCGCCAGATCTGTGCATTAAGCATAGTCGTATTGGCTAGCAGTAGTGTTCTAACGCGACTAATTTTAGTCTCTAATGCCTTCAGTTAAATAAAGGAAAAAACCTTATCACTTATTCATAAAAAAGCCCTATAAGTAGGGGGGTGTCGTACTCTTCTATAATTTGTTAAAAAGTCTGATTTTGATTAAGTAGTAAAACATCGCATCGTTCGCTTTTAATAACGAACGATAGTACGGCTTTCTAGGCTTTTTCTTGGGCTTAGAACTTTCTCCGGGATTTCCATATCAAGCGCACTGTGTCCGAGGTATGGAAGTCCTTTATTATCAAATACATTGAAAATAGCGACTTCCTCAGGTGTCATGTGTGATTGATAAAACCATTCATGATTTGAGTTAGCCGCAACACCCAAAATCTCTCTAACCTCATCGGGGTAAATTAAATCGATATTCATCCAGTCTTCTGCTTCAATTGAACTAGGACGAATAAACCCCAGTGGTGATGAGCGTATGATGTCTTCGATAGGCCGCCAAACGTTAACAAATCCGTAGTGACCTTCGCTAAACTGACTGGCTTTCTGTTTGCCTAGGATATCAATAAGTCGTTCTTCAGCGCCCATCTTACTGTAGTCATTATGTACGTTTCGAGCGGGTGTGCGAGGTGAATCTGGATCATCTATACGAATTGTATGATCAAAAACAATCACGTCTTTAGCACCAATTTTATCTATAAGAAGATTTCTTATTTCAGCATTATAGGTGTCTTCCCAGTCTGTTGAATGAATGAAATCTTTTATTTTGGTCGCACTTTTTTCGAAAGTGATGCCATCTACATCGAAATTTACTGTAGATGAATTGTCTCTTAAATCCTCGGCCTGAATAGATGTTTTGACAAGTTCAGGAGGGATAATATTTCCAGTAATTCCATCAACATCAAACTGAAAGCATTGACGTTCAGCCGATTGAATATGATAGTTCACTGTTGCGGGGTGTCGCATTGTTTTACTCCAAAATTGGGTGAGAAAAATCTATTTCGTTAATAATAGGTAATATATAACAACCCAATATGCTTATAAATCACGTGTTAATGACTACAGAATTCGGTTTCTGAATATAATTTTCAAGGTTAAGCACAAACAATCAATGCTTGAGTTTTTGGTTTTAACTCACTATCAGATAGCCTATTGATAGTGAGTCAAATTTTTAGCCATTGATATGTAATTATAAAATCAATTCACGTCCTGGATATTAACCAGCATTTCTGGCCAGATTCGCTGATTCTCCATGTCAAACTGTGCACCTTGATCGTCAGCCCATTTGAAGCGTTTTAAAGCCGGAGTTTGGCTAGTTGCCTGATATAACCAGTAAGCTTCTGCTTTAAGCGCATCTTCAATCGGCAGATCGATAGATTCATAAACAGCTTGTTTTGTTGCATTGATAGAGGCAGAAGGCCATAACGCGATACGTTTTGCTAATGCATCTACAAAAGGGCCAATTTCATCAGCATCAAGTGCGCGGTTTATTGTGCCTACTCTTTCTGCTTCATCAGCATCAAAGTCATTTGCGCCTAATACTATTTCGAGTGCACGGCCAAGACCTACCTGACGTGCCATACGAGCTGATCCACCACCACATGGTAAAATACCCATGCCTACTTCCATTTGCATAAATTTAGCTTTGCCACGAGCCGCAAATCGCATATCACAAGCAAGCATAAATTCGTGACCACCACCTCGGGCAAATCCTTCTACTTTTGCAATAGTTGCCTGGGGTAATTTACTGATTCGATCTAACACGACTTGTAGGTCTAATAGTTTCACCTCATCACGCGATACTGCTTTACCCGACATATCTTTGAGGAAATTTGTATCCGCATGAGCAACAAATATTTCTGGGTGAGCAGACTGAAAAACAACTACTTTTACTGTGCTGTCAACTTCGAGTTTTTGTGCAAGGTTGTTCAAATCAGAAATCATGGGTAAACCCTGAACATTAACAGTTCCGTAATCAAAAGTGACTGTTGCTACGCCATTATTAACATCGATCTTAAACGTTTCAAAATTTGTATATTCCATTGTATTTTTCTCATAGTTTGGTTTAGTGAAGCAGATTTTCTGCGTGTATTTTTCTAATGTTTCTAACACTCGTTAGATGAGTTTTAAGTTTCTAACGAGTGAGTGATTTGAAGTATATTGAATTGAAAAAATATCAAAATGACCAAAATAAACAATCATAATTCGGCTTTTCTATATAATTAGGAGTTGTATAGTTAATGCGAGTGCTAGTTAGGTGATTCGTCTTGTACTGATTTTTATCTTGCAAAGGTATTAAATAATAGCGTTATAATGTTTATTTTCATGTTTTCGGAGATAATGGTATGGATACAAAAGGCGTTAAGCTGTTTACGATAGCCGCTGAAATGCTCAATATCAGCGCTGCCGGTCGCCAACTTGGTTTAGCTCCTGCTGTTGCTAGTGCAAGACTTGCGAAATTGGAAAACCAGCTCGGTGCGGATTTGTTTCATCGTTCAACCAGAAAGGTTTCTTTGTCTTTAGAAGGGATGGAGTTTTTACCTTTTGCTAAAGAAATATTAGCGCAGGAAGATGCAGCTCGTGCTGCACTGGGCCATAGCAGCAAAGAAATTTCAGGTACATTGCGCTTCGCCGCCTCCAGTACATTTAGTCAGCTTTATATTGCCCCGATCCTGCCGGAATTTTTAGAGCGTTACCCAGGCATTAATTTACAACTAAAATTATCCGACACCACAATGAATCTAATCGAAGGGGGGTTCGATCTAGCGTTACGTAACAGTGCTATTGAAGAAAGTGGGCTTAGAGCTAGAAAACTGGCCAGTGATAAGCGAGTTCTGTGTGCTTCCCCAGACTATTTGAATCGCTATGGGACTCCACAAAACCCAGATGATTTAAGTGAACACCAATTGCTAACATTTATGGACGGTGCAACATTGAAGTTGGTGGCAAAGGATAAACCAGACGCAAAATTCCCACCGCAAGGAACCATTAATAGAGTTATTTGCGATGACGGAGCCAGCACTAGAATTGCAACGCTCTCAGGCGTCGGTATTTCAATGAGTTCTTATTGGAGTATCTATAAAGAAATTAATGAAGGAACTCTGGTGAGAGTGTTACCAGATTATGAGATTGATGATCAATCGGCAATCTGGTTGGTTTATCCGAAATCTAATGTTCTAACTGCAAAAGTGAGAGTGTTTATTGATTTTCTTCTTGAAAAAATAGGTGATCCGCCTATTTGGGAAAACCAAGATACTGAGTCGTAGGTCAAAACACTAAATACTTTCTTGTACTCTGAGTTTTGTACGTTTGGTAATTTAACCCATGATTTTCTATTATTCTATTATATAGAAAAGCTAAATACTGAATTCTATTTCGTCTAGTTTTTATTTTTTTTAAAGTGATTAATATGTCTTCCACTTAACCAACGACGTGGATTTTTATATCTAACCAATTATCCATGTTTTAAGTGTTAAAACTCATAATAACTTAAGGAAATACCCATGAATTCAATGAAAGTAATGTCTCTAAACGAATACGGCGAAAACGCTGAATTTCAATTAACTGAAGTCTCTAAGCCTGCTGTAAAATCAGGTCATTTGGTGATTAAAGTAGCTGCAACCAGTGTGAATACTGTCGATACCATGATCCGTAACATGGGTGAAGATTTACCGTTATCGCCAGCATTACCAGCCATTTTAGGCATGGATTTCGCTGGTACTGTCGAAGCGGTAGGCGATGATGTTAAGGGTTTCGCAGTGGGTGATGAAGTTTATGGTTGTGCTGGCGGACTTGCAGATTTACAAGGTTCGCTCGCAGAATACATGCTTGCTGATGCTAAATTAGTGGCACATAAACCAAAATCTATTTCGATGCGTGAAGCAGCTGCAATACCGCTAGTGGGCATTACCGCTTACGAAGGATTAACCAGAGCCGGAACTGCACAAGGTCAAAAAGTACTTGTCCATGGTGGTGCTGGTGGGGTTGGTCATATCGCTGTGCAGTTGGCAAATTACTTTGGCGGAGATGTTTACTCTACAGGTGGTGATGACACGCAACTCGCTGTAATCGAAAAGCTTGGCGCTACAAAAATTAACTTCATGAACGAAACTGTTGCAGACTATGTTGAAAAACACACTGATGGTTCTGGTTTCGATGTTGTTTTTGACTCAGTAGGTGGCGCAAACTTAACCAACTCTTTTGAAGCTGCTGTATTAAACGGCAATGTTGCTACAACCGTTTCGATGTTAGAACTTGATTTAAATCCTATGCACTTTAAAGGATTATCTCTACACGTAGTATTTATGCTTATCCCGATGTTGTACGACCATAAGCGCGAACTACACGGTGAGATTTTAACCAAGCTTGCAGAAATTGTTGATGCGGGTAAATTGACTCCAATCGTTGATGAGCAGCAATTCACAATGGAGCAAGTAGGTAATGCTTATGCCCGTCTAGCAAGCGGTAAGGCAATTGGTAAAGTTGTCGTAGAAATCTAATAAAGAAAAATGATAGACGTATTCGGGCAGCTATTTTTAACTAGCTGCCCGTTATAACTACTTTACAAAATTATTAAGGAGAAAGAGCATGCAAGGTGAACATCACGAGATAGAAGTTGAATTTCCTGAGTTTAGACAGCGCATAAAAGAATTATCTGCTACAGATGCAGATTTTGCTGCCAACGTTAAACGCCATAACGAACTCGATAACGAGATTAGAAAGTTCGAAGAATTAGGTCAGCCGATTGCAGATGAAGCTTTAGAGAAAATGAAGCATGAACGCTCGTTTCTTAAAGATGGGATTTATCGTCAAATTCGATCAACCTAGAGTTCGTTGATGAAAATACACAAGGATAAAAATCCCTAAATACACCAGGGTGTCGATACTTAGATTATTTAGCCACCCCCCACCTTTGGGGCACTTTTTTACATATTGTTTACATACACATATAAAAATAAATAAATCAAAACTGTCCCTGTGAAGCATAAATTCTATTTTCGTTTTCACTATACTAAAACGTAATTTCATTCAAAGAAGAGAGGCTTTTAAAAATTAAAGCGACTTAGACGCTTTAATAGATGTTCGTCTTTTAGTCTCTATAGACTTTTTACCACCGCTCATGTCGATTATAAACAAACTAACTCCCTTTCTTGGTGGGTTAAGAAAACTCAACTGCCACTGATACAGCTCATTTCATGTTTAAATATTTGTTATAAGGTAATAGGGTTAACCCTATACTTGGTTAACAGCTATTTTTGTTGGCGGTCTTACTATAAAATCTGCACTCGATAATTGTTAGTTAGATGCTTTTAAGTCTAAGTTATTAATTAACAATATATTTTCTCTATCTGGCGGCACGCAATAAAAATGACGAATAAAATAATAGCAACACACAATGGCAATTTTCATGCAGATGATGTTTTTAGTGTTGCGGCATTAAAAAGTATTTTTCCTCCCTTCACACTGATTCGCACCCGTAATTTAGATAAAATCGCCAAGGCAGATATCGTAATTGATGTCGGTGGCGAATACGATGCAGATGCTGGTCGTTTTGACCACCATCAACGGGGTGGCGCTGGCGAACGCGAGAACGGTATTCCTTATTCTTCATTTGGTTTAATCTGGCAAAAATATGGCGTAGAGATTTGTGGCGGTAGTAAAGATATCGCACATGCAGTTGATACAGGCCTTGTATCAACCATTGATGCTATCGATTGTGGGCATGTCACTGGTGTTTCTGAAGGTGTTAGTCTGAGCCAAACGATTTCAATGTTTAACCCAACGTGGCAAGAAGATGCACACTTTGATGATTGTTTTGACGAAGCGGTTGAGTTTGCATCACACGTGTTAAGCCGTTTTATTGCATCCGCAAACGGTGGCATTAGTGCCAGAGAAATCGTGGCTAAAGCGATTGAAAATGCCGAAGACCCACGGGTTATCGTGCTAGAAAAATATACCCCATGGAAAAGAACGGTTCACGATTTATCTGAACGAGCCTTGTATATGATTTACCCTTCGCAGACAGGCCAGTGGAGAATACAAACCGTGCCAGTTGAGCCAGGATCATTCGAAGATAGAAAGCCGTTGCCTTCAACGTGGGCGGGTTTATCCGATGGCGAGCTTCAACAAGTAACGGGTATAAAGGATGCGATGTTCTGTCACAATGGTCTGTTTATCGCAGGTGCGGAATCATTTGAAAGCACAATGAGAATGGCGACAATTGCGCTGAGTGATTAATACGCGCTATTGTCAAAAAAATCGCTAATCAGAGAACAATTTAAGGAACAACGGTTTGATAAATACAATTAGAAACTTACCATGGATAGTGTTGATCATCGGCTCATTAACGCTCGGTCTAGCTCCATTTACACCGCAACCTCATCTGTTTGAAAAAATCCAGATGCTGGTGAATGGACAGTTATCCAATGGTGTTGATATTTTTGATCTTTTTCTACACGGCATGTTTCCATTATTGTTAATTGCGAAAGCATTATTTACGTTTATATTCGTTGATAAAAGTAGTGATAAAAGCAGTGATAAAAAACAGTAAAGATAATTAAATAATATCTGGGTTAGGGCTAATTTCTGTAAAGACAGCTCTTAAGTAAAAACTACTCTCAAGCAAAAACAGGGAATAATAAAACATGAAAACTGCGCTCATCATTATCGCAATATTGGTCATTTTAGGACTTGCCTCTTTCTTCGTGCTTGGGAAAATGTCGCAAAAAGGAATAGCGCCTGGTTTAGTGGATGGCAAGCTATCAAAGTGTTCTGAAAAGCCTAACTGTGTGAGTAGTGAATATCAGGATGATGCAGAGCATTTCATTCAACCTATCATCCAGCAGGATATAGATACGATTAAAACAATGTCCACAATAGTGTCCACCATTCAAAGTATGGACGGCATCGTATATATCGAAAAAAATAATTACATTGCTGCAATTTTTTCTTCATCGTTATTTGGTTTTGTGGATGATTTTGAAGTCAGAATCGACCCTGATCAAGGAGCGATACATTTTCGCTCGGCATCAAGAGTTGGCTACAGCGATGCTGGTGTGAATAAAAAGAGAGTTGAAACGTTTAAGGAATTATATAAACAGGCGTTGTAAATATTAGTCTTATAGGCTGGCGGAGATAGGTCTTATAAGCTATGAGGATGCGTCGAGAACATATTTTAACTTGGTCACGACTTTTCGCGAATGCATCCTAATTCACTGGTACAACGTAATTTAAGAGAACTCTCAATACAGTTTTCATTGCACTTTTATTGCATTTTCATTACAACTTTCAAGAAAAATACCTATGACTTATAAAAGCACTATTTTCCATAACCCTATCGCCTTCACACTTTTAACACTCAGTACAGTAGTTCTGAGTGTGACAAATTCAGCTGAAGCTCTGCCCAAAACGGACTTTCCAGAGTCATTGGTGGTATCTGATGCTGCTAAAAGTGTCATTCAATCGGCCTGGTATGATGAGGCGACCACGCGCTATGCACACGGCGTATTGGGAGATGCAATAGAAGCGGCAGCGCTTCATGCCAAAACAGTAGATGGTAAGACGTTTTCAATCTCTCTAGAAACTGCGCAAGTTTTTGAAGATATAAATCCACGCTTAGCGGATATCGATGGTGATGGACGCAACGAAATCATAACCATTCGCAGTCACAAACAAAAAGGTGCGCAAATAGCGGTTTATGGTATTCGTGAAGCGTCATCAAACACGCTTTCAGTTATTGCCAGCACGCCTTATATTGGGCAATCTCATCGTTGGTTGGCACCAGTTGGAATCGCTGACTTTGATAATGATGGTGCTATGGATATCGCTTATATAGATCGTCCACATTTAGCCAGAATTTTGCGAGTCTGGAGTTATCGTAATGGAAGTCTGAAACAAACCGCGCAAAAATCAGGCTTAACCAATCACAAGATAGGTAATGCTTATATTACGGGTGGCGTACAACGCTGTGGAAATCAATCATCAATGATTACCGTCGATTCAAGTTGGGAGAGAATCATCAAAACCACACTTAAAAATGGCGAATTAACAAGTGAAGACATTGGACCTTACACCGGAAGAGCAAGCGCTACTGCTGCACTGACTTGTCGTTAATTAGAAAAAGGTAGATTGGTGCTAGGTTAATTGGAGATCGGTTAACTAAAGGCTAAAGAGTAAAACTCCAATATCAGGAGTTTTACTCTTTTAAGATATTTAAAAAAAAGTGCCCCAAAGTAGGGGGGTGCCATACAGGTTAGTTTATTGCGTAGCTTTATCGCCCCAGATGGATTTCAGGCGTTTATCTCGACCACAACTGTATCTGTAGTATTTATATTTCACTGGGCTTTTCTTGTAGTAATCCTGATGGTAACTTTCTTTACCTTTGATCGGCCAGAACGTTGAAGCGTTTAAAATCGGTGTAACAATTTTCTGTGATGCAAACTGAGCCTGAATATTCTTTTTAGACTCTTCGGCTATTTTCTTTTCAGCCTCGTTAGCGACAAAAATAGCGCTGAGGTATTCAGATCCTTTGTCACAAAACTGTCCTCGAGCATCGAATGGATCGATATTCACCCAGTAGTAATCTAAAATTTCTTTGTAACTCACAATCTTAGGGTCATACGTGATTTCGACCACTTCGTAATGACCTGCATGATCGCCATTATAAGTTGGGTTCTGTGATGTGCCGCCGCTAAAACCAGAAACAACATCAGTCACGCCTTTTAATTTTTCAAAGTCTGATTCCATACACCAGAAACAGCCACCAGCCAATACGGTTTTATCGGCAAAGGCGCTGGAGGTACCAAAGATAGAAAGAGCTAGAGTAGCCGCTAAAGTCGTAGACAGTGCAAGTCGAGGTATTAAAGCACCCAGTGTTTTCTTCATAGTGTAAACCTATAGATTAGTTATGAACTGTATACGCTATGTTAATAAATATAGATGCATGCAGTGGCTAAATTCGACAACAGACGCTTAGAATAAGTTTCTCACAAATCATATACGTAATAGTTAACTAAGCGTCTGTTAGGCTAATCTCAAAGGCACCCCCCTACTTACAGGCATTTTTTTATGGCAGGTTTAAATTAATAAAGCGTGATTTCACTGTCTATACCCGTTGTTATTTCTTCAGGGAGTACTTTCCTTCACAAAGGTCATATTGCAAGAGGCATTATTGCATAACAGGGAAGCCCATTTTTTCGACCATTTTTAACCACGTTTTTCTCCATCCACCTTTTTGATCTACAGTGTCTAAAGCGTACATTGTCACTTTTGCTCCGATCCATCGGAAAGGTTCAGGCGGGATGTAACTTGGTAGAGTATTTGCGAAGGTTAGTTTACTCGCCTTGGTTTCTTTGCCGTCCAGGATATCTAAGCCAACTTTGGCGCCAAATCGTGTTGCTGTTACCCCAAAGCCCGAATAACCTCCTGCGTATATCATGTCGCCATTATGGTATCGCTGATAATGGACTGCCATTCTTGTGGTTAAGGCTATAGGACCACTCCATGCGTGCGAGATTTGTACCGTCTCTAAGGATGGGAATGTCTTGTGGAAATTTTCCACAAGCATAATGAACGGGTCTATCGAGTTATCTAGTTTCTGGTCTGTATTATTGTTAAAGAAGTAATTTAATCTGCCACCGAATAGCACTCGATTATCGGCAGTTAAGCGCATGTAATTAAGTTGTGTGCGGGTATCATAAATACCTTGTCTATTCTCCCAGCCGATAGATTTCATCTGTTCTGCGGAGAGGGGTTCAGTCATAACGATGCGATCACGAATGGCAGAAACACGTTTGTGTATCTTTTTATTGCATGATTTAAACGCATTGGTCGCCAAAAGTACTTTGGGTGCTGTGACTGTTCCATTTGGAGTCGTAACAACGATACCTTCCTGCGTTTTTGTGTTGCTTTGCATTGGGGTATTTTCGAATATCTTTACGCCTAAATTGAGCGCTGTGCGTTTAAGCCCCCATGCTAATTTTGCAGGATGTACTGTCCCAGATCGTTTTTTAGACCAGAGTCCACCATGGAATAATGGCGAATGAATTTCTTTTTGAATTTCATCTTTATTTAATAGGTGTGCGTCATGTCCGTACTTTTTGTAAAGCTGATATTCTGACTCGATATCAGGTATTCCTTGTTCGCCTACAGCAACGGTTAATTCTCCGCCCCATTCCAGATCGCAATCGATCTTATAACGTTCGATAGCATCTTTGAACCCATCCAGATTTTCTTTGCCTAGTTCTTCTAAAACGTCCATATCATTAGGAAAAAGGCGTTGGGCATTTTCCATTCCGTGCATGACAGATGTCGATAAAATGGCTGCAGGTCTGCCCGATGCACCTATGGCTATAGAGTCTGCTTCAATAATCACGACATTTCTATCAGGTTGTGCCTCTTTAGCGTGAATAGCAGCCCACAGGCCTGTAAAACCTGCGCCCACTATTAATAGGTCTGTTCTGAGTTCTTCGGTCAAAGCTGGTAACTCAGGAGGTTTTCCCTCAGCATCAAGCCAGAATGATCCAAATTTGGCAGTGGAAAGTGCTTGGCGTGCTTTCTGTTGGCTGTTCATGGTGAAACTCCGCGTATATGTACTTCTTGTTTATTTAAAACAAGTAAGAAAGTGTTTTGGTTTAACTTTTAGGTTGGTGTTTTATCAGTTGGCGATCGTAATATTTTTAACGCCTAAGTAGGCATTCAGCCCCCATGGGCCTAATTCTCTTCCGATGCCACTTTGTTTGAAGCCACCCCAGGTGGTTTGTGGATAGATGACTTGAGGTGCGTTAATCCAGATATGCCCAGCCTCTATTTGAGAAGCAAAATATTCAGCTTTCTCGGCATCTTTACTGACAATGGTGGCGACTAATCCGTAGTGAGTGTCATTGCTCAGTGCGATGGCTTCTTCTTCAGTGGTGAAAGTTCGTGTAGCTAACACCGGGCCAAATATCTCTTCGCGCCAAATAGGGTGATCTTGAGGAACATCTTTGTAAACGGTAGGTTCGACGAAATACCCTTTTTGTTGTTTAGTATCGCCGCCCACTAGGCATTCGATTTGATCGTCTTTAGCCATCTGAAAGTATTTTTGTACCTGTTTAAGTTGGGCTTCGCTTGTTAGAGGCCCCATTTCTATATCTGCTTCATTAGGGGAGCCGATATTCATCTCCTTTGATTTCTCAACGACGCCGTTGATGACTTGCTCGGCAATACTTTTATGCACAATAAGGCGCGAAGTTGCAGAGCACATTTGGCCGCAGTTGAAGAAAATTCCAGCGCATACAACCTCAACAGCCAAATCTATATCGGCGTCTTTGAGGATAACTATGGGTGATTTTCCGCCAAGTTCTAAGGAGATGGGTAAAGTGCGAGTGGACACATCAGACATGATCATTGCGCCTACATGATTGGAGCCTGTAAATGATATTTTTTGTAAACGTTGATCTTTAACTAGAGCAATTCCTGTCTCAGCTGCACCGACAACCAGGTTTAATACCCCAGCTGGGAGATTGGCTTCAATAGCGATATCGCCATACACCAATTCGATTAATGGTGTGACTTCTGAATTTTTCATCACCACTGTACAACCCGCCGCTAAAGCGGGGGCTATCTTCCAGGCACTGGTAACAAGGGGGAAATTCCAGGGAACGATCAACCCCACAGGGCCGACTGGTTCTAGTCGGGTCTTTGCAGAGAAGTCATTATCAGGTAACTCAACAGCGGTATTTTGCTGTTGATCCAGATTTTCAGCCAATGTGGCGTAATATTTAAAACAGCTTATTGCATCTTCTACGTCGATTTCTGCTTCAAACGCTGGTTTTCCGTTATTTTTCATCTGCAGTTGCATTAACTCATCCTTACGACTTGTTAATCCTTCTGCGAATTTATTTAGATAGAAAGCGCGTTGTTTTCCACCCAGATCTCTCCAGCTTTTCCATGCGGTGGTTGCAGATTCTACAGCGCTGGATACATCTTCAGCACTGGCAGAATTCAATGTCGAGAAAATTTCTGCTGTCGATGGGTCAATCACATTTATTGTTTTATCAGAAGAGGCTGAATGCCATTCTCCTGAATAAAATAAAGGCTGCTCGCGCTGGGTTAATGCGTCTAAATTCATTACGGTACCATTTATTTGCTGTATCAATTTTTAGGTATGATGTTTTAAAACATCTACATACTATTTTTTGCCACTTGCTCCTGGCAAAGCGCAAAGCATTTCATAGAGTAGGTTTGCGCCAAGCATCGCAGTAATGCCTGAATTATCATAAGCTGGAGCGACTTCAACGAGGTCTCCTCCAATAATATTCATACCATGGCATCCTCGAATGATTTCAAAGGCTTGAATCGACGTCAGTCCGCCGGGTTCCATAGTGCCTGTGCCGGGTGCAAATGTAGGATCAAGACCATCTATGTCGAATGAAATATACACAGGGCCATCGCCCATCTGATCACGTACTTCTGCCATTAAAGGCTCTAAAGATTTATGCCAACAATCTTCAGCTTGCACTACTCTAAAACCCTGATCTCGAGACCAATCGAAATCATCAGCGGAATAACCTGTTGTTCGTAAACCTATTTGTACAACGCGTTTAGCATCAAGAATGCCTTCCTCCATCATGCGGCGGAAGGGAGTGCCGTGTGCAATTTTTTCACCAAACATGGTGTCATTAATATCGGCATGCGCATCAACATGCACCACACCAATTGGGCCGTGTTTCTTGCTTAAGGCACGAAGGATTGGAAGTACAATCGTGTGATCACCTCCCATTGTTAATGGTGCGGTGTCATGAGACGCAACCTCATCATAGAACTTTTCGATAATATCTACGGACTTTAGTAGATTGAATGTATTGATTGGCACGTCGCCAATATCAGCAACCTGTAATGAATCAAAAGGGGAGTAGCCTAGCCTCATGCTGTAAGGCCTGATCATCGATGATTCTGCACGAATCCCTTTAGGACCAAACCTTGCGCCTGCTCTATTTGAAGCGCCAATATCTAACGGAACCCCTATGAAACAAGCATCAAGCCCTTTTGCGGAATCTTGAGAAGGTAGGCGCATCATTGTGCCTGGTCCTGCAAAACGTGGCATGTCATTGCCACCTAAAGGTTGGTTGTATTTCATAATTATTTCCTGCTAAAAATTAGTGTTTTATTGTTGGAGATTAATGTTCTTGTTTCTGGTTTTTGAAAGCGAATATGGCCAGCGCTGCAATGACAAGCGAGATAGATACAACAATGATTGTTGCTAGTGCATTTACATCGGGCGATACAGCAATTTTAACTTTCGAGTAAATAAGCATAGGCAAGGTTGTTGATCCCGGTCCTGAAGTGAAGCTAGCAATAACCAAATCATCGAACGATAGGATAAAGGCGAGCATCCAACCCGCGGCCAATGAGGGTGCAATTATTGGCACAGTCACATAGAAAAAAGTTTCAAAAGGCGTTGCTCCTAAATCTGCAGAAGCTTCTTCTAGGCTTTTATCGAGAGCGTATAAACGAGACTGCACGACTAGAACAACAAATGCCGCAGTGAAGGTAGTATGAGCAATAACGATAGTAGCTATCCCTCTTTGTTGCGGCCATCCTAAGAACTCCTTAAAGGAGATGAAAAGTAGTAACAACGAGATACCGGTAATGACTTCAGGCATAACAAGCGGCGCTGAAACTAAGCCGGAAAACATTGATCGTCCTCTAAATTTTCCCATTCTGACTAATACAACAGCTGCTAGGGTGCCAATAATTACGGCTCCTGAAGCGCTGAGAAAAGCGACTTTAAAACTGATCCAGGCAGCATCTAATATCTGTTGATCTTGTAATAATTTTCCATACCATTCTGTTGAAAAACCACCCCAGACAGCGCCTCGCTTTGATGCATTGAAGCTGTAAAAAATTAAAATGAATATCGGGATATAGAGAAAACTAAATCCAGCGAATAATGATATTTTTAGAAATCTAGACATGATTATTCTCCTGAGGACTTAGCTTGCTGGTTTTGGAATAACATGATGGGTATGATCAGTATCGCTAGCATTACAATGGCAACAGCACTAGCAACAGGCCAATCACGGTTGGCAAAGAATTCATCCCAAAGCACACGTCCGATCATTAATGTCGATTCGCCTCCGAGTAACGAGGGGATCACGAACTCACCCACAGCGGGGATAAATACCAACATGCACCCTGCTACAATCCCTGAAACTGAGGCTGGTAAAGTAACCGTTAAAAACGCTATTGCAGGGCTTGCACCCAAGTCTCTTGCGGCTTCTAGCAAGCTTTTATCTTGTTTTTCTAAAGCAGCATAAAGTGGCAGTATCATGAAAGGTAGGTATGCATAAACAATACCTAAATACATCGCGAACTCGGTTTGAAGCAATACAATGGGTTCATCAATCACACCAATGAACATAAGTATCGTGTTAATTGTTCCATCCGTTCTGAGAATACCAATCCAGGCATACACTCTAATCAATAAGCTGGTGAAAAAAGGAAGCATTACTAACAGTAATAATGCTAGCTGTAAGCGCTTGTTAGCTCGAGTAATTGCGAGCGCCATTGGGTAGCCAATGAGCAAAGTTATCAATGTTGAAAAGAAGGCGATTTTTATGGAACTAAGGTACGCAAGTAGATATAAATTATCTTCAATAAGGTAACCATAGTTAGAGAGCCTTAAAGTAGAAATCAGAGTCTGTTCATCGCCGTCATATTCAAACAATGGAGCGATAGGAGGACTGGCAATAATAGATTCTGAAAAACTAATTTTAAGGACATAGAAAAGAGGGAGCAGGAAGAAAATCAGGAACCAGATATATGGAATACCGATAATGGTTTTCTTACCTAAACTATCTTTACTAAATAGAGATAAAAATCGTTTCATGGGTTACTCCTAGCGAGTGAATATATTGCTTGAACGAGCAGGCCATTCTACGCGCACGGTATCATTCTCTGAGATGTCTGCTTTGGCCGAGAGGTGCGTATTGGATTCCGTTATGGTTACTTCGATACCTGCTTCTAGTTTGACCACATACACCGTTAGATGTCCCATATAAGCAATGCTAGTCACAACGCCAATAAAAGGGTTTTGCATTCCTGGTTTACCTTGTGGATCGGAGAATATTTCCATCTTCTCAGGTCGTACGGTAACAACCACAGGCTGGTCGTCTTCGAAAGGTAGTTCAGTACTCACTTTGACATGCATATCGATATCTTTGAGTTTTATGTCGCAAAGACCGTCATCAGAAGTTGAAACGATACGTCCTTTGAAATGATTGAGAACACCTAGAAAGTTAGCAATGAAAAGATCATTAGGTTGTTCGTATAATTCTCTAGGAGGACCAACTTGTATAATTCGACCTCTATCCATAACACCAATACGATCTCCGAGGGTCATCGCTTCTTCCTGGTCATGGGTTACAACAATAAAAGTGATACCTAGTTCTTTTTGAATTTTCATTAATTCAAATTGAGTTTCTTCGCGAAGGTTCTTATCTAAAGCACCGAGGGGTTCGTCTAACAAAAGTACTTTTGGGCGTTTAACTAATGCACGTGCAAGCGCTACACGTTGACGTTGGCCACCTGATAGTTGATCGGGCTTACGCTTAGCAAATTCTGATAATTTCACCAAACTTAGCATCTCTGCGACACGTGTTTTGATTTCCTGTTTAGCAGTGCCTTCACGTTTAAGGCCATACGCAACATTGGCTTCAATAGTTAAGTGTGGAAACAAAGCATAAGATTGGAACATCATGTTCACGGGTAAGTGATTTGGTGGCACCCCATTTACACTGTCACTGTCTATTAATATATCTCCAGAAGTGATTTCTTCAAATCCAGCAATCATACGTAGTAGTGTTGATTTGCCGCTTCCCGACCCACCTAGTAAGCAAAAGATTTCTCCCTTGCCAATCTCAAGTGAAACGGAATCAACTGCAGTGTAATCACCATATTTCTTGGTTACGTTGTTGATTGATATAAAATCTTCTTGATAACTTTGTGGCGTTTTCAAAACGGTATTTCCTCTATCTATTCTTGGTGTTTAGAGTCCTAAACTGAATGTTTTGGACTCTAAAAATAAAGCTGCAAATTATCTTCCTGTTTTAACTTTTGTCCACGCTCGAGTACGAAGACGAGTAGATTTTTTAGCTAAAGCCACATCAGGAAATAATTTTGCACGGACGTCTTCAGGAGGGAAAATATTAGGGTCAGAGGTTATGTCTTTGTCTACAAATTCTAGAGACGCAGTGTTGGCGTTTGCATAAAAGATGCCATTTGAGATCTCTGCAATGACCTTAGGGCGCATCATGTAATCAATAAATTGGTGTGCTTCCTTAGTGTTAACAGCGTCTGTAGGAATCACCATGGAATCAAACCACATCATTGTTCCTTCTTTAGGGATGCTGTAACTAATCTCTATACCTTTTCCACCATTGCTTGCGGCATCAGCGGCGATACCTGCATCTCCGCTATACATCAGAGCCATACAGATCTCACCTGTAGCAAGATCGTCAATAGGCTTAACTGAGTTGAAGTAACGGATATTGGGACGAATCGAGGTCACGAGCTCTTGAGCTTTCTTGATATCTCCTTTTTTAGAAGAGGTTGGATCAAGTCCCAAGTAGTTCAAAGCTACGTTTAAAACTTCACCAGGGGAATCAAGAATAGCGATACCGCAGTCTGCAAATTTAGCTGAGATTTCTGGTTTGAAAATAATATCCAGGCTATTCAAGGGAGCATCTTTCATTCGCTTTTCGATTAAAGCTTTGTTGTAAGCAATACCTACTGTTCCCCACATATAAGGAATAGCATGAGCATTGTCTGGGTCATGACCTGCAAGTACTTTCATTAACGAAGCGTCAAGGTTTCCCTTGTTCGTTAGTGACTCCTGATCTAATTTCTGGAGTAATTTAGCCCCAACAAATCTTTCTACAACTGGTCCAGCGGCAAAAACCACATCGTAGCCTGCACCTCCCGTTAGTATTTTGGTTTCCATAGATTCAAGAGAATCGTAAGTGTCGTAAACGACTTCTATGCCTGTTTCTTTAGTGAAATTAGCAAGCGTATCTTCACCCATATATTCAGCCCAGTTAAATACCTTGAGCTCTGAGGCAAATGCAGGAAAAACCATACATGACGTTAATGCTATTGCTGTTGTGATTTTATTCCAGTGTTTCATTTAATAAATCTCCTGAGATTGATGTGATTTAGAGAGGTTAAAAGTGTCCTCAAAGCCTAGTTCATGATATTTATTTTGTATTTTTTAACGGTGTTTAAAATATACAGCATAGAAAATTATTCAAACGTTCTCTATTAATGACAAAATACATCAGTTTTAAAAAGTGACTCGTCTATAAAACTAATACTTTACTAAACATGTACAGAAGCATAGATAAAGATTTATGATCTTTAAATTAGAAAATTAGGTTGGTATACATCGAAAATTATCGATGTATAATGCCAACGTTGGTATAGACTTTTTTTGTTAAAATATTTGAGTATCTATAATTACAGTTAGTTAACTAAAGACTAAGCGGGTTATATGTTTACACGGTTACATCCATCAGAAATTAATCTATTACGTATATTTATCACCGTCACAGAATGCAAGGGTGTTGCGCTCGCTTCTCAAAGATTAGGCGTTGCTCCTTCGACCATTAGTACACAATTGTTGCAACTTGAAAGCCGCCTGGGAATGAAACTATGCAACCGAGGCAGGAGTGGGTTCTCAATGACCCCAGAGGGGGAGCATGTTCAGGTTGAAGCCACTAAGATATTCGAGCAAATGCAGCGTTTTAATCAACACATTGGTAACCTCAGCGGATCACTGGTTGGGGAGTTGACGCTAGGTATTGTAGATAATTCGATCACAAACAAGCATCTTGATGTTGCAACAATTTTGCGGCTGTTTCAGGAGCGCTACCCAAATGTCAAAGTAACCGTCAAGATTAGTTCTCCTGAAGATCTTGAGCAATCAGTACTAGATCGGAGGTTTGATATCGGAATTGGAATCCGTGAGCAGAGTCTTTCCGAGCTTCAATATGTGAAGCTATTCGATGAGCAAGAAGTGATTTGCTGCAGCAAGTATCACCCCCTGTTTAATTTAGATGATAAGCAGATGGAGTATCATGATCTAACTCAATCCCACTGGGTATCTGATTATTACAGGCTGCCTAAAAATATTCCTCAAGCAATGCACCCATTCACAACCTCTTACACTTACAACATAGAAGCCAGTTTACACCTTATCTTTGCAGGGAAGCATTTAGGTACTTTACCTAAGCATTATATCCAGCGCTGGGTTGATGAAGGGACATTAAAGATATTAAGAGAAGATATCTTTTCACATTACCTTCAATTCTCACTGATCACACATGATAAACGTAAAAATAATGCAATCATTAAAAGTTTCACCTCGGTAGTTAAGAAAGTGCAAGAAAATATAAAAAATAACACTGAGCACTAGTCGGTGTCTTTGCAAGGCAAGCTGAGCCAGTTAACTAATTAAATATATTCTTAATCCATTCTTCAAAAAGCTTGGCGCGCAACGACCGTTTTTCGGGTTTATCTGATAATAAATAGTAGCTATCGAGTTCGGGGATGGTTTTATCCAGTAGCTGTATGAGTCGTCCTTCGAGTAAATCTTGTTGAACTTCCAGACGATTGCAAAGCGCAATGCCATATCCGTCTCGGGCTGCACTGAGTGTAAGATTGGTGTTAAAAAAATGTATGTTTTTAGTGTTTTCTGGTGGCGTAATATTCATGCTGGAAAACCAGCGAGACCAGTTTTGTAAACCTTCATGAAGTAAAGGGAAGTTCGTTAAATGTTTCGGTTTACTAACGGTGTTTTTTTTGTGCACCAGTCGAGGGCTGCACACGGGAAAAATATCGAGAGAGGTTAGTTCTTCCACCAGACGATTGTCTTCGATAGGTTTGCCATAACAAATTGCAATATCGATTTCTCTGGGGATTTCTTTTTGCTGTGGCTTTATCTCAACCGTATGAATATCAATCAGTGGGTAGCTTTGATGAAATTCGCTGATTATGGGTGCAGCCCAGTTAGCTCCTGCGGTTTGAGTGCATCCTATGACAAGTCTTCCAGATAAACTATCAGAATCCAGATGTTGCGCACCATCCAGAATACGATCAAACCCTTCTGTGACAGCTTTGAGTAATCGTTCTCCTGAGTCAGTCAACTGTAGGCGATTATTCGAACGCGTGAATAGCTTTACACCTAACTCTTTTTCTAATGCACGAATATGATGGCTGATGGCTCCTTGAGTAACGCCAAGGTCTTCACCTGCCTGCCCCATGTGTAAGCGGTGGCCTGTACTTTCGAAAGCTCTGAGCGCCGAAAGTGGCATTGTTCGTTTATCTAACAAGGGGTTCTCCTTATGAGAAATATTAGTAGGAAAAAGTTAAAATAACTCGTTTGCTACTAAAAATATTGATCACTATACTCGATTTGTCAAGTGCAGATGCGCCAGTCCTAACTTTATTGAATTGGTTCACTGCACATTTGTCATCAGTTATTCAATTTATTGTGTGTTACGGAAAGGAAAAGATATGTCGATACAATTACAAGACCCGTCATTGTTAAAAACCCAAGCCTATATTAATGGTCAATGGGTTGAATCTGATGATAATGAAACGATTCAAATTACAAATCCCTCTACAGGCGAGATGATTGCTGAAGTAGCTAGTTGTGGTGAAACGGAAACCAATCGCGCGATAGAGTTTGCAGAAGAAGCCATGCAAAGCTGGAAACAAAAGCCAGCAAAAGAGAGAGCAAATATCTTACGCAAATGGTTTGAGCTAGTGATGGAGAATCAGGAAGATCTGGCTCAGATTTTAACCGTAGAGCAAGGGAAACCGATCGCAGAAGCACGTGGTGAAATAGCTTATGGCGCTAATTATATTGAATGGTTTGCCGAGGAAGCAAAGCGTGTTTACGGCGATACTATTCCTGCGCCAGCAGGCGACAAACGCATTGTTTGTATCAAACAGCCCATAGGTGTGGTTGCCTGTATTACACCGTGGAATTTTCCTAATGCGATGTTAGCGAGAAAGATTGCACCTGCACTGGCAGCTGGTTGTAGCGTTGTTTGTAAACCTGCGAATGAAACGCCACTTTCTGCCTTAGCGTTAGCTGTGCTTGCTGAAAGAGCAGGCATTCCGGCAGGTGTTATCAATATCCTTTGCGGAAAAACCATCGAGATAGGAAAAGCACTGACACAGAGCCCAATTATTCGTAAATTAACATTTACTGGTTCAACAGCAGTAGGAAAACTACTTATTCAGCAATGCGCGAGTACCGTGAAAAAGACCACTATGGAACTTGGCGGTAATGCACCGTTTATTGTATTTGATGACGCCGATATCGATCAGGCTGTTCAAGGCGCTATCGTTTCTAAATACCGTAATGCAGGGCAGACCTGTGTATGTGCGAATCGTATTCTTGTCCAGGAAGGCGTTTACGATCAGTTTGTTGCAGCATTAGCGAAAGCGGTTGAAACATTATCTGTGGGTGACGGTTTGAAAGAGGGTGTATCTATCGGTCCATTAATCACCAAAACAGCTATCGATAATGTCCACAGCCTGGTAAAAGATGCTGTGGAAAAAGGCGCAAATCTAGTGGCTGGCAGTGATATTGAAACAGCTCCTGAAGATTGTTTTTACCAACCTGCTATATTGACGGATGTCTCTGAAGATATGCGCGTATTCAGGGAAGAAATATTTGGTCCTGTTGCTCCGATCTTCAAATTCTCTACCGAAGACGAAGCGGTTGCGATGGCAAATGACACTGAGTTTGGTCTTGCCTGTTACTTCTATACACAAAACCTAGGTCGCATCTGGCGTGTGTCAGAAGCTTTGGAATATGGCATGGTTGGCGTAAACGAAGGTATTATCTCTAATGAAATGGCACCATTTGGCGGTGTTAAAGAATCTGGCAATGGTCGAGAAGGTTCGAAATACGGACTTGATGATTATCTGGAAATTAAGTACATCTGTATGGGCGGTTTAGCTTAAACAAAACTGGTTAACAATTAGCATTGAGCATCTTAAAGAGTGAGAAAAATTATGACTACAAATAGTGAATGGCAAGCGCGTAAAGAAAAAGCGATGGCAAGAGGACAAGGTAACCTTGCACCTGTATACATAGAGCGAGCAGAGAATGCTGAATTATGGGATGTAGAAGGCAATCGCTATATTGATTTTGGTTCTGGTATTGCAGTAACCAATACGGGACATTCAAACCCTAAAGTTAAAGCGGCAGCTATCGAACAAATTGAAAAATTCAGCCACACTTGTGTGATGGTTACACCGTATGATTCGGCAGTCCAACTGGCTGAACAATTAAACGAATTAGCGCCTGGCAATACTCCTAAGAAAACAATCTTTGTGACAACAGGTGCAGAAGCGGTAGAAAATTGTGTGAAGATTGCGCGTGCGCACACGGGACGTCGTGGACTTATCGCATTTAACGGTGGCTTCCATGGCAGAACCAATATGACCATGGCATTGACGGGTAAAGTAGCCCCTTACAAAAGTAAATTTGGTCCGTTTCCTGCCGAGATTTATCATGCTCCGTTCCCAAATGAGTATCACGGTATATCAGTAGAAGACTCATTAAAGGCACTTGAATTACTGTTTAAAGTTGAGATCGAAGCATCAGATGTCGCGGCAATTATCGTAGAGCCAATTCAGGGTGAAGGCGGATTTTATGTTGCTCCTCCAGAATTTATGCAAGCCATAAGAGCACTATGCGACAAGCATGGCATCGTTATGATTGCTGATGAAATCCAAACAGGTTTTGGTCGTACAGGTAAATTCTTCTGCAGTGAATACTCGGATGTTGAGCCAGACCTTATGACCACAGCAAAAGGTATTGCGGGTGGTTTTCCATTAGCAGCAGTTGTTGGTAAAGCAGAAATCATGGATGCACCGTTACCAGGCGGTCTTGGTGGTACTTATGGTGGTTCACCAGTCGGTTGTGCCGCAGCCCTAGCAGTTATTGAGGTGATGAAAGAAGAAAACCTTGTACAACGTGCGAATCAAATAGGTGATCAATTCATCGAGAACATGAAAAACCTTCAGCAACAGTATCCAGATAGAATCGGAGATGTACGTAACAGGGGCGCAATGATCGCGATTGAGCTTGTGCAAAACGGAAATGCTGACGAGCCAGATGCTGACTTATGTAAAGCGCTTGTTGGTGCTGCAATGGAAAGAGGCTTGGTGTTACTTTCTTGTGGATTGTACGGTAACGTTATTCGTTTCTTACCGCCATTAACAATCTCAGATGAAATCATTGAGGAAGGCTTGGGAATCATTGCTGAGTGTTTTGAAGAATTGGTTGCAATGCATCAAGCGGCTTAGTTTTATTGTTTTTTATAAGATGTTTAAACAAGGTGTTTAAATAAGATACCTAAATTAAGCACACAAAAAAGCCCGACTTAGATTCGGGCTTTTTTGTGTCTGTTTTGTTGCTAAGTTTACGCATAAAAAAACGCCTTAAAGTGGGGGGGTGGGTTTTTTATGTTACTCTCCCCAAATTACTATAATTCCAGTTATATTCTTAATTATAATACGCACAATTTTTGTCTATTTTCATTCATTAAAATAAAACTCTATGTCTACTACTCTGCCACGTATCATCTCCACTATTGCCAAAGAACTTTCTACGGTAAAACCAACGAAAGAAAGCCAGGTACAAGCCGCTATCGAGCTGCTTGATGATGGCGCAACCGTTCCGTTTATTTCTCGTTATCGAAAAGAAGTCACAGGTGCGTTGGATGACACCCAACTGCGTCAATTAGAAGAGCGTTTAAAGTATCTGCGAGAGTTGGAGCAACGTCGGGAAACTATTCTTAAAAGTATTGACGATCAAGGTAAGCTCACAGATGCGTTAACACTCTCGATACAAGCAGCTGATACTAAAACTACTCTGGAAGATTTGTATTTACCTTACAAGCCTAAGCGTCGTACCAAGGCCACAATAGCTATAGAGTCAGGCTTGTTGCCGCTGGCTGATGCGCTTTATGAAAACCCAAACCTTGACCCAGAAGTTGAAGCTGAAAAATACCTCTCAAGTAGCGAAGAAAATCCAGTTGCTGACGTAAAAGCTGCTTTAGAAGGGGCGCGTTATATCTTAATGGATCGCTTCAGTGAAGATGCTGCCTTACTTGCCAGAACGCGTGAGTACATGGAAAACAATGCCTTGGTGATTGCCAAAGTCGCCAAAGGAAAAGAGCAAGAAGGCATCAAGTTTAAAGATTATTTTGATTACCAGGAGCCCTTCAAAAAAGTACCTTCGCACCGCGCACTCGCTATTTTTAGAGGCAGAAACGAAGGCATTCTTTTTGTCACACTAGACGTTGAAGCACCGGGCGAATTTGGTTTTACCAAACCGATGGATCACCCTTGCGAAAGAATGATCGCAGGTCACTGGAATATTGCAGATAATGGTCGTCCTGCCGATGCATGGTTATTACAAGTGGTAAGCTGGACGTGGAAAATCAAAATGCACATGCACATCAGTGGCGATTTGATGAGTCAACTGCGCGAACAGGCTGAAACCGAAGCAATTCGTGTTTTCTCTTTAAACTTGAAAGACTTACTACTCGCTGCTCCTGCTGGTCAGAAAGCAACTATCGGCTTAGACCCTGGTCTTCGTACCGGCGTAAAAGTAGCGGTGGTCGATTCAACCGGTCAATACCTGGACCAAGGTACCATCTACCCACACGCACCTAAAAACCAATGGAATGAGTCAATCGCGACCATTGGCGCATTAGCTAAAAAGTATAAAGCAGAATTGATTGCAGTAGGTAATGGCACCGCCTCACGTGAAACCGATAAGTTAGCGGGCGATATCATCAAGCAATACCCTGATCTACGACTCACCAAAGTGATGGTCAATGAAGCAGGTGCTTCGGTATATTCTGCGTCTGAGTTTGCCGCCAAAGAATTCCCGGATTTGGACGTAACCATTCGTGGCGCAGTATCGATCGCCAGACGTCTGCAAGACCCATTGGCGGAGTTAGTTAAGATCGAGCCAAAATCAATCGGGGTCGGACAATATCAGCACGATGTGAATCAATACCAGCTCACAGACTCATTAGAAGCCGTCATAGAAGATTGTGTAAATGATGTCGGTGTTGACCTGAATACTGCATCTATGCCGTTGCTGAAGCAAGTGTCTGGCCTAAATGAAACTCTGGCGAATAATATTGTCGATTTTAGAAATGAGCATGGCAGCTTTACCAGCCGAAAAATGCTAAAAGAAGTGCCTCGTATGGGTGCTAAATCGTTTGAGCAATCAGCAGGATTTTTGCGCATCATTTCGGGTAGTGAAAACCCATTAGATGCCTCTGGTGTTCATCCTGAAGCCTATTCTGTGGTAAAAGCAATCGCCACAAAAACAGGCAAAAAAATCAACGATATTATCGGCGATACTCAACTGTTGAAATCACTAAACCCAGCTGACTATGTAACCGAGAAATTCGGTTTGCCAACCGTCACAGACATCATTGCAGAGCTTGATAAACCAGGGCGTGATCCACGACCAGAGTTCAAAACAGCAAGCTTGAAAGACGGCATCGAAAAAATCAGCGACCTAAAAGAAGACATGATTTTGGAAGGCACCGTAACCAATGTGACTAACTTCGGCGCATTTGTCGATGTCGGTGTCCATCAAGACGGACTGGTGCACATCTCATGTCTGGCAGATAAGTTTGTCGATGATCCGCACAAAGTCGTTAAAGCAGGGCAGATCGTTAAAGTAAAAGTGCAAGAAATTGACCTTCAACGCAAACGTATCGCCTTAACCATGCGACTCACTGACAGCGCTAAAGACAAGCAAGAGTCAGGTCACAATGCTGGAGATAAGAAACCACAAAATGCGCGTAAGCCGAGCAACCAAAAACCAGGCGCAAATAAAAATGCTAATCAAAAGTCTGGTCAAAATCAGCGTGGCTCAAAACAAGCGCAAACCCCAAATAATGCTATGGCAGATCAGCTAAGTGCGGCTTTGAAAGGTGGGAACTTTAAAAAGTAACTTTCGTAGATTCTCGAAGTGCCAATAATCTACATCGATGATTCAGAAGGGATCGTCGATGTAGAGCTTTCTCATCTAGTATGTCATTTACAACGGCAAATATTTTATTTAGCTTATTTAAAAAAAGTGCCCGAAAGTAGGGGGGTGCCATTTAAATAATTAAAGATAGGTATATCTGGCTGCGTTATGGCGTGTTTTGCCAACTTTTAGTGAAAGTTCTCAGTTTTTTAAATGTGAACAAAAAAGCGATTTAGATAATATCTTCCTGCTATTTCCTGTTTAGTGTTGTGCTAGAGTGATAAGTGATTTGTATAAATATGAGAGGAAATTGAATGAAGCATGATGAAAACGCAGATATACAGCTGTTATGGCCAACACCAATGCTTCGTAAAAAGTTTAAACAGCATGAGCTTATCAACTCCAAATTAGCCGAATTATTTTATCAGCACATGCGTGAAGATAATCAACAGAGTACACCTGTTTACGCGAGTTCTGACGATTTATTGATGCGTTACAACAATGATGCATTGAATCAATTATTTTCTTTTATATCAGAATCTGTCTTTCAAGTAGCGAGCACTTTGAATGGGGATGTGTGGAAGCATTGCGTTTCCAAAAAGATGAATATGAATGTCGTAGGAGCCTGGTTTCAAATACAGAATGGTTACGGATTTCATGAAACTCATAATCATGGTAATTGCAGCTGGTCAGGTGTTTATTATGTGCAAGTGGACGATGATGAAACACGCATGAAAAATAAAGAATTGGGTGAATTGAATGGTGTCACTCGTTTTTACGGTCATCACATGGATTTGATTGGTGGTGGCTATATGGACTCAGGGAATCATTATATGCAATCCACTAGTTTTGATTCAAAACCTGAGGAGGGAGTGCTGTGTATTTTTCCTTCTCATCTCAAGCATACCGCTCTGCCTTATATCGGCGAAAAAGATCGTATTATTATTTCATTCAATGCCCAGATTCATGGTGAGCAAGGTGATGAATTGTATGATTATAGTTTTACTTGAGCGTTTTTCTTATATTAGGTCTATCCTTCTTCCAAGTGTTGGATAGACTACAATTCTAAACATTGCGCTAAAAATATTGCGGCGTATTGACCTTAATATCTAAGTTGATTGTTTTATATGTTTGATATTAAAAGGTATCTCTCTCTCATTATTTTAATGAAAGCATAATTTAAATCGATAGATCTATTTTTTTTTGCTATTTTCGATCAATGAAATAGGAGATGGCTTGTTTTGTCTTATGCTCAAACTAGCGTGAAGAAATATTCGTCGTTGTTATTTGTCTGGGTATTTTAATTATCAGGTATTGAATGACTTCAAAATTAATTATTTGTGTCATCGAAAAATATATATAGGAAATAGGATGGAGACGTTTCAACACAAATTACAAAAGTTTGAGCCTGGCATTATTTGGTTAGATGGGAAAAACAAGGTTCTTGCAATGAATGACATTGCGACTGAAATTTTAGATATCGAAGGTGATGATGTTCTTGGTAAACAGATTCTCCAATTTCACCCGGAAAAGAGCCGAGATAAGGTGTCTTGGTTGCTAGAGTCTTCTCGCTGTCCAGTTGAGTCTCCTCCTCCTATGACGATGATGATTAACATCCCAGATAAGGTGTTACTGATTAAAGTTAGCAAAATGACTGGTGCTGGTGATTATACGGCTACCTGTATGGTTTTTTATGATCTTACAGATATTACAACGTTACCCATAAATGATAATAAAGGGGCCAATGCTGAGCTTCGCTTATTGTTTAAACTACCTATTTATTCGAACAAACAAGTCACCTTAATAGATTTGGATCAAGTGGTTTATTTAAAGGCAGATGGTCATTACACCGATGTTTCAAGTATAGATAATAGCTACTTGTGTAATTTGTCGCTTGCTGATTTAGAAGGGCGGCTTGATACCGACTGTTTCATTCGTATTCATCGCAGCTTTATCGTAAATATTCGTTATGCCAAAGCCTTCAAAAAAGTGAATGATCAGTGCATGATTTTATTAGACGATAATGACGAAACAGAGATACCCGTAAGTCGAGGTAATGTACAAATGATAAAAGAATTACTTGGCCTAAAATAATTCAGGTACTTAACTGCCTTTAATAGTATTGATTATATTGTGTGTAATTAATACTAACTTAATCTTTTTGTTAGTCTTTTTTTCGTCACTCCTACAAGATAATTTCACTCGTCTTTTCTCATGAAATTTAATGTATTCACATTAAAAAAATGACACTTTCATTTCTTTTTTACATCCTAAATCACATCTAAAAATAATATTTATTCATCAAATCATAACCATTCATTTCTTATAACGGTTATTCAAGTGGTTATTCTAACCATTGATTAATCTCACCTTGTTTTGTTTTCTAGTTGTTCCTAGGCTTATTGAGAAAGCAATTGAAAATTCTATAAAAATAATAATTGATAAAAAATAAGTTAATTTAAGGAGGTTCCATGATTCCAGAGCAGTTTGAATACTTTGCTCCATCTACCATAGATGAGGTGCTGAAGTTGATGGTGGAAAATGACGAGGCGAAAATTCTCGCTGGTGGTCATAGTCTATTACCAATGATGAAACTTCGGTTTGCCGAAGCGACACATCTAATCGATATCAACGGCGTTGAAGCACTAAAGGGGATTAGTGACAAAGGCGATCATATTCTCATAGGGGCAATGACCACTGAAAGCGAGTTGATCGTATCAGAGTTGTTGCAACAAAAATGCCCGTTGATTCCAGAGGCGGCAAAACTAATTGCAGACCCACAGGTACGAAACCGCGGCACCATTGGTGGAGATATTGCCCATGGTGATCCGGGTAATGATCATCCCAGTATCATGATGGCATTGGACGCGATCTTTGTTCTTCAAAGTCCTGATGGTGAACGCACTGTTCCTGCCAATAGTTTCTTTTTAGGAACCTATTGGACCGAACTTGGCGAGAATGAAATTCTTAAAGAAATTCAGGTTCCTGTGGCAAAACCTAATTCGGGTTATGCCTATACCAAACTAAAACGTAAGACAGGTGATTTTGCTACTGCGGCTACTGCAGTGATTTTAACTCTGGATGGGGATACTTGTTCAAGCATCAGTATCGTTATGACCAATGTCGGGCCGACGGCTCTTAAAGCTGAAGAGGCTGAGAACTTATTAGCCGGAAAAGTCATTGATGAAAGTTTAATCGAAGAGGCTGCTGAAAAAGCGATGTCAATATGTGATCCCGCTGAAGACCTGAGAGGTGATGTTGAATACAAAACTCATATGGCCGGTGAAATGACTCGACGTGCCATTCGGATAGCATTGCAAAGAGCAAAGGGGGAAATATGAAAAAGACAGCAGTTTCATTTACGTTAAATAACGAACAAGTCGATGTATTAGTTGAGCCTCGTGAATTGTTGATTCATACCTTGCGAGAAAAATTATCGTTAACAGGTAGTCATATAGGTTGCGAAACTTCTCACTGCGGTGCTTGTACTGTCGATATGGATGGAATCTCAGTTAAGTCTTGTACCATTTTAGCCGTTCAGGCTAATGGCTCAGAGCTAATGACCGTAGAAGGTTTGGCGAGCGATGATGGTTTACACGCTGTTCAAGAAGGTTTTATGCAAGAGCATGGTTTGCAGTGTGGATTTTGTACGCCGGGCATGTTGATGAGATCTTATCGATTCCTTCAAGAAAACCCTAATCCTACAGAAGAGGAAATCCGTGTTGGTTTGTCTGGCAATTTATGCCGATGTACCGGATACCAGAATATTGTTAAGTCAGTTCAATATGCCGCTGAAAAATTACAAGCAAAAGAGGAGGGCTAAACATGAGTACTTCAGCTGAAAGTATTGAAAGAGAAGAAAAACTTCAGGGAGTCGGTTGCTCACGAAAGCGTAAGGAAGACCCTCGCTTTATTCAAGGCAAAGGTAACTATGTCGACGACATTAAAATGCCTGGTATGTTATGTGCCGAAATTGTAAGAAGTCCTTATGCGCATGCACGTATTATTTCTATCGATAAAACAGAAGCGTTAGCACTACCAGGTGTTCATGCCGTACTGACAGCAGATGATTTAAAGCCGCTTGACCTTCATTGGATGCCGACACTCGCGGGAGATGTTCAGGCAGTATTGGCAGATGAAAAAGTGGTTTTTCAAATGCAGGAAGTGGCAGTTGTCATTGCAAATGATCGTTATATCGCAGCAGATGCTGTGCAGTTGGTTAAGGTTGAATATGAACCATTGCCAGCGTTAGTTGATCCGCATAAATCTATGGACTCAGATGCGCCTGTTATACGTGAAGATCTCATCGGTAAGATGGACGGTGCGCATAGTAAACGTCTACATGATAATCATATTTTCACATGGGATGTTGGTGATAAAGAAAGTACGGATCAAGCATTTGAAGATGCTGAAGTAACCGTTAAAGAAAACATGTTTTACCATCGTGTTCATCCTTGCCCATTAGAAACCTGTGGCTGTTTAGCTTCCTTTGACAAAATTGAAGGCAAACTAACAGCTTATGTAACATCTCAGGCACCTCATGTCGTTCGCACCGTAGTTTCTATGCTGTCAGGTATTCCTGAGAGTAAAGTCAGGATCATTTCTCCTGATATCGGTGGTGGCTTTGGTAATAAGGTGCCGATATATCCCGGTTATGTTACTGCAATGGTGGCATCTATCGTTTTAGGTCGTCCTGTTAAATGGGTCGAGAGTCGTATTGAAAACCTAACCACAACAGGTTTCGCCCGTGATTGGCATATGGAAGGTGAGCTTGCTGCGGATAACGAAGGAAGAATAAAAGCACTAAGAGTTAATGTGTTAGCCGATCATGGTGCCTTTGATGCTTGTGCTGATCCTTCAAAATTCCCCGCAGGCATGTTCCATATTTGTACAGGCTCGTATGATATTCCTAATGCTTACGCGAGAGTTGATGGTGTTTACACCAATAAAGCGCCAGGTGGCGTAGCCTACCGTTGTTCTTTCCGTGTGACAGAAGCGGTCTATGTGGTTGAAAGAATGGTGGATGTGCTGGCTCAAAAATTAGGAATGGATAAAGCCGAAATAAGATTGAAGAATTTTGTTAAGCCAGAACAATTCCCATATCCAACGGCTTTAGGTGCAAATCTTGATAGTGGTGATTATCACACCGCGTTAAATAAGGTTCTTGATGCTGTTGACTACAAAGAGTTAAGAAAAGAGCAGGAAGAAAAACGCGCTAATGGCGAACTAATGGGTATCGGTATTGTGACCTTTACTGAAATCGTTGGGGCTGGTCCTAGTAAGTCTTGTGACATTCTGGGTGTTGGCATGTTTGATAGTGCTGAGATTCGAGTTCATCCAACCGGCAGCGCATTGGCTCGTATGGGTACCATTACTCAAGGTCAGGCGCATCAAACCACATACGCTCAGATTATAGCTACTGAACTTGGAATTCCTTCTGAAGAAATTCAAATAGAAGAGGGTGATACAGATACAGCTCCTTATGGTTTAGGTACTTATGGTTCAAGAACTACACCAGTAGGTGCTGCAGCTACCGCAGTTGCTGCCCGAAAGATAAAGGCAAAGGCAGCAAAAATCGCCGCACATCTACTTGAAGTCAGTGATGACGATCTCGAATGGGATGTTGATCGCTTCAAAGTTAAAGGCGTTCCCGGTCAAGAGAAGACCATGAAAGATATCGCCTGGGCTGCTTACAATAACTTGCCTGAAGGTATGGAACCTGGTTTAGAAGCGGTTGATTACTATGATCCACCGGAATATACCTACCCATTTGGTGCTTATCTTTGTGTTGTAGATATTGATAAGTACACGGGAGTAACAAAAGTACGTCGGTTCTACGCTTTGGATGACTGTGGTACTCGTATTAATCCAATGGTTATCGAAGGGCAAATACACGGTGGTTTAACAGAGGGATACGCGGTTGCGATGGGTCAGGAACTGTCCTTTGATCCTGAAGGTAATATTGAAGGTAATAGCTTAATGGATTACTTCCTACCTACCGCAGTAGAGACACCTCATTGGGAGACTGATTACACCGTCACGCCTTCGCCTCATCATCCATTAGGAGCCAAAGGTGTCGCTGAATCACCTCATGTGGGTAGTATTCCGACCTTCACCGCGGCAGTAGTTGATGCATTTGCCCACTTAGATGTAACTCATATGAATATGCCTCATTCCGCATATAGAGTATGGCAAAAATGTCATGAACTAGGTCTTGATAAGGCTAAGTGATAAGTAACGCCTCGTCTAAGGCGAGGCGTTTTAAATTAAGGTTGATTAGAGAAGGTTATTAATGAAAGTTGACTTAGACAAAGTTTTTGAAATAGATGGTTCTGAAAAAAATACGTGGACCTTTTTACAGGATATTCCTGGCGTTGCTAGCTGTATGCCGGGAGCAGAAATCACCGAGCAAGTGGATGCCAATAATTATAAGGGCAAGGTAAGGGCGAAAGTAGGTCCAGCGACGATGTCTTTTGAAGGCGATATCGAAATACAAGAAATAAACGAGGAGAATAAATCCTTACACTTTATAGGCAAGGGGCAAGATACAAAGGGTACATCGGCAGCAGAAATGGACCTGACAGCTTCGGTAAGAAAAGGAGAGAGTGGAGCCACGGAATTAGTTGGTGTGGCGACAGTTACGGTCACAGGTAAAGTTGCTAACTTCGGCGGTCGTATGATGACGCAGGTGGCAGATCAAATTCTCAATCAATTTGGTAAGAACTTTGCGAATAATGTAGTCGCTATGGGGGAAGGTGAAAGTGCTGAGGAAGCCGCAAAAGTAGTCGCGGAACAGCCTAAAGAACTCAATGGTTTAGCATTTGCATGGTCGATTTTTGTTGGCTATTTAAAATCTCTTTTCGGCAAATAAGCGGAAATGGATTTAATTATTATTCTGAGTTGGCGGTAGAAGTAATTCATGAGTAAGACAAATAAAATTAATGAATTTCAGAGTCAGTTAACTGATGTCGGATACATTTGTGAGCGCAGCCTGGCGTCATCTCTGGTACTAATGAAAAGCCTGCAACGTCCTATCCTCTTAGAAGGAGAGGCGGGTGTAGGTAAAACAGAGATTAGTCGAGCTTTATCAGAAGTGTTTGATTGCAAATTGATTCGACTTCAATGCTACGAAGGTTTAGATGTTAATACTGCTGTGTATGAGTGGAATTATCAGCGCCAGATGTTAGCTGTTAAGCTATTAGAGCAGTCAGAAGAACAGATTGATAAAACCGAACAGGAAATTTTCAGTAAAAAATATTTGCTAGAAAGGCCATTATTAAAAGCAATTACCCAGCAAAAACCTCCCGTGCTGTTGATAGATGAAATCGACCGTGCAGATGAAGAGTTTGAAGCCTATTTACTGGAAGTGCTTTCAGATTTTCAAATTTCCATTCCTGAATTAGGGACTATTGAAGCTACAAGTAAACCCTATGTGATTTTGACGTCAAATGGAACACGTGAGCTAAGCGATGCGCTTAGAAGACGATGTTTGTATCACTATGTCGATTATCCGGATTTTGCAAGAGAGTTACGCATTGTCAATACTCGGGTGCCGGATATTGGTTTGCAACTATCTCGCCAAGTAGTGGGTTTTGTGCAGAATTTACGACGAATAGATCTGCAAAAAAATCCCGGTGTTGCAGAAACACTGGATTGGGCCGCGTCTTTATTGAGCTTAGATGTCAGCTCACTGGATGATGATATTGAAGCGATAAAAGATTCTTTGGTTTGTTTGTTGAAAACAAGAGAAGACAGCGAAGCGTTAGGATCTATGGAAATTGAACGTTTAGTCGCAAAAGTGATATGAGTCGAGACTTTTTAAGTGAAATAGAGCATTCATCAACTGCTGAAATTTTACAGGGAAGACTCATCGAGTTTATACAAATAGCTCGAAATAATGGATATCAGGCTGGAATTTCTGAGGTTATTGATGCTCAGGAAGTCGCGCATAGTCTTAACATTACACATCCACAATATCTGCGTTGGGGTTTGCGCAGCTTACTTTGCAGTAATCAGAATGACTGGCAACGCTTTGATGATTTGTTTGACGCATACTGGCTTCCATCTGCAAAGCAAAATTACCGGACTGAGTCAGTCGCAGGAGCACCTGTTGGTAAACGTGAATCAGTTGCCCGCGAAGCTGAGGTGAATGACGGAGAAGCCACTGATGTTGATCAAGCAGGACAGGGAGAAGGTGATGATGCCTTTGATGGTGGGGCGCTAGAAGGAGCAAGCGGTCAGGAGTCTTTATTCAATGCTGATTTTCAGTTTATTACTGATGCTAAGCAAATGAGTGAGGTAGATGATTTAGTCGAGCGTTTAGCCAAGAAAATGCGTCGACGTATTATTAGACGACAGAAAATTCAGGCAAAAGGACGAAGAATAGACATCCGTAAAACGGTACGGAAAAGTTTACGTTATGGCGGTATGCCAATGGATTTAGCGTTTAGAAATAATCGCAAGAATCAGCCTCGATTAATTATTATTATCGATGTAAGCCGTTCCATGTCGCTATACAGTTATGTGTTTTTGCGTTTCGCAAGAGGCATAGTAAGTTCTATGCGTGATGCCGATGCTTTTGCCTTTCATACACGTATGGTGCACATCACCGGAGCTTTACATCAACCTAACCTGACAAAGGTTAAGACGAAACTATCATTAATTTCTGCAGGGTGGTCTGGCGGAACAAGGATAGGAGAATGCCTGGACAGTTTCCTCAATAATTATAGGCATCGTCTTAACTCGCATACTGTGGTGATGGTCGTTAGTGATGGTTTGGATACAGGTAAACCAGAGTTCCTTGCAAATAAGCTAGCTACAATCAAAAGCCAATGTCGAAAGGTAATCTGGTTGAATCCTTTACTTGGTCGTCCAGGTTATGAGCCAAAAACAGGAAGTATGTTAGCGGCTTTACCTTTTATAGACTTATTCGCCTCAGCACATAATGTCGAGAGCTTAAGCGCTTTAGAACCAGAGCTGATGAGAATTTAATATGAAGTTATTAAAATGATAGAAACAGACTCAATATTACTAAAAGCAAGCGAACTTAAAATTAAACGACAGCCCTTTGCATTAGCGACTGTTGTTCGCTGTGAATCTCCTACCTCTGCAAAACCTGGCGCTAAAGCTTTGGTTTTTGAAAGTGGTGAAATTCAAGGCTGGATTGGTGGAGGCTGTGCGCAGCCGGCCGTAATTGCTACGGTAAAAAAATCATTGAAAGACGGGCAGGGAAGACTCATTCGAGTTAGTCCAGACAAAGGCACGTTAGTCGATGACGGTATTATAAGTTTTGGTATGAATTGTCTTAGTGGAGGCACTTTGGATATTTTTATTGACCCCGTTATTCCAAAACCAACATTGTTGATTATAGGAGCAGCACCCAGTGCGCAAGCACTCTCAATACTCGCACATCGAACAGGTTTTGAAGTCACAGCGATGTTTCCCGGTGCGAATAAAGAACTTTATCCCGATGCGATCGAGGTAATTGACGGATTGGACGCTTCTGCATTGAAATATAGTAATCCACCTTTTGTTGTTGTCGCAACTCAAGGCAAAGGAGATGAGGACGGTTTAAAGCAGGCGCTAGCAACCAACTCAGAATTCATTGGGTTTATTGCCAGTGAACGTAAAGCAAAGAAAGTAAAGGTCTCCCTTATCGAAAGCGGAAATGATAAAAACAAAGTGGATGCAATCTTATCCCCGATTGGAATTGAAATAGGGGCAATAACGCCGGAAGAAATTGCATTGTCGGTAGTCGCAGAGTTAGTCAAAGCGAATCGAGGACTTGCGGCTAGTGCTTCATCAGTAGCAGAGGTTACAGCAGAGGAAAAGGCAACAGTAGAGGAAAAGGCAACAGCAGAGGAAAAAACAGCCGAAGAAGCACCAAGCTGTTGTGGAAGTATGGGAAAAGATACCGTCTCATGAAATCTGTTTCTGCAATTTTGCTCGCTGCAGGTGAGTCTCGACGGATGGGTAAACCAAACAAATTAGAGTTGGATGCGAATGGCATCTCACTATTACGCCGAACAGCAAAAATTCTACTCGAATCTGAATTACAGGAGGTAGTCGTGGTAGTCGGTCATGAAGCCGATAAGACAAAATCACTGATATCCGGTCTGCCGCTAAAAATTGTGATGAATGATGACTATCAAAAAGGACAAATGAGTTCAGTGCATAAAGGCTTAGAGTCCTTAACTCAGGAAAGTGATGGTGTCATGATTTGTCTTTCAGATCAGCCGTTATTAGAATCATCAGACATAAACATCATTATAGAAGCATTTGAAAATCGCAGCAGTGGCTCAGTGCTTGTACCGACTTATCAAGGTCAACGAGGAAACCCGATAATTCTTGCACAAGAGCAAAGATCAGCGATCTTAAATGGTCAAAAAAACCTTGGCTGCAGACGGCTTATAGAAAAAAATCCAGAACTCGTGACATCCTTTGAGATGGATAACAATCACGTCGTTTTTGATCTGGATACCCCCGAAGATTACGCCGCTTTTCAACAAAACTCGAACCAGAAAAGCGATCAAAATAAACAGGCTAATAATAAATAATAACGCGCGATAGAGGATTAACGAAATGGCAAAAGAGATACTAGACGTATTAATAGAAATGAAAGCAAAAGGTGAACCTTATGCGGTTGCCACGGTAGTAGAAACCATAGGTTCAGTCTCCGCCAAGACAGGTTCAAAAGCAGTCATTGATCATGAAGGCGTTGTTGTGGGTGGATGGGTTGGCGGAGGTTGTGCCGAATCCACAAGCTGTGAAGCTGCTTTAGAAAGCATAAAAACCGGTCAAACAGCGGTTATTGATATTGATCTGGATGATGAAATCCTCGGTGCAGGAATGCCATGCGGCGGACACATGAGAGTTTATGTAGAACCTGTGATGTTAAAGCCTACGTTATGGATTATGGGTCATGGTCGGGTTGCCGAATGCTTATGTCATCTGGGAGATTTGGTAGGACTGAATGTTGTCGTCAATGACCCAATCGCGGATGAAGAACATTTCCCCGATGCAACCCAATTAATTACCGATGACATTATGTATGATCAATTGGCTCCTTTGCCAGATGACTATGTTGTTATAGCCACGCAGCATAAGGGTGATCACGAATCGATGACTCGGGCATTACAATCACAAGCTGAATATATCGCACTCATCGCGAGTCGCAAACGGTCTCGATTAGTGTTGGACTATATCCGTAAGGAAGGCTTCTCTGAACACGATATAGGGCGCGTAATGGCACCTTCAGGATTAGATTTAGGCGCAAAAACACCAGAGGAAATCGCCTTATGTGTCATCTCTGAGTTAGTCATGGTACGTCGTCAGGGAACGGGTATGCGTATGCGCGATAAACTGGCAATGGAATCTCAAGAGCTGGCGGTAGCAGGATAAAGGATGAGCACTAATCCTTACATCAAACAAACGTTCAACATTCAAAAGCAGAGCCAGCTTATTCGTAAGGATTTTCCGTTATTGAATTTATACTCTGGAGATAATCAACTTCACTATTTGGATAACGCCGCTACTAGCCAAAAACCACAGCAGGTAATCGATGCTATTAGTGATTGCTATCAACGAGTCAATGCACCTGTGCATAGAGGGCTGTATGCGCTGGCTGACGAATCCACTACGACTTATGAAAAATCACGAAAGAAAGTAGCGCAATTCATCGGTGCGCCACAATCAGAACAACTGATTTTTACGCTTTCCGCAACCGAATCAATAAACATGGTCGCTCAAGGGTGGTTAAAACATCATTTGAATGCTGGCGATAAAGTATGGGTGACAGGCATGGAACACCATGCCAACTTAGTACCCTGGCAAAGAGTCTGTAAAGAAACAGGGGCTGAATTGTGCTTCATCGAGCTAACAGAAGATGGCAGTCTCGATTTAGACAATGCGACAGAGTTGTACAGCGAAAAAACTCGTTTCATTGCAATGTCTCACGTGTCAAATGTACTCGGTGTGATAAACCCAGTTAAAGAAGTAACCCAACGTGCTGCTCAAGCTGGTATTCCGGTACTGATCGATGCGACTCAGTCAGTCGGGCATATCCCTGTTGATGTGGTCGAACTAGATTGTGACTTTCTCGCATTTTCCGCACATAAAATGTACGGCCCTACAGGCATAGGAGCGCTTTACGGAAAGGCAGATAAACTAGCAACAATGGAACCCATGTTGCTAGGTGGCGGTATGGTCGATGAAGTGGGTGACTATGAAAGTAGCTGGGCTTCGCTTCCATCAAAACTTGAAGCTGGGTCTCCAAACCTTGCCGGTGCAATTGGTTTTGCGAGCGCCGTGGATTATATAGAAAGTATAGGTTTACAAACCATAGAATCCATTGTTTCTGAGCTCACCGAAAAAGCACTATTTGCATTATCAAATATCAATGGAATTAAAATATACGGTCCATTAGATTCTGAGCGACGAGAAGGAATCATTTCATTCAATCTCGATGGCATTCACCCTCACGATATAGCCCAGATTGCGGGTGAGAGTAATGTCGCAATCCGTTCAGGGCATCATTGTTGTCAGCCGTTGATGAGACGTCTGGGTGAAGTTGCAACGGTGCGTGCCAGTTTCGCACCCTATAATATTGAAGAAGAAATCAATGCTTTGCTCGAAGTTATCGAGACCGCTCAAAGCATTTTCATGCCGCGTTGATGGAGGTCCTATGACTACAAATACAGTTTATAAAGAAGTATTGATGGATCATTATCGAAACCCTCGAAATTTTTCTGACGTGAGTCAATCAGAGGCGGTTCATCGCGGTAGTAACCCTCGTTGCGGTGATGATATAAAAATCGGCGTAGATTTTGATGGTGATAACATTGGTAAAATTGTCTTTCAAGGCCGAGGTTGTTCTGTTTGTATGGCGTCAGCGTCAATGATGACGGAGTCGGTGACAGGCGCTTCAAAAAATGAGGTGCTAGAACTTACCGAACAATTACGAGAGTGGTTTGATGAAAAACAAGGCGATACGCCAGCACCGCTAGAGACACTTTTTGCACTCGATGCTTTACGACAATATCCTGCACGCCGACGTTGCGTGTTACTCGCATGGGATGCACTTGAAAGTATTATTCAGGTGGAATGAGAAGTTATGGATAAGCACTTCAAAGTAGGAATAGTGATGCTGCTGGTACTATTGCAAGTTTTTATGTTTTGCAAAGTACTGATGCTTAATACAAGCGCAAGCGTATCTGTTTATACCTTCTTTGGAATACCATTGGCTTTGGCTTGTGCAGCATTGCTTATTTATAAACCACATTTAAAATACCTGGATATGACTATGTCTATGTTTGCAGCAGGTGGTTTGGGAATGTTTATTGGCTACGCGATCGATATTGATAATCTCGGCCTGAATGGTCCATTCGGCCTAATGTCGATATGTCGTTCTGCCCCTGAAGCACCTCTAAGCGTTGAGTCTTTATGGTTTATGCTTGAATCAACACCCTGGATGTATTTAGGGATGTTTGCGGGAGGAAATGCAGGAATGCTTTTATTTCTAAGACTGCGACAGGGCTGGAAGTTTAGCCAAAAACAATGCGTTGAATTTGCACTTTGCAATATAGGAATGCTGCTGGGAATGTTATCTGCGCATATACTCTCGATGACCTTAACGAAAAAGCTAGAACTGTTTTGGGGTAATGCGATCATGATATCGTTTATGCTTATAGGCATGATAATAGGTATGCTATCGCTTTTGTATTTATCAACATACGTAAAGAAAGTATTTCAGTTGGCTTATGGCAAACAACAAATAGCTTAAAACGACTTTAAAAGGTAAATGAGACGGATTGAACTAACGATGATGCAGCTGAATATAAAAAACTTACTTTTCACCGTGCTGATAGTATTAATAACAAGCTCGGCATCAGCCAAAGCAGATGAAATTCTTATTGCGGTAGCTAGTAATTTTAAAAGTCCTATCGCAGAAATTGCCAGAAAATTTGAAGAAGAAACCAATCACAAAGTCACGCTCATTTATGGCTCGACAGGAAGGCATTATGCGCAAATAAAAAATGGCGCCCCTTTTGATGCATTTTTCTCTGCCGACAGTCACCGCCCAGAATTGTTAGAAAAAGAAGGTTTAATCGTCCCCGGTAGCCGCTTCACCTATGCTTTGGGAAAAGTCGTTTTATGGAGCCCACAAGATGACCTGATAGATCAAAACGGAAGTGTATTGAGCCATGGCAGATTTAAACGTATAGCAATGGCTCATCCTAAGCTTGCCCCTTATGGCAAAGCCGCTTATGAAGTATTGTCAAACAAAGGTGTCTGGGATGCGGTAAAAACAAAAGTGGTGCGCGGTGAGAACATCGGGCAAACCTTCCAGTTCGTTAAAAGTGCCAATGCACAACTAGGTTTTGTGGCGTACTCTCAATTAAAACAAATGAATGACACCATCACAGGTACCTACTGGGATATCCCACAGTCACTGTATTCTCAAATTACACAGCAAGCTGTGATCCTAAAAAATAATCAGGCGACACGAGATTTCATCAGCATGATGAAGTCAGCATCATCGCATTCCATCATTCACCGCTTTGGCTATGGTACCGAACCATGACATTGAGTGACGCTGATTTAACCGCACTCATAATCACACTTAAACTCGCTTGCACCACTACCGCCATCTTATTACTGTTAGGTACACCGCTTGCATGGTGGCTGGCACGTACGCGCTGGCGATTTAAATTTTTAATCGAGGCGATGGTGGCACTGCCTTTAGTGTTACCGCCTACCGTACTCGGCTTTTATTTACTCATAACACTAGGGCCGCATGGTGCTATTGGTGGGTTAATGGATTGGCTGGGTATGAAACCATTAGCATTTACCTTTAGCGGTCTGGTGATTGGCTCCGTTATTTACAGCCTGCCTTTTGTGGTGCAGCCCTTGCAAGGTACTTTTGCCTCAATCGGAACTCGCTCATTAGAAGTCGCATCTACCCTCAGGGCATCACCTATCGATCGTTTTTTTACGGTTGAAATACCACTCGCACGATCTGGCTTTCTTACCGCGGCGGTACTCGGTTTTGCCCACACGGTAGGAGAGTTTGGCGTAGTCTTAATGATTGGTGGAAACATTCCCGGTCAGACTCAGGTTGTTTCAATCGCTATTTATGATCATGTCGAAGTACTCGAATACAGCCAGGCGCATTGGCTATCAGGCGGACTATTACTGGCTTCTTTTCTGATGCTAATGATAGTTTATGCGCTCAATCGACGTTTTCTGGTCGCGCAACCGTAATGAAAGTTAACTGCAAATGAGTATAGAAGCGCGTTTTCGAATTGATCGTAAGGACTTCGTTCTGGATGTTGACCTGACCTTGCCCGATAAAGGTGTGAGTGTCATTTTCGGTCCATCGGGTTGCGGTAAAACGACCTTGTTGAGATCAATCAGCGGTCTGGAACATAGCCCGGAAGGATACTTACGTGTCGGAGATTCAGTATGGCAAGACAGTCAGCAATTTGTCCCAACCCATAAACGCCCGCTTGCTTATGTGTTTCAGGAAGCCAGCTTATTTGCCCACCTCGACGTTCAAGCCAATCTTGAATATGGTATGAAGCGCGTTCCGAAAGCGGACCGCAAAGTATCCCTGGAGACCGCGGTAGAATTACTCGGCATTGGTGCATTATTAAAGCGTAAGGCAAATCAACTCTCAGGCGGAGAACGCCAGCGGGTCTCAATCGCCAGAGCCTTGGCAGTAAGCCCCCAGCTTTTACTGATGGATGAGCCACTAGCATCGCTTAATCTAGAACGTAAGCAGGAAATTATGCAATACCTTCAATCCCTGCATAATGAGCTCGATATCCCTATCATTTACGTCAGTCATTCTTTGGGTGAAGTCGCAAGGCTGGCTGATCACATGGTGCTATTGGATGACGGTCGCGTAACCGCTTCAGGCAATGTCACCGAGTTATTTTCGCGGCTTGATTTACCGATAGCGCAAAGTCATAAAGCCGCCGCTTTTATACAGGCAACGGTTGCCGAACACGATGAAGCGTTTGGATTAACCTACCTTGATTTTGCAGGGGGGCGTTTATCCGTATTGCAAAGTAATCTGGCAATCGGGAGTACGGTAAAATTAAGGATAGTGGCGCGTGATGTAAGTTTAACGCTCAAGCATCAAACCGAAACCAGCATCTTGAATATATTCCCTGTCATTGTTGACGAAATCATATCCGAAAACCATTCGCAGGTGATGGTGAAGTTAATGGCAAACGGCGTCCCCATTTTATCGAGGCTTAGTTTGAAGTCAGCAACAGTGATGGATTTAAAGCCTGGCAAACAGGTTTATGCACAAGTTAAAACGGTTGCTTTACTGTCTTGAATATATGTCTGGTTTTGCTTAATCATGAATAAATCGAATAAAGCTAACAAATAAGTTAAGCTTAAAAAACCGCCTCAAAGTAAGGGGGTGATTGTTTAGAATATAGCTTTTTCTACTTTAGTTAGAAATTGAGAGATAAAATTTTGTATACCCGGTATGTCCTCTCGATTTAAGCCTTAGAAACACCCAGTGTGGTAAAACTAAGTAAATGATCAACTGGACTTGAACTATTTAGTTAGTGGACCACGGTTTTGAAAATGAGCATCGAATAGGTAAGGCTTGTCGTTATGGCTGGAATTAGTTTCGTCGTGCAATATATCTACGACCTTATGAGCCAGTCTTTTGACTGGAACATGTACGGTTGAAATGCCTCCATTGACCCAAGCGTAGAAAGAAGGATCGCCGTATCCTATAAAATCACAGTCTATATCCAGCCGTACATGCTGCTGCATAAAAGCATTGAGAATTCCATTCGAAATTTCTACACCACCACTGATAATAGCCCCTGCATCACCACGTTCGAATATCTTGTGTGCATAGTGAGAACCCATGTCAAAAGAAGGTGTGTCAGTGAAATATAGTTCAGGTCGAATTTCCAGTCCTGCTTCAGCTAATCCCTGTTTAAATGCTTTGAGGCGGGAACGTCCTGTGGATAGTACTTCGTCAGCACCGATATACACGATACGTTTATGTCCTTTTTCTGCAAGATGCGCTACAGCCTTAATAATGGCGTCAGAGTCGGCTACACCCACTGAGGCAAACGGGACTTGCATCGGTTGTTGACGAATTAGCTGAATCACTTTCATATCTTGCAAATGCGTGGAGTTCAAATGAGAGTTTTCTGGCGTGGGAACCATAACGACAGACATGGCTTGTACTTCTCTCAGTCGTTGGATAGCTTTGTGTTCCAGTAGTGAGTCGTCATTGGTGAGATGAATGATTAAGTTATACGAATGTTCTTCACAGGTCAATGCCATTTCATTGGCGAAGAGTGCGTAAAACTCATTAACTATATTTGGCAGTAAAAGGCCAACAATTTTTGTGCTATCACCACGCATGGCAGTGGCAGCAGCACTTTTCACATAGCCAAGTTCTTCGGCTCTTTTAATGATTTTTTCACGGGTTTTATTGCTGACATTGGGGTGCTTTGATAAAGCACGAGAAACCGTCATATGGGAAATCCCCAGGTCCTGCGCAATAGATTTTATGGTTACAGATTTTGCCAAAATATAGTGTTGTCATGATGAGTCAAGGTGCAGTTATAACACAATGAACAGAGTTTCGTCTTGACATCTTTAGGCTGAAACTAATAATATGTTCACGTGAACATTTATGATAAATAATGAGTAGCCACAGATGGAATTATCAACAAATTGCAAAAAACTGATGTACGAATTGGGTTTGGCTAAGGAAAATAGTCCATTGGATGTGAGCCCATTAACAGGAGGCGTTTCCTCAGATATAGCTCGTGTCGAAGTGGATGGTCGTGTCTATTGCGCTAAATTCGCGTTATCAAAATTAAAGGTTAAAGAAGACTGGAATGCCCCCGTTCACAGGAACAAAGCGGAGTATGAATGGTTGAAGATTGCCGCTGCGATAGCACCTGAATCCACAATGAAATTATTTGGTCGCTCTGAAACCTTACATGGCTTTGCTATGGAATTTTTATCAGGGGATGACATCTATCTTTGGAAAACAGCCTTGCTTGAAGAAACATCAAATTGGGATGAATCTGCCAAAGTAGGTGAGTTGATCGGCCGCATTCATTCAGAGTCAGCTCTTAAGGGTTTTGATAAGAGTCAGTTTTATCATCGTGATGATTTTTATGCATTGCGTATTGAGCCTTATTTAGTCTTTACATCAGAGAGCCATCCAGAAGTTTCTGTGATCTTAAAACGTCTGGCAGATCAGCTCTATGAGGCTGAGAATGTATTGGTACATGGTGATGTGAGCCCAAAAAATATTCTATTTCGCGATGGCAAGGCGATCATTCTCGATGCAGAGTGCGCTACGATGGGAGACCCTGCATTTGATGTTGCCTTCGCTTTGAATCACTTATTACTCAAAGCTATTCACATTCCAACATCCACATCGCGATTGTTGGAATCAGTACTCGATTTCTGGTCTGCATATCACCCTTCCATCCATTGGGAGACCAGCGCAGATCTAGAAGAAAGAATCTGCCAGTTACTACCCGCTTTGATGCTGGCACGTGTCGATGGTAAATCGCCAGTGGAGTATCTCTCAGAACACAATAGAAAACAGGTCAGAATGATGTCCCTTGATTTGATTCAACAACCCGTACAAACATTGAAACAGTTTGTAAGCACAATAGCGCAACAACTTGAGGAAAAACAAACGTGAGTTCTATAAAAACCATAAAAAGTCGCCGAGTCTGGGACTCAAGAGGAAATCCTACAGTTGAGGTCGATATCATACTGGATTCAGGTGAAATGGGCCGAGCAATTGCACCCGCTGGAGCTTCGCGTGGAATGCGAGAAGCTATCGATTTACGAGATGGTGGCGATCACTTGCGTGGTATGGATGTTTCCAAAGCGCTAGATAATATTAATCGCATAATAGCGCCCGCGTTAATAGGTCAAAATGTGGAAGACCAGGAAGCGGTAGACAATATCATACTTTCTCTCGATGATTCAAAATTGAAGTCAACCCTAGGCGGTAATGCCACCGTGGCGACTTCACTCGCGGTATTGCACGCGGCAGCTGCAGCTGCGAAAAAACCACTGTGGCGTCATATTGCTGATCACTACGGTTGTACTCCTTCGATTCCTTTGCCAGAAATTCAAATTTTTGGTGGTGGAGCCCATGCTTCTGGCAGAGTCGATATTCAGGACTTCATGATCATGGTACCGGGGGCGGATTCATTTGACGAAGTCATGGAAGTCACCAGCGCAGTCTATTTTGCAGCAGGCGAAATCATGGAGTCACGTGGCAAACTTGCGGGTATCGCGGATGAAGGTGGCTGGTGGCCGTTGTTTGATAGTAACGAGGAAGCTTTGGAAACTTTAGTGCAAGCAATTGAAAAAGCGGGTGAAAAACCAGGCGATCGTGTGGTGATCTCACTTGATATTGCGGCCTCGGAATTCGGCACAAACGATAACTACCGACTTGCTCTAGATGAGCATCAAATGAATAGTGAAGAGCTGGTCGATATGCTCGGTGGATGGATAGATAAATACCCGATTGCATCCATTGAGGATCCGGTAGGAGAAGATGATACGGAGGCCATGCAGGAATTCACGCGTCGTTTTGGTGATCGTGTACAAATAATAGGCGATGACTATTTAGTCACTAATGCAGATTTGGTCGAACAAGCGGTTAAAGATAAAGCTTGTAACTCGGTTTTGGTAAAGGTTAATCAAGCAGGAACTGTCAGCGAATCGATACAGACTTTTCGTACTGCCCAAAAAGCAGGTTGGGGAGCTGTGGTATCTGCGCGTTCTGGTGAAACAGAAGATATTACAATCAGCCATCTGGCCATCGGTTTAGGTTCTGAACAGCTCAAAGTGGGTTCATTCAATCGCTCAGATCGTATGGCAAAATGGAATGAATGTTTACGTATTCAGGATGAATTAGGTGCAGATACCTTTGTCGGTGGCAGGCCAATGCAATCTACGTGGTGGGGTAAAAGCTAAGTTATTCTAAGGCAAGCACGCCCTTACTTTTAAGTGACTAGAAAAACTACCTAAAAGTAGGGGGGTGATTGTTATAATGATCAGAGAATTAATCTTACTCTGACAACTATTCTATTTATTGACCCATATTCCTATCAGCCTCGACGGATAATAAACAAACCCGCAACGATCAATGCCAGTGAGACCAATACATTCAGCGATAAGTGTTCTCCTAAAAATATGACGCCTAGCACAACACCAAACACCGGAATCAAATTCAATCCGGTCGCAAAAGCAGACATCCCGATTGTTTGAATCAAGTGATAGCGCAAGATATAACCTAATGCAGTAGGGAAAATACCGAGGTAAAGTAAACCTATCCACGTATCTCGTGCAAAAGAAACGACTGGCATACCGACCATTAAACCGGTAACAAACAATAAGCTGACTGAGGCTAAACCCAGTATAAAAGCGGAAAGTTGAATCGGCGGGAAACGATTTAATCGGCGGATAAGTAAGCCCGAAGTCACATAACAGGCAGCTCCGAGAATCGCAGCACCCTGTCCCAGTAAATTATCACCCAACCCCTTCACAGAACTCCAGCCCACCAGAACCAAAATGCCAGAAAATCCCAGTATCGCGCCTATCAGCTTATTACGGGAAAGCCGATCATCTTGCGTTGTAAGGTGACTACCTAACAACGCCATAAAGGGCCCGACACCCATTAACATCGAAGCCATGCCCGCATCAATTTTAGTCTCAGCCCAGGAGATCAGGAAAAAAGGGATCACCACATTTAACGCTGCTACTAACAGCACCAGACGCCATTCACGCAGAGTGTTCGGCCAGATAAAGCCTTTGTACATGGCAAAGGGAAGTAATACCATAAACGCCACCACAACCCGAATGGTAGCCAGCCACAACGGCCCCGTATCAACAACCGCAATCTTGATAACAAGAAATGAAGACGCCCACATCATGGCTAATAAAATTAATAAACCAAGGTCTGCGCTTGTGGGTTTTCGGATAGTGGCTTGCATAAAAGTACCAATGTAATGTGTGCGCAGCTGAGTGTCATCTGCTACTTCAACGAGTGTAGTTAATCACTAAAAAAAGTGCTCAAAAGTAGGGGGGTGCCATAGTAACAAGTAAACAGTGGGAATGTATTTAACCGCATACTCAAATCATCGAAAAAACAGCAAAAATCTGTCGTATTATATTTGTACAGTTTTAATAGAGTTTTTGTATGATTTTCACAAATATTTTACATATACCCTTGTATCCTAGTTAAAAAATGACGAGATGAATTAAAACGAGGATATAAAAATGAAGATATCAACAAAAGGACAATACGCTGTAAAAGCCATGATTAACTTGGCAATAAACTTCAACAACCCAGTATCGTTAGTCGAGCTTTCTAATTCTCAAGCTATTTCAGTATCCTATTTAGAACAGCTCTTCTCAGTACTCAGACGAGCAGAACTAGTGCAAGGTGTTCGTGGCCCGGGTGGCGGATATCGATTAGGCAGAGCGCCGGATCAAATCAGTGTTGCAGATATCATTACCGCGATTGAAGAGTCGGCGAATAATGCCAATCTTAAAAAGCATTTGAATGCCAGACAAGGCCAAAATATTCTAGCGAATAACCTATGGAATGGCTTTAGTGCGCAGTTGACAGACTATTTGGGTTCGATTTCGTTAGCGGATATTCTTAAAGATGAAATCGTTGTGAAAGGCCAATATCAGCTGGATGAAACGACACGTCGGATTTCAACGATGTTTCCCGTGAGTGCAAAAATGATAGCGGCGTGATAGTTGGCTTATGGCTGTTAATTAAAAAAGTGCCTATAAGTGGGGAGGTGGCTTTTCTAGGCTTACTAAGAGTCAGAAATGACACGTCAAATAATCGAATTATCCGTTTAAAAAACTAAACGGTAAGTTCGCTAAAGTCCGTCGTAGTTTCCGAAAGGAAACGTCGACGTACAGTGTTCGAACTTGGGATGATATTAACTATTAGACCTGAGAAGGTTTTCGAACTCGCTTGGCGCAAACAACGAAAACCTTAATCGATAATTTTCTACGTGGCTCGGCATATCTGAATGGGGTTTAACAACAGTGCCAGATTCAAGTATGAGTGAAAGAAATCGTAAGCACTTTATATAGGTCTAAACACGAGATAGACCAAAACACGAGACAGGCCAAAACACGAGTCAGTTCAAAATTCATTCATATAGTGATTTATAAAATCTCTATCAGGGTCGTAAGTCTTTCTTTGTTTGTCGATATTAAATGCACGTCGTCCTCTAGGATCAACCCCCACACCTGCCAAGTATTGCCAATTGCCCCAGTTATTAGCGGGATCATAATCAATTAATTGCTGCTCAAACCATGCGGCACCATAACGCCAATCTAGTCCCAGTTGATTGATAAAATAACTGGCAACGATTTGACGCCCGCGATTCGACATCCAGCCTGTATGTTTGAGCTGAAGCATAAAAGCATTGACGAAATCATTGTTAGTAGAACCATCTTTCCATTGGTCGAAGGCTTTTTGATCAAACTTAAGTTGGGGGTCTATATCTTGAATGCCTCTTTCTAAATAAAGACCAGCGCCGTATTTTTCTTGATGCCATTGATAAAACTCACGCCAAAGCAATTCAAAATATAACCAGTAAGTCGATTGATTAGCACCAAATTGATTTTCATACTCAACAACCGTTTGCATTACTTGTCTGGGTGATAAACACCCCTGTGCGAGATACGCTGACAATTTACTGGAAAAGTCCCAGCCATCTAGCCCGTTTCGTGTTTCTTTGTAATGACTCAAGTGTTGTGTTTGCTGGCAGTAGTAAGCTAATTGCTGTGTGGCAGCTTTTTCACCACCCTGGTGTTTCATCGCTGGAATAGGATGAATGAAGTCATCAATAATCGGTAAAGTATCCGATGCAATTGCATGGATCGCAGCCGGAAATTTATTCGGTTTAGACGTCGTTTTCTCTGTGATTTTTTCTACCTTAATCGCTTTCTCAATACGCTTGCGAAAGGGGGTAAAACCATCGGGCATTTCGTCCAAAGTAAAAGGTAACTCAGCTTGATTAAACAAGGTGAATGATTCATCACGATGCCAATTCAACCGACATTTGAAAGCCTCATCTAATGATTGAATGTCTCGTTTTTCATAAACACCCGTTAAAGGCGTTACCCCAAATTCTGTAATATCATGCTGATTGATGAGAGTTGTTAATACCTCAGTAGGCTTTCCCACTTTGATAATTAGCGTTTGCTGGTGCCTTTCTAACTGTTTGTCTAAATCGAGCAAACTTTCATGAATAAACTGCCAACGTGGCGAACCGAGTCGTGCTTGATCAAAGTGATTTTGCTCCAGTAAATCAGGGTCAAGAATATAAACAAACATGAGCTGATCGCATGCATCAACAAGCGAGTTAAGTGCAGGGTTATCTTCTAATCTAAGATCATTTCTAAACCAGAAAAGACCTTTAACGTTATTTTTCATAAGTAAAATAGTCGGATAGGGTTTGTGTGATTGTTTAAGTATGAAGCGCTAATGAGCTTCTAAAGTGGGAGCTATTTTGTAAATAGAAAAGAGATGAGTTAACTAACGCTTTAATAATACCTTTGCCATCTCCCGACCTAATATACGGTGTGACTGTGCACTAAAGTGAACACCATCGACTGGGCTCGATTCAATAACACTGCCAACATCGAAAAACTCACAACCTAGTTCATCTGCTATTTGTGAATAAGAGGCTGCGAAAGCACGCGATTTTTCAAAACCATTTTGACGCAACCCCAGTCCATCTATTCCTTTCTCAGTTGGTGGTGGAGCCATCAAGATAACCTCAGGTGCTTTGCCCTCTATTCCAGCATCACTTGCCTGAATCATCTGTACTAAGCGCCCCGCTGATTTGGCAATTTCCGCTGCTGAAACACAAAATCGATCTTTTAGATCATTTGTTCCCAACATCAGCAGCACTATATTCAAAGGCTTTTGTGAAAGTAGGCATGGCTTTAAATACGAAAGACCACTCATTAATCCATCGACGGGATCATCCCAAACGGTCGTGCGACCATTCATTCCCTCTTCAACGATTTCATAATCTGCACCTAGTTCACTTAACATCACTTGCGTCCAGCGCGTTTTGTTATCAAACCGTTGAGACGTTTCGGGATCATATCCCCAGGTATTAGAATCGCCAAAACAGAGTATTCTGATCATTGTTGTTCCTCAAATGTGTTAGAAAGAAGGGGGAGGCTTTTTAATTAGATTTTAAACGGATTTAGTTGTTTTGTGGTTGTTTGTTTTCTTTCTTGGGGGAGGGAAAGGGATTAAAAAAGTGCCTCAAAGTAGGGGGGTGTCTTTATAATAGTAAAATTCATCACTAACTAGCAGTTGTTAATAATATTTTTCTAAAAAATATTGCGCTTTTCTATAATGATGATGTGAAATAAAAGCATCCTCAGGTTGTAAGGTTCCGGGAAACATGAGAGGAGCTATGTGTATAGATTCATCATTGCCAATTCTAGATGATTTATGCCACCAGGTCTTTCCATCCGCAGAGATTCGCATAGCATCGATACCTTCATACCATTGTCTGGTTCCAAAATCCCTTTTTGCCAAGAGCTTACTTCTTGAACAAGCATCAACAAATGGCTTGTGTTGAAGAGATAACACGTGACCGAATTCATGAACCAAACCATTTACATATCTTTTAAAAGCTTTTGCATCATCTGCAACCGACATTGTAATCAGTCCTTGTTTTGAACTTAAGTCTGCCACTGTTCCCCCACCACCACCTAAGAGAACAGGAGGACCTAGTAATACAATGATATGTGCATTACTCTCTAGGTTGTTAATAACGTCTAAAATCTTTTTCCTTTCACCTATCTCAGCTTCAATTATTTTTACAGTTATATCTGAGATTGTTGGAGGTTTGCATCCTTTTGTATACCAATTCATCAAACTTAAATTTATATCAGGTGGGTCGATAAAAACAGGTGGATATATATCAATTGTCTTAACTGGAAGTATCTGCTCTGCATAAATTTTAACTTCATGGGCATATTGATCGATTAGTTGTTTAACATGCTGTTTGCTCAACTGTGTTGGTATATCGCTTTTAGTATTAGGGCCGTAGCGACCATCATCAATAACGAAGAAAGCTACGTTTAAAGTTGGTACTAAGTCCCATTTTGGTGTACTACAATAAGTATTATAACTTGATTGGCCGCCGACTTTATCATCAACGATTAGGCTGATATTTTCGACTTTGTAATCGTTAGGTAAATAGGGAAGCTCAGCGGCTTCTTCATTGCGTAATCTTGGTTTTCCCCAGCCACTACGTCTATCAGTTCTTGTGTATTTATGCAAAATGGTTTTGATTGCCTTTCCTTTTTTATATAAAGATACTTTTGCTTTAAAGTCTTTGTATTGAGCATCTTTATGTACATCATCATATACAGGCCAATCAGCATAGATTTTCATCAATGCAGGTTTGCCTTCGATAAGAGGTGCGTTTTTCACGCTTTGATACACGTCACAACTTAAATTACTGGGGTTGCCGGAATCACTCGAAAAATCTATCTTTGTCCAAAATGACGACTCTTGCCAACCTGTACCTTGTTCATCTATAAGAAGGCTTCCTGATGCTGAACGTACTCCATTTTCTCCAGTTTTGACTCTGACTGTATACCTGATACCAGGACGTAGTCTTTTGTTTGGTACAAATTCTATTTTCTTCTTATTTAATATTATCTTACCTGGTGCTTTGATAAAGTCACCATTGGCATTGGGGTAACCTACTTGAAATGTTTGATCGTTAACGCTATCTATTTGAAGATTATCATTAAAGTTGTTTCTTATTATAGGCCGAGGCATTACTAAATGTTTTTGTCCTGATTTAGGGTGACGTTTTATAATTTCTAAGCCCTTCTCTTTACAAGTTATTGGGCTAAAAATTGTATCTACAATACCACGATCTCCAAGAGTTACACTGAGATCACCTTTCACGTTGATAGATATTTTTTTTCTATTTTCAATTGGAAAAGGCCCAATATATCCAGTAAGTTTGCTATTGATCTTTCCTAATATATAGTTACCATTTTTTACGGTTAAATCTATAGTGCCACTGTTCATAGAAAGCTCTGCGATTTCACCAAAACTGTGTAGTGGTTTGTTAAAACCTGCAGAACTACTTAAGGGATGGAGGTTTGTTTTAGCATATAAATAAGTCTTAATATCAGGGTAAGCCGCTAAACTAAATCTTTGCTTTCCTTTAAATTTATAGTTTGCACCATTTTTTGGGAGATAGCCTAAATTAACTAATAACAAACCGCCTACTAAGTTGGTATCATCCCAATAGTTAATCCACACTTGGCAAGTACCATTTCTTACTGGTGCCATAAAAACGCTTGATGCTGTGCGTTCGGCTGTCGCGCTAATCTTTGCAGATATACTTCCAGATACTTTCAAATTAACTTTATTGCTAATAATATCTGGGGCTTTTAACTCATCTTGTGTTTGTTCAACCTTTGCAGGTTTTTTTGCAATTACCCTTACTGTTTTTTTGCTGGTATGCGTTAATCCAAATTTATTCGTTACTTTTAGTTTAGTTTTATAAGTTCCTGTTGTTGCATATGTGTAAATTAAAGAGTCTAAGTTTTCTCCTTTTTTTTTGTTCCCATCGCCAAAATCCCATTCATATGTCAACATTTGATCATCTGTTGGTTCTTTGAGAAATGTAGCCGAATCGAATTTAAGTCGAGTGGGTTCATCTTCATTAACAGGTACTACACCAAAAAAGGAATGTGGTTCTGTTGGTTTAACAGTTACAGTTTTAGAAGTACTGGCAAATACTTGATCGTTTTCATCTGTAATAACAACCTTGATGTTATAAGTGCCAGCTTTTTTATAAATGTGTGATGCATTGATTCGATCTTTCGAATTGAACTTGGAGCTACCATCACCAAAATCCCAAAAGATTTTAACCTCCTGATCTCGCTCGTACATTCCATTCATTACATTAGGAAATTCAGCTGGAATGTTGGGGATGTAACCTGATTTATTGGCTTTATTTGGCAAGTCGAAAGAAGTCAGAGTATAAGGCCATGACCAACCGAGGGTAGGAGAGTCAGTACCAATAATGTGTAATTTATCTTCAGCAATTGCAGTTGATGCATATACACAGATAACTAAACAATAAAATAACGCCTTTAAACGCTTTGATAGGCTTTTATGAATCATTGTGAACAAGAAAAGCCACCGGTAAATGTTTTTGGCTGAGTGGCTTTACTTCCTGTTGAAGGTTTTAAACTTAAATGGAATGTATGTTCGTCGTTCTTACTTTGCAGAAACTTACCTTTTCCACTAAAAACCTTACCCTCGCCGAGACTGATATCAAAATTGGGTGATTCTAGTGTGCCAGTAATTTTCATAGAGGTTTCATCATACTTAGCAGAGACATCTATTGAGATTGTATTGTCATCAGCACTTGGATTTCTACATTCATTGAATGTATCAAGATGATATGACTTCATTTTAAGTGGAGGGTAAGTATTACGTGCCATAAATGTGGCATAGGCTTTGGGTTTCACTGTGTTTTTCTTTGACTTTGCCTCATTAAGTTTTTTGCGAATCATCGTATGAGCACCGGACTCAGCCTCTTTTAATTTTTCTGCACTGACCTGACCTGAACTATCTACTCCATCATTTTTTAGTGTTTTCTCAGATACGGATTTTTTATCATAAAAACAATTCAAAGAAACCACGGAAGGTGTTTTACCAATCAAACTCCCATTTTCCCAATGTTCAAATGAATTTCGGTAATAAAAACCCTGGTTTTCAAACCATTTAATTTTGCCTTGGCTTTTATAGCTAACCGTATCACTGATATCAATTACCACATTGGCGCTTTTTAATCTGCCAGATATGCTCATTTTAGGAAATGGGTTACTCGCATCTATAACAAGCGCAGCATCAAACTCTCCCGTTTTTTCTTTTGGTGCAGAGCAGTTAACCAGCTTATTAAAAACGAACATTTTTTTATTATCACCATCACCTAGCATGACTGCTGCAGGGTATTTTGGTTGTTGAGCGTAGCAACTGTTGGCTATCATTATTGAAATAATTATCAATAAAGTTACTTTAATAAAGCTATTTTGTGCATACAACATTATTTACGCTCCTCACAAATAATCCTATATCTATAGTAAATATAGAACATTTCATTAACTGTGATTGAGATAATGACACTTTAATAAAAGCTTAATATACCTGAACTAAAACAATTCTAGAGGAAATGCATATAAAGGTGGGGGAAGCTCACAATTCAAGTCTTATGATGCATTTTTAAATAAGCGATATGATTTTTATTCGTTTCTCTTGAGCGTTCTAATTCTAGTAGCTCTATTTTCTCAATAAATTCATATACTTCAGATATTGAAAAAATTACTTCTTTTTTAGACTTAATGTAATCGATGTAGCCTTTATCTAAGACATTCTCAGGCATTTGGGTTTTGAATGTACTCTCACCAGTAAAGACAATTACTGAGTGGAATTTATCATCTGTTAGTTCGAGCATATGCGCTAATGCTTTTATGTGTTTATAGTTTTGATGTAATGAGTTCTGAAACTTAAATTTCTTTCCAAGTAAAGATTGTGTCCAAATTTTCTGTCGTTCGCCACCAAATATCCAGCCTTTCATATTCTTGGTTTCAATCACGAAAATTCCATATCGAGAAACGATGACATGATCTATCTGGGTGGTGTGATCTAACACCGGTATGGTTATATCTTTGATGAGATGATATTGAGCTTTGTTGAGTTTTTTGTTGATCGCACGGTTTACGATTGATTCACCAATCTTACCTTTGAGGGTGGGTGATTGAAGTTGTATAACGACAATTAAAAGTATGACTATGATTAGAAATACAAAGATAAACATTATGTTATTTTTATAAATTGTTTGATTTTTATTTTATGCCACCCCCCTACTTATGGGCGTTTTTTCTGATAATTGGTTTGTATGGAAAAAGGGGCTGTAAGTGGGGAGGTGGCTTTTCTAGGCTCCTTAGGAGCTAGAAATGACACGTCAAATAATCGAATTATCCGTTTAAAAAAACTAAACGGTAAGTTCGCTAAAGTTCGTCGTAGATTCCGAAAGGAATCGTCGACGTACAGTGTTTGCACTTGTAATAATATTTGCTACTAGAACGGATTAAGTTTTCGCTGCCTTGTGGCTGTTTGTTTTTCTCTAATTAACGAGAAGGGCAACGAGATACCTTTTTATCTACAGCAATAAAAACGTATCCCAGCCGAGCATCGCGAGACAACGTTGGAGCGTAGAGACGACGACCCTTTAGGGAGAGACGCAGTCGAATAAAAAGTGCCGCCAACTAAAGGCGCCCCTTTAATAACAAAAGGGGCATTGCGTTTCTCAGAAATAATGGGGATAAAGGGAATTCGCTACGCTCAATTAACCTTCAATTTGATCCATTATTTCGTGTGATACCCATAATTTTTTGATGAAAGGATTAACATAGAATTGGTGCAAAGAAAGTGTTCATAAGTAGGGAGGTGTCATTTATTACAATGGCCTTACATTATCTACTGATGAATGGTTATTCTTCAGGTTTTTACATGTCCTCGCTTTGTTCTATAAGCTTTTTTATTGTTTTTTATCTCATCTAGAAATTTTAAGCTTAATTAGTTTCTCCCTCCTTCCTATTAAAACCCACTACCTCAAGTGTAAATTTCTCAACATAATCAATAAGCTTACCAACTGCAGCTTCTGCTAAGTCCTGATCTGATTTAGATATCGCATCTGCAATATCAGCGAGAGTATTTGCCATTTGACCAAAATCACCATATTGCTCTTGATGTAATACCCAAAAACGACGAGTTAGACCTTTTACTGATGTCAAAGCTCTTGCCGCGAATGAATTGTCAGCTGCTCTCAGCATTAACGCAAAAAACTCTGAATCTAATTCGGTCATTACTTGTTGCTGCTTGGTTTGTGAGGCTAGTCTAAAACCATTGGCAATTTCAGAAAATTTTTCGCGTTGTTTTGCAGATGCGCGTTTTGCAGCTGATTTGGCAACCAAAGTTTCTACTGCTCGCCTTAGTTCTAAAGATCTAAACTGCTGGGTATAATCTATAGGGCATACTTGGGCTCCTCTTCGAGGTATTATATTTAAAAGCCCTTGATCTGATAATCTTTGGATGGCTGATCTAACTGAGGCACGCGAATGACCTGATACCTCAATAAGATAAGTTTCAGAAACCCACTGCCCTGGTTCTAGCAAGCCATTAACTATCATTCTTTCTAAATCAACTAGAGCTTCGTCTCTCATCTTGGGTGACTTCTGAATATTTTCATCCAAATTGTTATTGTCAGGTATTGATTCTTTCACCATTTTAAATCTCCTCTAAAAGCTTCTTATGGTGTAAACATTATTTAATTACTAACATGTTAACAATATTTTATGACATTTCAAACTTGACTTGTGAAATATTACAACCTATCATCAAATCACTAACATGTTAAAGCAATATGTTAACATGTTATGTAGCCCTAAAGTGAAAACCAAAGGAAAGAAAGCATGAAAAGTCTAAAAAAGCTGACCTTGTCAGCAATCCTGATCGCGACAACTACTGTCGGCGTATTTGCACAAGAAGTTGTAAAAGTTGCTGAACCTAACTGGGCATCTGGTAGGGCTATGGCTGGCTTAATTAAGGTAGTCATTGAAGACAAGCTTGGAGGTAAGGTAGAACTTGTTCCTGGTACTAACGCCGTAATATTCAAGGCTATGGATCGTGGTAAAGGCGAAATAGATGTGCATCCAGATGTATGGCTCCCAAATCAAGCTAATTTCACTGATGAATATGTGGATCAGAATAAAACAGTTGTATTGAGCGAAAATGGCTATGAAGGCTTTTCTGCATTCTGTGCTCCAAGAGAATTTGCCACTAAAAATAAAATCAAAACTGTATTCGATCTTGCTACTCCAGAAATAGCAAAATTGATGGATCGTGATGGTGATGGTATGGGAGATATTTGGATTGGTGCCCCTGGTTGGGCTTCTACTAAAATTAATGCGGTTAAAGTCAGGGATTATGGAATTACTAACTTTTACAAACCTAGTGAAGTTGAAGAAGAAGTGGCTACAGCTTCTATAGCAAATGCGTTGAAGAAAGGTGAAGGTTACGTTTTCTACTGTTATGCGCCTCACTATAACTGGTTTGTATTCGATATGGTTCGACTTGAAGAGCCTGCATATGACCCCGAAAAATACGATATGAAACAGCCTGCAGAAGATCCTAAGTGGTTTGAAAACTCTAAGGTTGAAACGGGAGATAAGCCAAAAGATATTCATGTTGCTTACTCAAAAACACTTGAATCTCGTACACCTTCTATAGCCAGATTTCTTAAAAAGATTAAAGTTGATACTGATCTCGTAAATAGATTTACCAATGAAATCGTAGTCAAGAAACGCCCTAGTGAAGAGGTCGCACGTGAATGGATAGCTGCAAATTCTGACCGAGTAGATGGATGGTTAGGATTGAAATAAGTAGCGTCACTCATGAATCCTGGTCTTTCCTATACGAGGTGGGACTTGGATTCATGACATAAATACTGAAGTGTCAATTACCGTATATTTATAAACGGGAGAGAGGATTTTTTGTCTATTAATCAACAAAAACAAGAGTTTCAAGACGAAGTAATCAGATTGAATAATGTCTGGAAAATTTTCGGGGCACAACAAGAAAAAGCAATGTCTGCTGTTAAAAAGCATGGCTTGTCAAAAGCTGAGGTCCTCGAAGAATTTGACTGTGTAGTTGGTGTAGCAAATGCATCATTCTCGGTAAAACGTGGTGAAATATTTTGCATCATGGGATTATCAGGTAGTGGGAAATCAACACTAGTTAGGCATGTAAATCGATTATTAACACCAACATCAGGTGAAGTAGTTGTAAGTGGTCTAGATATTCTGTCGTTAAATGACAGGGAGTTGTTAAAGGTTCGAAACGAAAAAATTGCTATGGTTTTTCAAAACTTTGGCCTACTTCCTCATCGATCGGTCAGAGACAACGTAGCAATGCCGTTGGAAATCCGAGGACTTTCACAGAATGCTCGTTGGAAAGCTGCTGAAGAAGCACTTGCATTGGTTGAACTCTCAGAGTGGAAAGACAAGTTTGCTCATGAATTATCTGGTGGTATGCAACAACGCGTAGGTCTAGCTCGTGCTCTCGCCGCTGATGCTGATGTTCTGCTTATGGATGAGCCATTCAGCGCATTAGACCCACTTATTCGGCGACAACTGCAAGATGAATTTATGCGACTTGCACATAAAATGCGAAAGACAACTCTCTTTATTACGCATGACTTGGAAGAAGCTGTCCGTATTGGAGATCGTATTGCGATTATGAAGGACGGTGTCATTGTGCAAACTGGAACACCCGAAGAAATCATTATGAATCCTTCTGATGAGTATGTGATGGAGTTCGTCGCGGGTATTTCACGCATCAATCTTATACGTGCTCATTCCCTGGCAAAATCTCGCAAGGAGTATGAAGCTAAACACGGTGTTTTACCTGAAGACGTTTTAACAGTGTCTGGTGATGAGACATTGAAACAAATCATTGTAAAAGCGACAGGAACTGAAGGTCCAATTCTAGTTCAAGACGAAGATATAGGCACTTCAGGTGTAATTACCAAAAATGACATCTTGAACGGCGTGATTATGGGGACTGAAGATTGATGAAAAATAAATTAGATGATGTGATCTCGGAAGATATGGATCATCAAACTCAAATTAAGGAATTCGTGACAGTTCGTAGCGACTATTATGAGGGACAATTTAAGTTTATTGGTGACAAACGTGGTTTCGCATATACATGGAACTGGATGGCATTTGTTCTTGGCTCTATTTGGTTCGGAATGCGAAGCCTCTGGGCTTATTACCTGCCGTTCGTAGCATTGGAAACATTAGCGGTAGTCCAGTTAGCAAGAGGGATATGGGGAGACCTTGGAGCCCCCATTCTCGCTCGTCTCCCAGGTATTGAGAGTACCCTTCAGAATCGTTATCAACAACTCGCTGAAGCAAAGTTAAGTGCTCCAGACAATGTTGCTAGTTTTGAGAGTTCGATTGCTTCGCTTGAGCGTGCTGTGAATGGTATCAAAGCAGATGCTGTAGCTGCGAATGCTACTTCTCTTCAATTAATTATATTGGGTTTTATTGGTCTTTTTACCATCAAAACTGTTCAAGCAATTCTTGCAAATCCCGCTCTGCAATCACGTTTTTCTAAGTGGTTGTCGGATCAATCTCTTGGGAATGGATTGAATACCCAAAAAATTGTTTTAGCATCGACATTAACTGCAGTTACTTATATTACTTGCTCGCTTAAGTTTGGTTTTCCTGAAGTATTTCCGTCTCTTTTAACATTCCCAGCAGACCCGCAAGTCCAATCAAGTGTTGCCGAGGCCATCAAAACATGGATGAACAAAGCGGCTATTAGTACAGAATGGTTTTTCGATGGATTGACATTTGGGATCCGAAATGTTCTCGATGCACTCGAAACTATTTTTGTTGAAACTCCATGGCCTGTTATGTGCGGCTTTATTTTATTGCTGACGGGATTGTCGGCTGGATGGAGAGCGGCAATCTTTACCGCAGCTGCACTTGCTTATTTAGGATATCTCGGTTTTTGGGATAAGAGCATGATGACACTTGCTCTTCTTGGTACAGCTGCTTGCATTTCAATATCACTTGGCATTCCCTTAGGTATAGCGTGTGCAAGGAACCAACATCTTTATTCAATCGTACGACCAATTCTGGATTTCATGCAGACAATGCCTGCCTTCGTATACCTCATACCTATCATAGCATTCTTCGGAACAGGTAAACCGGCTGCAATAGTTGCAACCATGATTTTTGGTGGGTCACCAGTAGTTCGACTTACCGTTTTAGGTATTAGAGGTGTTCCTAAAACGGTTCGTGAAGCCGCTATGGCATACGGAGCCAGTAAAAGGTATTTACTCTGGAAAGTGGACTTACCCTTAGCGATGCCGTCGATTATGGCGGGTATAAACCAAACAATATTACTTAGCCTCGCAATGGTTGTGATCGCTTCGCTTATAGGTGCAAAAGGCTTGGGAGAAGATGTTCTTGAAGCCCTTCAATATGCATCAGAAGGTCAAGGCATTCTTGCTGGCCTCGCAATATTATTCTGCGCGATGATTTTAGATCGCATTATTCAAGGTAAAAGGAGATAAAAAATGTCTGTAACCGTAGCAATGTTTATTAAGTATGAGAATGATAAAAAATTAGAAATGCTGTCGACTCCTAATGATAGAGCCGCAGTTTCTGAAAAAGCTGTTGGAGCAATGGGAGGTAAACTCCTTCACGCTTATGGTACATGTGGAGAATACGACATGATGTTTATTTATGAGATGCCTGATATGGCATCGGTGGCAGCTAATATGATGTTAGCTGATGCTAGTGGAATGTCTAAAACTCACAGAATCATTCCACTATTTAGTAATGAGGAATTTTTAGCCGCTCAAGAGAAAGCTGGAAACATGAGAGATAGCTACGCTACTGTTACTGTCGACCATGTAGCGGAGAAAAAATGACAGAAATACTATTTTATGGTGGGCCGATTATAACAGTTGATTCTACACATATTGATCCAGAGGCCGTAGCTGTTGCAGATGGAAAAATTGTATGTGTGGGGTCCAGACTGGATGCTGAAAAATCGCTCTCAAGTAAAGCCCATTGCATAGACCTTGAAGGGAAGTCTTTACTCCCTGGGTTTATAGATGCGCATTCTCATCCACTATGGGCGGCAAAAACACGAGGTGCACCCGTTGTTGATGTGAGAGCAGAAACTGTACCAACCTATGCCGCTCTAATGGGGAAGATTAAGCGTAGAGTGGCGGTAGCAGAGCCCGGAGAATATCTATTATTTTTTGGCCTTGATGCACAATTGCATCCTGATATGGAATCACCGAGTAGAGAAACATTGGACGAAATTGCACCAAATAATCCAATCGGTATCCAGACCTCAAATTGTCATGCACTTTATTTAAACTCAGCAGGTTTACAAGCATGCGGAATAGATGAAAACTTTGAAACCCCTACAGGCAGTATTATTGAGCGTGATGAAAATAAACGTCCAACAGGTAAAATTGCAGAAGCAATCACCTGGAGCACCTTAGAGTATTTTTATGAAGCATGGGGAGATATTCGTTTATCCGAGGGTTTTGCTACCACGGTGCAAGAGTTTGTTGAAAACGGTATTACCACCACAACAGAACACCTTTACATGCCATTCTATAAGGTTTATTTTCAAAATGCCTTAAAACACGGTTGGGCCATGCCTCGCATTGCTGCATACCAACAGGCAACTACATCTGATATGGCTGTTGAAAGCTTATCAGAGGGGGATGACCGTTTATGGATGGCAGGTGTTAAAATACATGCTGATGGTTCTCCCTTTATAGGTAATATCTGGTTGACTCAACCATATCTTGAAAATGAAATTACGCTTCATCGAATGGATTTAAAACCTGGGCATACAGGCTCCCTTAATTATCCCCAAGACTATTTCGAGGAAATGGTTCGTACCTATTTTTCGCAAGGGTGGCAAATGACCGTTCACACTCAAGGCGACCGAACCATTGATATGGTTTTGGATTTAGTTGAGGTGCTACTTAAAGAGACACCGCGTCCCGATCACAGATTCCGTTTAGAACATTGTGCATTAATGCGTGAGGATCAAATCGAGCGAGCAAAAGAATTAGGCGTGATTTGTAGTTTCTTCATCAATCATATTACTCATTGGGGTGGGCCGATTGAAGATGCGTTATTCGGTCCAGAAAGAGCAGCACACTACATGCCTGCAGGTACAGCAGTAAAGAAAGGCATGCGGATTAGTCTTCATGCAGATACACCAATGACAGATCCTTCAGCACTTGAGTTGATGAAAGCAAGTATGACAAGAACAGCAAAGGATGGACGCTGCCTTGGTCAAGATGAATGTCTTGATGTTATGACAGCACTAAAATCAGTCACTATAGATGCCGCTTTTCAAATTGGAATGGAAGATAAATTAGGATCAATTTCAGTAGAAAAACATGCTGATTTTGTAATTCTTGAAAGTAATCCATTAGAAACAGATGCCGCAAATATCGCAGATATAAAAGTAGTCTCAACATATCTTGCAGGTGAACGGATTTGGCATAATGATTAAGAGCAATTCTATTCGTTTACCTATTATAACAATCGGAGGGTTTCTCGGGGCTGGTAAAACGACGCTTGTGAACTCTCTTCTGTCGAAATCAGAAGGAAAAAGGTTTGTCGTATTCGTCAATGATTTTGGTGCAATAAATATTGATCATGCTCTAATTAAAACAGTAGAACAAGATCGTATCTCTTTAAAGAATGGATGTGTATGTTGCTCTCTTAATGAAGACCTAGTGAAATCCATTAGTAATTTTTCTAGTTCAAAAAAACCACCTGATGCAGTCGTTATTGAAGCGAGTGGTGTCTCTGATCCTAGGGCACTAGATAGTTCCTTCAATATGCTTGAAGCATCGGGGGCAGCATTCTTAGATACGCGTGTTTATGTATTAGATGCAGAAGGGTTTGGAGGTCTAAATTACGAGGACTCTGAGCTTATCGTTGATCATGCCGTTGCAGCAGATTTAGTATTATTAAATAAGTGTGACCTTATAACACTAGAAAAACTCAATTTACTAAAAAGTCTTATAAGTGAATCTGCCCCTTATTCCAATGTACAAGAAACAACACATTGTGAACTGCCGATAAAGATAATTCTAAGTGATAATCACTTTTTGGGAAGAAAGCGTAATGTTCATTTCTCTGAAGTTATTAATCATGAAGAAAAATATACGCAATGGAGTTGTGAAACAGATTCTTTAATAGATAGGGATAGTTTTTTGCAGTTTGTTAATGAGTTCTCTCAATATTGCTTTCGTTCAAAGGGTTTTTTACGATTTTCAGATGAGCCTGATGAATTGATTAGCTTTAACCTTGTAGGTCTCAGAGCAAGTTATGAAAAATTAGGAAAGCGCCCTTCATTGTCGTCACAATTAGTGATGATTGGCCGTCGTGAAATAATGAATGTCGAAGTCTTCAAAACTGGCTTCAATGATATACAGGTTATTTGCTAACAGCAAAATATCAGCGATAAGTGTTATCAATTCTCAATAAATTGATGTTTAGCTTTATGAAAAAAATCATTTCATCTTTAGATTTGATGTATTCAATATGACCTGTGTCCAATACATACTCAAACATTTTGATTTTATCGTTTATCGTCTAAATTTTAATTTTTCTGTTATATGTATTATTAGTTAGAATAATTATTAAGTATAAAAAAAGCTGGCGATGCCAGCTTTTTTTATACTTAGAAAGTTAATTTTTTATTATTGTGGTTTATAAATAAAATCAACCCCAATCAAGCGCCCCACCAGTCTGATACTCAGTCACACGCGTTTCAAAGAAGTTCTTTTCCTTCTTCATATTTGCTTGTTCGTCTAACCATGCTGAGCGGTTTTGTGCGCCTGGGAAAGGCTCTTCCATGCCTAACTGGCGTGCGCGGCGGTTGGCGATAAAGCGGAATTGCTCGATGTGGTCTTCGGCTGTGTAGCCTAAGATTGGGTTCTTTAAGATGTAGTGCGAGTAGGCTTGTTCTGCCGCTTCTGATTCATCCCACATTTCACGAATGGCTTTTGGGTCTAGCGTTACGTTGTTTTCTAGCATGATCTGCTTTACTACGCGGATACCGAATGACGCATGCATTACTTCGTCACGCATGATGTATTGCAACTGCTCTGATGTACCTTTCATTAAGCCACGACGTTGTAGCGAGAAGATTGGTGTAAAGCCGTTGTAGAACCATGTGCCTTCGAAGATACCTGCGAAGAAGGTGTACGCCATAACAAATTCATTAAGGTCGTCAGGATTCTTTAGGTTCATGTCTGAACGCATCACTGAATCTAAACGACGGTTAGCGAGTTGGATTTTGCCATTGATCGCTGGTACGACTCTGTAGCGATTGTAGATTTCGCTTTGGTCAAGACCGATGGTTTCGATACAGTGCTGGTATGTCCATGTGTGTAGTGCTTCTTCGTATACCTGACGTGCCTGATAAATCTGTAGCTCTGGCGCTGTCATTTTTTCCATCACGGCTAGGCCGATGTTACGCATGGCGAGAATATCTGAAGTCGTTAGGTAGGCTAGTACGTTTTCGTAGACGTGTTTTTCAGCATCGTTTAGTTTGTGCTGGTAGTCTTGTACATCTTGCGCCATGTTGATGTCTAATGGCGTCCAGTGGTTTTTGTTTGCGTTTAGGAAGTATTCCCACGCCCACGGGTATTTGAACGGTGCTAGCTGGTTTACGTCAGCTTCGCCATTGATTACGCGCTTGTCGCTCGCTTTAACGGGTGCAAGTGAGTCTGCAATTTCTACCTGATCGCGCTCGATGCCTTCAATCGCTTGTTCTGCTAATTTAGCATCTGCTGGCGATGGTGTAGCCGCTTCTGGCGTTGAACCAGGAAGTACCACACCTTTTTCTTCTAGTGAAGAACCGTCAAAGTCCATACCGCCTAGTACACTGCTAGTTGCATAAGATGCCGCTAGTGATTGTGGCTCGGCCTGTACTTCTGTTGTCTGAGCATCAGCTGTTAATGTATCAGCTGAAGGTGGTACCGCTGCCGTTGTTGGTGTCGACGTGCTTAGTGGATCGTCCCAATTGAGCATTATATGTTCTCCGTTTCTGACGTGCGTTGTTAGCTCGCGCTTTGTTAGCCCGTAATGTTGTTGTTTTTGTAGGGCGGTGTGATTTTGACTTAGTCATAAAAAGTTACCGCTTCCTTCGTTGTTATTGCAGCTAACTAATGCGCCTTTCACCCATCTGTTGCGTTGTCCTGCGACTTCCGTTGCTCACGTACTCAATGTACGCTGCGCTCCGGTTTCTCAGACGCCTTGCTTATGGGCGAAAATCACATCATTTAGATGCAATAAAGTTAAAATGTCGCTTCTCGATTAAAGGGGAGAAGCATTCCCTTCGATGTTCTATTTGTTTCTAATTTGTTTCTTTTCAAAAAACAGCCCCAAAGTAGGGGGGTGCCTTTTGATACGTACTGCTTGTGGCGCCTGAATTTGTATTGGTAGCTAGGCGCAAGGTTCTCGAAAGCTGGGAGCATACAATGTGTATGTGACCAGTTTGAGAGGTCCTTGCAACAACGCTAACGATGCAAAGGCAGGTGCCAGATCACTGGCATGCGTCGCAGTCTGGGTCTAGTATCGAACAAGCCGCTGGCGCTGCAGACCCTACCGACTCAGGCGCTTCTGGTGCAACATTCTCACGAACATTACTGCTGCTTTCCTGTGTCTTTTCCATTGCTGTGGCACCCATCGAACGTAAGTAGTAAGTGGTTTTAAGACCACGTACCCATGCTAATTTGTAGAGGTTGTCGAGTTTAGCGCCCGATGGCTCTTGCATGTATAGGTTCAATGACTGACCCTGATCGATCCATTTCTGGCGACGACTTCCTGCTTCAATCAACCAGCGTGAATCAACTTCAAACGCGGTTGCGTATTTCGCTTTTAGGTTCTCTGGAATACGGTCAATCTGTTGTACGCTGCCGTCGAAGTATTTAAGATCGTTGATCATTACTTCGTCCCAAAGACCCAGGTCTTTAAGCTCGTTAACCATGTATGGGTTAATCACGGTGAACTCGCCAGAGAGGTTCGATTTAACAAACATGTTCTGGTAAGTCGGCTCGATTGACTGGCTGACGCCACAAATATTCGAGATAGTCGCTGTCGGTGCAATCGCCATGGTGTTTGAGTTACGCATGCCGTGCTCTTTTACATGCTCGCGTAGTGTGCTCCAATCCAGGCTGGTTGATTTGTCGACCTGGTAGTATTCACCACGTTGCTCTTCCATTAGCTCGATTGAGTCAATCGGTAAGATGCCCTGGCTCCATAAAGAACCGTCGTAGCTTGGGTAAGTACCACGCTCTTTTGCAAGCTCAGATGAGGTTTGGATAGCGTAGTAAGAAACCGCTTCCATACTGCGATCAGCAAACTCTACCGCTTGTTGTGATGCGTAAGGAATGTCTTGCTTGTATAGCGCATCCTGGAATCCCATCAAACCTAAACCAACTGGACGATGCTGCATATTAGAGTTACGCGCTTGCGGTACACTGTAGTAGTTGTACTCGATAACGTTATCTAGCATGCGCATTGCAGTAGTAATAGTCTTCTCAAGCATTGGCATGTCGATGCCATTCTCGGTTGTGTGAGCTGCAATGTTGACTGAGCCCAGATTACATACCGCGATTTCGTCATCGTTGGTGTGTAGCATGATTTCAGTACAAAGGTTTGAGCTGTGTACTACGCCAACATGCTGGTTGCTGTAACGGATGTTACAAGGATCTTTAAAGGTGATCCAAGGGTGTCCTGTTTCGAACAACATGCCTAGCATTTTGCGCCATAGGTCGACTGCTTTGATTTTCTTGAATAGGCTCATGTCACCGCGAGCGGCTTTTTCTTCATAAGCTTCGTACGCTTCTTTGAAAGCTTTACCTGAGAGGTCGTGTAGGTCTGGCACTTCTTCTGGTGAGAACAGTGTCCATTCGCCTTCTTCTGCGACACGTTGCATAAATAGATCAGGGATCCAGTTTGCTGAGTTCATGTCGTGGGTACGACGACGCTCATCACCGGTGTTTTTACGTAGCTCGATAAACTCTTCGATGTCTACGTGCCATGTTTCTAGGTATGCACAGATTGCGCCTTTGCGCTTGCCACCCTGATTAACTGCAACCGCAGTATCATTGGTAACTTTCAAGAAAGGTACAACCCCCTGTGATTTCCCGTTTGTGCCTTTGATATGAGACCCTAGACCACGCACACGCGTCCAGTCATTCCCTAAACCACCGGCGTACTTGGAGAGCAATGCATCATCTTTAATAGAACTATAAATTCCATCGAGACTATCAGGCACGGTAGTAAGGTAACAGGAGGAGAGCTGAGGACGACGCGTTCCTGAATTAAACAGGGTCGGCGTGCTACTCATAAAGTTAAAACTGGAAAGGAGGTTGTAAAACTCGATTGCACGTTCTTCGCGGTTGACTTCATTGATCGCCAAGCCCATTGAAACGCGCATAAAAAATATTTGAGGTAATTCAAAACGCACGTCGTTATCGGTGTGAATAAAGTAACGATCGTAAAGTGTTTGAAGGCCTAGGTAAGTGAACTGATGATCACGTTCTGGTTTAAGCGCAGCACCAAGCTTCGTTAAGTCGTAACGTGTTAGTTCTTCGTCGAGTAGTTCTAATTCAACCGCTTGTTTAATGTATTTTTTCAAGGTTGCAGGGTAGCGTTTAGCCATCTCTGCCTGTGTTGCTTCTGTATGACGACCGTTTAGGTAGGTCAGTGCTTCAGTACGCAAATTGTCTAGTAACAAGCGCGCAGCCACCATCGAATAATTTGAATCTTTATCGATGTTGACGCGCGTTGCCATTACTAACGCAGAACCGACATCCTCTTCCGGGATGCCATCAAATAAATTCCGCAATGCCTCTTTTTCGACAGTTTCCTGATCAACGCCGTGTAAGCCCGAAACGGCTTCTGCGATTACTTTGCGCAGACGGTTTCTATCGAGTGGCTTGGTGTCCCCATTTGATGTGGTGATGTTTATAGACTCTTTCTTAGAGGTCTTTTTCGGTGCAGTTTGTTCTGCTTTTTCGGCACGCGCGTGGGCGCGATCTTCGCGGTAGATAACGTATGCACGTGCTACTTTACGTTCACCAGAACGCATCAGTGCAAGTTCTACCTGGTCTTGAATATCTTCGATATGGACAACACCGCCATCAGGCATGCGACGGAATAGGTTGTCGTTAACTTGTTGTGCCATCACTCTAACGGTGTCGTGAATACGCGATGATGCGGCTGCTACGCCACCTTCGACACCAAGGAATGCTTTAGTCAGTGCAACTTCGATTTTGCTGCGATCGAAAGGCGTTACCTTGCCATTACGACGGACTACTTTGTAAACGGCGTCTTCCTGTGCAGAGGTTCTTTGCATCGTTTCGTCGATAGCATCAGTTAAGACAGATTTGTTTTGTGGGTCTTGAGAATCATCGATGACGGTATTCGCGAAATTATCGTTAGAGCCTGATTGCATGCTTTATCCTTTATTTGTGCTTTGGTGTCTTATGAGGACACTAGTAATGACGAGGTTAAAAAATTCTGTTATTGCAGATGCTGTTGCAGAGTTTTTGTCCTTGTTAATAAATGTTTCTGTCTATTTTTTGGGTAATACTTTTTGCGCTCAAAATTCACGCCCTGTTAAGGTCGTGCAATCAGTCTTTTAGTTCATCTTTAAAGCGTCTATTTGTGAGTAATTTTTTAGCAAAAATATTTCCTTATTTTTATTGAGGCAACGGTTTAATGTGTGATCATTTTATTTAAAAAATTACTGATCAGGAAATTTACTAACAGTCTGTAAATTAGAACTTCAATAAAAAGTAGCAATACTATAGAGTGTGGTATGGGTTATCGTCAAGCACAACATATTGTGTTTAAGCTTGTGGAAAGGTGTATATAATCTGTGGATAAGTTGGGTAAAAGTCCGTATCGTCAGCACAGACGCCTAGTGCTGGCGGAGTAGTCCTTTAAATAAAAATAAAATTTATTTTTTTTGCGTTAGAATTCATTCTTTATATCGTCAAATAACGCGATTTAACGGCGTAAAAATATCGAAATAAAAGTCAGTGAAATTATACGCTTTTTCTATAAAAATGAGAGGAATAGCTTAGCTTATTCATCGAGTTTTTAGTTAAAAACTGACGGATTTAAGGTTTTCTTGAAAGCCGAAATTATTTTTCGACGTTAAGTCTAAAACACAGGAATAATGGTAATTATGTCATATAAGGTTACTTTGCAACCGAGCGAACACACGTTTGAAGTTGAAGAAAATGAATTGATTTTAGATGCGGCTTTACGTCAGGGAGTTGGTTTTCCTTATGGTTGTCGAAGTGGCTCATGCGGTACCTGTTTAGGCAAAGTTGTTTCGGGTGAAATTGAATATCCACAAGGTTTGCCATTAACCGTTATGGAGCATGAACACGAGCAGGGCAAAGCGGTATTTTGTGTGTCTATCGCCAAATCTGATCTGGTACTTGAAGTTAAAGAAGTGACCAGTTCGAGCGATATAGAAATCAAATTGTTGCCGGCACGCGTTATTTCATTAAGAAAATTAGCAGACGATGTGATGGAAATGCAATTGAAACTGCCAGAGTCGGAGCGTTTGCCTTTCCGTGCCGGTCAGTACATCGAATTCATTATGCGTGATAAATCACGACGTGCTTTTTCTATCGCCAATTCTCCATCTAATGATGAATACCTCGAATTACATTTGCGCCATGTGCCAGATGGTAAATTTACCGATCACGTATTCAGTGAGATGAAAGAGAAAGCATTGGTAAGAATAGAAGGCCCATACGGAAGCTTCCATGTGCGTGAAAATTCTAACAGACCGTTGATTCTGGTTGCAGGTGGTACTGGTTTCGCTCCGATAAAAGCAATGATCGAACAATTGATCGAGCAAGCCGATACGCGCCCGATACATTTATATTGGGGCGCAAGAGCCAAAGCCGATCTATATCGCGCTGATCTGGCCGAGAAATGGGCGTTTCAATACCCACACATTGAATATATTCCGGTGTTATCTGATCTTGAGGAAGGCAGTGACTGGGAAGGTAAAACAGGCTACGTGCATGATACTGTCGCGGAAGACTTTGCCGATTTATCGGGCCATGATGTGTATTTAGCTGGACCGCCAATAATGATTGATGCGGCTAAGGCAGCATTCGCAAAGCAAGGATTGCCTGAAGATCAAATATTCTCGGATGCGTTTGAATACGCGGCTGAGAAAGAAGCTTAAGCAAGAACAAGTATCTTGGAGCTAATAGCTTGGAACTTTTATCTAATAGCTTTGCACTGAAAACAGATCGCTAAAAAAAGCCCTCAAAGTAGGGGGGTGGCTTTAGTTTAAATGAATATTAGTTTTCATCTATTGATAGCTATCAATAGAGCCAAAAAAGCCTCGGCAATAGATAACTATGCCGGGGCTTTTTTATATCTTGGATTTTCTGTCAGGAGCATCTGGCGTTGTTAATTAAACGATGAATAATCGGTGCCAGAATAATTTCCATCGCCATCCCCATTTTTCCACCGGGAATTACAATGGTATTTCGACGCGTCATGAATGAGTCGTGCAACATATTCAGTAGGTATGGGAAGTCGATCATAAATTTATTCGGGTCTTTAAATCGAATCACAACAAAGCTTTCATCGGCAGTTGGGATATCACGCGCAATAAATGGGTTTGAGGTATCAACCGTCGGCACACGCTGGAAGTTGATATCCGTTTGCGAGAATTGTGGTGCGATGTAATTTACATAGTCGGGCATACGACGCAGAATGGTATCTACTATGACTTCCTCGTCATAACCACGTTCTGCATGATCACGATGAATTTTTTGTATCCACTCCAGATTCACGCTAGGTACAACACCGACCCCTAAATCTACATACCTGGGTGCATTAATGTCGGTTGCCTTGTCGACCACAAGTCCGTGTAAACCTTCGTAGAAGAGCAGATCAGTTCCCGGTTTAATATCTTCCCATGGGGTGAATTCTCCGGATTCTTTGTAGCAACCTAATCGTTTATTTTGCATTTCAGCTTCGCTGGGGCTGTGTAAGTAATAGCGTTTTTTTCCTGTGCCCGTCGCACCGTATGATCTAAACGTTTCTTCTATTGCTGCAAAATCATTCGCTTCCGGACCAAAATGGCTGAAGTGATTGTTACCATTTTCGGAAGCTATTTTGAGGTGACTGCCAAAATCCTTTCGACTTAAACTATGTAGACTATCGCCTTCGACAATTTCCGGGTTTATTCCTTCACGTAAAAAGATATTTTCGAAAGCGCGTTTAACGAAGGTAGTCCCTGCGCCAGATGATCCGGTTACAGCAACTACAGGATGTTTTTGTGACATATAGCTCTTCTCGGTTCTGTTTTCTGGTTTAGCTATCTGATTCAACAAACTGACTTGGTAATTAAGTCATATTAAATAAACAGACTGCTTAGTCATTTGGATAATTAATGTTTCTCTTACTTGGTATGCGGAAGCGATTCTAGCGGTAATCTTTATTCACAATGGCTAGTCAGGCAGAACCCGGTCAGGTTTTGTGAATATGAACTTCTTTAAGGTGAAGAGTATTTTGTAATAATTGACTCATAAACGAAACTAAGTATTAAGTGGTGCTAATATAAGGAATGCTTATGTTTTGTAATGAGCAGGCAAAATATTACTATTCAAATTTTAAGCAGGCTTGTAAAAATCAACCATAGATATGAAGTGATATATATATATGGTTATAAATGTCTATTTGCACTGTCTATTTTTGGATAAGTGGCTTACGACAAAATTTGCTCAACTTTTTCAGAATGGTTGTTAACACTTAATTTGCTTAAAAAATATCTATAAATAAAAGTAACTATCTTTAAGGTAAAAATACATTTGAGGATGCTTTTTAGTAGGTAGTTTCCGATGTGTTTATAGATATGCGCTTAAAGAAAAACGCGCAAATGACTGATACTAAAGATTAAAAATTTAGAAAAGAAAATGACATTTTTATGTGTTTTTTAGACCAAACTGCTTGACATATTTATTTAATAAACTTGTCCACATTATCTGTGGATAACTCTGTTGATATGTTACGTATTTCCTCTGTGAGGCTATATTTTTAATGGTTTATTAACAGATTGCTTAATTTTTAACCACTTTTTATATTATGATATATATCAATAACTTAGAGTTTCATTTTGGCCGTGTTGGATAAAATAGCAGATCAAGTGACAAGTTTTGTCTACCAAATCCCAATGAACTAATCGATTGTGCATAAGCACAAACAGAATTATCATATAATAAATCGACTTAAGCCCTTGTTAAGTCGTCGTTAAGCCTTTGTTCAGTTAAGGTTCAGCAAAAACAGCAGTAATTTTCTATAGTAAAAACAGGTATAAAAAATGGATATTAATCAGCCTAAAGTTGGTTTTGTAAGTTTGGGCTGTCCAAAAGCTCTCGTCGATTCTGAAAGAATCTTAACCCAGCTAAAAACGGAGGGTTATGGAATCGTACCGGATTATGATGGTGCTGATGTTGTCGTCATTAATACCTGTGGTTTTATTGATAGTGCGGTAAAAGAATCACTGGATACAATTGGCGAAGCATTACAAGAAAATGGAAAAGTTATCGTAACTGGTTGTCTTGGTGCTGATGCCGACAAGGTTTTAGAAGCGCATCCCGGAGTTTTGGCCGTTACAGGTCCTCATGCCTATGAAGCGGTAATGGGTGCTGTTCACGAGCAGCTGAAACCGCCACATGATCCTTATCTTGATCTTGTACCACCGCAGGGGATTAAACTTACCCCTAAGCATTATGCTTATCTAAAAATATCCGAAGGCTGTAATCATCGTTGTACCTTCTGCATCATCCCTTCATTGCGTGGTGACTTGGTGAGTCGTCCTATCGGTGATGTCATGCAGGAAGCTGAGAACCTTGTGAATTCAGGCGTGAAAGAACTGTTAGTGGTATCACAAGACACCAGTGCTTACGGTATCGATACGAAATACCAGACTGGCTTCTGGAATGGTAGACCGGTTAAATCTCATATTCAGCAATTATCAGAATCATTAGGTGAGTTGGATGCATGGGTACGTTTACACTATGTTTACCCCTATCCGCATGTAGATAAGCTAATACCTTTGATGGCAGAAAATGCAGAGAACAAAGGAATCCTTCCTTATCTGGATATTCCGTTTCAGCATGCAAGTCATCGTATTTTAAAAGATATGCGACGCCCTGCGCATGCAGAAAAAGTATTAACTAGAATTGCCGCTTGGCGCGCGATGTGTCCGGATATTACGATTCGTAGTACCTTTATTGCAGGTTTCCCAGGAGAGACAGAAGAAGATTTTGAGACTCTGTTGTCTTTCTTAAGAGAAGCGCAATTAGACCGTGTCGGTTGTTTTGCATACTCTGAAGTGGAAGGTGCGGTTTCTAATGATTTGCCTAATCACGTACCAGAAGATGAAAAGCAGTATCGTCTAGAACGTTTCATGGAAGTACAGGCGGAAATCAGTGCGAATAAATTGGCGGCGAAAGTGGGCAAGCGTATGAGAGTACTCACCGATGATACGCAACAGGGCGATACCGAAGCAGAAGATATCACGATTGCAAGAAGCAGTGCTGATGCACCTGAAATAGATGGCGCAGTATATATTGAAGGTGAGTTATTAGAACCTGGGCAATTTGCCGAAGTAGAAATCACACATTCTGACGAGCATGATTTATGGGCTAAGCTGGTCGATTGATCAGTGTAAAAAATGCCCTAAAGTAGGGGGGTGGCTTAGGTTGTTGAAATCAACAGTTGGATTAGCCGTTTTTATTAAAAACGTTTATTAATAATCCTCTACTAAATAAAAAAAGCCGGGGAATTCCCGGCTTTTTTGTGTCACAGATATCTCTTAGACAGAATTAGCCATTCTGGCTTTGATAGTAGTCAATCAGGATCTGAGCGACTTCAGGGCGTGAAAACTCCTTAGGTGGTGCAATGCCCTGTCCCAGCATTTCGCGAACCTTGGTACCAGACAGCAGCACGAAATCATCTTTTTCGTGGTCAGGCGCTTCAGACATCATCACAACCTTATCCAGTTTCTTGGAGTAAGCCGTGTGATCAGCACGGAAGATTTCAATCTCCAGCGCACCTTCAGGGACTTCATCGTCGAAAATGGTTTGTGCATCGAAAGCACCGTAGTGATCGCCAACACCTGCGTGATCACGGCCAATAATAAAGTGGGTAGCTCCCATGTTCTGGCGGAATAATGCGTGCAGTACGCCTTCTTTCGGTCCCGCGTATAACATATCGAAACCATAACCGGTAACCATCGCACTGTTTTCAGGGAAGTACAGCTCAACCATTTTGCGGATTGCGGCATCACGAACATCAGCAGGAATATCACCTTTTTTCAGCTTACCAAGCAACATGTGAATAACCAGACCATCACAGCCAAGTCTATCCATCGCCATGTGGCACAGCTCTTCGTGTGCTAGATGCATCGGGTTACGTGTCTGGAAGGCGACTACTTTTCTCCAGCCGCGATCTGCAATTTCCTGACGAATTTCAACAGCCGTCTTGAACGTGCCTTCAAATTCTTTTTCGAAGTACGAGTAGTTCAGTACCTTGATTGGTCCTGATAGACAAACTTTGCCTTGGGAGTTAAAGGTGTCCACACCAATATGCTCTTCACCTTCCGCAGGTCGGTAGATTGACTGGGTCATGGTCGCCATTTCTTCATCGGTGAATTCTTCAACCGCTTCCACATCCATTACCGCTAGAACAGGGTTGCCATCTACATTAGGATCTTTCAGCGCTATGCGATCACCTGCTTTGATATCACCCGCGTCTTCAACAAGGTTGAGAACAGGCGTCGGCCAGAAAAGGCCTGAAGTCGTGTGCATATTATCTGCTACGGACAGTGCGTCTGCCTTATTCATGTAGCCTGTGAGTGGGTTAAAGTAACCGCCGGCCAACATAACAGCATTCGCTGCAGTGGCAGAGCTTACGACAATAGAAGGTAAACCTTGTGCTTCTTTTTGTAATGCATCTCGCTCCGCAGCGTCAGATACGTACAGTGGATTCAGTTCATCGGAACCATGTGGTTTTATCATACTTATCTCCCGAAAATATCTATGGCAATTTGCCACATTAATACAAGATACCCCCAATACCTGCTTAAGTACAAATAGAAAAATTTGCCTCTCAATAAGTTATTTTTATGCATATAAAAAAATAAATATAATTTGGCCATTAGCTAAAAAATCAAAGAGTAAAGGACTGATAAAAATTTGGTAGAGGTTTGAATTCACACCAGCAATAGTGCTAGTCTATTTACTTGTACTTTTTTTGTACTTTGAAAAAATCAAATCAATGATTAGCCAGAACATTACTAAAGTAGCCGTAGTTTCGGATACACATTCCCACCTAGATCCTCGAATTGCTGATATTGTCCGCGAATGCGATATCGCTGTGCATGCTGGAGATATTTGTGGTGCTGAAGTCTTAGAAGCGATGCAGCCTAAATCCGGTAAGGTGGTCGCTGTTACGGGTAATAACGATCCATATTGTCATCCCAATGGTTCGGATTTGCCTGCCATTTTAAGTTTTACGGTGGCGGGTGAGACTATTACTGTAGAACACGGCCATAAACACGGTGCGCATAAGCCATCTCACGATTCTCTGCGTTATATGCATTCAGACGCAAAAGTAATTATCTATGGCCATACGCATAAACAAGTGATCGATAAGGATGCAACACCCTGGGTTATTAATCCTGGTGCTGCAGGTCAAACCAGAACTCATGGTGGTCCTTCTTGTTTGGTACTTGAGTGTGAAACAGGCAAAGAATGGCAAATAAAAACCTATCGCTTTTCTGAAGTATAAAAAGGCTTATAATTAAACACACCCCCCTACTTACAGGGCTTTTTTTTAATTCGTCCTGCTGGTATCTAAAGTCTATCATTCCATAAATTAATTTAATTTGTTATATAAAATTAAATTGTGCATCATGGGTAAAATCTTAATTAGAATTTTATTACATTCTAACGTTTCTAAAATAAAACGGTTTCTATCGCATTTATGTTCTAGAATAAATGAGATAAATTGTCTCATTTATACGCTAATAGAAATATTGAATTTGATATATAAAATACTGTTGTGCATTATCCGATCCTCTAAATTAGAACCTAGTTACATTCTAATGGTTTACCCAAAAGAAGGTTATTGATGAAAAATATCCCCGTTGTTGTAGAAACTGAAGGCGTAGAAGTAAAAACGACCACGTGCTACATGTGTGCCTGTCGTTGTGGCATCAAAGTTACCGTTAAAGACGGTGAGGTGCGTTATATACAGGGTAATCCAAACCACCCGTTAAATAAGGGTGTGCTATGTGCGAAAGGTGCATCAGGCATCATGAAGCAATACTCGCCTGCGCGTTTAACCAAGCCTTTATTACGTAAGCCAGGTACTGAACGTGGTGCCGGAGAATTTGAAGAAATCTCCTGGGATAAGGCCTACGGCATCATGGAAGAGCGTTTAGGAAAACTTCGTGAAGAAGATCCTAAAAAGTTTGCTTTGTTTACAGGCCGTGACCAAATGCAGGCATTAACGGGTATGTTTGCCAAGCAATTTGGTACACCAAACTATGCCGCCCACGGTGGTTTCTGTTCAGTGAATATGGCTGCAGGAATGATCTACACCATTGGTGGCTCATTCTGGGAATTTGGCGGACCGGATTTAGAGCGTTCTAAATTATTCTTCATGATTGGTACTGCGGAAGACCATCACTCCAATCCGATGAAGGTTGAGTTATCAAAATTCAAACGTAATGGTGGTCGTTTTATCGCGATAAACCCAGTACGCACAGGTTATGCCGCGATAGCGGATGAGTGGGTTCCAATAAAGCCTGGTACAGATGGTGCATTATTACTCGCGATTATTCGTGAGATTATCAAACTCGGTATGTACGATCGTGATTTCCTCGTCAACTATACCAATTCTGCGGAATTGATCGACATCACCACGGATAGTCATAACGAAGGTATGTTTATTCGCAATGACGAGCCAGTCGAAGAAGGCTGTTTCGATCCGCAAAACAAATACTGGTGGGATCGCGTCAAAGACGAAGCCGTTGCAATGCGCAAAGAAGGCGTCGATCCATTTCTTACGGGCGAGTTTGAGCTAGAAGATGGCACGCCTTGTAAGCCAGCTTTCCAACTATTAAAAGAAAGAGTAGAAGCGTATACGCCAGAATGGGCTGAAGGTATTACAGGGATTGATGCTGATACGATTCGACGTCTGGCGCATGAAATGGGTATCGTAGCGCGTGACCAAAAGATTGAATTACCGATTCAATGGACCGATGCATGGGGTAAAGATCACGATAAAGTTATTGGAAACCCGGTTTCATTCCACTCGATGCGTGGTTTGGCTGCACACTCCAATGGATTCCAGACTATTCGTGCGCTCAGCATCCTAATGACATTATTGGGAACCATTGATCGTCCGGGTGGATTCCGTCATAAAGCGCCATTCCCGCGTCCTATTCCACCATGCCCTAAACCACCAACAGGTTGGGGTGATGTTAAACCGAATACGCCATTAAACGGCATGCCTTTGGGTTGGCCAGCTGGTCCTGATGATTTATTTGTCGATGATGATGGTGAAGCGATACGTCTAGATAAAGGCTTCTCGTGGGAGTATCCATTATCCGTTCATGGTTTGATGCACAACGCGATTACCAATGCGTGGCGTGGCGATCCATACCCAATTGATACCTTGATGTTATTCATGGCGAATATGGCATGGAATTCATCGATGAACACTACTGAAGTAAGAAAGATGTTGGTGGATAAGGATGAAGAGGGTGAATACAAAATCCCATTCATCATCGTTGCCGATGCTTATCATTCTGAAACAGTCGATTTTGGTGATTTGATTCTGCCTGATACGTCATACCTTGAACGTCACGATGCGATGTCGATGCTGGATCGTCCAATTTCTGAATATGATGGTCCGGTAGACGCGGTCCGTATTCCCGTATTGCCACCAAAGGGTGAGTGTAAGCCATTCCAGGATGTCATCGTTGAGCTAGGTTCACGTCTGAAATTACCCACATTTACCGATGAAAACGGCAAGCGTAAATTCAAAGATTACCGCGATTTAGTGATCAACTTTGAAACAGCTCCTGGCTCAGGAATTGGTTTCCTTGCTGGCTGGCGTGGTAAGAGTGGTGAGAAATCCATGAAAGGCGAGCCGAATCCGAACCAGTGGGAAATGTATAAAAAGAATGACTGTGTGTTCCATTATGAAATGCCAAAGTCATTCCAGTACATGCGTAACTGGAACAGAGGTTATTTACACTGGGCGCAAGAGCACAATATGATTCGTTACGACGAGCCAATCAATATTCATGTGTATTCGGAGATTCTGCAGAAATTCCGTTTGGCCGCTCAAGGTAAAACAGAAGGTAGACAACCACCAGATCGTTTGCGTAAGCGCGTGGAGACCTATTTTGATCCATTGCCGTTCCATTACGAACCACTTGAGTCGCAATTAACGGATACCCAAAAGTACCCACTAAATGCACTGACGCAGCGCCCAATGGCGATGTATCACTCATGGGATTCACAGAATGCCTGGTTAAGACAAATCCATACGCATAACTATTTATTCGTAAGCCCGATTCTTGGTCGTAACAATGGCTTTGAAGATGGTGACTGGGTCTGGGTTGAATCCATGCATGGAAAAGTCCGTTGTATGTGTCGATTCTCCGAATCACTTGAGCCCGGTACAGTTTGGACTTGGAATGCGATTGGTAAAGCCTCTGGTTCCTGGGGGCTTGATGCGAAAGCCAATGAATCGAATAAAGGCTTTTTGCTGAACCATGTGATTTCAGAAGAGTTGCCACCGCACGATGCGGGAGATCATGTTTCTAACTCTGACCCTGTAACAGGACAGGCGGGTTGGTATGACGTTCGTGTTCGCGTGTATAAAGCGGGTGATAATGAAGCCAGCCATACTTTACCAAGATTCGATACAGTTAAACCGTTGCCGGGAATGGAAAAGAAACGTAGAAATAAATGGCAAGGGTATGTCGCAGGTAAATTTAGAAAAACTCTTGGTAGATCAGGAGGGTTAAAGTAATGACTCAGTTAGCCTTAGTAATAGATTTAAATGTGTGTGTGGGCTGTCATGCCTGCGTGACCTCTTGTAAAGAGTGGAATACCTCGGGCGAAGCAGGTCCAATGGTTGATAAATACGCTTATGGAGAAAACCCTACAGGGACGTTCTTCAATCGTGTTCAGTCGTTTGAAATAGGTACCTACCCACAAACCGAAACGGTACATTTTCCGAAAAGTTGTTTGCATTGCGAAGAGCCTCCATGTGTTCCGGTTTGTCCAACAGGTGCGAGTTACAAACGCGAAGAAGATGGAATCGTACTGGTAGATTATGATAAGTGTATCGGTTGTAAATATTGTTCTTGGGCGTGTCCTTATGGCGCGCGTGAGATAGACGAAAAACAACGCGTAATGAAGAAGTGTACGCTGTGTGTTGATCGTATCTACGACGAGGCATTGCCCGTCAGTGAGCGCAAGCCTGCTTGTGTAATGTCTTGCCCAACCAGCGCGCGTTTGTTTGGTGATGTTCACGATGAAAACTCGGAAGTATCAAAGGCAATCCGCGAGCGTGCGGGTTATCAGCTAATGCCAGAGTGGGGCACCAAGCCTGCGAATCATTATTTGCCACGTCGTAAAACTGAAATCAAGATTCATAAAGATGAGCTTGAGCGTGTGGATAATCCATTGAGTAAAGAAGAGCGTCTAAGACACAATGAGCCAGGTAAGGGTCCATCGCTCGATGATATGAGTAATTGGTAATAGAGGGCTGAGAATTCAATGATAGCTAAACACTAACTTGTCTTTTTGCTCCAGATTCATTTCTTTCAATCGTTGTATAGATCAACTATACGCCTCTTGAAATAAATAAATCTGAAACAAAAATTCTGCGTTATTGACTTAGCTATCATCAAACACTCAACCCTAGTTGTTTTAAAAACCCCCCTGTAAGTAGGGGGGTGTGTTTTAAAGTTTTTATGTGTCTGTTGTTACAGATCTGATTAACAGAACAAAAATTATTAGGTAAAAATTATGCATCCAGCATTTTCGGTAATATTTTTAACCACATTGATTGGCGCAGGTCAGGGTTTGTTTCTGGCTTTGTTTACCGGTCAGATATTTTCTCAATTTAAATTGATGCCTGAACAGCACGAAGTTAATTTCTTTATTTGGGGCAGTGCGCTGGCAACCTTGCTGTTGTGTGTGGGTTTGTTTGCTTCGTTCTTTCATTTGGGACATCCGGAAAGAGCATGGAGAACGGCAACTAAATGGCGTACCTCGTGGTTGTCGCGAGAAGTTATTGCTTTACCTGCTGCGATTGTAACCATAGCGGCTTATGGATTGGCTCATTATCTGGGTTGGAATACGCCATTATTAACAATGCCAGGTGGCACCGGAGTTGATGCAACTCTATTACTGGGTTTGATTGCCACAGTTGCCACCTATGCTTTGTTTATATGTACGGGCATGATTTATGGTTGTATCAAGTTTTTACAAGAGTGGCATACACCTTTGACCGTGATTAATTTTATCCTGTTAGGAACAGCGTCTGGCTTTACCATCGCAACGGCGTTATCTGCTTATCTGCATATTGGCCTCGTATATTTTTATGCTAACTGGGCGATTTTCTTCACCGTTGTCGCGCTTATTTTCCGTGTGGCTACAATGTTGCGTAATCGTAATATTAATCCAAAATCTGACCTAAGATCTGCGATTGGTATTAACCACAATAACATTAGACAAATGGCTCAGGGGTCTATGGGTGGATCATTCAATACGCGTGAATACTTTCATGGTAAATCAGCGGCATTTGTGAAAAGCATTAAGTATATATTTGTGGTTTTAGCTTTCTTAGTGCCTTTATTCTTTTTGGTTCTGAGCTTGAATAATTCTGCTTACTTTATTCCGCTAATAGCTGTTTTGGTGCAGTATGTAGGCTTGTTAGCCGAGCGCTGGTATTTCTTTGCGGATGCTAATCATCCACAGAATCTGTATTACCAGCAGATCTCTTAGTTTTTGGAATCGGTATTACTGTCATAAAAAAAGCCTCCAGTTGGAGGCTTTTTTTATGATTATTAACAAGCGGAGCAGAGGCTAGAACCAGGCATTACTTCTATCAACCTCGACCCCTAATTCTCGTATTCCTTCTATGCCGCTTTCTATAAAACATGCATCGATTCCCTCAGATAAAAGCCGTTCAGTGATGCTTTCACTAATGCTTCTACCATGTACGCAGTACACGATTGTTTTCTGATTCTTTGAGATGGAATCTACCCATTTATCCACTAGAAGTGGGTCCTTCCACGTTGAGTTAGGTAAAGTGTACTCAGAGTCCTCGTAGTCACGTTGTAAGCGTACATCCAGAATAACGACGCCTTCTTTTTTAGACAGTGCAACATACTCGTCTAGATTAATTGAGTGCGCAGATTCTCCGAGTCCTTTTGTAACCGGTTTATCTTTTTCAAGAATGACTCTAACTTCACCTCTGACAGAGTTAGTGAGTACGATTTCTTCGCAGTGTTGTAACTGATCCAGGGTTAGGAATTTTTCGACGGCTTCTGTCTTTTGTTTAAAATTCTGACGTTCGATGCCGTCTAAAATACCGGCTGAAAGTGGGGGGGTGTACCATTTGCCTTGTCTTTTTACGAAGATATTGTGGCGGCAGGCTTCTGCTATTTCATTGTGTTCATTGAAGATAATCGCTTCGTAATGACCCTCTTTAATGGCTTTATCATATTCTTCGTTGTAAACCTCACGGCGTGATGTTTTGTGGTATTGAAAGATTGATTTACTATTTATCTTGCGGTTACTGATCATGATGGTTTTAATTTTTCCATCATCTTCAGGGAGCAATTCGTGGGTGAGTTCAATATCACCACTGTGAAAGGCTGTGAGTCTTACTTTGTATGATTTATTTTCAGATGACAAAGTCGCTTTTAAATCAGATAGCTTTTCCTGCATCGGGCGCTGTTTCAGTACAAAGCCAAAATAACTTGCTGAATAATTGAGTCGCTCAAGGTGCTTCCTCAAATTTTTATAATCTTGTTTTTCCCCGTCAAACTTCATAGTTTCGATGAGATAGAATTTATTATTTATACCGGTTAAGAAATTCGCTTTTAATAAACACTCTTCGTACTCTGCTTGTGGATTACTTTCATAAATAATGCCGCTGCCAATACCCATTTCGCAGCGGTTATCTTTGCCTATATCTATCGTTCTAATAGGTACATTGAAGTAGAAATCATCATTGGGAAGCAGGTAACCAATTGCTCCTGTGTATACGCCGCGTGGTTCGGCTTCTAATTCATTAATGATTTCCATGGTTCGAACTTTGGGTGCACCAGTAATCGAGCCACAAGGGAACAGTCCATGGAGTAATTCTGATAAATGAATTTCCGGTTTCAGTTTGCCTTTAATGGTGGAGATCATCTGGTGAATGGTCTTAAAGGTTTGTATTTCAAACAGGTTTTTTACGGTTACGCTTCCTGTTTCGCAGATACGTCCGAAATCGTTGCGGATCAAATCAACAATCATCACATTCTCGGATAATGTTTTAGGGTCATTCTGCAAAAAATCCAGGATGAATTCGTCTTCTTTGGTATTTCGACCGCGCTTCGCTGTACCTTTCATGGGTTTAGCGTAAAGCATGCCATCTTTTTTCTTAACGAAAAGCTCGGGAGATAAAGAAACGATATTGGAATTTGGGAAGTTTAGAACCGCGCCAAACTCTACCGGCTGGGTTTTTCGCAGTGCCTTATAAAGTGATATCGCATTACCCAATAAATCAAATTTGTATTTGATCGTGTAATTAATCTGATAGGTGTCGCCGGCGATAATGTAACGTCTAATTTTTCGAATGGCTTCTAAGTAAGTGTCTTTAGCGACACTCATTGAAAAGTTATGAGGACAAAGTTCCGCTTTAGGATAGGTGTCAATTTCGGCAAAGCTTTTGTCTAAATTCTCTCTGCTAATGCTTTCCAGTTTTTTAAACGCAACAAAATAGAGCAGGGGTTGCGTAGGATGATCTGGTAGACGTTTCTTGATGGCCTTATCGATAAAATGAAAGCCAGCCTCATAAGACAAATAGCCACAAAGGTATAACCCTTCGCTTTTTAATTCTTCAATTTTTTCAATAGAGTCAGAGAGTTCTTCTTCACTCCAGGCGATAATTAGTTCTTGAGCATCGGTAAACAGCAGGTTTCTAGAGTCTTTGTCATCAGACTTAGAATCTTCTAATAAGGCGTAAATTTCATCGTCGCCTGAACCGCCGCATAGTATGTTTGATAGCTCTTCCATGAGCGCATTGTATCAATAAAGCACAACGTTGTAGTAATAGAAGCGACCTTATTGTGGATACTGAAACGCTTTCTTATCCATCGGCGAATCATCATCTGTTTTGGCAAAGCGTTGATTTTTATCTTGTAAAATCAGCTGACCAAATACGCGTGGGTTTTTCCATGCCTGATCGATAGTGGCGTTCCATGAGATTTTCGCATCGCGTGCATCACCATTGTCATCGTCATTGATTTGAATATCAAAACCGATAGCGTGCTCAGCACTTGGTTGTATATTTAATGTGCTCCACGGGATAGCCGCCTCTAGTTGGTAACCGGTTGGTAATTGTCTAGTGGTGTATTTAATATCTTTTAGTCTATCCAGAGGTGTTGTGCTACCCGCTGTGATTTCAGACTTGCCTAAACTAAAGCTTAAGTGGAAATCATTGAACTGGTCATAGGTTTCGCCACGACTAGCATCTGCATCGATATAGATTTCGATGGAATCATCAGCCCATGATTCTTTAGAGTCACTCACATGCACTTCGTCAATAATGCCAACCCAAACGTAGAGATTGTTATCATCCCAGTTTGCGCGCCATCTTGCGGTTAAATCACGAGGGTTCTCGATAGTGCCTTGAATAACCGTACCAATGAATTCCGCTTTCGCTTGATGTAACGTACGTTGTCCCGGTGGTTGTTTTTGTATTGCAACGTATTTAGCTGAGCTCTCGTCCTGTTTTCCAGACACTAAATGTTTGGCAATAATCGTTGGTTTTTGATGACGCACAATTTTTCCGCCACGACAGCTTTCCCACCAGCATGGATTACCATGGCTGAAGCCCAGTAATGATCTGTACTTTGGTGCCTGTGCGGGAGTTTCTGCGATGTGTTCTTTGATTCCCCAGCTACCGTGCCATGTTGAAGGGCGTGGTGCAGAGAATGGAATAAACAGCTTTCCACCGAGTTTTTTCCAGCCTGCAAGAAGCTGGTAGTACGCTGCAGCCATGCGCTTGTCTTTATTTGCTTTATATAGGTGCGGAGTTGCGCCCTGAGTCATTGAATGTGTTTTATGGTGTACGAGGTGCTGGCCGCCTTCATAAGCGATTAAATCGACGCCAAAGCCTTTGGTAACCTGCATTTGTTTTTTCACAAAATCAAGCGTGTTGCGAATCGAGTAGCGATTGTCCCGCGCATTTAATGTGGTAAACACATCGTTCACACTTTTGATGCCTGCCATTTTGTCCTGTGAAAAATGAAAGTAAGGCGCTACTGCAATAGCATCGACGTGTTTATAAGCATTCTGAAAACCCAATAAAGTTTCGGTAAGCTTGGTGTTTGTGGTCATGCCACCCATTACTCGAACCAGTCTATCGGTTCCACCAAAAACGCGTTCCCACATTTTGAAAATGTTAACGCTTTGCATTGAGTAGTACTTAGAACCCGCGATATTACGATCTTTATCCAGTTTAAGTTTATAACCCGTTTGCTTCATGTGCTCAGCTTGTGGCACGAAGATATTGTTCCAGGCTTCGTTGGTGTACTCAAGATAGACTCTTAAATTTGGTTTGAGTTGTTGCTTAACAGTCTGTGCAAAACGATTAATAAAAACGTTATCTGCGTTGTGCGGAATATTAAACCAGGGGTCAACATCAAGTATATTGGCTAGCTGAATCATCACTTCTATCGGTACACCGCGCACACCTTCTTTACCACCCCAGGTTGCTTTTTGCAGCGTTGGACGGTCATTCCATGAGCGAATGTTATTGCGCGTAACGCCTGACATATTCATGAAACGCACAACTTTAAAGTCTTTCATGAAGTTCAGAAAGTCTGGGTTGAACATCACCTGATTATGATTATCGGCAAATGATTGATAGCTATTGTTGGCACATTGTCTCGCTGCAGTGACACGTTTGAATGGGTCATTTCTACAGATTCCGCCTGGCATCATAATGCGAATATTGCGGATATAATTTTTAGGATTACTCTCTTTGATGAATAGCGTTGCAGTAGCCGTGGGATACATCTCATTTGGCTGTTTCATTGGAACCAATTTAATAATATCTTTACCCGGAGAGCGTTTTACAACTTTGGCGCTAGCACCATAATTGATTTTACCTTCGCCTTGATAGAGAACCGTGTATTCGCCTTTCGGTAAAGCTTCGATGGGAATATGGCTGAGGAAACGTGTTCCAGCTTGTCCGCCATTGAGATTTTTTGGCCAGCCATCTTTATCGAAAGAGACATTGCCTTTGGTAAACCAGGGACGAGCTTCATTAAATGGAAGCGCCAAACGGAAAATATCTGCGAACGGCAAACTGGCATCTACTTCGAGTGCCTCATTGGTATTCATTCCAAGCGGAGAATTTTGATTAAACGGAGATGCTTGAGCATCGTTACTTATGCCACTACTCAATAACAATGCCATTAAACTGCTCGCAAGCACTTGCAAGATTGTTACTTGTTGGAATTTTTTCATGATTATTCTTAATTCAGCCGCCGTATTAATATGACAAATCCAATATCAATTGGTTCTATCCATCGCGAATGAAGTAATTAAGCCCCTGTTTTTTCTATTTATTATTAACCGCCTACTAATTAGTTTCTTTAGCATAGCCCGAAAAAGACGCTACAAGTAGGGGGGTGTATTATTTATGTTTATCTTAACATATTAGGGGCTGTTTTTCGATTTGGGTTCACTAATTCCGATAAAGTGTAGAAACCTTAATGTCATATTTATCAAGGTTGTAGGCGTTCGATTTTCCACTCGTTTAACGCTGTATTTTCCCGAGTATATTCAAAGCGATCGTGCAAACGGCTTTCGCCTCCTTGCCAGAACTCTATCGTTTCAGGAATGACACGGTAACCACCCCAAAAATCCGGGAGCGGAATTTCACCATGAGTAAACTTATCTTTGATTTTTTTCAGTTGTCCATCGAGAATTTCACGTGAACTGATAGGGGAGCTCTGTGCAGATGCCCACGCGCCTAACTGGCTGCCGCGAGGTCGAGAGAGAAAGTATTTGAGTGATTCTGTGGTCGGTATCTTTTCTGCACGACCATTAATTTCTACTTGTCTTTCTAGCATTGTCCACGGGAATAGCAATGACACATTTGCATTCTCCTGGATCTCTCTGGATTTTTGACTGGAATAATTAGTAAAGAAGACGAAACCTTTCTCGTCGAATATCTTTAGTAATACGGTTCGTTGTGAAGGTTTGCCTGCAGCAGATACAGTGGCTATGGTCATGGCGCTTGGGTCTGATAACTCAGCATCACTGGCCTGGATAAACCACTTTTCAAACTGTTTAAAGGGAGACTCGCTTAAGTCTTGTCTTTTTAAGCCGCCTTTAGTGTATTCGCGGCGGTAATCACCGATATCCATGTTGTTTTAACCTTCCTGTTAACTTAGGTTTTTAACTACTAAAATCGCTAGGCTTCTAGTTCTTCCCAGCGATCGTATTTCTCTTTAAGTATAGTCTGAGACTGCTGTAATTCGTCAGTAATTGCGGAGACTTTTTTATGTTCTTGAGAAAAGAAATCCGGCTCACTCATCAGGACTTCTAATTCTGCGATACGATCTTCTAACTTTTCAATTTCAAGGGGCAGGTTTTTAAGTTCATGCTGCTCATTAAAGCTAAGCTTTTTAGTTTCACTGGCCTCAGATTGTGTCTCTTTAGCAGGTGCTTCAGCGGGTGTTTCTTTCTTTTTCGCTGATTTTTGTGCTTTAGTAGGTGCTTTTACTGCGGGCTTTTGACGCAACCAATCATCGTAACTGCCGACGTATTCGCTAATTTGTCCTTCGCCTTCAAACACATAACAACTCGTTACCAGATTGTTAATAAATGCACGATCATGACTGACGATAAGCACTGTGCCAGTATAATTTAATAGCAATTCTTCCAGTAATTCGAGCGTATCAACATCCAGGTCATTGGTAGGCTCATCGAGCACTAATACATTGGCTGGTTTGATGAAAAGTTTCGCCAGTAATAGTCTGTTTCGCTCACCACCTGAAAGTGCGTTTACGGGTGAATTTGCACGTTCTGGAGAAAATAGGAAATCCTGTAAGTAGCTGATGACGTGTTTTTCTTTGCCATTCACCATGACTTTATCGGCGCCACGATCAAGATTGTCTTTAACCGAACGATTCTCATCAAGCTGGCTTCGAAGTTGATCGAAGTAGGCTACTTGAAGGTTTGTACCTTCGATAAGTTTTCCAGAATCGGGTTTTAATTCACCCAATAACACTTTAAGTAAGGTTGTCTTACCCACACCGTTTGGACCGATTAAGCCGATCTTGTCGCCTCGCTGAACTAATGCAGAAAAGTCATCAATCAACACACGTCCATTCGGTAGGGTGTAATTGATATGTTCAACCTCAACCACACGCTTACCTGTTTTCTGTCCCGCATCAACCTGGATATTGACTTGTCCCTGTTGTTCTCTGCGCTGACTGCGTTCGTTACGCATTTTTTCTAATGAACGCACACGTCCTTCGTTTCTGGTACGTCGGGCTTTGATTCCCTGACGAATCCAGACTTCTTCCTGTGCCAGTTTCTTATCGAAACGCGCATTTTCTAATTCTTCAGCGTGTAAAGTTTCTTCTTTGCGACGTAAGAAGTTTTCATAATCACCCGGCCAGCTTGTTGCTTGACCACGGTCGATTTCAATAATACGTGTCGCTAAGCGTCGCAAGAAAGAGCGATCATGGGTGATGAAAACTAATGAACCATTAAAGCTGAGTAGGAACTCTTCCAGCCAGATAATCGCCTCAATATCCAAATGGTTGGTCGGCTCATCAAGGAGTAATACATCTGGTTCCTGAACTAACGCGCGTGCGAGTAATACACGACGTTTGATACCACCAGATAATTGACCAAAATCAACATCCGCATTTAACTCTAGCTTGGAAATAACGGTATCGATGGTATTTTGGAAATGCCAGCCATTGCAGGATTCTAATTTATGCTGGATGCGCTCAAAGCGCTTCATCCAGTCTTCAGAGCCGATATCGTCCTCTTCATTCATCGCATGAAAAGCACTTAATAGTTCGCCCGTTTCAGCGAGCCCTGATGCGACGACTTCATAAACACTGCCGCTCATATCCTGAGGGACTTCTTGCTCTAACTGAGCAATGACAGCGCCTTTCTCAACGATGATTTCGCCCGAATCTGCTTTTATTTCGCGATTCAGAACTTTCATTAAGGTTGACTTGCCTGCGCCGTTTCGGCCAATCAAACAAATGCGTTCACCAGCATCGATCGTTAAGCTGAGTTGATCAAGCAGGGCAGGGCCGCCGAAGCTGACTTGGATATTTTTGAGTTGGATCAATGACATTTGAATATGATTTCTTGAGTGGTTTTTCTTGTTAAGCGAATTTTTGAAAGGCTTCAGTAAATTCGTTAGTTAAGATTTTGGTCAATAAAAGCTAAGCTCTTATTATTTCGCCGGTGATACTATCACGTATCTCGGTCGGGGTGAGCAAATCTCCTGTTTCTCCATCAAGAATTGCGTCGATTTTATTGTGAAACACGGAATCTACTTCCGCACAACTTCGGGCAGGTTCCTGGCCGCTGAGGTTTGCGCTAGTTGAAACCAGTGCAGAATCAAGCGTTGAGCATAGCTCTTGAATGATTGCCAATTTGCTAATTCTAACGGCAAGTGAGTTGAAATTACCCGTTAGCCATTTTGGCGCAGTATCTCTTGCAGGATAAATGTAAGTGGTCTGGCTAGGTTTAATGAGTGCTAATTGGTCTTGGTTGAGTGGTTTCAAATACTTTTCAACTTGTGAAAAATCCGAAGCAATAAGAATAAGTCCTTTGTCGACAGAACGTTGCTTCAATTCAAGAATCTTATTTACGGCTTGTTCATTATCCGGATCACAACCTAGTCCATAAACGGCTTCAGTCGGATAGGCAAATACTCCGCCGTTACGTAATATATTGATTAATTCTTGTGGTTTCTTGGTAATTAACATGTGCAATGCATTGGCTATGCACCCCCCCACTTATAAGCCTTTTTTAAAAAAATGGCCTGTAAGTGGGGGGGTGTGTTATTACTTCTTAGCTGCAGCCTTTTTCTTCGGTGCAGCTTTCTTTTTGGCAGGTTTCTTTTTCGCAGCGGCTTTTTTAACAGGTACTTTTTCTACCCATTTGCCGTCTTCAAAACGCGCTGACCATCCTGTTGCTTTACCGTCTTTATCGGTTCTAACATAATGTTCTTTGGTCTTGCGATCAAAGCGCACTGCTGCTTTATTGCCGTCAGGGTCAGTTGCTGGTGCATCCGCGAGATAGTAAAACTTTTCAGAAATGCGATCTTTAAAACGATTTAATTCTTCAACCAAAGGTGCGCGGGTTTCACGTGATTTCGGGTAGGTGCTTGCTGCAAGGAATAAGCCTGCGGCACCGTCGCGTAAAATGAAGTAAGCATCCGATTTTTCACATTCTAATTCAGGAATATGAACCGGGTCTTCGCGTGGAGGTGCAACTTCACCATTGCGCAGAATTTTACGGGTATTTTTACACTCGTCTTCATTACTACACTTCATGTACGGGCCGAATCGACCTGTAGTGAGGTGCATATCGTGACCACACTTTTCACATTCAACCACAGGGCCTTCATAGCCTTTTAGTTTGAATGTGCCTTTTTCGATTTCGTAACCATCACATTCCGGGTTTTCACCACAGACATGTAATTTGGTGGTTTCGTCGATGAAGTAGCTATCCATTGCTGAATCACATTTTTTACAGCGATGCTTTGCCATCAATGCTTCTGTTTCAGCATCTTCGTTATTCACGTCGATAGATTCTTCAGCAGGAACCAGGTTAATGGTTGTTTTACAGCGTTCTTTTGGCGGTAGGTTGTAACCATCACAGCCTAAGAATACACCCGTGCCAGCAGTACGAATGCCCATATTGCGTCCACAGGTAGGACATTCAATATCAGTCATGACCATTTCATTGGTCTTCATGCCACCATCTTCGGGTGGCGCTCCGGCATCTTCCAGTTTTACTTTAAAGTTTTTGTAGAAATCATCGAGTACGTCTTTCCACTTTAATTTGCCGTCTGCAATTTCATCCAGCTCTTTTTCCATCTCGGCGGTGAAGTCGAAATTCATTAGCTCTTCGAAACTACCCACGAGACGTTTTGTCACAATCTCGCCCATTTTCTCCGCAAAGAAACGGCGCGAATCTACTTTTACATAACCGCGATCCTGAATCGTGGAAATGATTGACGCATAGGTAGATGGGCGACCGATACCACGTTTTTCGAGTTCTTTAACCAGCGATGCTTCCGTGTAACGTGGAGGCGGTTTGGTAAAGTGTTGTTGTGGGTCGAGCTCGACCAAGTTGAGCACATCACCCTGACTTAGATCAGGTAGATCAGGCGTATCTTTTTTGCTCAATGGAGGCAGAGCTTTTGTCCAACCCGGGAAGCGTAAGGTACGACCTGAAGCATTCAAATAGTATTGGCCAGCTTGTACGGTCAAACGCGTTGAATCGTATTTTGCAGGTACCATCTGACAGGCAACAAACTGACGCCAGATAAGTTCGTAAAGCTTTTTCGCATCATCACCCATGTCTTTTAAGTCACTCATCATGACTTTGACATCAGAAGGGCGAATCGCCTCATGGGCCTCTTGCGCGCCACTCTTGGCACCGTAATGATTTGGTGCTTCAGGTAGGTATTCTTTACCGTATTTTTTGCCGATATATTCGCGCACACTTTCCAGTGCATCTTTACTCAAATTGGTTGAGTCGGTACGCATATAGGTGATGTAACCAGCTTCGTAAAGACGCTGCGCCAAGCCCATTGTACGTTTTACGCCATAGCCGAATCGCGTACTCGCGGCTTGTTGTAAAGTCGATGTAATAAAAGGTGCTTTGGGTTTGCTGCTAGTTGCTTTGTCTTCACGCTTGAGTAATGAATACTCGGCGTCTTTGAGTTTTGCAACGGCATCCATTGCCTGCTTTTCATTAACAGGTTTAAACGCTTCGCCGCTACTGTTATTGCTAAAGTCTTTGGTAACTTCCATGCGCAAAGCTTCACCGGCTTTGGTCGCAAGATCAGCATGGATATCCCAGAATTCAACAGGGTTGAATGCATTGATTTCGTGTTCTCTGTCGACGATTAAACGTACCGCTACAGATTGCACACGACCCGCAGAAAGACCGCGTCCGATTTTTGCCCATAATAAGGGAGAGACCATAAATCCCACGACACGGTCTAGAAAACGTCTAGCTTGCTGTGCATTAACGCGGTCAACATCCAGTTTTGAAGGTTCTTTAAACGCTTCCTGAATAGCTGTTTTGGTGATTTCATTAAACGTTACGCGCTCAAAGCGATCATCATCTCCGCCGATAACTTCTTTTAAATGCCAGGCAATGGCTTCACCCTCTCTATCCAAATCGGTTGCGAGATAGACTTTATCGCCCTTGGCTGCGAGTTTTTGTAATTCGGCAACGACTTTTTCTTTGCCTGGCAAAATTTCGTATTGCGCTTGCCAGTCATTATCTGGGTTAATTCCCATACGACGTACAAGGTTATCGTTGTCACGTTTCTTTTTAAAAGCGGCTTTTTTGGCTTCGCTCATACCTTTCGTCAGTTGAGCAAGAGTGGGTGCTTTTTTCTTTCCAGTTTGGCTGCCGCCACCTTTTGGCAAGTCACGAATATGACCTACACTGGATTTGACAATGTATTCTTTGCCTAAGTATTTGTTGATGGTTTTCGCCTTTGCTGGCGACTCCACAATAACGAGTGATCTGCCCATAATGCCTTATAGTGTGCCTTATAAAATGTCTGTGAGGTGATTAAGTTACGATACTTTCATCGGGTTTTAATCTGGTTTTTGATAGGAAATTGGTGGCAACAATACACTGGAATGTTCATTTTAGTAAAGGATGAAATTTTTCTAACTAGCGATTTAGTGGGAAATATAGGCATTTTTGAGAGCCTTAGATGTAATCTAAATTAAATATTATAAAGCTAAATTTAATGACAAATAAAAATCACTGAGGTTCACGATTTTTCAAAAAAGTGCTCAAAAGTAGGGGGGTGACTTTTCGTTTAAAGAGCAAAGAATTGATAGAATTTCGTTTACGTCAAAAATGAGAAATGGCCCTAAAAAGGACCATTTTTAAATCTGTTTGTATTGTTAGCAGTGTTAAATCATAAATTAATGATAAACGGGAGATTCTTCTCCAAGTGCCACGTCATCCATCCAGATATATTCAGCTTCAGTGTCTGGTTGGTTGAGTAATAACATTAAAATCACCCACTTAAGGCGATTAATATCAAATTCCTTATCGCCTAACGTTAAAATGCGGTCAACCGTGCGTTCAAACATCTCAGAACTTAGAACACCTGTTTGACGAAGAGAGAACATATAGTTCTGACATTCCTGGTCTAGCCATCGCGCTTCATACTTTGAAAATTGACGGATTGATTGTGACTTTGGTTCTGAGATATAAATTTTGTCGTCATCTGCAAGGCTTTCTAGCCAATCAAATGCTTTAGTGATTCTGGTTTTGGGGAAACCAGCATCTTTTAATTCACCATGAAGTACTTCTCTATTTTGTGCGACATCTTCAGCCTCAGCAAAGTTATCAAAAAGGTAAAAAAGTACATCCAATGTATTTTCTTTCATGTGTTTCGGGGTCTCTAATTTGCTGTGAGTAAACACTTCTTTACGGGGCGAGAAGTCGTTTTCTACATTATCTTGTTGATTGTTACAAGATCTTAATATGCGAGGAATTTTATAGTAAATGAATGTGAATGTCACCTGAACATGTCTGATTGACATGGTTAAACTGACAGCTGGTTGTTGTTATAGCTTGATCTAAGCTTCTAAGACGATTCATCCATTATTTAAGGCGGGTGTAGGTTCCGCCGCCATTTGATGCAATCTGGTTTTGTAATTCCAGCATTAATAGAGATGCTGATAGTGAGGCCGTATCGATTCCTGTTCTGACCACTAATTGGTCAATCGAGATAGGGTCGAAGCCCATTTCTTTCAAAATGATTTGTTGGTCATCGTCAGTATGAGTATTTTGATTCGAATCAATGGCTTGGTTTTCTTTGTTGGGTTTACTACTTGCTGAATCTGCTTCGAACGCTTCTTTATTATTGGTAGATTTTTCATTAGCACTACTGCTTGAAATCTGTTGATCGCTTAACAGTGAGTTGAGGTCAATGGCACTCGCCATTTCTTCCATAATATCTTGAGCAGTTTCTACTAGTTTTGCACCTTGTCTGATAAGTTTATGGCAGCCGCGTGCAAGGGGGTTGTGAATGGATCCGGGAATGGCAAATACTTCCCGATTTTGCTCCATTGCCAGGCGGGCAGTAATCAATGAACCACTTTGTTGGGCTGCTTCAACCACAAGCGTGCCATAACTTAACCCGCTTATAATACGGTTTCGACGTGGGAAGTTGCTGGATTTAGGTTGTGTGCCGATAGGGAATTCGGTCACGATTGCTCCGTGATCCGCAATTTTGTGTGCCATTTCTCGATGTTTGGCTGGGTAGACTCTATCAATGCCGGTAGCGATAACGGCTATGGTGGGTGCTTCTACTTCTAACGCACCAGTATGCGCAGAGCCATCAACGCCCATTGCTAATCCGCTTGTAATACAAAAGCCGGTTTGACCGAGGTGTTTAGCGAACTCATAAGCGTTGTTTGTCCCGCCTTGAGTAGGGTTACGGCTTCCTACGATAGCTATTTGTGGGTCTTTTAGTAATGACAGTTGTCCATGAACGTATAACAACGGCGGTGGGTCACTAATGCGTTTTAATAACTCGGGGTATTCTTCGCATTGAATGGTAATGATGTGGTGATCATCAGCTTCATTTAACCACTCGATATCTGGAGCAACCGTTTCTTGGTCTTTTTTAGCATCAAGAATGGCATGCGCTAACTTTTCTGAGATGCCAGCCTGAGTAAGAGTGGACATATTAGATGAAAACACAGAATCGGGATCGACAATATTGCTTAAAAGCTTTTGGAAGCTTTTAGAGCCGACTCCAGATACGCGCCATAACGCTATCCAGGATTGTAATTCATCTTCTGTTTTCATCAGTTTTCGAGAGTGACCAAGATTGTTGAGGCATTAAAAAGGGCCCAGTATAAATCATACATGGGCCCAAATAATGTTTAAATTTAAGAGCTAAGAATTATGGGTTACCCACTTTGTATCCATTCTTAATCTCATGCGTTCCCTGAGTGATTACAGCGTAGCTAATATCATTGAGCACATTATACACAATAGCTGTTGCAGATCGCGATGGTGGTATTCCGACTTTCGCGGCTTTTACAGGCTCGTAAAATTTCTTGTCTGATTTAAACGCGATAGGATCATCAACCATTTTGCCTGGCGAATAAATCCCAAGTGTATAACCTTCTTTAATGCCGTTTCTGGCACCTTTGTTGATGGTGATAACTTGTGTTTGACCCGTAATCATTTCTGCATCGAATAAAGAAATAATGCTTCCGCGAACCTTGTGCGTAGGAATAATGATCGGTTTGTTCAGTGTATGTGTATGATCTTCTATGTACATAAGACGGTCACCACGTCTGATTTCACGTGTTGATTGTACGACTTCTGCGGTTGCTACTTCGGTGTTCATGGCGAGTTTTCCAACGTTTAGGAAGCCTGTGTAAACCACTTCACGTCCATACTCTCTGTTGGTTTCAGGGTCAGAAATTATGTTGCCAACATTGAAAATTGCATACTCACCGCCAGCTTTTCTGTCTCTCAGGTTCTTAACGTAAACCGTTTGGCCTTCTTCGATTAACAAGTTCGCATCACGCGCGTCAACAATATAAGGCGCATTTTTAATAGTGTCTTCATCAACGACTTTCGGCCACACTAAAAATGGCGCCAGTGTTGATATTGGCTCGCCTCCACCTTTACGTTCTATACGCATTTGTGGAATGAGTTTTTCGACGACAGAACCGTCGGACATTTTTACATTTCTATTGCCTTGGTAAATGAATAGAACATCACCAGGGTAGATTAGATGAGGGTTTCGAACCTTTTGGTTTTTATCCCAAACCTCAGGCCAATAAGCCGGGTTTTGTAGGAATTTATTTGAAATTCCCCATAAAGTGTCACCTTTTTTAACCACGTAACGCTTTGGCGCATTGTGTTTAAACTTGGCTTTGGTGATTACTCGTGCGATTTTAGGGCTATAAGCCGAGCTGTTCGACTTAGCGATCGGCATTCCATAATAATTATCGTAAGGATCATGTGCATGTGAAGATGTCACAGGTTTTGCCTGAGATGCACCTTGGTAGCCATCTAAACCACTACAACCACTTAGTAAAGATAGAGAGAGTGCAGATACCGATAACGTTAACACTGGAAGACGCGTTAAATTTAGGAAATTAAAAGACATGAAAACCCTCTTATTTTTATTGTTTATTATTTTGGTGTCTATATGTTGTTATAAAACTATGAATTAATAATATCGTACCTCATGTATCTCATGCACTGTTTTCAGACTTACGGTATTATTAGAAAATAATTGAGATTGGACTATTTTATGGCTATTTTAGATATTTTGCGTTTTCCGGATAAGCGTTTACGCACCAAAGCAGTACCAGTGACAGAAGTGACTGATGGAATTCGAGCGTTTGTTGATGATATGTTTGAAACTATGTATGAAGCACCTGGTATCGGTCTGGCTGCAACACAGGTTAATGTACATCAACAAATTGTAGTAGTGGATGTTTCGGAAGAGAAGAACGAGCCACTTTGTCTGATAAACCCGGAAATTCTGCATGGCGAAGGCGAAGAGATTTGTGAAGAAGGTTGTCTATCTGTGCCTGAATACTACGCGGAAGTGAAACGATCAGAATCTATCACGGTTAAAGCATTAGATAGAGACGGTAAGGAGTTTGAATTAAACGCTGATGGTTTATTGGCAGTTTGCATTCAACATGAATTAGATCATCTAAAAGGTAAGTTATTTGTTGATTACTTGTCTCCTTTAAAGCAGCAACGATTACGTAAGAAATTCGAAAAGCTCGCTAAGCAAGCTGCCAGCGCTTAACAAATACCCCAAAAGAACGTTAAAGAGTAATAAACATTGAAAATCGTCTATGCAGGTACGCCTGATTTTGCAGTTCCTGCGCTTCAGTCTTTAATAAACTCTGGGCATAAGGTCGTTGCTGTCTATACTCAGCCAGATCGTCCCGCTGGTAGAGGCAGAAAAGTTCAATTCGGCCCTGTAAAGCAAGTGGCGGTTGATGCTGGAATACCTGTGGAGCAACCATTGTCTCTAAAGGATGAAGATGCGCAGCAAATACTCAGTGCTTATGATGCAGATGTAATGATCGTAGCAGCTTATGGTTTGATTTTGCCGCAGGCAGTATTAGATATGCCGCGCTATGGTTGTTTGAATATCCATGGTTCACTGTTGCCAAGATGGCGCGGTGCCGCGCCTATTCACCGCGCAATTGAAACCGGTGATACGGAAACGGGCGTCACTATCATGCAGATGGCTTTGGGGCTGGATACGGGCGATATGTTACTTAAGCGTACTTGTCCAATTACCGCAGAAGATACGAGCCAAACGATTCATGATCGCCTTTCCAGTGATGGTGCCGAAGCCTTACTAGAAGTTTTGGATCTGATCGAAAAAGATGAACTAGAACCTGTGATTCAAGATGATGCTTTAACGACTTATGCTGAAAAACTCAATAAAGCGGAAGCCGAGATAGATTGGAGTCAGTCAGCGAAAGATATTGACTTAAAGATACGGGCATTTAATCCATGGCCAGTAGCTTTTACTCTATTGAATGGTAAGCCTCTTCGTATCTATATGTCGAAAGTAGTGGATGAAAATAGCGACCAGAAGCCAGGCACAGTAATCTCTGAATCTTCAGAGGGCATTGTCATTGCAACAGGAGCTGGTGTTTTGTCATTCTCGCGTTTGCAGTTGCCAGGAAAAAAAGCGATGGATGTTAAGGATTTTATCAATGGCCAATCGCTAATGGGAAATGTATTTCCCTCATAATGCGCGCCACTATAAACAGATTAATAGATTCATCAGAGCATTCATCAAAAGATTCAATATTAAAAAAGTGCCTGAAAGTAGGGGGGTGTCATTACTTAATGATGAGTGCTCTAATGCTTGAAAAGCGTTTAATTCACGATAGTCACTCAATAAAAACACTCTAACTATGCAAAAAAATAACAATAAGCAGGCTGTTAACCCAAGAGTTGCTGCAGCCCGAATCCTTCAATCTGTTATTTATAACGGAGAATCCTTAAGCACTGCTCTGTCTGATAATGATAGCCCAATGGTTAGCGATCTTTGTTATGGAAGTCTGCGTTGGCACGAACCATTGTCTGCGCTTATCAGCATTCTTATGAGTAAATCCTTAAAGAAGAAAGATAAGGATGTAGAGTGTTTGATCCGTGTTGGTTTGTATCAAATTATTTATCAGAAAACTCCCGACCATGCGGCTGTTGGTGAAACCGTTAGTGCGCTCAAAGGTCTGAAGAAGCCTTGGGCTAAAAATTTGGTAAATGCCGTTTTAAGGAATTTCTTACGGGGGCAAGTGAAACTTCAAAAGGAAATGCTAGCTGAAGAACCAGCCAGGTATGCTTTTCCGCAATGGTTAATAGATCGTATTAGAAAAGCATGGCCAGATAATTGGGAAGAAATCTTAGAGCAGTCTAATTTACGTTCTCCAATGACGCTTAGGGTTAATCTGAATCATCAAACCCGAGATGCGTATTTGCAACAACTTAATGATGCTGAGATAGCTGCTGGGCCTTTGGAAGGCGTATCCACTGCAGTAAAGCTGACTAAGCCTCAAAATGTAAAAGACCTTCCCGGCTTCTCTGAAGGATCTTCATCAGTACAGGATGGCGCAGCGCAACTCGCAGGAATTTTGTTAGATTGCAAAGAAGGCATGCAAGTGCTTGATGCGTGCGCAGCACCCGGTGGCAAAACCGGTCATATTCTGGAATCTGCTGAAAATCTTAAAGTGATCGCTATTGATAATAGTGAAACACGCATGAAACGGGTCAGTGAAAACCTTGAGCGATTGAACCTAAAAGCTAATTTAGTCGTAGCAGATGCATTGGATACTGAGGCGTATGCCAAAGATATTCTGTTTGACCGGATTTTATTGGACGCGCCTTGTTCTGCCACAGGCGTTATTAGAAGGCACCCTGATATCAAGGTGTTACGTAGAAACAGCGATATTGCCGAGTTGCAAAAACTTCAGGCGGCAATGCTTCAAGCACTCTGGGAAAAACTAAAACCAGGTGGGCTATTTCTTTATGCGACTTGCTCAATTTTACCTGAAGAGAACGAAGATCAAATCCGCTCATTTTTAGACAATAATGCTAATGCCGAAATAGTTGCGATAGATTCTTCTGAGTCCTTGGGTAAGCAGATTTTCCCCGGGGATAATTCAATGGATGGCTTTTATTACGCCAAAATCCAGAAAACAAATAACAGCAATTAATTTAACGACCTCTCAGCCTTTCACCGTATAGCTTTACACCTATAATTTATATTTCTAGCTAACATTCATCGCTCAAATCACTTGTGCGCAATACATATATTATTTAGTATGAAATCATAATAATCAGTATTTTTTGCTGATTATTATGATTACCAAAAAAGGAATATGAACCATAAATGGCTCAAAGGATTGACCTTTTATGTGTCTTCTTAATCACTTTCTGAAGATTTTGGTGATGATAATTCTTCGGGAAAATATACATATTTCATGCCCTAAGGATAAATTTCCAAACCCCCAATTCAGTTATTGATTGAGCATATTTCTTTGCAAAACGTTTGCTCTTACTAACTTAATATTAAGGAGATTAATCATGGATCAGATTAGACAAAACGCAGTAAAAGAAATGATAGCAAGTGTCGGTGAAACTAAGTGGAACGAAAATATGGAGTTCCTTCAGGTTCTGATTTCATCTGTCAAAAATCATAAAATAAATCAACATCCAATTGTTTCTGCAATGAATGCTTGTGAATATTCATTGCAGGAAATGCAGACCATGCACATGGAATACCGTGCAATTGTGCATATATTTACCGATGCTTTGTTGATGGCTCAGTACCAATCTAAAAAAGTAGAAAATGTAATGAAGCCGGGTAGTAAAGCTTATGCGCGCTTTTTATTAACGCTAAATACTTTGGATGAATTTGGTTTTCATTACAAAATTGGCGAGCCTTGTTATTTTCAGGGTACACCTCAACGATCTCATTTGATTCTATTTGAAGAGTTGATGACAGATATGAGCATTAGCGATGAAGATAGACAGGAGTTTGTGCCTTCGCCAGTTACTCAAAAGTTAAAAGAATGCTTCCTGGCTGCGTATGATGATTATCCACTACTACTAACACTGCTAGCCATCGCAGAAGAAATTGTCATGATATTCAGTCCCGTAATGCGTTTGAACACTGGCGCATTAGGAATTCCTGTTCAGGAAGGCTATTACCAGGTGCATGGAGTTTCTGAAGATGAAGAAAATGATGCCTGTGATGATTTTCATCAAAATGATCTTTGGTTGATTTTGGCGCAAGGTGCTGGCGGTTATGATCAGTCTGATTTATTGCAGAACTCCCTAAATTTCATTGATCTATGGGAAGACTTCTGGTCTCAGGATTTTTCTAAAAATAAAATCAAGTCTATGCAAAAAATTGCGCCTCAAGAAAATCAGGTGGATCAGTCTTCGGATGTAGAAAGAGAGCTTGCTGTTGGTTGATAACTTTTATCATCATCGACTCATTCTCGCTTTTTAGCAGAGTATAGTCTCAAGGAGGGTGGGCTTAGGCTCGCCTTCTTTAATTAACGTCTATTTTAGGAGTACAGAAAAAGCCCTCAAAGTAGGGGGGTGCATTTATCTTTGATTTATAGCAGCAAGCTGATTACAACCAATATCTTTAGTGGTAAAATAGCAACATGTCTGGTTTTTCTAAAATATTCTTCCCCCTAATGATGGTTTTCTTGATGGCCTTCCCATCTCTAAATCTATCAGCTGGAGATATTGATTTTAAAGATTTTAGTATCAAAGGTACGCCAGAAAGATTCGAAGTTTCTACTCGCATTGAGTACAAATTAACCGACTATCTAAGCGAAGCCTTAAAAAATGGTGTGACATTAAATTCTCGTGTTCAATTCCTTTTGGGAGAACACAGTAGTTGGTGGTTTAACAAAGACGTGCCAATTTTAACTGTTAATTATCAGCTTAAATACCATGCCTTAAGCCGGCATTATGTATTATCAAGAAGTGATACCAATGAGCACTGGAATTTTTCGAGCCTTTCTGCCTCTCTTCGAAAATTAGGTGAATTAAAACACTTTGTTTTGCCTGATATCTCCGAGTCTTTAAATGATAAAGATGATGGAGAATTTTATATCTTTGCCATAGCTGATATGGTTCCTGCTACTTTACGCTTGCCGTTGCGTATCCAGTCACTATTTAGCGATCAATATAGTTTGACTAGCGAGGGCGTGTTATGGCCCCTTCCTTAAGAACATTCTTTTTTCAGATTTTTCCTGTTTTAGTTACGTTTTTATTATTAGTAACTTCATTTATCTTATTAAGTGTATCGACAAAGAATCCTGATCAATCCAGTGCAATTAATACCTGGTTAATACCGTTAAATATTGCTGTTCTGGTTATTTTATTGAGCCTGATTCTTTATAACGTTGTTAAAGCGTTGGTACATTTGCGCTCGAAGAAAGCAGGCTCTCGTTTTACGCTGCGTTTAATGTACGCTTTCTCGTTATTAACTATTTTGCCGGTATTGGTTGTTTCTTACTTCTCGATGAATTTTATCGGGGACAGGGTCGATAACTGGTTTAATGTTAAAATTGAAGGCGCCTTAGATGATTCACTGGAGCTTGCCCGAAGCTCGCTTGATGTCCGTATGAGGCAACACCTTTTTAATCTGGAAAGGGCAGCTACAGCACTTGCGAGAGTGGATAGATTGGATTATGGGTCATTCATAGACAGGCAGTTGATTGCCATGGGTGCCTACGAGATTGTTCTCTTTGGTAGCAATAAACGGGTGCTCGTTTACAGTGGTGACGAGATGAACTCCATACTGCCACATTTTCCAACTGACGATATCATCCGTAAACTGTCTAGCCGTGGTTATATGTATCAGTTAGAGCCAGTAGGCGAGGGCGGGCTTTTCTCGCGTGTTGCCTTAAGTATCTCACTCGGTGTTGGCAGAGAAACGTTTATTCTGACTGCTTTGTTTCCTTTTTCAGAAAAAGAAAGAATCTTGGCGGATAGTGTTCAAGATGCGTATAAGCAATATCAGGAAATCAGTTACCAGAAAGAGCTGATCAAGAAAGGCTTTAGAATAACGCTCTTGTTGATCATGTTATTGTCTGTTCTATTCTCAGTTTGGGCGGCATTTATTTATTCAATTCGGTTAACAAAACCCGTCAGAAACTTGCTGGAAGCAACCAATGCTGTAGCCTCCGGAGACTTGCAAAAAAAGCTGGATGTGGATGAGAAAGACGATTTCAATCTGCTGGCCAGATCATTTAACGTGATGACTACAAAACTATCCAGAGCACAACAGGAAAGTGCTGATAGTCAGCAGGAAGTTCAAAGGCAACATGATTATCTAAATGTTGTCTTAGGCAGCTTAACCTCGGGTGTTATTACACTTGATGAAGAGTTTATCATCAGAAGAATAAATCACACGGCGGAAGAGTTGTTGGATGCGCCTCTGGATAAATTTAAAGGTAAAAGCTTTAAAGCCTTGTGTAGCGTGGCAGAAGGATTATTACCCTTTTACGGCGCGATAATGCCTAAGTTAATGGAATCAGCCTCTAGTGATAATTCCAAAGATAAGGATTGGCAAACAGAAGTCACCTTAATGCTTGGAAACACTAAGCATACATTGGTTTGTAGAGGGGTGGTTTTACCCGAATTGATTGATGGCGCGCAAGGCTATGTTCTGGTGATTGATGACATCAGTGAAGTTGTACAGGCTGAGCATGATGCTGCCTGGGGTGAGGTTGCAAGAAGACTTGCTCATGAGATTAAAAACCCATTAACCCCAATCCGCCTCTCGGCAGAAAGGTTGCAACGTAGGCTTAAGCCATTGCTGGATGAGGAGTCTGCTGAATTACTTCAAAGAATGAGTAATACTATTGTGCATCAGGTTGATAGCATGAAGACAATGGTTGATGCATTTAGTGAATACGCAAGAATACCTGAGCTAAAATTAAAAGAGATCAATATCAATGGTTTGATACGAGAGGTTGTTGAACTTTACCGAATCAATCAATCAGATGCTGAAATCATACTAAATCTAGATGGCTCTCCTATACTTAATGTCGATGGTGATCGGATCAGGCAGCTTTTGGTGAATTTGATCAAAAACTCCTTGGATGCAATGCATGATTTCAGTGGGAATGGTGATTCCAAACTGATCATTACAAGTAAAGTAAAAGAATCAAAAGAAGGAAAAAAAGAGTTTATCCTTCAGATCGAAGATAATGGCCCCGGAATTACCAGTGAGTTACTGCCGCATTTGTTCGAACCATACAAAACTACGAAAACCAAAGGTGGCGGTTTAGGTTTAGCCATTGTAAAGCGTATAATAGAAGAGCATGAAGGCAGTGTATTAGCCAAAAATAATGAAAATGGAGGTGCGAGTTTTATAATGCACCTACCGTACCAAAAGGATAATTGATGACAGCACAATATATTCTAGTAGTGGATGATGAGCCAGATATCCGCCAGTTAGTAAGCGAAATACTGGAAGATGAAGGCTACGAAGTTGCAACAGCAGAAAATGCTGAAGAAGCAAAAGAACTAAGAAGAAAACGCAAGCCAGACTTGGTATTGCTTGATATCTGGATGCCGGGTCAAGATGGTATTTCTTTGCTCAAAGACTGGCAAAACAGTAGCACTCTTTCTTGCCCTGTCATTATGATGTCAGGTCATGGAACCATAGAAACTGCCGTTGAGGCAACGCGTTTGGGTGCGCATGACTTTATCGAAAAGCCATTATCTATCGCAAAGATGTTGTTGTGTATAGAAAATGCCTTGCGTTCAGATCAACTGGTACAAGAGAATAAAGAACTTAGAGATCAGATTAGTGCGCCTCAGTACCCGGTAGGCAGTAGCCCGCTAATGGTGAAACTAAGGGAGCAGGCAGACCGAATATCCAAGCATAATAGTCTCGTGCTGATATACGGTGAAGGTGGCGTCGGTAAAGAAGTATTCGCACGGTATATCCATTCTCAAAGTGAGAACAGTGGTCGACTCTTTCTGAAATCTACCGTATCTCTTATTCCGAAAGAAAATATGAGTGTCGAAATTTTCGGTTCTGAAATTGATGAAAAGATTAGTTATGGCTTACTTGATCAAGCTCAGGGCGGCACGCTATATCTTTCGGATATTGGTGGGCTGACAAAAGACGCTCAAAAGCGCTTATTAATTGCATTACGCCAAGGTTATTACACACGAGTAGGTGGTGATTCGCATATCCCGCTGAGTGTGAAACTTATATTCTCTTCCCAGCATGATTTGAGAGACGATGTAGAAGCAGAGAGTTTTGATAAAGAACTTTATCTTGAGATTAGTGTTGTTCCATTAATGATTCCGGAGCTTCGTGAGCATCCGGAAGATGTACCAGAGCTGTTAAATTACTATGTAGATCAGCAGATTGAACACGATGGATTACCTTATCGTCATTTTTCTGTTCCAGCACAAAACTTTTTAAGAAATTATAAATGGCTTGGAAATATTCGGGAATTAAGTAACCTGGTACAGCGATTGTTGATTTTAGGAACTGATTCTGAAATTACTCAGGAAGAAGTCGAAGAAGCCATTGGGACAGAAATTCCTGTATTTTCACAAGAGCTGAGTCAAAGTTCGGATAGTTTGTTTGAGTTGCCATTAAGGCAGGCAAGAGAGCAATTCGAACATGATTACCTGGATCACCAGTTAAAATTGGTCGAAGGGAATGTGAGTAAACTTGCTGAACTCGTGCAAATGGAACGCACTCATCTCTATCGTAAAATGCGTTCGCTGAAAATTGATCCCAAGAAGTATGGTAAATAACTTGAGTATCAAGGTGAGTCATCCATTGCAGGACATTAAACAATGAATATTGTTATCCTTGGTGCGGGTCAGGTTGGTAGTTCATTAGCGAGAAATCTGGCCAATGAAGATAATGATATTACTATTATCGATACCAATATTGCTGCATTACGTGAACTCAGAGAAAAACTTGATGTTCATACGCGTCATGGTCCAGCATCGCATCCTGATGTTCTAGAGCAAGCTAATGTTAACGATGCTGATATGTTAATTGCAGTCACGAATAGTGATGAAGTTAATATGATGGCTTGCCAGATTGCATACAGCTTATTCAGGACACCTACGCGTATTGCCCGAGTCAGAGCTTCCGGGTATTTGCAGCACCCAGAATTATTTACGCCAGAATTAATTCCTGTGGATGTTTTGATTAGTCCGGAGCAGTTAATTACTAACTATATCTTTCGTCTTATCTCTAATCCGGGCACTACTCAGGTTTTAGATTTTGCAGGTGGTCGAGTAAGGTTAGTGGCGGTAAAAGCCTACCATGAAGGCCCTATGGTGGGTCATGAAATCAATAAGTTGAGTGAACACCTTCCTGAAGTAAAGGTGAGAATCACCGCGATATTCCGAAATGGTAAAGCAATTAGTCCAACAGGAAATACCATCATCGAAGCGAATGATGAAATATTTGTTATAGCGAGTGCTCAGCATATTAGAGCTGTCGTCAGCGAATTGAGAAGTGTAGATAGACCTTATAAACGCATTATGATTGCTGGAGGCGGTAATGTTGGTAGAAGATTAGCTAACGCGCTGGAAGAAGGCAGATACAAAGTTAAAATTATTGAGAAAAACCCTGATAGTGCTAAAAAATTGGCAGAGACCTTGAATAAAACAATCGTACTTGAAGGCGATGCGGCGGACGAGTCTTTGCTCTTGGAAGAGAATATAGAAGATACCGATATTTTCTGCGCACTGACTAATGATGATGAGGCGAATATTTTGTCGGCAATGCTGGCTAAACGTCTGGGCGCGCGAAAAGTAATGTCTTTAGTGAATCGTACAGGATATGTCGATTTAGTTGAAAATGCGAATATCGATCATGCTGTTTCACCACAGCAGATCACCATTGGTGCATTGCTGACGCATATTCGAAGTGGTGATATTGTTTCTGTTCACTCATTAAGAAAAGGTGATGCGGAAGTGATCGAGGTAGTTGCTCACGGTGATGCTAAAAACTCCCGTGTTGTTGGTAGAAAACGCGCCGATCTAAAGTTGCCGCCTGGCACAACGGTAGGTGCCATTGTGCGTAAAGATGAAGTTATCATGCCGCACCATGACACCGTTATTGAAGAAGAAGACCATGTTATTTTATTCCTGGCTGATAAACGCTACATCAATGCCGTTGAAAAAATGTTTCAGGTTGGTTTAGGCCATATCTAGGCCCTAGTCTTATGCAACTGTTTATTATTCAGCGTATTTTAGGTTTGCTCATGGTGTTATTTAGTTTCACCATGCTTCCACCCGTTTTAGTTGGCTGGATATACAATGACCTATCAATAGCTCCCTTTATCAAAGGTTTTTTACTGGTTTTAATTGTAGGCGCAGTCCTTTGGTTTCCCGTTCGCCATAGAAAAAGAGAGCTGCGGCTACGTGAAGGGTTTCTAGTCGTCGTCTTGTTTTGGAGTGTTCTGGGTATTGCGGGTTCCGCCCCCTTAATATTCTCTCATGAATTACAGATTTCATTTGTCGATGCCGTCTTTGAATCCGTGTCAGCCTTAACGACGACGGGAGCTACCGTTATTGTTGGGCTTGATGATTTACCGAAATCGATATTATTCTACCGGCAACAGCTTCAATGGCTGGGTGGTATGGGTATCATCGTACTTGCTGTTGCCATACTTCCTATCCTCGGTATTGGTGGAATTCAGCTTTACCGTGCCGAGGCTCCTGGCCCAGTTAAAGATTCGAAGTTAACGCCAAGAATTAAGGGCACTGCAAAGCTTCTCTGGATCATTTACCTGACGTTTACGGTTACTTGTGCAGTGGCCTATTATATCGCGGGTATGGATGTCTTTGATGCGATCAGTCATAGCTTCTCTACCGTAGCAATTGGCGGTTTTTCTACTCATGACGCGAGTATGGGCTATTTTAATAGTCATGCGATAGAGCTTGTGGCAGTGGTGTTTATGTTGCTATCTGGCGCCAATTTCAGTTTGCACTTTATTGCATGGCGTTCACTCAGTCTTAAAGCCTATCAAAGGGATTCTGAATTTCGATTATATGGTTTACTGATTGTAATGCTTACCATTGTGTCCCTTGCGTATCTGTATTTCATGCATGTTTATGGCACTTTTTCGGAATCTTATTATCATGCAATGTTTCAGGTTGTTTCGATAGCCACGACAACAGGGTTTACCACGACAGATTATAGTCACTGGCCAGGGTTCCTACCTGTACTGTTAGTCTTGGCGAGTTTTGTTGGCGGTTGCGCTGGCTCAACCGGTGGTGGAATGAAAGTTATACGCGTGTTGCTATTGTTTAAACAAGGCTGGCGTGAAGTACTTCGACTGATTCATCCGAATGCACGAATAGCGATTAAGCTAAACAAAAAACCCGTAGATAGAACAGTTATTCAGGCTGTATGGGGGTTCTTCTCCGTTTACGTTGGTATTTTTCTTTTATTTATGATGATACTGATGGCTGCAGGGATGGATCAAGTCACTGCTTTTTCAGCTGTTGCCGCCACTTTAAATAACCTGGGTCCCGGGCTTGGAGAGGTGGCACAAAATTATCAAGAGGTGGGTGATTTCTCAAAGTGGTTATTGTGTTTATCGATGCTTATGGGGCGTTTAGAAATATTTACATTGCTTGTCGTCCTTACGCCCGCGTTCTGGAGGAAATAAATGTCAGTTAAGAAAGATAAATGGGATCAAGCATATCAACAGGCTGATTTTTCTTCGGCAAAAGTAGCAACCGTGCTTAGTGATAATGCCTATTTACTGCCGCTTTCTGGCGGAGATGCCTTGGATTTGGCGTGCGGTAGAGCAGGTAATGCACAATTTTTAGAGAAGATAGGTTTTGCTGTTGATGCTATCGATATTTCATCCGTGGTACTCGAGGGTTTAGCGCGTTATTCCTTAGATAATGATCTTAAGATAAAGACTATTCTTTGTGATGTAGAAACTAATGGGATGTCTGAAAAAAAGTACGATGTTATCGTGGTCAGTTATTTCCTGAATCGTGAGCTTTTCCCGCAGATAATAGATTCGTTAAAACCTGGTGGATTGTTATTCTATCAAACCTGGTCTCAACTAAAGGTGACTGATGCCGGTCCGGGAAATCCTGATTTTCGTTTGAAAGCAGGGGAGCTTTTAGCGCTTTGTGATTCTCTAAAAATCGTTTTATATAGAGAAAATGGAGTGTTAGGCAAAGCGGATGCTGGTTTAAGAAACGAAGCTTTGATTATTGCTCAAAAGCCTTAATGAATATCTCAATAATAGTTTAAGGCACCCCCCTACTTACGAGGTTTTTTTTATAATCGGCTTAATTTACTGGTTTACATACCATTCGTAAACTTGTCTGTTTCAGTTACGCCGCTGTCTCTCACTGTCTTTAATGCTTTGGAATACTCGTTTAGAATTCCTAAACTCCATTGAATTCTTTCGCGAAAATAGGCATCAGATTCAGAGTTATTTTTCTCTTCGTCATCATTAAGTACCGATTCAACGTTCCGAATAATCAGATGTTCCGGTAAATAGCAGATACGGTTATTTTTGTAGCTACTCATGCGTAACTCAGCAACTGGGTAAGAACCACCATCAACAGAAGACACAGCAACGATAAGTGCGGGTTTATGTGCTAACTGTTTTTTCCACATCAAAAAGAAGTTTTTCAGGGCGGCAGGAACTTGCCCATGATACTCGGGAGTAACAATGACAAAGCCATCGCTGTTTTCTAGCTCATCAGAGATTGGGTTTAGAATACGCTTCCATTCTTCATCTCCTTCCCAGATAGATTCATCCCATAGGGGAATGGGGTTTCCAGCGAGACTAAGTAAATAAGTCTCATCAGATAATGTAGACTCCAATAAAGTCTTTTCTATATGTTTACTCACTTTAATACTTTGTGAATTTTGACGATGGCTGCCACTGATAATAGATATTTTCATAGTTTAATTGGCTAAAATGGAAGTTTTAAAATGCGATAAGGATTAGAATCCTATAGGATGACAAAGTTAGTAATTTTAGGCAATGTTTCGGTGAAATATGAGCGTAATGAGTAAAGATAGAATCTGTATTATCGGTTTAGGTTATGTTGGTTTACCTCTTGGGGTTGCTTTCGCAGAAAAGTACGACGTTGTTGGGTTTGATATTATTCAGGAACGTATCGATGAATTAGCATTGAACCATGACAGAACTCTGGAAGTAGAAGATGAGTTGCTGGAAAGTGTAAAAGATAATATTCATTACACGACTGATATCGAAGAAATTAGAGAATGTAATATTTTCATTATTACCGTTCCCACACCAATCGATAAATCGAGTCGCCCAGATCTGTCGCCTTTAATAAAGTCATCAGAGACGGTGTCTAAAGTTTTAAAGAAAGATGATCTGGTTATCTACGAGTCTACGGTTTACCCGGGTGTCACAGAAGATGTTTGTGTGCCTGTGTTAGAAGAAGGGTCTGGATTGCGATTTAATCAAGACTTTTTCGTTGGTTATTCTCCCGAAAGAATTAACCCTGGTGATAAACATCACACCGTAAAAAATATTCTGAAAGTCACATCAGGTTCTACTCCGGAAATCGCAACAAAAGTTGATGAACTATATAAAACGATAATAACTGCAGGCACACATTTAGCATCTAGTATCAAAGTAGCAGAAGCCTCGAAAGTGATTGAAAATACACAACGAGATGTCAATATCGCATTGATTAACGAACTTGCATTAATTTTTGATCAAATGGGAATTGATACTAATGAAGTTATTGAGGCTGCAGCAACAAAATGGAATTTCATCAAACTCAGTCCGGGTTTGGTAGGGGGGCATTGTATTGGCGTCGACCCGTATTATTTAACCTTTAAAGCAGAAGAGTTAGGTTACAAGCCAAATTTGATTCTCTCTTCCAGGCAGATCAATAATGGAATGTCGAAATACATCGCTGAGAAAACTATTAAAAAAATGATCATGGCGGGCAAGACGATTAAGGGCTCAAAAGTGTTGATCATGGGCGTTACCTTTAAAGAAGATTGCCCGGATATGCGTAATTCTAAAGTTCTGGATATTTATAAAGAGCTTAAAGATTTTGGTGCCGATATAGATGTCTATGACCCATGGCCTGAAGAAAATGAAGCTAGGGATTATTACCTTGAGAGCGTGGTTGAAGATCCATTAGCATCCTCACAAAAGTACGATGCCATTATTGTGGCGGTAGGGCACTCACAATTTAAAGAATGGACTATGGAAGATTATGAGAAGGTTTCATCAGGAGCTCCTATCACCATCGATGTTAAAAATGTTATCCCGCAACCAACGTGGAGACTTTAGGTAAAAAGTCTCCACTCTGAATAAAACATATCCAGAAAAATGAATAACTTAGATGCAAAAAAAGACAGAGTCTTAAATGTCTGGATATTAACAGACGGCAGACCGGGTCACGCCAACCAATCAGAAGGGTTGGTGGAAGCTATATCAAAATACCGAGAAGTTTCAATAAGTAGACCTCCTTTACTGACTACCTTTCAAGCGCTGAAAATGTGGCTGTTCAACTGGTGTTTTAAAAATAAAAAAGAGGATGCTCCAGAGTTAATTGTTGGAGCAGGACATCAAACGCATTTGAGCTTGCTTGCTTATAGAAGGTGTTTTGGTGGAAAGGTCGTGGTGATGATGAGCCCAAGTCTGCCTTCTTTCTTTTTTGATTTATGTTTTATCCCAAGACACGATAACCCAGGCAACAGAAGTAATATCATTGAAACAGTAGGTGCGATTAATCGTGTCGTGCCAAATACAACGTCATCAGTGAAGAATACTGGTTTGATAATGCTTGGAGGGCCTTCTAAACATTATCAATGGAGCTCGAAAAAGCTTATAAAACAGATCCAGAATGTACTTACGAAACAGCCAGAAATTCAATGGGTGATTGCTGGTTCACGTAGAACGCCACAAGATACCTACGATGAAGTTAAAACAAATTTCCCTGAGTTGGTATTAATTGTTCCTGAAAATGTCTCTTCGGATTGGCTCCCACAAAAAATGCATGAAAGTGAACAGGTTTGGGTGACGGCTGACAGTATTTCAATGATATATGAAGCGCTCACATCAGGAGCTAAAGCAGGCGTAATTGAACTTGATTATGATAAGCCTTCCCGGATAACTAAAGAAATTGACCGATTGATCAGCGAAGGCGCGGTTGATTCTTTAAACACTCTAGATCGACCCCATACAGTAACTGAACTTTACGAGGCAGATCGCTGTGCAAAACTTTTATTAGAGAAGTTTGAGTTATAAATGACTAAACAATTAACGATATTGCAATTACTCCCTGACCTTGAAAGTGGGGGGGTGGAAAAGGGAACCCTAGAGGTTGCTAAAGCAATCGTTGATGCCGGACATAGGTCAATTGTAATGTCTGCAGGTGGTCGTTTAGTAAAAAGACTTGAGGAGGAGGGCAGCGAACACATATTTTGGGATTTAGGTAAAAAGTCACCTTTGACTTTTTTGCAGGGCACTAAGCTCCGAGCTTGGTTGCAGCAGAATAAAATCGATATTATTCATGCACGATCTAGAATGCCTGCTTGGGTTGCATGGTTAGCCTGGCGCAAAATGCCATCAAATAATCGACCGCACTTTATCACCACAATGCATGGTTTAAATTCAGTGAGTCGTTACAGTAAGATAATGACTTATGGTGAGAAAGTCATTGCCGTTTCAGATACGGTGAAATCTTATATTCTCGATAAATACCCTGAAACCAATGAAGATAAAATCATTACCATTGCACGCGGTATCGATATAAAAGAATTTCCATTTCACTATCAACCTGAAGCTGAATGGCTTGCTGCCTGGTATCAAGAGTATCCACAAACTCAGGGGAAATGGGTAATCACGCTGCCGGGTCGTTTGACGCGCTTGAAAGGTCACAATGACTTTCTGGATGTTCTGAATACATTGAAATCAGAAAATCTCAATGTGCATGGCTTGATCGTTGGTGGAGAAGATCCCAAAAGAAAGCAATATGCGCAAGAGCTGTATGCAAGAGTAAAGTCCGATGGGCTTGACGACTACGTTACCTTTGCCGGCTATCGATCAGACATGAAGGAAATATATGCTATCTCAAATGCTGTTTTGTCACTCTCAACGCAACCAGAGTCTTTTGGTCGCACAGCCGTTGAGGCGATTAGTTTGGGAACGCCAGTCATTGCCTATAATCATGGTGGTGTTGGTGAAACTATGGGGCAAGTTTATCCGGCTGGTCTGGTAGGTTTGAACGATACTGAAGAAACCGCAATACGATGTAAGCAATTATATAATGGTAACATTCAAGCTCCGCAAGGTGAGCTCGCTGTTTACAGTAAACAGGAAATGTTAGACAAGACTTTGGCTTTATATGACGCATTGAGTGAGAAAAATTAGTTTATGTCTATTTATATAGGACTGATTTTATTTCTCGTGTTATTAGGCGCATATTATTCGCATCGATATGCCTGGTGGAAAAAGGCAGTTCCATTTCAGTATCCCAGAATACTGATGTATCACATGATTAGTGATCCAATAACAGGGGCAAAATTCAATTCTTTACGAGTTTCACCTGAAATGTTTGAAAAGCAGCTTCGATACCTGGCTGATAATGATTGGCAGTTTTTTACGATGTCTGAGTTATTATCAAATAAGGATCAGTTGCCTGAAAAAAGTATCGCTATAACCTTCGATGATGGTTATCAAGATAACATTAGCAATGCTCTGCCATTGCTAAAGAAATATAAAGCGAAAGCGACCATTTATTTAGTTATCGATAGGCACAATAGAGAGTGGTCAAGCAAACGTAAAAAAAAGAATAATTCAGGAGAGTTAATGGCTGAGCCTAAGCTTTCAGACGAACAGGTAAAAGAGTTATTAGAATCTGGCTTGGTTGAAATAGGTTCGCATACTGTTACTCATGATAATTTGCCGACGCTTTCAGAAGAACAGAAGCATGATGAAATAGTAGGTTCTAAGAAAAAAATAGAAGATCTTTTCGATATTAAGTGCCATTCATTTTGCTACCCTTTTGGCTTGTTTGATCAAGCTGATTTAGCCTTAGTCGAATCAGCAGGGTATACAAATGCGACGACTGTTGAAACGGGGATTTCTAATTTTAAAGAAACGAATCCCTATCTTTTAAAACGAGTAACGGTAAGTGGAAAAGATAACTTTTATGCATTCAAGCTAAAGATAAAAACAGGTCGACGCGGCATTAAGAAATAAAAAAACTGTCGAATCTTTTAGAAAAAATGTAAATCTAGAACGTTTAAAAGACTTTTTGAGATAATGTTCGATTGATAGTTTAGGTTATTCTTCAGTGCGAGGGTCTGGCAAATTGATGAAAATCGTTTGTAACAGCACACAAAGTTCAGGTTGTTGCTGTAGGCGTTGCAGCTTTGAGTAAACGAAGTGAAGATCGGCGTTTCTTGTCGCTTCCGGTACATGCTCCCCGAGCAGTTCTATTAATTTATTCGGATCTTCAAGTAATACTTTTCCTCCACGTCTAGGCTTCAGGCAATCGTCAATCAGCCGCAAATAGTCAAACGCCATTTGTTGCTCCTGATTAACCCATTCCACGGGGCCAAATTCAAAATCAATGACTGCCAGTTTCTCACTATTTGGGTCTATGAGTATGTTGCCAAGGTTAAGATCCAGATGAATCACTCCTAGACTATGCATTGTTGAAATAAGAGGAAAAACGTTACTTAGCACCTTCCATAATTCCGCTCGGTTTTTTGTTAAATATCCGGAAAGTCTTTCCCAGGGTAACCAACTACACGCAATCGCGTGTTCAGATCGCCAAAGCGGTTCAGGAGAAAGTCCACCAGGTGCAAGTTGTACGTAGGCATCCCATTCTCTGTTTAAACGGTCAACGGGACCAAGCGGGATACCAGGGTCAAGAGAGCCAATTGGGTCATTTATTATTTTGTGCTCGCTATTTATTCTAACTACTGCAAATCTGCTTCCATTTTTGGATGCATAGTAAATCTCATCGTAACCTCCCTTTGCTGCAGCTGGGCTTAACTTTATTTTTTGCCCTTCGCGTCGTTCAAGTGCGGCTTCAACTTCAATGCGTCGGCTGGCATTTTTCTTTAGTTCTTTGTGACGCTTTAGCCAGCGCATTGGTGATTTCATGACAAATTTGCTCTCAATTAATTAGGTCTTATTCGCGACTTTGCCAATGACAACCAGCTCGCTAAAACCCACATTGTTGATTTTAACTTTGTCTGGGAAATTATCAGTGGGTTGCCCGTCGAGTACCATCTTGTTCGCAAGTTGGTACTGATCGTCATATCGATCTGATGAAAAGCATTCAGTCTTACCAAATACATTGTCAATTTTGTCTATTAGATCAATGCCTATTTCGCGGGAACGCTCGTTAATCATTTTGCCAAATTCTACGGTCTCGTCATGCTTGTATATTTCTGCTATGACAGCCAAACCTCCTGGTTTTAGGACGCGATGAATCTCAGAAAGGCTGGCATCCAGATCGGGGGGGACAGTGAGTACTCTGGAAATTACTACGCAGTCGTAGGAGTTGTCACTAAAGGACATGTCCTGGACGTCTTCATTAAAATCTACGTCCTTTTTTAACAAGTCGGCTGTGTGATACGTCTCAAATTTTTCTGCGACCATATCTTTTAAACATTCTTCAGGGGCGATATGCAATACGCTTTTACCCTGTTTTTCAGTCGTATTAAATACTTCATTGAGTACAAGGAACATCATACGGTGACGTTCGTTGGAGGCACATTTAGGGCATTTACTATCGGTTCGAATCAGATCGGGTGTTTTGCTAATGCGTTTATCTTTAAAGGGCCCTTGGTATCCACAGATCGGGCAAAGATAAGTCTTTCCTGTTTGTTTAAATAGTTTGAAAAAAAAGGGTCTGATGATTCCTTTTAGCTTTTCTGTGCGGGCATTTCTCATTAAGCGTGCCTGTATCTCGAAATATAGTTGATGATTTGTTAGAGCCTGTTTTTTCTGCTCTGTATTAATCTCGGTGTCTAAGTATACCTTGATCCCAGGTGCTGTTTTTCCGCATTTCTTCGGTAACGCCACCTTGCTTTGCGAATTTCTCAAATCTCGGCCATGCTTCTTCGATACGTCGCTTTACTTTGGCTCTTCCCAGAGTTTTTGACCAGCGCGCAAGAGGTATAAATGCGGGGTCTCCCAAACCGTCTATGATATACATGGTTGGGACACCATCTTTATCAAAGCTTACGACGATGTTATGGTCAAGGAGTTTTCTGGAAAGTACGATATGCTCATGCAGGAAATCACCAAGCTTATCGTATGCAGTTCGTAAATCTGCAAGGTCAAAACCATCGGTAATTAGCTGACGAATGCTTCTTGCAATTTGACCGTCTTCATCTCGGATTAGGTCTAAAACAAGACCAGGTCCCAAGTCAGTTTCATGCATGCCATAACATCTCGGTAAGTGGTCGGTCATCTCCTCTCCGATTTGATCGTATAGCTCATTCAAAACTTCCATTTCATGGCGATTATTGTCGTATTCGCGGTGAAAGCTGGCAGGAATGATTCTTTTCTTTTTTAAGCGCACCGTTCTATCATCGTCTTGTCTGAGTATCTTGACGCACTTACTGGGATCATTGGGATGGGTAAAACAAAGTCGCCTGCCGCCTGCGCCAAATGCCGACTTATCTTTAAGTTGTAGGACTTCGCTGGAGCTCATAGGGTGGCAATCCTGTAAATGTGAATACGGTGATTAATGTGATGTGGAATTATAACTCACTCTGCAGTCTTGTTATAACCGATTTAACTGGAATCACAGCTTGTTCAGTATGGTTGTGAGCGCTTCCACAGAATCTTCAAGTGAACAATCATTGTTAAATGCCAGGTAGTCTGTGGGTGATCGCAGGGAATGGCAGTTAAACATGTCCTGATTGTAGTGCAGGATTCCTTGTTCTGTCATTTCAGGTTTTCTGTCTGATATATTTTGAGGATTAACAATACAATGAATGATAGGGATTCTTTTGCCAAAGACATTGGATAAAAATCTGAATCTGGAAAATCGTGGTGTATCTGTTTTTCTGTCTAGATACAAAAAATCCATAATTGTTCTATCTACTAGCATTAGGCCTTTATTTTTCTGTCTCCAGTATTTTATGCGGATACCTAGACTGGCTCTTAGATAAACCCATGGCGCTAGTTTTTCATCGAAAGTCTCTCTCGATTGAAACAGTAAAGGTCTAATTAAAATGACCATCAGTTTATGGATATAAGATTTTCTATACAGATGTTTACCAGTAAATACACGAGATACATTATCTACTGATTCTAGTAAATGGTTCGCCAGCGTTGTTTTACCTGCACCATCACTGCCCATGATAGATATCATTCGGGTTTGTCTGGGAGCTGCCAGCCAGCTTTCTTTGATTACAGAACCTAATCGCTTGGCTGTGTGTGTAAAAGTGCTGGGGGTTTGCAGTTGACATCGTTGATTAATGTATTTCAGCGTCAGTTCTTCGAGCGTTTGTGAAATTGCCTGGGAATTTAATATTTCCGAGATTATATCTGCGATTTCTTTGTCACAGTTCTGGCTGTATTCGTTCAACCTGCTTATGGTTGATTGATTGTCGATACTGCGTTTTTTACATAGCAGATGTTGAATGTAAATACATGCTTCAAGATTAGCAGGAAATCTGGCAATGGCAGATTGTGGCGTTTCGGTTGCATCTTTTGCACCGAGATAAGTGAGACAGCTTCGCTTGTTATCAAATTGCCAAAGCTCTAACCAAAGATCGAATATGACGCAATCCTCACCATCTGTTGAATACAGTATGAGTTGTACTTTTCGATTTTTCCGAGACATAACCCGGGCGTGGCATTTGCGCTCACGTACCCATTTATAAACAGCGTTTAGTAAAAGCTCAACAGACTCGTTGGAAATAAGAAGGTCAATATCACCCTGATTGAATTCAGTGTCAGATAGTTGCTCACCTCGTAATTGGATGAGGTTCCATGGACCATTTTCTATCTGTTTAAGGCACCACCTCAAATTGTCACTTGGTATATTGTTGGTGATATCTTTCATGGATTGTCTGTTCACTTCCTGTGTCGGTGGTTAAGATGAGTGCTTAGTTTTGGAGAAAGCAATCATCTTGAGTCTATTCTAATTTATTTTAGTAGTCAGACCAAAGAGTTGATGGTGTGGAGTGAATACTTAGATGCAGTAATAGACTAAGTGCTAAAAAAGCTATGTTTTCCTACTGATTGCGAAAAGCCCAATAAAGAGAAAAATAACAGAGGGGAGGAAGGCGCTAACAAGTGGAGAAAACCCATAAACAGCGCCTAGTTCATTGGCTGTTCTGTTGGCAAGATAAAAAACAATACCAACTAAAATGCCGACAAAGATTCGTTGCCCCATGCCACCCCCCCGGTTTGAGCCAAATAAAAATGGCATTGCGAGTATAAGCATGACTAAAGTGGATAAGGGAATTGAAAACCTTTTCCAATAGATTAGCTCGTATTTGTCAGTCTTAATTGCATTTTCTTTTTGGTATTCTATGATTTTTGAGAGTGCGCTACTCGATAATTGGCTGGGGTCAGTATTTGCCACATTCAAAACATTTGGGTTTATGAATGCCACATGTTGTTTTAATTCGTTAGACGTCTTGAGGACATGATTATCCTTAAAGGTTGTTGTATTAACACCATGAAAGTTCCAGTCATCCTCGTTAGCTTTTGCATTTTTTACTGTCGTTAAAGTCTCCAGCCCAGAGTGGTCCTCTTTAAACGAATAAATAGAGACATCTGAAACTTGAGTGCTCGATAGCACTTTACCTATTTTGATAATGCTTTGTTTCTCTTTTACCCAAAGCCCAGAATCATCCACAAGCACAATATTTTTGTTTTTTAACTGGGCTTTAAAATTACGAGCGTGTAAGTCACTGGCAGGGACGACCCATTCTCCAACGATGAATATTCCTATCGCTAATATGGTGCCGAGTTTGATAACTGAAAATACTATATTTCCGATAGATACCCCAGCAGCTCGCATTGCGATAAATTCAGAGTTTGCAGCAAGGTTGCCGAGCCCTAGTAATGTTCCAATTAAAACGGCTGTGGGAAAAAACTCATAGAAACTGGCAGGAAGCGTGTAAATTAAATATATAATTGCCTGCAACGTCGTGTAAAGCGCATTGGTTTTTCCTGCTTCATTAATAAAAGCAAAAAAAGTATCCAGAATAACAAGGGCTAACCAGGCAATGAGAATGCCCTGTATGGTTGATGTCCATAAATAACGATCTAAAATCTTCATTTAAGGTTTCCATATTGTTTGCGGAGTAACCACAGTGACAATGCTATGAAAATAAGATGGGTCCACCAAAGCCCTAACCAGTTCGGGATTCGTCCATCTTCTATCATTGATTTTCCCGTAATAATCAAATTTGCATAGACGGCATAAAGTAAAATACCAAATGCAAGCTTACCGAAGCGTCCTTGTCTGGGTGTTGTATGACTGAGTGGAAATGCTAAAAGAGCCATTACCGGCGCTTGCAGGATTAAAGCTAAACGCCAATGAATTTCTGCATTGCTCTCATTGCTTTGTAGTTTTAATAATTCAAGGGTAGGTTCTGTTTCCAAGTCTGTCGAAATGTTTACTTCGAGCGCAGGGATATGAATGCCGTGCTCGGCAAAATTAAAAATACTGAATTCACCAGTACTTTTATTATTATCATAACGGCTTCCATTTTCTATTTTAACAATTCTATTGCCACTTTTAGGGTCAACATACAGCAGGGCTTGTTCTGCAGAAACTATAATTTCAATATTATCTTCTGTTTTCTTGTCTTGAGTATTTTTAGAGGGCTCAATCGAGTCAGTTTTTTTAGCTGTTTCTTCTTTATCATTGAGATGCATAAAAAAGCGTTTCATCACTACGTTTTCTTCATCCATTTCTTCAACAAACAGGGTGATGCTTTTTCCGCCTGTTTTGCTGTGCATAAACTCTCCAATAGGAATACCAGAGGCTTCAGGTCGTTGCTTAATCTCTTGTTTGATGTTGTAGCTAGTCTTTTCCAGATCGGGAATGACAAACAGTGTTAGCCCCGCAATTATAAGTGTCAATGGCGCAACAAATAAGAAGATACCTTTATAAAATTGCTTTGGGCCAATGCCTGAAGAGTGCATGGCAGACATTTCATGATCTCTATAAAGGCGTCCAAAAGCTAACATCATGCCTATCAATAAAGCGATAGGTACAAGTTTAATTAAGCCATTAATAGATCCTAAAAAAACAAGTTTACTCAATGCGTCGATAGGTAAATTGCCACCGCTAACTTTGCCTAATAAGCGTACAAAAGTATTGCCTACGATAATTAACATCAATACCAGTAACGTGGCTGAAAATGTAGATATGATTTCGCGCACTAGATAGCGCTGGATAATCATGGTTTGTGACCTGATTGATGGCTTTTAGCGTATTCTTTATAGAAGTCTTTATTCGTCGTTTTGTAATTCTTATATCGCTTATGTGTCCATAAGTATTGATCGGGGTATTCTTTTATCAACTCTTCCAGAATTTGATTTAATCGTGTGGTATCTCGAAGCGCATCATCGCTTGGAAAATTATCCAGAGGAGGGTAGGTTTTTATTAAATACCCTTGTCGGTCGTCTTTTTTCCCTGTTAGGCGAACCGTGATACAAGGAATAACTTTGGCATTTGTCATTTTGGCAAGCCTAGCTGTGCCTGTATTTGTTGGTGCGTCGACACCAAAAAACGGCACGGGTAAGCTACCTTTTCCCCGGTAGTTTTGATCTGTTGCATACCAAACGGGTGCGCCATTTTTGATGCTTTTTATCATGTCGCGAATATTACTTTTTGGTATGGCTTTGCCGTATTTTGTGTCCCTTTGTACAGCGACCAAGTGTTCTATCAATGCATTTTGGTGAGGTCGATAAGTGACGTGAAGTGGCATTTCTAGCGCCATAATTCTTCCACCTACTTCAAGGCTGGAAAAATGTGCCCCCAGCATAATGACATTGCCATCTTTTAACGCCTCTCTTAGATGGTGAAAATCTTCAACGTGAGCGAGCTTTTTGATTTTTTCATCAGACCCCCACCAGCCTAAAGCTGCTTCTATAAGACCTTGACCCATAGAAATAAAGTGATCACGATTTAGTGCTTCTAATTCTGTTTTAGAGAGCTCAGGAAAAGCAATTTCCAGATTGATGTGGCTAATTTCTCTTCGCGTTTTAGCTGCATGATAAATCAATACGCCCAACCATTTTCCTAGCGCCATTTGCCAGCGCCAAGGGAGATGAACGATAAGTTTGAGAATTCCTACCCCTAGCCAGGTCGGCCAATAACGTGGGTGGAAAAATTTTGAAGGCATTATGATTTTTACTACTTAGTCTTGAAGATGGTACAACGTTCCACAATAAGGACATCGCGCAGTGCCATCTTTCGACTTTTCAATGGGAAGATATACTTTGGGATGTGCGCACCACAGAGCAGAAACATTTGTCGGGCAATGCAAAGGTAAATCATTGCGTGTGATTGTTACATCATTCGTAATGTTTAACTTTTTATAATCCGCTTCTTTGTCTGAACTGCCCTGAGATGCCATTCGATATCCTATTGTTTTGATTACTCCTTATACGAGAGTTAACCATTCTTTATACTTATCAACCTTCCCATGAACGCTGTCAAAATACAATGATTGTAATTTTTCTGTAATAGGACCACGTGTTCCGTTACCAATCGTTCTATTGTCTAACTCACGAATGGGAGTTACTTCTGCAGCTGTTCCAGTAAAGAAGGCTTCATCAGCAATATAGACTTCATCACGTGTAATGCGCTTTTCAACGATTTCATAGTTTAGATCATTAGCAAAAGCGGTAATGGTATTGCGGGTGATTCCATTGAGTGCAGATGTTAAGTCTGGGGTATAGATGACGCCGTTTTTGATGATAAAGATATTTTCACCACTACCTTCTGCAACAAAACCTTCTACATCAAGGAGTAATGCTTCATCATAACCATCCGTTAGTGCTTCTTGAAGCGCAAGCATAGAGTTGATGTAATGACCGTTTGCTTTCGCTTTACACATGCTGATATTGACGTGATGACGTGTGAAAGAGGATGTCTTAATGCGTAAGCCTTTTTCCATATTCTCGGCACCAAGGTAAGAACCCCATTCCCAGGCAGCAACAATAGTATGCGTCTTAAGGTTATCAGCTCGAAGTCCCATGCCTTCCGAACCATAAAAACACATAGGTCTTAGGTAAGCAGAATCCAGATTGTTGTCTTTAACGGCAGCAATTTGAGCAGCGGTAATTTCTTCTTTTGAAAATGGAATATCCATATTCATGATCTTGGCGGAGTCAAACAAACGATCTGTGTGCTCTTTTAAGCGAAAAATCGCGGGTCCTTGATCGGTTTTATAAGCGCGGACGCCTTCAAAAACACCCATTCCGTAATGTAATGTGTGTGTAAGTACATGCACATTAGCATCGCGCCAAGGTACCATTTTTCCATCAAACCAGATTAGACCATCGCGGTCAGACATTGACATCGTTTAACTCCTATTCAAACGCAATATTTTAGGGCGTAAGGATACTACAGCTTGTGATACATCAACAATTGCAGAAGGGTAAAAAGATGGAAAATAACGGCTTAAATCGGCGTTATTATTAAAGGCACAGCGAATGCGCTGCAAATTATTAAAAAAAGTGCCTATAAGTAGGGGGGTGGCTTTATTTTAGAATGATTACGAAAGTGCTTCAGGTGTCTTATTTAGAGGCCAGTTGTATTTTTTTCTTATAGCCAATGCCTACTTTTTTCAGGCGTTTATATTCGGCGTAAACCTTCTTTACGTAATTTCGGGTTTCGTTAAATGGTGGAATCCCATTGTATTTATTTACATTACCAGGACCTGCGTTATAAGCAGCAATCGCTAGTTTGTAATTGCCGTCAAATCTTTCCAGCATCTTTGCAATATATTTAACGCCACCCTGTATATTGTGTTCTGGATTCCAGGGGTCGTTAATTCTTAAACCGAGGGCAGTTTGTGGCATTAATTGCATTAAGCCGATCGCTCCAACACGCGAATGTGCGCCTTCATTAAAACAGGATTCCTGTTTTACAATTGCATGAATCAGCTCTTCATCTACATCGTAAATACGTGAATAGATTTGAATCGGCTTTTGGTAAACGCGTGCTTGTTTGTTTAAATGCCGATCATTTCCGCAGCCAACAATAATCCCATTATCGCGACCATTAGGATCGACTAGGTTGGCATATTTGATGCCCTTGTTGTTGCTGAGTCTTGTGTTCTTACGTTTTTTATAAGTAGATTTACGTTTTGATTTTTTAGCGGTCGATGTTTTTGTCGTTTTGGGTGTTTCTCGAATGCTGGATTTGTACGCACCCTTTTTCTTGATCTGGTAGATTTTTACTAATTTAAATCCAGAGCCTTTGAGTTTTTCGCCTGAAAGCAGAGTGGAGCCATCTTTCTTGACGTATTTATACATAGCCGCATTTGCCTGACTACTAAAGGCCAGAACAAAAGTGCATAAAACAATGCTGGAGAAATAGTGAGTTGCTATCTTCATCAATTATTAGTCTTTGTTGTAATTATTAGGTGACTATTATCTTTGGGGTTAAGCAAAGATTATGTCTATAAGCAAATTTTGTCTACTGACTTAAGATGAATGGAGCACCTAATTTGATGATGGGTTTTCGTACTGTGAGTACTAGTTCAACATTCTCGGTAGTGCCAGCGTAAATGGATCAATAATGGCATCGAAGTGATGTTCATCGTCGGCAACCATTTGATAGGTGCCTTGCATTGATCCAACAGGTGTTTCCATCATTGTGCCGCTGGTGTATTCAAAGGATTCGCCAGGTCTTAAATAGGGTTGTTCGCCGATAACGCCTTTGCCTTTCACTTCTTGTATGCGGTTATTTGCATCCGTAATAATCCAGTGGCGGCTGATTAGTTTGGCGGCGATATCACCTTTGTTCTCAATTTTGATGGTATAAGCAAAAACAAATCGACTCGCTTCGGGGTTAGATTCAGCTTCTATGTACTGGGTAGAAACGGTTACTTGGATATTATAATTATTCAACACGGCATCCTCATCGCTATCTTGACTCATAAAATTTCAGGCCTTTGCTATTTTACAGCTCTGTTGTATGACATCGGTTAATTAAAATAATTTTGTAAAATATGAATGTAGCTAAGTAATGTAGTTAAGTTTAGCTCTAATTCTAGTCTCATTTGATTATTTTTGTAGGAAGCATTTAATAATGGGGTGGAGCATCAGTATAATCCGGCAGGATGAAAAGCCTAAATTTTACACCGATTGGATTAATATCCTCCTGTTTCAAGGAGAAGTTTGGGATACCAAGACAACCCGGATTAGTAACGGCTGCAAAAGCTCAGCTTAAACTGGATAAGATATTTACAGAGGAGAGTGTCCGAGAATTAGAGGGTTTTTCACATATCTGGCTGCAATTTATTTTTCATCAAACAGAATCACAAGGTTGGAAGCCTATGATCCGACCGCCACGACTGGGTGGAAATAAGAAAGTAGGCGTGTTTGCATCGCGTTCCACGTTTCGTCCTAATCCAATTGGTTTGTCTGTCGTTGAGTTGGAAGGTATTGAAATGAAATCTTCAGGAGTTGTATTGCATCTTAAAGGCTGCGATCTTGTCGATGGGACGCCCATTTTGGATATAAAGCCTTATCTGCCTTATGTAGATGCGATACCTGAAGTAGAAGCAGGCTATGCGAAAGAAAAACCCTCAAGCAATATGACAGTGCTTATGAGTGACGAAATAATTCAGGCGTGTCATGATGCAAGTCATCGTTTAGGGGAAGATGTTGAGGTTTTAGTAAGGCAATTATTGGAACTCGACCCAAGACCTTCTTATCATGAAAATAACACGAACGACCAACGAATCTACTCAATGAAATTACTTGATTTTGACCTAAGGTGGCAATACTGCGAAAATAACACTATCAAGGTCTTAAGTATCGATTGAGATTGATGCGGTAGCGATATATATAACAATATAATATAACGATATTCTAAATAAAGATCAGTGATTTGTAGATTGGGGATTTCATGAAAATAACAGGCAATAAAGAGCGTTTCTTATCTTGCGCGAAGATGATGATTGCCTGTGGGGTTTTTATGTCCGCATCCGTGGGCGCAAAAGAATCCAGTCAACTCAAGGCATCTTCAGAGAGTAATGATCCACAACCTGCTAAAACCTTCTATATCAATCAACAACAGCCTCAAGAACTGCCAGAGTCAGTCAATAAGCTGTTGAAAAAATATAAAATCCCAACGAAAAATATAAGCGTTTATGTGAGAGATTTAAACGCTGATGCGCCAATGCTGGAACTAAATGCGAATAAATTACGCACACCTGCATCAACCATGAAGTTGCTGACGACTTATGCCACTTTAAAAGAATTAGGGCCAAATTATTCCTGGCGAACAGAGGTTTGGACAAAAGGGCCTATAAGTGGGGGGGTGTTAAACGGTGATTTGGTTTTAAAGGGATATGGTGATCCGTTTCTTGTTTATGAAAATTTCTGGAAATTGGTTAAAACCTTACGTGATAAGGGCTTAAAGCAGATTAACGGCGATATTATTATCGATAATAGTTTTTTTCAGCTAGACGATTATGATCCTGGGGCTTTCGACGGTAAGGCATTTAGAATCTATAATGCGGAATCATCCGCGCTTATGTTTAATTTTCAAGCAACCCGTTTTTTATTTACACCTGAGGTTAATGAGCAGGCGTCGAAACAGAAGAAATCGAAAGGAAAGAAAAATAAATCTAAGACACTGGGTAAAGTAAAGATAACGCCTTATCCTGAAATACCGGATTTTAACGTCGATAATCAGATAAAATTAGTCAAGGGACGTTGTAGAAATTCGCATTTACGCCCGAAGTTTAAAAGAGATAAAAAGGGTAAGTTAGTAATTAGCGGTAACTATGCCGCAAAATGTAAGCAACGTTTTATCTTGCGTGCTGTTTCAAAACCTGAAGAGCATGTTTTCAATGCCTTTCGAGATTTCTGGTTAGACCTTAACGGCACTCTTAAAGGCGGCATGAAGATAGGTAGAGTATCGTCAAATGATGAACTATTTCATGTGCATAGCTCTCCAACACTAGGAGAACAAATTCGGCTAATCAATAAGTGGAGCAATAATGTGATGACAAAACAATTATTGCTGACCTTGGGTGCGAAAAAATATGGATCACCGGGAACCCTGCAAAAAGGGCGACAAGCGATTTTAGATACTTTAAATGCTAATCATATCGATACTACTGGCATTCAGTTAGAAAATGGTTCTGGCTTATCGAGATCTGCGCTAATTACTGCGCGTCAAATGGGCAGTTTATTAGAAACTGCTTTTCGAGATCCGTTTATGCCTGAGTTTATGGCATCGCTATCTCTCCCCGGTGTTGATGGAACATTGGTTAATCGTTTTAGAAAAGATGAATTACGTGGAAGAAGTCATTTGAAAACAGGTACTTTAGACTTTGTGACGGCTATCTCTGGGTATATGTTAAATAGAAAAGGTAAAAGGCTTGTTATTGCGATTCAACACAATGGAAAAAGAACAGGGGCTGGGCGTGGCGCAAAAATACAAGATGCCATTCTTCGTTGGAGCTTTGAGCAATAAATGTTGAAAAGCTTATCCTTCATTCTATGTGGTTTACTTCTTACGTCTTCTGTTTTTGCAGGAGATGCAAACGATGATGCCGATAGTGAATCGGTAAATGTAGCTGAAGAGACAGAAACAAAGCGCGCTGAAAATGAGTCTGATAAAAAATCGGATAAAGACGAAGAGCTTTCAAAAGCAAACTTGGCCACTATTGATGTCACTGGTGTAGATGATGGCTTAAAGAAAAACATCGAACTCCATATGCCCGTTACGGTACCAGAATGTAAGGCTGATCGTGCAGAAGTGAAACAATTTTTCACTACGGTAAAAAAGAATCTGAGAAAGGCTACCAGAGCTTTAGGGTACTACGATGCTGAGTTGGTTTCTGGTGGTTCAATCGTCGATAATTGCTGGAAATTACGCTTAAGAATTACACCGGGAGAACCAACAAAAGTAACGTCCATTTTAACTCAGGTTGTTGGTGAAGGTAAAAACGAAAAACTTTTTACCGATATTTTAAAGAAGCAACCCTATGCCAAGGGAGATGTTTTTAATCACCAGAAATATACTGATTTCAAAACTCAGCTTTCTGAGGCTGCGCAAACGCTTGGTTATTACGATGCTGAATTTGAGCAACACAGCATAAAAGTTGACCCTGTTTCTTATCGAGCAAGTGTTGTACTTATTCTAAATACGGGAAAGCGCTACCGATATGGTGAAATAACGGTAGATCAAAATCTTTTGTCTGAAAAAGCGATGTCAAAATATATACTGCTTAAAACAGGCAGCCCTTTCTATGCAGAAGACCTCATTAATCAACAACAACTTCTACAACGTAGTGGTTATTTTAATCTGATTAAAGTCGAAGTACTCAATGAGCAGGCTAAAAATTTCCGCTTACCCGTTGTCATTACGTTAACTCCTAAAAAACGAAACGCTTACAAGTTTAAAGTGGGTTACGGCTCTGATACAGGTGCCCGTGTTGCCGTAGAAATGAATAGGCGTTACTTAGGCAAAAGTGGAAAACAGTTAAAGGTTAAAGCGCAATATGCCGAGAAACTTCCAGAGTTTTCAATACAGCTATTAAACCCAAGAAATAATCCTGATGATAATAGCCTGATCTATAGCATTGATTTAAAGAAAGACTCTAACGATGATATAGAAAGTCATACGCTGTCTGTCGGAGCGACATTGGTTCGTAAGTTTGACAATGGCTGGGTTAGGACAGCCTCAATAAAAGCGATAAGAGATAAAACACAGGTTGATGATGAGGATGAAACCGATGCCGAACTATTGATGTTTGGTGTTGGTTTAGAAAAAGTAGTCGCAGATAGCTTACTCAATCCTAAGGATGGGTGGCGGTTGAAACTATCTTTGGACTCAGCTCTGGAAGCAGTCCTGAGCGATCAAGATGTTACTCGACTTAAAGTGCAAGCAAAAGGTATCAAGCAAGTAGGTCCTGGACGTGTTTTAGCCCGCATGAATCTAGGTTCTTCAATAGTTTCAGATTTTGATAGCCTGCCTAAAAGTTTAAGGTTCTTCGCTGGTGGTAGTAATAGTGTCAGAGGTTATACCTACGAAAGTCTGGGTGAAGAAAATGATAATGGAAAAGTTATTGGTGGTAAGCATCTGTTGGATTTGAGTCTTGAATATCAGTATCCCATTAGTGATTCCTGGGGGGCGGCTGTTTTCGTCGATGCAGGTAATGCTTTTAGTGATTGGAGTGACCCAGGACTAAAAGTTGGCGTAGGTTTTGGTGCGCGTTGGAGTTCTCCTGTAGGGCCTGTGCGTATTGATATAGGCTTTCCTAAAGATGACTTTGGTGATCCTCATTTACATTTAAGCGTAGGATCAGATTTGTGAGAAAACATTTAAATCAATATGTGTTCTCACCATTATTCTGGGTGATGTCGCTATTACTGATTCTATTATTTGCCTTGGTGATTACACTATTTACGCCGATAGGGCCTAAAGCTATCGCGTATGTTGCGGACTCTTCTTTAAAGCAGTTAACACTTAAGGGGGTATCTGGCAGTGTTTTGTCTGGGCTTCATGTTGATCAATTTGTTTGGGAAGATGGTGTCGCTGTTGTACTTGAAGATATTGATGTAAAACTGAATAAGTTTGATATCAAAAATGAAAAGATCTATGCCAAAAATGTAACTGTCGGAAAGCTTTCTATAGACTTGCTAGGCAAAGCAAAAAATACAGATGAAGTGAGTAAAGATGTCACTTCATTGCCTAACTTTGGTTTACCCATCAATATCGATGCAGACATATTAAAACTAGAATCATTACAAATTACTAAAAGTATACCGGGTGATAGTCAGAGCCAGACTTTACTCTTCCAGATTCAAGATATTCAATTAAATAAAGCGACGATAAAACACAATATACTTAATTTTGAGGAATTAAGAGGTGCTCCAATTATTTTGGGCAAACCTTTAAGAATAGATGTGGTCGATGGGCAGCTGAACATGAATCAGCCGCATGAGATTACAACCAAAGGCACAGCATCATTTGAGCACGATGTTATCGGAAATATTAATGGTAACGTTGATCTGAAAGGTACCCTAACTAATTACATTTTTGATGGCGATCTAGTGTTAGAGCAAGAACAATTAGGCAAAGGGAATATTCAGGTAAAAGGTGAGGGTGATTATAAGCAGGTTACTATCGAAGATGTGATCTTAAGCAGCCTTTATGGTAATGCAGAAGCAATAGGTAAAGTTGAATGGGATCCTGAAATCCGTTGGAACTTTGATGTTGATGCGAAAAATCTAACATCGAGTAATTTGCTGCCAGAATGGCCAGTTAGTGCCGATACCAAATTAAAATATACAGGTACTTTTTTAGATTCTCGATTGGAAAACCAGCTACAAATTTTAGAGCTGGATGGATTGTTTAGAGAGCAAAAGTTAACTGCAAAAGGCCAGATTACCGAAAGAGAAAGTCTAGTTCGTGTAAACAAGCTACAGCTTACATTAGGCGATAACAATATTCTGGTAGATGGAGCTGTAACAGAGCCATTAAACCTGGATATTAAATTAGACGCAAAATCACTGAAACAAATATTACCAGATGTTGCAGGCAGGGTTGAAGGTGAAGTTTCGATTAAAGGTGAGTATAAAAAGCCAGAAATACAGGCGAAAGTTACTGCTAATAATCTTGAATATGCAGGCTTTAAGCAATCTTCAGTACCTATACTGATAGAAACCAATGTTGTTGCTGATAATGAGGTGTTAACACTGAAAAGTGCATTAATTAAAAGCGGCAAGAATACTGTCGGTTTGACGGGTAATGCAACTGAACCATTTGATTTAAAATGGAAAATAGAGGCTAAAGATTTAAAGCAAGTATCACCTCAGTTAGCAGGTAGTATTAATGGAATTGCTTCTTTAAAAGGAGATATTGATAAGCCTGTCGCGACATTGGATATTACTGCTAAAAAACTTGAATTTAATGGCATCCGCCAAGGTGAAGAAGCTCTTACCTTAAAAGGCGAGGTAAGCTTAGATAATAAAAATATTCTTCTAAAGGATCTTAAGCTAGCGAGCGGTAAAAATGTTCTGCAAATAAATGGTAATGCCGGTGAGCCACTAGATTTAAACGTAAATATTAATGCGCCTGAATTAACACAGGTATCCCCTGATCTGGCAGGGCGTATACAGGGCGATACCAAGATAACTGGATTGTATAAATCGCCCACTATCACAACAAAATTAGTTGCCTCAAATTTGCAATATCAGGACTTTAAATTGGGTCAATCTGCGATGAATCTTCAAGGCGAAGTTCAGCTCGTTGATGGTATTCCAATGGTTAAATCGTTAAATACTCAAATAGGGGATAATCGTTTTGAGGTCTCTGGTCGAGCGAGTAGCCCTTTTGATTTAAGCTGGAATATTGACAGTAAAAATCTTAAAGAAATTACGCCCGAATTATCAGGTAGATTAATCGTTAAAGGACAGTTACAGGGAACTATAGATAAGCCTATTATCAATGCAACTGTAGATGCAAAGAAATTAAGTTATAAAGCTTTCAAGCTGGATTCTGCAGATTTTACGGCGAGTACTACAAACAATATTTATAAAATAAATGGAAAGCTGAAAAGTCTTGAAAGTGATGGTCAAAAAATAGATAACGCAAGTCTAGAGTTAAATGGGTCTATTGAAAACCATACCCTTGCTGCCTTTGTTGATCACCAAGAGGCTAAGGTACAACTTAAAGCAAATGGTGGCTGGGAAAATGAACAGTGGAGTGGAATCCTTCAACAATTAAAGCTTGATGATACGCAAGCAGGCGATTGGGCGCTGCAAAAGCCTGCACGAATCAGTCTTTCTAAAAGTGGGTTTAGTGCAGAGCAGTTTTGTTTATCAAGTAAAAAAACGAATGCTTGTTCAACAGCAAGTTGGTCAGAAAGTATAGGGCTTAACGCAAAAGGTACGTTAAAAGAGATACCTTTAGATCTAGCTAAACCATGGTTGCCAGAGGGAATGACGGTTAATGGGGTAATTAATGGCTCCTACGATATTAACCAAAATAACGGTAAACCAAAGGGTAAAATTCAATTTAAACTGCCAAGTAATAGTTTTTCGTTTAAAACTGATGATGAAGAACGAGACTTCTTTTATGAAGATGCGGAAGTTAATGCAACCATAGATAATCGAACCATCAATGCTGATGCTTCGATGAAAATTGTCAATCGTGGTCAGTTTTCAGCGAATGCCAAGGTAAAACTATCACCAGAAAATGGAAAACATACAATCGATGGCAAGGCTAGTTTTGATATACCAAATATAAACTTCGCGCAGGAACTTATCCCACATAGTCGAGGTTTGCGAGGCGCTCTTAGCAGCAAAATTAGCTTTAGTGGTTTATTAAGTAAGCCCCAGATAAAAGGCCAGGCAGATATTAAAAATGCCTACCTGAGATTACCGGAAGCAGGTACGGAATTAACCGATATCAATATCAATGTCACTGCGGATCAGCCGGGTAAAGCTAGAATCAACGGAAAAATGTTGATGGGTAAAGGAGCTTTAAATGTCACTGGTGATATGGACATTAATGATGTGGCAAAGTGGAAAGCTAATATAAAAATTAGTGGTAATGATATCCGCTTCATGAACACCAATGAGATTAAAGCAAATATGTCGCCAGACATCGTATTAGGCTTATCTCCTGAAGTAGTAAGTATCAAAGGCAAGGTGACTATTCCTTATGCTGATATTCGTTTAAATGATATCCCGGAAAGTAGTATCGATGAGTCGGGAGATGCTTTTGTTATTGGTGAAAACAAGCCTGGTGAGCAGGTTTCGGCGGTTAAATTACAACCTAATGTAGTCATCGTGATAGGCGATAGAGTGCGACTAGATGCATTTGGTTTAAAGGCAAAACTTTCTGGCGACGTTAATGTGACTCATAACAGACGTGATGTCTTGGCCAATGGTTCTCTTCGAGTGACTGATGGAAAATTTCAAGCTTATGGTCAGGACCTGGAAATCAATAATGGTCGTCTGATATTTAATGGTTCACCCAAGCTTGTGGGTATGGATATTCGAGCTACTAGAACAGTTGATAATCAAGTGGTTGGTGTTCACCTTGGAGGAAATGTACTCAATCCAAAATCTACTATTTTCTCTAACCCTGCAATGCAAGAAAGTGAGGCATTAAGCTTCTTGCTAACAGGGCATAGCCTATCGTCAGCATCAGGTCAGGAAAGTGCGTTATTGATGTCAGCGGTAAGAGGCTTGGGAATAACCGGTAGTGGAAGTTTGGCGCAAAATATAGGTGCATCATTTGGTCTGGACGACGTTAATATCGTAACTAAAGAAGACTTGCGAGAAAGTGAGTTGGCTTTAGGTAAGAGATTAGGTTCGCGATTATATGTGCGCTATCTCTTTGGTTTGTTTGACCAAACCCAAAAGATTGCGATTAAGTATAAAATTAATAAAGTGCTGTCGCTCGAAGCTGAAACATCCGTTGATGAATATGGTCTTGATTTAATTTACGAGTTTGAAAGAGATTAGGGTGAGAGAATCTCCATTGTTGTTAGCAGTCAGTGAAATAGGGGGATACCCAAATTTCACTGAATTGTATCAAGGCTTAGGTTTTGAAGTCATTACCGAAACCAGTATGCGAAAAGTGCTAAAGCTGCTTAAGAAAAAAGTCCCTACTGTAATCGTCGCCGAATTTAATTATCAATCAGACTTTCGTGATCGAACCAGCTCATTAGAATCCATGATGTCTGTTGTTCAAAGACATAATGGTATTAGAGTGGTCATTTTCTATGATAAAGAACACGAAAGCCAATTAGCTAAATTGCAGGCTCGCTATGATATTAGTGAAGCACTGAGTTTCCCTATTTCAGAAGAAAAGCTATCCGCTGCGGTTAAACTTAAATCCTGCTAAAGCCAAAATAGAGCCGAAAATGAATTTAATTTATAGAAATGCAGAAGAAGGAGATCTGAGTAAGCTAATAGAAATGCTGGCTGATGATCAGCTTGGTGCAGATCGAGAGGATTCATCTACACCAGTTAATCAAGCTTACATCGATGCGTTAAAAGTCATTAGCGATGATCCTAATAATGAGCTGATAGTGGCGGAAAGGTCGGAAAATTCTGAAACTTATATTATAGGCATGCTACAACTAACTTACATTCCTTATCTCACTTATAAAGGCTCATGGCGTTGCTTGATCGAAGGTGTGCGAGTGCATAAGGATCATCGAAGCAAAGGTTATGGTAAGCAGCTTTTCGAATGGTCAATAAAACGCGCCAAAGTACGGGGGTGTAATATTGTTCAGTTAACCTCAAACAAACAGCGTTCTGATGCTATCCGGTTTTATAATGATCTTGGATTTAAAGCCTCGCACGAAGGCTTTAAATTAATGATTGAGGATTAATGCTTCAGTCAATCTACGAATACGTTACATTCGTTCCATTACATCAATACCCAGCAAGTCCAATCCAGTTTTCAGTGTATTAGCGGTAAGTTGAGATAACTTTAAGCGGCTTTGTTTGATGTTTTCATCGGCTTTCATAATTGGGCAAGCTTCATAAAAAGTCATGAAGTTTCCAGATAACTCATAAAGATAATTACACAGAATATTAGGCGTGCCATCTTTGGCTACTGCTTCAATAGCTTCTGAAAGTTGTAATAGCTTGCTTGCCAACTGACGTTCTGCAGGCTCTTCAATAATGATTTTTGCAGATGTATCAATTGCACCAGCTTTACGGAATATGCTTTGAATTCGCGCATAGGCGTACTGTAAATAGGGGGCTGTATTTCCTTCAAAACTGAGCATGGTATCCCAGTTGAAAATATAGTCAGACGTCCGGTTCTTGCTCAAGTCTGCGTATTTTACTGCGCCAATGCCAACAGTCTTGGCGATGCTTTCACGACTTTCCTGCTCTAAGTCAGGGTTCTTTTTCGTAACAAGATCAAGCGCGCGCTGCTGGGCTTCATTGAGTAAGTCAATAAGCTTCACGGTGCCACCAGTTCTAGTTTTAAATGGTGTGCCGTCTTTACCCATCATGGTGCCGAATGCCATGTGTTCGAGGCTAGTTTCTTCTTTTACAAATCCAGCTTTTTTACCGACAGCAAATACTTGTCTGAGATGCAGACTTTGGCGTGCGTCGACAAGATACAGACCACGTGTCATCTTCAACGTATCATTACGATAGCGAAGTGCAGCTAAATCTGTGGTTGCGTATAAATAACCACCATCAGATTTTTGCACAATCATCGGGATGATAGAGTCATCTTTACCTTTAAATTCTTCGAGAAAAACGCATTGCGCGCCTTGGTCTTCAGTTAATAGCCCTTTTGTTTTCAGGTCGCTAATAACATTGGCCAAGTCGTCGTTGTAGGCACTTTCTGGCATTACATCTTCACGTGTTAGTAACACGTTCAGAATTTTATAGATTTCATCACAATGAGTGAGGGAGGTATCAATGAACTGTTTCCATAAAGCTAGAAACTCTGGGTCACCTGCTTGCAGTTTAACTACGTTATCCCTTGCTTGTTTAGCGAAATCAGGATCTTCATCAAAGCGCACTTTTGCAGCTTGATAAAACTTTTCTAAATCGGCTAATTGCAAGGTGATTTCTTTGTCTTGTTGTTTTAACTCGCCCATGTATGTGAGCAACATGCCAAATTGAGTGCCCCAGTCGCCGACATGATTTTGGCGAATGACTTTGTGCCCAGTAAACTCTAAAACGCGCGCGATAGCATCACCAATGATTGTAGAGCGCAAATGGCCCACATGCATTTCTTTGGCTAGATTCGGCGCAGAGTAATCGATGACTACGGTTTCAGGGTGTTCTGCTTTCTCAATATTTAATCTATCTGACTCGAGCGTTTTTTCTACTTGTTGTTGCAGCCACTCGTTCTTTAAATGAATATTGATAAATCCAGGACCAGCTATTTCCAGCTTATCCGCATAGGTCGATAGATCAAGGTTTTCTAAAACTCTGGCGGCAAATTCTCTGGGATTCATTTTGAGTGCTTTTGCTGCGCCCATTATGCCATTTGCCTGGTAGTCACCAAACTCTGGTCGAGAGGAAGTTTTTACAACGGCAGGAGCATCGTTAAGCGCGCCAGCATCGGCCAATGCCTGAGTGATTATTGTTTCAAGTTGTGTGCGAATATTCATGGGCGGGGATTCTACCGCAAAAAATGATAGATGCCTTACTCTTTAGCGAAAACTTTAAGTGTAAGACTAATTAATATTTGGTCTTCCCTAAAAAAGTGCCTCAAAGTAGGGGGGTGACTATGCGTTTAGTCACCCTTTACTCCGTAAAGAGTTTGCTAATGCCAGATGCAATTACCCTTTCTTTAAATTCATTTCCTGAATCAGATTCATACTTTTCAGTAAATTAAGGGCTTCATAGAGTTGAAAATCAGTTTCAACTAATTTCTTCTCTGATTTTTTGTCTGTTTCGGTTATATCTTCTTTAGTCGTTTCTGGTTTCTTTTCTCCATTCGGATTGGAGATGTGACCACTTAAATCAGCCTCTGAAAGAGGGGAAATCTCATCATCAGTATTTTCATCTTTATTCTTGAATTCAAGCTCTTCGACGGTAATGTCTGGCTCAATGCCTTTTGCTTGTATTGATCTTCCTGATGGTGTGAAATAACGTGCTGTGGTGAGCTTTACGCCGGTCTTTTCATCCAGAGGGAGTACTGTTTGAACAGATCCTTTACCAAATGTTTTGGTGCCAATGATCAATGCTCGCTTATGATCTTGTAAGGCGCCAGCAACAATTTCAGAGGCGGAGGCTGATCCCTGATTAACAAGTACAACAAGAGGCGCGCCTTCGAGTAAATCATCAGGTGTTGCGTTATAGCGCATCAGGGCGTCATCAACACGGCCTTCGGTGTAGACAATGTTGCCTTCGCTCAAGAAAACGTCAGATACGCCAACAGCTCCATTTAAAACACCGCCAGGGTTATCTCTTAGGTCTAGAACAAGTCCTTTAAGTGATGCTTTATTTTCTTTCAGTAGGTCTTCAACAGCCTTTTTAGTGTTATCTGTGGTTTTAGATTGGAAGCTGGAAATACGAAGATATCCGTAGTCTTTTTCCAGAATTCTCTTTTTAACACTTTTTACTTTAATCACATCACGAACGATGGTGATTTTAAAGGGTTTGGATTTACCTTCTCGGGTAATCAATAGATCAATAGGTTCCCCGGGTTTGCCGCGCATTATTTTAACGGCATCGTTAAGTGTTAATCCTTTAACCGATGTGTCGCCTAAACGAATAATCAAATCACCCGATTTTAAACCTGCTTTCTTGGCAGGTGTGTCGTCGATCGGAGCGATGACTTTAACGAAGCCATTCTCCATGCCAACTTCAATGCCTAAGCCTCCAAATTCACCCGAAGTACCCACACGCAATTCTGTAAAAGCTTCCTCATCAAGGTAAGCAGAGTGGGGGTCAAGCCCTGATAGCATGCCACTGATCGCATCAGTGATGAGTTTCTTGTCGTCCACCTCTTCAACATAATCGTTTTTGATTCGGGCATAGACTTCCGAAAACTTTTTTAGTTGCGCAAGGGGGAGCGTTTGTGAGCTTGGTTTTAAAGCAAACGCGTTGATGCTAAAAGAGACAGCGAGCCCAATTGCAACGCCAGAAATGACGCCGGTTGTTAGTGATTTTTTCAAGGGCATACTACTCTCTAATATACAGGTAAGATGACCCGATATTACCCTAATAGTAGCGATATTGTCACTAAATAAGCAGTTACCTAAATGCTTATTTTTTAATGCTTATCTGCACCATTGTGCTGGATTATGATGGGTTGTGCCACGGCGTATCTCAAAATAAAGACCAGAATTAGTTTGGCTGCCAGAATTTCCTACAGCGGCGATAACTTCTCCGGCTTTAACAATTTGCCCTTCTTTCTTATAAACACTTCGGTTGTAGGCATATAAGCTTCGATAATTTTTGTCATGACGAATAATAACAAGGTAGCCATATCCTTTGAGTCTGCCGCTGTATTCTACTTTGCCGCGTGCAATAGCATATACATTCGACCCAGCAGGAGCAGAAATGACGACACCTTTCCATTTTTGTTTGGTGTTTCTATTGCTGCCGTATTTTTGTGTGAGCCGCCCTTTGACAGGCCATGAAAGTCTTCCTTTCAAAGAAGAAAACGGTTTATTAGGTACATAACGTCTGCTGACTGCAGTACCTGTGTTCTTAGGTTGTGTTGCTTTGGGAGTAGCCTTGGGCGTTTTTTTCTGGCTAGCTAACTTTTTCTGTTGTTCCTGTCTTTTTTGTTCTGCTTCTTCTTTTTTTCTTTTTTGAGCGAGTCTTTCTATCACTCCTTTCAGGCGTGATTCTTCTTTTCGCAGCTTTGATAATTTTTGTTCTTGCGAGTAGACAACTCTCTTTTGCTTCTTAAGAGCCGACTCATGTTCTGCCACTGTCTTTTTCAATAGCGTTTTTCTAGAGCTTTGTTTGGCTAGCAATTCATTTAAGGTCTTAGTATCAGTATTTATCTGATCTTGAATTAGTTTTACTTCATCAAGCTGTTTCTGAATGCCTGTTATTTTCTTTAAGCGGTGTTTGTTCATATATTCGTAGTACTTTATCGTCCTACTAATATCTGAAGGGTTATCCTGTTTTAGCAATAAGCGCAAATGTGACTGCTTGCCCGATGTATACAAAGCCTGCATTTGCTGTGCGAGGGCATCTTTTTGTTGATTGGTCTGTATCAATAATTTCCGTTTCTTTTCATTAGACTTATTTAGATTGGTCGTTAATGTATTAATTTTAGTCTCGGTATTGTGGAGTCTTTTGGAAATCTCATTGAGCTTGTCTTCGGTAATAGTCACTTTTTGAGCGAGTTTTTGAGATTTACTACGCTCCTTCTTTAGTGATTTGTTTGCGCTCGATATTTTATTCTGGATATTACTGCGTTTTTGCCCAGATGTTTCTGCAAAGCTTTTAGTTAAAGGCGTTATAAGTAACAGGCCACACACAAGTGTTGTGAAAACATTTAATTTCACGGACACGGTTTTAGATTTGATTGTTGTAATTTTTAGCCCCATTTGTCGAGATTTTATCAGTTCATAAACGAACTTTTAAGCTTTAACGTAAATTATAATCGGCTTGATATAAATGCAGTCGGAGTATATTATAGTATCGTTGTTTTATAATATATTGAATAACGAATATAACCCATCTACCGAGTTAATATAATATATGAATAGTCCTAAAATTGCTCAAGGCGCAGATGAAAATTGCACACTTGTCAGTGACCTTTTAGTCAGAGAAGAGGACGTTGAAACAGCATCGCGTTCACTTAAAGCTATTTCACACCCTTTACGTTTGAAAATTTTGTGTGTACTTGGTGAAAATGAAGTCAGTGTTCAGGATATTGTCGAAAGTGTCGGCACTTCACAAAGCAATATTTCACAGCATTTAGCTATTTTACGTGACAAAGGAATACTTGCTTCAAGAAAAGAAGCGAATCGAGTATTTTATCGTGTAGGCGATGCTCGTACGCTGAAGCTTATCGGCATGATGCAAGAAGTTTTTTGTAGTACGCATTAAACGCAATATGCGTATTTTACGTCCTAAAATTAGGACGTGTTGCCCTGTATAATTCTACTAGACTGACTCTTCAGTCTGAAAAAACAGTATTAGAGCTTTACGCAAAGCTCTAGTGCGGTTATCTTACCCTTTTTATTCATTTCTAAAGAAAATTCATGCAAGAATATATTGATTTCGCTAGCAATAACCCGTTGCCTATATTGGGTTTTATTGCCGTATTGTTTTTTATCATCAAAATTGAAATATCACGTGCTACAAGAAAATATAAGCAAGTTAACGTGAATGAAGCCGTAATGTTATTAAATAAAGATGACGCTGTGGTTGTTGATGTTCGTGAAGATAAAGAAATAACGTCAGGAATGATTAAAGGCGCCAGACATATTACTTTATCTCAATTACCTCAAAAAATTGGTGAGTTAAACAAGAGTAAACAATCACCGGTATTGGTTTATTGCCGTAGTGGTAGTCGTTCTGGTAATGCATGCAACCAATTAACCAAAGCTGGCTTTGAAAACGTTTCGAATCTTGCTGGTGGTATCATGGCGTGGGAATCAGCCAACTTACCGTTAACTAAGCGATAATTACTATTTTATGCCTGCTGAAGTAATCATGTATGCCACACGGTTTTGTCCATATTGTATGCGGGCAAGGTCGCTACTGAAGAAAAAAGGCGTAGAATATACCGAAATAAGCGTAGGTCGTGACCGCGATCTATGGGATGAAATGGAACAACGTAGCGGGCGAAATACCGTTCCGCAGATTTTTATAAATGATGAATCCGTAGGTGGTTATGATGACATTGCCGCTCTCGACCGACAAGGCGAACTGGATCAGAAATTAGGGATAGAACAAGATGGCTGAAGATACAAATTCACAAAACGGCGCAAACGGACAGGAAGCTGTTCAAAATACTGAAGCTCAAGAGCAACAGTTTATTATCGAGCGTGTATACGTTAAAGATATTTCATTTGAGTCTCCAAATAGCCCAGCTATTTTTACGCAGGATTGGGAGCCAGATACAAACCTAAATCTAAATACTCAGGTTAATCCTTTAGGTGACGACCACTATGAAGTTGAGCTTCATTTAACAGTATCAGTAAAAGGTAAAGACGGTAAAACTGCATTTCTTGTAGAAGTGGTTCAAGCAGGTGCTTTCCTTATTAAAGGTTACCCAGCTGAGCAGTTAAACCATTTATTGGCTAGTTACTGTCCAAGTAATTTATTCCCTTATGCACGTGAAGTGATTTCAAACTTGGTATCAAAAGGTAGCTTCCCTGAAATGCATCTTTCACCAATTAACTTTGATGCACTTTATGCTCAAAATATTGCTAAACAGCAAGAAGAAGCTCAAGCAAACGGTGGAGCACCAGCAGAGACGACTGAAGTATAAATAGTCGATCTGTCTAAGCATATATCGTTTAAGAGTAAGTATTAGAAGAGTAAATTTAAGAAGAGTAAAAAACATGACAACATCAGAGCGTCCCCAGAAAATATCGGTTTACGGTGCAGGTTCATGGGGAACAGCTCTGGCGTTGCAACTCGCGAGAAATGGCCTGGATGTGCTTCTTTGGGGTTTTGACCCCAAGCATATCGAAGCCTGCGACAAAGCTCGCGAAAATACAGCATACCTTCCAGGAATTCCTTTCCCGGATAACCTCAGATGCACTGATTCTATCGATGACCTTGTGCAACATTCAGATGATCAACTAATAGTTATACCCAGCCATGGTTTCCGCGATCTACTCAAGCAACTCAAACCAAAACTCAATAAATCTCATACTATTGTTTGGGCAACTAAAGGCTTGGAAGTGGGTAGCGGTAAATTGCTTCATGAAGTGTTGATTGAAGAATTGGGTGATGAAATAGATTATGGGCTGGTTTCTGGTCCAACATTCGCGACGGAAGTAGCAAAAGGCTTACCTTCAGCAATGACTGCTGCTGCCTCTACAGTAGCTCTGGCAGAACGTACTGCGGCGGCTTTTCAAGGTGGTAATTATCGTGTTTACACCAGCGATGATGTACTGGGTGTAGAGCTCGGTGGCGCTGTAAAGAATGTATTAGCGATAGCTGCTGGTATTTCAGATGGTTTGGGCTTTGGGGCGAATGCCCGAGCGGCAATTATCACCCGAGGTCTCGCAGAAATTATGCGTCTCGCGGATAAGATGGGTGCGCAAAACGAAACTATTATGGGTTTATCTGGCGTGGGTGATCTGGTTTTGACCTGTACAGATAATCAATCGCGTAATCGTCGTTTGGGTTTGGCGCTGGGTGAAGGCAAGAATATTGATGTGGCAATCGCTGAAATTGGTCAAGCGGTAGAAGGTGCCAAGACATCTCATAGTATTCATTTGTTGGCTGATCGAGCTGGAGTTGAAATGCCGATTAGCGCGTGCGTTCACAAAGTCATTTACGAAAATATGGCGCCAGAAGATGCTGTTAAAGAATTGCTTGCGCGCGAATTGAAGCCTGAATTCTAATTTTTAACCGTACTTCTAATTCTTTATCTTTGATGCCCTATTTGAATCCCCTATTTAAATCCTGGGTGTATGCTGTTGTCTGATTCATCCTCATAAAAAAATGCCTTCAAAGTAGGGGGGGGGGTATTTAATAAACTATAATATCCTGTATCAAATTTTGTGAGCATTTAAATGAATTCCATACCTTATCTTGGCAGTGAGCAACTTAAAGCAAAACTTCCGTGGCTAGACTTGATTGACGCCATCGATACCGTTTTCACCTCTGAAGTGATTGAGCCCTTGCGTCATCAGCATGACTTGAACGTACTCAATGAGCCAACCGCTTCGCTGTTATTAAAACCAGCCTGGATCGAAGGCGAGTATCTTGGGGTGAAACAAGTTACTATTTTTCCCGGGAATAGCGCTCGAGGACTTCCAGGGTTGAATGGCAGTTATCTACTCAGTAGTGCAAAAACAGGCGAACCATTACTGCAAGTTGATGCGGATGAGCTAACTGCCAGACGCACTGCTGCAGCTTCAGCGCTGGCCAGTCGATATTTATCTCGTGCAGATTCGCATAAATTATTGCTCATTGGTTCTGGTCGATTAGCCCGTGAATTAGTGTATGCGCACAGTGCTGTCCGACCAATAGATCAGATCGAAGTATGGAGCCGAAATCAACAATCTGCAGAAAAGCTGGTTGCCACATTTGTTGCAGAAGGATTACCCGCAACCGTATGTACGGATGTAGATTTAGCTAATTCCGCAGCTTCGGCAGATATCATCAGTTGTGCAACTATGTCGACTCAAGCCATTATTTTAGGTGAATGGCTAACGCCTGGTACGCACCTCGATTTAGTAGGCGGATTTAAACCAGATATGCGTGAAACCGATGATGCTGCGGTCCAGAAATCAGCCGTTTTTGTCGACACAAGACTGGCAGCCATCGTTGAAGCGGGTGATTTAACTCAACCCATAGAAAATGGTGCGTTTGATAAAAATGATGTCGTTGCCGAATTATCTGAATTGAGTGGAAAGCAGCACGAGGGGCGCAGTCAGCTTAAAGACAGCGATCAACAAATCACTCTCTTTAAATCGGTGGGTGCAGCAAGAGAAGATTTAGCGGCAGCTATTTTGGCTTATGAAGGTTTAGTAGACGAAACTTAAGATGAATCAAGACCAACCGAAAGGCACTGTTGCGATTGTCGGTAGTGGTATTATTGGTATTACTACAGCGCTCGAATTACAGGAAGCTGGTTATCAGGTTACGTTATTTGATAAAACCGAGCCAGCAACTGAGACTTCCTATGGTAATGCCAGCTTCCTTGCCATAGAGCTCATCGATCCTCAGGCTACAGTGGGGAATATCGTCTCTGCGGTGAAGCAACTTTTTAGTGAAAATGCGGCATTAAAAGTTACCCCCGATCACTTGTTGTCCTTTATCCCGTGGAGCATTAAGTTTCTAAAAGAGGTGGCTAGTTCACGACAAGATAAAAGCCGAAAAGCCATCGTCGCTTTAAATAAACATTCCATAAATGCCTGGAAATCGTTATTAAATAGATCTAACTGCGAAGAAATGGTGCGTAAAAGTGGTTATCTTCAGGTTTGGGAAAAGTCTTCAAGTATCAAGCAAGCAGAAAACTGCCAGAAAGCACTACAAGCACAGGGTATTGAGTGTGAAATCTTAAAAGACGCAGCTGTATTTGAGAAAGAGCCCGCGTTATCGCGTGATATTAAACATGCGCTTTATTGCCCAGAATCCGTGCAATTATTAGACCCCTACGAAACGGCAGTCGCTCTATTTGATCGCTTTGTACAGCAAGGTGGGAATTTTAAACAATCAGAAGTGAAGCAAATCTCTACGCCTAATCAACGCGTTGGTTTATCTACCTCCAGTGGTGATTTTGACTTTGATAAATTAGTGGTTTGCGCGGGAGTCTGGAGTAAAAAACTACTTGAACAGCTGGGGCTGGATATTCCGCTGGTAGCCGAACGAGGTTATCACTTAACGTTTCCAGAAAGTCCGGTTAAATTTAAGCGATTGATTATGTCGGCTGATAGGCATGTGATGTTAACGCCACTCAAAACCGGAATGCGAATCACCGGTTTTGCCGAGTTTGCCAATGTAGATTCAAAACCCGTTGCAAAGCGTTATGACACCTTAAGTAAGCATATCAATGCAATAATCCCAAATTTTGATGCTGATAAACAACAGCCCAGTAAATGGATGGGTAATCGCTCAACATTGCCAGATTCTTTGCCAGTTATCGACTTACACCCGGAACACCCTCAAATTGGCATGGTCTTTGGTCATCAACATTTGGGATTAACGCAAGCACCCATATCAGCAAAAATTATTACGGCGTTGATTGATGGTGATAAAAGCAATCAAACACTGGCTGATTTTAAAGATGTATTGAGTAGTTTTTCAGTGAATAGGTTTTGACTATATCGTTCTTTGTTGAAGAGATTTAATTTAACAGGTCTTTGATCATAATAAACATTCACTATAGTAAGAAAATGAAGAATTCTAAATTTATGGTGTACTGGTTTGCTATTGCTAAATGATTCTTCTATATTCGTATCAAAATAAAAATAAAAAATAACGGAGTTTTAATAGCAAGTATAAAAAAGGGAAATAAATATGAGAAGATTTTCAGCATTACTGTATAAGTTACATTTGATTTTTTTAATTTCAACAATAACCACGTCCTCAGTTTTAGCCGGTACTACTGGAGGTGGCAGTATCACATTTAGTCTTGCATCTCCTACAGCAGTTCCTAGTTTAAGTGGTACGATGTTAATTGTATTAAGTCTTTTGCTTTTTGTTGTCGCTTTTAAAGTTACTCGACAAAAAGGCTCAAATGCTAATAAGTTTTTTGTTATGTTAATAGGAGTCAGCGCTTTTGGCTTTGGTGGTAGTGGAATTAAGCTTGTAAGTGATGCAAAGGCAGGGTTCGCAAATACTCCTATTATTACTTTTAATACCCCAATAGCTTTGGAGAATTATCAGGCATACCACTTTGAAAATAGCCTTACTCCAACACAAACGATTAATATTTTAAGTGCTGGTCCTTATGAAGGCTCTATTTGTGATTACTATTCTACTATAGAGCCAGTTGGTGTTCTTGATTGTATGTCTACTCCAAGTTTATCTCCGGGGGAGATATGTGGGATAGGCTGTAGGTCATTGGATGATGGAGGAGAAGATCTAGGTCCAGTTCTAGAATTAGAAGGTAAACCTTCAACGAATATATGGAAATAAGTTTATCTAGCGAGAATTTCCTTGAGGATAGATTCGCAAGAATTCAAGATGCCACCATTTTAGTGGCATCTTGAGCAATGGGATAATGGATTTAGAAGCTGTTACTTCTCAACTTGAGAAACATCTCTAACTGCCCCTTTTGCTGCAGATGTCGCCATCGCCGCATAAGCTCTTAGTGCCTGGGTAACGTTTCTAGGACGAGGACCTGCTTTCCAGCCTGCGCTGCCTTTGGCATCCATTGCGTCACGGCGCTGTTGCAGCTCATCGTCAGAAATACGAAGTGAAATTTTACGGTTCGGAATGTCGATATCAATCGTATCTCCTTCTTCGACTAATCCAATCGCTCCGCCTTCAGCTGCTTCTGGTGACGCGTGTCCAATAGATAAACCCGATGTACCGCCTGAGAAACGACCGTCAGTGATCAACGCACAAGCTTTGCCAAGACCTTTTGATTTTAGGTAACTGGTTGGATACAGCATTTCCTGCATGCCCGGTCCACCTTTTGGTCCTTCATAAAGAATAACAACGATATCGCCTTCAACGATTTCATCTGCAAGGATTGCCGTTACTGCATCGTCTTGAGATTCATAAACACGTGCGCGCCCTTTAAAAGTCAAGATATGCTCATCAACACCTGCAGTCTTTACGATACAACCGTCTTCTGCGATATTGCCGTAGAGTACGGCTAAACCGCCATCTTTTGAGTAAGCGTGCTCAACATCACGAATACATCCACCGACTTTGTCGATATCAAGATCATCCCAGCGTTTGCTTTGACTAAACGCATGCACAGTACGCACATTTCCCGGAGCCGCTTTATAGAAAGTTTGTACTTCTTCAGATGGGTTACGTGCGATGTCCCACTTTTCCAGTGCTTCGCCCATAGTACGAGCGTGAACAGTATTACATTCAGTGTGTAGCATGCCGCCTCGGTCTAGCTCCCCCAGAATTCTGAAAACACCGCCAGCGCGATGCACATCTTCCATGTGGTATAGCTGAGTTGCGGGTGCTACTTTGCTCAAATTAGGCACTGAGCGAGATAAACGATCCATATCGTCCATGGTGAAATCAACTTTAGCTTCATGAGCTGCAGCAAGTAAATGCAGAACAGTATTGGTCGAACCACCCATGGTGATATCGAGGCTCATTGCATTTTCAAACGCTTTGAAGTTAGCAATGTTGCGTGGTAGTGCGGTCTCGTCATCTTCTTCGTAATAACGCTTTGTAAGCACCATGATCTGGCGAGCTGCTTCCAAGAATAACTGCTCACGATCTGAATGCGTTGCCAGCATTGATCCATTACCTGGCAATGATAAGCCTAAGGCTTCGGTCAAACAGTTCATTGAGTTTGCGGTAAACATACCTGAACAAGATCCGCAGGTAGGACAGGCTGAAACTTCTGTTTTAAACACGTCATCATCAGAGACATTGTCATCGGCTGCTGAAACCATGGCATCAACCAGATCAAGCTTTACAACTTGCTCCTGAATAACGGCCTTGCCAGATTCCATTGGTCCACCAGATACAAATATTACGGGGATATTCAAGCGTAAGGCAGCGTTTAACATGCCTGGTGTGATTTTGTCACAGTTAGAAATACAGACTAAAGCATCCGCACAATGTGCGTTTACCATGTACTCTACTGAATCGGAAATAATCTCGCGTGAAGGAAGGCTGTAAAGCATGCCATCGTGACCCATCGCTATACCATCATCAACAGCAATGGTATTGAATTCTTTTGCGACGCCGCCCGCTTTTTCTATTTCGCGTGCAACAAGTTGACCCATGTCTTTCAGATGAACATGACCAGGCACAAACTGTGTGAATGAATTTGCAATAGCGATGATGGGCTTGCTGAAATCGCCATCTTGCATACCAGTAGCACGCCATAGGGCTCTGGCTCCAGCCATATTACGGCCGTGGGTGGATGTACGTGAACGATACTCTGGCATGGGGATTCTTCTCTCGATTAAATGATAGAGAGCTATTTTAACGCTGAATTAGGGTCTTTGGAAATAGTCTTTAAAAAAGCCGTTGAAAGTAGGGGGGTGACCTTTTGAATTATTCGCGAATCTGTTGTGAAAATGTGATGAATTTCACGGAATCGGCGTAGAGAATCCAATATATTATTCAGACAGCAATAGCCACGGTAACGAATGACAAAGGAGCTAATCATGAAACTTTCAATCTTACCTATATTGATCATAAGCGTGATGCTTGCAGCGACCATTATTATATCGGCAGAAGCGTTGATGTCTCCTTTCTAGCTGGCTTTGAAGCAGCTGTTTGGTAATGCTTTTAAAAAAGTGCCCCAAAGTAGGGGGGTGACTTTTAGTATTGAATGTCTTACTTAAACCCGTTACTTAAACCCATTGATAAATGTTTGAAAGCTCTTCGAACGTTGCATTAATTTCATGCCAGCATCTTCTAGTTGGTCTACGGTTTTATTCGGTAACTCGAGAGCAGTGGGAACGATTCCTAATGCTTTGAGTTCCGAGGGTCGCAGGTCTTCAAGGTTAATTTCAATCAATTGGAACTCTATATTGGCGCAGTCTTTACTGGGCTTTTCTCGACAGCGCGCTGTTTGTACCTGTTTTTTCCAGACAGGGAATTTGCTCGTTAATAAGTCAATAGTCTCCGTGTTGTACTTATTGGATTGGATTGTGGTGGTGGTATCAATCACATCAACCGTTGAAGGCGCTCGCTTTCGGGTCGCAATAATGGGGTTTTGAAAGCTGGCGGCATTTACGCTGATAAAAACCATCTTCTTGGTATTCTGCATGCCGTAGGTTTTCATCGCACTCCACATGCTGTCGTTATGGAACGAAATGATATCCAGAATAGAGCGTATGCCCAGGTTATCAGCGACTCCACCATCCACTAAATGCAGGTATTTTAACTTTTTATTATCGCGGTAGTTTTTAACCCTAAGTGCATCTTTATAACGCTTTTGCTTATTTTTCACTTTGTTTCTATTGCGCTTTTGAACATCCCAGACGATAGGTGAAAACTTGCAACTACCCGCGTGATTCTCCAGAGTGATAGGAGAGAAAACCACGGGTACAGCTGAGGACGCTGCAACGGCACGAGATATCGGATAGCTATTTAAATCTGAGCAGATCCAGCTGAAATGATAGCCAGTAAAAGAAAAGCCTTGGCCCAATGACAAGTCTGTCGCATTGATAACAATAAAAGGAGCATCGGGGCGCATATCGCCAAAATGTTTCTTTTTGAAAATTGTCTGGTGATAATATTCTGCGGCTAGATCGCTACGTTCAAACAGCGCCGGCGCTAAACGAATCCAGGACTTTGGGCTAAATAATGAAAGATTGAGTAATTCGGTCTGGATTTTTCTCTTAAGGACTTTCTTCTCAAAATCTTTAAAAATACCATCACCAAATAAGCCATAATACGCTGAGGTGAAACTTCCTCCAGATACCGATGAAATCATGTCGACTTCATCCAGTAAGCGGCGTTGTTTGTTGCCGATGTTGATTTTAGTGTCACGTAATTTTTTTAGAACGCCGTATGACAATGCTGCAGAACGGGTTCCGCCACCTGAAAATGCCATAAACAAAGAAAGCTCATCAGATCGTTGGTTTTTTGATTCTGAACCTAATGCTGATAATTCTGAACTTGATTTAGCCTTCAGGGGCTCGTTCATTTTTGGGGAAGTAACGCTACAAGCACTAAGAAATAGTCCGCTGAAAATTATGTATAGCGGCTTAGCTGTGAATATTTTTCTTATGCGGCTTAGTGTTGTTATTTGTGACATAGTGGTTAAAGTAGTCTCTTAAATATTTTTTAGCTTTGTGTGTTAGTTTATCTTTATGTCAAAAATAATTCTATTCAATAAACCCTTCGGTGTTTTAACCCAATTTACTGATAGTGAAGGGCGTGCGACTCTGGCTGATTACATCAAAGAAAAAGGTGTTTATGCCGCAGGACGTCTTGATCGTGATAGTGAAGGTTTATTGGTGTTAACCAATGATGGAAAACTTCAAAACCGAATCGCCAGCCCAAAACATAAAATGTCTAAAACCTATTGGGTTCAGGTGGAAGGAGAGCCGGAGCAGTCTGACCTGGATAAGCTACGAGAAGGCGTAGATCTCAAAGATGGCATGACCATGCCAGCAAAAATCAAAATTATTCCAGAGCCTTATTTATTGTGGGAGCGGGATCCGCCAGTACGTGTTCGTAAGACTATTCCGGATAGCTGGTTGGAAATTACCATTAGTGAAGGTAGAAACCGACAGGTTAGACGGATGACAGCAGCAATAGGTTATCCAACATTACGTTTAATTCGGTATCGGGTGGGTTCCTGGACGATAGATGGGCTTGATAATGGTAAATGTAAAACGTTTGAAATAGCTTAATACTGAGAAGACTTTGTTAAACACTAATATAACTATTAGGCTGATTTAAATCTTGCTAAATTTGTATGTTACTAGGTATTTGATAAATAGATGTAAATTCAGGTCAGCGTTATGATTTCCGCTTTCGATTTGTGTGCTGTATCATCTAATAAATAAAAAGAAACGAATAAACAAGCCATTTAAGGGACGCTAATAAGTAATGCAAATATCGATGATGAAACTAGTTTTTATGACATCGCTTTTTTTATCAAGTTCTATTACCCCTGCCGCTGCTGAAACTATCAGAGTCAATTTTGATGATTGGTGTCCTTACTCTTGTATGGAAGACGACCATTCTGAAATACCTCACTCGAAAAGACCTGGCTATGAACTCGACATAATCAATCTGATTTTCAATAAACAGGGCATTAAGTTTGACTACCTTTTTATGCCTTGGGCTAGAGCTATTACCGAAGCAACCGCGGGAAGGCTTGATGCTCTTTTATCTCCGGGAAAGAAAGAAGCCCCAGGTTTGATGTTTCCCGAGGAGAGTATCGGTGAGCTCAAGTGGTGTTTTTATACTTTAGCAGGGAGTAAATGGAATTATTCAGGGGTGGATTCTTTAGAGAAAGTGACTCTGGGTTATCTTGAAGGTAATGTCGTGAGTGCTGAAGTTCAGGACTATATTGATAAACATAAAGATAATAGCTTATTAGTTCAGCCATCCTATCAAACTAACTGGATTGATATGAATTTCAATAAACTTGCTATGGGTCGTATTACTGCGATTTTAGATGAGCAGTACACATTGGATTATCACATTAAAGAAACGGGAAAGACTTCTAATTTCAGAAAAGCGGGCTGTTTGAATAGTGAATCAATGTATATTGCTTTTTCCCCTGAAAACCCTCGAGCAAAAGAATACACAGAGATATTTGATGCAGGTTTAAGAAGGCTAAGAGCGTCAGGAGAGCTTAAAACAATTCTAGAAAATTATGGATTGGATGACTGGAATTAACATAGGTTTTTTTTATTCATACGTATTTACTTGCGATAAGTGCATAGAGCGCAAATAATGAAAGCCTATTAAGCATTAGGATTTAACTTTGTCTCTTATCTTTGAAGAACTCGATTTTCAACATACGCCGCTTGGCGAAATTAGCTTAAGAAAGCGTTCAGAGCCTCGTCTGGAAAATAAACTCATTTACGAAGTTAAGATGAATGAAGAGTTTTTGATGTCGAGTCTGTTTGTCGAAGCAGAAGTACAACTCTCTCACCTTGGTTTAGCCGCGCTTGGCGATACGTTTGATGATAAGTCACTAGATGTCATCGTCGGCGGTTTGGGGCTCGGTTATACGGCAGCAGCGGCGCTAGAGCATAGTTCTGTTGCAACCTTGAAAGTAATCGACGTGATGCCGCCAGTGATTGAATGGCATGAAAAAGGCTTGGTGCCTTTAGGTGAGGAGCTCATGGCTGATTCTCGTTGTGAGTTGGTGTTGGGAGATTTCTTCGCTATTGCGAGTGCAGATACTCGGGGCTTTGGTAAAGCTAATCAGGATCAAAAAGTAGATGCTGTATTATTGGATATCGATCATTCGCCCAGCTTTTTGTTATCCCCGGGGAATGCTTCCTTTTATACCAGCAAGGGTTTGTCTTCTTTAGCCAATAAAATAAATCAGGGTGGTGTATTTGCACTTTGGTCGGACGTTAAAGCGAGTGACAACTTTATCCAGTTTCTTGAAAGTGTTTTTGCTGATGTTAGGTCTCATTTGGTTTCGTTTCCTAACCCTTATACGCAAGAAACGTCCAGTAATTATGTGTATACAGCAATCGTTCGGTAGTTGTTTTGATATTTTGTGATTTACTCACCATGTCTTGAGGAGAAATTTATGTCAGAAGTTATTAAACATTATTCTACGGATAATATTACTGTGGTCTGGCAACCAGCTAAATGTTCGCATTCTAAAATATGTTTTCATCAATTACCTCAGGTCTTTAACCCCAATAATAGACCATGGGTAACCTTGGATGGCAGTTCAGAAGATGAGGTTGTCGCACAGGTAGGGAAGTGTCCATCTGGGGCACTATCGATACAACAAAAAAAGGAGATCTCCACGCAAATGAACACGCAAGATAAAGATACTGCTACGAAAGTGAAAGTAACCAAAGGTGGCCCATTACTAGTGGAAGGAAATTTAACAATAACCATGCCCGATGGGGAAGAGGTTACGAAAGAAGGTATGACTGCCTTATGTCGTTGTGGTGCTTCTGCTAACAAACCTTATTGTGATGGTAGCCATAATAAAATTGAGTTTGATACTTAATTTTAAGGTCTTGGTTGTGCTTATCAGTTGATGGGTAAAAACAATACTGAGTATCTGGTTAGTCCTGACAAAGGGATTATGCTTAGTGGCTTAATGAAATAACCCCCTATAAGTAGGGGGGTGACCAATCGTTAAAAGGTTATTAATCGTATTCTGTATCTTTCCAGGTACGCATTGCGGTAAATACTTCTGTAGAGTTTTCTAAGGGTTTTCCGGCAAATTCAGAAACTCTTTTAACGACTTTGGGTAAATGTGTTCGAAGAAACGGATTTGTTTCTAATTCTAACGAGAGTCGCGACGGAACAGTCGTCTCGCCGTTTTCTCTTAAGGCTATTGCATCACTTTCTCGTGAAATAAGTTTTTCGTTATCTGGTTCTACCCACTTGGCAAAACCGATGTTATCTAACGTATATTCATGAGCACAGTAAATCAGGGTGTTTTCAGGTAGTTTTGATATTTTTTCTAAAGAATCATGAAGGTCTTTTTTGGTTCCGTTGAATACTCGCCCACAGCCTGCGGCAAATAAAGTGTCTCCACAAAAGAGACGTCCTTCACCAGTTTTATCTGCGCTATCTTCATGGGTGTAATAAGCGATATGTCCAGCAGTATGGCCGTGTACATTCATCACCTGAAAATCGGTGTTAATTTGGTTTATGTGTATTGTTTCACCACCTTGAAGTGGGTGAGTAATATGCGGGATGCGTTCGCTTGCGGGGCCATATACCGACAGATTTGGGTATTTTTCCAGTAGTTTGCCGATACCACCAACATGATCTGCATGAAAGTGAGTAATGAGAATAGCGACGGGTTGAATTTTGTCTTTTTCCAAGGCTTTAATGACAGGAGTTGCATCTCCTGGATCGACGATCGCGGCGTATTGTTGGTTTTCATCACAAATAAGCCAGATATAGTTGTCAGAAAAAGCTGGGACAGTGATAATACGATTCTTAGACGACATAATAATTAATTTTGAGAGTGGTAAATGAGTACGGGAACACTATACATTATTTCTGCACCTTCGGGAGCAGGGAAAACCAGTTTGATAACTAAGTTATTGGAAACATTGGAAGGTGCTGAAATGGCCGTTTCTCATACAACTCGTAAAGCCCGTGAAGGCGAGATTGATGGCAAACATTATCATTTTATCGATGCTGATACCTTCCTCAATGGTGTACATAATGGTGATTTCTTGGAGCACGCAAATGTGTTTGGTAATCACTACGGAACGGCTAAAAAATCAGTAGATGAAATTCTCAATAAAGGTGTTGATGTCATTCTGGAAATTGATTGGCAGGGAGCACAACAAGTCAGAGACTTAATGCCCGGTTGTTTGTCTATTTTTATTTTACCTCCATCCAAAGAAGAGCTAGAAAAGCGTTTACGAGGAAGAGGAACAGATAGCGACGATGTGATTGCTAAACGATTGGGGCAATCCGTTGATGACATACAGCATTATTCGGAATTTGATTATGTTGTGATCAATGATGATTTTGATGAATCAGTAGAAACACTTAAGAGTATATTTATTGCTAATCGAACTACTTTAGAAAGACAGAAGTTAAGAAATAAATCATTGCTTGAAGGCTTGGCTAATAAATAAAGTTTATCAATTCTATTTGTTGAAGCCTAATTAAGATATCCTGAGTTATTATTTGTCTGTAACTAAAATATGATAACTGAAACATTAAAAAATAAAATAATTAGTTATCTTAGAGAAAAAACCAAGGCACAGGATTGGGAAATAAATCACCCTGAAATTAATTCTACTGAAGCAATTGTCTATAGATTTTCCAGTAAAGATTTTCCAAAAGACGTCGCTTTAAAAGTATATCGTAACGATCAAAGCCCAAGAAGCAGGCACCATTTCGCTGCTATTGAGCGTTTCTCTTTGGCTATTAACATAGACAACGGAAAATATCGTGTACCTGAACCTTATGGTTTTTTTCAGGATGATAACTGTTTTCTGATGGAATGGATTTCAGGTAAGAATTTAAGAGAAATTCTCTGGGAAAATTGTTTAAGAAAGGGCCCAATACAAAATAACATTAAAGTCGGCTTCCAATGGCTTCGATATTATCACGAGAATGCTAATCTAAAGCTCAGCATTGTTGATAACTTGCGTTACTCAACTAATATCGAATCACACTGTGAAAAACTACACACGGAAGAGTTATGCAAAAAGAATCCGATATTCATAGCTGGGTTTAAAGCTTTAAACCGCTATGCGAATTGCTTTTATGACTATAAAGTTTTACATGCGGATTTACATGGGGATTTGAATCTCAGTAATATAATAATTAATGAAAACCATGTGGTTGGTATTGATATTGGGGGAGCGAATTCGGCCCCAATTGCAGATGATATGGCTCAAATGTTAAATTATATATGCATAAACTACTTCAACATGCTTACCAAAGCGGATATGCGTAAGTCGCCAGATTTATGGGAAATATTTAACCTCGTTCTTGATGCGTATAAGTATCCTAAAGAGCAAAAAGCAAGGGACTTTTTTCTTTTTGTGTTTCTTTATCAGATGCTACATCGATGGATTTCCGTCTACGATTTTCATAAATCAGGATCAAACTATTCCAATTTGGTTAAGTTGCTAGGTAAATGGCGCTTGCGTAACTCTGCAGTTATTGTAGAAGGGTTGACTAAGGTGGTGAATAATAAGGTATCCTGAAACTTTGTGGCTATGTAGTGAAGGAAATATTTTTATAATTTGTTATATTTAGTTGCTAAGCCTTTAGACTTTTCAATAGGGTACTTTTCAGCATTTAGAATCATTTTTCGTTTTGCTGTTTTTACAAGATCCACATCTAATTTATCTGCCAGTCGAATCAGATAAATAAAAATATCAGCCATTTCCAGACTTACTTCATCCAGGGTTTCGGTAGAAAGATTTTTGCTTTGTTCGTCCGTCAGCCATTGAAAATGTTCAACTAATTCGGCGCATTCTACAATCATTGCCATAGAAAAATTCTTCGGTGAGTGGAATTGATCCCAGTCACGCTCTTCGGCAAACTCGCGTAATTTAAGTTTTAGAGATTCTATTTCTGCTGACATGCTTAACTTCTATAAAATAAAAGTATCATAGCAAATTAACACCACTAAAAAAGCCAGTGGTTTTTCAACGACTGGCTATTTGAATCTTTTTTTAACTCTAAGGGTTAAATATAACAGTTAAAATCAACTGCAACCTTTAGGTCTTGGTAGCCCAGCTACTTTATTGGCTGATTTAATCAATCCACCTTTAGGGAAGAAGCTAAAGATATACTTATTTGATGAGCGATCTTTACCAAACTCTTCTTTCATCATTTTCATAAATTTACGTGGTTCAGCAACCTGACCGTTATCGTAAAATGCTTTACGAGTGAGGTTAATGATGTCCCAGTGTTCGGGAGTAAGCTCGTCGATACCTTCCACTTCTGTTGCAATCTTTTCTGCAATGGCTTCGGACCACTCGCTAAGGTCTTCTAACCAGCCTGCTTCGCTAAGTTGTATTGTTTTGCCTTCTACTTCGATTTCCATAATGTGCCCTTTGAAAGTTAAATATAATTTGTATTGTAGTATATCATTAAATACTAATAGATAACAAAATTGATACTTATGATTAATTTTATACGGGTATTTTCGGATACAATGACAAAATGAAGTTAATTGAAAATTTCCTAAATCTTTTACTGTCTATTCATAAGCAATCCTTTTCAAAAGAGGGGGGTAAAGGATCAACTGAAAAGATTGCCCCTGTTAATTCTGTCGCCTGGGATAAAAGACCTGCAATCGTTCTAGTGGTCGTTGCGTTTTGTGTTTTGTTATTACATTACCTTAAATTTAATACGGCTTTCTATGCGACATTGAATTTATGGTTTGATCAGTTTTCAGATAATCCAGCAGCAAAAGTGCTGGAGTTGCGTCGACAAACATTCTTTCCGTTGGTGACACAAGCGTGGTGGGCTATATGGCATTTAGTTGCTTTTGTATTGATACCTGTTGTGACGATTAAATATTTATTAAAAGAGCCCTTGACGAATTATGGGCTTGGAGTGGGACGATTAAGACGGGATATTAAATGGTATGTATTGCTTGCAGCCCCGATCCTTTCCTTTGTTGTAATCGTAAGCTTTCGGGATGATTTTACTAATCATTACCCTTTTTATAAGCTTGCTCATAGAAGCTGGTTTGATTTGGTCGCATGGGAAATCTTGTATTTACTTCAGTTTGTCTGTGTAGAATTTTTCTTTCGTGGTTTTATCATACAAGCCTGCCGCCCAACGTTTGGCGTGAACGCTATTTTCGTGATGATTGTGCCTTATATGATGATACATCTCTCAAAACCTTGGTTGGAAGCGAGTGGTGCAATATTCTTTGGATTGTTTTTGGGTGTTTTAGCGCTGCATACACGATCCATCTGGGGAGGTGTCGCAGTACATGTGTCGATTGCTCTGAGTATGGATATAGCTGCGTTGTTGCAGACTAAAGGACTGCCTCAGCAGTTGCTTCCTTAGGTAGAAGCGGTTGTTAAAACATTATAGAGTTCAATAGCGTGATCTACATCGTCATGAATTTCTAAATTATCGCCAGTCAGTAGAAGTGCGACATCGCTGTATTCTTTGATGGTTGCCATGCTATGCGAAACCATAATGATGCTTGAGTTTTCTCTTTTAGCGGCAAAAGCTTCTTTACATTTTTGCTGGAAGCCCTGATCTCCAACCCCCATGATTTCATCAACCAAATACACTTCAAAGTCTATTGCCATACTCAAAGCAAATGCCAGGCGAGAACGCATGCCCGATGAATACGTTTTAATCGGTTCATGGATATAATCGCCAATCTCAGAAAAATCCTTCACATACTCAGTGACGTACTTTATATCTGCGTTATAGATTCTGCATGCGAAGCGCAGGTTTTCAATACCAGTAAGAGAGGGGTGAAATGAGCCTGTAAACCCCAAAGGCCATGAATATCTTCCTTTTCGAATTATTCTACCGCTATCTGGGTATTCACTTCCTGCAATTAATCTTAGGAGAGTGGATTTACCAGCCCCATTAACCCCTAATACACCAATGTTTTTTCTTTCAGGAAACTTGAAGTTAACATTTTTAAGAACGATATTCTGGCCATTAGCCATATCGTAAGCTTTATTTACATTTCGAAACTCAATCATACTTGTCGAGCCTTTTTACTACTTAATCTTTCGACGAGTAAGCCAAGGGTGAATATTCCTACACAGATAAAAACTGCATATTCTGGATCATACAAATCACTTTCAAAGCTAGGGTAGAAGCCTGACCTGAACCACTCTATTAAATGAATCAGTGGGTTGAAATCTACAAAATCGAATACTTCTGGTGAAAGAAAATTAGCTGTAAAAAATATTCCTGAAATAAAGTATAAAGGTCGGGAAAAGGCATTGAATATACTTGAGTAAGAGGGGTAGTGAGGGATAATAGCTGCATTAATCAAACCAATACCAGTACCAAAGAGAATGATTAATCCTGTTGGTTTCATCATCTCTAGAAAACTGTCTATCCTTATTCTTATGCCCATATAGTGTGCGATAGCTAAAAAGAATAGCATTACTAAAAATAATGTCGAAAATTCTAGAGCTACTCGAGAAATGGTGATGTCTATAGGCATCACTTGCGGATATCCAAGCAATGCTTTGTTTGTGCTTAAACCTGACATGACATTGCTAACTATATTGCTATAGAGTAACCAGGGAATAATGCCGGTAAGAATAAATAATCCCATGCTATCTCCTAACGGAGTTGCTCTATCAAGGGCTGAGAAAATACCGATAAATACGACAACATGTGCAAAAGGCTCAAATAACGCCCAAAAGAAACCAAGTTTGCTATTGCCGTATCTAGCTCGTGTTTCACGCAAAGTGAGTGCAGAAATTACTCTACCTTGTACGTTTAATGCGTTTAAAAATTCCATAGCAATGTTTAGATTAAAATGTGTGTAATCTTGTCTTTCATTACATCCACCCAGCATGATCTCTAATGGAGGATATGATTAATCCTGATAATCCCCAGAACAAAAGGCAGGCCAAAAAGAGGATAATAAAATCATCCGGTGCTTTTGGTTTCGAGGGCTCCTCAGGTAGTTTAGGTTGTACAATAACAATTAAATAACGATGTTGTTGTGTAGCATCAATGCGAGATTGTTCAAGATTTAACAGAGCGGCCTCATAAGATTTTTCTGCGAAGCCTTGTTCTGTTAATAATTCTTCATGCTTTGAAATTATCGAGCTCATGGTCTTTGCATCGTTGCTATCAGTGATTCTTGTACTTCTGATGCGTTCAATATTTACCTGTTTTTTCAGGGAGAAAACTTTGTTTTTGGCTTCGATGATCTTTCTGGATGTGTCAGGAAATTCGAGTCTGAGGCTGCGTAAATCCGCTTCTGCACGAGCACGCTCGGCTTCTAATTCTTCTACCAATTTGAGTTTCGATTCCGCAGATTGTTCTGGGCTAAGTGCTTGTTCTTTCTCACGAAATGTTCTGACATCTGTACGCGCGTTTTTTAGTTTTGTTTCAGCTTTCTTTAATTCTTGTCGTGCGAATTTTAAACTATCCTGACGGGATTTTTCAGATAAGGTATTAACCAGATCCTCACTGGCCGTTAAAATAGCCTTGATCACTTTTACTGCAGACTCAGGCTCAAATGCAGTGACCTTTAAATCCACTATTCCAGAAGTGGTATCAAATTCTACATTTACCTTTTTTTGCCAGTATTCAACAATATCCTCTATGCTGGAGTCTTGTTCTAATCGGGACAGGAAGTCTTTATCTTCACGTGCATAGAGCTTATTAATGTCAAAATATTGCTTGGTACGTTCGATGACTTCTCTGGATTCTATAAAGTCTTTGACGATCAAAGCATCTCTTGTCGATGATACGCTTCCAGGAAGTCCTGTTAGAGCACCTAAAGGATCTGATTGACCCTGGCCTTGTTTTTCAATGGTGAAGTGCGCATTCGCTTCATACTGAGGGCTTGCTATTTTGAGGTAGTAAAGTGTTCCCAAAGTCATCGGGGTAACAAAAAATAACCAGAACAGAAGTGATTTAAAAATTTTCATAAAGGATTAGGCGATAGAAGCAAATGATCTGTGAGGTAGAATACTGATTTGACTGTTATTCTAGTATGAAGTTAGTGGTCATATTTTTCAGAATATATGTTTTAACAATCTAGGTGTATAAGATCGTGGAGTATATAGGAATAATCAAGAACTGGAAAACTATCTAAAAAAACCGCTCAAAGTAGGGGGGTGTATTCATTCTAAAATTCACTGATGGATTAGCAAGTTTCGGGTTTTGTTTCTTTGCTATAAAACCTATGATGTCCTTAATCAGACAGGATTGTAGTCATCATGAGTAACATTCAACAAAATACAGATAGTCGAGATTACGAGCGCATCGAAGCTGCTATTTTATTTATCAAAGAAAACTTTCAGCAACAGCCTAGTTTGGATGAAATCGCTGCACACGTTCACTTGAGTCCTTTCCACTTCCAGCGCTTATTTACCGATTGGGCGGGTATTAGTCCTAAGCAATTTCTTCAGTACACTAGTATTAATTATGCCAAACAGATTCTCAAAGAGAGCCAATCTACTTTATTAGAAGTGTCAGAAAAAACTGGCTTGTCTGGTACAGGACGATTGCATGATTTATTTATAAAAATTGAAGGTATGACACCCGGCGAATACAAAAAGGGAGGCGAGTCACTCACAATCTATTATCAATATGTGCAAAGTATTTTTGGGTTGGTGTTGGTTGCTTCAACAGAAAAAGGAATTTGTTATATGGGGTTTGTTGCTGAGGAAAAAAGAAAGACGTTTGAGGAATTGCTCCAGCGATTTCCTCAAGCTACTTTCAAAGAGGCCGAAAAAGAACTCCATTCACACATTGTCAATTTTGGTAAGTTCGATTCTTATAATAGCGGGTCTGACTCATTCAATGACGGGATGATAAATCTGCATATTAAAGGGTCCGAGTTCCAGTTAAATGTATGGGAAGCGCTATTAAAAATTCCTTTAGGCCAACTAAATACCTACGGTAATATTGCCGACATTATTAAACGTCCTAAAGCATCCAGAGCAGTGGGCACTGCCATCGGGGGTAATCCTGTTGCTTTTTTGATTCCTTGTCATCGTGTTATCAGAGCGAGTGGGGTATCTGGTGGTTACATGTGGGGGCAGGAGAGAAAATCAGCCATGCTTGGATGGGAAGCTGCCCAGATTGCAAATAGCAAAAACGACAAGACGTAAGAATGGATTTATTTGGTTTTGATGCTGATCTGAATATCCTGCCTTATGATGGGGATGTTTATTATTATGGCGGTATTTTAGAGTACGATTTCGCCAAACAAATCCGCTTGGATTTACTGCAAAATATCGCCTGGAAAAATGATGAAGTGGTTATTCATGGTAAACATATAATCACTGATAGAAAAATCGCGTGGTATGGCGATAATCCTTACAGCTATACTTATTCAAATACTACCAAGCAAGCACATGTGTGGACTGCTGAGTTATTACAATTGAAGCAGATCGTTGAAAAACACAGTAATGCCGTTTTTAATTCCTGCCTGCTCAATCTCTACCATACTGGCGCTGAAGGACTATCCTGGCATAGCGATAATGAAAAAGAATTGGGTAAAAATTCGGTAATTGCTTCTTTAAGTTTAGGTGCAAAACGAAAGTTTTCTTTCAAGCACAAGCAAAGCAGAGAAACTGTTTCACTTGAGCTTGAAGAAGGAAGTCTTTTGCTGATGAAAGGTGAGACTCAGCAGCACTGGTTGCATTCTCTACCCAAAACGACAAAAGTTCACGAGCCAAGAATTAACCTCACTTTCAGGCAGATGCTATAGGTCTTTTCCATCAAATACTGCGGCATCGATATTGTCAGTATCAATCTCATCAATACACCCCAGATTGGCACGATAATGGTCAGGCATTCTCACTGTTTGATGGAATGGGTAAATGCCGCACTCTTTGCAGAAGAAATGATGACCTACTTTGTCATCAAACTCGTATAGTCCAAGATTCTCCGGGTTTTTTAACTCGATATGAAATGCATCTGGTGGAATGACAAAATTTGTCATTATTGCCCCCCTGCGTTTGCAGAAGGAGCAGTTGCAACGTAAACCCGCTGTGATCTCTTCTGTATGTTCAAAAGAAAAGCTCACATTGCCGCAATGGCAGTTACCTGAATAAGTTTTCATCGCTTTTCGTCATCTTTTTTCGTTATCAAATTGCTTAACAAGCACAGAAGTGTCGGATCGAGAATAGCCTCGTTCCTGTAGTTCTGCGTATTTTTCATCCACCTGTTTTGCAAGGGGTAATTCGACGCCGAGTTTTTCGGCTTCATCAAAGCAAATGGCTAAGTCTTTACGCATCCAGTCAATAGCAAAACCAAAATCGAATTCGTTGTTCATAGCTGTCTCTGTTCTATTCACCATTTGCCAGGAACCGGCTGCGCCATGTTGTAGTACATCAACCATCATTTTAGCATCGATATCAACCGCTTTAGCCATGCTCCAGGCTTCACTTAATCCTTGTAAAATACCGGTTATGCAGAGCTGATTTACCATTTTTAGGGCTTGCCCTTTACCTGAAGAACCGATCAGAGTGGTCGCTTTGGCATAACTATTCATTGCATCTAAAGCGTTATCAAAGCTTGTTTGATCGCCACCAACCATAATTGTAAGAATCCCTTGTTCTGCACCTGCCTGGCCGCCAGATACGGGTGCATCAAGGAATTCCATATTGTGTTTTTGGGCTTCAGCATATAATTCTTGAGCGAGGCTTGGGGAAGTTGTTGTATGGTCAACTAACAGTGCTCCGGTTTTAGCGCTAGCGAATATTTTGGTGAAAACTTCTCTGACGTCATTATCGTTGCCCAGGCAAGTGAAAACGATATCGGCATCTGCAACAGCTTCTTCTGGTGTGGTAGCAAATTTTGCTGGGTTTTCATTAGACGAGTATTCATCAGCCCATTTTTCGGCTTTCGCTGTAGTACGATTAAAAACAGTCACCTCATAACCCTTTTTAACGAGAAATCCCGCCATTGGGTAACCCATAGCTCCTAAACCTAGAAAGGATACTTTTTGCTTCGACATATTTATCTCCTCAAAATGAAATGATCTAATTTAACTTGTTTAATTGTAGTTGAACTCAACTGTTTGTGTGGGTTCAAAAGTAGATTTTAGAAATTAATGAACGAGATCATTTATTTCTTATGTTTTTCGAATTTTTTAACAATGATTTCTAGTAGCGCTTTGATCACGGGGTCTTCTTTACGAGATTCTAAATAGGCCATTCTCAATGGCAGTGTGAATGATTCGCCCGGCCACACAACAATTTCACCTTTTTTCAATAGAGCATCGGCTTCATCATTGCGAATAAAGGCTAGACCAATCCCTGAGCGTAATAATGCGATTGTGGAATCTTCAGTCGCACTAGACGTTGCCCATGCAGGCTGTACTTTAGTATCAGAAAAAATAAGATTGAGAAATCTGTGATAAATGCATAGAGGCTCGGGGTAAATCCACGGCAGCTGAGCCAGCTCTTCTCGTCCAGCACGTTTTAGTTTGTCTTTCCACTTAGGTGCGGCGGCTATTACGGCGTGCGTATCACATAGCTCAACATAACTGACTTTGTCGTAAGGGATATCTCCCGAAAAAAAGCTGACATCAAGTTGTCCTTTGCCCACCTTTTGAACCAGATCTATTGATGTGCCTTGGGTTAGCTGAATTTTAAGATTTGGGTATTCAGACATCAACGCGTTGTGCCATTTTGCAAGAAGCAGATATTCGGCATCCGTGTTTAATCCGACCTTGGCTTGCCCCGTAATTTCTCCCTGAAGTGTTTTTGCTGCCAGCTTTAATTCGTTGCCTGCATTAATCACTAATTGTGCTTTATCTCGTAGCGACGTCCCGCTCTCTGTAAGTCGCATACCTTTCGGAGTTCGATCAAAGAGTTTGACTTCCAGCTCTTCTTCCAGCGCTTTTATATGCGCACTGACAGCAGGCTGACTAGTAAACAGGCGTTCGGCTGCCTGTGTGAGATTGCCAGTATCTGCAACGGTGACAAAAGTTCTGAGTTGATAGAGTTCCATGTGAAAGATGATGTCATCATTTTGAGCGATGAACAATTCTAATGATGAGCAATTCTAATAATGATTAAAAATACCTAATGATAAATGCACAATCTGAAATCCTGATAGCAGGGTTTTGATTAAACGATTGGATAGTTTTTTCGCTGAAGCGTTAAATACATTCATGGTCTTACCTGTAGGGGGTAAATCATAAAGGAAGCACTGAATATCCTAGATTCTTACAGAATTCAACTAGGTTAATCAGAGTTTCCTTAAGGAGACCTTGCTTGCAGGGTCTCCATTTATAAACAAGATTGCTTAAAAATGCATTACAAATATAAGGAGACATGTCATGACTGTATACACACAGGCAAATCATAATAATCATCTATCGCAGTGTCTACCCAGCTGTGAAGAAGCTGTAATTCAACCTTCAAAGAATTTATTTAAGACGCTTACTATCTGGAATCAGCGTATTCAACAACGCAAACATCTAGCAAAGCTTGATGACAGAATGCTGGAAGATATAGGTTTAAATCGTGCCGATGTTGATTGCGAAATTAACAAGCCTTTCTGGAAATAAATCAATGTGTTATTGCTTGAATTCCTAGGTGTTGGCTTGAAAAACATCAGAGATTTAGCTTGCAATACCGAGTAGAAAACAGTCAAATAGACATTATTACCTTATAAGGAGAGTGTCTTCTATGACTAAGTTTTTACTCGGTTTTTTCAGCTTTGGATGGCTGCGAGGCTTAGATTTCTTACCCCCATTACTACTTCGATTATTCTTGGCGCCACTGCTATGGGTATCGGGTAGCAGAAAGTTGGGTTTGTTTACCGCAGACGATACTGTTTGGTATAACCCGTTAACCTGGTTCAATACAGATAACCCTATTCATCAGGCGACGACTGCCGGTTTGGCTAAAGTTCCATTTATTGGTGATGCTTTGTCAGGTGTTTTAACTAGCTCAATTGGTTGGTTGGAAATTATCGGTGCATTCTTATTACTGATTGGTTTTGCTGTTCGCTGGGTATCAATTCCGTTATTGGCCTTAATTGTATTGACTGCACTCATGGCACTCAATGGTCAAGACATTATAGCAACGTTGAAAGAAATGCTAATGACTCATGGTTATACTGATATGAGCAGTTCGGATTTCAGCAAGACAGTTGTTTACTTCTTGATGCTACTCACTTTGTTCTTCATGGGAGCAGGACGCTTCTTAAGTGTTGACTGGTTCTTATATCGCAGACTGAATAAGAAAGTTATTGCAGGACAGCAAGCTAAAAATATGGCTCATCCGCATGACAACATCAAAGCAGATCCATTTGATTTGGATAACACGACTGATGAAGTTAAATGATAATCTGAAATAATTTTTATTATTTGATAGAAAAAGGACGCTACGGCGTCCTTTTTTTATTGCTTTTTTGTGGTGATTATTCGTTATGAAAAAAAGGCCCCAAAGTAGGGGGGGGGGGACCTTAAGGTTATTTAAGCATGATTGTTTTGACTGTTATCGTTTTAACAAGACGTAAACAGCGCCGGTCCCACCATCTTTAGGTTTGCAGGAATGAAATGCGAGTACTCTCTCATGCTCACTCAGCCAATGATTTACCTGAGTTTTTAAAACAGGTTTTTTATCGCCCGATCGATTACCTTTGCCGTGTACAATTCGTATGCAGCAACCTTCAAACTGAACGGCTTCTTGCAGATAATAAACCAGGATCATTTTTGCTTGTTTAATGCTAGATCCATGTAAATCGAGTTCATCAGAAATACGGTAATTTCCACTGCGCAGTTTTTTGAATACGTTATTCTGTATGCCTTCTCTACAGAAGCTTAAAACGCCTTCCATTTGAACATCTTCCACTTCAAGTTCGTCTGAAAGAGGGTCGTGGATAAAAAGTTCTTCGAAGTCTTCATCCGCTGGGCGGACTTTTGCTTTTGGTCTTTCAACTTCATGATAAGCTTTGTCATCTTTAAGTGGTGTTACGCCTTGCATTGCGTCTGAAAAGAAATTTTGATCATATTGATCTTCTACTTGTTGTTTAAGGCGCTTTTGTGTAGCCTCCTTTTCGTCTCGGTTCTTTTCAGCTAGCTGCTTTTTAAGGTCTTTTAGTGTTTTCTTATCAAAATTAGACACGGTGAGTAGTGATGACTATAAATGGTTAATATCAATAGTTGAGATTATCATTTTATGAGTGTTTTATGGAAATTTTATGGAAATACTATTAAGTAATGATGACGGCTTTATCGCGCCTGGGATAAATTTGTTGCGTGATAAGTTATCAGAAATTGCTGATGTGCTGACAATTGCACCCGACAGAGACCGAAGTGGTGCAAGTAATTCACTCTCGTTAGAATCACCGCTTCGCCTTACAGAGCGCGGCAAAAATTTTTATAGCATCAACGGTACACCTACTGATTGTGTCCATTTGGCATTAACGGGCCTATACCCGGATAAAGAGCCTGATATTGTGATATCAGGAATAAATTCTGGCCCCAATATGGGAGATGATGTTATTTATTCAGGAACAGTAGCAGCCGCAATGGAAGGAAGAAATTTAGGATTACCATCCATAGCAGTGTCGATGGGTAATTACAAAGCACTGCATTACGATTCTGCGATACAAGCGGTGCTTCAATTGCTAAAGGATATGCCAGCGCTGAAATTAAGTGATTCAGATAATGCGGCGAGCATACTCAATGTTAATGTTCCCGACTTGCCGTGGAATGAAATCAAAGGATTCAAAGCTACAAGACTTGGAAAGCGCCATAAAGCCGAGCCTGTAGTCAAAGAAAAAGACCCGCGTGGTCGAGAAATTTTCTGGATAGGACCTGTCGGTACTGAAGCAGATGCGGGTGATGGAACAGATTTTTACGCGGTACAGCAGGGTTATGTTTCTGTAACACCTATACATATAGATCTAACACGTTATTCTGCTATAGATGATATGCAAAAATGGCTCCAAAGTGGGGGGGTGACAAAATCAATGAGCTAGATATCCAGGGCGTTGGTATGACATCCCAACGTACTCGTGACCGATTAATAGATCGCTTGCAAGATAAAGGCATCGTGAATTCTGATGTATTGCGCGTGATGCGTCTTGTACCGCGTCATTTATTTGTGGATGAGGCGATGGCGAGTCGTTCATACGAGGATGCGTCATTTCCCATCGGCCATGGACAAACGATTTCACAGCCTTTTATTGTTGCGCGCATGACAGAATTAATCATGCAATCTGAATCATTAGAGAATGTGTTAGAAGTGGGGACAGGTTCGGGTTATCAAGCCGCTGTATTGGGTGGTTTAGTAAAAAATTTACACACAGTTGAAGTTGTGACTGAACTTCATCGCAATGCAAGAGACTTACTATACAAGTTAGGTTATCGAAATATCCGTACACACCTCGGTGATGGAAGTTGGGGATGGGAAGAAGCGGCGCCTTATGATGCGATTATGGTTACAGCAGCGCCAGATGAGATTCCTTCTGCATTAATTCAGCAGTTGAAAATAGGGGGCCGCATGATAATTCCCGTCGGGGCACAAAATAGTGAACAAAAATTGCAGGTAGTGACCCGTAACAATGAAACGAATTATTCCGTCGAAAATCATGAGTCGGTGATCTTTGTTCCATTGGTAGGTGGTTAACTGTTTACAGGTTAACAACGGGCGGTTAGCACAGTTTTTAAGGCTAATTTCAAGAAATATTACAAAAAACCAAAAAAATCCTTTAAAATGAACCTGTTTTCGAATATATATAACAAAGTAATTGAATATTCGCAGCATAAATATGCGAAAAATTATTTGGGGGTTGTAAGCTTTTTAGAATCGGCGTTACTGCCGTTACCTCCTCCGGATATAATGTTGATCCCCATGACGCTTTCAAAACCTGCGGAATGGTGGCGTTTAGCATTATGGACGACATTTACATCAGTGCTCGGTGGAATAGCTGGCTATTTACTGGGTACATGGGCTTATGAGTGGTTGGGACCGCTCATAGAAAATTGGGGTTATGGGCATAAGTTCGAGCAGGTTAAATCCTTGTTCGACCGTTGGGGCATCTGGGCAATTCTTGTCGCTGGCTTCTCGCCAATACCTTATAAACTTTTCACAATTAGTGCAGGACTTTTGTCGATGGCATTTTTACCTTTTGTGATTGCATCTGTAATCGGAAGAGGGGCACGCTTCTTTTTAGTCGCGTTGTTAGTTGCCAAAGCAGGACCTCGCATGGAACCACTCATTGTTAAATACATCGAGTGGCTGGGCTGGTTAACAGTAGGGCTGTTAGCGATCGTTGTGGGAATCTATCAATTAAAATAGAAATCGAAGGTATTTTATTATGGACAGTAAAATCAAACTAGTTGCAGTTGCTTCACTAGTTGCTGTAATGGCATCAGGTTGTAGTAGCTACAGGGGTGCATCTCAAGCTGGGTATGACACAGGAGCTACAAGCAGTGGCGGATACTCAACATCCGGCGAAACTCGCGGTTACGGACAACGTACACGTGCCAATCAGGTAGCTGGTGGCGGACAAGTACGTGGTGGCGGTCAGCAACGTGCTAATACATCTGCTACGTGTGCACCATGCGGTGCAACGGCAACACAGCCTAAGGCGCCAGCAACTTATACCTATAAGCCTGCAAAGCCTGCTGCACCAGTTGCTCAGCCAAGAACTCAGACTTCAACACATAACCAGCAGTATTACATCGACAAGTGGAACCGTGAGCAAGCAGCAGCGCGTAACAAAGTACAGCAGCCAGCGGCTCAGCCACAGCAAAACACTAACTATGCAGGTTACGGAACTAACTCTAATACACAGTATTACGATTACAGTTCTGCATCTGGCGGACAAACTACAGCGCCAGCAGCGAATACAAACGTAACGGCTAGTAACAAGAGTATTTACACAGGAAGCTACCAGCAAAAAACGTATAAGCCATACGCGCCAACAACGTATTCTGGTGGTAGTGCAGCAACAACGAATACTGCAACTTACGCAAATACTGCAGGTACATCTAGTTCAGGTGGAAGCAGCTACGTAGTTAAGAAGGGTGACACGGTATTTGAAATCATGCGTCAAACAGGTGTGTACTGGAAAGATATTATCAGCATCAATAATTTACAACCTCCTTACAATATTAGCCCGGGCCAAACTATCCGTTTGAAGTAATAACGGAAGCTTAGCTAAACGCTAATAAGTGTTTATAGATAATAAAAAAGCCCTCTTCTGAGGGCTTTTTTATTATTAGTCATATTGTTTTGGTTTTATTGATTTGGCGTACTTGAATCAAAACTTTGTTCAATTATCTTTTTGTCCGCGCTCGCACTTTTATAAATCGGCGGATTAATGTGAAAATCAAGGTCGTCATAAGTGATGATCCCCACATACTTATCAACGATTTCGCCTTTGGGGTTAACGATATAGCTTGTTGGAATACCAATTATGGTACCAAATGAGAGCATGGTGCTTTGCTGCATTGGGATCAAATCGTAGCTAATTTTGAGTTGTTCTTTAAAGGAAAGAATCTCATTAATCTGGCTGCCACCAGCATCCATGCCTAGAACGATAAAATCATCTTTGTTATCTTGAGCGAAACGTTCAATGTCTGGAATTTCAGCATGACAAGGGGGGCAATACGTTGCCCAATAATTCACCAGTACCCATTTGCCTTGATAATCACTGAAATTATGACTTTTACCTTCGATATCATTAAAAGAGAAGTCTTTGACTTTTTCTAATGACTGGCCGGAAAAGAAAGGAAGAATACTGAGTGCAGCCCATAATATTATTGGTTTTTTCATAGTGTAGAATCCTCACTTATTTTTCTTTTGAATTCAAGTAATAAGCTAATTATAAAAGAGAAAGTCACCCCCCTACTTATAGGCACTTTTTATTGCTCTTAAGTATGCTCATGTTCTATTGTGGAGAAGAACTTCGATTTTAGAGATATAGAAAAGGAATGCGTGCAAACAGACTAAAAACAATTTGTGTTTAGGTTTCGCTTGGATACACTAGTCACGGAAATCTTATTGAATAAATTTTTAAAAAGGATGCTATGACAGACTCAACTACAATTTATCACAATCCACGATGTTCTAAATCTCGTGCGGCAATGGAACTACTTAGCGATAAAGGCATTGAAGCAAATGTCGTTAAGTATTTAGATACGCCGCCGGATAGTGATGCAATATCTGAGATTTTAGATATGTTGGGTCTTGAGCCTCGCGAGTTGATGCGTAAAGGCGAACTGGCTTATAAAGATAATAATCTCGCTGATGAAAGACTAACGAGAGAGCAATTGATAGACGCGATGGTAAATAACCCGATTTTGATTGAGCGTCCGATTGTGATTAAGGATGGAAAGGCGGCGATTGGCCGTCCTATAGAAAATATCATTGATATTTTGTAATCGTATATTTATCTCAATTTTTAAATATACACCTAGCTCTATTATTAATCTCAATCAAAGGCAGCAATGAAACAGGTTCTCGTTCTATATTACTCACGTAGCGGTGCAACCGCTGAAATGGCAAGGTTGATAGCGCGCGGAGCAGAAGGCGTTGAAGGTGTTGAATCTATACTTCGAACCGTTCCAGAGGTTTCTGAAGTCACCGAAGCGACAGAGCCAGCCGTTCCTGAAGTGGGTGCGCCTTATGTATCACTGGATGAATTAAAAACCTGTGATGCCTTAGCGCTCGGCAGCCCCACGCGTTTTGGCAATATGGCTGCGCCACTCAAATACTTTCTGGAAAAAACCAGTGGTCACTGGCTGTCTGGTTCATTGGTTGGAAAACCTGCAGGCGTTTTTACCTCGACATCCAGTATTCATGGGGGTCAGGAATCAACTTTACTAAGTATGATGATCCCTTTATTGCACCATGGCATGTTAATCAGCGGTTTGCCTTATACAGAATCCGAACTGTTGACGACTCAAACCGGTGGAACACCATATGGGCCATCGCATCTTGCTGGTGCAAACAGTGATTTACCTTTAAGCGAAGAAGAGAAAGCATTGTGTCTGGCTCTTGGTAAACGTCTGGCAAAGTTAGCCGTGGCGTTATAGATGCTTAACCCTTTAATCATGACTAAAGCAGAATAAGTATTATGGATATCACCGTTTTTTACAGAGCTTTAGCCGGTATCGGAATCACGGGTTTAGTGATTCTGATTGTGCTTTGGAACGGCTGGTTGTCGCCGGTGCAAGAGTTTCCTAGGTCGATTGAAATAATTGTTTTCGTTGCCCCCTTGCTATTTTTTGTGCGCGGGGTACTGCGAGGTAATCGAGATACCTTCATTATTGTAATGCTGGTTTCTTTTATTTATATCTTGATTGGTATTTGGTTTATGTATTCTGCCGATGAGAAAGCTTACGGCTACTGGATGCTGGGATTAAGCTTGTGCCTATTTTTTGGCAGCTTGTTGAATGTCTGGGTAATGGATAAACGCGATAAGCTATTACACAATAAATAAAGCCACCCCCCCACCTTTGGGGCACTTTTTTAAAAAAGTGCCCCAAAGGTGGGGGGGTGGCTTAAATGCTTATAAAGTACTATCTTTTCTTAGTTTTGCCGTATTTAAATGCCTTATTTCTATCGGCTCTGCTTTTGTATTCGCTTTTAGAGAGGAAATTTTCCTCATCCAGTTCCATATTTACTTTTTCGTAAAGGCTGCGCATGGATTTTACATCCATCTCTTCGAAAGCTCCCGGGCGTAACGATCTATGGAGTTCTACATTGCCGTAACGAATACGTCTTAGTCGGCTAACGACAAGTTCTTGAGATTCCCATAAACGGCGAACTTCACGGTTTCGTCCTTCGTTCAGAGTCACGTGATACCACTTATTAACGCCTTCGCCACCGGCAAATTTGATGGTATTAAATTTGCCTTTGCCGTCCTCTAGTTCAACACCTTTGAGTAAATTGTCGATATGCTCATCAGTCACTTCGCCCAAAATGCGCGCCGCGTACTCACGTTCTATTTCATACGAAGGGTGCATTAAACGATTCGCCAACTCGCCATCGGTGGTAAAAAGCAATAAGCCATCGGTATTGATGTCGAGGCGTCCTACCTGAATCCAGCGACCGCTACTTAACGGAGGCAAATTATCAAAAACAGTAGGTCTGCCTTCTGGATCTTTACGAGAACTTATCTCACCGTTTTTCTTGTGATATAGCAATACTTGAGGCTTGGCATTGAGCTTACTGGAAAGCTTTAATACTTGTCCGCGCAAAACGACTTTATCGGTTTCGCTAATCGCTTGACCAACCTCTGCCTTAACGCCATTTACCATTACTTCACCGGCTTTTACCCAGCGTTCTATTTCTCTGCGTGAGCCGTAGCCAGCACGTGAGAGTATCTTTTGTATTCTTTCAGTCATATTGATATGGATCATACAGAATAGGGATTCTCTGGTATACACTTAGAATCAACAGTTAGAATCAATTAATAAGCAGAATAGCATTAGTCGCATTAAGGAGAGTATATGACAACAGCAAAAAAGCCTGTAAAAGAGCCAAGCCAGAAGGCTCCTGTAAAAGCAGCAGATAAGCCAATGACAAAGGAACAAGCTACCCAGGCTTTGGTAGGGTTGACTGATTCCGATAAGGTAATGAATTCCAAAACATTTACCAAAGGCGGTGATTTGTTGAAAATTAGTTGTGCTGCTGGCGACTATCCGTATTCGGAAAAGATGAAAACCAAAGATTACGAAAAAGAAAAGCGTCTGTTGCAAGTTGAATTATTAAAGGTTCAGAAGTGGCTCAAAGAAGCGAATAAGAAGATTGTTACGATTTTTGAAGGTCGTGATGCCGCCGGTAAAGGTGGAACGATTAAACGTTTTACTGAGCATTTGAATCCTCGTATTGCGCGAGTGGTTGCTTTGGAAAAACCTACTGAGCGTGAGTTAGGCGAATGGTATTTTCAGCGTTATGTGAATCATCTGCCAACCAAAGGTGAGATGATTTTATTTGACCGATCATGGTACAACCGTGCTGGTGTTGAGATAGTGATGAATTTTTGCTCACGCCACGATCACCTTGAGTTTATGCGTCAATGTCCAATGTTTGAGCGTATGTTGGTAAATTCGGACACCATCATGTTTAAGTACTGGTTCTCGGTAACTCGTCAAGAGCAGTTAAGACGCTTCCATTCGCGCAAACATGATCCGGTTAAACAGTGGAAATTAAGCCCTGTAGATGTTGAGTCACTGGATAAATGGGATGCGTATACCGAAGCCAAGAAATCGATGTTCTTTAATACGGATACGGCAGATGCCCCTTGGATAGTGGTTAAATCAGACGATAAAAAGCGTGCCCGTCTCTCGTGTATTCGTCATTTCTTACATAATTTAGATTACGATAATAAAGATACATCGGTAGTTTATGCGCCAGATCCATTGATTGTTGGTTCTGTTGATAAAATGTACCCCGAAGATGCAGTGCTATAGATCAGTTGTCATAATAAATACCCCCTGAAAGTAGGGGGGTGGCTTAGGTTTGTTGCATAATCTACCGGTTTTAAGTCAAGGGGTTCTTTTGAACCCCTTTTTTTATTTGAGGCGTTTAAGGCTGCTCGTGTTTACTCAAACTATCTTCTAAAGAAATATTAGTTTGATGTGATTTAAGGCATAATTTTACTTTTGAAACTTCTGGTCTGATTTTGCATTTCACCCCTACCGGTAACGAAATTCATGGCAACCGCCGTGACCTTCAAAATTTACGTCATCTTTTACCTTATCTCAGTGCCTATAAGGGCAGAGCGCTTTTGGCGTTACTATGCCTGGTGATCTCTAAGGTTTCTACCGTCTCTGTGCCACTGGTACTGAAAGATATTATTGATAAATTTGACGGAAAAGAAACTCAGGTATTAGTACTTCCGGTTGCCTTACTTATTGCTTACGGTGTTTTCAGGTTGCTGACCTCATTGTTCAATGAGCTTCGTGATACGGTGTTTGCCCGAGTTCGCTATCATGCGATGCGCGAATTATCGAAACGCGTCATGCAACACCTGCATAAATTATCCTTACGTTTTCATCTACAGCGTAAAACAGGTGCTATCAGTAGAGATCTAGAGCGAGGAACTCGTTCTGTTTCTACGCTTATGAACTTTTTAGTGTTCAGTACAATTCCCATCTTTGTTGAGTTTTCACTTGTCGCTTTTATTCTTTTATCCAACTACGCAGTCATATTTGCTTTGGTAACCTTTGGTACCGTTCTTTTCTATGTGGCTTTTACCTTAATGGTGACAGAATGGCGAATGCATTATCGACATGATATGAATCGACTGGATTCACAAGCCAATACGCATGCTTTTGATAGCCTTATTAATTATGAAACGGTTAAATACTTTAATAACGAACGGTTGGAGCAGAACCGTTACGATGAAATCCTTGAGAAATGGGAAAACGTTGCGGTAAAAAGCCAATCGACCATGTCGATGCTTAATTTTGGTCAGGGCGCGATTATCGCTGTCGGTGTGACGATTATTATGTTCCTGGCTGCCAATGGTGTTGTGGAAGGTACAATGAGCATTGGTGACCTGGTAATGGTCAATGCCTTTATGTTGCAGTTGTTTATTCCTTTAAATGCCTTGGGCATTATTTATCGACAAATCAAATATACCTTAGCCGATATGGATTTGGTGTTTAAGTTACTAAAGCAAAAGCCCGAAATACAAGATGTCGAAAACGCGACTGATATCAATGTAAGCAAAGGCGAAGTCAAATTTGAAGATGTGTCTTTTGCTTATGATAAAAAAAGAGAAATTCTTCATGGTGTGAATTTCACTATTCCAGCGGGTAAGACCGTTGCAGTAGTTGGTTTTAGCGGTGGAGGTAAGTCAACTTTAGTAAGACTGTTATTTCGTTTTTACGATGTGAGTCAAGGTCGAATCCTGATAGATGGACAGGATATAAAAGAATGTACACAGGACAGTTTGCGCGAAACCATTGGTATCGTGCCTCAGGATACAGTGCTGTTTAATGAAAGTATTTTTTACAATATCCAGTATGGAAATCTAGATGCAAGCAGAGAAGAAGTCGAGAATGCGGCAAAGATGGCGCACATCTACGACTTTATAGAAGGATTACCAGATGGCTGGGATAGTGTTGTAGGGGAGAGAGGACTTAAGCTTTCTGGTGGAGAAAAACAACGTGTGGCGATTGCCAGAACCATTCTTAAGAAACCGCCTATTTTGATCTTTGATGAGGCAACCTCGTCTCTGGATTCGGCGACAGAACAGGCTATACAGAAAACCTTGGGTAAAATTTCTTCAAAGACTTCTACGCTGATTATCGCCCATCGATTATCCACTATTGTAGATGCTGATATGATACTGGTTATGGAAGCAGGGAAAATTATCGAACGTGGTTCACATCTGGTGTTGCTAGAGCAACAAGGCCGTTATTCTGAAATGTGGAATCTGCAACGAGATACTCAAGGTGAAGATAGTGACAATAATGGGTAATTTAAAATGACTGGCTATTCTCAAGCTACAATTGCTGCACCTTTGAGTTTCAAAGGCGCAGGCTTACATACGGCTAAGCGTCATAAAATCACTTTACGTCCAGCTCCAGTGAATGCGGGTATTATTTTCCGTGTTATCAAAAAGAAAGGGGCTGATATAGATATTCCCGCACATTGGCAGAATACAAAGAATCTACCATTGTGTACCTGTCTGGTTTCAGAAACAGGCGAGCAGGTTAGAACTGTAGAGCATCTAATGGCTGCGCTCTATGCCTGCGGTATTAGCAATGTCATCGTCGAGGTAGAGGGGAAGGAAATTCCCATTATGGACGGCAGTGCCAGGCCCTTCACTGAAGCTATTGATGAAGTGGGTATTGCTCAACAACATGCTCAGCAGAAAGTGTATCGGGTTACTGAAAAAGTAGAATACACTGAAGATAAACGCTATGTCAGAATCGAACCGGCAGATTCCTTACATCTGGATCTTGCTATTTCGTTGACAAATTTTGGACGACTGCATTGGAGTGGCGAAGTAACGCCAGAAACCTTCAAGCAGGAAATTGCTTCTGCAAGGACTTTTGGCCGGCTCAAAAATGGTCTGTTGGCGCAACTAACCCGTTTTCAAAAAGACCCTGTATGTCTTGGTGCAAATACTAAGACTGCTGTGGTGATTGTGAAAGATAAAGCGATCAATAAAGGTGGGCTGCGTATGGAAAATGAGTTGATCTTCCATAGAGCGCTGGATATGGTCGGAGACCTGATGCTTTCAGGTGGAATTATACAAGGTAAAATCACTGCTAATAGCCCGGCACATCGATTGAATCACGGTTTGCTTCAGGCTATTTTTGAGCAGGGGAGTTACATAGAAGTGGGTGCTGAAACAGCGCCTGAATCAAGTCTTGCAAATGCTGACGAGAATAATTTAAAGTCTTCGGGCTGATTTTCTTTCCATCCCACTAAACTTGCCGTTCATTCCTCTATCGTGTTGGATTAACCGTTAGTGATTTGAGGTGTTTTAGTTTCAAAAATTGGCTGGTATATTTCTTTCAAGTTACAGCGATGTGACTATTTTCATACACTCCATTTGAAAAAAGAATTAGGATATACCAGTTGTGGGCTAAGGGATGGCTCTAAATATTGGAAGATCAGAGATCAACCAATATCGTAAGGATTACAACAGCTGGGAGCCAAGGATGGCTCATTTTTCTTGTTGTTTTATATTTCTAAAGAAAGAGAGTGGAGTCGGCTGATCATCTTCGCTAGCCATTTTGTACTTTGCTATTTCAATAGTCGTGTTATCTTTGGTTTCTTTAAGCGGAGATTGAGGAGCTTCTACAGACAGTAACTCTTCAGATATAAATTCTCCAGCATCTTCACTGATGTCACTATCGACTTTGCTTTCTAAGCTTTCTAGCTCTACATCTTGTGGTAGGCTCTGCTGTTCTTTGATGGCAATCGCATGTTCAACTTTGTTGGCCGTCTTTTTAATGTCGCTCTCGATTTCTTTGAGCTCGTCTAGCATGTAACGCGTTTCTTCCACTTTGTTGTGGATATCATCAAACATATTTTGTGTAGAATCTAAGGTGTTTGAGATTTTAACAATTTTAGAATAATCGAGGCTTTCAAGATGTTTCATGGTTTGAGCGCTGATTCCATGGCTTTGCTGCTCATGTCTTCTCATTGTCTCTACGTGCTTACGACTTTCATCTATATTCGCATTAAGCTCTTGTCGAGCTAAATCGGCTACCTGGAAGCTCGTATCAAATTGCTCGTAAGCTTGCTCTTCGAAAGTGTTTAATTTGTCATTGTAATTTTTAAGCGACTTCTCAGCTTCTTTTTGATATTTCAAAAGCGTATCAATTAATTTTTGAGATTCTTTCAGGGTCTGTTTTAAATTAGAGTTAACCTGATCAGAGATTTCAGAATTACTATCTAAAGCAGTGCTTTGTTCATTGTGCTTGTTTAGGAAGTCCTGCAATAATTCTTGAGAAAGTTTCTTCTGGTGATGGATCTTACCTAAATCATTATCGACAGTAATCAGGTTCTTATCCAACCTTTCCTGCACTTGTCCAATGATCTCTACGGTGCTTTTCAGTTGGTCATCCCAGTACGATTGAATATCGTCCATGCGATTACTCACATGATCGGTAACTTCAAGAAGTTCTTTTTCCTGAGCTTTAACTTTCTCAGACGTTGAAGCAATACTTTGGGTGTATTGCAGATTTTCTTCGCGCTGTGTACTTATTTCTGTGGCTTGAGACCGTATTTCATGAACTAGTTTGGTTGATTCTTTTTCTTGTTCTCTGATGGTTGTGGCAGCGGAGGTGATATTTTCCTTGTCCTGTTCTGCTTCAATTCTTATTTCTTTGATGATTTTCTTTTCTTTTTTGGCTAACCATCTGCCCAAAAAGAGTACTAATACTGAAATGATCAGCGCTGCAGCAACTATGCCCGCGACAACGAGTTCGATGATGTGAGTTAGTTGAGTGGTTGCTTCATTGACAGAGGCGAGAGATGGAGATTGCGTTACTGCTTCGGTGGTTGCTTCTGTATTTTGTAGGTATTCCTGTAAACCAACGGCGCTCGCATTGAAAACCATAAAAATAATAGCCAGACAAGCCAAGCTCTGGATAGCGCTCTTCTTCATACTCACTTCCCTTGTGTTTTTAGCCTCAGAGGAATGCTTTTGACGTATTATGAAATTCTTGGGTTTGTGTAGTCAGCATTCATCGGTGCAACTGTTTCAACCATACTACAACAAAAATGCCTAATTATTAATCTTAAATTAAGCATTTTTGTGTAGTTACGCTCAGGAATGCTTGGATGGATCTACTTTTAGGGAAAGCAGGCGCTTCTGATAACGAGATTGTACGATTTCTACAATCACCATAACAAAAATTATGAGATAGAAAGTCGCTTTACTCATTGGTGTGATTTCGGTATCAAATAGCTTAAGGTGGGCATCGTGTGCCCCTTCTGATAGCAACATTGCTCCGACTAAAAACAGTATGAATAAACCTACAACTTCGTACATTCTGTTCTTCTTCAAAAATTCGGTTACTTTATCAGCGAGTACAATCATCATAATTCCACCGATTACAATAGCAGTTGCCATGATGACGAAGTTTTTTGTGAGTGCCATAGCGCTCAATATAGAATCGAAAGAGAAAATTGCATTCATAATAACAATTGAAAACAGAACCATTGCTACAGATGCAGGCTTACGTTCTTTATTGGCATCTTCTTCAAGCATCATCATGTGAGTAATTTCTTTAAGCGCGGTGTAGATTAAGAATACGCCACCTATCAAAACGACAATGCTTTTGAGATTGAATGTTCCTTGAATAACCCCTTTGATATCCAAAGAAAATAATTCATTAGTAAATAGGCTGAGGACTTTTAATAACGCAAACAGTAGGACAATACGTAGTAAAACGGCGAGTCCGATACCCCATTTACGTACTTTTGACTGTTTAGATTTTTCTACTCGTTGTGACTCTAGTGAAATATACAAAAGGTTGTCGAAACCCAGAACAGCTTGGAGCATGACAAGCATGCCTAGCGTAAATAAGTTTTCTAGTGTGAAAAGCCCTTCCATTTTAAATCTCCGTATTTTGTGTAAAGGTTTTTATTCCTTTAACTTTATTTTTAATTGACCCTCGGCAACCGATATATTTTCAACGCCATCTGCAAAAGACTTCCAGAAACCTTCATCGCCACCAAATTCTTTGACGAGGTCAACATTCTTTAAATTTCCTAACCAGGCGTTAGGTACGGGGACTCCCCAAACACTTACGCCTTTTAAGATGACAATTGGTCGTCCATTAGCGTAAGCAAGTTCAGCGCCAGCCTTTAATTTTAGTGTTTTTCCGCCCAAAAAAGGAAAATCAGGGTCTAATGGGATAAGCATTTTAGCGCTGGCAAGGTTGTCGGCTAGGTCGATAGCTATTTTTTCAGCCAGATCTGTATTCTTTGCCAGCATGGCGTTGAGTTCTTTTTCCGTAAAGAAAATCTCTCGTTTGCTCGGGTCTTCAGAATAAGGTTCTGGTGTTAAATCATCAGCGCTGTCTTGGGTAGTATCCGAAGGAAGCGTTGGTAAGCCAAATTGCTTGAGTTTTTGATTTAATGTAGATTCTTCTTTTTTGCTTAGTTCTACGGGTTCTAGCTTCTTTTGGGTTAAATAGTTGATCACAAAAATCGTAGCTACGATAGAGATGATGATGGTGACAAGCATGATGCCAATAGTTTTGAGACAGCCGCCATTTTTCCTCTCTGGCTGTTGAAGTGAGGATTCGTTAATACTCATAAGTTTGATTTTTATCTAGGAAAGAGAGTTCGTAAAGAATTAGCATGCATAATACAGGTATAATGCAGTTTCTGACAAGATCAACACAAAGCAACTCGACCACGACTCCTAATTTCACTAAACTCCCCCGCTATGACGCTTGAAGTTAAAAAATTAACCTGCACCCGAGGTGATCGAGAGTTGTTCTGCAACCTGTCGTTTACTTTAAAAGCTAAGCAATTGATGTACTTAGAGGGTGCTAATGGTAGTGGTAAAACCACCTTGTTAAGAACGCTTTGCGGTTTGTATCTGGCAGATGAAGGCGAGATATTGTGGGATGGTATTGCTATTAAAAAGCAAGATGAGGCGTATCGTAAGGACTTGCTTTATCTAGGTCATCAGAATGGCATTAAAGCAGATTTAACTGCTTATGAAAATTTGAAACTCAACTGTCGAATGGCTGGGATTAGTGCGTCTAAAGATCAGTTAATAGAAGCGCTTGATACTATTGGCTTGTTCGCCTTTGAAGATTTTCCTGTAAGAACGCTTTCTCAGGGGCAAAAGCGCAGAGTAGCGCTAGCAAAGCTTTTGCTGAGTAATGCAAAATTATGGATTTTAGATGAGCCTTTTGTCGCATTAGACACTGCGGCGGTTGAACAGTTACAAAGTATTATAGGAAAACACGTTGAAAGTGGGGGGGTGGTAATATTAACTACGCATCAGGAAGTGCCACTGACTTCAGGTGAGCTAGTGAGAGTGTCTTTGAATAGGAGCAGAGCTGACTATGTTTAGCGCTTTCTTGCTCATCTTAAAGCGTGATTTACTGTTGGCAATGCGTCGTCGCAGCGAAATTTTCACTGTGCTGTTTTTTTTCATAGTAGTGATAAGTTTATTCCCATTAGGAATCAGTACCGAAGATCAGCTGTTAAAGCAGATTGCGCCAGGCGTGGTGTGGGTTGCTGCTCTTTTAGCATCGACATTAGCGCTTGATAGATTGTTTTCTGATGATTACGAAGATGGGACATTAGAGCAAATGACTCTAGCCCCGGTTTCATTGCCGATTGTTGTATTGGCAAAAATTATTGCTCATTGGCTTTTGACTGGTCTTCCTCTGGTACTTATTTCACCGTTAGTAGGCTTGTTTTACCATTTGCCCTTTGAATCCATAAAAGTGATGATGCTTGTTTTATTATTAGGTACACCAGTATTAAGCATGCTGGGAGCAATTGCAGCTGCGCTTACGTTAGGTTTGCGCGGTGGCGGTGTGTTGGTCTCGTTACTGGTATTGCCTTTATATATACCTGTATTGGTATATGGTGCTGGTGCTATTTCAACTAGTATGGTTGAAGGTTTAAGTATCCAACCCTATGTTTTATTACTATCTGCTTTTATGTTACTGGCGATTATTTTCTCGCCATGGGCTACAGCAGCAGCAATAAAGATATCAATAGAGTGATCTAGTCATATTATTGCACAGGATACTATTGCTAGAGATAGTACTGGAAAAGATAGTACTGGAAAAGATAGTACTGGAAAAGATAGTACTGCTAGATTGCTAAGTAGATTATCAAATCCAACTGCTTGTTAGTTTCATTGACCCTAGTCAAAAACAGGCTAAAAGGTGGGGGGTGTATATAGCCAACTACAGCTATGATGTAATGAGTATATGGGTGTTTAATAAATTTGTGTGTAACTACATGAAATGTATCAAGGTAGAAGTTACGATTTAATATGAAAATAAACTGGTTTAAATATTCTGCACCTATGAATTTTTACCCTCTGGCGGGTAAGTTAATTCCTATATTCTGGATTGCGGCAATCCTTTTTATAACGCTTGGCTTGTACTGGGGCTTTTTTAAAACAGCAGATGTGCTGAGCGACCAGAAACAATATTACCGGATTATTTATGTGCACGTTGCCTCTGCGTGGATGGCTATGTGGCTGTATGCGGTTATGGTGGCGTGGGCGATGATTGGTTTAGTCTTCAATACGCGTTTATCTTTTATGATGGCCTCCGCTACTGCAATAACTGGGACAGTTATGACCGTTATCGCATTAGCTACCGGCGCCATCTGGGGCAAAACAAGTTGGGGGACATGGTGGGATTGGGATCCTAAATTAACCAGCTTTTTGATACTGTTATTTGTTTACATCGGCTATATCGCATTACAGTCTGCTATTGATGATGTTCGCCGATCAGATAAGGCATCTGCTCTTCTGGCTTTGGTTGGTTTAGCATTGGTTCCTATTATTTATTATGCGGTGAATTGTCCAGACCCTAATGAGTGCGCATCACTGCATCAAGAATCTTCATTGGAGCGAGTTGAGTCGAATATTTTGATCGCGATGTTCGTAACGACGTTTGGTTTTTGGATGTATAGTTTCGCGACTATTTTGATGAGAGTAAGAATAATTATACTTGAGCGGGAACGAAAAACGTCTTGGGTGTCAAAGCTTAAAGAATTTAACGGTTAAAAATGTACTGCTTTAGGAAGCTGTTAGATCAAAGCGCTGCGAGGAGTTGTAAATGAATGAGTTTTTTCACATGGGTGGATTTGGTGCTTACATCTGGAGCGCCATGGGTGTTGCGGCACTTTTGATGGTGCTAGAACCAATGACACTAATGTACAGAAGACGTGCAGTAATTGCCCAAATAAAACGAACTAAACGTCTAGAAGAAAGACGAACAAATAACCAAAAGAATTAGAGATTGATATGAAACCAAGACATAAACGACTTGCATTTGTACTGCTGGCTTTGATCAGTGTTGGTGCCGCTTCTGCATTAATCAGTAAAGCTATGAAAGGTAATCTGGCTTACCTGCATAGCCCGGAAGAAGTATTAAATGGCGTTGTACCAACCGGTCAGGTTTTTCGTTTGGGAGGCTTGGTAAAAGAAGGTAGTTTAGAAAGAAGTGACTCTAAGTTAGAAGCACGCTTTATCGTAAGGGATAACCGTGATCATGAGATTACCGTTGTAACCAACAAAATACTCCCTGACTTGTTTAAAGAAGGTAAAAGCCAGGTATCCAGGGGCAAGATGGGTGAAGATGGTTTGTTCTATGCGGATGAAGTACTCGCCAAACATGACTCTGAATATATGCCTCAGGAACTTAAAGATACCTTAGAAAAAGAGCATACCGTTAATGCATCAGAAGGAACCAAGTAATGATTCCTGAAATTGGACACTTTGCACTTATATTGGCGCTGTCTGTTGCTGTAGTTCAAGGCATATTCCCCATGTGGGGGTCTTTAACAGGCAAGTCACAATGGGTGGCGTTAGCAAAACCAGCGGCATTCGCTCAATTGTTTTTTATGTTGATATCATTCTTCTGTCTGCTTTATGCCTTTTTGACGAATGATTTTTCAGTAAAGTACGTTGCTACCAATTCAAATTCGCAAATGCCGACGATATTCAGGGTATCGGCGTTATGGGGAGCACACGAAGGTTCGTTATTACTTTGGGCATTAGTGCTTTCTGCTTGGGGCGCAGCAGTTGCTTACTTTAGTAAAGGCATCCCTGCGATCATGCTGTCTCGTGTGTTAAGTGTAATGGGCTTAATAGGCGTAGGTTTCATGCTATTTGTGATCATTACTTCAAACCCTTTCGAACGTTTATTACAAATTCCGGCAGAAGGACGACAGCTAAATCCATTACTTCAGGATATTGGATTGGCGATTCATCCGCCTATGCTTTACATGGGTTATGTTGGGCTTTCCGTAGCATTTTCCTTTGCTATGGCGGCAATGATTGGTGGGAAACTGGATGCAGCATGGGCTCGCTGGGCAAGACCATGGACAAACATCGCATGGATGTTTTTAACTTTTGGTATCACATTAGGTAGTTGGTGGGCGTATTACGAACTCGGCTGGGGCGGCTGGTGGTTTTGGGATCCGGTAGAAAACGCTTCTTTAATGCCATGGATTATTGCGACAGCCTTGATTCACTCATTGGCTGTAACTGAGAAAAGAGCAAGTTTCAAAGCGTGGACAGTTCTACTTTGTATCATGGGCTTTTCATTAAGTTTATTAGGTACTTTCCTGGTCCGTTCAGGAGTCCTCACATCTGTTCATTCGTTCGCAAGTGACCCAGAGCGTGGCTTGTTTATATTGATTTTCTTGTTGGTGGTTATTGGATCTTCTTTACTACTTTTCGCATTCCGCGCGCACAAACTGAAATCAATGGGAACCTTCTCTGTTATCTCGCGTGAAGCGGGGTTGTTGGTTAACAATGTGATCCTTGTTGTAATGACTGCAACCGTGCTACTAGGAACATTATATCCGTTAATTATTGATGCTTTAGGATCAGGGAAAATCTCTGTAGGACCCCCATACTTTAACAGCGTCATGGTCCCACTCTCTATTATATTGTTCCTTGTAATGGGTACGGGTTTTTACCTTCGCTGGAAGAAAGATGACCCTGTTCGCATTCTTAAAAAAGTAATGGTTCCTTTGCTTATAAGCCTAGTGGCAGCTTTTGTTTTGCCATTGGTTACGGTGTCTGACTTTAATTTCAAAACTTCGCTTGGTTTGTTTGTAGGAAGTTGGATTTCTCTAGCGGCGATTATGTGGGTCATTGGTTTAGGGCGTTCGCCATTTAAACTACCTTTATCTAGCTGGGGTTCAGTGATTGCGCACATTGGTATGGCGATGACTGTTATTGGCGTTACGCTAGTGTCAATTTATGATACTGAAAAAGATGTGCGTCTTGAAGTAGGACAAAGTTATGAGCTCGCTGGTTACCAATTTATATTTAATGGTGTCGAATCGGTTCAGGTAGATAATTACCGCGCTAATAGAGCGAGTATGGATGTGATGAAAGACGGCAAGCTCGTTACTCATGTTAACCCGGAGAAACGAGACTACGGGCGAGATCAAATGCCAATGACAGAAGCAGGAATCGATGCAGGGTTTACGCGCGATTTATTTGTCGCATTGGGAGAACCTTTAGGTAACAACGCATGGAGCTTCCGTATATATCATAAACCCTTTGTTAGATGGATTTGGATGGGGGGCGTTTTGATGGGTATTGGTGGATTGTTAGCGGCTTTCGATAAGCGTTACCGCCGTGTAAGAAAAGTAAAAATAGTCGACGAATATGATGCTGATATGGAAGGTTCTGCGTTATCGACAGCATCTTCTAAAACGACAGGTGTTACTGCATGAATAAGAAGTTTTTCATTCCACTGATTGCGTTTTTTGCATTAGTGGGTTTATTGCTTTTTGGTTTAAATAATGACCCTAAGTTAATTCCTTCACCATTTATAGGGCAGCCAGCGCCTGATTTTAAATTACCTAAACTTTACAAGCCTGATGAAACTGTATCAGCAAAAGATATGGAAGGAGAAGTTTGGATATTGAATATCTGGGCATCATGGTGTGCTCCATGCAGGGCAGAGCATAAGGTTTTGACAAGCTTGATCGCGAAAGAAAAAGTCCCAACCATAGGCATGAACTATAAGGATTACGGGACTGAAGATTACGGTGATGAAGCTGTGAAGTGGCTTGCTACGCTGGGTAATCCGTATACCGCGGTTGCCGTTGATGCCGAAGGCAAGGCAGGCATTGATTGGGGGGTTGTAGGGGTTCCAGAGACATTCGTTATGGATAAAAAAGGAATTGTTCGTTATAAATTTACCGGTCCAATTTATCCAGAAGCTGTGGACGACATAATAATTCCATTAATTGATAAATTAAGGAAGGAAGCAGGATGAGGCACTTTTTCAATTCATTAGCTTTTTCTTTTTTGTTTATAGGTTTCTCAGCATTTGCTGTTCAGATTGAATTTCATCAATTTGAAAATAAAGCTCAAGAGCAACTCTATCTAAACCTTATTGCGGAGTTACGTTGTGTTAAATGTCAGAATCAGAATCTAGCAGAATCAAATGCGGAACTTGCTAAGGATATGAGAGATAAAACCTATGAGATGATCAAACAAGGTAAAACCCGCGAAGATGTGGTTAATTATATGACAGCTCGTTATGGTGATTTTGTTTTATACAAACCTCCTTTTAAAAGTAAAACATTATTACTTTGGATAGGTCCGCCAGTGTTTTTAATTCTAAGTTTGTTTCTATTATTAAAACTCATACGTAAACAAGGTCATGAGAAATCTGAACCATTAACTGAAGCACAGCGTGAATCAGTTCGTGCAGCATTGGATTCTAAGCGACTTAAAACTAAGTCAAACTAACCACACAACCAAGGTAATAAAGTTTAATGTTCTGGATAATCTGTGCGATTTTAGTGTTAATCGCTATCGCTTTTATTTTTCCTGCATTGCGTAAGCGCAATATTGATCAGGACGAAAGTAGTCAACAAAATATTTTAATTGCTCAAGAGCAATTAGCTGATTTAGAAACCCGTTTTGAAAATAGTGAGATAGATGAAGAAAGCTATCAGTCATCAAGAGACGAGTTAGAGCAATCTCTCTATTCGGACTTAAATGTAAGCGGCGTTATAAAAACTAACAACAATCAAAAAGCATCATCCAAATTCGGTATGGCGCTTATTCTATTGTTAATCCCAGTGATCTCCTTTCCTATCTACTACAAGACTGGAAATATGGTTTTTACCAAAAATGTGGATGCGATAGAGGCGGCTAAAATTGAAAGAAACAAAGCTGTTCCTAAAAAGCCAGACGGAACTCCTGATATCGAAGCGATGGTAGCGGGTCTTCAGCAGAAGATGGATAACAATCCAGATAATGCCGAAGGCTGGTATATGTTAGGTCGCTCCTATATGGTTCTTGAGAAATACCCTGAAGCAGCAAAGTCTTTTGAACGAGCCAACAAGCTGATTCCGGACTCTGCTAATGTCATGTTGTCGCTTGCTGATTCCTTATCTATGGCGCAACAAGGTAGTTTACTGGGAAGACCAGGTGCATTGATCAATGAAGCGCTTAAATTAGAACCAGAAAATGTTACGGCTTTATGGCTTTCAGGTATGGCTGCTCGACAAAGCGGTGATTATCAAGGTGCGATCTCTATTTGGAATAGAGTATTGCCTTTAATTCAGAATGTTCCACAGCAGGTTTCACAACTTGAAGGATTAATTTCAGAAGCGCGCAGTAAGTTACCCGCAGAAATGCAAAATACTCAAGCACAACCTGTAACTCCTTCTGCAACTGAAGCAGCAAATGAGGCAATAGATGAGACAGCGAAATCTGATACTGTTAAGCCTGAGGCAGAAATAAAGGTGATGGTTTCGCTCTCTGAAGATCTCAAGTCTAAGGCAGCTCCTGATGATTTGGTGTTTATTTACGCTAAAGCCATGAGTGGTCCGCCTATGCCTTTAGCTGCTGTGCGTAAACAAGTTAAGGACTTACCTTTAGAGGTTGTTTTGAATGATGAAATGGCGATGATGCCTAGTTTGAAAATGTCTTCGTTTGATAAAGTAATCGTTGGTGCCAGAGTGTCAAAAACAGGCCAGCCTATTTCTCAAAATGGCGATTTATATGCCGAGAAGCGCTCTATCAAGAATGGAGAAAATATTTCTATTGAGATTAACGAGGTCTTGGTTAAATAAACGTAATGGTTTAATTAGCCTGAAGATTTAGCTGGCTTGCGCTCTGTATCTTTTCGTTGTTCTTGAGTAATTCATTAACTTCAGATTGTGTTTTTTCCTGAGAGCTGAGAACAGGTTTTTCTTTTGCTGCTTTATCTGCGTTCATGGCAGCAATAATGGCATCTACGGCTGAAGTATTAGCTTTTTCAGGTTCTTTGTTGCTATTTGTTTCTTCTTCATTAGCTGGTTTGCTATCTTGAGCTTTAACGCTTTGCAGAAAGTCTTTGCTGGCTATTTTATTTTGCTCATAGTTGTTTGCTGCATTTAAATAAGCCTGGTCAGTCTTATTGGGTGTAGTAGTACTTTTGACTAAAGCTGATAAGGAGTCTTTGACGCTCTTCTTTTCAATAATTACGTCGGCAATTGTTTCTTCTATTTTTGCTTTTTTTACTTCTTGCTCTTTTTTCTGTTCTTTTATAGCCGCGGTAATGGCATCTATCTGGACTTCTTGTGATTTTGCAATAGTGCTGTTTTCAGTCTCATTTTCCTTAGTTGACTGTTGAATTTCACTGCTTTCTTCTCTGGTCGTTTTGCTGTCTATTTTTAGAGCTACGACTTCTTTTGTAATAACTTGAGGCGTTGAAATCACTTCTTGAGTGGCTGTTTCTGTGTTTTTTATTTCGTTTTCAATAGCAGCGATAGCGTTATTAACGGAATCCGATGACTCTGGGTTATTTGCAGTTTCGCTGAGTGTTTCCTGGTTATTTTGCACTTTACTGAGTTCATTGATTATTGACTCAGTGCTTTGACGCTGGGTCTGGCTGCTTATTGGTTCAACTGTTTCAGATTCAAATACAACATCTTCAGGTAGTTCGTTATCTGTATTGTCTGCCGTATCCTGAATTTCTTCAATAATTTCACTGACTAGTTTTTGAGAGCTCTTTGTATCTTCGGTATTTAAATCGTTACTGACAGTTGTTGAGTTATTTGTAGCGCTATTTGCAGATTCAAGTTCTGACGCAGGGGCGTTTTCAGAAGCAGTGATATTGATTTCATTTGGACTAGTCTGCTCTGTCAAACTGACGATATTAGTATTCACAACCTCTGATTTGAAGTTTTGAAAATAAGCAATAACATCACTGGTGGAGATATGTTTGTACACAAAACCATAGGTAAAAACAGAGGCCAATAAAGCTACCCACAGATATCCCAAAACCCCCAGAAACCTGAAGTTTTTCTTTTTAACAGGTTCAGGTTGAACATATTCAATTTTATAGCGGCTTTCAGTCATTCTAGTTAGCTTGGGTAGTGGTGGTTTTACTTTCAGGAGTTATTGTCGTCAAGTTAAGTGCTTTCCATGCCTCAATACCCCCTCGATAATATTTAAGTTTATTTGCGGGATAACCGAGGTCTAATAAGGCTGAAATCGCTCTATTGGATTCATCACATAAAGCATCATCACAAAAGAAGCACATGGCTTTTGCCTGAGAAAAATCTTTAGTGGAGTTCTCTTCTGTAACTCCCAGTAATGTTAATACTTCATTAGATTTACTGCCATTAAATAAAATAAATGGAATGTTGATAGAGCCAGGAATTGTTTCTTTTTCAAAATTTTCCATCATTCTGGAATCAACTAAAAAACCTGACTCGTTTTTTACCTCATTATTTAAAAAAGAGAGGAGTTCTAGTTCGGCGAATGTTTCAACATTAGGCGCAAGTCTCATCGGGTTTATACAAAAAGGAGGGCAAGGCTTTGTCTTGATGTTTTCACTGTGAATCGGACTACGCTTTATTTTGATAATGTTTCCATTATGATTAACGTCAAAGAAAGCTATTTCTGGAGTAAGGTTGATTGTATCAATGTCATCCGCCGAAGCATTACTAAATGAAAGTAATTGAATAATGAGGAAGGTAATTAAATACTTCATAATTTTGCTGGGTGATTGTAATCAGGAATAACAGAAAATTTAACTGCGGCTAACTTACCATACAAAATCATGTGAGTTAATTTATAGCTAATACTAAATGGTTATTTAAACGCTTGTTTTCTCAGTGAAGGAACAGGCCTTTTAAATAACTCTTCATAAGCGGCTTTGGCTAATGCTTTTATTTCACTGTTACTTTTAGACGAGAGTACTTTGAAAATTGCTGTTTTTTCGTCAACTGTTGCAATGTAGTTAGGTTTTACTTCATCTCCAAGGTACAAGGACTCTATAGTGGTGAAGATTAAACTTGATGCATAATACTCTGCCTGTCCCTTAGTCATCGGGTTGAGCGAGAATATTAATAATTTGCTTAACCAGATTTGTTGTCCCTGATCAGTGTTGGCTAGCTGAGCTAAATACGCGCCAAGTTCTTCAAGGGTATGATCTATGGCATTTTCATTGAGTTTATCTTTAAACGTATCCCTCAACCAGGTAGGAGCAGCCCAGGTTTTTTTATCAATCTGGTGATAGGCTTCGTGGTATTCGATGCTCGGTAAAAGTACCTCATCTAATTTATCGAGAATCTCAGGCTCAAATTCTTCATTAGTGGTTTTCGACTTCTTGTTTTTTTCTGTTCCAGCACTTTTTCCAAGCATGACACTGATGGCGTCAAAGCCATTGCCAAAGATACTTTTTTCGCTATTGCTGTTTTCTCTTTGCAGTGTTTGTTGCATCTTTGCATTGGACATTCGAAATTTATCATTGATCAGACTTTTAACCGCTGTCTTGATTTTTCTCTGATCTTTTACGTCAGGATAAATTTCCGCAAGATCTTTTTTATATGCTTTGGTTACCGCTTCTTCTATCTCGTAGTAGCCTTGCATCCAGTATGGAATGATATAATTTCTTCCCTGAAAGGTTAGCGCAGGTAAAACAGATTCTTTGGCAAAATTCGCGATACGTTCTAATAAAATGATAGAACCGATACCACGATCTTTAAAGGTTAGTCCGAGTGCGCTATCTACAGCGGGTACTTTATCAATTCGTCTAACACGGAATAAAGGGAGTTCGACAGTGTCGTTATCAGTATCATAAAAAAGCTGCTTTCTATCATCAACCTTATATGCCGTCATCATCGTGGTACGACACAACTCGGGGTTGTTATTGCTCATTAATGATTCGAGCTCCTTAAGCATCATCATCTGTTCTACAGGTGCATCAATCAGTGACGAACAGGGCATGGAGAACGATTTAGGGGATAAATAAAAAGGTAAGTTATGTTTATCAAAAACTGTGTTTACGTCTTTAAAACCGAGCATGACTTCCTCGCTAGTACTTGCCGGGTCTTTAAGTCTGGTTAATTGTTTTTCAACTATTGCTCTAATGCCATCTCTTTCAGGGAGATCATTAAGTATTTTTTCTTCAGTTTGTTTTATAGATGCTTCAACTTCGGCCAATGCCTTATTCTGATCATTGTGTTTCAGTATCAGTTTTCTATGTAGCAAATCTGAAAAGTAGGGCAGGTGATTGGCAAATATGCTTTCTATTTTTCTATGTTGGTGCCATTGATTTAGTCCAATCGCGCCGATTACTAAACCAATCAACGCTAATGGGTAAATGACTTTTGATTTAAAACCTATTGCTGATAGTGGGTTTTTTGATGAACTATCAGTTGCTGTTTTTTTGATCTTGCCAGATAAATGATCTAGTAGGGCTATTTTGAATTCGTTATTGTGAATCGGATAAATCTTTTGTGAGCGAAAGCTTTTTAACACCTGTTGTTTTATTTTTAGATAACGTAATGCCAGCAGGTAGCGGAATGGGTAAATCCATCCTTTATACGTTGCCGGGTTTTCAAAAGCATCTGTACTCATTGCCTGTAATGGAGTGTCAGACTGCGCTTTTATTAACGTTAATAGAATTCTATTGAGCATTTATATTCGCTCCTGCTGATAGGTCGAAATGTAACTATTTAAAGTCACCCCCCCACTTATACGGCTTTTTTTTATAAGATTATACTTATTTTGAATGTTTCGTCTGACTAAAATCATTGTCTTTTTAACCAACCGGACACATCGTTAATCACCTGAATGCGTTCAGGCATGCTTTGTTTTACATAACAATTTGCGGCATCCACCAAATTTCTGGCGCGATCACGAATATCATTATCAGCAATCGAATCCTCAAGGCCTCTTCTAAAACCGCTCCAATCCCAGCCACAGATAAATTCAGGCATCAGCTTGAATCGACTCGATAGGTTGTTTAGGGCGATGATGGCGTTTTCATTGTCCTTGTTTTGCATGTAATAAATAGATGCCAGCGTATCTTTGATTTGTTTGTAACCATCCGTCAATAAGCCGCTGGAATTGATTTCTTCCATTAAGTCATTAAAGGAGTCGAGGTCAATATTAGCGGTGACATAGGTTTCAAGTAAATCCAGATCAATCTCGGCTATTACTTCACGGGTAGCTGCCGTTTGTTTGGGCGCGTTCTTTAGAATAGTGCGGCCTCTTTCTAACTCCGCCGTTGCCGTTTCAAGGTCATCAAAATATAACCACGCTAATGCACCAGATTCACGGTGTCTCGATGCCACATAAGCAGCGCTGAAATCCTGTTTTCCTACGTAATCAGTTGCTTCCTGAAAGCATTGATAAGAGGATAAGGAGCTCGCTTTATCACCAGCATGATGAGTAATTGCGGTTAAAAACCAATAGACGCTGTTGATATAACCTTCATCACCCGTACATTGTAATTTGCGCGAATGTTCGATGGTTTTTTCTACGTTCTTTTGTTTGTAGAAACATTCTACCGCTAAATCTTCAAGATTCGCTTTAATACGTCTTTCCGATTTTCTCCACTGGAGTTGTTGACCAATGGTGTCGATGGATTTTTCAATTTTTTCGCAATCCAGCTCTGAATCGAGAATGGTATTATAGGCTTCCATTAATTGAACGACTTCTTCGCGCCTTTCTCCAGGTGCACTAGGAATATCTTTAGCTGCACAACTCACCGCAGGTTCTTTGCTGCATTGAAAAGCGGGTCGTCCAGGACCAGTATTGTTTTGTTGGTTTGCGGCTCTTTCTCGATCTCGACGTAATTTCTCTAATGCATCTGGTTGCATCAAAGACTGCATGAATTCCATTGGCGTTTGCGACCCAGCGGAGCGGTTGAAATCAAAGGTTAATTCAGGGTTTTCCTGTTGCAACGTAGTCATAATTTCAACCATTTGCTGTTTGGCTAGCCATTCTGTGAACGCAAACTTTTCCGGATTGCTGTCAGCAGGTAATACTTCTGGTTTGTTAAGCTGCTTCCAGAATAATGTGCCACCAATGATAAGGGCGAAAAGTGGAGCAAATGTCAGAAAAATGAATTTCGCTCTGGTGTGATCGCGCTTTTTTTCGATGCGGCTTTCTAGTGCTTCACCACGCTGTGATGTACGTTTATCGGTACTTTTTATGCTTTCTTGATAATACGTTTTTGCTTCTTCGGTATGCTCTGTGTGACGCATCAGCTCTGCTATGTTAAATAACAGCTCTGGGTTTTCCGGATCATTTTTTAATTTATTTTGTGCGTAGCTCAGCAGGTCTTCTAAAGAAGTATCTTCGGCTAATCCCCAGCTCTTTTTTAATTGTGAAAAATGACGCTGTTTCATCTTAGCCATCTCCCAGGTAAGAGGGTAGGTATTGGCAACCACCTCTATAACGTTTGTCACAAATATTCGCAGGTGCTTCGCTGTTGACAGGTTGCCAGCCTGATTTCACACTTTTACCTTTGAGGAACTCTCTTGCTTCTCTAAAAGCTTCGAAGCCACTCCCTGATATATTGCCGTCTTCACTGCTGTCGTAAACAAAGAAATAGGCAAACTGTTTTTGTCCGTCGATGTTATTCATCGTCTCTCTGAGTTCTGAGCTACGTTTTTGTAATTGATTAAATCTGGGCCAGTCTTGTGTGTCTCTGGCGTAAAACGAGATGCCATTTTCGTCGTCTATTTTCCCTAATAATCCATGAAAATCCAATGAGAATAGTCGTTTGCTACCCGCAGCTCCGCTGGTGGCTTGTAAGGTTGCATTGGAAAAAATGGTATCAGTATCTAAAGCGAGAATACGGTCGTCTTTGGCGATAAAGAATACTGGACTAAGCTGAGTGTTGTGCTCTAAAGGAATCTCTAATTGAAAGGTTTTGTTGTTGTCGTGAATGAGGTTGATCACCGCGAATATAATCAGAATACCCACCGAATTGGATACGATATCTGTAAGTGAATCTAGGCTGATCAGGTTTCGCATGTTTCAAAGACTTTTATAAGGTTAGTTAGTGTTCTTGTTAAGGTTAAGAGTCCAGTTCGCATCCAGAGGTTCCAAACCAATACTGATTGATGCCGCATCCTGGGTGAAGCTCATTACATCGCGAATTTTTTGATAGGCTTGGCTACCATTAGGGTAGATGCCAAATAATAAAAATTCTTCGTAGAGATAATTTGCTTTTAAAGCGATCTCGTTCAGCGTTCTTATATCTTGCATCGCTTGCAGAATATCGTCTACATCAGGTTCGGTTGCTAATCTCATCACCGGTCCATTGTGGTTTTCCAAACGGAACATAGCATTTTGCCTGCGCTGTAAAATATCGGTTATCGCGACTTGATCAATCCCTTCTACTGCATCTCTTAATTTGTCGAGATACTTAACCGGCGGGACGCTAATGATGCCATCGGGTAAGCTAAATATTTGATAGGCAACTTTATAGCCTTGTTCTAATTGTGCGGTAAGTTCGATTTTTTGTGGCGCACTAAAGCTATTGAGTACATTGATAAATGATAGAACCCCCATCACGCACAGGAATATGCTCAAAAACGGAAATAAACTAACTTCCAGTTTTTCTTCTTTAGGGTAGCGTGCAAGACGTGTAGCGCGAGACATTGCCATTGTTATTTACAGCATCTCATTAGAGTTTCTTAAATTTTTCATGCTATACATGGCTGCTAAGTAGTTACTTGGTTTCATCTTTTTGACTGGCTGAAATTTTAGAGGTAAAGATGGTTTCGTATAAGTCTTCCATGGTTTCCTGCAGCGCTTTAATTTGTGTACTCAGTAGTTTGATTTCTCCGGCAACTTTATTGTTGCTGTCGTTGCTAGCTTGTGCAGTAGAACTTACGGTAGTTGTAGTTCCCGTGCTTGCAGCAGTGTTGCCATTAACATCTGCTAGCAAGGGTTTAATGTCGTGATACCAGCGTTCATCAAGTTCAATGAGGTACGCTTCTTCCGTTTTTTCCAGCGTTAGCATCAACATCATTAATGGAATGCTCAAGAGTAGTGCCAGTAACGTCGTATCAAAGGCTGTCGCTAAAGAGCTGGTTACCAATGGCAAGTTCTCTTTCAGCATTGCTGATACATCTGTCACAGAATTGGTGCTGGTCATGGCATCTGAGAAGTGTGAAATACCGTTACTGATTCCCCAGACTGTGCCGATGAAACCCATGATCGGAATTGCCCACACCATAAAGCGAGAGAGAGAGAAAGATCCCTTCATATACTCCCGTTCTTTAATGGCAAAAGTGTCGTCAACACTCTCGTCGTTGTGATTAAGGAATAACGATAAACGTGTATTCATTAAGTTGTTGGCTGGGATATTGTTTTGCTCACTGATTTTCAGTGTTTTCAAATGCAGGCTGTGTGCATCATTATCAATGATAGTTTGATCTTCGTTGATACTAGAGATGAATGTGTTTGCAAGTAGCACGCTTTGGTCGTTTTCTTTTTTTAGTTTTGCTTTCTTGAGCCAGAGATGTAGAAAGCTGGCGCAAAAGAACCACAAAATAATCGGAGATATCCAATTGCCAAAGAATATTTTAAATGCACGCGGCATACTTTGTGTATCGCCCAAAAACCAGTACAACGCTAGCGCTGGTATCAATACCAGAATAGCGGTGAGTGTCAGTGGTGATTTAAAAGGTTGTTCTACAGGGTATTGATTTAGCGTGTTATTTGAATTTTCTACGGTCACGCGTGGTGCTCCAATTTTATATGATTAAACGACAATTTATCACAGTGTTAGACAGGAACACAGAAGAAGAGTTCTATTATCTTAAGATAAATAAACTATCAAGGTTTAATGATTAAAACTGTGAGTGTTTTTAGATGAAATTACAGTTCCTTCTGGTGATTTAGGCACCCCCCTACTTACAGGCAGTTTTTTTGGAAACACCTTCATTAAAAAAAACGCCTGTAAGTAGGGGGGTGTATTTAAAGAGTGGTTAATTTGACTGCTTGTCCTTAAAATGAGACTTTCAACTACAAGAGGTCATGGGTAGTTGTATCTGCTGTTATAGGTTCTAAGGTTTACATGAAAAATGCATTAAACATACCAATTTGGTTTTTCGAAATATTCACCACAGCCAAATCTTTTAAGGGAAACCCAATAATCGGATCGCCCATTTTGAATCGTTTAGGTCTTCATGTATTTCGCTTGATTCTCTCTCATGTGGTGATGCGTGGCAGAATGCTGTTGTTGTCTCCCATGATTTCTGCAGAAGACAGAAAGTCATATTTTGAAAAGGGTTATATCGTTAAAGAAGACTTTTTAAGTGACGAAGAATTTCAACGTTTAGAAGAAGCTGCAAGATCATTCGATGGAGAAATCAGAGAGGCGCGTCAGGGTAATACCTTAACCCACAGAGCAGTATTGTCTCCCGACGTTTTAGAAAATAGACAGGTTTTGGCGCAGGTTGTCGATAATCAGAAACTCAATCGGTTGACTCAATTCGCCTCTGGGCATTTAAGAAAACCTTTTTATTATCTGGAAGAGGTAAAAAATCAGTTCTGTTCTGGAAATGAAGACCCACAGAAAACCTTTCATAACGATACCTTTCATCCTTCTATGAAATGCTGGTTGTTCATTGATGATGTGACGCCTGAGACAGGGCCTTTCACGTTTGTTCCTGAGTCTCATAAATTAAGCTGGAAACGAATTAAGTGGCAATACCAAATGAGTTTGGTCGCCAGTAACGATAAGAATGGCTATCACGCCAAGGGTTCTACGAGATATTTAGAAGAAGATTTAAAGGAGCTCGGCTTGCCCGAACCGAAGCCATTTACGGTAAAAAAGAACACGCTGGTTATCGTCAATGTGTTTGGTATTCACCGCCGTGGAAACAGCGAAAAAAGTACGCGTTTAGCACTTTGGGGAGATAGTCGAACCAACCCATTTATACCTTTTCCCGGTATCGGTGGTAAATTTGCGAATCAAATACAATATTACTTCTTGGGTTTGTATCGGAAAAAAATGGATGATGCCGCTGCAGCGCGCGGTCACAGGTCTCCTTGGCACATAATCGAAACAGATGAAAAATAACATTTAAACTATCGGTTTTCGCCCCATTTATTGCTATTCTTACGTGCTTTAAAGTTTCTTAACCTCAGGAAGTAACGTGAGCGACAATTCAAACGACACAAATAATTCGATCGATTATAAAAAGACACTAAATCTACCGAAAACGAATTTCCCTATGAAGGGTAATCTGGCAAATCGTGAACCTGCGATGTTGAAAGGATGGATTGAGTCAGATCTATATTCGCAGCTTCGTAAACACGCTGAGGGAAGACCTACCTATATTTTGCATGATGGTCCTCCGTATGCGAATGGTGATCTGCATATTGGTCACGCCGTCAATAAAATCCTTAAAGACATGATCTTGAAAAGCAAGACCTTGGCTGGCTTCGATGCACCTTATGTGCCGGGCTGGGATTGTCATGGACTTCCGATTGAAGCTCAGGTTGAGAAAAAGGTTGGCAAAGTTGGTCAAAAGGTCGATGCAACAGAATTTAGAAAGCTATGCCGTGAATACGCAACCAAGCAGATAGAAGGTCAGAAAGCTGACTTTGTTCGTATGGGAGTCTTAGGTGACTGGGACAAGCCTTATCTGACGATGAATTTCCAGACGGAAGCCGATATCGTTCGCTCATTGGCGATGATCATCGACAAGGGCCATTTAGAAAAAGGACAGAAGCCGGTTAACTGGTGTCTGGATTGTGGTTCTTCGCTGGCTGAAGCGGAAGTTGAATATGAGGATAAGACCTCTGATTCAATTGATGTTAAATATCAGGCTGTTGATCAAGCCGCTTTCGCAGAAAAGTTTGGTGCTCCAGGCACAACGGATATCAATGTCGTAATCTGGACCACAACGCCATGGACGCTGCCAGCGAGTATGGCGGTTACGTTGAATGCTGATTTTGAATATATTCTTGTTGCTACAGATAAAGGTAATCTTGTATTAGAAGAAACCTTGTATGAAGCTGCTTTAGCCCGCTACGAGCTCGAAAACAAAGGTATTCTGGGTCGATGCAAAGGTGCTGATCTTGAAGGCTTAATTCTCAAGCATCCTTTCTACGACAGAGAACTTCCTGTTATTTTGGGTGAGCATGTTACTGCTGAAGGTGGTACTGGTGCTGTACATACTGCCGCCGCTCATGGTGCGGATGACTATGTGGTTGCTAAAAAATATAACCTTGAAATCATCAATCCATTGGGTAATGACGGTCACTTCCTGGCGGATACTGAGTTAGTTGGTGGTCAATTTGTATACACTGGAAATAAAACGGTTCTTGAGAAGATTGAAGAGAACGGCAGTTTATTGCACAAAGAAAAAATTCGTCATAGTTACCCACATTGTTGGAGACATAAAACCCCTATTATTTTCCGTGCAACACCACAGTGGTTTATCAGCATGGAGAAACAGAATTTACGTCAAGATGCCTTAAAGGGTATCGATGAAGTGAAATGGATTCCTGATTGGGGTAAGAGCCGAATCTATAAAATGATTGAAGGCCGTCCAGATTGGTGTATATCACGCCAGCGTTTCTGGGGTGTGCCAATTACTTTGTTTGTGCATAAAGATACCCAGGAACTGCATCCGAATACACTTGAGATCATGGAAAAAGTGGCTCTAGGTATGGAGAAAGAAGGCATTGAGTATTGGCATAAAACTTCATCTGAAGAGCTTATCGGCAGTGACGCCAGTGACTACGACAAAACCACTGATACCCTAGATGTTTGGTTTGATTCTGGAACAACTCATTTTTCTGTGCTCGACAGAGATGACCGTTTAAGAAATTCTCCTGCAGATATGTATTTGGAAGGGTCGGATCAGCATCGTGGTTGGTTCCATTCGTCATTATTAACATCTGTGGCAATGCGTGGCAGACCTCCGTATAAAAATGTTCTGACACATGGCTTTGTGACGGATGCCGAAGGCAAGAAAATGTCTAAGTCGGTAGGTAATGTTATCTACCCGGATAAAGTGATGAAAAACCTTGGGGCAGATATTTTGCGTCTTTGGGTATCATCATCTGATTATTCTCGTGAAATTACGGTGTCTGATGAAATCCTGAAACGTTCTGCAGATGCTTATCGCCGTATACGTAATACCGCGAGATATCTTTTGTCGAATACCAATGATTTCAACCCTGCGACAGACACTGTAGCACCTGAGGACATGTTGGCGCTGGATCGCTGGGCAATGGCGAAGGCGCATAAGTCACAGGCTATTATTGTTGATGCTTACGAGAAGATGCAATTCCATTTGGTCTATCAGGAAATTCTTAAGTTCTGTTCGGTTGAAATGGGAAGTTTGTATTTAGATATAACTAAAGATAGGCAGTACACCATGCCTGCTAATTCATTGGCACGTCGCTCTGCGCAGACTGCCTCTTATCATATTTTACAAGCTCTGGTTCGCTGGATGTACCCAATCCTCAGTTTTACTTCGGAAGAAATCTGGGATTCGATGTATCAAGATGAAGCTATGCAAGGTAAGAAGCCAGTAGACTATGTTTTGTTAACTCAATGGTACGAAGAACTCTTTGAACTAGGAAGTAACGAAGCATTAACAGAGCAAGAATGGGATAAAGTTTTTGCTGTACGTGTCGCTGTCAGTAAACAACTAGAGCAGCTACGTAAAGATGGCTCGATTGGTTCTTCTTTAAATGCGGAAGTAACAGTGTATGCATCCGGTGATACCTATGCGGCTTTAAGCAAACTAAAAGATGAGTTACGTTTTGTCTTGATAACTTCAGATGCGAAAGTTGAAGAGACTGCACAACAACCTGAAAATAGTGTTGCTGCCGAAGGTGACAATGTTGATGGTGTATGGCTTTCAGTGAATGCTTCGACGCTTGAAAAGTGCGTTCGTTGTTGGCATCACAGAGCAGATGTTGGTGTAGATCCTGAGCACCCTGAACTTTGTGGACGTTGTGTAGAAAATGTCGCTGGTGACGGTGAGGCTCGTTCATATGCCTAATAAAAAGGCTGCGGACTTAACTGAAGAAAGCTCTATTCTGTCCAATACCTCATTGAAGTGGTTATGGGTTAGCTTTGTTGTTATTTTTATTGATCAGATAACGAAATGGACTGCTGAAAGCAGTCTTGAGCTAGGTGGTGCGAGCTACCCTGTTATACCTCATTTAAACTTCACACTTGCTTATAATTATGGCGCTGCGTTTAGCTTTCTTGGTGATCAGGGCGGCTGGCAGCGCTGGTTTTTTGTAGGGCTAACCATCGTTGTCAGTATTGTTATTCTGGTCTGGCTAAAGAAGTTAAAGGAAGATCAGAAATGGACGGCCATTGGGCTCTCACTTGTTTTGGGTGGAGCCGTTGGGAATAACCTGATTGATCGTGTGTTGCATGGTCGCGTTATCGATTTTATCGATGTCTATGCTGATTGGGAGGTGTTTTTTCTTTCTAAGTGGGCTGATGGTTTTTCTCATTTTGCTACGTTTAACGTCGCTGATATCGCAATAAATATCGGTGCAGTTATTCTTGTTATTGGTAGTTTCTTTTATTCTGAAGAAGAATAATCTTAAGATAAATTAAACCCAGACATAAAGCCTGGGTTTAATTTGTTATGAAAAAACGCCCCAAAGTAGGGGGGTGTAAATTAAATGTCTATTGAAACGCTAGAATAACTGTTCTGGCATTTCTACGCCTTCTCTATTTGCCCTTTGTGTTCTATCTATGGGCTGTTGATCATTCATATTGGCTTGAGGCTGTTGTTGCGTTAAAGATGCTGGTGGCTCAATGCCTAAGCTGCGTAATCTATCTATTTCTCTTTGACGGGCTTGTTCGCGTCTTCTTTGGTTTTCCTGTCTTTGTGCGGCTTCTCTTCTAATGCGTTCCATGTGTCTAGCTCTGGTCACTTCATCTAAGTTTTCCATGTTTTCCAGAACTTGCATTTCACGTTGCTCAAGCATGTCTTCACGATGAGCTGCCATATAGGCTAAGATTTCTTCTTCAGTTGGAATCTGCTCAGGAGTTAATGCCTCATTGATCGTTTCCATTGTATATTCATTAGGTGGCATGCCGGTTTCAGCATCCAGTTGAACGTTGATCAGTCCTCTTGGGACTTTCCAGCCAACGTCCTTTTCTCCTTTAAGCGCAGTGCCCATGAAATCTATCCAGATCGGTAATGCAGCGCCTGCAGCAGTCTCTTTTCTTCCGAGTGGAGCAATGCGATCAAACCCAACCCAGACAGTGGTTACTTTGGTGGGTGAAAATCCACAGAACCAGGCATCTTTCTGGTCATCGGTTGTGCCAGTCTTACCTGCTAAGTCTCTTCGCTTGAGTCTATTTGTCCGAGAACCAGTGCCTGATTGGGCTACACTCTGAAGCATACTGGTTATCTGATAATGCACCGTCGGTTTCATAATTCGTTTCGCAGGATTGATCTTGGAAGAATTAGGGTTGTTTGTAGAGCAATCCTCACACGCTGTATATGGGTTTGCTTCGTATATAGTGGTGTTGGTGCGATCCACGATTTTGCGGATGAAGTGACTTTCTACTTTAAATCCGCCATTGGCAAAACTTGAGTATGCCGTCGCCATTTCTAACGGAGTCGCAGATCCTGTTCCTAACGCCAGTGTTAAGTCTTCTGGTAAGGCTCGTTTCTTAAAGCCAAAACGTTTTGCATATTCAATCGCGTATCCAAGGCCTATTTGTTGTAAAAGTCTGATAGAAACCAGATTCTTTGATTTGGCTAATGCAACACGCAATCGGGTAGGTCCACCAAATTCATGGCCGTAGTTTTGTGGGTCCCACGTGCTGTTTGCTAAATCAAGAGGCTCATCTTCGACAGTTGTTGCAGGAGAATATCCCTTTTCCAGCGCTGCCGCGTATATAAACGGTTTAAAGCTGGAGCCTGGTTGACGTTTTGCCTGAATTGCCCGGTTGAATTTACTGTAAGTAAAATCAAAACCGCCTGCTATGGCTTCAATAGCGCCATTTTTTGGGTTCATTGCAACAAGTGCGCCGGTTACTTTTGGTACTTGAGAAAGATTCCAGATACCTTTGTCATCTTTCATGACTCTAATAACATCGCCTGCAACTATGACAGAATCTACAGCCTTGGGTTTCTTCCCTCTTTTATTTTCATTGATGTATTTTCTTGCCCAGGACATTTGCTTTAGGGTGATTTTTACCGGCTTACTTTCTTTATAAACCTCTAATACAGCTTCTTTCGCGTTACTGCTGATAACCAGAGCAGGATAGAGTTCGGCAAATACTTTATATGTTTTTAGTTTTTCCTGTTTTTCTTTCGTGGTTTTTAAAGACTCCAGTTCTACTTTGTCTTCAGCACCTCTATAACCATGTCGCTTGGTATAACTCAAAAGATTGTTACGAAGTGTTTGAATGGCGTTGTCTTGCTCTGCGCTATCAAGGGTCGTGTAAATCTTTAAGCCCAGCTTATAGATGTTTTCTTCACCATAGCGTCTGATCGCATCCGTTCTTGCCATCTCTGCCATGTAAGGGGCATAGGTTTCATTTTCTACATTATGAATTTCTGCGGTGATTTCTTCTGCTAAAGCGGTTTGATAATCAGTGTCACCAATATAGCCAAGCTCAAGCATACGCTTAAGAATGTAATCTCTTCTGACTTTGGCTCTTTTGGGGTTTCTTACAGGGTTGTATTTTGAGGGTGCTTTAGGCAATCCTGCAATCATCGCACTTTGAGCCAGCGTAAGATCTTCTACTTTTTTACCATAATAAATTTCAGCGGCTGATCCAACGCCATATGAACGTTTTCCTAAAAATATTTTATTCAGGTACAGTTCTAAAATTTCTTGTTTGGTAAGCTCATCTTCTATTTTTAAGGCAAGAAGTGCTTCACGTAATTTTCTATCAACCGTTCTTTCATTGGTTAAAAAGAAGTTTCTAGCGACTTGCATGGTAATAGTACTAGCCCCTTGGCTAACGCGACCACTTTTTACGGCAGATACAATCGCACGGGCAATACCTTTAAAGTCCACACCTTTATGTTGGTAGAAGCGAGAGTCTTCAATTGAAATAAAAGCGTTTTTTAAATTATCTGGAACCTGGTTATATTTAACCGGACGTCTACGATGCTCTCCAAACTCAGCGATAAGTTGATCATCACTACTGTATACCCTTAGCGGTAAGTTGAGCTGGGTGTTTTTTAATTCACTTACTGATGGTATTTGCGATGAATAATAAAAATAGATCGCAGTGATACCTACAATTCCTAATATGCTGACAAAGAAAATAGGAGCAATGATGTAACGAATGAGTATTTTAAATAGAGGCATTTGAATTGATAAAATTTGTTTTTCTAGGTGTTTGTTATATATTAATTTTTAATATGCTTGATAGGTATTACTAAGCAGTAGTTCCTTATAATTAAAAATTATAACATTCTACCGTCCGTCCAAAGTATGTGCCATAGAGGGGTAAGAGGGTAGACTATTTTATTAATCGACGCTAGTATTGTCACAGAACTAATAAGAAATACCCCTCAAGGGTTTCTATAAATAATAACAATAAAAGGATCTAATCTGTGTTTTCCTTCTCAAAGAAAAGCGGCAATCTCTTAGGCATTGATATAAGTTCATCAGCTGTAAAGCTGTTAGAGCTCTCTCGAAAAGGGTCTGATTATCGTGTGGATAGTTACGCTGTATCGGGCTTACCTGATGGTGTAACAAGTGAAAGAGATATCAACGAAGCCGAGAAAGTAGGCGAAGCTATCAAGCAAGCTGTGAAAAACAGCCGTACCAAAAGCAGACGATGTGCTTTAGGTATTCCTTCTTCGATGGCTATCAATAAAATTATCACTATCCCAGCATCCATTCCAGCGGGTGAATTAGAAGCTCAAATTTCCTTAGAAGCCGAACAGTACATTCCTTATCCCATGGATGAGGTTAATTTCGATTTTGAAGTTCTGGGTCCATCAGAAACTTCATCAGAAATGATGGATGTTTTGATTGCCGGAACACGAACAGAAAATGTTGAAGTTAGGCTGGCAGCTGCCGAAATGGCAGGTCTGCATGTAGAAATAGTCGACCTTGAATCCAACGCAGTTGAGTTATTGTTTAAAACAATGATCAACGAGCTAGATAAGCATGATGTTGTCGCAGCAGTTGACTTCGGTGCATCTATGACGGGTATCAATGTATTTGAACAAGGTAAAGTTGTTTTCTCTAGAGAGCAAGTTTTCGGTGGTAGACAACTTACAGAAGAAATATCTCAACGCTATGGTCTTTCTTACGCTGAATCTGGTCTAGCCAAGAAAAACGGAAATTTACCTGAAGGTTATGTTTCTGAAGTACTTGATCCATTCAGAGAAAACATGGTGAGACAGGTACAACGATTTCTTCAGTTCTATTACGCCTCTACTCAAAATGAGAAAGTAGACAAAGTTCTTTTATCAGGAGGCTGTGCAAGTATTCCTGGTATCGATGAGCAAATTCAAGAGCTAATAGGAATACCTACTGCTTTAGCAAATCCATTTGCAAATGTCGTGTTGCATTCAAAAGTAAATCCAGCACGTTTCACCAGTGACATTCCTGCGATGTTAGTTCCTGCGGGATTAGCTTTAAGGGGGTTTGAATAATGGCTGGAATAAATTTATTACCATGGCGTGAGGCTGCGAGGAAGAAAAGCCAGCAGCAATTCGTTATGTCCATCGTGGGCGCGGTTGCAGTCGGTGTACTTGCAGTCGGTGCTGGATATACCTATATGGAAGGTAGAATTTCTTATCAAGAAAGTAGAAATGCTTATATACAGGCAGAAATTAAAAGACTTGATAAGACTTTAGAGGAAATCAAAACCCTGGATGCGAATAAAAAAGCATTGTTAGATCGTATTGCTGTCATTGAAAAATTACAGTCAACACGACCTGGTATTGTGCATCTGTTCGACGAAATGGTTAATGCTTTACCTAAAGGGCTCTACTTAACTCATCTCGTTCAAGAAGAAAACAAAATCAAACTAGAGGGTAAAGCGGAGTCTAGTGCTCGAGTATCTAGTTATATGAATAGATTGAATGCTTCACCTTGGTTGAGTTCTTCAGATTTGAATACGATTAAGGTCGATCCTAAAGATGATAAGAGTCGTTTAAGATCTTTCAAGCTAAATGTAAATCAATTACTCACGCAGGCTGGGGATAAGGAGAGCGAAAATGGCAATTGATACTCAAGAAATTAATAATCTATTAAGCGATCCGGCTAACGTTTCATTGCCGATAAAGATTGGTGCGGTTGTTATCGTATTTAGTTTGGCTTTATTCATCGGTTATAAATTAGTTATTGTTGATCAGCTGGCCACTCTTAAAACAGTGCAGTCTCAAGAGCAAGATAAGCGTAAAGTTTATGAAAAGAAGCAGGCTCGCGCTAATCAATTGCCAGCATATAAGGCACAATTAGAAGAGATGCAGATTTCATTTGGAGCACTAAAAGATCAGTTGCCAAGTGATACTGAAATCCCAGGTTTAATACTCGATATCTCTGAAAAAGGCTTAAGTAATGGTTTAGAAATTGAACTGTTTAAACCTGAAGATGAAATACATAAAGAGTTTTTTGCTGAAAAGCCGATAAAAATCGAAGCAAAAGGTACTTACGCAGAATTAGCTGGTTTTGTGAGCGATCTTTCAGCCTTACCTAGAATTGTTACGATTAATAATATCCAATTGCAACAAGCTGAAGAAAAGAAAGAAAAAGACGCCGCAAAAAAGAATAAGAATAAACCGACAATTTCACGCCTTTCTCTAAAAGCGACGATTAAAACGTATCGTTACTTAAGTGAAGAAGAAGTGGAAGGGACTGAGGGCTAGGATAATGATTAATAAGCTAAATAAATCAAAGAATTATCATTTCAAAAAGGCAGCGATAATCTTACCTTTGTGTGTATCTTCTCTTATGCTAACTGGGTGTAATGTCAGTAAAGCTGATTTGGATACGTACTTTGCAGAGCAGCGTGGTAAGCCGGCTGCACCAATTGTACCGATCCCAGAGGTTAAGCCTTATTTAAGGTATATCTATCCAGAACATGAAAAAGATCCCTTTGATGCTGCGATGCTAGCGCCAAATACAGTAAGGGAAGAAATTATTGATAATGGTATTAATATTGATACTACTCGCGTACCAGAATTCCTGGAAGGTTTTCCACTGGATAGTTTGAGAATGGTTGGCACAGTAAAAAAAGATAATACCTTATGGGCTTTAGTGAAAATTCCTGAAGGAGCAGTGCAAACTGTTAAAGCGGGAAATTATCTTGGCCAAAATTATGGAAAAATCATGAATATTTCAGAAGTGAAAATGGACATGGTTGAGACCGTATCGAACGGTTTAGGCGGTTATAAGGAAAGAGATATATCCATTGCTCTTAATCAAGAATAACTTGAAGATCAATTGGAACTGAAAAATAAAAATAAAATTAAACGAGTGGGTTATTTAACATGAAAATTATTACACGTACCTTATTGGGCTTGAGCTTGCCGGCACTGTTACTTGCAACTGGTAGTAGTTACGCTACAGCTCGTTTGCAAAGTGTGGATTCTGCAATTCAATCATCTGGTAAATCGAGTTTACGTCTGCATTTTGACAGTAAAGTAGGAATACCAAAAAGCTTTTTAATGAAGCAGCCAGCAGGCATAGTTTTAGACTTTGAGAATGCTGAAAGAGGAATGGGTAAGAGAAGCCATCAAGTTAACTCGAAGTCTGTGAAAGGAGTCAAGCTGGCTGGAGCAGGCGATAAGTTAAGAGTTATGGTTTCTTTAAACAAACTCACAAAATACACCACTAGTTTACAAGGTAATGATGTTGTTCTGACGTTCGATGATCAACAGGCAGCCCCGAATAATGCACAAGCTCAAGCCAAAGCGCGTCAGGTCGCTGCTCAAAAGAGAGCAGCAGAGCAAAAACGAGCAGCTGTTCAAAGAAACCAGGCAAGAAAAGCAGCAGAAGCTAAAAGGCTCGCGGCATACAAGCCGGCGGATCTAAATAAAAGACCAGGTCCGGTTGTGAAAGCTAAGAGCGTGAAACAACAAGCTGTTGCAAGTAACTATGTCGCGCGTCCTAAAACGACTCAGGCAAAATATAAACCAACACAGCGTGCTGTAACACATAGATCTCCTCAACATAGAGCTAATCATGTTTTAGGTCAGATAGATTTTCATAGAACAGAAAATGCAGGTGGACGTGCGCTAATTAAGCTTCCAAGTGCAGCTACCGTTGTAGAATCTCGTAAGTTTGGTAATACCGTTGTTTTAACGATTAAAAATACTGCAGCGAAGCAAGCGAAGAAGCGGATCGATGTTTTGGATTTTGCAACACCTGCATCTTATATAGATATAATCAGAAGTGGTCGAGATGTCCAAGTCAAGATAATGGCGAATTCAGCATTTGAATTTGATACATCAAAAAATGGCGCAAACTACATTGTTAATCTGAAGAAAGTTAAGCCTAAAGCTAAAACTAACCCATTAGTGCAAAAGAAGAAGCACTATAAGGGGAAAAAGCTTTCATTAAATTTCCAGGATATTGAAGTACGTTCAGTTCTACAGTTATTAGCTGACTTTACGGATAAGAATATCGTTGTTAGTGATAGCGTAAAAGGTAATATCACACTTAGACTGAAAGATGTTCCATGGGATCAGGCGTTAGATATCGTGTTGGAGTCTAAGGGCTTGGCAATGCGAAGTAATGGAAATGTAATCTGGGTTGCACAAGCAACTGAGTTAGAAGCTAAAGAGCAACGTGAATTACAGGCGCATAAACGCAAACAGGCACTTGAGCCATTAATTACAGAATACATTCCTGTGAATTATGCAAAAGCTGCAGATATGCTCGCTATGATTCAAAGTGATACTGGTACAGAGCACTCAGCGATTTCAGCTCGAGGTTATGCATCTGGTGATGAAAGAACCAATACAATTATTGTAAGAGAAACAGCGTCTCGTGTTGCTGATATTAAGAATCTTATTAAAAGCTTAGATGTACCAGTTCAACAAGTTTCGGTTGAGTCAAGAATAGTGATTGCTACTGATGAGTTCAGTAAAGAATTAGGAGCAAGATTCGGTGCTACAGCATTCGGTAAAAACCTAAGTACATCAGGTAGTTCGGAAAGTACTAGTTCGATGGTTAACGATCTTGTAGGAGGAGGCTCATCAGTAGCTGTTCCTGGTCTGAGCGATAGATTGAATGTGAATATGCCAGTTACAGCAGCAGCAGGACAAATTGCATTTTCATTATTAAGCGGAGATTACTTACTAGATTTAGAGTTATCAGCGCTTCAGGCTGAGAATAAAGGTGAAGTAATATCAACTCCACGTGTTGTTACCGCTGATAAGAAGAAGGCATTAATCGAACAAGGTGTTGAAATTCCATATACCGAGGCAAGTTCGAGTGGTGCGGCTACGGTTGCATTTAAGAAGGCAGTACTAAGTTTGGAAGTGACACCGCAAATCACTCCTGATGAACATGTCATTATGGACCTAAAGGTAAACCAGGATACAGTCGGCGAAATATACGCAGATGTTCCTAGTATCAATACTAGAGAGATAAACACTCAGGTACTTGTAGGAAATGGTCAGACCGTCGTATTAGGTGGTGTTCATGAAGAGGTGAAGTCATCGAAAGTTGATAAAGTACCGGTGCTAGGTGATGTGCCAGTGTTAGGTCGTCTATTCAGAACTGATACTGATAATGATGAAAAACGTGAGTTGCTTATCTTTGTTACACCAAAAATCATGAAGTAATTGATTGTTTTTTAAATCATTAAATAAAATTAAAACGCCTGGTTAACCAGGCGTTTTTTTTGGGTGCAGAAAAGAGTTATCACTTGATTCCTGTTTAAGCAACTGGCATAAAACATTCCATGGATAAAAATATAATTTTAGTAGGGTTAATGGGAGCAGGGAAGTCGACCATAGGTAGGTATTTAGCGAAACAGTTAAATAAAGAATTTCTTGATACAGATAGAGTAATAGAAGAAAGAACGGGCGTAGACATAGCGACCATTTTCGAGATTGAAGGAGAACAAGGGTTTAGAGATAGGGAAGAGCAAATAATAAAAGAATTATGCCAACTAGAGAATATAGTTTTGGCTACGGGCGGTGGAAGCATATTGCGAGAAGAAAACCGGAAAAATATGAAAGAGCACGGTCATGTTGTTTATCTATGCACTACGGCAGAGCTTTTATATTCGAGAATTCGTTTCGATAAATCTCGTCCATTAATGCAGACCAAAAGTCCCCTTACTACTTTAAGAAACTTATTAAATGATCGAGAGCCTTTCTATAAAGAAGTTGCAGATACCGTTATAATGACAGGAAAGCAAAAAGCAGCTGTAATAGTAAAACGTGTTGAGCAAGCGATAGAGAGTCATATCAGAAAATGAAAACATTAAATGTTGATCTTGGAGATCGTAGTTATCCCATTTTTATTGGATCAGGTTTATTAAACAAACCAGAATTAATCATGCCCTATATAAAAGGGCAGTCTATCGCCATAGTTTCTAATACAACGGTAGCTCCGTTGTATCTGGATAAAATCCACAATATGACAGAAGGTTTTGCAACAACAGATATTACTCTGCCTGATGGAGAAAAATATAAAACAACGGAAACTCTTGGGCAAATTCATACGGAAATGCTGCAGGCACGTTGTGATCGTAAAACCACATTAGTGGCCCTAGGTGGGGGGGTGGTAGGAGATATTTCTGGTTTTGCCGCCGCAACCTATCAGCGTGGAATTAACTTCATTCAAGTTCCTACTACCTTATTATCGATGGTCGACTCATCTGTAGGTGGTAAAACAGGGGTGAATCATCCTCTGGGTAAGAACATGATTGGCGCTTTTCATCAGCCCCAATGCGTCATCATAGATACAGATACCTTAAATACCTTGGACGATAGAGAGCTAAGTGCCGGGATTGCAGAAATTATTAAATATGGCTACATCAACGATTTAGACTTTATTGATTGGCTAGATCAAAATATGGAAAAGCTCTTAAGTCGAGATCAGGAGGCATTAGCTTATGCCATTTTTAAATCCTGTGAACACAAAGCAAAAATCGTAGCTGCAGATGAAAAAGAAACAGGTCAAAGAGCGCTACTGAATCTTGGGCATACTTTTGGTCATGCCATTGAAACAGGTATGGGTTATGGTAATTGGCTTCATGGTGAGGCAATTTCTGCTGGCATGGTAATGGCAGCTGAACTTTCAAAAGAACATGGGTGGCTTTCAGAAAGCGATATTACAAGCATGAAAACTCTGCTTAAAAAAGCAAATTTGCCTATAGCCCCTCCTGCCGAGATATCACCTGAGCGTTTCAGTGAGCTAATGTCTATTGATAAAAAAGTACAGGATGGTGTATTGCACTTAGTCTTAATGAAATCGCTAGGTGAAAGTATTATATCCAGTGATTTTGATAAGCAGGCTTTGTTACGCGTGCTTGGCGCATAGACCTAAAAGGTATTAATGAAAGCTCCTTACGCAGCCAGTCCAGAATTTAGTAAAGGCAGGAAATTTTCCGAACCTGCTCCAACTTATCGTTCTGAATTTCAACGAGATCGCGATCGAATCATTCATTCGACAGGGTTCAGAAGACTTGAGTATAAAACTCAGGTGTTCGTTAATCACGAAGGTGACTTGTATCGGACAAGGTTGACGCACTCATTAGAAGTCGCTCAAATTGCTCGTTCTATTGCTCGTACATTAAGTTTGGATGAAGACCTGACAGAAGCTATTTCATTAGCTCATGATATCGGTCACACTCCTTTTGGACATGCTGGCCAAGATGCGCTGAATGCCTGTATGAAGGATTACGGTGGATTTGAACATAACCTACAGTCTTTGCGTATCATTGATGAACTGGAAAAGAATTACGCTGATTTTAATGGATTAAATCTTTGCTATGAAACACGCGAAGGGGTTTTAAAGCATTGCTCATTAAAGAATGCCGCTAATTTAGGTGATGTTGGTGAACGCTTTCTTAAGAAGGAGCAGCCTTCCTTAGAAGCTCAGTTAACCAATATTGCTGATCAAATTGCCTATAATAATCATGATATAGATGATGGTATTCGCTCCGGGTTAATCAATATTGAGCAGATGAGACAAATGCAGCTATTCAGTACTCAATATGACAAAGTCATGTGGAAATACCCAGAATTAAAGGGGAATCGAAGAGTTCACGAAACCATTCGACGCATGATCGGTGAGCAGGTTGTCGATCTTGTTGAAACCAGTAGAGCAAAGATAGCTGAAGTAAATCCGGAATCTATAGAAGATGTTAGAAAGCATTCTGAGCAACTCATTAGTTTTAGTGATGAAATGAGGGTGCATAATCAGGAGCTAAAAAAATACTTACGCGAGAACCTGTATTTTCACCATAAGGTTTATCGGATGACTCGAAAAGCGCATCAGGTAATAGAAGCACTTTTTGATATTTTTATGCATGACTTGAGACTGCTTCCCCCGGGGCATTTGAAACTAGCGCGGAATGCACTAGTAGACGAAGGATTATCAGGTCAGGCGCGTGTCATTGCTGATTATGTTGCAGGAATGACTGATCGATATGCCACTAAAGAGTATGCCCGTCTGTTTGGTGTAGACGGCAATGTTTTTTAATCTATTTTAGAATGTTTAACTACATTTCAGCTCTGCATTAGTTTCGTTTACATTTTTAAACAGTAGATCACAAAATGTCACTCAAAGTTAGGACCTCTTTATCTATTTGTTATCAGCTTTTTTTTGGCAAATAATAGAGCTGCCGTTGCTCCGAAATAGTTTGAATCTCCCGGTGTTCCATGTAACATTATCCTCATAATTATAATAATTTAGCTCGGCTATAAGCATGAGTTGCTAGGGGATATCTGTGAAATTATCATTCGCACAATTGCATTGTTTTTTCTTCAAGAAAAGATACTTACTGCCATATTTAAATAAAATAACGTTATTTGCTCTGCTCTCGATTGCTGCTCCTCAAGTATTGAGTGCTGCCAATATCGATAAAGATAGTGATGGTGATGGACTAACCGATCTACAGGAAGAAAAACTGGGTACTGAAGCATATCTTGCAGATACAGATGGTGATGGTATTAATGATGGTATCGAAGTCGGTGATAATGTAAACAAGCCACTCGACAGTGATAATGATAATCGCATAGATGCCTTAGATTATGACGATGACAACGATGGTTTGCCGACATTTCTTGAGAGCAAAAACGATACTGATAAAGATGGTATTGTCGATTATTTAGACCCTGACTCAGACAACGATGGCCTAGCTGATGGTGTTGAGGCAGGCTTCTTAAATCAAGATAAAAATCTCGATGGTATTGACGATGCCTTTGATGCATCACGTCCAGGGGCTGTGGACAAAAATGGAGATGGGATTAACGATAACCTTAAACTTCCAGATTATAATAATGATGGTATTGCTGATTATCTAGACCCGAACTATAAAAAACAAAATGCAGTGGTTTCTAATGCTACAAAGCCTGCCGGTACCTCAAAGCCAACTAATAAAACAATTGTAGAATCAACGTCCAAAGCATTAAGTGAAAGCTCTGAGAAAAATAATAAGGAACTCGTTGCAGCGTCACCAAAAACTGAAGCTTCCGAAGTAGTGCCAAATAACAAAAAAACTTTGAGTGAAAGCACTGGTACTAAGGAAAAATCAAAAGTCGTTGTTCTTCCTAAAAAAATACAGAAACAGAAAGTAGAAGTGAATCGTTATACCGATACTGATAATGATGGGCTATTAGATTCTCAAGAGCTGATTTTGGGTACTGATATCATGAAACGTGATACAGATGGAGACAAAGTTTCTGATGCGATAGAAGTCGGAATGGATATAAATTCACCACAAGACTCGGACCGAGACGGCATTATTGATGCTTTAGACGAAGATGATGACAATGATGGCATTTTGACAAAGTTTGAAGATATCAATAACGATGGGACTGCGATCAACGATGATACCGATCAAGATGGTGTGCCAAACTACCTGGATGGCAATGATGATGGAGACAGTCGCTTAACCAAAGAAGAGGGTGGAACAAAAGACAGCGACGGTGATGGAATACTTGATTATTTAGATAAAAATGATGGGGTTAAAGATAAAACACCTAAGCTAGCAGCGAAAGATGAACTGCCTGATGAGCCTGAAGTAGTGGTTCTTTTTGATGGTGATCTTTCATCGTTACCTCCCGAGAAAAATGAAGATACAGATACTGTTGCACAGGAAATAGATGAGGTAATAGAAAACTCGATAGAAAATGCAGTGGCAAATGGCAGTTTAGATAAAATAGATGAAGATGCTGCTGACAAACAAGCTGAAGATAAGCAAGTAGCAAAAATAGCGACTGATACTAACCAGCAAAAGAACAAACCTAAGAAGATCGTGCTTCCTGAAAACACGACTAAAGCTACCAAGACATCATCGGCAGAAAAAGAAAAAGGTGGTGTTATGCAGTGGTTAACATCTCTTTTGCCAGATTGAGTGTGGATTCGGTAATTTCTATTCCACCCATCATGCGCGCAACTTCCTTAACGCGTTGCTCGCCATTCAAAACCAACATCCCTGTGGATGTTTTGTCATTGCCTTTTATCTTGGTGACTTGATAGTGGTTGTGCGCCTGCGAGGCTACTTGAGGTAAGTGAGTAACACATAATACTTGTCTGTTGTGGCCCAGATTTCTGAGTTGTTGTCCAACAACCTCTGCAATACCACCCCCAATACCACTATCTACCTCATCAAATATGAGTGCAGGAAGCGTAATTCGCTGAGCTGCTATCATTTGAATAGCCAATGAAATTCTAGACAGTTCTCCTCCAGAAGCTACTTTAATAAGAGATTTTAGAGGTTGGCCTGGATTACCGCTCACTTGAAATTCAACATGATCATTACCATGTGCATTGAAACTTTCGGTTTTTTCAATAGCAATGGCAAATATGCCACCTTCCATGCCTAATTCTTGCATAGCGCTAGTGACGCCCTTGGCTAGTTTTTTGCCAGACTTGTTTCTGCTGTCACTTAATTTTGAAGCAGCTTCTAAATAAGCTGTTTCAGCTAGATTGAGCTTTTCTTGTAATGCATCAAGATCATATTCGTCACTGTCTAAAGATTGTAATTCTTCATGCAGAATTTGCCATTTAGCGAATAACTCTTCGGGGACAGTTTGGTGTTTACGTGCTAAATCGTGCAATGTCGATAGGCGTTGATTTACCCAATGTAAACGCTCTGGATCTAGTCCAACGCTTTCGTTGTAGCGACGCAATAAGTCAGTGGCTTCCTGAATTTGTATTTGCGCATTTTGTAGCATCTCTAAAGGTTCAGATAACGCGCTATCCAGTTGATTTAAAGACTCTAATTGATGGGTTACTCCACTGATGGCCGAATAGATTGATTTATCGTCGTCATCGTAAAGTTGCATAATGCTTTGCGAACTTGCATCGAGTAGTTGACCAGCATTGGAGAGTTTAGAGTGCTCTTCGTCTAACTGTTGTGCTTCATTTTCTGTGAGTTGTAAATCATCCAGCTCCTGAGTTTGAAAACGCAGTAAATCCAGTTTTGCCTGATGATCACTATTTGCACCTTGAAGGTTTTCCAGTTTAGTTTTAAGAGATTTCCACTCTTGAAATTTTTTCTTTACGCTTTTTCTAAGAGATTCATTGCTGGCGTAATCATCTAACATGGTTCGCTGCATATCTTTTTTCATCAACGATTGATGTTCATGTTGACCATGTATATCGACGAGTTGTTCACCCAGTTGTCTTAATAGAGTTAGATTGCAGGGCGATCCATTAATCCAGGCTCGTGATTTACCGTTAGATGAAATAACCCGGCGCAATATGCATTGATTCTCTTCATCGTTTTCATTTGCTAGTTCTTGTTCTTGCAACCAAAGTAGGGCAGATGGAGTGTCTTCAATATCCACACTTAATGTGATTTCGGCTTTATCAGCGCCATGACGAACAACGCCACTATCTGCACGATCGCCTAACACAAGTCCAATCGCATCAATCAGAATCGATTTACCAGCGCCCGTTTCACCGGTGAGCGCAGTCATGCCTGACTTTAGCTCTAAATCGAGTTTTTCAATAATGGCAAAATCTTTTAAATAGATATGTGAAAGCATGACTGTTCGACAATGAGTTTCTGATTGGGATGACTTTATTATTACAGATATTATTCAAAAAGAGAACAAAAATGAAACAAAATAATTAGTCAGAGTAAACGATAAAAAAACTGCCTTAAAGTAGGGGGGTGACTTTGAGCTCTAAAAAGACACTCTTCCTAAGTGTCTTTTCTAGTTTTTAATAAGTTCCTGATAAAAACGAAGCAATGCTTGTTTGGGTAGTTTGCCGTTTTCTTCTCTCGGTAGTTTCTCAACTTGAATAATGGGACGAGGAATAAAAGCAGGGTCTAAATATTCACGAAAATGGTCAGCAAGTTGTTTCTTTGATATCCCATCTTTAATTGCAACAATTGCTACTAATCGCGGAATAGGGCGATCCTGTGGTGGAAAGAAAACGATGCCATCAATCAGTTCAGGAAAAGAAAGCAGTACTTTGTTAATTTCATTTAAAGAGCCACGCTTGCCAGCAATATCAATCATATCGTCAGTACGACCCTTTAGACGAAATTGCTGCTCGTTCAATAGTTCTATAAAGTCGCCTAATGTTGCAGATTCTTTAACATGTTCGGTATGCGCAAGTATTTGATTTGATGTTTGTTGATCAAAATGAATTCCATCAAATTTATCCCAGATATCCGTGTGGGCTGTTTCTCTGATAGCCATTGAGCCGATCTCGCTACAACCATACACCTCGCGCATTTGTGTACTAAATAACGCTTCAACTTGAGTCGCGAGTTCCTGAGTCAACGGTGAGGTCGCACATAGCACAGTTTCAAGTTTTGGGAATTTCAGATTGCTGCCTACTACCGCACGTAAATGCACGGGAGTAGAAACCATCATGCGAGGTGCAGGTAGCGTCTCAATTAAGGTCTGGATATCTTGTGGAAATAAGGGTTTTGAATCGACCACGCAGATGTTTGCAAACAACGCCATCAACACCGATGTCTCAAGGCCCCACATGTGTTGAGCGGGAACTGTTGCCAGAAGTTGAATGGTTTCAGTTGATTTTGGCAACATGTAATGACTGTTAATTATGGTGCTGTCGACAAAGGTTCTCCAGATTTTCTCATTGGGTTTTGCATCCCCTGTGGAGCCCGATGTAAAGCTAATGGCAGCGAGTTGATCAACATCAATTTCAGGTATTTCGTTGACTGTTTGAATGTCAGAAATACCTTCTTTATCGAGATCAATCGCTAATAAATCAGGATCAGTTTCTGAGCCATCATGAATAACATAAGTATTGTTATAGCGTTCTGAGAGTCGTTTTTGTGTGGCTATATTTCTGTTAGACGGTAATAAATTGACTTGGTTTTTTAAAACGCTTGCGCAAAGCACCACAGTAAATAAATAGCGATTGCCGCATAAATTAATGATGTGTTGTTTGTCGCTGGGTAATTGTTTTGATAATGCGACAACAGTATCGATAAAGCGTTGCGCGCTAACAAATCCCTTAGTGTCTCCAGTGGTTTTGTTATCTTGAGTTAGATAGGCAAAATTATCACGTAGATTACGGTTCGTTAGCGGGAATGTTTTTCTAGTCATAACATGAAGCTATTATGTCTGATTTGCTAGTTAAGCTTTATTTTTCCCGACAAAATCAGTAAGGCTTTTCAAGGTCGCAAATGCTTCACGAGTGCTTTCATCTTCTGCTTTCATTTGAACGCCAAAATCTTGAGAAATTGCCAGTGCAATTTCCAATGCATCGATAGAATCCAGGCCCAGACCATCACCAAATAACTGATCGTTTGGATCGATTTCTTCAGCGCTGATATCTTCAAGATTCAGAACTTCAACCAGCAATGTTGCCATTTTATTTTCGGCTTCAGTTTGTACGCTCACTATTTACCTCACTCACAGTCATCTTTATTTTTTTGAGGGTATAGTTTAAACTATATTCTATTGATAAATCATCTAAATTCACGTTTCGCTAGGGTGTGAGTTTTAAATATTTACTATGATTTTTTGATTATTATTTTCGACTGCTTATTAATTAAGCTATTTGTTAGTGGCAGCTAATTTCCATTTAAAACCTTTTTCATGTTTTAGTCCTCGTTCGGCTGAATATGAACATTCTTCGCTAGAGAATACAGAAAATGCTTATTAATTCTTATTCGAGTGCATCGGCAGAACAACTCAATGCAGAATCCCAGAATTTGGCTGTTATTGGTTTCGATTGCCCGATCACTCGTCAAAGTCAAAATCAAAATCACATACCTTCAGGTCTCGGTAGAACCGATGCCAGCGATTTTGTTCATGAATTATGGAAGATTAAAGATGAGCCTGTAATAAGCGGAATATCTGGCTTATGCAAGTGGTCTGAATCTGGAGGTTTTTTGTTTACCTCTATTAGCTTAACAGCAGAAGAATGTGAAGACTTAGAGGCAGCAACCGAGTCTGTTTATGCAGAGTTATTAGCATTTATTAATCAAACCGAACAACGTAATCTGTTACGTTTCTGGAACTATGTGCCTGCGATCAATAAAGGGTTGGGCGATAACGAAAACTATAAATTATTTTGTAATGGTCGCCTCAAAGCATTTAAACAGGCGGGCATAAACGATGCTGATTTCCCAGCAGCTACTGCCGTTGGAAATGTCACTGGCGGCATGACGATATACGCAATATCCAGCGTTTACAAGGGCATTCACCATACCAATAATAAACAGCAGAACGCTTATCAGTATCCGCGTCAATATGGTATCAGTAGTCCGTCTTTTGCACGTGCAACCAGCCTCGAACATCCTAAAGGCAATCTGTTATTTATCTCTGGTACGGCTAGTATCATTGGACATGAGACGTTGCATGAGGGTGATTTAGCCGCCCAACTACAAATCACAAAAGATAATATTTTCCACTTGCTGGAAAAAACCGGCTACGAAGTTGATTCGATTCAAACCATGAAAGTGTATCTGCGAAATAAATCTTGCCTGGAAGAATCAAAAAAATCATTAGATAAAGATTTTCCCGATGCGGCGAAAATCTACACGATTGCCGATATTTGCCGTTCTAACTTGCTTGTCGAAGTTGAATGCTATTGCGCTTAGTGTTTGACTTTAAACGTCCTTCTATTTATTCCCAGATAAATCCTTGAAGATTCTATCTCTCAACCATTACTGGCGGATTATCGCTGCAGGCATTAGTTATATTGTATTTACTGTGGGCGCATTCTTTCCCGTCATTCATGCTGTTTTGATTGTTGTTTTTGTTAAGGATCAGGAAGGGAAACAGAAAAAAATCCGTAAAACCATACAAAGACTGTGTAAGTTCTATGTCGATTTTATGCAATTTCTGGGCTTGATGTCTTATGATTTAGAACGACTTAATAGCGATGAAATCAAAGGCAAAGTTGTCATTTCCAATCATTCTATGTTGATTGATGCGTTATTTATTTTAGCCTATGTAGATGATGTATGTTGCGTGGTGAAAGAAGCACTTTTTCGTAATCCTGTAACACGCCTAACCGTGAGTCTGGCCGGTTATATTCCTAATGATGAAGAAGATCTGATAGGCATGGCTGCGGAGAAACTTGCCGCTGGTGAAAATATTCTAATATTTCCTGAAGGTACGCGTAACCAATACGACACTCAATTGGAATTCAAGCGTGGTGCCGCGAATATAGCGATTCATGCAAATAGCGATATTGTTCCTTTTCTTATAACGTGTTCGCCGCGTGCATTGCAAAAGTATGAAAGCTGGTATCAGCTTCCTGATATCAAATCAAAAATTTTAGTGCGGATAAATCCTACGTTAACCATTGAGGAATGCATTGATACAAGCTTGGCAAGAACCATTCAATACCGTCGTTTAACTGATTTTTTAAGGGATTATTATCTAACGGCAATTATGCAATTAGATAACTATACAACCAAAACTGATAAGCCACCCCCCCACTTATAGGCGTTTTTTTGGAAAGATTCATAATGCGTTTAATAGTACAATTGCGCATATCGTTATTCGCATATAATTAGACACTAAATTAGAAAACTAATTAGCAGCTAAATAAGAATATATACAGTGAGTTAGAATAAATATGAGCGTTACAGTATGAACAGTTATGAACAAAGCTATCAACAAACTCTTCAACAGTTGAAAGAAAAATTAATCGAGTTATTTGAATTAGAAGAAGCAGAACTGGTCGCAGATGCGCGCCTCTATCAAGACCTTGATATTGACAGTATTGATACGGTAGATCTGATGGTAGAGCTAAAAAAGCATATCGGCAAAGATTTATCACCGAAGCTATTTAAAGATGCGAGAACTATCGATGATGTGGTTAAAATCATCGTAGAAATCTAATAGAAATATCAGTTTAATGAAAACCAATTCAAAAAAAGCAGGTCCGACACTGAGTGTCACACTTCCCATGGAAGTGTGTTTTTATGATGTCGATTCATATCGCATCGTATGGCATGGCAACTACCCGAAATATTTTGAAATAGCGCGCTGTAAATTGCTGTCTAAAATAGGCTTCACCTATGCAGATATGGAAGAAACTGGCTATTTTTATCCAGTGGTTGATCTGCACACCAAGTACATCAGGCCTTTGCGGTTTGAACAGCAGTTTGAAATTACTGCAGAACTGAAAGAGTGGGAGCATAAGCTCGTTATCGATTATCTAATTGTTGATGTCGCAACGCGAGATGTGGTTACCAAGGGGCAGACGACGCAATTTGCTGTAAAGATGCCAGAAGAAATCACCCAGTTTGATGCGCCTAAACAACTCCTGGATAGCGTCGATGCTGCATTTAAGGCCCTAGCTGATGAAAAACCAGAAGAACAAGGTGATGCATGATTAGACCTTTTTTGTTAATGCTTTGTTTGATGGCCAGTGTAGTTAGTAGTGTTTCACTAAGCGCCAATACGCCAGAAAACATAAAAGCATTAAAGTCTATGATGCCAGAAGCGTGTAACTTCTCCGGTGAGTTCACTCAAACCAAGCAAATAAAAAGTCTACCAGTTCCATTGGTTTCAATGGGCGAATTCATTTATTCCTGTGATTTAGGTTTAATCTGGAAAACGCAAAAGCCGATTGTCGAGTCGCTGGTTTTTACTAATCAAAAACTCAATTTTTTAGTGCCAGAAAAGCTTTCAGTCGAAAATCTGGATGGCGTTCAGCATGACTTCTTGGCGAATCTGTTATTGGGCTTAATGGCTGGCAATACTGAGTTCATAACAAAAGAATTCGATATCCAGATTTCAAAGAATGATGCGACAGGCGTTGAGTTAAGTTTAGTACCGAAAAACAAAATGGTGAAACAGGCTATTGATTCTGTTGCGTTAGCAAAGCCAAGCGCTAAAAATGAATTACAGATTTCAATCACCGATAAAAATCAGCAAGTAACCAGAATAGTGAGTAGCGAAACACAGCAATATGCGATGAACGATAAACTCTCTAAAGATGCTGCATTTTCAGAGAGCTGTGCATCGCTTTCTGCTGATGGCTGTAAATTATTATTGAATCCGGTTCGAATCACTACCAGCGGTCAAAACTGAGTAATCATTCATGATTGTTTGGCGATCACTATTTGTAATCTGCATTGTTTTTACGCTTGCCTTCTTTTTTCAAAGCAGCGGCAAACTCGTTGTCGATACCAGCCTTGGTGATCTTTCACCAGACCTGGAATTAGATCAATCAACACAAGATGCGATGGATGGACTGACTGAAAATATCAGTCGTAATATTTTGTTCGTCGTAGGTGCTGATGATAAGCAACAACTTGATGCAGCAAAGGCAGATTTGAGCAAACGCTTATCCGAACTTAAGCCATTAACTGTCTTATCGAGTGATGCTTTATCGCTGACTGATATCATTGATTCACTGGCAAAATACCGGTTTCACTTACTCACTGTAGCAGCGCAGAAAAATATTAAACAAGAAAGTGCAGAGGAGCTTGCAAAACAAGCTCAGGCGAAGCTGTTTCGACTCACAAATGCACCACTCATGTCTTTTGAAAAAGACCCTCTAGGCGTTCATAGCGAATATTTTAATGAGTTTCTGCAGAAGATAAGCGCAGATTTGGAGCAGGCGCAAACCCATGGTTCTGAAGCTAGCAGTAGCGATGATGCCGGGCAAAATAAAAAGAACAAAAAACAATACGCAGTTATCCAAACTAAATTGCAAAAAGGTGGGTTGGGATTAGACGGGCAGAATCAACTGCTTGCTGATATCAACACGATTAGTAAAGACCTTAAAGACAAATACAAGATTGAAATACTGCGCTCAGGTGTGTTTTTCTTTGCCGTGGATGCGGCGAGTAAATCTAAAAAAGATATCAGTTTTATATCCACTATTTCGATGGTTGGCGTGCTGCTGGTATTGCTCTTAACGTTTCGTAGTGTGGTGCCGTTGATTCTGCCGTTTTTATCGATCGCTTTTGGGGTTGCTTTTGCCTTTGCCGTTTCGCATTTTATTTACGGGAAAATTCACATATTAACCATCGTGTTCGGCGCAAGTTTGATCGGAATTGTAATCGACTATTCGATTCATTATTTCTTCCATCAATCTCAGGCATTATCAAATGGCCCAAGCTCTGTCGCTGAGGATAGTGTTGAGCATTCGCAATCCAGATTACATAGCGCACTATTGTTAAGTTTGGTGACGTCATTATTAGGATATTTAGCCTTATATTTTTCTCAACTCGATGCCTTGAAAAAGGTGGCTGTGTTTTCTTGCTGTGGTCTAACGATGGCGTGGTTGAGCGTTATTTGTTTAGGGCAATATTCGAGTAAAAGAATTAAGGCGAATAATACCGTCGTCAATACTATATTGGATATTTTCAAGCGACCTCTAGCGGTTTTTAGTCCCAGAGTCGTCGTTATAACGATTGTGCTATTAATGCTGAGTTTGGCGCTCAATATATTTGCTGTTAAAACCAGCGATGATCCACGTTTTTTCTTCACGCCTGATCCTGAAATATTAGCGAGTGAGGTTGCTGTATCCCAAATAGCTTCGGACTATGAACCAGGTAGATTCGTGGTAATCAGTGGTCAGAGCTCTGAAGAGCTTATTGGCCTAACAGAGTCGTTTTACGATAAAGTAAAAGCCACCCCCCCACTTATAGCCGATAATTTTAAAAGTATTACGCAATGGTTGCCAACGCCTCAACAGCAGCGTGAGAACTATCAGATACAGGGAAAGCTATACGGAGACAATCAAGCCGTTGATGCCTTGTATTCCTTATTGGGTGTGGAGAAAAATAAGGCAGAAGCAATCAAAACTGAATATGCAAACTCAGAAAAGCTGATCTTAGAGCCGCAACAACTGAACGAGCTTTTTAACGAGATACTGCCACCGCTTTGGTATACAAAAAAACAGCAGGTCGAACAAAGGCTAGTAGAGCAAGGGCATAAAAATAGCAAAGCTGAAGCTGGCGACAATTTCCGAAACTTTATCTTAATCGCCAAAGGAACAGACTTTGAAGCCTTAGAAAAGCTTAGCAACACGATGCCTTTTGTAAACTATGTGAATACGGTCGAAAGCGCGAAAAAATCATTGGCAGATCAACGCGTTTCAGCCACTCAATTGTTACTTGTGGCTTATGCTTTAATTGCACTTTTAATTTTGAGTCGATATCGTAAGTTATCTGCTTTAAACATTGTTTTGGTTCCATTGTGTGCCACCGCAGCGTTAATTGTGCTTTTGAATGTATTGGGTGTGTCCTTCAATCTATTTCATGTAATGGCGTTGTTTCTGGTGCTGGGCCTGGGGATGGATTACGGTATTTTTGCCTATGAACTTCAAGACGGAAATGTCACACAGCAGGCTATTTTTATTTCCGCAATCACAAGTCTGTTGTCTTTCGGGTTATTAGGTTTAAGCGCTATTCCGGTTGCACAAAGTTTTGGTATGATTTTATTTATTGGGAATAGTTTTAATTTAATTGCTTCGTTGATCTATGCCGAGTTTTTGGCAAACAAAGCAATAACGCATTAAAAATAGCGATAGAGTTCGCTGTTATGGAAAACAAATCATGAGTAAAAAAAGAGTATTGGTCACTGGCGCAAGTCGGGGTATCGGCAAGGCAACCGCTATCGAACTGGCCGCTGATGGCTTTGATGTCACTGTGCATTACAATAGTAATCAAAAAGCTGCGGATGAAGTGCTTGAGCTTATCGATAAAGCAGGTGGCTCAGGTCAGATCATGCAATTTGATATTGGTGATAGAGAACAAACCAAAGCGTTGTTAGAGGCAGATTTAGAGAAAAACGGGGCTTTCTATGGTGTTGTTTGTAATGCTGGTATCGCTGATGATGCGGCATTCCCTGCGATGGAAGCCGAGCAGTGGGATAGTGTGATCCACACTAATCTTGATGGCTTTTATAACGTTTTATATCCGTTGATTATGCCTATGATTCGTTTAAGACAGGGCGGTAGAATTGTGACCTTGACCTCTGTTTCTGGCTTAATCGGAAACCGTGGTCAGGTCAATTACAGTGCTGCCAAAGCAGGTATTATAGGCGCCAGTAAATCGCTCGCGATCGAATTGGCGAAACGTAAAATCACTGTCAATTCGGTTGCTCCCGGAGTTATCGAAACAGATATGACTGAGGGTCTTTTTAAGGAAGAAGCCTATGTCAAAGAAGCTAAGAAGATGATCCCGATGGGCACTTTTGGTCAAGCCAGTGATATATCATCAACCATTAGTTTTCTGTTTTCTGATAAAGCGGCTTATATCACGCGCCAAACGATTAGCGTCAATGGTGGCATGTGTTAGCTTGCGATGAACAAATAGTTTTAGCATTTAATGAAAATCAATACTTAAGCAAACCAACAATCAAAAAGTGATGGATAAACAAGTTAAAAGTGTTGCGATTATAGGTGCGGGGCCATCAGGCTGCGCGCTAGGGTGCTTTCTCATCGAGAGAGGTATCGCGGTCACTATTTATGATAATTTGAGCAAACCAGAATTAATCGTAGGCGAATCAAATTTGCCCGCAGTCGTGCCCATTTTCCGTCGCTTAGGAATTGAAGAAAAAGTCGCCGCTATTTCACAAATTAAACGGGGTGCATCCTTTAGGCATGGCAGTGGCATACGCATGGATATCCCGTTTCAAACGCCCGGTAAACGTTATCCTAACTTTTCTTACAATACGCCTCGCCCACAACTAGATTCACTGATACGCCAACGCGCTGAAGAGGTTGGTGTTCGTTTTGTGAATAAAAAAGCGACATTAGAATTAACACCTGAGAATTCAGACCGAGATTTAATGTTGTCTGAAGCGTCTTTGAATGATGCTGGGTTGTGTACAGAAACACATCCAGATATTTTGATTGATGCGTCAGGTAGAAGTCGTCTTTTTAGCCGCTTGCTTGATATTCCGGCAAAACGTGGTGGTCGCGATGATGTTGCGTATTTTGCTCATTTTGAGAACTTCGAATACAAAGAAGTGATTGAAGGCCAAATTGTTGTTTCCATCTTAGATCACGGCTGGTCATGGCAAATTCCTTTAAAAGGAAAATTATCTGTCGGTGTGGTGCTCAATAAACAGGCCGCCAAGAGTTACGGAGATACCCCGGAAGAGCGTTTAGATAATGTGATTAAACACAATTCCTTGCTAAAAGATGAAGGAAAGAATGCCAAACGTATTAGCAAAGTCATGCGTTATTCCAATTACCAATTACTTTCTGAGAAAGGCTATGGAAAGGGCTGGGTTATGCTGGGTGATGCTTTTGGTTTTGTCGACCCAATGCTTTCCCCAGGTGTTTTTATGGCATTAAATGCGGCACAAAGCATTGATGAAATCGTATTCAGTAGTCCTAAAATTACCACGGCGAATCTAGAAAAATACTCACAACAGGTAAATAGCTGGCATCAGTCGTGGACGACACTCATTGACTATTTTTACGATGGTCGATTGATGAGTTTGTCCGAACAGGGCAAGTCCATACTGGAAAATCCCAAGTCGTCGGTTGTGGGTAAAATGGCTGAGAAGTTATACAGCAGAATAATTTCATCGATGGTCACTGGTATCAAAACCCGTTCTAAGGTAAATCAATCCCTGTTGTATCATGGCTGCCGTCAGCTATTGAAGGATCAGGAAGTCTTGAACGGCTATGCGGTAAAACCCTTTACAAAAAAAGAACAGAATAGTCACTGATATGTTTGAAAAAATTGCCCCCAATAAAGTAAAGCGTGTTTCGGAAATTACCAAGGAGCAATTTTTCAAAAATCATAAAGATACTGGCATTCCGGTAATCTTACCCACTCTTATGGAAGACTGGCCTGCCAAAGAAAAATGGGATGTCGATTATTTAATTGAAACCCTGGGTGATGAGGTTGTACCTGTGTACAGCAGTAAACCAGCCGTAGGCAAATCACATCAACATGCTGCTGCGAGGGAAATGCCGTTGCGTGATTACTTGAATTTACTGAAAAACGGCGAAAACGATTTACGCATGTTTTTTTATAATATCCTGAATAATGCACCTCAGATGATTAAGGATTTTTCCTATCCTGATATCGGTCTTAAGTTCTTTAAGAAACTACCAGTTTTATTCGTTGGTGGGCGTGGCGCCAAAGTCCAGATGCATTACGATATTGATCTGGCGAACCTGATTCTTTGTCATTTTGGTGGTGTTAAAAAAGTATTACTTATTCCGCCAGAACAAACCCAATTTATGTATAAAGTGCCGTTCTCTTTCAGTGCTTTATACGATGTGGATTTTTTAAATCCTGATTTTGAAAAATACCCTGCGTTAAAGTACGTAAAAGGTTACGAAGCAGAATTAAAGCACGGCGATGCTTTATTCATCCCCTCTGGTTATTGGCATTATATTGTCTATGAAGACATTGGCTTTTCCATGACCTTGCGTGCATTTCCTACCAAGTTTAGTCAGCGTTTAAGTCTATTAAAAAATATTTTCGTGACCAGAACGGTAGAAGGGTTGATGCGTAAAACTCGCGGACAAGCCTGGAATGATAGAAACGAGAGAAAAGCGGTTGAGATAACAAACAGGAACATCCCTAGCGCTTAGTGTGGAAAAAGTGCCTCAAAGTAGGGGGGTGACTTTGTCTAATTAATCTTTAAACTTTTTTACAATTAAAGATGTATTTATCCCGCCAAATGCAAAGTTATTGCTCATAACCATATCAGTATCAATCGCTCTCAGATCACCCTGGATATAATCTAAATCAGCACACCTTGGATCAACTTCAGTTAGGTTTAGTGTGGGCGCGAACCAGCCTTCATTCATCATCTGGATAGTGGAGTACAATTCAAATGCACCACAGGCACCAAGACTATGCGCAGTATAGCTTTTAATCGAGCTGGTTGGCTTTTTGCCGAGTACATTTAACGTCGCTTGTGATTCTGCGATATCGCCGTATTCGGTCGCTGTGGCGTGCGCGCTAACATAACCAATTTGATCTGCTGTAACTCCGGCATCATCAAGGCTCATTTGCATCACGCTTTGCATGGTCTCCTGATTTGGTCGCATGATATGCGAGCCGTCTGAGTTTGTACCGTATCCTATGATTTCAGCAAGAATAGTAGCGCCGCGTTCTTTAGCGTGATCGTAAGACTCTAATATCAATGAGCTAGCGCCTTCGCCTAATACAAGACCATCACGATCTTTATCAAAAGGACGGGGCGAAAGGTGGGGGGTGTCATTGGTGATACTGGCAGCAAAGATGGTATCGAACACCGCTGCCTGAGTTGGGCAAAGTTCTTCTGCGCCACCAGCAATCATGACTTTTTGTTTGCCCGACTGAATCGCTTCATAGGCATAACCAATGCCCTGGCTCCCTGCGACACAAGCGCTTGAGGTTGTGTATACGCGTCCTTTGGTGCCAAAATATATGCCTATATTCACCGCTGCTGTGTGGCTCATCATGCGAATATAGGTGGTGGTATTGATGCGTTCCATCGACTGTTCTTCGAGCATGCTGAAGAATTCTACAGCACCCGCGCTGCTGCCCGTTGCAGAGCCAAAGCTCACGCCTGTCTGACCGTTAGTAATTACATCTTCACCATACAAACCTGATTCTTTAAGCGCTAATTCAGTGGCACGTACAGCCATCTGTGCCACTCTACCCATGCTTCTTTTCTTTTTTAGGCGATAGGTGTCTGGTAGCTCAAAGTCTTTGATGGGTGCAGCCAGACGCGTTTTAAGCTCGGGGTATTGATCCCATTCTTCCATGTAACACACTTTTGATTGTTTGCTTTCAAAAGATGTTTTTATTTCTTCCCAGGTTGAGCCCATTGACGAGATATTGCCAGCGCCAGTGATAACGACTCGATTGGGTAATTTTGATGAAGCTGGCATTATTAATGATTCTCTACAGGTGATTTATTTATTGGCTGACGAAGTACAGATAAGTTGGCAGTGGCAATGATTTCTGCTTCGTCTTTATAACGAATTGTACAACTAAAACTTGCCAGAGTTTCTCCTACCATAGCGCTTTCGCTGCATTCGACGACCAGTACACTGTTTTCTTTAAAATAAGATAGTTTGGATTGGTATTTTCGAGTTCCCAGTAAAAAACCAAGCTTGGCATCTGCCGGATTTTTTATCGCTTGATTGCCTGCGATTAACGCAGCAGTTTGTCCCATGAATTCCAAACCAATGGTTGCTGGTACGCCAAAATCTTTTTCATAAAAAGGGGTTTCCATGTCGATAAACACCTCAGCACTCGATTGTTTTTCGCCAACTTCCAATATCCTGTTAATCAACAGCATAGGTGGGCGGTGTGGAATTAATGTTAATATTTCTGGGTCAAAGCGTGTTGCTAAATCGCTCATGCTACTTCCTTGTTAGCGATAGTGTTAATTTGTTCCTGAGTGTTTTCTTCAGGTAGCCAGAAATCATAAAAATTAAACCATTGAAAAGGCGCTTTAGCGCACTGCTTTTCTAATTCTGTGGCAAACCTTTGTGCGTAGTTCTCAATATCGCTTTGTCGTTGTTTGCGGCTTAGTACAATCTTTTCAGCGAAGTCGACCACTTCAAATTGTATCTGCCCAGATTTATCTGCAAAGTCTTGGTAAGAAAACATTAGTTTTACTGGGCAATCTAATGCCTTCGCCAGTAAATAAGGGCCAATCGGTAATGCCGCTTTTTTATTAAAGAAATCTACAGTGACCGTACGCTCCACGCCTGTTAGTGGAATTCTGTCTCCTGCTATAAAGAGCCATTCTCCTGCATCTAACTTTTCCTTAAAAGACAGGATCGTATTGATATTGAACTCATCAACCTGATACACATTGAGTCTCGAATCTGGGTTCAATTGAGCCATGATGTTGGTGTAGTTCTGTGAATGCTTATCATGAAGTAATACGTTGATTGATTTGTCTTTATAGCGATGCATAAAGCCACGGCAGAATTCCAGATTGCCAAAATGAGAACCAATAATCAGTTGTCCGCGAGTATCGTTTAGTAAGGTTTCGACGACTTCTGGTGAGTGAATTTTAAATAGGTCGCTATCAAGCTCCACATACCAGGATGAGAGTTTATCGACAACAGTTTCGGCGAATTGACGGAAGTGACGAATAGTGTCGGAAAACTTAGGTTTGCGCTTCCAGAAGTCAGGGTATTGCTGGTAATGGTTTTTCAGGAATTCTTGCGATGCTTTACGTGAATCAGCACGAAAAATCACAAAGTAAGCAACCGTGGGTAATAACAATATAGACACAGCTTTGCGTCCAAGCGTTTTATGGATCAGCCAGAGAAAACGTAACCCAAACAACGTCCCAGCTTCCTGAGCGGAAGACCAGTGAGAATCGTCACTTGCGGCTGTTTGCTCGTTGTTCTTAGTGTTACTGGAATTACTCATGTTTAGCTAAATTTTAGAAGTATAATTTTAGGAATGCGAATCAGCATACCTAGCATTAACTTGGTGTGGAGTTTGATTAAGAGTAAATTATCTCTCATATAATGAAAATGAGACACATTGTTTTCGATGTAAATGACTTTTGTGTCGATAAAGTCGGTTTTGATGCCTTCCCAATGTGATTTGACTAAAATATCCGTATCAAATGTCATGCGTTTGCCGACATTGTAATTATCAAAAACAATTTCAAACTCTTTAAGTGGGTAGACTCTAAAACCGCACAAGCTATCTTTGATATCAAACGACAGAGTTTCCAGCGCAACCCAGAAGCTCGTTACCTTTCTGCCGTACACTCTTGCTTTGGGGGCGCTCTCATCGAAATAGGGCGCACCGGAAACTATTTTGTGTGGGTTGTTTTCGCTATGTGATATGAGTTCTTGTACATCATCGATATTGTGCTGGCCATCGGCATCAATTTGAATGATGTGAGTATGTCCAGCCTGTCTTGCTGCATGGGCTGCAGTCAAAATTGCTGCGCCTTTGCCCCGATTGTATCCGTGTTTTAGTAGTGTTATTTCAGGGTAGTTACTGAGCAATTCCTCAAGCTTTTTGCGTTGTTCTTGATCGCTGCCATCATCAACAACAATGCAAGCTAGGCCTAATGATTCAAGCTTAGGCAAGAATGCTTCAAAAGACTGGAAGTGATTATAATGAGGGACGACAAGACAATAAGACATGATATAAATTATTTAGCCTCTGAAAATACGAATATGCCAGATGAAAAAAGTATTTCATCCTTTTCTTCCGTCATTGAATCGTCTTCTGTGATCGAGGTGTATCGAAATTTCACGGTGTGTTTTTTAGGGCTTAAGGTGAGCGATAAGATTACCTTGGTTTCAGGCAAAATCATGGTGTTAAATTTTAAAGAATTAACGCCTCTGAATTCTTCGTATTTGAATATCCGTTTCGCTAAATCATTCGCCCAGTTAATCTGAACCACGCCTGGTAATACAGCCTGATCTGGGAAGTGTCCTTTAAAATAGGATAAGTTCGCAGGAATGTCACAAATGACATCGTAAGAGTTATCTGTAGGTAAAATGCTGGGTGTTTCATACGCAGAGAATGTTGGCCATTTATCCTTCTCAGGATATTGCTGATTTAACTCTTCTGCACTGATTATTTGATTCATTCCTGTCATTTTTCTTCGTGTCTTTTAATGTGAATTTGACGGTAACCGTATTCAAGGGCCATAAAACCACCGAGGAAAATATACGCTAAAAAGCCATTATAGAAAGTCCAGGCTTGAAGTGAAAGACAGCATGCGGTGTAGAAGGCTATGGCTGCGTTAACAATAAGAATAACGGCCCAGACCATCGAAAGGTTTCTCATATACTGCCGACCTTCATCGGGAATTTCTTTCATAAACATCTGGGCAAAGCGTTCAACCAGGGATGTTTCAGTGGTGAGTGACAACGCAAAAAATCCTGCAAAAGCAAGATTCATCATGACGGGATAATAACGAAGTAATTCTTCACTATTAAACCATGCCGCAATTACACACAATCCACCTACTAAAATCAGTTGGGCATATTGTTCCGGTCTTTGAAATTCGCCTCTTAGAATGACTCGTGCTAGTAAAATAATAAAAAGCGCCAAAGAAAGCAGAGAAGGTCCAAATTTATCGAGACTGAAATAGACGATAAAGGGATAGGCCACAGTCACAATGGCTATCAGGGCATATAGTATTTTTTTTGAATTCACAGCGTCTGGTCTTTGATGGCGTATTTAATAGCTTAGTTTAAGGGCTTAGTTTAATAGCTTAGTAAGCACTTTACGCTAAAACACTGTGTCGATAATCACCCAGCAGGTCTCTTTCATCATCGCTGATAGATTGGCTAGGGTTGTCAGACAAGAACTCAAGTGAGTATTTCGCAATGCGCTCGAGCATCTCTGTATTGGTGGCTACAGCCTCTCTAATATCCACAGTTTCATAGTCTTTTAAGACATCATTGAAATGGCGTAAACAAGGAATCAGGTACTGATCAAGGAAAATGCCTTGTGCAGGTTGAATAATGCGTTTGCTGGCTCTTTCTCTTAATTTCTCCTGAACTTGCTGATGGAGCATCTTCGCTTTTGCTAGGAGAGGGTTTAGCTCGCGTATCGTATCGATATCAACAAAGGTATTTTTGAAAAACAATAAACTCAATATGCCCCAGTAATACGAATAATCCCAAAGTAGTTTGGTGCCCATCATTCTGCGGTCTCCAAAACCACCATACTGCTGGGTGTATAGAGAAAGTGTATTTTCGTAATAGTTATTTTGCAGGCTGTTGAAAACAACACTTTCGAGGCTGATATTGTTCTTTTCTTTTTGAGTGCTTATCAAGCTGCTAATAAACGTGTTGCTCATAGCGATTGCATCACTACCTGGGGAATAGAAAGGGTCAGCAAATACGCCTGCTTCACCAGTCAAACCCCAGCCATCTTCTGAGAAGTACTTTTTACAATCATAAGAGTAATCTCTTATAGCGACATAATCTAAAACCTCGGCACCTTCAATCGCATTGGCACAATGTGGTTGGTTTTTGGCTAGCCAGGCGAATGCATCATCGTAATCGTTAAAGTCACTTTCTTCAAAAATCTGATCATCCATAACGATGCCGATACTGGTTGTGCCAGTACCAAGAGGGATTACCCAAACCCAATAGCCGGGACCCATCAAATGATTGGTACTTAACCATCGTTTGCCTGATTCAACAAGGCGGTTTTGCCAGTCACTATTTGAAGTCCAGTCATCTAATGTGACTTGTCGATCAATGCGAAACCAGACTGCATTGGCTTTATGGTCATTCTCTTTGGCTAGATTGAGTTCTTTTTTAACCAGCATTTGACGTCCGGCAGCATCCACAAACCACTTGGAGTTAAGGGTTTTGATGTCGCCGTTATTCGTAATATCGATTTGTTGATGGTGTTTATCAAGTCTGATATTGCTGGTTGAAATACCATCTATGACATTTACGCCTAGCTTGCTTGCTTCCCTGTGGAGTTTGTTTTCTAACACGCCTCGGTCTATCTGGTAGGTAGGAATGCCGAATAGATCACTTATACCTAACTCATCTTGACCTGAAAAGTCTGATTGCTGCTCACCGAAAAAACAACGCAGCCCATACTTACGTAAATGATCTTTCTCAAAATGGTCTTTTAGTCCCAATACTTCACTAAAATAATGAGAGCCAATTTCTACCGTAGATTCGCCCACCTTGGCAATCGTCTCGGGAACAGGAAATGTTCTCTGCTCTAACACAGCAACATCTAAATCAGGGGATTGTTGTTTGAGTTGCATGGAAAGCGTAAGGCCTGCAAGTCCGCCTCCCGCTATCACGACATCATGGTTTTGCGTATTGGACATATTAATTAACTAACTTAGGATTATGTAAGGTTAACTGAAGCGATGTTTCAGCGCTGAGTGGAAGTAAAACAGTATCTGCAGAGTCTTTTGTCAGCATGTTTAATACTGCCAGAATTCTAGCGGATGGATTCTGTTTGTAGCTCGTATCAAGGTGAGTTTCCAAATCGAGTTCTGGCCATTCTGTTGCTTGTGACACTACTTGCATTTCCAGTAGGTTTGAATCGGTTTGATTTGATTCTAAAACAGGCTCAATAATGAGTGAGGCGGAGAACGACTGATCATTTTTTAATAGCGGTTTGAGAATTTCAGAAGAGGGCGCGTCATAAAACGTAATCTGCACAGGAGCTTGTTCTTGAACGCACTGGGTAACCGCTTCGAGTATTGCTAGCGATACAGATTCATTAAAACCTGCGACAGAGTTTGCTGCTTTCATGCAACCCGTACTAATCGTCCAGTAGCCTGCGGCGGCGTTGTGTACCGAATTATGAAATTTGGTTGGCGATAATTGCATGTTTTCGGTAGCCAGCACTTTACACATATAGTCTGTGAGTTGGGTGTCGCCTAAACCAGAAACAAAAACGCATGCCAAATCTTTCGGGTCTAAACCCGCCGATTGTGTCGCCTGCCATGAGGATTCAACTGCAAGCTTTACAGGCAGAGGTGCGCGTCGTCTTTCGTTGGCAGGGATAATTTCTGGCTTAGGACTGCTTGCTGTATTTTCAGCGGTAGCGCCAGTGGTCAGTAGTTCAGAAAGTTCTTGCCAGTTTGTATAATTTTGTCCCCAGCCGCCAACGGCTTTAATGGAGCATCGTAAAATATTATCACTCATCAAGCGCTACCCTTATTGTTATCAGTCTTGCTGAAAACCAGACAGCAATTATTGCCACCAAAACCAAATGAGTTGGACATTACATGAGTCAATGAGCGCTCGATATTTTCAGGTGTAATAGAAAAATCCAGCTCGCTATCCAGATTGCTTAAATTCAAAGAGCCAGGGATTAAATCAGTTCTCGCAGCATCTATAGCGATTAATGCTTCAGTGATGCCCGCAGCACCTAATGTATGTGCCATCCAGCCTTTTGTAGAAGAGCATTGTGTGGATGATGGAAACATAGAGCCTATTAACTTTCCTTCGATAGAGTCATTTGCCTGACTCGATGTGCCGTGTAGATTGATGTAATCAATCTCTTCGGCAGGGAGATTTGCCATTCTCAACGCACTTTCTATCGCCTGTTTAGCGCCCAATCCTTCGGGATGTGGGTGTGACATGTGGTGTGCATCCGAGCTTTCACCATAACCCGCTAACTCGATGCCTGTATCTGTTTCACAATCTTCTGCGCGCATTAAAATGGCATAGCCAGATGCTTCGCCCAGATTGATGCCATCTCTGTCATTATCAAACGGCTTACAAGGATTTTGAGAGAGTAACTGCAGGGAATCAAAACCGTGCAAAACGCTATAGCACAAGGTATCAACGCCACCCACTAAAACAGCATCAACCACATGGCTTTGGAGCCATCTTGCGCCTGTGGCAAAAACTTTTGCAGATGAGGAACATGCGGTATTGATGGTAATGGCAGGGCCCGTCACGCCTGTTTTATGAGCGACAAATAACCCCGGTCCATGTGGGTTGTGTACGGTTGCTTGTTGATACTCTGGTGTCAGCGCGCCATTTTCATCCAGATGACGATAAGCCGTCTCAGTGCGGTCGATACTTGATGTGCTGGATCCCATAATGATTCCGACTCGACTAGGACGAAAACGCGTTTTCAGAGTTTCAAGTTGCGCTAAAATTGTTCCTTGTTGCAAGCCGTATGCCGCCATCGCATTGTTGCGACTTTGCCATTCGCCCAAATCAATATCATCAATAGCGCTTACCCGCCCAATCCATGTGTCTAAATCAGAAAAAGGGAAGTCATTTTTACGCAGTCCACTGGTTTGGTTTTTAATAGCAATGCGAAGTTGCTCTATGTTATCAGCGGCAGCGGTTGTGGATTCGTAGTCGACAATGCGTATATTGCGTATATTCATGTATTAAGCAGTCAATAAAAACTAATAGATTAGGGGGTTATAGAGGAATGGATTCTATCAAATTAGCTTATACATTAACTAACTTTTTCATATTTTATTGGTTTGTCAGAACTTCTTGAAATATCAGCCTATTTTTATTGCAATAAATGGGAATTACTTCCATGCTAATCCTTTTTGTATTGGTTATAGGCAAACGATGAAGTTTTTCACAATATTTCAGATGTTTACACTCACGGTAATTCTCGTAGTTGGCGCTACAGCAAGCGCAGAGACGGATAAAGACGAAGAAGGATTGCCACTTTGGGAGTTAGGTTTAGGCTTGGGTGCAGTGCATCAGTCGTACTACACGGGTACTAAACAATCGCGTGTTATTCTGCTGCCAATCCCGGTGCCTGTTTATCGTGGTGATATCTTAAAGTCAGATGACGATGGCGTGCGTGCTCAACTTTTTAAAAATAAACGCGCAAAATTAGATATCAGTATGGATTTCAATGCTCAGATTGAGAGCGATGATGTTGATTTGCGCGAAGGTATGGATGATATCGGAAATATTGTCGAGTTCGGCCCGTCTTTTGAAGTGCTATTAGGCGAAACGGATAACAGTCGATTGCACTTGAATTTACCCCTTCGAGCGATTGTTGAAATTGGAGAAAATGGTCTCGATAGTCGCGGTTTCAATTTCTCTCCACATTTGACCTACCATCGCGACTTGGCATTTGCCGACAATTCATGGGTTGCAGGCGTGTCTTTAGGGCCGCAATTTGGTAATTCTGATTATCATGATATTTATTACGGCGTGGGTGCGGCTGATGCGACGCCAAACAGAGCCGCTTATTCAACCGACAGCGGTTATTCAGGGTCGCGTTTACAATTGACGCTGAAGTCTAATAACCGTAAGCGTTTACTCCTTGGTTTTTTACGTTATGAGAATATTGACGGAGCAACGTTTGATGATTCGCCAATGGTTGAAACGAATGAGAACCTGGTTGTCGGATTTCTGTATAGCCATTACTTCTTTAAATCGAAACAACGGGTTCATAGAAAATAAAAGGCACCCCCCTACTTACAGGGGGATTTTTCAATATCATAGGTTGAAGTGTGTTTTTAACTTATGCTATTAATCTTCATTACTATTTAACAAGAGAGACTTTTCCGTGGATAAACAAACGCAATTAGAAATCGAAGCAGCAGCCTGGCGCAAAACCCTGGAGCATTTTCAAAAACGTACCGATGTGCAGAATATTGATTTGATGAATATGGCGGGTTTTTGCCGTAACTGCCTATCTAAATGGTATATGGGCGAAGCAAAAGAACGCGGTGAAGATATCGATTATGATCAGGCGCGTGAAGTGGTTTACGGCATGCCGTATGACGAATTTAAAGATAAATTTCAGGAAAAAGCATCTGAAGAGCAGATGGCCGCGTTTAATAGTATTGAGTGGGGTAAAGACACCACCGAATGATTTAATAGTTCAGTGTATTCATCTTTTGCCCCAGCACAGTGTTACTTTCGTACTCGAATGATCACATATTAATATATGCTCACATTCTCCGTGCGAAAGTGCCTTGTTCTGAACCTAAATCTAAACACACTGAATCATTAAATACGTGGGAGTTTTATAGATGCAACTTTTTAAAGACCTAAGAAATCGTTTTTTATTTGCAGTATTTGTAATGTTTTTTGCTCTCCCTGTTCAGGCTAAAGATGCTTATGCACTGCCTGAATTTACACAAAAATCTGCGCAAGAGTGGTTGAATTCGAAACCACTCACAAAAAAGGATCTGCTAGGTAAGGTTACTCTGGTTGATTTTTGGACATTCGATTGCTGGAATTGCTATCGTTCTTTTCCCTGGTTGCACGGCGTAGAAAACAAATATAAAAGCAAAGGCTTTCAAATCATCGGTATTCACTCGCCAGAGTTTGACCATGAAAAAATTCACGCCAATATTAAAGCAAAAATAAAACAGTTTAAAATTACCAATCCAGTAATGGTTGATAATGATATGGGCTACTGGCGTGCGATGAATAACCGTTACTGGCCAGCCTATTATATCGTTGATAAAAAAGGCCGAGTGCGTGCCAATTATATTGGCGAAACGCATAAAAATACTGCACAAGCGAATCAGATTGAAGCGACTATAGAGAAGCTTCTAGCCGAAAAATAAGATAGATAGAATTAGTATGAGTCGCTAAAAAAAACGCCTCAAAGTAGGGGGGGGGCTTTATTTTTTAACTAGTATTTGTCTGGTCTAACACTCCAACCTAATTTTGTTCTAAGAATATGATAATAGTCATAATTTTTAGGGTGCATCAATTGAAGTTGATGAGATTTGTGACGAATCACCACATTATCACCAGCTTTTAATTCGATATTGGATTGACCATCAAAAGATACGCGCGCATCAACATCACGGCTTTCTTCCATACTGATATTGATCAGGCTGTCATTGCTTATCACAATGGGGCGGTTACTCAGTGTGTGCGGGCATATCGGGACTAGTACTACGGCGTTTAAACTCGGATGAAGGATTGGTCCACCACTTGATAATGAGTAGGCAGTAGAACCTGTTGGTGTGGCTACCACGATTCCATCAGCGCGTTGGGTATTAACAAATTTATCATCGATATGCGTTGTGAATTCAATCATGCGGATGTCATTTCTCACATGAAGTACAACATCATTGAAGGCAATGCTGCCACCCAGACTTTTATCGCCTCTAAAGGCTTCTGCATACAGTAAAGATCGTGTTTCTAAGGTGTATTCGCCTTTCAGCATCTGGCTTAATTGTTTGGTGATTTCATTCGGGGAAATGTCAACCAGGAAACCTAATCGCCCCAGGTTAATGCCGATCACGGGTACATTTTTATCTGCCAGCAAGCGTCCTGCTTTCAGTAATGTGCCATCACCGCCAACCACAATAGCGAGATCAATGCAGCCGCAAAATTTTTCAGTATCAATAGCATCAATGTCTAGGTATTCGGCCGCATTTTTTTCCGCGACAACCGTAAACTTTTCTTTAATCAGAAAATTATGAAGGGTTGTAAGCGTCGCTTTTACGCGGTCATCACTGTCTTTGGAAAAAATACCAATCGTTGAGAAGTTTTTCATGCAGGTCTCTTTTTAAATCACTAAACTACGATACATTAAAAATGTCGCGTAAATATGTATCTTAAACATATAACTTAAATATGCTGGCTTCAGTAGAAGTTGGCCTATATTAACGTAAAAGCGCAAAAGAAGAGAGAATAAGAGAGTAATGACACAGAATCGATCAGCCCTTACCGGTAATTTCTTGATGATAATTACCGCAGCTCTATGGGGCTTTGCCTTTGTTGCACAAAAAACCGGGATGGATCATCTCAGCCCGTATATGTTTAGTGCAATTCGATTTGTTCTAGGTGCTACCTGTTTGGTGTTTTTGCTTAGATGGTTTGGTGGTGCTCGTCTGGATCGACGTGGTTATATCATGGGAATAGCCATGGGCGTAGTTCTTACCTTTGGTGCCCTGATGCAACAAGTTGGCATTGTTGAAACAACGGCGGGTAAGGGTGGCTTTTTAACGGCTATTTATATTCTGTTAGTGCCTATTTTCTTATCTTTTTCAGGGCATAAGCTTGCCCTTCAGATATGGCCTGCCGCCATTTTAGCGATTGCAGGATTGTATTTATTATCGATTAAAGGGGGCGAGTTTAACTCGATTAATGTCGGTGATTACTGGGTGTTAGCCTCTGCCATTTTTTGGGCGGTACACATTATTCTTATTGAAAAAGCCGTGAAATATTACGATCCGCTACGTTTATCTATTGTGCAGTTTTATACCTGTGGTGTGTTGTCACTGTTTGCGGTCTTTCTGTTTGATGAGACGGTTTGGTCTGAAGTGCTTGTCGGTGTAAAAGGTGGGTGGTTAGAATTACTTTATGGCGGCGTAGCATCCGTGGCGGTTGCCTATACGCTTCAGGTATTTGCACAACGATCTGTACCTTCGCATCACGCTGCTTTGATTCTATCGCTAGAGGCTGTGTTCGCCGTTATAGGTGGGGTGTGGCTATTAGATGAAGAGCTAACCATGCGCATGGTAATGGGCTTTGGATTAATCTTCTCGGGCATTATTCTTGCGCAGATACCGTTGTCCGGAACTAAGGCGAAACTAAAAATTAGAGAAAATATTGCTGATTGAGGCGGGAAGTCCAGTATACAGTCATTCTATTGACAAACTTTCCAAGGAAAAGCAGGGGTATTTTAGCTATTTTTATGAGCCTTTGTTTCGTATAACGGTATCTTTAATGATTTCAAAAATACGCCTAAGGTTGCCACCAACGAAACGCTTTAAAGAATAGATGTCAAATCGCGCTATTTCCATATCGGCAATAATCAGGTCATGATCTTGGTTATAAGTGTGGATACCTATCGCACCTTGAGTCGGAGTTATTGTTTCTAGCGGTTCTTCAATGTACCCATTTTCAATCTGGATGACTTTGTTGAGTTGGACTTGATGTCCGTATCGTTTAGCGCAATCTTGAGAAACTCGAATCAACTCACCATTTTTCTGGATAAAATTCCCAGCCATTCGGGCTTTTGTTACATCCGTAATGACAGGTTCGTCATAGAGCTTTTGAAAAGGGCTGTTTAATAAATCTGCCGATTTATAAATAGTTAATTCATCGTTGTAGTCAGCTGCAGTTTGTCCTTCTGAGGTAAACAAATACCAGATATCGTTAATTTTTAAGGGCGTGGTATCTACTGCTCCAACCTTCTCGATTAAGGTTTTTTTCTTTTTCCATTTGTATGGGAATGAAGTGCACTCAAATAAATCGACGCTATTGTTCTCTTCACTTTCCGGGATCATGTAGTACGTGCCGTTTTCCAGGAATACGTTAGGAAAAGACAAATGATAGTCAAAGTCTAGAATGACTTTGTCATTGATTAAGCGATTGTTTTCAATATCAAGTTCAGCCGCGCAAAGGTAGCCGCGATAATCCTCAAACTTTAGTTCTTCATAAAATACGTAGTATTTATCGTCTTTGAAAACCACAAAAGGATCGGCTTGAAACAGCGTTGAATCAGGAATGATTTTGTGCCATTTGATTTCATGAGCTTTCTTGTAAACGATCACCCATTGCGTTGGGATAAACGTTTCGAATAGCATTTTCTTCAAAAATAGCAGCTTATAAATCAACTTATCAGCTTTAGATAAGGGGCTGCGATCGTATTCCAGATCTGATTCTTTGATGCCAAGTCTTGAACAAATACGTTCTATTTTCTCATGCGTCATTTGTAGCGAACGACTTAGTGATCTTCTGTCTGCCGCTAAACTCGCTTTACGAATCGTTTCGCCATCTTTGGTGAATATTAATTCGACACAGCCATCGCTTACCGATGCTTTGTGGATACCTTCGAGTAGTGAGTTACAACCTGTAACCGTAAGCGTGTAATTTGCAAGCATCTAAAAGGGAGTAATGGCCAATTAAGACTCAGCAATCAGATCAGATTCTGAAGCATTATTGTTGTTATATAAATTACGATAAAGATCTTCGTGTTGCTTCACTTGTTGTTCCAGTGTGAAATTGTCTAAGGTTCTCTGTCTAGCTGCCTGTCCCATTTGTGCATAGGTGTCAGGTGTGTCTTTTTTGGTTTCTACCATTTTTTGCCACGCTTCAGCCATTGCTTGATCATCTCCGATAGGAGTAATCAGGCCAGTATCACCAATTATATAGTCATTATCACCCACTGCAGTCGCTACGCACGGTATGCCAGATACCATCGCTTCACCTAATGTAAGTGGGAAGGCTTCACCGAAAGAGGTAAGCGTTGCAAGGTCAAATGCATTCACTACATCAGGAATATCTTCGCGATTTCCTAGCATATGTACTTTGCCTTCAAGCCCAAGTTCTTTTCGTAAGTTGACTAATTCTTCGTTGTTTTCATCGACATTGGTGCCTACCAGCATAAAATGAACATGCGGCTGAGTCTTTGCCAGCATAGCTGCAGAATGCATAAAACCAATATGATTTTTCTGACGATGGAAGCGTGCAATTTTACCGATCACGAATGCATCATCAGGAATCATAAGGCTATGACGAACTTTAAGTCCGGCAGGGCGGTTAGGAAAACATTTGCTGGTGTCGACGCCATTCGGAATAACAATTGATTTTTCGTTATTAAAGCCCCAGGCAACATGTTGCTCTTTATTCAGGTTTGAAACATACATCATGCACGCAGGTAATTTGGAGATGAGCCCCCAGGTTCGCAGTTGTAAACGTTTGCGAATTGGCTCTTTGTCGTAATGCTCTAAAGGCTCATGAACAGTCCAGATAACCGGTGGTTTTTTCGGCAAAAACTTGTTGAATAGTGTGCCAACAACGCCGCCTTCATACATGGTTCCATGAATCACGTCGGGATTGAATTCTTTTAGGATTGAATACGCCTTGCGTACATTTAATGGGTTCTTTTTGAGCTGTAATGAATGAACAGGTAAACCAAGTTCGCGAATTCTATCTGCAAGATAGGTTTCGTTATGTAAGGAAATGACGATCATTTCAAACTTGCTTTTATCGATATCAGTCAATAAACGTAGCAGCTGAACTTCTGCGCCACCCGTTTCTAGACCTGTAGATATATGAGCTACTTTAATCACTTTGGTTACCTTGTTTTTTGCCTTATTGTTATCATTCATTTAGTTTTTTGATTTTCTCATAAGGGTTTTATTTATCAATATTGAATAAGATGAAAGGGCTGGAACTCAGATTCAAGTGTACAATTTTTATCCAGCTGTTTGGTTGGATTAATAAAAAAAGCCGTATAAGTAGGGGGGTGACTAAATAAAACGGTTCATTTGGTCTTGAAAACTCATAAAAAATCATCATTATTAGGGCTATGTCAAAAGATACCTGTGATTTAAACGAAAGAGCCAAACATCTGCTAAAAGTCTTAATAGAAGGCTATATTTCAGATGGTCAGCCTATAGGCTCTACCTTACTTGCTAAACGTAGCGGTCTGGATTTAAGTCCGGCTACTATTCGTAATGTCATGGCGTCTCTGGAAGATGCAGGTTACATTCATGCACCTCATACTTCAGCAGGTCGAGTACCAACCTCTCAGGGTTATCGTTTGTTTGTTGATTCTTTATTGAATGTCACTCCTCTGGCGGAACAGGAATGTCAGACGCTGCAAATTCAATTAGATAATCGATCTTCGGCCAATTTAATTCAGTCAGCATCAACCATGTTGTCTGGATTAACCCAGTTGACCGGTATTGTAATGGCGCCACAAATGGAAGCGCGTGCGATTCGTAAAATAGAATTCCTGAAACTCTCTGATTCTCAGGTGCTAGTGGTATTGGTGATGTCGAATAACGATATCGAAAATCGTATGATCACGATGGATCGCGAAATAACCAGTTCTGAATTACAGCAAAGCAGTAATTATCTAAATGAGATTTTAGTGGGCAAAGATTTGGCTCAGGCGCGTGTGGCTCTGTTAAATGAAATGAAACAAGTACGAGCCGATATGAACGCGATGATGCTTTCTGCGATTGATCTTGGTGAGCAGGCTGTTTCAGGTATGGCAGATAATGTGGAAGATGATTACGTTGTTGCTGGCCAAACGAACCTGATGGATTACGATGATTTATCAGATGTGACTAAGTTGCGTCAGTTATTTAATGCCTTCAACGAGAAAAGAGATATTCTGAATTTACTGGATCGCTGTATGACAGCGGATGGTGTTCAGATATTCATTGGTCGAGAATCCGGTCATGAAGTATTTGGCGATTGCAGCGTAGTTACCGCACCTTATCAAATTGATGATACTCATATTGGTGTTCTGGGAGTTATAGGCCCTAAACGCATGCATTATGATCGTGTGATTCCAGTCGTGGATATCACCGCTAAGCTTCTTTCTGCTGCTCTGAATAAATAAAAATATTCGAGAAAGGCAAAAAACAATAAAATTTTCTTGAATTATTACTTAGAATCCCCACTTTTTACCGCAAATTAAGTGAAATAAAGAAGTGTTTTAAAGCTTTATTAAAATTTATTAAACATAAACAAATATTAGGTCGATAGCTCATGAGCGAATCTGAAAATAATAGTAATCCAGATAATATGGAAAATAACGTTGAGAACAATGTTGATAACAGCGTAAATAACGACGTTAACAATCAGCCGGAAGAAGCATCTGCCGAGATGCCAAATGGCACTGAAGAAGTCACCATAGAATCTTTACAACAGAAGCTGGAAGAAGCAGAAGCCAAAGCCAATGAAAACTGGGACAAGGCACTGCGAATTCAAGCCGAGATGGATAATTTGCGCAAACGTTCTGAGAAGCAGGTTGAAGATGCGCACAAGTACGCCGTAAAGAAGTTTGTCGAAGAAATACTCCCTGTGGCAGATAGTCTGGAAATGGGATATGCCGTAGAAGGTGAAGTTGAGCAGATTCGCGAAGGTATTGGTTTGACCATGAACGTCTTAAAAGCAGCTATGGAAAAGTTTAACGTTGTTGCAATTGATCCTTTGGGAGAAAAGTTCAACCCTGATTTACACCAGGCGATGGCAATGCAGCCGAGTGAAGAATATGAGAATGATCATGTGAGCGCGGTGATGCAAAAAGGCTATACCTTAAACGGTCGTCTGGTTCGTCCGGCAATGGTAATGGTTGCTAAAAACTAAATAATTTTTGACTACCTTTTTCAGTAGCACAAATAGCGTCTCTGACCGGGTAACAAATAAAGAAATTAAATAAATGTGGATTTTTTATTGATTTTAACCTTGATAAATAAACAAATAACCACACATTTATTACAACATTTTTTGATATTAACGTAACTCTAGATTGAGCTTAAAACAATCCAAAGTTATTGACAGTAATAAACACATTTAAGAGAGAATTAACATGGGAAAAATAATCGGAATTGACTTAGGAACCACAAACTCCTGTGTCGCAGTTATGGAAGGCGATAAGCCTAAAGTTATTGAGAACGCTGAAGGCGATCGCACAACCCCTTCGATCGTTGCATTTGCAAACGACGAAGTATTAGTAGGTCAGCCTGCTAAGCGTCAATCAGTAACGAATCCTGAAAACACACTTTACGCAATCAAGCGTTTGATCGGTCGTACTTTTGAAGAAGAAGCCGTACAAAAAGATATTAAGTTAGTACCTTATAAAATCACTAAGGCAGATAACGGTGATGCATGGGTAGAAGCTAACGGTAAGAAGATGTCACCTCCTGAGGTATCAGCACGTATTCTTCAAAAGCTTAAGAAAGACGCTGAAGACTACCTGGGTGAGTCAGTAACAGAAGCAGTTATTACGGTTCCTGCATACTTCAACGATTCACAGCGTCAAGCGACTAAAGATGCGGGTAAAATCGCGGGATTAGATGTTAAGCGTATTATCAACGAGCCAACAGCCGCAGCACTTGCTTACGGTATGGATAAAATGGCAAAAGGCGATAGCACGATTGCTGTATACGACTTGGGTGGTGGTACATTCGACGTATCAATCATCGAAATCGCAGAAATCGACGGCGAATACCAGTTTGAAGTACTAGCAACCAATGGTGATACATTCCTTGGTGGTGAAGACTTTGATATGCGTCTTATCGACTACTTGGCAGATGAGTTCAAGAAAGATAATAGTGTAGATCTACACAACGATCCTCTTGCGCTACAACGTCTAAAAGAAGCAGCAGAAAAAGCGAAAATTGAGCTTTCATCTGCAACGCAGACAGACGTAAATCTACCTTACATTACAGCTGACGCTTCTGGTCCTAAGCACTTAAACGTTAAAGTAACACGTGCTAAGTTAGAATCACTGGTTGAAGATTTAGTTAAGCGTACGATTGAGCCTTGTAAAGTTGCACTGAAAGATGCTGGTCTTAAAGGATCTGAAATCAATGATGTAATCCTGGTTGGTGGTCAAACACGTATGCCAATGGTTCAACAAGCAGTAACAGATTTCTTCGGCAAAGAGCCACGTAGAGATGTAAACCCTGATGAAGCAGTTGCAGTCGGTGCAGCGATTCAAGGTGGTGTTTTAGGTGGAGATGTTAAAGACGTATTACTACTTGACGTAACGCCTTTATCATTAGGTATCGAAACAATGGGCGCGGTAATGACCAAGCTTATTGATAAAAACACAACGATTCCTACTAAAGCACAACAAGTATTCTCAACAGCTGAAGATAATCAGAATGCTGTAACAGTACATGTGCTTCAAGGTGAACGTGAAATGGCATCGGGTAACAAATCACTAGGTCGTTTCGACTTAACTGATATACCACCTGCGCCACGTGGTCAGCCACAAATCGAAGTTACTTTAGACATCGATGCAAACGGTATCTTGAACGTATCGGCAAAAGATAAAGCGACGGGTAAAGAGCAATCTATCCAGATCAAAGCTTCATCTGGTTTGACTGATGAAGAAGTAGAAGCAATGGTTAAAGATGCTGAAGCACACGCTGAAGAAGATAAGAAGGCGCGTGAGTTAGTTGATGCACGTAATCAGGCTGATGGTCTTGTACATGCTACTGAAAAGTCACTTGCTGAATACGGCGACAAAGTTGACGAAGCAGAAAAGACTAAAGTAACTGCGTTAGTTGACGAGCTTAAAGAAGCACTTAAAGGCGATGACAAAGACTTAATTGAGAAAAAAGCTCAAGAGTTAATGGAAGCGTCTGGTACTCTAGCTCAAGCTGCAGCAGGCGGCGAAGCAGGTGCAGCACCAGAAGGTGAGCAAGCTTCTGCGGAAGATGACGATGTTGTCGATGCTGAATTTGAAGAAGTTGATGCAGAAGACAGTAACGCAGACGATAAGAAGTAAAACGCAAAAAATGCCTTTTGACAGATTACGTTAAAAGTCAGGTAAGCAGATAAGGTGCATAGGTTTTTAACCTTTGCGCCTTATTTTGTTTTAGAGTTCTACTGGTTTTACCAAGCTGTTTTATACGGTTCTAATAAAGTGGTTCTAGTTTAAGTACGGCACATTTATTGTTTATATAGTTTAAAGAAAATAGGTTTCATCATGTCCAAACAATGTTATTACGAAATTTTGAGTGTTTCAAAAAGTTGCAGCGAAGCTGATTTGAAAAAAGCATATCGCCGCATGGCTATGAAATTTCACCCTGATAGAAACCCAGATAATCATGAAGCAGAAGTAAAATTTAAAGAAGTCAAAGAGGCGTATGAAATACTCTCTGACTCACAAAAACGCGCAGCTTACGACCAATTTGGTCATGCTGGTGTTGATGGTTCTCAAGGTGGTGGCTTCGGTGGTGGAAGCTCCGGTTTTGGTGGATTTGGCGATATCTTTGAAGATATCTTTGGTGGATCACGCGGTGGCGGAGGCGGAACTGCTGCTTATCGAGGCAGTGATTTACAATACAATCTAGAGCTAACCCTGGAAGAGGCAGTCTTCGGCACAAGCGTAGATATTCGTGTTCCAAGTAAACAAACCTGTGAAACCTGTGATGGTAGTGGCGCTAAAGAAGGCAGTCACCCAGAAACTTGTGGTACTTGTCATGGACAGGGCCAGGTCAGAATTCAACAAGGCTTTTTCTCGGTTCAGCAAACCTGTCCTCACTGTCATGGCGCGGGAACTGTTATTTCAGATCCATGTGATGATTGTCATGGAGAAGGTCGTGTAGAGCAGAAGAAGACACTCGAAGTTAAAATTCCGGAAGGCGTTGATACGGGCGATCGTATTCGTTTAAGTGGTGAAGGTGAAGCCGGTATAAACGGTGGTCCATCAGGCGATCTTTATGTGCAAATGCACCTTAAAGAGCATGAAATTTTCACCCGTGATGGAAATGATTTACACTGTGTGATGCCAATTCCATTTGTACAAGCCGCACTAGGTGGAAATATTAACGTACCTACGTTAAGTGGTGAAGTGAGTTTAAAAATACCCGCTGAAACACAGTCAGGCAAAGTGTTCCGCTTGCGTGGTAAGGGCGTTAAGTCGGTGCGCAGTAGTATGACAGGTGATTTGTTATGCCGTATCGATGTAGAAACACCGATCAACCTAACCTCAAAACAAAAGAAGCTGCTTGAACAATTCCAGGCTGCACTTGATAAAGGTGGCGAAAAGCATAGCCCTCAGCAACATGGCTGGGGAAATAAAGCGAAATCATTCTTTGAAGAAGTGAAAGGCTGGTTCGAGAACGAAGCGGATACCAAATAAAACGCCCCAAAGTAGGGGGGTGGCTTACAGCTGAATTCGTTTATTAAGCGTTTGATTTGTAAGTTGAGTTTAAGAAAGAAGCAGTAATCTAGGCAGATTAAGAGAAATAATATGGTAAATATAGCAGTAGTTGGCGCAGCGGGTCGTATGGGCAAGATACTAATTGAAGCGTGCGCTGAATCTGATGATGCGCAATTATCTGTTGCGACAGAGCATCCAGAAAGTTCTCTACTAGGCGCAGATGCTGGTGAAGTTGCTGGTATCGGTAAAAATGGCGTTATCATTGCTGCAAGTCTTGATGAGGCTGAAAATGACTTTGATGTGCTGATTGATTTTACTCGCCCAGAGCCAACGCTAAACCATCTTGATTGGTGCGTAAAAAACAATAAATCCATCGTCATTGGTACAACGGGTTTTTCTGATGAAGAAAAAGCAAAAATCGATGCCGCCGGAGAAAAAATATCAATCGTATTCGCTGCAAACTTCAGTGTAGGCGTTACGCTCAGTCTTAAATTACTAGAAATCGCAGCAAAAACATTAGGCGATAGTGTTGATATCGAAATTATCGAAGCACATCATCGTCATAAAGTTGATGCGCCATCGGGCACTGCATTAAAAATGGGTGAGGTTATCGCAGATACTCTAGATCGTGATCTTGCTGAGCACGGTGTTTACTGCCGTGAAGGCGTTACTGGCGAAAGAAATCGTAAAGATATTGGTTTCCAGACGATTCGTGCAGGCGATATTGTCGGTGAACACACAGTAATGTTTGCAGATATCGGTGAGCGTATTGAAATCACGCATAAAGCGTCTAGCAGAATGACATTTGCCAAAGGTGCTGTTCGCTCTGCTGCCTGGGTAACCAGTAAATCAGCAAAAGTTTATGATATGCAGGATGTTTTAGAATTCTAGATAGTTCTACAATTTCGTTTAAAACAGTACAAATACACAGCGTAGATCTAAAGTTCTATGGCTGCTAATAAAACACTGTTTAGCGGAATTATGTATGTGATACAAAGGAGTCGATATACAATGAAGTATCACTTCAGAATAACAACATAAAAATGGAGTAATCTGACACTTGTTAGTTGATAGGGTTAATTACAGGGCTATTAAACGATGACTCAAAGTACACGCTGGTTTTGGTTAACGGTCGGTTTGATCAGTGCCGGTTTATTATACTTTTTAGCACCTATTTTATTGCCCTTTGTGGCGGGTGCTTTGTTAGCTTATCTTGGTGACCCTTTAGTAGATCGCTTAGAGAAGTTTAATATTTCCCGGACTTTGTCCGTCGTTGTTGTGTTTTTCGTCGCATTTTTGATCATATTGCCGATTTTACTCTTTTTAATTCCCCTACTGGAATCACAGATTCGTTTACTATTCGCTAAAGCGCCCAGTTATATCGATTGGTTGATGGTTAATCTGGAGCCCAAGCTTCAAGAGACTTTTGGTGTCAATATTCCAGCGTTAGAAGTTGAACAATTAAAGTCCACATTCACCGATTACTTCTCACATGCCGGAAGCTTCTTTAAAAGCTTGTTACGCACCGTTACTCATTCTGGATTTGTTGTCGTCGGTTGGGCGGCTAACCTCTTCTTAATTCCAGTTATTAGTTTCTATCTTTTAAGAGATTGGGATCGTCTAGTTGCCTATATTCATGACTTGCTACCACGTGATGTAGAGCCAACAATCAGCCAACTTGCTAAAGAATCAGATGATGTGCTGGGTGCTTTCCTGCGTGGTCAGATGATGGTGATGCTGGCGCTAGGTACAATCTATTCAATTGGCTTGAAATTGGTCGGTTTAGAGTTTTCATTATTGATTGGTATGCTGGCAGGTCTACTTAGTTTTATTCCTTATATGGGCTTAATCGTAGGTATTATCGTTGCGGGAGCTGCGGTGTTATTGCAAACACATGATCCCATGAATTTACTCTGGGTAGGCGCTGTGTTTGTTATCGCACAGATGATTGAAGGCACAGTCCTCACGCCGTTGTTAGTGGGTGATCGTATCGGTTTACATCCTGTGGCAGTTATCTTTGCTGTTCTTGCAGGTGGTCAATTGTTTGGTTTCTTTGGTATTTTATTGGCATTGCCAGTTTTTGCAGTCATCGCTGTTGTGATGCGTCATTTAAACAAATCCTATAAGGGCAGTCACCTCTATGGTTCGCCACCCGAAAGTTATATCGCGACTGATGATGACGAAGCCTCCAGCAAAGCTTCTTAAGCTGATTAGTAGATAATAGAACCGTGTCAAATCAGCAGCTTACACTGAATGTACAAATCCGCGATGGTTATCGCTTTGCATCCTATTATGTGGATGCAACTGGCGACAATCATGAGTTAGTTGGTGCTTTGAAATTATTCACACAGTCTACCGAGGCTCAGCAAAATATAATTTGGGGTGAGTCGAAATCTGGCAAGTCACATTTATTGCAAGCTTGCTGTGCTGAAGTAGCAAATCATAAATATCCTGTTTCTTACATTCCCCTTAAGCAGCTGAAAGTCTACGGTACTGAGATTTTTTCTGGTATTACCAGTCATTCAAATTTCATTGCGATCGATGATGTCGACGAAATCGTCGGTGATAAAGAATGGGAAACGGCTTTATTTAACTTGATAAATAACACGCGGCAGCGTGGTCAGCGATTGATCATGAGCTCTCAGGAGAACCCCAGATACATTAAATGTATTTTGCCAGATTTGGCCTCGAGGTTAATCTGGGGAGGGAGTTATCAAGTTCATGCATTAAGTGATGAAGATAAGCTCAAAGCCCTTCAGGCAAGGGCGGAACAACGCGGTTTTGAATTAAGTGATCGCGTCCTGGAATATTTATTCCGTCGCTATCCGCGCGATATAGAATCTTTAATGGAAATACTAAACACGCTCGACGAGCAAAGTTTAATACAGAAAACGGTGATCACGGTGCCCTTTATAAAGCAGGTTTTAGACTAAAATCCTAGCTGTCTATTTTTACCTTTTTAGTTTCCATTATAAGCTTTGTTAAATTTACGGTAAGTATCATTGGTTATGCTAAAAACATAGCTTTGATTATATTCCGTATGATTTATTTCGTAGTGGAATTCATTTTTCCCTATCCAGCGTTTAATCATTGAGTCAGCAATCTTTATCTGATGATCTTCTCCAATCGATTGAGTCAGAAGAGCAATCAGTCGTTTATTATTTTCTTCGCCTTTAAATTGGCAGGTAATGTGCCCAAGCGCCTTTTCAAAAAGAGTGAATGTGCAACTTTTAAGCGGAAAGTCTAATAAGGTGAATGGAGGGCTCTCAAAGCTATAATAAGTATCAACCTGTGTATCACCGTATTTTGCGTCAGAATGCTTCAGCATTTTAGCCAAGGTGAGTGCGCTTGCAGGGTTGTCTTCTTTTATGCTGCTAGAAAGATCAGGTTTCGTTTCAGTAGCCTGTGCTAGTGAGAAATAAAAGCATAGAAAAGCGGTGGACATCGATAAGATATAGTTACGAATAGTCATAGAATGATGGTACGTGTATTTCTAGTTGTCTAAAAGATTAAGATAAAAATAAATCAAGAAAAGCATAGGAACTAATTCTAATAAGGTTTGACTAATGTGGTGTGTGCTATATAATCACACACAGCTTGAACGTAAGTTACAATTTTTATGCAACACCATCTCGAAGTTCCATCTGTTTAGATCCTCGTCCTGATATTCATAAAGTCATAGCAACACCACTTCAGCAAAACCCGCCTGAGTATTTCCGTTTTGGAAGCACTTTTAAGGCACATTTAAAAAACTTTGAATAATAGGAAAATATTATGTCTACTACTACTGGAACTGTTAAATGGTTCAACGAATCTAAAGGCTTTGGTTTTATCGAGCAAGAGTCTGGCCCAGACGTTTTCGCACACTTCTCTGCGATCCAGGGTGACGGCTTCAAAACTCTTCAAGAAGGTCAAAAAGTTGAGTTTACAGTTACTGAAGGCCAGAAAGGTCCTCAAGCTGAGAACATCACAGCTCTATAATTTTTAATAAATTATAGGTCTCATCTCACTATTTATAGTGTAGATGAGGTCAAAAAAAGCGAGCCGAAAGGTCTCGCTTTTTTTATGTCTGAAATAAACCAAAATCATAAAAGTGATGAGTGTTAGAAGTAGATTTTGATGAGTGATACTTTAGCTAATGACTTGAAAATACATCATTTAGCCCCTATAAACTAGTGTAATACTAACAAGGAGAAACACCATGGATACCAAATCATTTCTCGATGAATTACTCAGAACGGGCAAAGACCTTGCGAGTAAAGGACAAACCATCGCAGAAGAAAAATTACAAATACCCGAAGCAGGTGAAGAGCGCGATGCCAAACTGGATGGCATGAAGAAAGGCGCCATGGCGGCGGGTGTTTTAGCGTTGCTATTAGGAACAGGAGCAGGGCGAAGAGTAACAGGTTCGGCGTTGAAAATAGGCAGTCTTGCTGCCATTGGTGGCATTGGTTATAAAGCCTATCAAAACTGGATGTCAGAAAGAAATGCTACTGAACAAGAATATGAGGACATTGCCAGAGAAGCGGCTGGTCAAGGCAAGAGTGAAGGCCGTTTAATCAACTTTGATAAACTAGAACCAGAGCAAGCCAATGACCGCAGTCAAACCTTGTTAAGAGCGATGGTAGCTGCGGCGAAAGCTGATGGTCATGTAAATAGTAAAGAAGAAGCTGCGATTAAAGAGCAGATAGTAAAACTAGAGCTTGGCGATGAAGTGGAAGGCATTCTGCAGGCAGAAATCGCTCGACCGCTTGATGTGAAAGAAATCGCGGCAATGGCTAAGAGCCAGGCAATGGCGTCAGAAATTTACTTGGTCTCGGCAGTGGTAGTGGATCGAGAGAACTCGATGGAACGCGATTATTTAGATTCACTCGCCAAAGAAATGGGGCTGCCAGATGATCTAGTAGCACAGTTACAAAAAGTGAAAGAAGAAGAATTAGCCTAAGTTGGCTTAAGTCATTTCATTCAAAAATAAGCCTTAAAGTAGGGGGGGGGGGCATTTTCAATGACTCCCCTTTTTTTGCTAAAAAAAGCATTTTATTAGATATTCGAAGGTAATTAAAACGGTTAAAACGCATTACAAATGCTCAACTTGTGCATAGCTTTCATTTTTAACCAGCTTAACTTTATCGCCTCTTTTAAAGGTTTGTGTTTCGTTCTCGAATTGTGTCACAACAACGTTCTCGCCATTATCAAGCAATAAAGAAATTTCTAATCCTGGTTTCTTGCTTAAGTCTCTGTCTGCACTGCTTCCTGCCGCGCTACCAATCATACTGCCAATAATCGAGCCAGCGATACTTGCAGAGCCAAGAATAGAGCCGGCTATAGATCCTGTTGTGCGCAGTACGCTACTGTTAGAGCTCGGGTCAGCGACAGATACTTTTTTAACGTCAGATATCGTTGCTTTTTGCACCTGAAGCACAGGCTGTTTTTTAATGGTATTCGCTTTGTTGTTGGTCGTAGGTGCCGTAGAACACGCGCTTAAAAAAGTACACAATACAATGATAGTTGAAAGTAAGATTGTAGAATTAAGTTTTTTCATGTGGGTCTCTTTTTCTCAAATGATATAAGGTAAGAGGCATTTTTTAACTTTTTGGTTCATCTAATCTACTTTTACTGCGTTGTGGTATTTGTATTTTTTGGTTGATAACTACTTATAAACTAAGACTCTTTTTTACTATCGCCAAAGATTGTATCCAGCTTTTCAGCAACTCGATTTTTTGATGCGGCGGCCTTCATGAAAATGACGATAGACTCCAATTCTCCAATGGCAGGGCGAATCTCGATATTTTGTTCCTGAAGAATCTGCTTCATATCGTTGCCGCAAAAATCGATTAAAAACTCATCATTACGCGCAATGCCTATTGCTAGACCAATTAAGTAAGGCGTAGCAGTATCACCACTGGTGACTGTGATTTTGTGAGCAAAACGTTGCCACGCTTTAATCCAGTGTTCTTTTTCTGACTGGCTGATGGTTCGGGTATCGATACGTAAGAATAAAATTATTCGGCTAATGTTTTCTTGAAGTGTCGTGGTCTCCATTTTTCCGAGCTTTTTAGCCGCTTTCAAGTGGTGGCTAATGCAATGATCGCATTGGTAATATTGCGCTAGCGCTAGAGCAACGCACTCTTTTTGGCGTAAATCGAGATACGTATCCCACTTCTCTTCGCCATCCGTACCGTTGAAAACCATCATGTGCATCAGATTCATCAAATCAGAAATGTGGCGTGGGAAAATATTATCTTGAAATAGAGTAATGCTCATAATTGCCCTTATTGTTCGTTAAATGAGTGTTGATAGTTAACGTTGATATTACTTTGGCAGGAGTTTAATGAAAGTAATATTAGATCTTCGGGAATGTTTATTAGGATTTGCTTAATCTAGGTCAAGTAATTGAATGCCTTTAGTTATTTGGAATTGTTTTAAATATAAAGGCACCCCCCTACTTACAGGCTTTTTTTTAAGAGTGTCTCAAAAAAATATGGTCGTTACACACATGAAAGAAAACAGTGATGCTAACTTTCGTCTGGTTTATCACCCAATAGAAAGCGTGCTCCAGAACCATTTTTTGAAATATAGTCACCGGCGTTGTAAAGCTCGCATTTCTTCAGCGATAAACAACCGCAACCGATGCATCCTGATAGTTTTGATTGTAACTCTTTAAGTTGCTTAATTCTCGATTCGATATCTTGACTGAATTTTTTGCTCAAGCGCTCCCAGTCTGCCTTGGTGGGTGTGCGATTCTCGGGCAGCGAATCCAATGCGCCTTTGATTTCCTGTAAGGAATAACCCAGATTTTGAGAAATCAAAATAAAAGAAATACGACGAATCACCGAACGGTGGAAAAGCCTATGACCGCTAGGACTTCTGGTAAACGGAATCAAATTTTCAGTCGCATAAAATCGAATCGCCGAAACGTTACTGCCAGTACGTTTCGCAATCTGTCCAATACTCATAAACGGGTCATTTTTCATGACATAAAATATAGTCAAATTAGCTCTTGATCTCAAGTTAACTTGAGATATTAATATATATTTATCGAAGCAAAGCTACTTGTCGAATCAGTTAAATAGATTTGTACGTTTAAAAATATGAATCAAAAAGGAGTTAACACATGAAACCAGCCACTTTAGAACACATAAATGTAACCGTAAAAGACCCTGACGAACTCGCCTCATTATTTTGCCGTTTGTTCGATTGGAAAATAAGATGGTCAGGAGCAGCGCTGAATAATGGCAGAACCGTTCACGTAGGAAGTGATGATTCGTACTTGGCTTTATATACGCACAAACAAGCAATAGAAACTCGATCACGAAATCCAGAGAAAATTAACAACCTGAATCATGTGGGGATTGTCGTTTCAGGTATCGATGAGGTTGAATCAAAAGTGAAAGAAGAAGGTTATAAGCCCTTTAATCATGGCGAATATGAGCCCGGAAGACGCTTTTATTTCATGGTGGATGAATTGGAAATTGAGGTAGTAGATTATAGTTAGGGGTTATCTTTTATTGAGATTGTTTAGCCACCTCCCCACTTACAGGTACTTTTAAAAAAAGGCCTGTAAGTGGGGAGGTGGCTTTTAAACTTGAGTGGGTGTTTTCGTAGTTGGGGTGATTGCTCTTTTATTTCTGAGGTTGTATTTTTATTTTTTTATTCTTAATTTTAAATAATTGATAAATTTCAGGAATAATGGATAAGAATGAAGGTTGTTTGAGTGGCTTTAGGAGCGAGTCCCCTTCATTCCCATTATTTCCCTCGATGAATTCAGCTTGGCAACGGTTTAGAATCACGGCAATTCTTTGGTTGCTTTCTTTTTGCTGTTTTGAAAAGAAAGTCACTCGGTGCTGTGAATAGATATTCGAGGGAAGTCCAATAGTCCATAAAGCAACGAAACAATTTAGCGCAATCTAAAAAAGTGCCCCAAAGTAGGGGGGTGACAAGATAACTCCCCTAAAGCGACGTCAAGTTCGCATAACTAAGAACCAACCACTTGGATCCCTCGTAATCAAAATTCACCTGCACCCTGGCATGACTGCCAGCCCCTTCCACATCAGTAATAATCCCCTCGCCAAATTTCGCATGCGAAACTCGCTGCCCAATCGACATGCCTGTTTCATTGGTGCGTGTAGCTAGACGCGGTTTGGTTTCGCGCTCGTAATCTGATTGCCAATTACTATTGCTGTAGGTATTTACCTTGGGGCGAATCTCTTCGATGAGTGTTTCCGGGATTTCTTTTAAGAAGCGCGAAGGTACGCCATATAGTGTATTGCCATAAAGTCTGCGTTGTTCTGCGTAACTCATCACCAATTGGGTTTCGGCGCGGGTGATGCCTACATAGCAAAGGCGGCGTTCTTCTTCCAGTCTGCCTTCTTCTTCGACCGACATTTGATGCGGGAACAGTCCTTCTTCGAGTCCAACGAGAAATACTAGCGGGAATTCTAAGCCTTTGGCGGAATGGAGTGTCATTAATTGAACGCAGTCATCGCCAGCTTGACCCTGTCCTTCACCTGCTTCTAATGAAGCGTGTGAAAGAAACGCGGTGAGGAAGTCCATGTCGGCGTGTTCGTCATCGGGTTTATAAGTAAAGCCTTGAGCGGCAGAGATTAATTCGTTGAGGTTTTCTATGCGAGCCTGGCCAGCATCGCCTTTTTCTTTCTTAAGGTAATGATCTTTAAGTTTCGAGGTTTCGATGACGTGTTCGACTTGCTCATCTAATGGTAGTCCATTGATGTCGCTTGCCATTTGTTCTATGAGTTGCACAAAAAGCTGTAATGCGCCCGCTGCACGCGCAGTAAAGGTTGCTGTTTCTAACAGTGCTATCGATGATTGCCAAAGTGTACTGCTGGTGTTACGTGCATGTTCGCGAATGACACTGACTGTTTTATCGCCAATACCGCGAGTAGGCTGGTTGATGACTCGCTCGAACGAAGGGTCGTCTTGTCGATTGGCGCAGAGTTTTAGGTAGGCAAGTGCGTCTTTAACTTCGGCACGCTCGAAGAATCGCTGGCCACCATACACACGATAAGCAATGGAGTTTTCATTAAGTATGCTTTCAAAAACACGGGATTGCGCATTAGAGCGGTAGAGTATGGCGATGTCACTGTGTGAGTTACCGTGGCTGACCCATTGTTGAATGCGTGAGGCTACGTAAGTGCCTTCTTCAATTTCATTGTAGGCGGCGTATAAATGAATAGGTTCGCCATCACCGCCATCGGTCCAGAGGTTTTTGCCGAGTCGTCCTTCGTTGTTATCGATAACTGCATTGGCTGCATTCAGGATGTTGCCACTGGAGCGGTAGTTTTGTTCAAGCTTTATGGTTTGCGTTTGTGAAAAGTCGCGTGAGAAATTTTGAATGTGTTCTATTTTTGCACCACGCCAGCCATAGATTGATTGGTCGTCATCGCCAACAACAAACGGTGGAATATTCTCACCTGCGAGTAGACGTATCCATGCATATTGTAAAGTATTGGTGTCTTGGAACTCGTCTACCAGAATGTGTTGAAAGCGTTTTTGGTAGTGGCTGAGAATTTCCGGGTTGTCGCGTAATAATTCTAATGAACGCAGGAGTAATTCGGCGAAGTCTACAACACCAGCGCGTTGGCAGGCATCTTCGTACTGTTTATACACGTCTACAAGCTGTCGAGTTGTAGGGTCGCCACGATCCTCAATATGCATCGAGCGAATGCCTTCGTCTTTGCGTTTATTGATGTACCACATGGATTGTTTGGCTGGCCAGAGCTTTTCATCCAGCTGGAGTCCGCGATGGACGCGTTTGATTAGTCGTAATTGGTCGTCTGAATCCAGTATCTGGAAGTTTTGCGGTAATTTGGCTTCTTCCCAGTGTCTTCTGAGTAATCGATGAGATAAACCGTGGAAGGTACCTACCCACATGCCACCAGCAGGTGTGCCGAGTAATCCTTCTATGCGTCCGCGCATTTCAGCGGCGGCTTTGTTGGTGAAGGTAACGGATAGTATGGCAAACGGTGAAACTTGTTCTACTTGTATGAGCCATGCAATGCGGTGGACTAAAACTCGTGTCTTGCCACTGCCTGCGCCAGCTAATATCAACAATGGGTTTTTACCAGCGGATACCGCTTCGCGTTGTGGTTTGTTTAAGTCATCGAGTATGTGGGATACGTCCATTAGGGGCTCTGTAATTAAGTTCTTAATATATAAATAGGGGGTATGTATTTTATGAATTGTAACGGATTAAGAGTATGAATTTGTAGTTAATGTGGATACTATTCACGCACTTTTCAATATCACAGGTTAGAAGTCAAATACGGAATGCATAATCTAATTATTCTGGTGCGCCATTTAAGGCGAATTGCTGCATTTAAAGTGAGTACTAGAGCGTTGGTTATTACCTTGATGGTATTGGGTGCCTGGGTGGCGACTATTCATTTGGAGTTTCCTCCCGATATATCAATAAACGATAAATTGATACATGTGATCGTGTTTTTTGGTTTTGCGCTGCTGATGGATTTAGCAATCTCGCGCAGTCCATTTTGGTTATGGAAGGGATTACCACTTTTAATTTATGGTGGTGGTATAGAGGTTGCACAGTACTTTACCGAGTTTCGTTCTTTTTCATTGGCAGATTGGTTTGCCGATTTTGCGGGTATCTTGTTGTATTACATCGCTAAATCAATAATTGTTTATTGGGATAAAAAAAGATCTACTCATAATTAGTATTAAAAGATGAATAAATATTGATTAATTAAGTAAGTTTAGTTGAGTGAAAGAAAGCCTGATGCTAGTATTCTCGCGTCTTGATTCAATGACTTAGCAAGATTAAATTTGTTGATAGAGTCATAGACTATACGAATGGCATTTGGTTCATTCGCAAAAGAACGAAATAGTGAATAGATAAATGAGAAATTTATTAGTTATACAGGCCATTTTGGTATTGCTTGGAGTCGCTGTTTCATTCTTCTATTTAGGTGATAATGGTATATTGCCGGCTGCTTATGGTGGCGCTGTTGCAATAGCTAATACGATTTTATTGTCACGTCGTCTGGATTCTGCAGGCGAAATGGCTAAGGAAAACCCTGAGGGTGGAGTGCTGACACTTTATCTCGGTGTTATTCAAAGATTTGTTTTTGTACTTGTTATGTTTGGTGTCGGTATGGGAGTTTTGAAGTTATTACCTCCTCCTATGCTAGGAACCTTTGCTGTTGCTCAGCTGGCCTTTATGTTATTTGGCTCTAAGCAAACGAAGTTGGCTTCCGAGGAGGTTGCTAATGCTGCAAAAGACGCCTCCGATAGCAACGACAATAAGTAATTATAATTATTTTTATTTTGGAGACTGAGAATCGTGAGCGAGTCTAACGCGCCAGCTATATCGAATCCCGTTGAGTATATTCAGCATCACCTGGGCAATATGACCCATAATGGTGAGCGTCCTGCTAGTCTAGTTGATTTCAGTGTATTTTTTGTTGATACATTTGTAATGAGCTTGATTCTGGCTTTGGCGTTTGCATTTGCCGCTTGGAAGGTCGGGAAGAATCTTGATCCTGATAAGCCAACTGGAATGCAGAATATTCTTGAGACGGTAGTAGAATTTGTTAATCAGCAAGTGAAAGATATTTTCCCTACGGCTGATAAATGGGTAGGTCCTCTAGCAATCACTATTTTTGTATGGGTTGCTTTGATGAATACCATGGATATCATTCCTGTGGATTTAATTCCATCATTAGTGGCTGGTGTTGCAGGTGTGTTTGGATATGATCCGCATCACGTTTACTGGAAAGCAGTGCCTACAACTAACCTTGATACTACCTTTGCGTTGGCGTTGTTGGTGTTCGGTTTAATAATCTTCTATAACATTAAGCACAAAGGTTTGTTTGGTTATATGAAGGTGTTTGCTACGCATCCATTCAGTGCAAGCAATCCTATCGTTAAAGTATTGTTATTCCCGATTAATGTTGTAATGACAGCGATTGAGGAAGTGGCTAAGCCAGTGAGTCTTGGTCTAAGATTGTTCGGTAATATGTTCGCAGGTGAGTTGTTATTCTTATTGATTGCTTTGCTTGCATTCTCATACTGGGCAATGCCTGGTCAGGTAGTGTTGGGAGTTTTATGGTCAATCTTCCATATCCTGGTTATTTTGTTACAAGCGTTTATTTTTATGCTGTTGACTATCGTTTACTTAGGTTTGGCGAGTCAGGGCACAGACGAACACTAAATTTTAGTGTTCGTTATATTTGAGTTTACTTTTTTTAATTTTTAACATTTTTTATATTTAGGAGATTTACTATGGATGCTGCAATTGTATCTGAAATCATGTCTGCCACTGCAATCGGTGTTGGTATCATTCTAGCGGCTGCTGGTTTAGGTTCGGCTTTAGGTTGGGGTTTGATTTGTTCGAAGTTTATTGAAGGTATCGCTCGTCAGCCTGAGATGCGTGCCCAATTAACTGGTCAAATGTTATTTACTGGTGGTTTGATGGAAGCATTCCCAATGATCGTTTTGGGTATCTCAATGTGGTTCATCTTTGCGAACCCGTTCATCGGTGCTGCTGCTGCTGCGATTGGTGGTTAATTTTTTCGAACTCTAATTCGACTTAACTGAAATAGTATTCGGAGAAAAATCATGAATGTAACAGCAACATTAATTGGTCAGCTGATTGTTTTTTCAATTCTGATCTGGTTTATCAAAGCAGTGCTTTGGGAGCCAGTTATTAATACATTGGAAGATCGAAAAAAACGTATTGCTGACGGTTTAGCTGCATCTGAAAAAGGCATGAAGGATCAAGAGCTAGCGGCAGAAAATGCTAAGCAGGCGATCAAAGAAGCCAAGCAGGAAGCGGCAGAAATCATTGCTCAAGCGAAAGCTCGTGACACGCAAATGATCGAAGAAGCAAAAAACAAGGCAGTTGAAGAAGCTGACCGCGTTATTGCTGGTGCTCAGGCAGAAATCGATCAGGAAGTTAACCGCGCTAAAGATTCTTTACGTACTCAGGTGTCAAGTTTGGCAGTTGCAGGTGCTAGTAAGATTCTTGGTAAAGAGGTTGATGCCAATGCGCACAAAGCTGCATTGAAAGAGCTGATTGAGCAGATATAGGAAATACGATTATGTCTGAATTGACTACAGCAGCTCGTCCCTACGCTCGTGCCGTTTTTGAAATGGCCGAGTCAGCAGGTAGCTTAGGTGAGTGGTCTGATATGCTTGGTTTTATGGGTGCTATAGCAAGTGATGAGAAAGTTAGTGCATTACTTGCAACTCCCAAAATGGCTAAGCAAGCAGGCGCTGATGCTTTCGTTCAACTTTGCGATGGCAAGTTGAACGAGCAAGCGAAAAACCTTGTTAGTATGCTAGCTGAAAACGACCGTCTTTCACTTCTCCCTGAAATGAGTGCAATTTATGAAGTACTTAAAGATGAGGCAGAAGGTTCTGTTGAGGCAATCGTTACATCAGCTAAAGCGTTAACTGAGACAGAAGAGAAGTCTATTTCTGATGCTCTCAAAAAACGTTTGGGGCGTGACGTAAAAATAAAGGTTAGCGTTGATGAAACACTGCTCGGTGGTGCGATCATTCAGGCTGGCGATTTGGTAATAGATGGTTCTTTAAAAGGGCGTTTGAGCAAAATGACGTCTGTAATGGCTAACTAAACCACAAAATTAAGAGAAAGGTATAGGTAAATGCAACTTAACCCGACAGAAATTAGTGATCTGATAAAAAAGCGTATCGAAGGCTTTGAAACAGATGCTGAAGCACGTACTGAAGGTACAATCGTATCTATCATGGATGGTATCGTGCGTATACACGGTTTATCAGATGTAATGTCTGGTGAAATGATTGAGTTCTCTAACGGAACATACGGTCTAGCTTTAAACTTGGAACGTGATTCAGTAGGTGCGGTAGTACTTGGTGATTACAAAGATATGACAGAAGGTGATACTGCAAAGTGTACTGGTCGTATCCTAGATGTTCCAGTTGGTCCTGAATTGATGGGACGCGTAGTTAACTCATTAGGCGCTCCGATTGATGGTAAAGGCCCGGTTAATGCTTCTTCAATGAATCCAATTGAGCGTCAGGCTCCTGGTGTTATCGAGCGTAAATCGGTTGATGAGCCAATGGAAACTGGTATCAAGGCACTTGACTCAATGGTTCCTGTTGGACGTGGTCAGCGTGAATTGATTATAGGAGATCGTCAGACTGGTAAGACAGCTGTTGCGATTGATGCGATTATTAACCAAAAAGGCAAAAACGTTAAATGTATTTACGTTGCTGTCGGTCAAAAAGCTTCTTCTGTTGCTGGTGTTGTACGTAAACTAGAAGAGTTTGGTGCAATGGAGTACACAATTGTTGTTGCTGCAAATGCTTCAGACCCTGCATCTATGCAATATCTTGCTCCTTACGCTGGTTGTGCAATGGGTGAGTATTTCCGTGATAACGGAGAAGACGCACTAATTATTTATGATGATTTAACTAAGCAGGCTTGGGCATATCGTCAAGTTTCATTACTTCTTCGTCGTCCTCCGGGTCGTGAAGCATATCCTGGTGATGTTTTCTTCCTACATTCACGTCTACTTGAGCGTGCAGCTCGTGTTAACGCTGAATATGTAGAAAGATATACTGAAGGCAGAGTAAAAGGTAAAACAGGTTCTTTAACTGCTTACCCAATTATCGAAACCCAAGAGGGTGACGTATCTGCATTCGTACCTACAAATGTAATCTCTATTACAGACGGTCAGATCTTTCTCGATACTGATTTATTCAACTCTGGTAATCGTCCTGCGATTGATGCTGGTTTATCAGTATCTCGTGTTGGTGGTGCGGCTCAGACTAAAATCATCAAGAAGCTTGGTGGTGGTATTCGTCTTGATTTGGCTCAGTATCGTGAATTGGCTGCTTTCTCTCAGTTTGCATCCGATTTGGATGAAGGAACTAGAAAGCAACTTGAACGTGGAGCTCGTGTTACTGCATTAATGACTCAGGCCCAATACTCTCCTTTGAAAACAGGTGAGTTAGCTTTCTCATTATTCGCAGCTAACGAAGGTTTCCTGGACGATATCGATGTGAATAAAGTCAACGACTTTGAATCTGCGATGTTGTCATACATGAGAACTGAAAAAACTGATTTCCTTGAAGGCTTAAATGAGTCTGGCGATTACAACGATGACATTGCTTCTGAAATGAAGAGTGCGCTAGAGAACTTTAAATCTAAAGGTGCCTGGTAGAAAGATGCTTGGTAAACAAGTACCAGAAAATCAAGGAGCTTAGTAATGGCAGGTCTTAAAGAAATACGCTCGCAGATTGGTAGTATTCAAAATACTAAGAAGATTACCAAAGCCATGGAAATGGTAGCTGCATCAAAAATGCGTAAAGCTAGAGAACGTATGGACGCATCACGTCCATACGCAGAAAAAATGCGACAAGTTGTTAGTCATATGGCATTAGGTCAGCTTGAATATCAACATACTTTTGTTAAAGAGCGCGAAACTGTAAAACGTGTCGGTTACATCATTATTTCTTCTGATCGTGGTCTTTGTGGTGGTTTAAACACAAACCTTTTCAAGAAGGCATTTCAAGATATTGCGGAATGGAAAGATAAAGATGTTGAAGTCGATATAGCAGTTTTTGGAAGCAAAGCACTATCTGTTTTCAGACGCTTTGGTGTTGTAGCAGAGTCTACAGGTTTGGGTGATAAGCCAACTACAAATGATTTATTAGGTACGACAAAAGTTATGCTTGATGCATACGAAGAAGGTCGTATTGATCGTTTGTTTCTTGTAGAGAATGAGTTTGTTAATAGCATGACTCAAACGCCTCGAGTTACTCAAATGATTCCTATAGTTGCTGCTGATATGGATGAAATCAAATATCAGTGGGATTACTTGTATGAGCCAGAGTCTAAGGAAGTAGTAGATGCTCTTATGACTCGTTATATTGAATCTCTGGTTTATCAGGGTGTTGTAGAAAATATTGCCTGTGAGATGTCAGCGAGAATGATCGCTATGAAAAGTGCATCTGATAATGCTGGTGATATGATCGATAAACTTAAATTGGTTTATAACAAGGCTAGACAAGCGTCGATTACACAAGAAATTTCAGAAATTGTTTCGGGTGCTGCAGCGGTAGAATAATCCGTTATAGCTAAAAGTAATATCCGAGCAGTTTATTAAAAAATTTAACATTTAAGGTAGAGGTACTAACACAATGAGTACTGGAAGTATTGTTCAAGTTATCGGTCCTGTTGTTGATGTGGAATTTCCACGTGACGCAGTTCCATCGGTTTATAGTGCATTAACCGTTCCAGATCACAACGGATTGACTCTAGAAGTTCAGGGTCAACTAGGTGATGGTGTTGTTCGCACAATCGCAATGGGTGAGGCTGAAGGTCTTAAACGTGGCATGGAGACAGTCAACACTGGTGAGCCAATTATGGTACCAGTTGGTGAAGGAACTTTAGGACGTATCATGAACGTTTTAGGTGATCCGGTTGATATGGCTGGTGAAGTGAAGGTTGATAAGCGTATGCCTATTCACCGCGATCCCCCAAGCTATGAAGAATTATCTTCTACACTTGATATTCTTGAGACTGGTGTAAAGGTTATCGATTTGGTTATGCCAATCGCTAAAGGTGGTAAAATCGGACTGTTCGGTGGAGCTGGTGTTGGTAAAACAGTTACATTGATGGAGTTAATCAACAATATCGCAAAGGCGCATAGTGGTTTATCTGTGTTTGCTGGTGTTGGTGAGCGTACTCGTGAAGGTAATGATTTCTACTACGAGATGGAAGAAGGTGGAGTACTTGATAAAGTAGCTCTAGTATACGGTCAGATGAATGAGCCTCCAGGAAGTAGACTACGTGTTGCTTTGACTGGTTTGACTATGGCTGAGCATTTCCGTGATGAAGGTCGTGACGTATTGATGTTTATCGATAATATCTATCGTTATACACTTGCGGGTACAGAAGTATCGGCACTTTTAGGTCGTATGCCTTCTGCGGTGGGTTATCAGCCAACACTTGCTGAAGAAATGGGTGCGCTTCAAGAGCGTATTACTTCTACAAAGAAAGGATCTATTACATCTTTCCAGGCGGTATATGTACCTGCTGATGACTTGACGGATCCATCTCCTGCTACAACTTTTGCTCACTTGGATGCTACGCTCGTACTATCACGTAATATCGCTGAGCTAGGTATATACCCAGCGGTTGATCCTTTGGATTCATCTTCTCGCCAACTTGATCCTTTAGTAATTGGTGAAGAGCATTATGGTGTTGCACGTAGTGTACAGGGTGTACTTCAGCGTTATAAAGAATTGCAAGATATTATCGCTATACTAGGTATGGACGAATTATCTGAAGAAGATAAGCAAACTGTTGCTCGCGCTCGTCGTATTCAACGTTTCCTATCTCAACCTTTCCATGTTGCTGAAGTATTTACTGGAGCGCCAGGAAAATACGTATCGCTAGCTGATACACTTGCTGGTTTTAAAGGTATTCTTGCTGGTGAATATGATCACTTACCTGAGCAAGCTTTCTACATGGTTGGCGGAATAGAAGAAGCTGTTGAGAAAGGAAATAAAGACGCTTAATCTTTATTTATCTCTTAACTTATTTCGTAATACAGGAAAGATAGAATATGGCTATGACAATGCATTTGGATGTTGTAAGTGCTGAGGAATCGATATTCTCAGGCGTAGTTCAAGAATTATTAGCGCCTGGTACTATGGGTGACTTGGGTATTTTACCTGGTCACTCTCAGCTTATATCAACACTAAAAGCTGGCGAGCTAAAGTATAAAACAGATGATGGCGAGTCTTTATTGTTTGTTGCTGGTGGTGTCATGGAAGTGCAGCCTTCAATCGTAACTATTTTGGCAGATACGATTGTTCGTGCTGAGGACCTAGACGAGAAAGCAGCTGAGGAAGCTAAGAAGAGAGCAGAAGATGCGCTTCAAGGTAAAGACCCTCAAGATTTAGATTATGAAGCTATTCAAGCAGAATTAGATGCTGCTAAAGCTCAAATTGAAATGATTCATCGTATTGGTAGAACATTAAGATAACAGGATTGATTTCTGCGCTTGCGGGCTATATGACTGATTAAATGACCGAATATCTTAATATTTGGTCACTTAGATTCAGTATTTTGTGGTAAATAAAAAAAAATGTTGTTTTTTTACCATTTTTTTTGAATGTGCCCTGAATAAAGTCTATACTCCGAGTGCGGATAAACAATGATTATGGATCGTTTGTTCTAAATGGTCGTTTCGAATTTTATAACTAACAAGTAGTAAGGATGTACAAATATGAAGATTAAACATCAGCTTTCATTAGCAACATTATTAATGGCAGGCGTTTTTGTAACTGGTTGTTCTCAGCAGGAAGTTTCTGGTGGTTCACAAGTTTCAGGTGGTTCACAGGCTCAAGTAGAAGGTGGTTCACAGGTTTCTGGTTCTCAACAGCAAGTTGAAGCAGCTCCAGTTGTAGCAGCTCCAATCGCAGCTGAGCCAGCTCCAATGGCAGCACCTAAGCCAGCTCCAATGGCTAAACCAGCTCCAAAACCAGCTAACCGTTGGTTCCATTACCACCCAGAAGCTCCAGCATGTGCAAAGACTAAGAGTCATTCACATAAATACACTAACCGTAACCACCGTCACCACTATGCTTGTCAGCAGAAGGCTAAGCCAGCTCAACCACAAGTTGACGTATACGCTCTACAACGTAAGTTGAAAGCAAAAGGTTACTACAAAGGACCTATCGACGGAATCGTTGGACCAGGTACTCGTAGCGCACTTCAGCAGTTCATGAAGCGCTAAACTATTGAATTAATAGTTTATCTCTGATTAGTCAGAGATTAAAATGGGACTAGGGAGTAATTCTTAGTCCCATTTTTTTTGAAACCAATTTTAAGTTATATTCGTATTAACTACTTGAGATAGGAATGGAACTTATTTGCAAATAAGTGATCATTAGAGTTTGGGGATGCTAAGGTGGTCTTAAAGGAATTGAATATCAAACATATAATTAAAGGGTTTACTCTATTTATCTTACTGTGTATCAGTCAATCATCATTCGCGATGGTTTGGAAGTCTGAAAATACTTGGGATGCAGTATGGGAAAAGAGATATCAGCATTGGGTAAAAAATAATTGGACTGAAGATTTCTTCATGAATGAAAAAAAGCCAATGTATTATAAATTTTCACATGATTGTGCAGATGCTGTATATGCGATGCGATTAGTTTTTGCTTATGAGTATAAACTTCCTTTTGTTGTAAATAATCCTAGTAAACGTGGTAGAACAATCAGCAATGGTATGACTCGATGGGATAAGCTGTCTGAAGAGAAGCGTGTCAGAAAGTTTATGGATTATGTGGCTAACTATACAAGTACTAGATCATTGGAAAATGATACTTATCCAATAGCCCTGGACGATATAAAACCAGGTGATGTTTATGTTGCCCCTGATGTGCATGCCTATCAAATAGTAAATATAACTGATGCAGGCATTGCTGAGGTTATGTCTTCTACTACCCCGCAAGCTCCTAGATTTATGGATCGTATTCCTTCCTTTCCATTTTATGTACCAGAAGATTATAAAAACAAGAAAGACGGGTATAGACGTTTTAAACAACCCCAAAATATTCGTAAGTCAGCAGAGAAACAGCCTGGCTACAACATTGAACAATTTGATATAGCACAATCTGTTAAACAAGATTATGTGAAATTTACCGATATTATTTCTAGTGCTTTAGGTTCAAGAGTAGAAAAGCCTGACGAGAAAACACTTCGTCTTTTGATCGCTATGTGTATGTATGCAAATGATCGAAGCATTTATGTCTACGATGCGTTATGGCACTTACAGAAGATTCGTAAGGGTGGTAGACAGTGTATGAATCGGACTGAATATAATAGTTACTCTACACCATCAAGAGACAGGCGTTTAAAAGCATTCTTTAACGCAGTTAAAAATCACTACGAGAAAAACAGCAAGTATAAGCAATGGACTCAACCACAGCGATGGGCTAAAGCATTGTTCTCAATAGAGCCACCAAAGCCTGCTGAACTAGCTGACTTAAATAAATTCTGTAAGGTGCAGATGAGCTTAGGTGAAAATTACTTCATACCACTGCGTGATTTACGTCAGAATCTATCCGCAGGAAAAGTTATATCCGATCCACATGCTCCGCTTGAGTATCGCTGGGGCGCTCAAACTAAGCCTTATGAGCCACGTTGCAAGACTTACTAATTTTTACAACAAAGTTATTTCGCGTTTAGAAGCAGTTGTCTATGCAACTGCTTCTTTTGTCATATAAAACTGCTCTATAACCATGTTCTTGGTTATAATTTAAGCATTCTCTATACACAATAATAGTCACTATGAAATTACTTCCCATTATTCTCGCTGCTGGACAAGGCTCAAGAATGAATTCTTCGCTACCTAAAGTTTTACACCCGATCGGTGGTAAAACGATGTTGCAACATGTCATTGATAGTTCCCGTAAACTTGATTATGAAAAGTTGGTGATAATTTATGGTCATGGTGGAGAGCTTGTAAAACAAGCAACAGACGCCTCAGATATTTCCTGGGTGTTGCAAGCTGAACAGAAAGGTACAGGTCACGCCGTTCTTCAAGCCGAAGATACTATTTCCGATGATAATATTGTGGTGATCGCTTATGGGGATGTTCCTTTAATAAAACCTGAGACGTTAAATAACCTGGTTTCTAAGCTTACTAATTCAGTATTAAGTGTATTAACGACTAAGTTGGATAATCCTGTTGGATACGGTCGAATAATCAGAGATGAAAACGGAGCAATAAAGGCAATAGTTGAGGAAAAAGACGCTAGCGAGAATGAAAAACGTGTTACCGAGGTAAACACTGGCTTTATCGCTGCCAGAGGTAAAGACCTTAAGCGTTGGTTAAATCAAATTAAGCCTAACAACAATCAAGCAGAGTACTATTTAACAGATTGTATTGCATTAGCGGTATCTGAAGGAGGATTGGTCGAAGCAGCAATCTGTGAAGATCCTTTTGAAGTGCAGGGCGTTAACAATAGAATTCAACAAGCACAGTTAGAAAGAGCATATCAAGAAGGTAAAGCCCAAGAGCTAATGCTTGAAGGTGTTACTTTAGCAGACCCATCTCGAATAGATGTTCGCGGTGAAATGAGTGTTGGCCAGGATGTCTTCATAGATGTGAATAATGTATTCATTGGAAATAATGTCATAGGTGACAATGTCACTATCCATGCTGGTTGCGTGATAGAAAACGCAACTATTGGAAGTAATACTGAAATCCACGCGAATACAGTTATTGAATCTGCAAATATAGGTAATGGTTGCTCTGTTGGACCATTTGCCCGTGTACGACCAAATACTGTTCTGTCAGACGAAGCAAAGATAGGCAATTTTGTGGAAATTAAAAAATCCAATATAGGCAAAGGCAGTAAAGTAAGCCACTTAAGTTATATTGGTGATACCGTAATGGGCGACAACGTTAATATTGGTGCCGGAACGATTACTTGTAATTATGATGGTGTGAATAAATTTCAAACAACTATAGGTGATGATGTCTTTATTGGTTCAGACTCGCAATTAGTAGCGCCTGTAACTGTCGCTAACGGCTCAACAATTGGTGCTGGTTCTACGATAACCAAAAATACTCCAGAAGGTGAATTAACATTGTCACGTTCTAAGCAGCTAACTTTAAAAGGCTGGCAACGGCCGACCAAGAATAAATAGGAAGAATACAATGTGTGGAATTGTCGGAGCAATCGCTCAACGCCCAGTAACTGAAATTCTAATTGAAGGTCTTAAACGTCTCGAATACCGAGGCTATGATTCGGCTGGTGTAGCATTATTAGATGCAGATAAAACAATTAAACGAGTCAGAGCATTAGGGAAAGTTGCCGAACTTGAAAAGAAACTTATTGAGTCTCCCCAGATAGGTAATATCGGTATCTCTCATACTCGTTGGGCTACACACGGAGAGCCTGCAGAACGTAATGCCCATCCGCACATGAGTAATGACAGAGTTGCTGTTGTTCATAATGGCATCATAGAAAACTACGAAGAGTTGCGTGCTGGTTTGATCGAAAATGGTTACACCTTTGAATCAGAAACCGATACGGAAGTTATCGTCCATTTAATTGAGTCTAACTTAGCGAATAGCAAGAATGTATTGGACGCTGTTAAGAAAACAACTCGCCAGCTTAAAGGTGCCTATGCACTGGGTGTGATCAGTACAGATAATCCGGATGAATTGATCTGTGCTCGTGAAGGGAGTCCTTTACTCGTTGGTGTAGGTTTTGGAGAGCACTTTATAAGTTCTGATGTGCAAGCTTTACTTCCAGTGACTAGTCGTTTCATCTATCTGGAAAATGGTGATATCGCAACGTTGACCTTAAAAGATGTCATTATCGAAGACGAAAATGGAAATATCGTTGAGAGGGAAGTACGTCAGTCAAATGCATGTTCATTAGAGTCTGAGCTAGGGGATTATCGTCATTACATGCTCAAAGAGATTTATGAGCAACCTCAAGCAGTGCAGAAGACATTAGAAGATCGTTTGGATATCAATAGCATTAAACAATGCATCATGGGCGACAATGTTGCTGAAATACTCAAGCAAGTCGAAGAAGTACAGATTATTGCATGTGGTACAAGCTATCACGCTGGCTTAATAGCTAGATACTGGATGGAAAGTCTTACTGATATTCCATGTCAGGTTGAAGTGGCAAGTGAATACCGCTATAGACGCCAAGTGCCGCGTAAAAATATGCTGTTTGTAACAATTTCACAATCTGGAGAAACGGCAGATACTCTGGCTGCTCTGGAAAAAGCCAAAAAAGATGGATGCCTTGCCAGTTTAAGTATTTGTAATGTGGCTGAAAGCTCTTTGCAAAGAGAGTCTGATTTCTCTCTGATGACCATAGCTGGCCCAGAGATTGGCGTTGCATCAACCAAAGCATTTACTACTCAATTAGTTACCTTAAAGCTTTTGATCGGTTTATTGATGCAAGCGAAAGGCGGCCAATCGGAAGCAGTTGCTTCATTGGTTGAAGATCTTAAAAAGCTACCTGTACTGATCGAGCAAGCGCTTGAGCATGATAAAGCGATAGAAGTCATGGCTGAGCATTTTATTGAGAAGCATAATGCTCTGTTTCTGGGGCGTGGAGATCAATACCCTGTGGCTATGGAAGGCGCACTTAAGCTCAAAGAGATTTCTTATATTCATGCCGAAGCATATCCCGCAGGAGAGCTTAAACACGGTCCGCTGGCATTGGTAGATAGTGAAATGCCAATTGTCGCTGTAGCGCCAAATACAAGCTTATTAGAGAAGTTAAAGTCAAACCTCGAGGAAGTTAGATCTCGTGGGGGATTTTTATACTTATTCGCAGATAAAACGTCGGGAATAGCGCCTCAGGATAATATTCAAGTTATCGAAATGGATGAGGTGCCAGAAAGTATTGCGCCAATTATTTATACCATTCCTTTGCAATTACTGTCATATCACGTAGCAGTGTTTAAAGGTACGGATGTTGATAAACCGCGTAACTTGGCTAAATCAGTAACGGTTGAATAAACTGCTTTAATATTCAATAGATATTGATTTAAATTCAGATTACAACTTTCCTAAGCCACCCCCCTACTTATAGCCACTTTTTTTAAAAAAGTGGCTATAAGTAGGGGGGTGGCTTAGCATTTTTTAGAGTGCCCCATTTAATTTTTATTGGGCAAATAATCCAACTAGCGTCAGTACTATCGTGTACGGCAACGCCATATAAACCATTCTCATATAACCCAATCGGATTGCCGGTGCGAGTGTCGACGTTAATAAGAATAAAAAGGCAGCCTGACCATTTGGTGTTGCCACGCTAGGTAAATTCGTTCCGGTATTAATCGCCACAGCTAAAGCATCAAAATGCTCACGAGATAAATTTCCCGCATCAAATGCAGCTTTTACTTCATTGATGTAAACAGTGGCAACGAAAACATTATCGCTAATGGCAGATAAAATACCATTAGCCAAAAAGAATGCTCTTGGTTGTTCTTCGGTAGGCAGTGTTAGCACCCAATTAACGATAGGCGTAAATAAGTGCTGATCGTGAATCATTCCTACAATCACGAAAAAAATCACAAGCAAAGAGACAAAAGGGAGTGATTCTTCAAAAGCGTGACCAATCTTCTTTTCTTCGGTAATACCTGTCATCGCAGTTAACAATACCATCAACATCAAGCCAATCAGACCGACTTCCATGACATGGAATGCCAATCCACAAATGAGTAATATCGCGCAGATTCCCTGAATGACTAATGCGTAAACTTCTTTCTGGGTTCTTTCTGTATTTTGTTGTTCGATGTAGGTTTTTAATATCTTTCTAATGTTAGGTTCAAGTTTGCCACCATAACCAAAGGTGCCGGTTAACTCAGTGCCAATAACGATAAGTAAACCAGCAATGAATGCAGGGATAGAAACGTGGCTAACTTCAGCGGCAAAGGTTAAGAAATCCCAGCCCATAATTTCGCCTATCAGGAGGTTTTGTGGTTCGCGAACAAGGGTAGCAACTCCACCAATTGCGGTTCCAATAGCGCCATGCATAACTAGTGAGCGAATAAATGCCCGAAAGTTGTCGAACGATTCGCCACCCATTTCTTTGTTATCGAAGACCTCATTTTCGTTAAAATCTGTATTTGCTGTTGAATGTACTTTTTCATAGACTCCGTACAACGCGACAAAAACACTGATTAAAACGGCAGTGACTGTTAATGCATCAAGAAATGCGGATAGTAATGCAGCTGAAATTGAGAACATCAGAGACAATATAATTTTATTCTCAACTTTTAATAAAATTTTACCGAAAATAAAAATGAGAAGTGGCTGCATAAAGTAAATAAAACTGACCATGAACATGAGCAGCATAATTACCCCAAGATTCTGTTGAATTTCGTGCCAGAGTGTTTCGGTTGTGGTTAAACCTAGCAGTATCGAGGTTATGGCAATTAATCCACCAGATTGTAATGGGTAACATTTCAGTGCCATGGCTAAAGAAAGAATAAACATGGCAATAAAAGCCCAGCCAGCAACCATTTTTCCCAATAGCAACGTTAAAGGAAAACTAATGATTAAAAAAGCGAGCAGAGTTATTTTAAACCAATTCGGACTGGTGCCTAAAAAGCTACTGAACATCGTTTTCAACATATTGTTGATTGCTCCTGAAATACGTGAACTGTTAAAAGCAGGCAATAAATAAAAGTAACTATATGCATTAATACTTTATAAGTATTTTAAAACCTGTTTTTAAAAAGGGTGCTCCGGTATTTACTATTTGTGAGGATTTGTTTGCTAAGGAATTTCTGATTTATATACCTATTGGGATGCATAGTGTAGAGAAATATATCAATGTATGGGTAGAACATCTGGGTATTTATTTTTGATCAATGAAAACAACTGAAAAAAATATGTCGATCAACTATAATCGCGCGAACTTGAATGGCTAGGAGAGTCATGCTGCTGCATTCTTTATCTGATAATTAACCATCTTTTTAGTGTTATTTATTATGACCGAATGACGCATTTCAAGAACAATAAGCATAGAGAAAACTATGGCAAATGCTTTCACATCAATCCTGCATAATTTAATTAACAGGCTCACTCCTTTTAAAGCATGGATTGGTGATTTAAAAGATCCAAAGACGTTTAAAGCAGATGCAATTGCAGGCTTAACTGTTGCTCTAGTACTTGTTCCTCAATCGATGGCTTATGCGCAGTTGGCTGGATTGCCGGCTTATGTGGGTTTATATGCCTCGTTCTTACCTGTGATTTTTGCTGCAGTATTTGGTTCATCAATGCAGCTAGCCACAGGGCCGGTGGCAATCGTGTCATTGATGACTGCTGCCGCACTCGAACCTCTTGCCATTTCAAGCCCAGATGGCTATTTAGCCTACGCCGCAGCGCTGGCATTCATGGTAGGTATCTTTCAAGCTTCACTGGGTTTTCTACGCTTAGGGATACTCGTTGATTTTCTCTCGCATCCTGTTGTCGTCGGATTTACTAACGCTGCTGCTATTATTATTGCTAGTTCGCAGCTCAGCAAAATTTTTGGTCTGGAGTCTGTCAAGGGAGAGCATCACTATGTGACTGTCTTTAACTTGTTTCAGGATATCCCCCAAACGCATTTTACAACCTTGCTCATGGGTGTATTTTCAATTTTTCTCCTTGTCTATATGAAGAAGGTTGCTCCTAAGCTACCTAATGTACTTATCACGGTGGTGATTTGTACGCTGCTCTCTTTCTTTCTCGGTTATGAATCTCGTGGAGGAGCGGTTATCGGTTTGGTGCCTAGTGGTTTGCCGGGCTTTAAAATTCCAGATGTCGAGTTTGGGCAGATGGTTGATCTGGTTGTGTCTGCGGCAGTGATAGGTTTATTGGGTTTTGTTGAAGCAATATCGGTTGCCAAGGCGATTGCATCAGAAACTCGTCAACGACTTTCAGCTAATCAGGAGTTGGTCGGGCAAGGCCTTTCAAATATTGTAGCTTCAATGTTTCAGGCATATCCAGTATCAGGCTCATTCTCAAGGTCAGCGGTGAATTTTGCAGCTAATGCAAAAACAGGGCTTTCTTCGATTGTTACGGGTGTTCTAGTTGCTGTTACCTTATTGTATTTAACGCCGTTGCTGTATCACTTGCCACAAGCAACCTTAGCCGCCGTCATCATGGTGGCAGTGTTTTATCTGATCAAGATCGAGCCTGTGGTACATGCGTGGAAAGTCCATCGGCATGATGGTTTTGTCGCGGTTGCAGTTTTCATGACCACTTTGTTTTTCGCACCACATCTAGAAAAAGGGATCATGGCGGGAGTGCTTTTGTCACTGGGTTTATTCTTATACCGAACAATGAGCCCAAGATTTGTAGAAGTAGGGCGACATGACGATGGCAGTTTGCGCTCTGCTGAGCTATTCGAACTAAAAACCAGCGATACTGTGTCAATCTTTCGTTATGATGGGGATTTGTACTTCGCCAACGCAGGGTATTTAGAGGGAAAGGTGCTGAATAGTATTGCCCAAAAGCCTAACTTAAAAGTCATGGTGTTGGATTTTGAATCGGTTGATTTGATTGATTCCACGGGTGAAGAAACGTTGGCAAGAATTGTTGAGCGATTAGAAGTCGCAGGAATCGAATTGTATATTGCCCGAGCAAAACGTACGATGCTTGATGCGTTTACACGTTCTGGCTTGATGGAAAAAATTGGTGAAGACCGTTTCTTTCGAGAAAGGACGTTGGCAGCTAAATTTGCCAAAGAAAAATTTGGCGACGAGATCGATATTGAGCCAATTATTACGGTCCAGCATATTACTCGTTAGTAGTCATTGATGCCTCCTAAGTGCTTTTCTAGAAAGACCTCTACGGAGGTCTTTTTTTATGCTACATTTTCAATATGAGTATTAAAGTATTATATTTCGCAAGTTTAAGAGAAGAGATTGGTCGCGGTGGAGATGTCGTCGATATCTCTACTGATCAGTCCTCACATTCATTAAGTGTTGAGCAGTTGTGGGTAAATTCAACGGGTCAAACGCATTTTCCTGATAATCTGCTGGTTGCTGTCAATCAGGAATATACAAACCCGCAAGCTTTATTGAATGATGGCGATGAGGTGGCGTTCTTTCCGCCAGTAACCGGTGGATAGTCAGCGCAAGATTATCATTGTAGATTCGCCATTCGATCCCTTGGTAATGCAAGCCGAGTATCAAACTCAAAGTATGCAAGGCCAGACAAAATATGGTGCGACAGCAAACTTTGTCGGTACCATGAGAGATTTCAATGAGGGCGATGATGTTCAAAGCATGACTCTGGAACATTATCCTGCCATGACAGAAAAACAACTCAATATCATCGTCGATGAAGCTAGCAAGAAATGGCCGCTACAAAATACGTTGATTATTCACAGAGTCGGTGAGATTTTCCCCGCAGAATCAATCGTGTTAGTGGCTGTTTGGTCGGCACATCGTGGAGCCGCTTTTGATGCGTGCAGATTTATCATGGAAGATCTAAAACATAAGGCTCCTTTCTGGAAAAAAGAAGCACTTACCACGGGTAATGATCGCTGGGTAGAGGAAAACACTAAAGGATATTAGTGTTATTTTTTATATATACAGCCCTTAAACTTCGAAACAGTTATAGCGAGTTTTTCTCAATGCCTTTTTGCGTGATATCTGTGCGATGTCCTGAATTTGGATTTCTTTGATTAAGCATCCGCTTCCCAGGTTCCAGATTTTCCGCCAGTTTTTTTAAGCAATCTGACTCCGTCAATTACCATGCCCTTATCTACTGCTTTGCACATATCGTAAATCGTTAACAGGGCAACCTGTGTTGCGTTTAACGCTTCCATTTCTACGCCGGTTTTTCCGCTTGTGGCAACTTCGGTTTTGCAATATACCGCTGGAGGTTCTTGCTGAGTTTCGAGGCTGATATCGACATGCGTTAAAGATAGAGGATGACACAGCGGGATTAGGTCGGGTGTTTTCTTTGCGCCCATGATGCCTGCAATGCGTGCAATGCCTAGCACGTCACCTTTCTTGTTATTGCCTTCTAAAATGTGTTGAAGTGTTTCTGCCTTCATGAAGATGCGGCCCTCTGTTACTGCAACACGTTTAGTTATGTCTTTATTGCCAATATCAACCATGTGGGCTTCACCTTGTTGGTTGAAATGCGTCAGTGTATTTTCTGATTTCTTCTCAGTTTTGCTCATTAAAATATCCTTATCTCTTGTGCTTTCTCGAAACTGCTGCCCGAGTCGTTGCTAGTGCCATTTTGTTATTTAGTTTGCGATTATAGTAGAAACTCGTTCTCAAATTATCGCTAAGATATATAATACGCATTTTTAATACACCCCCCTACTTATAGCGGTTTTTTTTGGTGAGTATTCATTAAACTATCTGTTTTAACATCAAACTGTTTGCTTTGTGGTGACTTTACTCAGCGGGATATATCATTGTGTAAAGCCTGCGAGGTTAGTCTTCCTCGAATTGAATCTGCGTGTGGGCAATGTGGTATTCCTTTGGAGAAAGCTGCCACAGCGAATGCTTTGTGTGGACAGTGTATCCAAACATCTCCAGCGGTTGATTACACGATAAGTCTATTTCACTATGAAAACCCGGTTAGTTATTTGATTGGGCAAATGAAATTTCAGCAGCAATTATCGTCTGCTGCTATTTTAGCGAATTTATTGTGTTCAGAAATATTGGATAAACATTCCGATGCTGGGATGTCTGCTAAGCCAGACGCTCTGTTACCTGTTCCTCTACATAAGGCAAGGCTGGCAAAGAGGGGGTTTAATCAATCTTTGGAAGTCTCTCGAGAGATAGCAAAGGCAATGGCTATTCCTTTGTTTGTCAATAAAGTTGAGAGGGTCAAAAATACAGATGCGCAAACTCATCTGAATAAACAGCAACGCCTGAAAAATGTAAAAGGCTGTTTTAATGTAATCAGCCCGTCTCTTGCCAGGCATATCGTTATTGTTGACGATGTTATAACAACTGGAGCAACAACGAATGAGCTGGCAAGGCTTTTAAAAACGAAAGGCGTTGAAAAAGTAGGTGTCTGGTCTATTGCTAGGGCAGATATTTGAGCATAAGCAACAACAAAAATGTCAGAGGTCGTAGATGTTAAAAAGCATGACAGCATTTTCTAACTGTGAAGTCACGGTAGATGATACCGTTTTAATATGGGAGATTCGGAGTGTCAATCATCGATTTTTAGATGCAAGTGTCTATCTTCCTGAAGGTTTTCACGCAGAAGAAAATAACTTTAAAGACGCGCTTAAAAAGAAGCTGGGGCGCGGCAAAGTCGATGCTAAATTGATTTGTAAAGTCGATGAAAATCAAGCTAAAGGTGCCGTTCAACTCAATGAGCAGGCGATTAAAGAGTTGCTTGATGCTAAACATAAATTAGAGTTTTTATCTAAAAAAGCGCTAGGGCTTTCGACGATGGATATCCTTAATTGGCCTGGTGTCATGGAAGAAAATCAACATGATCTTAGTGTTCATCTGGAGGCAGCGAAGACACTGTTTGCTAAAGCGTTAGATGGTTTAGTCAAATCCAGGGAAGAAGAGGGAGCGCGTTTGAAAACGCTAATTTTAACTCGAGCCAACTCGGTCTCTGAAATTGTTGTTGATGTAAAAAAAAGGCGAATTGAAGTCAATAATGCGGTTCGTGAGAAAGCATTGAAAAAGCTTTCTGAGATTGATGTCGCGGTAGATGAAAATCGGCTCGAGCAAGAGTTGGTTTATTTGTTACAGCGACTCGACGTGGATGAAGAGCTAGATCGCTTGGATTCACACGTAGAGGAATTGAAAGCTGTTTTGGAAAGAGATGAGCCAATTGGTCGGAGGCTAGACTTTCTCATGCAGGAGCTGAATCGAGAGGCGAATACGCTTGCTTCTAAGGCTAATGATGGCGAAACCACAAAAGGCGCTGTAGAGCTAAAGGTGTTAATTGAACAAATGCGCGAGCAGGTCATGAATATCGAGTAATTATTGGGTCTACTTGGTTAAGCCAAACAGCATCAAGAAAAACCATCCCAGGATGAATGACATCCCTCCGAAAGGTGTTGCTGTTCCATAAAGTGCGTTGTCTGTAATGGCGTAAGCATACAAGCTTCCTGAAAACAGCAAGATACCGAGTAAGAAGAATAATCCTGCAAGCTTGAGCAAAATGGACGATTGGTTCCTATGAAGTGACCCTAATATGCCCACACCAAATAACGCGGCAACATGATAAAACTGGTAATCCTGAGCAGTATGAATTCTTTCTAACGCCTCTGTTGTAAGCCCTTTGTCTATAGCATGTGCAGAAAGGGCGCCTATGACAACGGCAAGAAGACCTAAAAGTGCTGAGATTGAAATAAAGAGCTTGTGAGATTTCATGATTGTCCTGAGTAGAGGCTTGAATTTTTACTGGTTGATACCATCATATAAGCAATATAAACATAGGTAAATGACAATAAAATGCAGTACAAAGATTATTATAAAATTCTTGGGGTTGATCGTGATATAGATCACGCGGAATTAAAGAAAAGTTACCGTAAACTGGCGCGTAAATATCACCCTGATGTGAGTACGGAAGCCAATGCTGAAGAGCGCTTCAAAGAAGTAAATGAGGCTTATGAAGTGCTGGGCGATGAAACCAAGCGTGCCCAATATGATAATTTGGGTGCGGATTGGCAGAATGGTCAGAGTTTTAATCCACCTCCCGGTTGGGACGGCGGTTTTGATTTCAACCAGTTTACAGGTGGTGGCGGAGGTCATTCAACGGGTGGCTTTAGCGATTTTTTTGAATCGATGTTCGGCGGCGGTTTCCAGCAAGGGGCACATCAACAAAGATATCAGCAAAGAGCGAAACCCGCTAATGAAGTGATGAAACTATACGTTGACCTTGAGGATGTTTACGCAGGCAACAATAAGCGTGTTCGATTACCTAATGGTTCAAGTGTTGAGGTTAAAATTCCTAAAGGTATTGAAGAAGGTAAGAAAATACGCTTGTCAGGTAAGGCGTCGACAGGCGGAGATTTGCATTTGCAAATAGCATTCAATAAACACCCTGTCTTTAAGCGAGAAGATAAAGATATTTATTTAGATTTGCCAATAGCGCCTTGGGAAGCGGCTTTAGGAACCAGTGCGAATATCAAAACATTATCGGGAGAATTGAAGTTAAAAATTCCAGCAGGTTCTTCGTCGGGAAAGAAAATGCGCATAAAAGGCCGAGGATTACCGGGTAAAAGTAGTGGGAATCTGAGTGGCGATCAATTCGTTGTTATTCAAATTGTTACACCTCCTGCGGAAACGGATGAAGATAAAAAATTCTATGAAGAAATGGAGAAGAAATTTGACTGGAAGCCTCGATAAGCATATAAACAAGAGTATTTAAGTGTTAAACAATACTAATCTAACGGGTTTATGATGTTTTTGAACAAAGTTGCTTCACTATTTTTTACAACTACTTTAATACTTTTGGGATGCTTAAACACTGCTTCTGCCAAGTTACCTGTAGAAGTAAATGGTCAGGCGCTGCCTTCTTTAGCAGATATGTTAGAGAGGATTACCCCAGCAGTTGTAAATATATCTACAGAGAATGGCTCGTCAGGAACACCTGTAAAGGATCCTGTGTACCGTCATTTTTTCGGTAAAAATGTCCCCACTCAACCGGGTAAACCCATAGGAACAGGTTCAGGTATCATTATTGATGCGGACAATGGCTATGTGGTTACAAATGCACATGTTATTGAAAATGCAGATAAAATCATCGTTACACTTAAAGATAAGCGTCAGTTTTATGCTCAACTCATCGGTAAAGACCTGAAGGCTGATGTCGCTGTTATACAAATTCAACCTGATAGACTAACAGCGATGGTAGTGGCAACCGGCAAACCCTCGCGTGTTGGCGATTTTGTCGTTGCTATTGGAAACCCCTATGGATTGGGGCAGTCAGTTACGTCTGGTATCGTAAGTGCGCTAGGTAGAACAGGTTTAGGTATCGAAGATTATGAAGATTTTATTCAAACAGATGCGCCAATCAATCCTGGGAATTCGGGTGGTGCATTAGTTAATCTTCGTGGCGAGTTAATCGGCATAAATACCGCTATTCTTGGTGGTAAATCTGGTGGCAATGTCGGAATAGGTTTTGCCATCCCTGCAGATATGATCATTAATATTACTGACCAATTGGTTGAAAATGGTCGTGTGGAGAGAGGGCAGCTAGGTATTGAAATTCAGGATATAAGACCTGCGCTAGTAAAAGCCTTTAATTTACCTGATGGTCAGGGAGCATTAATTTCTGGCGTTGTTTCGCTTTCCCCAGCTGATAAAGCAGGAATACAGGAAGGGGATATAATTACTCGTATTAATGGCACCACTGTGACTAATAGTTCTAACTTGAAAAGTATTATTGGAAATTTGCGTATGGGTTCCAAGGTTCAAATGGAATATTTCCGTAATGGATTGATTAAGAAATGTGTTGCTGAAGTAGGGCAGGTAAGTGCCGGAAAATATCGTGAGATCGGCAGAAAGCCAGTGGTAGAAAGTAAGCCAGAGATCGAAAATGCTAGCCCTTGGGGCTCTTTTGAAGTTGATAATTAAATAAAAGATGGTAAATAGTATAACTAAATCTTAGTCAAAACTTGCAGATTATGCATTTGCCAGCTATCCTTGTAATTATAAGCTTCATCAGTTTGATGTTGAACGAAGTTTGAATTTGTAGTTTTATAGATACATGCAGTTAATTTGATACATATTCAGTTATCTGTGTTTATCCGCAAGCAAGGGAAAGTAAAAACAATGAACACTTAAGCCCGGTGTTCTTTATTTTCCTTGCGGACACAGGTTTGGTGTCCCCAATCCAGACCTGTTATTTTGACCCCGGCGGTAGCCCCCTACTGCACGGGGTTTTTTTATGGCTTTTTAACTGTCCGGTTTTTATTCTTAATTCTTTTTATATGTATCTGTTATTGGCAATCAGGTTCGTTCTCAAACCAGATATTTAATTTCTTTTTTAGCTCATCTACTCCTACCCCTTTTAGCGCAGAAAAAATTTGAACTGTATAGATAGGATTAATTTGTTTTAGTTGTTGCTGTGTCTTCAAAAGCGCACTTTTAGCTTGTCCATGTTTTAGCTTATCAGATTTGTTTAAGACAACATGGACGGGTAAATTTCTAGAATTCGCCCAATCCAACATATTCATGTCGTTTTCTAGCATGGGTCTTCTTATATCCATCATAATCACTAGACCCGCTAAAGGTGAGCGCTGGGTTAAGTATATTTCTATGAATTGCTGCCACTGTATTTTGACTTTTTCTGGCACTTTTGCATATCCATATCCTGGCAGGTCTACTAGAAATTTGTCTCCTGGTAATCCGAAAAAATTGATTAACTGAGTACGCCCTGGTGTTTTACTTGTACGTGCAAGACTTTTTTGTTGGCAAAGTTTGTTTAAAGTGCTCGACTTTCCGGAGTTTGAGCGTCCTGCAAAAGCAACTTCATTACCAAATTCAGGAGGTAGTGTATTTACGCTAGAAGCACTTTGTAAAAATTTAGCTTGTTGATAAAAAGCACTCATAATTGATCTCTGTCTTTGATGTATGATTAAGGATGTGATATAAATCGCGGCAGTTGAGCCAGCTATTCGTTGGCGAGAAGTATACAAGTATTTAGGAGTATGTTTGATGAAAATAGTAGTAATGTTAGGCTTGGTTGCAACTTTAAGTTTCAATCTAACTGCAAGTGCTAATGAAGCTGAAAGGAAAGCTGATGCAGCTAATGGTAAAGCGGTTAGTGGGACGTGCGCAGCTTGTCATGGAGCAGATGGGAATTCTGTTAATCCAGATTGGCCAAAAATAGCAGGCCAGGGTGAAGCTTATTTAGCCAAGCAATTGCATGATTTTCGTTCAGACAAACGTGTTGATCCTAGTATGACAGCTATGGCAAAAGCCATTAAGTCAGACGATGATGTAGCGGATTTAGCTGCTTATTTTTCTTCAGTAAAAGCTAAGCCTGGTGTTGCTAAACCAGACATGATTGCTAAAGGCGAAGCTATTTACAAAGGTGGCGTGGTTTCATCTGGTGTTGCTGCATGCGCCGCATGTCATGGGCCAACAGGTTCAGGAAATCCTGCTGCAAAGTTTCCAAAGATCTCTGGTCAGCACGCCAAATATACTGTTACACAGCTAATGAATTTTAAAACATCAAAACGTGCTAATGACACTGGAAAAATGATGCGTAATGTGGCGTTAAAAATGACTGATGCAGAAATGAATGCAGTTGCAGAATATATCTCTGGATTACGTGATTAAAATGTAATCAGTTTTTCACAGTGTAATACACGGAAAAAGAGGTGACGATTGTTGCCTTTTTTTTCGTCTATAATAAATTAATCATTACCAATAGTTAATCAAAACCTTATTTCTATGGGTTGAACTATGCGATATCATCATAGTCCTAAATAGATATATACCAACAGGACTGATATTAATGAAAACAATTTATAAAACTTCTCTTCTCGCTTCTTTGACGCTGATATTTATTACTGCTTGTGGCTCGGCTTCATCTGATGCAAAAAAAGTAGAGATTAAAAAAGTTTCTGCTCCTGCGGTAGAAGCAACTGCTACAACTCAGCCAGCAGCTAAAAAGGTTGAATCTCAGTTTGAGGAAGGAAAACATTATGTTGAAATCTTCCCGGAAATGCAGACAGATTCTGAGCCAGGAAAAGTAGAGGTTGTTGAATTAATGTGGCTAGGGTGCCCACATTGTTATTCTTTAGAGCCACAAATTTTAAAGTACAAGGAAAACCATCCAAAATACGTTGAGTTTAAACAAGTTCCTGCGATGCTTAATCCTAGCTGGTCAGCAGATGCAAATACTTTTTTTATCGCAGAGCTGTTAGATCCTAAAGGTGAAAAAGAATTAATACACCGTGCTTTTCAAGCTATTCATGATCAAAAGCGTCGTCTAAGAAACCCAGATGCCGTAACACGTTTCTTCGTTCAACAAGGTTTCACAGAAGAGCAAGTGAATAATGTTAGAAATTCGATGGCATTTCAGGCTAAATTGAAGCGTGCCCAAGAGATCTCTTCAACATCTCAGGCGCAGTCAGTGCCAACAATTATCATTAACGGAAAATATAGAACTAGTCCTTATATGGCTGGTGGTAATGATAAAGTAATGGAAGTACTTAGATTTCTTGCTAAACAAGAAAATAAATAATTATTGAAAGGCCTTTGTTTCACTGCAAGGGCCTTTTTGAGGGTATTGTTGTGAGGTCATTGAATTTAGTTGATAGAGTGTTACACGAAGTAGATCAGGCATTGAGAACTGTTCATACTCTTGCGCCCACGACTGATAGACCTAACCCCTCTGCTGAAATACATAATCCTGTTGATTTAACGGATGATGAGCGTAAAAAATCTATAAGCTTGATGCGTATCAATCATGCTGGTGAAGTCTCCGCACAGGGGCTTTATCGCGGTCAGGCGCTTATGTCCAAGTCTGAAGAGATTAAACAGCAGATGAATATATCTGCGATGGAAGAAAATGATCATCTAAATTGGTGTGAAAAACGTTTAGATGAACTAGGGTCTCATAAAAGCTATCTAAGTCCTGTTTGGTATTTAGGGTCTTTAGGTATAGGTGCTGCTGCGGGCCTAGCGGGCGATAAATGGAGCCTGGGTTTTGTTAAGGAGACTGAAGATCAGGTGGTTAGACATCTTGATAGCCATTTAGATAAACTCCCCGACAATGATCTTGCGAGTAGAGCAATTCTAGCGCAAATGAAGATTGACGAAGAACATCACGCTGATGTCGCTGTTGAAGCAGGAGCAGCAGATTTACCTTTCCCAATTAAGAAAATGTTAATGCCACTTTTATCTAAAGTGATGACAAAAACGTCTGCTCGTATATAGTTTTTTCTGTTAGGAATTTTTCTACCTGGCTTGGGATGAAGTAATCCTTAGAAGTTGTAGAGGGTGTTTTTTTTTACAGGTGTCGTTAAATATTCCAATCAATAGCTGATTTGTCTTTATGTCTTTTGAGAGGCTGGAGGCTGAGCTAAAGTTGCTGCGATCAATTTTTGAGTAACGGGTTAACAATTTGTAATTTTAATGCACTAATGATTATTTTATGATGTGTAAGTTGCTTTAACGCTTCTTAATTAAACTTCTCTAAAAATCATTCCCCCACTTACTTATTCCACAAAAAGTGCCTCAAAGTAGGGGGGTGACTTTTATTATAAATAATTGTGTTTATAGAATCCTTCTTATAACCCTCTTTGTTTAAGCATGGCTAATGCCTGTTTAGCTTTAGGGCTTCCGTGATTGGCGGCTTTTTGAAACCATTGTTTTGCTGTTGCAATATTCTTTTTTGTGCCGTAACCATTTGCATACATGGCGCCGACACTATATTCGGCAGCCGGAAGCCCTTGGGCGGCTGATTTTTTATACCAGTTTAATGCTTGGCCATGATTTTTTGCAACACCAACACCATCTACATAGAGGTCGCCCATAAAGTATTGTGAAATTGGTAGGCCTTTTTTTGCGGCTTTACTAAACCATGAGAAGGCTGCTTTTTCATTTTTGGCAGTGCCCATACCTTGTAAATAAATAAGTCCGAGGTTATGTGATGCGAGCGCTACACCTTTTGCAGATGCTTTTTTATACCAATTTATTGCCTGGCCCATATTTTTCTTTGTTCCAAGTCCCTGAGCGTACATTGATGCAAGATCGTACTGAGCATCACGATTTCCTTTTTTAGCAGCGATAGAGACATATTTAAAGGCTTGTGCAGGGTTCTTTTTTGTTCCTATTCCATTGGCATAGAGTACACCTAATAAATAAGTGGCTCCTGTTGCGCCTGAGCGTTGTGCCATTTTTACGTAATTGAAACCTTTAGTGGGGTTTTTCTTTACGCCTACGCCTTTAACATAACGTTCGCCAAGCATTAATTGAACGTTGGTAACGCCTTTATTTGCCGCTAGTTCATAGTACTTGATTGCTGTCGGTAGATGTTTCTTAACACCTTCTCCATTCTCATACATGATGCCTAAACTAGTATACGCATCAGGAATTCCAGCATTTGAAGCAAGCTTGTAGTATTTGAAGGCTTGCTGAAGATTTTTGCGCGTGCCTTGGCCTGTTGCGTATAGGGAGCCTAATAAATATTGGGATCCGGGGTGGCCTTTGTCAGCTGATTTTTTGAACCATCCGAAAGCGGTTTGAGGGTTCTTTTTTTGTCCTTGGCCTAATAAAAATAGCTGCCCTAACACGTATTGCCCAGCAGGGTCTCCACGTTTGGCATAGCCTGAAGCAATTTGATAAACCCTTGCGTAATTTTTAGCCTTATATGCCCTTTGTAATTCTGTATTCGCATTATTGGCGATACCAGGGTTGCGTCTTTGGTTATTGTTTGGTTGTTTTGGGCGTGCCGGTTGTTGTTGCACGCGTTTTGCTGGAGCCTTGCCGCCAGAGGCGATACCAGGGGCACCATTACCATGTCTATGTCCGACGCCTTGGGCAGGCAATGGGTGATCATGGGATCTTCCAGCATGTGTATGGGGTTGTGCATGCAGCATTGAAATAGGAACTGCTACAGGCGCTGTAAATAGTGACACAAGAAAAACAGACTTAAAGATTTTTCTCATTTTTCATTCTCCGTTTTAGATTCTTTGCTCAGGCTCGACTCTAGTTCTGCAACTACTTTTTCAAGTGCTTCCAGTTTTTCTCTTGTTCTTAAAAGTACTGCTCGTTGAATGTCGAACTCTTCTCTAGTGACTAGGTTCATTTTACGTAAACCACTTTCTAGCGTAGATTTCACATTTTCTTCAATATCTGATTGTAGGTTTTGTAAAGAGCCAGGCATAAGTCCTGATAACTTCTTTGCTAATTCATCTATTTGCTTTGGTTTGTCCATATCTGTTTCTCAGATTTAAATATCGCAGTTTAAATCAGTATTGTTAAGGTGTAATAAAGGGTGAAAGATCACCTTTGTTAACTATAGTCACACTTCCGTTGGCTTGTTTTTTACCCGCAAGGTTTAACATTGCGGCGATTCCGGGTTCGCTCGATTTAGCGCTGATATTTGTACTGTAAGTCCAGTCCTTGATCAGTTTTATATCGCCACTAAGGTCTATAGGGGCTTCATTAGAGCTTAATTTGATGTCTAAATCGCCAGATAAGGGGGATACGATGGCTTTGTAATTTCCAGGTCCTAATTTGATAGGTGAGCTCAAAGCACCGTCTTTCCAGTCGATAATACCTTTGATTTGAGGTACCTCTTTTTCACTAAGTGTAGCGTGTGAGATATCCCCAGTGATATTGCCGGATAGTTTTGCATTTTTTTGTAACTTGTTTATGTAGTCAGAGTTGATGTCGAAAGTAGTATCATCAAACGAAAGCTGTTTATTTATCCCAATACCTGCTACCCCTTCGGCATTGATGTCCTTTCCTTGAATTTTAAAGTATGACTTCAGCTTAAAAGAAGTGAGGCTTTTCAAAGGCTGAATTTTCCAGTTAACCTCACCTAAAGAATTATTATTTAGTGTGAATTCTTTTGCTTCACCGTTCCAGATTGTTCCGCTAGTTGGCCCTAGTGACAAACCTTTCACTGTTTTTTCTAAATATGGCTGTGCAATGCTTAAAGGTAGTTGCCAAACTGCAGCTAATAGAAATGCTATTAATCCAAAGAATATGATTTTTTTCATGATTTATCATTTCTTTTAATTGTTAGTCTAAAGTCAGCGAGTCCTGCTTCTTTTTTACTTTTGTCGATTAGCATATTGTCGATGACCAGCGTGTGTTTATTTTCAAGTTCATATAAGAATCGCATAACCCTGTCTGCATTTGCATCTTTTAATATGAGTCTTACGCCATTGCTACCTTGTGACTGCATGCGTTCCAGAGATTTTTTTAATCTCCATGTTTGTAATGAGCGTTCAATCAATTGTTGCGGGTTTTGAGTGCGACTGGATGAGGGTACTTTAATATTTTGCTGCTGTAATTGTTTAATCTCTATGCTTTGTCTTTGCATGGTCGCAAGTTTTATTTCTTGCTGTTCAATCAAGTTATTCAGACGAACATGTTTTGCATACATGGGTCTAACAGCTAGTAACCATAATAGTATCAATGTCACGGCAATTGAGCCGTAAGTAACGAGTAAGCGTTCTCTTTGAGAAAGTGAGTTGTACCAATTTTTCATGAGTTACCCCTGGGTAAATTATTTGGGGTAACATCTTTTGCCGATGAGGTCATTAATGGGGAAATGATTAAGGTTGCCTCAACTTTGTTGGACGTTGTCGTTGAAGACTTAATGTCAACCTTGAGTTTTACCTTCTCTGCAGCATCTCGCTTAAATGTTTCTAAGCGTGTCAAGGATGGAGATTGCATGACGAGTGTTAATTCATTTTCTTTGTAATTTATTTCGCTCAATGACATGTCTTTATATTCTTTTAATAAAGGGCTTAGATCTGAAATTAAGGGCAGCGGAGAATCTACCACTCTCCCGGCATTTTCCTTTAGTTTATCTAGCGCTGCTTTCATTTGCACAGAAGGGTCGACGATTCTTCCTTTTGGGAAAGATGATTTATAGACTTGTTCAATTTTTTGGTTTAATAGCTGACTTTGTTGTTGCAATAAATTATTTTGCCAAAAGAAAACACCTGCCCAGACACTCGCTAATAAACCCGCTAATATAATCGTAGGTCGCCATACACTCCAGTTGATGGTTGATTTGTTGGATTGACGAGAAAAATTTGTAATAAGATTTAAAGGTAATGCGTTATTAATACTTTCATAATCAATAGTATTGGCGCTTATTGGTTCAATATCTTGCTGCTGTAAGCTTTCAGGAAGATTGGACTTGTCTTTATTTGAAAATATCTTTTTGGGCTTGTTGTTTTCAAGTGGTTTTGCTAAAAAAATATCTAGCATACTGTCATCACAAGTAAAGCCTTCCAATTCACCAAGTCGAATAGTTGCACTTTCTTGGTCTGTATTGAAAATAATTGACCATTCATCTTTACGATAATATTGCCCTAACGTTTCAGGAAGCATGAAATGTGCAGTGATCCCGTGTTCCTGGAATGTATCAAGGTGTTTTTCAAGAGTGGACCGTTTAATAATCGCTACTTGAGAGTGATTGCTGGTGTCATCTTGTTTTACAGCGAAGTGTAAGTCTTCTATGTCGTCAGCAAGAGAATCTTCTAACGAAAATGGAATCGCTTGGAGGAGCTGCTTCTTGTTCTTGCTTGGAATATTCACAGATGTGATTACCACATCGTTAGCGGGAATCAATGCGACAACTCTTCTTCCGCGAGTGAGTGAACGAATCTGCTTCCAGTCACTAGCAATGAAATTACCAGAAGCTTGTTTCTTGCCTAAAAGTGAGTATTCAGGTGTTGATCCTGACGCTTTTAATTTTATAACCAGTAACTGCATTTAATTGATGACTTTCGTTATAGATTGAGGATTGCTAAAGTCGCGCATTATGACAGAAACCTTACCGTTTTTCCGTTCTAAAATAGAATTTATAAAAATTCTGGTATTGTTTATTTCTACTCTTCCTTCTAAATAGAAAAAATTAGTTTTAACATCTAATTGATCCGTATCAACAGCGCCATCTGGATTACTTTCTGTCTTTATATCATTGCTCACAATGCTGGACTCTAGGAAATCATTGATATTCTCAAAGGGGGTTTCTTTAACAAGCTCAATTAATTCATCTGCCTTATCAGGTGTGAGGCCTATGGCAAGTAGTACTGGTTTTTCTGCAGTATTTATATTGATTGGTGTACTGGTGGTTTTATTGGCGTTGTCAACGATTGGGAGTGTTGTTGTGTATCTTGCTAGTTTTTTATAAATGCCTTCTTTCATTTCTTTTAATAGTCTTAACTCAGTTAAGCTAATCATGGTGGTATCGGCACTGAAATAGGCAGGCTCTAGTGTTTGGTAATAAGGACTTTCTGCTCCATTACCACTACCATTTGCACCTTGTTCTTTATTGCCATTGTCCTGATCACTGTCGATCCAGTCTTTTAAGATATCTGTGAAGTTTTCTGGTGGACCAAGCTCCTGTTCAGGGTCAACTTCAATGGTCATAAGGTTGATTAGCCTTTGTCGTGCAGTTTCTGCAGGGTAATAATACTTCTCATTATTTTCGTCTTTATCTTCAGTATTTTCTTGTTCTTCATTGTTAGTATCGGTATTTTCATTCCCTGCTACTAAAGATGCATTTGTAGTTGTCGAAGAATTAGAAGAAGTTGATGATGTTTTATTTAATGATTTAGGCCTATTTAAAGAATTAAGGTTTATTCTAGCTTGTAAATCATATAATTTACCTTGCATTATGCCGCCAGTAATAGGAAGTACAATGCCTGTCTCGGTATACCAATCGTCCGTTAGAGAATCATAATCGGGATGATCTTCAAAACTTTGATCCAGTATCGTTCCTGCCCAGTCCTCCATGCCGTTTGCATACAGATAAGCTTGCTCAAAGTGACCAATATTACTCGATAATCGTATCTGGATTTGCTGGCGATACATAATCATCCCAGCTAGGGATACAGCAATGCTGGTAATAATCATCGCGGTAATAAGTGCGATACCTTTCTGCTGCTTAGGCATTAATTCGGTCCGACTGCCTGTAGTCGTTTTGATAGACGTTGATTAGCGTTATTTCTGGCATGTAATTTATAATCATAGATAGTTGTATACGACATCACTGCGCGCACATAATTCCGTGTTTCTTCAAACGGAATGCTTTCAATCCAGCGAGGTGCTGAAATGTGCTTGTCGGGGGTCCAGCGAGGGATTCTTCCGGGGCCAGCATTGTAGCTGGCGGTTGCTTTCACATAATTGCCTTTAAAGCGTTTTAGCATCTGACTCAAGTATGCTGCACCTAGGTTGGCATTCTTTTCAGGCACAAACAAATCAGAGGTTCGATGAGAACGAATGCCTAACTTTCTAGCAACGTTTTTTGCAGTTGCTGGTAAAATTTGCATTAAACCCTTGGCATTAGCGCTGGATACAATTTGCGGGTCAAAAGCGCTCTCTCTTCGCATAATGCCATATACCCAGGCAGGTATAATGCCATGTTTTCGGGCTGAATTAGAAACGAGCGACTGGTATTCCATGGGAAACCGTAACCCAGTTTGATTCCAGTCTTTTGTTTGAGAAACCGTAATAATTGCTAAGAATGGTTGATTGATTTCTAAGGCATACGCCGCAGCAGTTAATTTGTCTTGTTTATTTAATTTTTTCAAGGTCCAGAACCATTCTTTTTTTGCCAGTTTGGGTTTGCCGATTGCGTAGAGTTCGGTTGCTCTTTGCATAGATGGCATATTAGCAATTCGAGGCGTTAACTGAGACCAGTTTCTTGTTGGTTTTATCTGCGCTGAGTAAGGTCTTCTTAATTCATCAGCAGCTAAAAAACCATAGAATGATGCATTGTTTGCCACAGGTAATAACTGTTGATGTGTATTCTTCTCACCTAAACGCTTTCCTGTTTGTGCTCTCCAGTAGCGCCACCTGTCTTTGGTTTTAGTTTCAGCTGGCATGCTATCAATTGCGCTACGTAATTTTCTCCAGTCACCTTGACGTAATGCCATTCGTGCTGTCCAGATAGTTGCCTCTTCACTACGAAGAGTGGCAGGGATGGCAGCAAGCTTTTGTAATGCGTAAGGATTGTGATTCAATGCTTCGCGTACACCGATATAGCTCTCAACATCGGCTTTAAGTTTTGTCGAAAAAGTATGCGATCGTTGAAATTTATTCCATTGGCTTCTCGCGGTTTCTGTGTTTTTTCTAGCTAATCTCTTTATGCCATAAGCAATTAATTGAGTGCTTCGACCATCTTTGTTTTTTAGTCTTTTATTTTTGAGATTTTTAAGCGGGTGCTTGCGTAAATTAATCCATAGGTTTACGAGACTTGGTTCGTTTAAGTATTTACTTAACGCTCTGGCCAGGCCCGTTTTTCCTTTGTCCATTGCCAGCGTAATTCGTTGCCAGGCTCTACTGTCATTGACTAATCCTTTACGCACTAAAAGTGCAAACAAAGGGTCGCAAACTTTTGGGCGACTATTTGCCGAAAGCCATATTTTTAATGCTTCGTTATTAATAGCCGCAGATGGCCTAATATGCATCGAGGCTTCTGCATTAACGCACCTTGCTTTAATGCCTCCTTGGCCTTTTTTATAGAACTTAAGAATTTGTCCCCATTGTTGTTGCTGTGATAGTTTTATCAATAACTCTGTATTAATATCATCAGATAACCATGAAGGTGGATTTTGATGGATAAAATTGAGTAGAGACTGATTGTTACTGGTTTTTATATTTTGTTTTAGACGTTCATAATCAAGGTAAGGGTGAAGGATATAACCTTTTAAATGAGAGCTATCGTAAAGCTGACCTTTGTGTAATTTGTCATAAGCCTCATGAAAATCATTTACCTGTTTCTGGTTAGTATAAGCAAAAGAATTGTGCGATAAGAATAGCAAAAAAACTATTCCTAGTAATGACTTGTAAATAATCTTAAGTGCCGATTTCATAATCAGTATATTTTCCCCTGAACCCCATTGATCACAATCATCTGTTAAAAAAACAGGCTAAAAGTGGGGGGGTGACTTTTTTATAGATGTTGTTATATGTTTTAGGTAGCTAATTTTAAGTAACAAGTTTAAATAATTACATAAATATTTAACGGCATACAAAGAGCCCATTCTTTGCAAGCTTCATATATCATTATTCATGATATAACTAATAGATTCTTTTTAAAGGTTTTATTTGCGAATTACAATGTTTTTATCGCAAGTATGTTGCTGCGCCTTTGTCTTAAGATTAGTGCTTTATGTTTAACTATTGGAGTTCTCTTTCAAGGTATGTAACGCATCGAGATAACGAAGATACCTTTCTTTGCTGATCTCGTTGTTTTCTACAGCTGTCCTAACTGCGCAACGAGGCTCGTGATCATGAGTACAGTTATGAAAACGACAATTGTTCTGGTATTGCGCAAATTCAATATAGCCATCAGCGAGTTCTTGGGTGCTAATATCGCCTAATGCATAATCTCTAACACCCGGGGAATCAATTAAATACCCTTTGTTTTCAAGTCGATATAAGTCAGCTGTGGTGGTGGTGTGCTTGCCTTCTCCAGAATCGGAAATTATGCCAACCGCAATGTCTGATGTCGGCAGAATACGATTGGCTATGGAAGATTTACCTACGCCTGAGCGACCACTAAAAATACTGGTTTTGTCATCCATCATTTGCTTCAGTTGCTCAATCCCTTCACCGGTGTGAGCATTCAATTGAAGTACTGGATAACCAATTTCTTCGTAATTTTTCATCGCCTGCCAGTCTGCCTCAGTCGCATGTGCTTCAGCTAAATCGCTCTTGTTCATAACGATAATAGCTTCGGCATTGAGTTGATTTGCAGCAATCAGATAACGGTCTACCAAATCCCAGGAAGTTTCGGGTAACCATGAGTTAACGATTACAAGTTGATCAATATTTGCTGCAATAGTACGAGGGCGACCACGATAACCGGGCCTTGTCAGTGCATTGGTTCTGGGGAGTAAATCATCAACAGAGGCATTACCATGTTCGTTGTGATGCCAGGTAATGTAGTCACCACAAACGATAGTATCGAATTTACGTTTGGCGGTGCAGCGTACGTGAGGTATATCTGGATTATCTTCAGTATTTTCTACAAGAAGTTCAGCCCCGAAACGGGTGACTACCCGTCCGGTATTTACTTCTGTCTTCAAGATTTGAACATCCTGATTATAACTTGTAATACTGCTGGTTTAAATAAGCAGTAACGTCATGGATTTCATCATCAAACCAGTTAGTGTTCAAGTTAGAGTCACAGCGTCGTACCTGAGCTTCAAGCGCTTTTAAGCTGTTTACCTTTCTATCTTTCTTGGTAAAGATGCTGGTTGTATGACATTGGTTACACTTTGATTGGGTAAATAATTTTTTACCATTAGCAGCATTGCCTTGGGCCATCGCTGTGCTTGAAATTAGCAAACCTGCTAAAGACGCTAATACTGTTTTAGTTATTATCTTAGTTGTCTTTGAAAATGATGTTTTTGAAAATTTCATATCAATCTCCGTTTTCCTTATTGCCTTACTTTTCTATTTATCCTGCTTGTTTCAAGTGCGCAATGCGAATTGATGCAGGTGGGTGAGAATCATAAAATGCCGAATACAAAGGATCTGGCGTTAATGTTCCCGCGTTCTTTTTATATAGACCAACCAGTGCACTGATAAGTTCCGCAGAATCAGATTGTTGGGCGGCAAAGCTATCTGCTTCAAATTCATGTTTACGAGACCAGCGTGACATAATCGGCCCAATAAAGAAAGTGAAAGCAGGGCTAACCAGAATAAATAACAATAACGCCATATATGTAGAAGGTTGTGATACGCCCAGCGCATTGTAAAACCACTGTTGTTGCATTAGCCACGCTAGTACGGCGAAGCCTACCAGTGTCATCGTCATTGAAACGATCATGCCTTTCAGTACATGCTTATGTTTAAAGTGACCTAACTCATGTGCCAGAACAGCCTCTACTTGTGTCGGAGTCAGGTGTTTAAGCAGTGTGTCAAAGAAGACGATGCGCTTGGTTTTGCCAAAGCCTGTGAAATAGGCGTTACCATGGCTAGAGCGTTTAGAGCCATCCATTACAAATACACCGTCTGAATTAAAGCCAGTACGATCGAGCAACGTCGTGATGCGATTAAGCACTTCACCTTCTTCCAATGGTTTAAATTTATTGAAGATTGGCGCGATAAATTTTGGGTAGGCCCACATCATCAAAATTGAGAAAGCAGTTAGTGCCACCCAGGCATAAAGCCACCATAAGCTGCCCGCAGATTCCATTAGCCATAAAACTAACATGATCAGCGGAATACCTATCACAACCGATAGCGCCGCACCTTTAAACATATCGATGAAAAATACTTTAAGCGTTGATTTGTTGAAGCCAAATTTTTCTTCAATAACGAAAGTACTATATAACGAAGTTGGGATATCGATGATGCTTGAAATTAGCGAGAAACCGATGATAACCGCGACACCTGTGGTTAATGGGCCCCAGCTGAACGATCGCATTGCGTTATCCAGTAGCTCCAGTCCACCGCCTAAAGTCCAAAGCAGTAAAACAACAGCGCTTAGAATCAGGTTGAAACGTCCGAAGCTGCCCTTGGTGCGTGTGTAATCGGCAGCTTTTTGGTGTTCTTCAAGCGTGATTTTGTCGGCAAACTCTTCAGGAACTGCAGAACGATGTTGTGCAACGTGTTTGGCGTTTCGCAAAGAAAGCCATAATTGCACCCCTGTTGTAATGATCAGAAGTGCTAGAAAAATAAAAGTAAATGTATGCATAGTTCTATAAAATAAGGCTCAGTTTTATTAATTCAACATGAGTATTCACGTAAATTACGGTAAAAATACCAATATAATTAATATCAATTAAATTCAACCGAGCATTATACCCTATGAGCCAAGACAAGAATAATTTGATTTGGATTGACCTGGAAATGACAGGACTAGACACTATTAATGATGTCATTATCGAAATCGCTACCGTAGTGACAGATAAAGACCTGAATAAACTTGCCGAAGGCCCTGTGATTGCTATCCATCAACCTGATAGTGTTTTGGAGGGTATGGATGAATGGAATCAATCCCATCATGGCAGTTCTGGTTTGGTCAAACGGGTAAAAGAAAGTAGCTATTCTGCTGCTCAGGCAGAAGCTGAAACCATCAAGTTTCTAGAAGAGTACGTCCCCAAAGGTGCCTCACCTATGTGCGGTAACAGCATTTGTCAGGATAGACGTTTTATGGCGCGCGAGATGCCAATTCTTGAAGATTACTTTCATTATCGTAATCTTGATGTCAGTACTTTGAAAGAATTGGCGGCACGCTGGAAGCCAGAAGTATTGGAGCAGCACACAAAGAAAGGTGCTCATCTGGCGTTGGATGATATTTTGGATTCAATTGATGAATTGCAATTTTATCGTAAAGCGATTCTGTCCATTTAAAACGACTATAAAAAAAGGCCTATAAGTAGTGGGGTGTAAGAAGCTGATCAAAAAAATCACCCCGTTACTAATAAAAAACCTTTTACCAGCCAGGGCAACATTAATGCATTTAACAAAGCGGCTAAAGCCATAGATAAACCCGCAAAAGCACCCATGCTGGTATTTAAGGTGAATGCTCTGGCAGTTCCGATACCATGAGAGCTATTACCAATGGCGATACCTTTGACGCTATTGTCTTTGATTTTCAGTAAATTCAAATAGTGGGTTCCTAACACTGCGCCAATAATGCCGGTTAACACCGCAAGTACCGCAGTTAACGAAGGTATACCGCCAATTTTTTCTGCGATACCCATCGCCACAGGGGCGGTTACCGAACGTGCTGATAATGAAATCTGCGTGGCTAAATCTGCGCCTAATAATTTGGCAATAAACATAACCGCAATAGTGCCTACCGTAATACCAATGACCATCGATAAAATAATGGGAATAAAAAGCCGCTTTACTTGAGCAAATTGTTGAAATAAGGGAATCGCCAGAGCAACCGTTACAGGCCCCAATAAAAAGTGAATAAATTGCGCGCCTTCAAAGTAGGTTGCGTATTCAGTATCGGTAACTTCTAAGATCAAAATCAATAAAATTACCGAGATCAAAACGGTATTGGTTAAGGGGTGGGTGCCTGTTTTTCGATGCAGAGTATATGCGGTTAAATATGCCACTAACGTTATCGTTAATCCCGTTAATGGCGAAGTGGATAAATATACCCAGAGTGTTTGTAGGTCTGTGTTTTGCATAATTTGAGTTTGTTTGTCTTGCGATAATGGTTGCTGGTTTATTTTGTTCTTTAATATCCAGCTATTGTTAAGAGCTTTTTTTGGCTTTCTTATCAAAGAAACGCATAAGAAATTGCATACTCAAAGCGGTGGTACCCATCGTAATCAGCACACCTAAAAATAGTGCCACTGTAATTGGTAACCACTCTTCTTCCAAACGTTGAAAGTGAACCATGACGCCTACACCTGCAGGCACAAATAGCAGTGAAAGGTGATTCAATAACGCCAGCGATGATTGCTCCAGAGATTCAGGAGCAGGGCGTTTAAACTTTCCCATGGCCAGCAATAACACGAGAAGGTAAAGCAAGCCGGCAACTGGTCCCGGAACAGGTAGGTCGAGCAAACGAACGCTGACTTCGCCTAAAAGTTGGAATATCAGTAATGCGGTCATCCCAAATAAAAATTCTATACCGCTAGATTTATTGGCTTTCATGCTACTTCTCGTTTAATTAAAATATGTGGTTGTAATTAAAATATCTTTTTTAAGTGATATTTAATATATTTTTGTTTTAAAGATAATAATTCGACTGCCGTTACTGATAAAAACTCGCTATAAGTGGGGGGGTGTGTTTTCATATTCCACTTTTAGTAAAAACCATAGAAATTCAATGATTGTACTTTCTGATGTCACGCTCAGACGTGGCCCACAAAAGCTCTTATCCGATGTGTCGATTAGCGTACACCCGGGTTATAAAGTTGGCTTAACCGGCGCCAATGGCACTGGTAAATCGAGCCTTTTTGCCATGTTGCGTGGTGAGTTGGGTCAGGACGAAGGTACTGTCAGTATTCCGCCAAACTGGGTAGTCGCGCATGTGGCGCAGGAAACGCCTGCAACTACTATCTCTGCCTTGCAATATGCCTTGCAAGGCGATACCGAATACATCGATCTGCATAAACAATTAGAAGATGCAGAAGGCGCATTGCTCGGTGAATTGCATGGTCGTTTAGATGCAATAGATGGTTATACCACCGAAAGCCGCGCAGCGACTTTATTGCATGGTCTGGGTTTTTCTCAAGAGCAAATCAATAACCCTGTCGATAGTTTTTCCGGTGGTTGGCGAATGCGCTTGAATCTGGCGCAAGCATTGATGTGCCGTTCTGACTTGTTGTTACTCGATGAGCCAACTAACCATCTGGATTTAGATGCGGTTATCTGGCTTCAAAGCTGGTTAGTGCAATATGAAGGAACGTTGATATTAATATCGCACGATAGAGAATTTCTCGACGCGGTGGTTAAGCACGTCGCCCATATCGAACATGCAAAGGTAACCTTATACACCGGAAATTATACGGCGTTTGAGAAAATCAGGGCGGAGCGTCTGGCGCAACAGCAAAGTGCTTACGAAAAGCAACAGCGTGAAAAAGCACACATGCAAAAATATGTGGACCGCTTTCGCGCTCAGGCAACCAAGGCAAAGCAGGCGCAGAGTCGTTTGAAGGCTTTAGGTCGCATGGAAGAAATTTCTGCGGCGCAAGTGGATTCGCCGTTTCACTTTAAATTTTTTGATCCCGAGAAACTACCTGAGCGTTTGCTCAATGTGGTCAATGCATCTATTGGTTATGGTGACAAAATCATTGTCAAAAATGTGAAAATGCAGTTAATGCCGGGTCAACGTATAGGTTTGATTGGCCCAAACGGTGCAGGTAAATCAACCTTAATCAAATATTTGGCAGGAGAGCTGCAATCAATTGCGACCAATACTTGTGAAGATAAAGAGGGTGATAAAGAAAATAAAGAAGATGAGTCCTGGGAAGCTCAAGATCTGAAGATAGGCTATTTTGCCCAGCACCAATTAGAGCAATTAAGAGTCGATTTAACGGCGTTGCAGCAACTTCGTGCTTTAGATAAAGAGGCAAGAGAACAAGATTTGCGGAATTATCTGGGTGGGTTTGGTTTTAAAGGCGAAAGAGTCGATGAGCCTGTTGAGCCCTTTTCCGGAGGGGAAAAAGCACGTCTGGTTTTGGCTTTACTGGTATATCAAAAACCTAACTTATTATTGTTAGATGAGCCGACCAATCATCTGGATTTGCAAATGCGTCATGCCTTGAGTGTGGCATTGCAGGGTTTTGCAGGCGCAATGGTAATTGTTTCCCATGATCGTCATTTGCTAAAAACAGTTACGGATGAATTAGTGATTGTGCATGATGGCAAAGCAGAAGAGTTTGATGGTGATCTGGATGATTATGCAAAATTCATCAATGAGTCAAATAAGCAACTTGCCTCAGCCAGTAAGGAAGCCGCTTTAGGGGATAATCAGGATGATTCTGAAAAAGGTTTGTCGAAAAAAGAACAACGTCAGTTAGAAGCGCAGCGCCGCAAACAATTGCAACCCTTGTTGAATCAATTGAAAAAAGCGGAAAAAGAGCTCGATGATCTTTCTACCAAGCAAGCAGAACTTGAAAAACAACTTTCTGACCCCGATATTTATCAGGAAGAAAACAAACAAAAGCTGAAAAGTCTGGTGTTAGACAAAAGTGAACTGGATAAGAAGCTGGAAGCTGTAGAAATGCAGTGGATGGAAATCAGTGAAGAATATGAAAGCGCAGCGGCGCAAATCGTTTAGCCAGGCTTTTATAGCATTATAAAAAAAAGCCCCTCAAAGTAGGGGGGTGGCTTTGATAGTTGTGTTAACTAAGAATAGTGTTAAATAAAAATAACCTATCGTTTGTCTGTCTATTCATAGAACTTTTAAACTTTATGATAGACTAATATAGTGTTGATATTAAACATGATCTGCGTTTTTAAATATCAAACACGTAGATCTACTTTTATTTTACGGAGAAAAGAATGAGTCAGTTAGATATGAGTACGGGCCAGATTGTTGCAAATGCAGCAGAAAGCGAACGTGCTAATTTTATTAAACGTACATACGTACATTTGGCCGGCGCAATTGCTGCGTTTGCTGTAATAGAAACACTATTAATCAAGTCTGGTGTAGCGCTTTCTTTTATGGGCATGCTTTCAGGTAGTAAATGGAGCTGGTTAATCGTTTTAGGCGCATTTATGTTAGTGTCTACCGTTGCGAATAACTGGGCGCATTCTGGGATTTCTCGCGAAAAGCAATACATGGGCTTAGGGCTTTTCGTTATTGCTGAAGCGATTATCTTTATGCCGCTAATTTACATGGCATTAGTTAGAGCACCTGATGGGCATCTGTTGCAAAACGCTGCAATCGTTACTGCCGCACTTGTTGCTGGTTTAACATTCACTGCGTTTTCTACCAAAATTAACTTCTCATTTATGGGACGTTTCTTGATGATTGGTGGTTTTGTTGCAATGGGCTTAATCCTTGCGAGCATTATGTTCGGCTTCTCTCTAGGGCTTTGGTTCTCCGGTGGAATGATCCTATTTGCTGCGGCTTCTGTACTTTACAGCACATCAAATATCATACATGAGTACCACACTGAGCAGCATGTAGCGGCTTCCCTATCTCTATTCTCTAGTGTTGGATTATTGTTCTGGTACATCTTGCAATTCTTCATGAGCATGGGTGACGACTAAGCGATTGCTTAGAGCCTATATAACTTATTAAGAAATTTTAAGTATAAAAAAAGCCCGTGATTCGAAAGAATCACGGGCTTTTTAGTGTCTGAATTTTGTTGAACTTAACTTAGAAATTTTCTGTTGAAGTAAATAATCCAACCTTTAGGTCTTTCGCTGTGTAGATTTCTTTGCCATCTACTTCCATGCTTGCATTTGCAACACCCATAACCAACTTGCGTTGAATTAGGCGAGAGATATCAATTTTGTAAGTAACTTTCTTGGCATCAGGAAGAACCTGTCCTGTGAATTTAACTTCGCCAGCACCTAGCGCACGACCGCGTCCCGGACTTCCTGACCAACATAGGAAGAATCCGACTAATTGCCACATAGCATCTAGACCTAAACAACCAGGCATTACAGGGTCGCCTTTAAAGTGACAGTCGAAAAACCAAAGATCTGGGTTTATATCTAATTCAGCTATGATTTGACCTTTTTCAAATTCACCACCATCAGAATTGATTTCAACGATACGATCAATCATTAACATTTGTGGTGCAGGTAGGCGGGCATTTTCTGGGCCAAATAATTCGCCGTTTCCGCTTTTAATGAGGTCTTCGTAGCTGTATGAACTTTTTCTTTCTGTTTCCATCGTGTGTGAATCCTGATTTTGTAATGTGAGTCTATGTCTTTAAAATATAAAAGAATGGCGATATTACTTGATATTAGGGGGTTCGACCAGTGCAAATAGTTGGGACTTGGTGGTAATTGAGAGTCAATTTTGAATCTTAGTCTCAATATTGTCGGTGTTTCCTAAGCATAATCTATTGCTATACCAATGAAGATAATCATCCCCAGCCAGTTATTATTGAGAAATGCCGTTAAGCATTTTTGAGGCTCTCTGAATTGTGTTAGGGTCTGTTGGTATGCAATAAAGCCACAAGCAAGCAGAATGCTTGTATAAAAAGCAGGGCCACGCTGAGTCATTATTCCTACGACAGTAATTATAATTAAGGCCAATAACTGCAATGTAACAATAATAAAGTTGTCATATTTGCCAAATAAAATAGCGGTCGATTTGACGCCTATTAGTAAATCGTCTTCCTTATCGACCATGCCATACTGGGTGTCATAAGCAGTTGTCCAAAGTAAGGCCGCAACATATAAAAGCCAGGCTTCTATGGGGGGAAGTATGCCAGTCACGGCTGTATAAGCCATTGGGATAGACCACGAGAATGCAGCGCCAAGGTGTACTTGTGGAAAGTGGTGGTAGCGCTTCATAAAGGGATAGCTTGCTGCTAAAGCAACAGCAGCAAAAGAAAGCATGATAGTTAATGTGTTGAGTTGTAAGGCTATCAAAAAGGCCACAAGACAAAGCACAGCAAAAACACCCAGTGCTTCATTTGCACTAATTTTACCGCTCGTTAACGGACGGTTTTTGGTGCGTGCGACATGTAAATCAATATCACGATCCGCGTAATCATTAATCGCACAACCAGCAGAACGCATCAGAAACACGCCCAGGCTAAAAATGATTAATAGTTTGAAATCCGGGATGCCTTCAGAAGCTATCCATAAAGCCCATAAAGTTGGCCACAGTAATAAATACGTGCCAATCGGGCGATCGAAACGAATTAACTCTGCGTAGAGTCTTAATTTCTCGCTATTCATTGATTAATGAGTCTTTGGTAAATGATGATAGTAGAGTGAAAACGTGAAAAGCGTTGATCAGCACGGAGACTCGTTATCGAGTAATAAGCGTTCTACTTTGTTACCTTTCAATAGGTGTTCTTCAATTATTTCGTCGATATCATCTTTGTCGACAAAGGTGTACCAGGTTTCATCTGGGTAAACCACAATAACCGGTCCAAGTTCGCAACGGTTTAAACAGCCTGCTGAATTAACTCTTACTTCACCTCTGCTAACCAGGCCTAATTCTTTGCTGCGTTTTTTCATGTAATCACGCATCTCTTGTGCATTGTATTGCGCACAACATTGGCTACCGTCTTCGCGGTGATTGGTACAGAAAAAAACGTGATTTTTATAATATGACATAGTTAATTGATACGTTAAGTTAACACACTAGTTACAGTGTTAGTTGAAGAATGCTTGTAAGATGTGCGATTATGCCCGATTTTTCTGATCCTGAGAAATGCTAAACAATGGAAAAGTTCGACAGTATTACCGATTTCTTGAAAACTGAGGATTTTAATTATCGCGTGTACGACATGGGGCGTAAGGTTTGCCCGATTTCAAATGAAGATTTTGAACAGATAGAAAAGCAGAAACAACTTTTTCCTTACCCCTTTCAGCAGAAGGCATGGCTGGCTTTATTATTTTGGCCAAAAAACAAGGAAGATCAAGCTGTTATTTGGTTTCTTCAGTTTCCTATTGATGAGTTGGGTTATTTAAAGCAGCTTTCTCGTGATGCTTTCTTAATTGATCTGCTTGAGCAGACGGGTAAAAATATTCAGGCGAAACAGCAGGGTGATGCTGTAGAAGATGGTCTGGGTGAATCTCCATTTGCATTTAAGCCTCGTGAAGATCGACTTTCCATGTTTCATGCATTGGCAACTGTTGAGTTGAGTCAGGAGCCGTCGCAACATTATCAGTACGCACATGATTATTTGTTGCCAAAAGATCAGGGTGGCCCCGGATACGAACAATGGCAGTTTTTAGGTTTGCAGGGAATTGCGGATGTGATTGCCAGATTAGGTGAAGATAATAATGCATCTTTGCTGGCAAGTGCTATTGCTGACATGCCATCAACGCCTTTGCAGAGTTTTGCGCATGGTCTGGAAAATACCGTTTTTGATAAGCCTTTATTTGGTTCTATTTTGCTTAGATTAAGAGCAGAGCTGGTTAGTGGTGACGATGTTGTGCTGATTGCTGCGTTAATACGTGCTATTTCTTCACAGGATTTAGATGCTGAAAAAACTAAAATACTGTCAGAAATATTGCGGTCACCATTAGCAAAGGAAATAGAAGTTATCGCTGCTATTTCTGGACGATCGTGGGCGGATTTAGAAAATAAAGAGTTGATGGCGTTGTTTGTGGAAAAGTTAGCGACGCAAGAACAAATGGCATTCAATGCGATACTCGCTGATTTAATTATGATTCCGGGTATGCGTGAATTAATATTGGCGAGTATGAGAAGCGAGAATCGTTCGCCTGAACTGGCTCAGCGTTTTGGGGTGTTTATGCAAGCCATCAACGCGAAGGCTTAGTTTTTCAAGTTATTCCTTAATGCGAAATAACTAACACCAAAAAACACGCTAAAAGTAGGGGGGTGACCTCTATTTATTCAATATGTGGCGTGTAATCATAAGATATTGATAAAAGAGAGATTATAGTGACTGATAAGTTTATGCGCCCCGTGCGCAGTTTTGTTCTACGTCAAGGCCGATTAACCAGAGGGCAGGATGATGCTTTGCAGAATTTCTGGCCTGTTTTTGGAATCGATCGTGGTGATTCGGCGTTAGATGTCGATAATCTGTTTGAATCAAAAGCGCAAGTCACGTTGGAAATTGGATTTGGTGACGGCGTATCTTTGGCGACAATGGCAGAAAATGCGCCAGACAAAAACTTCATCGGCATTGAAGTGCACAAGCCTGGTGTGGGACGTTTATTGCATTTAATCGATGAAAAGAAACTCACCAATGTGCGTGTCATGGATGATGATGCGGTACAAATTATCAAAAATAGAATTCCTGAAGCCTCTTTAGATCGAGTGCAGTTATTCTTCCCAGATCCCTGGCATAAGAAACGTCACAACAAGCGACGTATTGTCCAAGACGATTTTGTTTCGTTAATAGCGAGTCGTTTAAAGCCAGGTGGTGTTTTTCATTTGGCTACAGATTGGGAGCCTTATGCTGAACACATGGCAGAGGTAATGGAAGCATCAGCTGATTTTAGCTCTATGGCGGATACGCCTTATTCGCCAAAACCAGAAGAGCGTCCAACGACAAAATTTGAAACACGCGGCATAAAATTAGGTCATGGTGTTTGGGATTTGCTTTATCAAAAGCAGGATTAAAATTCTCGTTGATCCTGTTAATTAGATCTGTTTGTTAATAAGCACTTTACTTTTTGTTAAAAAAAGTGCCCCAAAGTGGGGAGGTGCCTTAAAGATAATTGTTAGTAGCTTATTTTCAATGGGCGTCGATTAGCTACTATTCACCCCGTCCAATACCATAGTAAGTAATACCTAAATCTTTCATGTGATCTGGCTTGTAGAGATTTCTTCCATCAACAATGACAGGATCGTTAAGCGTGTTAATGATCTTGTTGAAATCAGGTGATCTAAATTCTTGCCATTCGGTAGGTATCACTAGGGCGTCTGCTCCCTCAAGTGCTTCATCAGCAGTATTGCATATCGTTAATGCTTCTTTGTCGCCGTAGAGTTTTTTGCATGCTTTGTTTGCGGCAGGATCGTAAGCTCTTACGGTTGCACCGATATTCCATAACTGTCTCATTAATACGCGACTTGCTGCACCTCTCATGTCGGCTGAATCAGGTTTAAATGATAAGCCCCATATTGCAATGGTCTTATCTTTTAATGATTCGCCGTAATATTTGGTAAGCTTTTCGAAGAGTTTTTCTTTTTGTCGATAATTGACAGCTTCTACGGCATTCAGTAATTCAGCGGTATAGCCTTGGTCTTCGGTACAATGCGCGAGCGCCCTAACATCTTTGGGGAAGCGTGAACCGCCATAGCCGCAGCCAGGGTAAATGAAATGATAGCCAATTCTTGGGTCTGATCCTATGCCAATTCGGACTTGTTCAATATCGGCGCCAAGAATTTCAGAGATGTTTGAAAGTTCGTTCATGAAACTGACTTTGGTGGCTAATAAAGCATTGGCTGCGTATTTGGTTAATTCTGCAGAGCGAATATCCATGGCAACAATACGATCACGATTATGGTTAAAAGGTGAGAATAGTTCGCGCATGAGTTCTATGGTGCGAGGGTTGTCTGAGCCAATGATAATTCTGTCTGGTTTCATAAAGTCATCTATCGCAACACCGGTCTTAAGGAACTCGGGGTTTGATATCATATCAAATTCATGTTTTTCACCTCTTTCACGAAGTGTGTTGCTGATAATTCCTTTAACCTTGTCTGAGGTCCCAACGGGAGCAGTAGATTTGCTTATAATGATGCGGTAGCCATTCATGTTATCTGCAATAGATTTTGCAACTGTTAGAATGTGCCGGGTATCGCAGTTGCCTGAATCGTCAGAAGGAACATTAACCGCTATGAAAAGGTATAAACCATGTTCGACGCCTTCAGCTGCAGATGTCGTAAATTTTAATCTTCCTGCCTTGATGTTTTCCTCAAGCAATTTCTTTAGACCAGGTTCGTGAATACTGGTTTTACCTTTGGAAAGTCTTTTTATTTTTTCTTCATCAATATCTACACACAAAACATCATTACCGACTTGGGCCATGCTGGCACCTGTAATTAAGCCGACATAACCAGCACCATAAATTGTTATTTTCATATTGGGTTTACTTAGCCTTGTAATAGTCTATTTGAATTAATTAGTTTAATAGTACCGTATTGTAAATATTTTTCTATATTTGGGCGATGTAAAGGTTGTTTGGGTTCATGGGTAAATTAATAGTTGTAGCTTATAGGTATGTGTTGAGATTACTGGGGTAAACTTAAATTATGTGGCATATAATATTGATATTTATATGTTGTTTTTCAGGGCTTTTTTAGTGGTTTATTTGGAAATCCAGTTTAGGTGTAAATTAAACATAAAAAACATTAAAATAAATGCATTTAGATGGTTGACACAACCTTAGCTTTGCCTCAGAATTGCCCGCTTGATTTTGGAGGGGTTCCCGAGCGGCCAAAGGGATCAGATTGTAAATCTGACGCGTAAGCTTCGGTGGTTCGAATCCACCCCCCTCCACCATTAGTTTTTTTATTCAAAGTTAGTTGAAAAGAGTAAGTGCTCTTTCGAGCTTTGAGTGAGTTAAAAGATGCGGATGTCGTATAGTGGTAATACCTCAGCCTTCCAAGCTGATGCTGCGGGTTCGATTCCCGCCATCCGCTCCACATTGAGTTAAATGATTTGCGGTTTTGTGGGCTATAATTGCACAAGTTCCTGTAGTTCGTTGATGTGCTCATATAGCTCAGTCGGTAGAGCGCGTCCTTGGTAAGGACGAGGTCACCGGTTCAATTCCGGTTATGAGCTCCAAGTTTATTGCTGTTGTTATGTTTTGTAATGATAGTGGAAGATTTTTAATATTATTAGATTTTAGAGAAGGGTGATTCACCATGTCCAAAGAAAAATTTGAACGTAATAAGCCCCATGTAAACGTGGGCACAATTGGTCACGTCGACCACGGTAAAACCACGCTAACTGCTGCGCTTACAAAAGTAATGGCAGAGAAGATGGGTGGTGAAGTTAAAGCATTCGATGAAATCGATAATGCGCCAGAAGAAAAAGCGCGTGGTATAACTATCGCGACTTCTCATGTTGAATATGAATCAGATACACGTCACTACGCACACGTAGATTGCCCTGGTCATGCTGATTATGTTAAAAACATGATTACTGGTGCAGCTCAAATGGATGGCGCTATTCTTGTTGTTTCTGCAGCAGACGGCCCAATGCCACAAACTCGTGAGCACATCTTGTTGTCACGTCAGGTTGGTGTTCCATACATCGTAGTATTCCTAAACAAAGCTGATATGGTAGATGATGAAGAACTGCTAGAGCTTGTTGAAATGGAAGTGCGAGAGCTTCTAGATATGTATGAGTTCCCTGGTGATGATACGCCAATCGTTACTGGTTCAGCGCTTAAAGCGTTAGAAGGTGATGAAGCTTACACAGCTAAGATTGTTGAGTTGGTTGAAGCGCTAGATACTTATATTCCTGAGCCAGAGCGTGCTATCGATGGTGACTACCTAATGCCAGTAGAAGATGTATTCTCAATCTCTGGTCGTGGTACAGTTGTTACTGGTCGTATCGAGCGCGGTATCGTTCACGTAGGTGATGAAATCGAAATCGTTGGAATCAAAGACACTACTACTACAACTTGTACGGGTGTTGAAATGTTCCGTAAGCTTCTTGATCAAGGTCAGGCTGGTGATAACGTAGGTGTATTGCTACGTGGTACTAAACGTGAAGATGTAGAGCGTGGTCAGGTTTTATGTAAGCCTAAGTCAATTACGCCGCATACAAAGTTTGAAGCAGAAGTATATGTTTTATCAAAAGATGAGGGTGGTCGTCATACACCATTCTTCGACGGTTATCGTCCACAGTTCTACTTCAGAACAACAGACGTAACAGGTGCATGTGATCTTCCTGATGGAACAGAAATGGTTATGCCAGGTGATAATGTCAAGATGACAGTAACCCTAATCAATCCGATAGCAATGAATGAAGGTCTGCGTTTCGCAATACGCGAAGGTGGTCGTACAGTTGGTGCCGGTGTTGTTGCAAAAATCATCGAATAATTAAGACTGCGGAATAGATTGAGTTAATAAATCTTTCTGTTATACTTCCGCGTCCTTTTAGAGAGCGAAGGGTAATTACTAAGTAATTGTTCTTCGTTCTTTTGTTGTTTCAGAAACTTGGTTTTTTGACTTTGTTTTAAAATCTAGGCCAGTAGCTCCAATTGGTAGAGCACCGGTTTCCAAAACCGATTGTTGGGGGTTCGAGTCCCTCCTGGCCTGCCATTTCTGATCAATGAAGAAAGGCTTATAAGTAAATGTTCTATATATATGGATAGGCTGAGAAAAGCTGGTAAATCAAATTATGGCAACTAATTCAGAAGCTCAGGGTTCGGCGTTCGATACTATTAAGTTATTGTTGGCTTTAGTGTTTTTAATCGCTGGGATAGTAGGGTTCTACTATTTTGCAGAGCAGCCACTTCTTTATAAGGTTCTTGGTATTCTTGCGGCGGTAGGTATCGCTGTTGGTATATCTGCAACTACTGTTAAAGGGAAGGGGTTGATAAGTTTTCTTGGTCTGGCTCGTTCAGAAGTCAGAAAAATGGTTTGGCCTACTCGTGCTGAAACCATGCAAACTACCTTGATGGTTTTCATTATGGTGGTTATTTTGGCTATTTTCCTTTGGTTTGTTGATATGTTGCTAGGAGCTGGTGTTAAGGCTCTGTTGTCGGTGGGTGGCTAAGATGTCAATGCAATGGTTTGTTGTGCATGCGTATTCAAATTACGAAATGCGTGTAAAAGAAGCGTTAAAAGAGCGTATTGAACGTTATGGTCTTCAGGATTCTTTTGGTGAGATATTGATTCCCACTGAAGAAGTTGTGGAGATGCGTGAAGGTCAAAAGAAAAAAAGTACCCGAAAGTTCTTTCCTGGGTATGTATTGGTTGAGATGGATCTCAATGATGATAGCTGGCACTTGGTTAAAGATACGCCGCGAGTATTAGGTTTTATTGGTGGTACAAGTGATAGGCCAGCGCCAATAACAGAGAAAGAAGCAAATGCGATCATGAATCGTATGGAAGAAGGGGTTGATGCTCCTCGTCCAAGAGTTTTATTTGAAGTTGGTGAAGTGGTTCGAGTTAATGATGGGCCTTTTAATGACTTTAATGGAGTAGTTGAAGAAGTCAATTACGAGAAAAGTACAATGCGTGTTGCAGTTCAGATTTTTGGGCGTTCGACACCTGTTGAGCTCGAGTTTTTTCAGGTAGAAAAAACTTAATTTTAATATTTATTCGAGGAGTTTGAAGGGGTTGACTTAGTTGGCTTGCTGATAACGTTTGAACTCGTGGAGAGTTAGATAATGGCTAAAAAAGTTGAGAGATATCTCAAATTGCAAGTGCCTGCTGGTCAGGCAAATCCAAGTCCACCTGTTGGTCCAGCTCTGGGTCAGGTTGGTTTGAATATCATGGAATTCTGTAAAGCGTTTAATGCTGCTACTCAAAGTGCTGAGCAAGGTATGCCTTTACCAGTAGTTATTACTGTTTACAGTGATAAGAGTTTCACGTTCGATGTGAAAACTCCGCCTGCTTCGATTTTGTTGAAGAAAGCGGCTGGTGTTCAAAAGGGAAGTGCTGTTCCTAATATTAATAAAGTTGGCAAAGTTTCTAGAGCTCAACTTGAAGAAATTGCAAAAGCTAAAGAGCCTGATTTGACTGCTTCTGATTTAGATGCGGCTGTTAGAACTATTGCGGGTAGTGCGCGTAGTATGGGTCTTGAAACAGAGGGTGTTAAGTAATGGCTAAGTTAACTAAGCGCCAAAAGCTGATCAATGAAAAAGTTGATGCAGATAAATTATATGATGTTGTTGAAGCTTTTAGTTTATTAAAAGAGCTTCCTCCAGTTAAGTTTACAGAGAGTGTTGATGTCAGTATTAATCTTGGTGTTGATGCTAAGAAATCTGATCAGGCTGTACGCGGTTCTACTGTACTTCCAAACGGAACGGGTAAAACAGTTCGAGTTGCTGTCTTCACTCAGGGTGATAATGTTGAGGCGGCTAAAGAGGCCGGCGCAGATGTTGTTGGTATGGAAGACTTGGCTGAAGAAGTCAAGAAAGGCAATATGGACTTTGATGTTGTAATTGCTAGTCCTGATGCGATGAGAGTTGTTGGTCAGTTAGGTCAGGTTTTAGGTCCTCGTGGTTTAATGCCTAATCCTAAGGTTGGTACTGTAAGTGCTGATGTTGCTACAGCGGTTAAGAATGCTAAAGGCGGTCAGGTTCGTTACAGAACTGATAAAGCCGGAATTATTCAATGTCGTATTGGTAATCTGGATTTTGATAGCAATGCTTTGTCTGAAAACCTGAATGCGTTGGTTGCTGATCTTGTTAAGGCTAAGCCTAGCTCTGCTAAAGGTGTTTACTTAAAGAAGATATCTGTTTCTAGTACCATGGGTGCTGGCTTAAGTGTGGATACTTCTTCAGTTAAGTATTAAGTTGTAAAGAATTTGCACGTTGTTTGTGCAAGCTCTTTGTGTTTGATTGGGTTTTACGATTCAAATAAATATTAAGAGTTATTGATGGATATACCTGGTGTATGTCGTCAAAGACCGTAGGTGTGTCAGATCCTTTTAAGGTTTTGATGCTTAATATCCTGCGTAGATGGCGTAACCTGAATCAGTCGATTCGGGGCACGTCGTTTAGGACTTTTGATTCGTAAGAGTCAATTGTTTTGATTAAACGGTGGTTATGCTGCCGAATTAAAGAGGTAGATGTTGTGGCATTAACTTTTGAAGACAAAAAGAAGATTGTCTCTGAGGTCGCTGCAGTTGCTACAGAAGCTCATTCCGCTGTTGCTGCAGAGTACCACGGATTAAGTGTAGGAGAGATGACTGAATTGCGTGTAAAAGCGCGTGAAGGTGGTGTTTATCTACGCGTAGTGAAGAATAATCTGGCAAAACTTGCCCTTGCTGATACAGAGTTTTCTTGTATGAGTGAAGGTTTTGTTGGTCCGTTAGTGTTGGCATTTTCGCAAGAAGATCCTGGTGCTGCGGCCCGTGTCCTGAAAGACTTCGCTAAAGAGCATGATAAGTTAGAAGTGAAAATGTTATCTGTTGGTGGGGAATTGCTTCCTGCTTCTGATATCGATCGTTTGGCTAAGTTGCCAACAAGAGATCAAGCGCTGGCTATTTTGGCTGGTACGTTTAGAGCTCCTGTTGAGAAACTTGCTCGTACGCTTAACGAAGTTCCTGGAAAACTTGTTCGTACTGTCGCTGCTGTTCGTGATTCAAAGCCTGCTTAGTAAAGCATTCTTTGTTCTCAGGCAATTTGATTTATTTTTATTTACTAGTCGCGTTTTGCGACGATTGATTTAGGTTTAGGAGAAATACAATGGCTGTTTCTAAAGATGATATTCTAGAAGCAATATCAAACATGAGTGTAATGGAGATCGTAGAATTGATCTCTGATATGGAAGAAAAATTTGGTGTGTCTGCTGCTGCTGCAGTTGCTGCTGCACCTGCTGCTGGCGGAGACGCTGGTGGAGCTGCTGCTGAAGCTCAGTCGGAGTTTGATGTTGTAATGACTAGCTTTGGCGATAACAAGATTGGTGCTATCAAAGCTGTTCGTGGTATTACAGGTCTTGGTCTGAAAGAAGCTAAAGAAATGGTAGAAGGCGTTCCTGCTACTGTTAAAGAAGGCGCTTCTAAAGAAGAAGCTGAAGATGTTAAGAAGCAACTTGAAGAAGCTGGTGCTTCAGTAGAGTTGAAATAATTTCTTCTTTGCATGAAAGGGCCTTGCGCTCCTTCATGATACATAAGGCTGACAGTGAATAATTGCTGTCGGCCTTTTGTCGCTTAAATAACTATAAGATCTTTCTGGTCTTGTGGTGATCAGAAGAATGTCTCTGATCTAAAATGTTTTAAAAATTTTTTTGTTGTAGCTGTTGTTGAAGCTGCAATAAGTATTCGGCAAAGGTGTGTTGTGACCTTTGCTATTAGGTTACTGAACTGGTTTCAGAAGAGGAATTAAGATGGCTCTGACTTTTACTGAGAAAAAACGTATCCGCAAGGATTTTGGTAAACGCCCACAGGTATTAGATATACCTTATCTTTTAGCTATTCAACTGGAGTCATATCGTCAATATTTGCAGACTGATGTTTCAGTAGAAGATCGTAAAGATGCAGGATTGCATGGTGCTTTTACATCTGTTTTTCCTATAGTTAGTTACTCTGGTTTTGTTATGCTGGAGTATGTAGATTACAATTTAGCTGAGCCGGTGTTTGATGTGCGTGAGTGTCAGCAGCGTGGTCTTACTTACGCTACTTCGTTGCGTGCAACTTTACGATTGGTTATTTACGATAAAGATGCACCAAAGAAAACAAAAGTTGTCAAAGATATAAAAGAACAAGATGTGTATCTTGGTGAAATGCCTTTAATGACGGAAAAAGGTACTTTTGTAATTAATGGTACTGAGCGTGTAATTGTTTCTCAGTTACATCGTTCTCCTGGTGTTTTCTTTGATCATGATAAAGGTAAAACCAATACTGCACGTAAGTTGTTGCATAATGCTCGCGTAATACCATATCGTGGTTCTTGGCTTGATTTTGAGTTTGACCCTAAGGATGCTGTTTTTGTTCGTATCGATCGTCGTAGAAAGCTTCCTGCTACTATTCTGCTCAGAGCTCTTGGTATGGAGACTGAAGAGATTATTGACTGTTTCTATGAAAAGCTTGAAGTAACTCTTCAGAAAACCAAAATTCAATTAGCTATAGATCCAGTTAGATTAAGAGGCGAATTAGCTTCTTTTGATATCGTAGTTGGTGGTGAAAAGATTGTTGAGTCTGGTCGGAGAATTACTGCAAAACACGTTCGTGAGTTAGAGAAGGCTAAAATTAGCAAGCTAGAAGTGCCTAATGAGTACATGTTCGGCAAAATGATAGCTCACAATATTGTGGATGAATCTACAGGTGAGTTTATTGCTGAAGCGAATAGTGAGTTAACTGAAGAGTTAATAGAGCTATTGCGTGAAAATGATATCAAAAAATTCGACGTAATTTATACGAATGAATTAGATCGTGGTCCATTTATTTCAAATACGCTAAAAGTTGATGCGACTCAAACACCGCTTGAGGCGATGATTGAAATTTACCGCATGATGCGTCCTGGTGAGCCACCAACAAAAGAAGCTGCTGAGAACCTTTTTCATAATTTATTCTTCTCGGAAGATCGTTATGATCTTTCAGCTGTTGGACGAATGAAGTTTAATCGTCGTCTTGAATATACAGTAGAAACTGGTCCCGCTATTCTTTTTGACCTTGGTTATTTATCGGGTCGAACTGATGCTGCTTCTAAGGCATTGGTGGAAGAATTTGGTCCTCAATATGAAGAGCTTAAGAATTCTGGAAAGACTGACTCTGATATCGTAAACGTTCTTAAAACCTTAATTGGTATCCGTGATGGTTTTGGTGTAATAGATGATATAGATCACCTTGGAAACAGACGTATTCGAAGTGTTGGTGAAATGGCCGAGAACGCATTCCGTATCGGTCTTGTCAGGGTAGAGCGAGCTGTTAAAGAACGCCTGACTGTAGCTGAAAGTGAAGGTTTAATGCCGCAAGACATGGTAAATGCAAAACCTGTATCTGCAGCAGTAAAAGAGTTCTTTGGTTCAAGTCAGTTGTCTCAATTCATGGATCAAAATAATCCATTGTCTGAGATTACTCACAAAAGAAGAATTTCTGCGTTAGGCCCAGGTGGACTCACTCGTGAAAGAGCAGGTTTTGAGGTTCGTGACGTTCATCCAACTCATTATGGTCGTGTTTGTCCTATCGAGACTCCAGAGGGTCCAAACATCGGTTTGATAAACTCTCTTGCTGTTTTTGCAAAGACTAATGATTATGGTTTCTTAGAGACTCCTTATCGTAAAGTTGAAAATGGTCAAGTGTTAGATGAAATCGATTATTTATCTGCAATCGAAGAGTCTCGCTTTGTCATAGCTCAGGCAAATGCTGTTCTGGATAAAGACAATAAATTTACAAATGACATGATTTCTTGTCGTTATCAAAATGAATTTGCGATGTCCGTTCCTGAAGATATTCAATATATGGATGTATCTCCAAAGCAGATCGTTTCGGTAGCTGCGTCATTGATTCCATTCTTGGAGCATGATGATGCTAACCGTGCTTTGATGGGGTCGAACATGCAACGTCAGGCTGTTCCTTGTTTACGTGCGGAAACGCCTGTAAGTGGAACGGGTATGGAGCGTGTTGTAGCGGTTGACTCTGGTACAACAGTCGTGTCTAAGCGTGGTGGCGAAGTTATAGCTGCTGATGCTGCTCGTATCGTTATTCGTGTGAATGATGACGAAGCTCAGGACGGTGGTGTAGATATTTACAATCTTATCAAGTACACCCGATCGAATCAGAATACCTGTGTGAATCAAAAGCCTATTGTAAAGATTGGTGACAAGGTTCAGCGTGGTGATGTGCTAGCTGATGGTTCGTCGACAGATCTTGGTGAGTTGGCTTTAGGTCAAAATATCAAAATAGCTTTCATGCCTTGGAATGGTTACAACTTTGAGGATTCAATACTTGTTTCTGAAAGAGTGGTAGAGGAAGATCGTTTTACTTCTATTCACATAGAAGAAGTTACTTGTCTTGCTCGTGATACTAAGTTGGGCGCAGAAGAGATTACTGCGGATATTCCAAATGTTAGTGAGCATCTACTTTCTAAATTGGATGAGTCAGGTATCGTACATGTTGGTGCTGAAGTTAAGCCTGGTGATATCCTGGTTGGTAAAGTTACACCTAAAGGTGAGACGCAACTAACTCCAGAAGAAAAATTGTTACGTGCTATCTTTGGTGAGAAAGCTTCTGATGTTAAAGATACATCTTCACGTGTTAAATCAAGCATGTTTGGTACTGTTATCGATGTAAGAGTATTTACACGCGATGGTGTTGAGAAAGATGCTCGTGCAATCGCTTTAGAAGAAGAAGCTCTATCCAAGGTTAGAAATGACTTACGTGATGAGTTATTTGTATTTGAAGAAGATATTTATGCACGTGTAGAGAAGTTAGTACTCAATAAAATTGTTGATGGTGGTCCGGCTGGTATTAAAGCTGGCGGAAAGGTTACTAAAGCTTATTTAACTGATCTCGATCAGAAAGAATGGTTCTCATTACGTATGCGTAATGAAGAAGCTAACGTTCAGCTTGAAAAGCTTTCGGTACTTTTAGATGAGCAAAAGAAACGTTATGAAGAGCGTTTGCAGAAGCAGAAAGATAAAATTACTGCTGGTGATGATCTGGCTCCTGGTGTACTTAAAGTCGTAAAAGTCTACGTGGCAGTTCGCCGTCGTATGCAGCCTGGTGATAAAATGGCTGGTCGTCATGGAAACAAAGGTGTTGTTTCACGTATCGTTCCTGTTGAAGATATGCCTTATGACGAGTCTGGAGTTCCCGTAGATATCGCTTTGAATCCTCTTGGTGTTCCTTCTCGAATGAACGTTGGACAGGTTCTTGAGATGCATCTTGGCTGGGCTGCTAAAGGCCTAGGTGAGAAAATCGGTAGAATGATTGATGCTAAAGCTAAAGTTGATGAGCTTCGTAAGTTTTTAACTGAGATCTATAGTCTTGATGGTAATCCAGATCAGGGTGATATCTCTGAGATGACGGATGATGAAGTTATAGAAATGGCTGGTAATCTGCGTCGCGGTGTTCCAATGGCTACTCAAGTATTCGATGGTGCTGCTGAGACAGAAATTAAGAATATGCTTAAGTTGGCAGATTTGCCTGAATCAGGTCAAACAACTTTATATGATGGCCGAACAGGTAAAGCGTTTGAAAGAAAGATTACTGTAGGTTATATGCATATGTTGAAATTGAATCACTTAGTTGACGATAAGATGCATGCACGTTCTACTGGGCCATACAGTCTAGTTACTCAGCAACCACTGGGTGGTAAAGCTATGTTTGGTGGTCAGCGTTTCGGAGAGATGGAAGTTTGGGCTCTTGAGGCGTATGGAGCAGCATATACATTGCAAGAAGTGCTAACGGTTAAGTCAGATGATGTTCAGGGTAGAAATAAGATGTACAAGAACATCGTAGATGGAAATCTTCATATGGAAGCTGGTATGCCAGAATCCTTTAATGTATTGATGAAAGAGATTCGATCTTTGGCTCTTAATATTGAACTTGAAAAAGATAGTTAATAGGTGACGTTATGATGAATAAAGGTATGGGAGACTTGCTGAATATTTTTAAGCAGCAAGCAGATACAGAAGAATTCGATGCAATACGTATTGGTTTAGCATCACCTGAAGTAATACGTTCATGGTCATATGGTGAAGTAAAGAAGCCAGAGACAATCAACTATCGAACTTTTAAGCCAGAGCGTGATGGTCTTTTTTGTGCCAAAATTTTTGGTCCAGTTAAAGATTATGAGTGTCTATGTGGTAAATATAAACGCTTAAAGCACCGTGGTGTTGTTTGTGAAAAATGTGGCGTTGAAGTAACTAATACTAAAGTGCGTCGTGACCGCATGGGTCATATAGATCTTGCGTGTCCAGTAGCGCATATCTGGTTCCTTAAGTCGTTGCCTTCAAGAATAGGATTATTCCTGGATATGACATTGCGTGATATTGAGCGTGTGTTGTATTTCGAAGCATTTGTGGTTGTAGAGCCTGGCATGACGACTCTTGAAAGAGGTCAATTGCTAAGTGATGAAGCTTACCTAGAAGCTGTTGAAGAGTTTGGAGACGAATTCGATGCGGGAATGGGTGCTGAGGCTGTTCTTAAGATGCTTAAGACAGTTGATATCAAAGAAGCAATTGAAGACTTAAACGAACAAGCTGATGCGACTAAGTCAGAAACTAAGCTTAAGCGTATTAGTAAGCGAATGAAGTTAATGGAGTCATTCCTAGGTTCAGGTAATAAGCCTGACTGGATGATAATGACAATACTTCCTGTATTGCCGCCTGATTTACGTCCGCTTGTTCCTCTTGAGGGTGGTCGATTTGCGACGTCAGATCTAAATGATTTGTACCGTCGTGTAATTAACCGTAATAACCGTCTAAGACGTTTGTTGGACTTAAATGCGCCAGATATCATCGTGCGTAATGAAAAGCGTATGCTTCAGGAATCTGTTGATGCGTTGCTTGATAATGGTCGTCGTGGTCGTGCTATAACTGGGTCTAACAGACGTCAGTTAAAATCTTTGGCTGATATGATCAAAGGTAAGCAAGGTCGTTTCCGTCAGAATCTATTAGGTAAGCGTGTCGATTACTCTGGTCGTTCTGTAATCGTTGTTGGTCCTTCATTAAGATTGCATCAATGTGGATTGCCTAAGAAAATGGCGCTTGAATTATTCAAGCCATTCATTTTCGGTAAATTACAAAGACGTGGCCTGGCTACTACAATTAAAGCAGCTAAAAAATTAGTAGAAAGAGAGACTCCAGAAGTTTGGGATATCCTGGCTGAAATCATTCGTCAGCATCCCATTCTATTGAATCGTGCTCCTACTCTTCATAGATTGGGTATCCAGGCGTTTGAGCCTGTACTAATCGAAGGTAAGGCGATCCAGTTGCATCCGCTTGTATGTTCTGCATTCAATGCTGACTTTGATGGTGACCAGATGGCTGTTCACGTTCCATTGTCTCTTGAAGCGCAAACTGAAGCTCGTGTGCTTATGATGGCGACTAATAATGTGCTATCGCCAGCTAATGGTGAGCCGATTATTGTTCCGTCTCAAGATATAGTTCTGGGTCTTTATTATATGACTCGCGAAAGCATTAATGCTAAAGGCGAAGGCATGATTTTTGCAGACGCTAAAGAAGCTAAGCGTGCTTATGAGACAGATCTTGTGTCACTTCATGCAAAGGTACAGGTTCGCATTACAGATAGTGAATACGATGATAATGGTGAGCTTATTGTTAAAACCCGTCGTGTTGATACAACCGTTGGACGTGCTATTTTATCTGATGTTTTGCCAGACGGTATTCCGTTTGAGAAAATTAACTGTGTAATGAAGAAGAAGAATATTTCTAACCTCATCAACGAGGGTTATAGAAGAATAGGTCTTAAAGACACTGTTATTCTTGCCGACCAATTGATGTATACCGGTTACAAATATGCGACATTATCAGGTGTTTCATTCTGTGCTAATGACATGATGATTCCTGATGAAAAAGCTACCATTATTGGTCGCTCTGAAGATGATGTTAAAGAAATTGAAGATCAATATTCATCAGGTCTTGTTACACAGGGTGAGCGCTATAACAAAGTTGTAGATATCTGGGCTCGTACTAACGAGCAAGTTGCTAAAGCCATGATGGATGGTATGGGTAAAGAAGATATTGAAGATGCAGATGGCAAAATTGTTTCTCAAGAGTCTTTCAACTCTATCTATATGATGGCTGATTCTGGAGCTCGTGGTTCTGCAGCTCAGATTAGACAATTAGCAGGTATGCGTGGTTTGATGGCTAAGCCGGATGGTTCTATCATCGAAACGCCAATTACATCAAACTTTCGTGAAGGGCTAAACGTACTTCAATACTTTATCTCAACTCATGGTGCTCGTAAGGGTCTTGCCGATACAGCATTGAAAACAGCTAACTCTGGTTATTTAACTAGACGTCTTGTGGATGTTTCTCAGGATATGGTTGTTACTTTAGATGATTGTGGCACTGAAAATGGTTTATCCATGAAGCCTATTATTGAAGGTGGTGATGTAGTTGAGCCATTAGGTGATCGAGTTCTAGGTCGTGTGGCTGCTGTTGATGTAATGAATCATAAAGGCGAGCTTGTAATTCCAGCAAAGACCTTATTAGATGAAGAGTGGGTATCAAAGCTTGATGAATTAGGTGTAGATGAGATTTTAGTTCGTTCTGCTATTACTTGTGCATCAAGAAAGGGTGTTTGCGCGCAATGTTATGGTCGCGATCTAGGTCGTGGTCATCTGGTTAATATGGGTGAGGCAGTGGGTGTAATCGCCGCTCAGTCAATTGGTGAGCCAGGTACTCAGTTAACGATGCGTACTTTCCACATCGGTGGTGCTGCTAGTCGTGCGGCTGCTGATAATAATATTCTTGTTAAGTCGGTAGGTACAGCGCGTCTATCTAATGTTAAGACTGTAATAAATAAGGACGGAAATCTGGTAACAGTATCTCGTTCTGGTGAAATCAGTGTTGTTGACGATCAAGGTCGTGAACGTGAGCGTTATAGATTGCCTTATGGTGCTGTTGTAACTATCAAAGACAATGATTCTGTAGAGATGGGTCAAGAGGTAGCAACATGGGATCCTCATACGCATCCTATCGTTACGGAAGTTGCAGGTACTGTTGATTTTGTTGATTTTGTTGATGGTTCAACTATCAATACACATATTGATGAAGTAACAGGCTTAAGTTCAACGATTGTTACTGATCCTGCATCTCGTGGTTCAGGTTCAAAAGATCTTAACCCAATGATTAGACTATTGGATGATAATGGCAATTCATTATTCTTCGAGAATTCTGAAATACCAGTTCAATATCCTTTGGCAGGTGGCGCAGTTGTTGGTTTGACTAACGGTGTAAAAGTTGAAGTTGGTGATGTACTTGCTCGTTTAACTCAGGAATCTTCTAAGACTCGTGATATTACCGGTGGTCTTCCTCGTGTAGCTGATATGTTCGAGGCTAGAAAGCCTAAGCAGCCTGCTATACTTGCAGAAATTTCTGGTACGTTCTCTTGGGGTAAAGAAACTAAAGGCAAGAAGCGTTTAGTTATTACTCCGGATAAAGGAGAGCACTACGAAGTACTAATACCTAAATGGCGTAACCTTGATGTATTTGAGGGTGAGAAGGTAGCTAAGGGTGAGATGATTGCTGATGGTGAGCCAAGTTCTCACGATATTCTACGTCTATTGGGTCCAGTTGCACTTGCAGAGCATTTGGTGAAAGAGGTTCAGGAAGTTTATCGTTTACAAGGTGTAAAAATTAATGATAAGCACGTTGAAATTATTTCGCGCCAGATGATGCGTAAAGCTGTAATAACTGAATCAGGTGATACTCGCATGTTGAAAGGTGAGCAGCTTGATTACTGGCAGATTGATGAAGAAAACGAGAAGTTTATTGCAGACGGTAAACTGCCGGCGAAATACGATCGTGTATTGCTAGGTATTACCAAAGCATCTCTTGTGACGGATTCGTTTATATCAGCGGCGTCATTCCAGGAGACTACAAGAGTATTAACAGAAGCTTCTGTGAAAGGTGCTCGTGATGATCTTCGTGGGCTTAAAGAGAATGTTATTGTGGGTCGCTTGATTCCAGCTGGTACTGGTTTGACTCATCATCTTGCTCGCCGTAAAAAACAGGAAGAGTTACAGCAACAGCTTTCGTCTTTAATGGCTGAGCTGCCAGACGGTGATTCAGAAGAGCCAATTGCAATAGAGATAGAAGAAGCTACAGAAGAGTAATTTTAACCTTAAGAAGACTCTAAAAGGCACCCCCCTACTTATAGCGGTTTTTATACCGTTAAAAGTAGGGGGGTGTTTGGTTACAGATTTAGACTCATCTTAAAAAATACATTTTTTAAATAGAATCCTGTCTTGACATAAGGGCGTAGGGGTAATAGAATTCCGCGCCTTTATCGTTAAGACGATTGTTGATTTTTCTTGTGTCAGATAATGCTGGTGCAGGGTAATAAAGTTGGAGAAATAGATTTAATGTCTACTGTTAATCAGTTAGTGCGCAAACCTCGAAAGCGCAAGATGGAAAAGAGCAATGTTCCAGCTTTGGAAGCTTGTCCTCAACGTCGTGGAGTATGTACAAGGGTATATACCACTACTCCTAAGAAGCCAAACTCAGCAATGAGAAAAGTAGCTCGTGTACGTTTGACAAATGGTTTCGAAGTTAGTAGTTACATTGGTGGTGAAGGTCATAACTTGCAAGAGCATTCGGTTGTATTAATCCGTGGTGGTCGTGTAAAAGATTTGCCTGGTGTACGTTATCACGTTGTTCGTGGTTCTCTTGATACGCAGGGCGTTCAAGAACGTAGACAAGGTCGTTCAAAGTATGGTGCTAAGCGTCCAAAGTCTTAATGTCAGAATAGTTTGGATTAAGTAGTAATTTTGCCTGTTGATAAGATGTCAGTAGGTTGTTGAATAATAGTAAACAAATAGAGTAGCGAGTTTTTTATGCCAAGAAGAAGAGAAGTCCCAAAACGCATTATCCTTCCAGATCCTAAGTTTGGTAGTGAGCTTTTGGCTAAATTTATAAATACCATTATGAAAGATGGTAAAAAGTCTATTGCTGAAAAAGTTGTGTATGTGGCATTAGATACTATCGCTGCTAAAAAAGGTAATGATGGAATGGAGGTGCTAGAAGCAGCTCTAGAGAATGTACGTCCTTCTGTCGAAGTTAAGTCTCGAAGAGTCGGTGGTGCAACTTATCAGGTGCCAGTAGAAGTTAGATCTTCTCGTCAGAATGCTTTAGCTATGCGTTGGTTGGTTGATGCGGCTCGTCGTCGCGGCGAAAAATCAATGGCATTAAAGTTAGCAGGTGAGCTTATGGATGCGGCTGAAAAGCGTGGTTCTGCTGTTAAGAAGCGTGAAGATACGCATAAGATGGCTGATGCAAATAAGGCTTTTGCTCACTTCCGTTGGTAGTTAGGATTTATGGTTTCTTGTCGGTTTTCCGGCAAGAAGTTTTAATAAGGTAAATAAAGTGGCTCGTGTAACACCTCTTAATCAATATCGCAATATAGGAATTATGGCGCATATTGATGCTGGAAAAACGACTACTACAGAAAGAATTTTGTTTTATACTGGTGTGTCTCACAAAATTGGTGAGGTTCACGACGGTGCTGCTACCATGGATTGGATGGAGCAGGAACAAGAGAGGGGTATTACTATTACCTCGGCTGCTACGACCTGTTTTTGGTCAGGCATGGAAAAGCAATTTAATAAGCATAGAATAAATATAATCGACACCCCCGGTCATGTTGATTTTACTATTGAGGTTGAGCGTTCGCTAAGAGTGCTTGATGGTGCTGTTGCTGTTTTTTGTGCTGTTGGTGGTGTTGAGCCGCAATCTGAAACTGTCTGGCGGCAAGCGAATAAATATCATGTTCCACGATTGGTCTTTGTTAATAAGATGGATCGGGTTGGGGCAAACTTTTTACGTGTAGTAAGCCAGATAGAAGAGCGTTTAGGTGCTGTTCCTGTTCCTCTTCAGATTTCAAATGGCGAAGAAGAAGGTTTTAAAGGTGTAATTGACCTAATAAAGATGAAGTCAATTAACTGGAATGATGAAGATATGGGGTTAACCTATGCCTTGGAAGATATTCCTGAGAGTCTTAAGGCTGATGCTGAAGAGTGGCGTGAAAAACTGATAGAAGCTGCTGCTGAAGCTAATGAAGAATTGATGGATGTGTATCTAAATGATGGTGATCTTACTGAAGATCAGATTCATCAGGGTTTACGTATCCGTACTTTAGCGGGTGAGATAGTTCCTGCTATGTGTGGCTCTTCATTTAAGAATAAAGGTGTCCAGGCGATGTTGGACGCGGTAGTTCGTTATATGCCATCGCCATTGGATGTTCCGTCAATTACGGGAGTTGTAGATGATGGGACAGAAGAAGGTAAAGAAGTAGAGCGAAAAGCATCTGATGAAGAGCCATTTGCTTCATTAGCATTTAAAATAGCAACTGATCCTTTTGTGGGTACGTTGACATTTTTCAGGGTATATTCTGGAAAGCTCAAAACTGGTGATATGGTTTTGAATCCCTTAAAGGGAAAGAAAGAAAGAATTGGGCGTATTTTGCAAATGCATTCTAATTCTAGAGAAGAAGTAAAAGAAGTTTTTGCTGGAGATATTGCTGCGGCTGTTGGTCTTAAAGATGTTACTACCGGAGATACGCTTTGTGATAAGTCTAATCCTGTAACATTAGAGAGGCTGGATTTTCCTGAGCCAGTTATTTCGGTTGCTGTTGAGCCGAAAACGACGGTTGATCAGGAGAAAATGGCACAAGCATTAGCTAAGCTGGCTCAAGAAGATCCTTCGTTCAGAGTTCATACTGAAGAAGAGACAGGGCAAACGATAATATCTGGTATGGGTGAATTACACCTTGATATTATCGTAGATAGAATGAAGCGTGAATTTAGTGTTGATGCTAATGTTGGTAATCCACAGGTGTCATACCGCGAAAAAATAAGTCAATCGGTAAATGCCGAAGGCAAGTTTGTTCGTCAATCTGGTGGTAAAGGTCATTATGGCCATGTATTGATAAAGCTAGAGCCTTTAGAAGAAGGTTCTGGTTATGAGTTTATAGATGAAGTTGTAGGTGGGTCAATTCCGCAGGAGTTTATACCTGCTGTGAATAATGGTATTCAAGAGCAGCTTCAAAATGGAGTGTTGGCTGGTTGTCCGGTCGTTGATATTAGAGTTACTTTGTATGATGGTTCATTTCATGATGTTGATTCTAGTGAGATGTCGTTCAAGGTTGCTGGATCGATGGCAATACGCGATGGCGTAATAGCTGCGGGCCCAAAGTTGCTAGAACCTGTTATGAAAGTAGAGGTTGTGGCTCCAGAAGAAAATATGGGTGATGTTATGGGTGACTTAAATCGTCGTCGTGGCATTGTTCAGGGCATGGATGAGGCACCTGCGGGTAAAATCATTCGTGCGGAAGTTCCATTGGCTGAAATGTTCGGTTATGCCACTGCTTTAAGATCAGTGTCGCAAGGTCGAGCTAACTATTCAATGGAGTTTGCGAAGTATGCAGAGGTCCCAAAATCGGTGGCTGATGCAATGATAATTGAAAGGTGAGTAATCATGTCCAAAGAAAAATTTGAACGTAATAAGCCCCATGTAAACGTGGGCACAATTGGTCACGTCGACCACGGTAAAACTACGCTAACTGCTGCGCTTACAAAAGTAATGGCAGAGAAGATGGGTGGTGAAGTTAAAGCATTCGATGAAATCGATAATGCGCCAGAAGAAAAAGCACGTGGTATAACTATCGCGACTTCTCATGTTGAATATGAATCAGATACACGTCACTACGCACACGTAGATTGCCCTGGTCATGCTGATTATGTGAAAAACATGATTACTGGTGCAGCTCAAATGGATGGCGCTATTCTTGTTGTATCTGCAGCAGACGGCCCAATGCCACAAACTCGTGAGCACATCTTGTTGTCACGTCAGGTTGGTGTTCCATACATCGTAGTATTCCTAAACAAAGCTGATATGGTAGATGATGAAGAGCTACTAGAGCTTGTTGAAATGGAAGTGCGTGAGCTTCTAGATATGTATGAGTTTCCTGGTGATGATACGCCAATCGTTACTGGTTCAGCGCTTAAAGCGTTAGAAGGTGATGAAGCTTACACAGCTAAGATTGTTGAGTTGGTTGAAGCGCTAGATACTTATATCCCTGAGCCAGAGCGTGCTATCGATGGTGATTACCTAATGCCAGTAGAAGATGTATTTTCAATCTCTGGTCGTGGTACAGTTGTTACTGGTCGTATCGAGCGCGGTATCGTTCACGTAGGTGATGAAATCGAAATCGTTGGAATCAAAGACACTACTACAACAACTTGTACGGGTGTTGAAATGTTCCGTAAGCTTCTTGATCAAGGTCAGGCTGGTGATAACGTAGGTGTATTGCTACGTGGTACTAAACGTGAAGATGTAGAGCGTGGTCAGGTTCTATGTAAGCCTAAGTCAATTACGCCTCATACAAAGTTTGAAGCAGAAGTATATGTTTTATCAAAAGATGAGGGTGGTCGTCATACGCCATTCTTCGATGGTTATCGTCCGCAGTTCTACTTCAGAACAACAGACGTAACAGGTGCATGTGATCTTCCTGATGGAACAGAAATGGTTATGCCAGGTGATAATGTCAAGATGACAGTAACCCTAATCAATCCGATAGCAATGAATGAAGGTCTACGTTTCGCAATACGCGAAGGTGGTCGTACAGTTGGTGCCGGTGTTGTTGCAAAAATTATCGAATAATACTTAATTGAGTATATAAATATGTCAGGTCAAAAAATCCGAATCCGTCTTAAGTCGTTCGATCATAAGTTAATTGATCGTTCAGCTGGAGAAATAGTAGAAACAGCAAAGCGAACTGGTGCTCGAGTTAAGGGTCCTATTCCGCTTCCGACAAGAAAAGAAAGATTTACTATTCTTGTTTCTCCTCATGTTAATAAAGATGCTAGAGATCAATATGAAATTAGAACGCACAAGCGCCTAATGGATATTGTAGAGCCAACAGATCGTACAGTTGATGCTCTAATGAAGCTAGATCTAGCAACTGGTGTGGATGTACAGATCAAACTTTTATAATGCGTGTGTGAGGGTTTCTCTAAGTTTTTTTGTATATATTTTTGTACTTTAAAAAATATAAATAAAAAATAATTTTAGAGTTCCCTATCTCAGATTTATCTGGCATAATGCGCGGCTTTCTTCGGCTCGACACTTATTGTTTCGGGCCGATTTTTTCCAAAAAATATCTTCTGATATGGTTTAGATACTTATATCGGTTTTAAGTTTTAATGAGGTGGCCAAATGGCAATCAGTCTACTGGGTTCTAAAGTAGGAATGACCCGGATATACAATGAAGATGGTAGTGCAACACCAGTAACGGTTTTGCAAATGACGCCAAACCGTATTTCTCAAATAAAGACAGTTGAGACTGATGGTTATAATGCTTTGCAATTAACCGCAGGCGTTAAAAAAGCTTCAAAGGTAAACAAGCCTGGTTCTGGGCATTTTGCAAAAGCGTCAATGGAATCTGGTTTGGTTACTCGTGAATCAAGAGTTGATTCGGTCGATGGATATGAAGTTGGCTCAGAATTGTCTTTGGATTTGTTTGAAGCAGGTCAGAAGGTAGATGTTACTGGTACAACTATAGGTAAAGGTTTTGCTGGTGTTTTGAAGCGATATAATTTCGCTGGTAAAGATGCTACTCACGGTAACTCTATAAATCATAGAACTCCTGGTTCTATTGGTCAGAATCAGACGCCTGGTCGAGTTTTTAAAGGCAAGAAAATGTCTGGTCACATGGGTGCTGTTAAGCAAACAACTCAAAATCTTACTGTGGTAAGTATTGATTTGGAAAGTAATTTGATGTTGGTTAAAGGTGCAGTCCCAGGTTCGCGTGGTGGAAATGTGCTCGTGAAGCCAGCTGTTAAGGTTTAATTCTTATGAAATTAAAGAGTGTAGAAGGCAAAGCGGTTGAGTTGGATGATGCTGTTTTTGCAAGTGAATATAATGAAACCTTGGTTCATCAGGCAGTTGTTGCATATATGAGTGCGGGTCGTGCTGGTACTAAAGCACAAAAAACTCGTTCTGATGTTAGTGGTGGTGGTGCTAAACCATGGAGACAAAAAGGAACTGGTCGTGCTAGAGCTGGTACTTCTAGAGGTCCAATTTGGCGCTCTGGTGGTGTTACGTTTGCTGCTAGACCTAGAGATTATTCTAAGAAGCTCAATAAGAAGATGTATAGAGCTGCAATGAGATCTATTTTTTCTGAGTTGGTGCGTTCAGAATCATTAATTATTATTGATGATTTTGCGATTTCTGATCCTAAGACTAAAAGCATGGTTAATGCGTTAGCAGATTGGAAGGTGTCTTCAGATTCTCTTTTGGTTGGTGTTGAAAAAGAAGATAATGTAAGTCTTTCTTCACGTAATATTCCAAACTGTGAATATGTTGAGCTTGCTCAGCTAAATCCTGTAAGTTTGGTTTCTCACGACAGTGTTGTTATGACTTCTTCGGCTGTGTCTAAGGTTCAGGAGTGGTTGTCATGATAAGTAAAGTAGAAGAAAGGTTGTATCAGGTTCTTTACGGACCTCATGTTACAGAAAAAGCAGTTTCAGGTAATGAGTCTAATACACATGTATTTAAAGTTGCTACTACTGCTACAAAAGGTGAGATTAAAACTGCTGTAGAGACTCTCTTTGAAGTCAAAGTTGCCGATGTTCGTTCAGTGAATGTTAAAGGAAAAAGCAAAAACTTCGGAAAAAGAAAAGGTTCTAGAAAAGACTGGAAAAAAGCCTATGTCAGATTGGCAGAAGGTTCTACTCTTAATGTTGAGGCAGAGGGTTAAGTCATGGCTATTTTAAAAATGAAACCAACTTCACCTGGTCGTCGTCATCAGGTAAGAGTTGTAAATAATGAATTGCATAAGGGGAGTCCTTGTAAGTCTCTTCTTGAAAAGAAAAGTAAGTCTGGTGGTCGTAATAATAATGGTCGAATCACTACTCGCCACATCGGCGGTGGTCATAAGCAGCATTATCGTGTTATTGATTTTAAGCGTACTAAAGATGGTATCTCTGCGGAAGTGGAAACTATCGAATACGATCCGAATAGAACGGCTAATATTGCTCTTCTTAAATATGCGGACGGTGAGAGAAGATATATCATTGCACCAAAAGGCTTAAAAGCTGGTGGTTCGGTAATGTCTGGTTCTGAGGCTACTATTGCTCCAGGGAATACTCTTGAGATTAAAGATATTCCAGTTGGTACCGTTATTCACTGTATCGAATTGAAGCCTGGTAAAGGTGCTCAGATTGCACGTAGTGCTGGTACTTCTGCTCAGTTAGTTGCTCGTGAAGGAAGATATTCAACTTTAAGATTACGTTCTGGTGAGATGAGAAAAGTTTTATCAGTGTGTCGTGCAACGATAGGTGAAGTAAGTAATTCTGAGCATAGCTTAGTTAAGCTTGGTAAAGCTGGTGCAAGTCGTCATCGTGGTGTTCGACCAACGGTTCGTGGTGTTGTAATGAATCCGGTTGATCATCCACATGGTGGTGGTGAAGGTAAAACATCTGGTGGTAGACATCCTGTGTCTCCATGGGGTACGCCAACTAAAGGCTTTAAAACACGTAAAAACAAACGTACAGATAATCTTATCGTACGTCGTAGAAACAAGAGGTAATTGAAGTGCCACGTTCATTAAAAAAAGGCCCATTTATAGATCATCATCTGATGACTAAAGTTCTGAAAGCTGTAGATGCTGGAGATCGTAAGCCAATTAAGACCTGGTCAAGACGTTCAATGATAGTGCCAGATATGGTTGGATTAACTATTGCTATCCATAATGGTCGTCAACATGTACCTGTATTGGTTAATGAGCATATGGTTGGGCATAAGCTAGGTGAGTTTTCACCTACTAGAATGTTTCGTGGTCATGTTGCTGATAAGTCGTCAAGATAATAGGCGTTAGGATTTTATAATGGAAGTTAAAGCAAAATTAAAGTTCGCACGAATCTCTCCTCAAAAGGCTAGATTGGTAGCAGACCAAGTTCGTGGTATGCCTGTAGAAAGTGCTCTTGAGGTTTTATCATTCAGTCAAAAGAAAGCGGCTGCAATGGTTAAAAAGATACTAGATTCGGCAATTGCTAATGCAGAACATAATGAAGGCGCTGATATTGATGATTTAACTATTACTCAGGTAATGGTAGATCAGGCACCTACAATGAAACGTATACGTCCTCGTGCTAAAGGTCGTGCAAATAGAATACTAAAGCGAACTAGTCATATTACTTTGTTTGTTGGCGATGGTGAGGTTAAATAATGGGACAGAAAATACATCCAATTGGGTTTCGTCTTGGTATCGCTGCAGATTGGCGTTCTAAGTGGTATGCAGAAGGCAAAGAATATGCTGAGTTTTTGCATAAAGACCTGGAGGTTAGAGCTTCTATCGAGAAAAGCCTCAAGCATGCATCTGTTAGCCGTATTCAAATCGAGCGTCCTGCTAAGTCAGCTTTCGTAACTATTCATACTGCAAGACCTGGTGTAGTTATCGGTAAGAAGGGTGAAGATATAGAGCGTCTTAGAACTGATACTGCGAAAATGATGGGTCTTCATCCTAATAACGTTAAAGTTAATATTGAAGAAATTCGCAAACCAGAATTAGATGCAAAATTAGTTGCGGAAAGTATTGCTAATCAGCTAGAAAGACGTATTATGTTCCGCCGCGCTATGAAGAGAGCGGTTGGTAATGCAATGCGACTTGGAGCGTTAGGAATTAAGATTAGTTGTGGTGGCCGTTTGAATGGTGCTGATATCGCTAGAACTGAGTGGTATCGAGAAGGTCGAGTACCTTTACATACAATGCGTGCAGATATCGACTATTCAACTGCTAAAGCTCATACGACGTATGGTGTTATTGGTATTAAGGTCTGGATCTATAAAGGCGATGTTTTCGATCTAGAGCAAAAACAATCAAATTCTGCTGCCCCTGCTGGCAAAAAGAAGAGATAGAGGTCTGAGATGTTACAGCCTAAGAGAACAAAATTTCGTAAACAGTTTAAAGGTAGAAATCGTGGCCTTGCAACTGTTGGAAGTAAAGTGAGTTTTGGAGAGTATGGTCTAAAAGCAGTTGGTCGTGGTCGTTTAACGGCAAGACAAATTGAAGCTGCTAGACGTGCCATGACTCGCCACATCAAACGTGGTGGTAAAATTTGGATACGTGTTTTTCCAGATAAGCCTATTACTAGTAAGCCATTAGAAGTACGTATGGGTAAAGGTAAGGGTAATGTAGAGTACTGGGTATGTTTGATACAGCCTGGAAGAGTGCTTTATGAAATGGAAGGTGTTTCCGAAGAGTTGGCAAGAGAGGCTTTTGCGTTAGCAGCTGCTAAATTACCAATCAAGACAGTGTTTGTCACTAGGACGGTGATGTGATGAAAGCGAATGAAATTCGTAAGAAGAATACAGAAGAACTTTCTACTGAGCTTTTGGAAAGTCTAAAAGAGCAATTTGTTTTAAGAATGCAAAGAGCAAGTGGTCAACTTAATCGTCCATCTGAGATGAAGAAAGTTCGTCGTAAAATTGCTCGAATTAAAACAATTATGAATGAGATGCAGTCAACAGGTGCAGGTGAGTAGTATGTCGGAAACAGCTAAAGTTGAGCATAGCGTAACTGGTAAAGTCGTTAGCAATAAAATGGACAAAAGTATTGTCGTAATGGGTGAAAGAAAAGTCAAACATCCTCTTTATGGTAAGTTCATACGTAGATCAACTAAATACCATGCGCATGATGAAAATAATGAGTGCAATATTGGTGACACTGTAGAAATTCAAGAGTGTCGTCCTTTATCTAAGACTAAGTCATGGACATTAGTTAAAGTGCTTCAAAAAACAGCTTCTTAAGAAAGCATAAATCGGTATATTACAATGATTCAAATGCAAACAAATTTAGATATCGCGGATAATAGTGGTGCTAGAAGAGTACAGTGTATAAAAGTACTTGGTGGCTCTCACCGTAGATACGCTGGTATCGGCGATATTATTAAAGTAAGTATTAAAGAAGCTATTCCACGTGGCAAAGTTAAAAAAGGTGATGTTTATACAGCTGTTGTTGTTAGAACGGCTAAGGGTGTTAGAAGGAAGGATGGTTCAACTATCCGTTTTGATAATAACTCTGCGGTATTACTTAATACAAAACTTGAGCCAATTGGTACTAGAATCTTTGGGCCTGTTACACGTGAGCTTCGTGATAAAAACTTCATGAAGATCATCTCTTTGGCTCCTGAAGTTTTATAAAGGTTATCTCATGAATAAGATAGTAAAAAATGACCAAATAGTAATTGTGTCAGGTAAAGATAAAGGGAGACGTGGTAACGTTACTCAGGTTCTTGATAATGGTAAATTACTTGTGCAAGGTCTAAACCTAGCTAAGAAGCATCAGAAAGGAAATCCACAAGCTGGTATTCCTGGTGGGATCATTGAAAAGGAAATGCCAGTTGATGCGTCTAACGTAATGTTGGTAAATCCTGCAACTGATAAAGCTGATCGTGTAGGTTTCAAAATACTTGAAGACGGAAAGAAAGTACGTTGTTTCAAGTCTAATGGTGAAGTCGTCAGTTAATTTTTTAATTGATAGATGAATAGAATTTAAAAGGTATTAAGATGTCTAGATTGCAGGATTTTTATCAGGAAACAGTAATACAAGAGCTTACTGAAAAGTTTTCTTATAAAAATGTAATGGAAGTTCCAAAGATTACTATGATCTCATTGAATATGGGTTTGGGTGATGCTGTTGGTGATAAGAAAATAGTTGAACATGCTGTTTCAGATATGACTAAAATTAGTGGTCAAAAACCAGTAGTTACTGTTTCTAGAAAATCTATTGCTGGATTTAAGATTCGTGATAATTGGCCAATAGGTTGTAAAGTAAACCTTCGTCGTCATCATATGTACGAATTTTTAGATCGTCTAATTAACATCTCTATTCCTCGCGTAAGAGACTTTCGTGGAATGAATCCGCGTTCATTTGATGGGCGAGGAAACTATAGTATGGGGTTCAATGAACAAATCATTTTCCCCGAAATAGATTATGATAAAATTGATAAGCTACGTGGTTTAGATATCGCTATCACAACTACAGCTAAAACCGATGAGGAAGGAAAAGCATTGTTAGAAGCTTTTAATTTCCCATTTAAGAAAAAGTAAATACAGGATAGTTTAAAAAATGGCTAAGAAATCAATGATAGCACGTGAAGATAAGCGTACTAAGTTAGTTGCTAAATATGCTAAGAAGAGAGCTCAGTTAAAAGAGATTATCCGTTCACCAAAGAGTAGCTTTGAAGAAGTAATGGCGGCAACAGATTCGCTTCAAAAGCTTCCTAGGAATAGTTCAAAAGTTAGACAACGTAACCGTTGTGTAATTACTGGTAGACCACATGGCGTGTATAGCAAGTTTGGTCTTTGTAGAAATAAATTAAGAGAGTCTGCTATGGAAGGTGATATTCCTGGTTTGACCAAAGCTAGTTGGTAAGGAGTACGTATCATGAGTATGAGTGATCCTATTGCGGATATGTTGACACGTATTAGAAATGGACAGCGCGCTAATAAAGTTGATGTTCAGTTTTCAGCTTCTAATAAAAAATCTGCAATCTTAGATGTCCTAAAAGATGAAGGTTACATAGTTGGTTATGAAACTGCAGAAGTAGAAGGTAAGCCTGTAACAACTGTTGCATTAAAATATTTTCAAGGTGAGCCAGTAATAAATACTTTGAAAAGAATTAGTCGTCCAGGACTTAGAATATTTAAAGGTAAGGAAGAGTTACCAAATGTTATGTCTGGATTGGGTGTTGCAATTGTATCTACGTCAAAAGGTGTTATGAGTGATCGTGCAGCAAGAGCTGTTGGTCATGGTGGCGAAGTTCTTTGTATAGTTGAATAAGCGGTACTAAATCATGTCTAGAATAGCAAAAATGCCGATTGATTTGCCTGCAGGTGTTGAGGCAAAAATTAACGGTCAAAATATAAATATCAAAGGTGGAAAGGGTGCCTTTGATTATACTTTAAACAATCACGTTGAAATTACTCAAGAGGGTAGTCAACTAGTTGTTAAGCCTAAGAACGAAAGCAATAAAAAGCATTGGGCAATGGCTGGAACCATGAGAGCAATTACTTTCAATATGGTTACAGGTGTTAGCGATGGTTTTGAAAAGAAGCTAGAGTTAGTGGGTGTTGGTTACAGAGCACAGGCACAAGGCAATAAATTAAACCTTACTTTAGGTTTTTCACATCCTGTTGTTCACGATATACCCGAAGGTGTTACTGTTGAGACTCCTAGTCAGACAGAAATTATACTACGTGGTATAGATAAACAAGTTATCGGTCAAACTGCGGCGGAAATTAGATCTTACCGTCCACCAGAGCCTTACAAAGGTAAAGGTGTTAAGTACGCTGATGAAAGAATTATTCGTAAAGAAGCTAAGAAAACCTAAGGTAATTGTAAGATGAATAAAAGAGAAGCCAGAATTCGTCGTGGCAAACGTTCTAGAATGAAAATGCGTGAGTTGGGTGTTACACGTCTTTCTATATATAGAAGTTCTCGTCATATCTACGCTCAAATTATTTCAGGTGATGAAAATAAAGTTATTGCATCTGCTTCAACAGTTGAAAAGTCAATGCGTGATGAGCTTTCTTATACAGGAAATTCAGATGCAGCAGCTGCTATCGGTAAGTTGGTTGCAGAACGTGCAAAAGAAAAGGGTGTAGAGTCTGTAGCGTTTGATCGTTCAGGTTTTAAATATCATGGTCGTGTTAAAGCGTTAGCAGAAGCAGCACGTGAAGCAGGATTACAGTTCTAAAGGTTAAGACAATGGCTAGATCAGATAATACAGAAAAGGCAACAGACGGCCTTCAGGAAAAACTAGTTCACGTTAATCGTGTTGCTAAAGTAGTTAAAGGTGGCCGTGTTTTTGGTTTCACAGCATTGGCAGTTGTCGGTGATGGAAACGGAAGAATTGGGTTTGGTTACGGCAAAGCTCGTGAAGTACCTGTAGCGATTCAAAAGGCTATGGAAAAAGCACGTAAAAACATCGTAAATGTAGCTTTGGTTGATGATACTCTGCAATATGAAGTGAATGCTAGACACGGTGCTGCACATGTATTCATGAAGCCTGCATCTGATGGTACTGGAATCATTGCTGGAGGAGCTATGCGTGCGGTATTTGAAGTTGTTGGTGTTAAAAACGTATTAGCGAAATGTGTAGGTTCTAGAAATCCTATTAATGTTGTTCGTGCAACAATTAAAGGTCTGGCTGATATGAATTCACCAGAGCTAGTTGCTGCTAAACGTGGAAAGACAGTAGAAGAGATTAGAGGTTAAAATGGCTGCTACTAAAGAATTAAAGCTTACTATGTACCGTAGCATGAATGGTAGATTAAAAGCTCATAAATCTTGTGCTCGAGGATTAGGTATCAGAAAAATGCATAACAGTGTTATTGTTACTGATACGCCAGAAAATCGCGGCATGATTAATAAAATTTCTTACATGTTACATGTAGAGGAAGTTTAAATGAAACTTAATACATTAAAGCCAGGCGAAGGCAGCGTTTCTAATCGTAAGCGAGTTGGTCGTGGTATTGGAAGTGGTTGGGGAAAAACTTGTGCTCGTGGGCATAAAGGACAAAAATCACGTTCTGGTGGATTTCATAAAGTAGGTTTTGAAGGTGGTCAGATGCCACTTCAAAGACGTCTACCTAAAGTTGGTTTTACTTCTCGTGTGGGTCGTGTTTCTGCTGAAATTCGTTTACATGAATTAGCTTCTGTAGAAGCTGATGTTATCGATCTTGATTCACTTAAAGAAGCTAACCTTATCAATAAGAGCATACTTAATGTAAAAGTAATGCTATCTGGTGAGCTTAATAAACCTGTTACTCTAAAGGGTATTAAAGTTAGTAAAGGTGCTTTAAAAGCTATTGAAGCTGCAGGCGGAAAAGTCGAAGACTAACAGGGGTTAATAAAGTGGCAACAAATAACGCTACAGGAATGCTTTCGGGTGTTGGCAATATTGCAGAAATCAAACAAAGGCTTGCCTTTGTTTTTTTCGCTTTGATTGTATATAGAATTGGTACTTTTATCCCGATCCCGGGTGTTAATCCAGCTGCGTTACAGTCATTCTTTGACCAAAACTCAGGAACCATATTAGGTGTTTTTAATATGTTTTCTGGTGGTGCATTGCAGCGATTGAGTATTTTCGCTCTTGGTATCATGCCGTACATATCAGCCTCTATTATTGTGCAGTTAATGACGCATGTAGTACCAACATTAAAGCAATTAAAAAATGAAGGTGAGTCTGGGAAACGTAAGATTACTCAGTACACAAGATACGGAACGGTTGCGTTAGCTCTTTTCCAAAGTATTGGTATATCTATGGCTCTGGGTGGTCAGGACTTGGGTGGTGGTCAAACTATCGCACTTAATCCTGGGCTAGGATTCACTATTACAACTGTAGTGTCTCTTGTTACAGGTACCTTGTTTTTAATGTGGTTAGGTGAACAGATTACAGAACGTGGTATTGGTAATGGTATATCACTTATAATATTTGCTGGTATTGTTGCAGGTCTACCTACTGCTATTGGCGGGACACTAGAACTTGCTCGTAACGGTGAGTTGTCTCCAGCTTTCGTTATTATATTATTAGCATTAGCAGTACTGGTTACAGCATTTATTGTTTTTGTTGAAAGAGGGCAAAGACGTATTACTGTTAACTATGCGAATAGGCAACAAGGTAGAAAGATGGCTATGGGTCAATCAAGTCATTTACCTCTTAAATTAAATATGGCAGGTGTTATACCTCCAATATTTGCATCAAGTATTATCTTGTTCCCTTCTAGTTTAGGGCGTTGGATATCTGATGCGAATGGTGCTGAATGGCTGCAGGATTTTGTAACTATGGTACAGCCAGGGCAACCTTTATATGTTCTGTTTTATGCCTTAGCCATCATATTCTTTACATTCTTCTATACAGCTCTAGTTTTTAATTCTAGAGAAACTGCTGATAATTTGAAGAAGGCAGGTGCTTTTATTCCGGGTATTAGACCAGGAAGAGAAACAGCAAAATATATTGACGGTGTGATGACTCGTCTTACTACTGTTGGAGCAATCTACATTACTTTAGTATGTTTGTTGCCAGAGTTTTTGATTTTAGGTTGGAATGTCCCATTTTACTTTGGTGGCACTTCACTATTAATTATTGTGGTTGTTGTTATGGACTTCATTGCCCAGGTTCAATCGCATATGATGTCTCATCAGTATGAAGGTTTGATGAAAAAAGCAAACTTTAAAGCTGGTGGTAAAAAGCCCAAGAAAACACGTTAATTGTTTCTTGGTATAAGATTTAATTAGAGGTTTAACTCATGAAGGTTCGTGCATCTGTTAAAAAAATGTGCCGTAATTGTCGTACTGTAAAGCGTAAAGGTATTGTGCGTGTTATATGTACTGATCCACGTCATAAACAACGTCAGGGTTAATATGTTTTTTTTATTGATTAACACTGTGAATTCGGGTATTGTTGCCCGCTTTTCCAAGCAGTCAGGAGAGTTTTGATGGCTCGTATCGCGGGTATTAATATCCCTGTTAATAAGCATACTGTAATAGCATTAACTTCTATTTACGGTATAGGTAGAACACGTGCAGCTAATATTTGTGTTGAAGCTAATGTAGCTCCAGCAACTAAGATTAGTGCACTTTCTGAAGATGAAATTGAACGCATTAGAAGCGCTGTCGGTAAATTCACTGTTGAAGGTGATTTGAGACGTGAAGTTTCTATGAATATCAAAAGTCTTATGGATCTAGGTTGTTTTAGAGGTGTTCGTCATCGTCGTGGATTACCACTACGTGGACAACGTACTAAAACAAATGCTAGAACACGAAAAGGTCCAAGAAAACCAATTCGTAAGTAATTAATCGATATAGATTATTAATCTATATAAAACATTTATTTTAGTGGGTAATTAAAGATGGCAACAGCCACCAAATCACGTAAAAAAGTTAAAAAGTCGGTTAGCGATGGAATTGCACATGTGCATGCTTCTTTCAATAACACGATCATTACTATAACCGATCGTCAAGGCAACGCTTTAGCATGGGCTACTGCTGGTGGTTCAGGATTCCGTGGGTCTCGTAAAAGTACACCTTTTGCGGCTCAGGTTGCTGCTGAAACAGCAGGTGAAACTGCTAAGCAATTTGGTTTGAAAAACTTAGATGTTCATGTGAAAGGACCAGGTCCAGGACGAGAGTCTGCTGTTCGTGCCCTTAATAACATCGGTTATAAAATTACAAATATTATTGATGTGACACCTATTCCACATAATGGTTGTCGTCCACCTAAAAAGCGTAGAGTGTAGTCGGAGAAAAGTAATGGCCAGATATATCGGACCTAAATGTAAGTTAATGCGTCGTGAAGGTACAGATCTTTACTTGAAAGGACGTGGACGTGCACTAGAGAACAAATGTAACTTAGAAAAAGTTCCAGGAGTTCACGGTGAAAGACGTACGCGTTTATCAGACTACGGATTACAGTTACGTGAAAAGCAAAAAGTACGTCGTATCTACGGTGTTCTTGAAAAGCAATTCAGAAACTATTTTAAAGAAGCAGTTCGCCTTAAAGGTTCTACAGGTGAAAATCTGCTTCAGCTTTTAGAAAGTAGATTAGATAACGTCACCTACAGAATGGGTTACGGATCAACTCGTGCAGAAGCTCGTCAATTAGTAAGTCATAAATCAATACTAGTTAACGGTAAAGCTGTAAACATACCATCTTACCAAGTTAAAGCTGGTGATGTTGTTTCTGTTAGAGAGAAATCTAAAAAGCAGACAAGAATACTTGATTCCGTATCAGTTGCTGATCAGATTGGAATTCCAGAGTGGCTTGAAGTTGATGTTAAAAAACTTGAAGGTACTTATAAGGCAAACCCAGAACGTGAAGAATTGCCCGCAGAGATTAATGAATCTCTAATTGTGGAACTTTACTCTAAGTAAACTTCTTAAGTTTGTCTCAGTAATATTGAGGTTTATATTTTGTCTAAAACAACAGATTTATTGAAGCCACGTAATATCCAGGTCAAAGATCTGGGTAATCATACGTCGAAGATTGTACTAGAACCACTTGAAAGAGGGTTTGGTCACACGTTAGGTAATGCCCTACGTAGAATTCTTCTGTCGTCTGTGCCTGGTTGTGCTGTAACAGAAGTTAAGATCACTGGTGTTGATCATGAATACACAGCTCTTGATGGTGTTCAGGAAGATGTAGTAGATATTCTTCTTAATATGAAGAAGCTTGCATTCCGTTTGAATACTAAAGAAGAAGTATCACTTGACCTTAGAAAACAAGGTCCGGGTGTTATTACTGCTGGTGATATTCAATTGGATCACGACGTTGAAATTGTTGATCCTGATGCTGTTATCGCTACTCTAACTACTGATAGAGAGTTAGAGATGACGATTAAGGTAGAAAAGGGAAGAGGGTATCAACCAGCTCCTGTTCGCCGTGGTCCTGATTCTCCAGAGCTTCCTTTGGGAACTTTGGTTTTGGATGCATCTTTTAGTCCAGTCGTGCGTGTGTCTTATGATGTTGATAGTGCTCGTGTAGAAAACAGAACTGATCTTGATAAATTAATTATTGAGCTTCAGTCTGATGGATCAATAGACGCAGAAGAAACGATCAGTGATGCTGCAACTATATTGCATGAGCAATTAGCTGTATTCTTCGATCTTACAATTATTGAGCCTGAGCCAGAAGTTGAGCCAGAGCCTGAAATAGATCCAGTTCTTCTTCGTCCAGTCGACGATTTAGAGCTAACTGTAAGATCAGCTAACTGTCTTAAAGCAGAGCAAGTTTACTACATTGGCGATCTAGTACAGAAAACTGAAGTAGAGCTACTTAAAACACCTAATTTAGGTAAGAAGTCTTTAACAGAAATCAAAGATATCCTTGCATCTCATGGTTTGACGCTTGGCGCTCGTTTAGAGAACTGGCCTCCTGCATCAATTGAGACTAAGGATGTAAGAGTTGGTTAATTCGATATAATCGAATAATTAACTAATTAGAAACAAAAATTTAAGGTTTACAACATGCGTCATCATAAAATAGGCAGACAACTTAGCCGTAACAGTAGTCACCGTAAAGCAACATTGCAGAGCTTATCTACAGCTTTAATTAAGCATGGAGCTATCAAAACAACTGTTGCTAAAGCAAAAGAATTGCGTCGTGTGGCTGAGCCATTAGTTACACGTGCTAAAGAAGATTCAGTTCATAACCGTCGTACTGCATTTGCAAGATTGCGTGACGATGAGTGTGTAGGCATCTTATTCAATGAATTAGGTCCTCGTTACAAAGAGCGTCCGGGTGGATACACAAGAATCATTAAGTGCGGTTATCGTGCTGGTGATAATGCTCCAATGGCTTACATTGAGTTTGTAGATCGTCCTGAAGCTGCAGAGTAATCTGTAACTAAGAAATAAAAAAAGCTGAGTTTATCTCGGCTTTTTTTATGAATTTTATAAAGATTATTCGTATCTAAAATTAGATAGATAATCGTTAACTTATTCTTGAAAGGAATTTGTAAGAGTTGAGTAGTTTATATTTTAGAATGTAACCTTGTGATAATTGCGAATATATTCGTATTACTTCAAAAGGTTATTTAATTATATCTATCTAACTCTTGTACTCACTACATAGTACATAAGAATAAGATATCTTTTGGTTAGTCTTGGTTATTCTCTTTGTTATTTGATGCGGTTTAAAGTTACTAATGATATTACTTCAGTGCGTTTGATTTTCGTCATTGACTGAAAATGATTTGGGGCTACACTGTTTGCCTCTTATTTAACAAGTACAAGATAATGGCACTAGGAAGCAATAAAACTGTTACCGCAGAACAGGCAAAGAAAAATGCGCGTTTATTTCATTATGGAAATATTCTATCAATAGCTATCCCTTTCCCGTTATTTATATTCTGGTTTGGCGCATCTATGTTTGTTTACGCATTATATCGTCATCATCCTAATCCTAGAGTCGGTTACTACACCCAGAAGGGTGCTTACTATTTTTATTCTCTAGCTGGTTTTTTGGTTGTTATTCTTACTTTTGCACCGAGAGTATTATTTGAAGATATTCGTTATGCGCTTTTATTGTGGGGATTATGTGCATTAGTTTTGATTCCTCTGTCTATTAAAGAGATAATGCAGATCAATCGTGAAGATTGGAAAGATACAGAGTACAAGGATAATACAAGGAATACAGGTAATACATGATGGTCGAAGTACGTAACAACTGGAACACTGAAGAAATTGAAGCATTATTCGATTTACCGTTTAATGACTTAATGTTTAAGTCACACTCGATACACAGAGAATGTTTCAATCCTAATGAGGTTCAGATTAGTACTTTGTTAAGTATTAAAACAGGCGCTTGTCCTGAAGATTGTTCTTATTGTTCACAATCTTCAAAAAATGATACTGGTCTAGAGCGAGAAAGATTATTACCTATATCTGAAGTTGTTGAAGCAGCTACTGAAGCTAAAAACAATGGTGCAACTCGTTTTTGTATGGGTGCAGCGTGGCGTAATCCTACAGACAAAAGTCTTGATCATGTCATTGAGATGATTAAGACAGTTAAAGACATGGGGATGGAAACTTGTGTAACGCTTGGAATGTTAAAAGAGCAGCAAGCACAAAAGTTAAAAGAGGTTGGTTTGGATTATTACAACCACAATCTTGATACTTCTCCTGAGTTCTACGGCACTGTTATTTCAACGCGTACATATCAGGATCGTTTAGATACGCTTGAGCATGTACGAAATGCAGGTATCAACGTATGTTCTGGTGGTATTTTAGGTATGGGCGAGACACGCAGAGATCGTGCAAGACTTTTGCAAGAACTTGCTAACCTACCTCAGCATCCTGAATCTGTACCTATCAATGATCTGGTTCAAGTAAAAGGTACTCCTTTAGATGGAATTGATAAGCTTGACCCGTTTGAATTTATACGTACCATCGCTGTAGCTCGTATTATTATGCCAAAATCATATGTTCGTTTATCTGCGGGCAGAACGGAGATGAATGACGAAATGCAGGCCTGGTGTTTCTTCGCTGGAGCTAACTCCATGTTCTATGGTGATAGGCTGTTAACCACTGATAATCCAGAAGAAAGTCATGATCAAAAATTGTTTACTCGCTTAGATATTAACCCTGAAAAAGGACTTAATGCAGAGCAAGAAAACATGCCAGAAAAACAATTAGCTTAGGGTACAGAATCACTAAGTAAATTTATTTTCATTTTTAATGTAATTATGCCGAAAAGACTGTTGAAGTTGTAAATAAAAATCGGCATAATGCGTCCCTTGTTTTTAAATGCCCATGTGGGAGAAGTACATTGCCAAATATTACATCAGCTAAGAAGCGCGCACGTCAATCTGAAAACAGACGTCAGCATAATAAACACATCCGTTCTGGTATGCGCACAACCGTTAAGAACGTTCTATACGCTATAGAAGCTGGTGATAAAGAAAAGGCTGTAGCAGCTTATAAAGAAGCTGTGCCTGCTATCGACTCTAGCGTAAACAAAGGCATTATTCATAAGAATAAAGCTGCAAGATCTAAAAGCCGTTTGAATGCAAAAGTTCAAGCAATGTAAGATCTGAAAGATTTAAAAAGAGCCAGCTTTATTAGCTGGCTTTTTTTTGCCTAAAATAAACAGGAAATGCCTCTAAAGTAGGGGGGTGGGGTATTTTAAAAACCATCTATTTCAGAGGGGATTTCATTATATAATGTGCCTCATAAACATCTAACAAATTAACATTAGAAGCTGACAACAATGCATACAAGAAAATTAGGTTTGTTCACAATATCTTCACTCGGTTTGGGGTGCATGAATTATTCTATGGGTTACGGCCCAAGACCGACTGAAGAATATTCTCACCAGCTGCTCAACGAAGCGCTCGATAGTGGCTATACATTCCTAGATACTGCCGCAATGTATGGAATGGGTCATAGTGAAGAACAAATTGGTAAAGGGCTCTCACATCGTCGTTCAGAATTCACGTTGGCAAGTAAATGTGGCATCTATAAGAATGCAGAAGGTCATACAGAAACAAATGGTCGGCCGGAAGTACTCTATAAAACCTGTGAAGACAGTCTTAAGCGATTAAACACCGATGTGATTGATCTTTATTACTTGCATCGTATAGATCCTAATATCCCCGTAGAAGAGAGTGTAGGCGCTTTAGCGCGTTTAGTTGAGCAAGGGAAGATTCGTAGTGTCGGGTTGTCAGAAGTCAGCTCTGATAGTCTCCAACGTGCGCATAATGAATACCCTATCACTGCATTGCAGTCTGAATATTCATTATGGTCACGAACCCCTGAAAGAAAAGTATTGGATACCTGTCGAGAGTTAGGAGTGACCTTTGTTGCGTTTTCTCCCTTAGGTCGTCAATTCTTGACGGGTAAGATTACTGATGTCTCCACACTGGGTGATGATAATTTTCGTGCGACTATTGCGCGTCCTCGTTTTGAACCTGAAAACTTTGCTGAAAACGCTAAATTACTTATTCCTTTCGCTGAAATTGCAGAACAAGTCGATTGTACTATGGCGCAATTATCACTTGCCTGGCTACTTGCTAAAGGTGAGGACATTATTCCAATTCCAGGAACCAGCAACATTGATCACATGTTAGAAAATGCGGGAGCCGGCGATATACAACTTTCTATAGAAATCGTTGAGCAGTTAGATCAATTGATTAATGATGAAACTGTCAAAGGTGAGCGTTATTCAAAAGCATTGATGGAAAGCATAGATTCAGAAAGAGATTGATTATTGTTAAGTATGAGCATCACTTAACTAATGACTGGTTGATTCTGTTGCTGCTTGTTCAAGATATGAGCGGGTATCATCATCTGCAGGGTAATACGATTCGATCATAATTTCCGCGGCTGTGATATCTATGGGGGTGCCAAACGAGGTTAATGTTGTGAGAAATTTCAATGTCTGTTCTCCCATACAAAAATCAACATAAATAAAAGGCTCGGATTTTCTTTCGAGTGTTGCAGATAATGCTAATTCTGCAACACCGGGATAATTCTTAAGGTTATTTAGTATTTTGTGATGACGTCCAGGAGACTCTTGTTGTTCTTGTTGTAATCGTCTTAATGTCGTGATGGCTACTTCTTCCCAATTTTGTAAGAAAGTTTTAAATCCATTGGGTGAGAGAACTAATTCAGCGATATTCATTGAAGAGGTAAATTCTGGGAACTCGGCTCTTATTGTTTGAGTGATATGATCGAATGCATTATTTTTTAAAATGATATTCCACTCCCAATCCAAAACTGTCAAAGGATATGGTTCTTGCTTCTCTAAAATAATTTCCAAAGTTTGTCTTAATCTCGACATTTCTGCATGATCAATAGGAGTCCGTGTGTAATGATCTGAAAAACCCGCGGCAGATAGCATTTCATTGCGATTCCTTATCGGTATATTGAGTACATCACAGAGGGTAAGGATCATCTGCTTACTCGGTTTACTACGTTCCGTTTCAATAAAACTAATGTGTTTGTTGCTTACGCCGGACTCTAAGGCTAAATCAAGTTGACTAAAGTTTTTGTGTTTACGCCAAAAACGTAATTGTTCGCCGATATTCATGGTTAGTTTGTACAAATAGAATGTTTCTAGTGATTCATATTATATGACGAAATGACTTTTATAAAATTACCTCTGAGGTAATTGTTTTGATTACCCGTCAATGAAAGAATGTATTCATCAATTTAAAAATTAAGGGAGTACGTAATGACAATTTTAAGAGGTTTCCTCATGCTATCCTGGCTGTTAATTATGGGTATCACTCTATATGCCGTAACTCAGCTTGGCTTCAATTGGCCTGCGGTTTTCTTTGGTGATCTGTTTGGTAATGAATGGCGTTCTCAGTTTAATACTGATTTCCTGATACATTTGTTGTTACTTTGTGCTTGGGTTTATTGGCGGGAAGAATCCAAACTGAAAGGTTCAATATACGGCTTTCTGAGTATTTTCATGGGGGGCATGTTTGGTTTTGCGTATTTGTTATTTCACTCATATAAATCTAAAGGAAATATGAAAGCTTTATTGTTGGGCTCACATTACGAAGGCGAGTAATTTAGAGTTTGGAAAATCCTTTGTAAGCAATATCTAATACTTCATGAATTTAATATGAGTCTTAAAAGCATTAAAATCTAAAAACTACCCAAAAGTAGGGGGGGACTTAGGTTTATTAAAAGAAACTTGTGTTTTTTATGATCTTGTATAGGCAATTCCATTCGATATAGCTAATTTGACACCCCCCTACTTATAAGCCTTTTTTTAAATTCTTTTAACGCCCGAGGCTAATTGCTTTGTCAATTCGGTGGCTGAGATTTCTTTACACCCGCTGATATTCTGGCCGCTCCATAAAGGGGAAAAATCTGAAGAACCTTGAGCTTCTGCTTTATTTCTCAGGGCCGAAATAGCTGTCAATGCTAATGGAAACTCTGGTGTTTGAGTGCTGATCGGTCCTAGTTCTGAAATTATCCGATTAATTATTCCTCTAGCTGGTCTGCCAGAAAATACATTGGTGATAGCTGTTTGATGAGCAGTGTCACTTTTAAGAGCCGTCCGATGTAGTGGAGTAACATTCGATTCATTGCAAAGTAGATATGCCGTACCAATTTGTACCGCTGATGCGCCCAGTTTTAATGCAGAGGCAACACCGTGTTCATCTGCAATGCCTCCAGCTGCTATCACGGGCACATTTACTCGTTTAACAATTTGAGGCAGCAACGCGAATGTTCCCATTTGGGTGTTCAGATCTTTTGATAAGAACATGCCTCTATGTCCGCCTGCTTCTAGCCCTTGAGCAATAATACCATCCGCCCCATTGGCCTCTAACCATAATGCTTCTTCAATTGTGGTGGCAGAGCTAATGATTTTTGTGCTCCAGCCTTTAACTCGTTGTAAAAGATCTTTTGCGGGTAAGCCAAAATGAAAGCTTATTATCGTGGGTTTAAAGGCTTCCAGAATATCAGCTATATCGTGGCTAAATGGTTCGCGACTTGGGCCGTCTGGAATGTCATTAGGGTCAATACCACATTCACTAAAGAAGGGCTGAAGTGCTTTGTGCCAATTATTTTCGGCATCTTTATTAGGTGTCGGTGGAGTGTGGCAGAAAAAGTTAATATTAATTGGGTTATCCGTATGAGATTTCAGGACATCTAATTCTTGTTTTAATGCATCATTGCTCAGCATTGCACAGGGAAGGGAGCCTAACGCACCAGCTGCTGAGACAGCCAATGCGAGCGTACTATCCTGAACTCCGGCCATCGGAGCCTGGATGATAGGGTATTCAACCTCTAGAAATGCATGCTTATTCATATTATCTCCTTTAGTAAATTGTTCCCTGGGTTATTCCAGTATGTGAAATGTTGATTTCTTAGGCAAAGCATAGATTGATTTTTAGTTAAAACGTTGGAAATATATTAATCCATTGTATAAATGTGGCAGAAGTAAAAAGAATTACATTTTTAAAATGAATTTTTAGTTTCACTTTCTGTTTTTTTGTGTAACTGCTTATGATTTTTTCTTCGTAAAATTAATTGAAATAATTATTGATATTCATGGTTTTTTTCGAATTTTATTTTGTTAATTTTCCTTAATCTAAGCTTAACAATGACTTAGCGTTTTTTGAAAATATGAACATCGATTTCCGTTTTATGCACAATTTAAAAAGCAAGCATTAATTCGGTCATAAAAGTGTAACATTCGCGCTTTTTCTATTTTAATCTATTAATATATCTCTATAACACATTGATATAAAAACGAAATATTTGTGTGATCAAAAATTGATCAATTAGTAAGGGAACTAAATAGAGTAAGGCTTTTAGGATTAATTCATAGGGATATGCACAGAGTTATCCACAGGTTTTGTGGACAAGTTAGTGTGAAAAAATAGTCAAGCTTTTTAATCGAAGAAATGCGGTTTTATTTTTTAAACTTTATGAACCAAGAGCATATAAAAAGTGCACCGAAAGGTGGGGGGTGCCAAAACAGATCTTCGATTATCTTTATTTAGATATAACTGCTGCCATATCTGCGAGTGATGCCTATGCAGTTGCCTTGATAAAACCAGGAATGTTGTTTTTAGTTTGATAAAGAAAAGAGGTGAGGGTCTTTCGTTCTAGCAATAAGCATGGCGAAAATATTGGTCTTTGAAAAATTAGATGTCTATCTCAGGAAAAACACCACAGACATAATCAAACCAATGGCAATTATGAAACCTCGCATAATATTCTGAGGGATACGATAGGCAAGTGCAGCACCTACATAACCACCGACGATAGCAGCTATCCCCATAATGACTAAAAAATTGTATTCAATAACGCCGCCAGAGGCATACACAAGGACAGCGATAGCGGTTAATAGCGCGGATACGAAATTCTTGATGCCATTCATGCTCAGAAGATTTGTTTGCCCTAAGAGCGCTAATGCAGCGAGCAAGATTATGCCAAGCCCGCCATTAAAATAACCGCCATAAGCACAAACGAAGAACATCACTAAAAAAACCGTTACTTTGCTTTTATTATGGTTCGTTTGTTTTGCTAGAGCGTCATTATCGGTTTCTTGTTTCTTTGGTAGTAAACGCGGCCCAATAATAAATAACAGCGTGGCAATAAGAATCAACCAGGGTATCAATGACGAAAATACCTGTTCGCTGGTAAATAATAAAATTGTGGCACCCAGAGAGCCACCGAGAATTGAAATGGTAGAAAGCGTTTTAAAGCTTAAGTTGGCAGGAAACTTGATATCTTTTCTAAAGCGCCATGCGCTTGCGATATACCCGGGAAGCAGGGCGGCGGTGCCAGTTGCATTAGCCATGACGGGTGGTACGCCAACAAATATTAGGGCAGGCAATGTAATGAAGCTTCCTCCACCTGCGACGGCATTTAACATTCCACCGAGTAAGCCAGCTGCGATAATTAAAAGATACTCTAACAAATTTGATAACTCACTTGTTTGTTTTGGCTTTTAAGGGTCTACCCATCATTAGCGCAAAAACGACGAGACCTCCTCCTACAAAGGTTAGCCAACTTAACTGTTCATCGAAGAAAAGCCAACCTTGTAAAACTGTAATGGGAGGTACTAAATAAAAATAACTCGCCACCTTGGTAGCCTCGCCATTCTGGATCATATACATCAAGAGTAAAACAGCGGCGAATGAGAGCACGATAACTAGCCATGCCAGTGTGGCGATAAAAGTCAGATTCCATTCTACTTCTCCCGTTTCTATGGTGAAAGAGAGAATGAGATAGAGTAATAAGGAGGAGGCATATTGATACATCGAACCTCTAATTAATCCTACATTTTGTGCATATTTTTTTTGTATTAAGGTGCCCGCGCAAATGCTTACTAATGCCACAGTTAGAAGGCCTATACCCTTTGCGCTAATGACACCCTCCCACTTTGAGGCGCCATAGATAACGATGGCTACGCCAAGGAAGCCCAGGAATAAACTCAACCATTCACGCTTGGTAATTATGGTGTGTAAAAATATCCCGGAAAATATCGCGATAAGAATAGGGTTTAAACTAACGTATAGAGAAGTGAGTCCGGTTGGCATCCCTACTGATATAGCTGCAAACACACCGCCAAGATAAAAGCCGTGAATCAGCAATCCGACCAGGCCTTGTATTGCGGCATCTTTGCCACTAATACTCGGACGCTTCATGATAAGTACCACGAGGAAGAATAGTGGTACGACGATTATCATGCGCCACATCAACATTGTGAAGGGTTCTGCGTACGGCAGGCCAAACTTGGCGCCGATAAAACCGGTGGACCAAAGTAGTACAAATATTATTGGGATGAAGCGAGTCATCGGTGGAGTATAGTCGTAAAGTTTAAAAACAGAATAGACAGATTGTTTTTAAAATTTGAATACAGTGTATGTTCTTAGTATTTTTAGAAAGAGTGAGACTAGTCGATTAACTTCCACTCTTTTGTTTTATGGTTATAAAACCCTGATTGTTCATAGGCTTTTTCAATTAGCCCCTCCTTGTGCATTAGTCGAATGCCTTTGTTCAATGCTTTTATCAGTGCTTCCCCGTTTCTTGATTTTTTAGAGATGATAAATACCCGTTTGCCCGGAAGGCTGGTTTTTACATTAGGGACGGGCACTAATTTTTCTCCAAATGCGATCAAGCTCATATCTTTGCTAGCCTGAAAGGGGGCAAGAACTATATCTGCATGTTTGTTTTTGAGTTTATCTACCGTCGCTTTCCAGGTGTTTGAAAACATGCAGTCGGCATTAAGATGCTTTAATAATTCGTTGTCTTTTTTCCAGTGTCGATTGCAACTAAACTTATAGTTGCTGAGGCTATCTTTGTCTTTGATGTTAATCTGGTTAACGCGGTCAGGCGTGGTGTAAAAACCTGCATAAAACTTATGTTCAGGTATGACAGCCTCAGTTATATAAAACAACTCTTTATAATTTTCATGACCTTCAATGTCATCTAGCCAGACTGAGTTGGCAAATGCCGCAATTGTTCCGTGTTTTATTTCAAGGATGACTCGTGAATACGTAATATCTAATGCCTCGATATTTATAGTCTTGTTATACCCGCCTTTTTTCAGTGCCTGTTGCCAGATAATAGCTTCAACGACATCTCTGTTGGTGTGTGAGCCAGAGTAATCTGTTATGTCCAGTGCTGACCTGTTTTTAAGGAGTTGGGTATATGCTTTATGGACATCATTTGGAACAACCGCATAATCACCATAAACAACGCTTATAGAAAGTGTGAGCAGGAGTGATATTATTGTTTTCCATATATTCATTGATAATATATTTTTCTTGGTTTTTGATGATACCTTTGCATTAAAAATTAAACAGAGTTAATAGGTTTATACCTACTTGTGATGATAGCGTATAATTGCCCGCACTATGGAAATTACAGCCCCCAAATTATTCTCGTACAGGAAGTTCTGGCCTCATAAGTTCGGAGCCGCCCCTGTATTGCCAATGTCACGTGATGAAATGGATGATCTCGGTTGGGACTCCTGCGACATCATTATTGTAACAGGCGATGCTTATGTCGATCACCCTAGCTTTGGTATGGCTATTATCGGCCGATTACTCGAATCTCAAGGCTTTCGTGTTGGGATTATTTCTCAGCCAGATTGGCGCTCAGCAGACGATTTTTGCAAATTAGGAAAGCCAAATCTTTTCTACGGAATTGCTGCAGGAAATATGGATTCGATGGTGAATCATTACACTGCAGATAGAAAACCACGTTCTGATGATGCTTATACTGCTGGCGCAAAAGCGGGTAAACGCCCAAATCGCGCAACCGTGGTTTATGCGCAGCGTGCCAGAGAAGCTTACAAAGGTGTGCCAGTAATTATTGGTGGTATCGAAGCGAGTTTACGACGTATTGCACAATACGATTACTGGACAGAAAAAGTAAGGCGTTCAATCTTGCCAGATTCAAAAGCGGATATGTTGCTTTTCGGTAATGCAGAAAGAGCGATTGTTGAAGTCGCGCATCGTTTAGCGGCAGGCGAAAAAATCGGCGAGATTACCGATATTCGCGGCACTGGGTTTATGCGTCAGGGAGTTCCGGAAGGCTGGACGGTGATCGATTCTACAGACCTCGATGAAGTCGGTTCTATCGAACACCCAGATTCAAATCCATACATCGATACTACGCAAACTGCTGATTGCGACAAGAATAGTCAGCAAGCGATTGATGATGAAACAGAAGCCAAATTAAACAGTGCGGCGGCTCAAGTGATTCATTTTCACGAACGCCCTAAAAAATTAGATCGCACTACTACGGTAATTCGATTGCCGTCTCACAATCAAGTGGTTGATAGTAAAGTATTATATGCGCATGCTTCACGTGTGTTTCATCTGGAAACAAATCCGGGTAATGCACGCTCGTTAGTGCAAATGCATGGCAAGCGCGATGTATGGTTAAACCCTCCGCCACAGCCGCTGAGTGCAGAAGAATTCGATGGCTTATTTGAATTTCCGTATACGCGTAGACCGCATCCTAGCTATGGTGATTTAAAAATTCCGGCTTACGATATGATTCGTTTTTCGGTGAATATCATGCGTGGTTGTTTTGGTGGCTGTACTTTCTGTTCAATTACAGAGCACGAAGGGCGTATTATCCAAAGCCGTTCGGAAGACTCGGTAATCAAGGAAATCGAAGCGATTCGCGATAATGTTCCCGGGTTTACTGGGAATATTTCCGACCTTGGTGGTCCAACAGCCAATATGTATCGCCTCTCTTGCAAGAGTAATAAAATCGAAGAATCTTGTCGTCGCTTATCTTGCGTGTATCCGGGGATTTGTGAAAACCTGAATACCAATCACAAGCCATTGACGAAACTGTATCGTCGTGCGCGTAAAATTGAAGGGGTAAAGCGCATCTTTATCGCTTCTGGTTTACGTTACGATCTGGCGGTTACAGATCCCGAATATGTAAAAGAATTAGTGACACATCATGTTGGTGGACGTTTAAAGATAGCGCCAGAGCATACAGAGCATAGTACGCTGTCTAAAATGATGAAGCCGGGCATTGGTAGCTATTACAAATTTAAAGAGTTGTTTGAGAAGTACTCGAAAGAGGCGGGTAAAGAACAATACTTAATCCCGTATTTTATCTCATCGCATCCGGGTACGACGGATGAAGATATGCTTAATTTAGCGCTTTGGTTAAAAGAAAATAACTTCAAGCCAGATCAGGTTCAAGGTTTTATTCCTACACCAATGGCACTTGCTTCGGCGATGTATCACAGTGAAATCAATCCGCTTAAAAAAGTGGGCGAAGCTTCCGAGCATATTGATTCGGCGCGCGATGCTAAATCACGACGTTTGCATAAAGCATTTTTGCGTTATCACGATCCGGATAACTGGCAAATGATACGTGTAGCTTTGAAACGCATGGGCCGTACTGAATTAATAGGAAATACCAAAGAACACCTGATTCCGGAGTTTAATGCTCGTCTCGAGAAAAGAGGTGGTAATGCAGGTGCTAAGAATGGCCAGGCTAAAAAAGGTAACGACTTCCATCATCGTATAAAAACAAAAGCGAATACGCAGAGTAAGGGTAAGCCTGGAGCTAAAGCAAAAACGGGCTTTGCCAAAGCAAAACCCGTTAAAAATTCAAGAAAGAAGCGTAGTTCAAATAGATAAAATACGTTTGGTATTTTATCTATTTAATCTGCTGAATAAAAAAGTGCCCCAAAGTAGGGGGGTGACTTTTTATTTAAAGTTGGATTGCGTTTGTGTTGAGGTAGCCACTGAGGTTAACTCAGGTTCGTCGCTAGGAAAATCTGGCAACTCGGGAAGTTTCAAGAATGCCTCCAGTAGCTTTTCAGCCCAGTTAGAGCTCAGCAATTGCCAGTAAGGGTCATTAGCACTAAAAATTTTGTACTTGCCAGGCTGCAAAGAATTAATGTGGTAACTCTGAATCTCTATCGGTGGTCCAACTGTAGAGTTACTTCGCATGGTTGAATCCATAGATACCATGGCTGCACGAACGGCATCACGCTCTGTGGTTTTGTCCGTGATTACTCTATCTAGTAGTGGTTTTCCGTATTTGATTTCACCAATCTGCAGAAACGGTGTGGTTTCTGGGCAGGTGATATGATTTCCCTGTGGGTAAATCATGAAGATGTTTGCAGGCTCTGTGCCAATTTGTCCGCCTAGAATGAATGTCGATTCAGCATTGAAGCCAGCCATCATTCCCAGATTGTTATTTTTGTTTTGTGCTTCTAGACTAATTCTGCCAATGTAGTCAGCAACTGCTGATATATACTTAATATTGAGAAGGTTTTCTGCAGCAGACTCCTTCATGTCTCGTTCAATTGTCTCAACCACTGCTTGTGTAGTCGCAAGGTTTCCAGCACTTACCAGTAAAAACTGTCGCTCTCCGGGCACACCCCACTTAAACATTTTGCTGTAGGTGGATACATGATCAGGACCAGCATTGGTTCTGGAATCAGAGGCGAAAACCAAGCGGTTGTTGGTTTTAATGGCAATACAATAAGTCATACTAAACGTGTTTTAACCTTGGTTATAACGAAATAAATTTGAGTGAACAGAGATTTTAGAGTTGTTATTCTTCTGAATGTGTAATGCGAATATTGAATTTTGCTGATGTATATGCGTTACACAGCCATACAGTATACGCCTGTTCGTACCTTTATATATAGCTATTTCTTCACATTTCAATCATAGAAGTATTTTATCAGTTTCATGTTAAATAAAAATGTACTGTGGCACACCTTTTGCACTATAACTTATAGAGACAAGGGTATAGAGGTACAACATGGGAACAGTGATATTCTTTGTTCTATATCAATCTTCAATTAGGTAAGAATAACTCTCAGCTATTTGTGATTTATAGTCTGAGCAATAATAAAGTCAATAAATAGGTATTTTATGGAATGGAATGATTACAATTCCGGGGTATTCTTTGATGAGATCATGGAAACGAGCTCACAACCTCGAACTGTCGCAAAAGAACTATATAACTACTTAAAATCTCTTGATAAAAATGAAGTTCTGGCACGTAAAATGGCTTCGGAACGCTGCATAGAAGAGATGGGGGTATCTTTTACCATATATTCGGAAGGTAATAATATCGACCGACACTGGCCATTTGATATCATACCCAGACCAATCCCATCGTCCGAATGGAAGATCGTTGAAAAAGGCCTGATACAACGTATCAAGGCGCTAAACATGTTTATCAATGACGTCTATAACGATCAAAAAATCTTAAAAGATAAACTAGTCCCGAGGCATCTGATTGAAGGCTCATCAAACTATTTAAAGGCATGTCAGGGCATAACGCCCCCTCATGGTGCATGGGCGAATATTTCTGGCACTGATTTGGTGCGAGATGGTGATGGTGTCCTAAGAGTGCTAGAAGATAACTTACGTGTTCCTTCTGGTGTTTCTTATATGATCGAGAATAGAGAAATCACCAAAAGAATATTCCCTGAAGTGTTTGATACCCAATGTATCTCGCCAATTACAGATTATCCAATCCGATTACATGAAATGCTGGCTTCATTATCTCCAAGAAAAGATGTAGCCCCAGTGATTGCTGTACTAACACCGGGTATCTACAACTCAGCTTATTACGAACATTCCTTTTTGGCGCAGGAAATGGGTGCAGAATTAGTCGAAGGGGCGGATTTATTCGTCGATAAAGATGACTGTGTTTATATGCGCACAATAAACGGCCCACAACGCGTTGATGTTATCTATCGCCGTGTCGATGATGTGTTTATCGACCCAGAAGTATTTAATAAGCATTCAATGTTGGGTGTGCCAGGAATCATGAGAGCCTGGAAGAAAGGCAATGTTGCCATATCTAATGCGCCCGGTAGTGGTGTTGCTGATGATAAAGCGGTATATGCCTACGTGCCCAAGATGATTAAGTATTATCTCGATGAAGAGGCAATTCTGCCTAACGTCAAAACCTACCTGTGTTACGAAGACGATGATTTTGCTTATGTGAATGAGCACCTTGAAGATTTGGTCATCAAACCGGTAAATGAGTCAGGTGGATACGGCATTCTGTTGGGTCCGAAAGCGACTAAAGAAGAGATCGAAGAATTTCGTGGTTTGATCGCGAAGAACCCTCGTAATTATGTTGCACAACCCATGCTAGATTTATCAACCGCTCCTGTCATAACCGATCAAGGGATTGCACCTAGGCATCTTGATTTACGTCCTTTTATTTTACAAGGTGAAAATTGTTGGGTGACTAAAGGAGGTTTAACACGAGTTGCAATGGTAGAAGGGTCACTTGTTGTGAATTCATCACAGGGTGGTGGTAGTAAAGACACCTGGATTGTTGAACAGGAGGATGAATAATTATGTTATCTACAAGTGCAGAACGTGTTTACTGGTTAGGCCGTTACATAGAAAGAACTGAAGATACCGCAAGAATGCTTAAGGCATTTTCGCAAGTCATGATGGATATTCCCAAGGCTCAGAAGCTGGATTGGAATATGTTATTGCGAATTCTGTCTTCTGAGCATGAATTTAATAAACTTTATGACGAAGCTACTGAGAAGAATGTAATCAAGTTTCTGTTAGCCGACATCAGAAACCCAAGTTCTATTCGCTCATCCATTAAAGCCGCTCGCGAAAACGCTAGAACATCCAGAGATGTTATACCTACGGCAGCGTGGGAAATGCTCAACGATTTGAATTTATTTATCAAAGAATCGGTGGATGATTCAACGCACAAAAGAGTGCGTTATAAATTCTTAACAGAAATCATCTCCAGATCATTACAATTTAATGGCATGATACAAAATTCATTAAGTCGAAATCAGGCTTACGATTTCTTACAGTTAGGCATCATGCTCGAGAGGGCTGATATGACATCCAGAATACTGGATGTGGCAGCGGGTATCCTCTTGCGTCGAGATAGTATAGAAATTAATTCTTTTGATATGCTGATCTGGCTTGAAATACTGAAAGCACAAAATGCCGTGCAGATGTATCGAAGTGCGAATGGTCCAAAGATTGAACCGACTAAAGTCCTTCACTTTATTTTATGCAGAGAAGAATTTCCTCGTTCGATTAAGTACTGCTTATCTGAAATTGAGAGAAGTGCTTCTAAATTACCGGATAATCAAGACGTTTTTGAAGGCTGGGATTTATTGCTAGGTCAGTTGAACAGTTTCGATGAAAACAAAGAAGTCTCTCCGGAATTCTTACATCGTTATTTCGATGATATTCAAAAAGGAATTATAAAAATTCACAACAGAATCAGTCTGACCTGGTTTCCAAAGTCGATAGAAGTAATAACCGAACAAACGTCAGATGAAGAGATTGATGAGTCGCCGCTTCAAAACGACGAAGATCTTTCTCAAAAACAAACCCAAGCCTGAATCAGGAATAATAAAATATGACAATAGATGTAGCTTTAAACCATAAAACGTCGTACACGTATGATCGCGCCGTCAATCTTTCCCCGCATGTTATTCGTTTGAGGCCGGCTCCACATTCACGTACTCCGATCAAATCCTATTCTTTGCGAATTGAACCAGCAGATCATTATATCAACTGGATGCAGGACCCTTTCGGAAACTATGAAGCACGATTGGTATTTCCTAACAAAACCACCAAGTTTTCTTTCGAAGTCGACTTAGTGGCAGAATTGACAGTCATTAACCCTTTTGACTTTTTCGTTGAAGAGTATGCTGAAAATTATCCTTTTGAATATAAAGCCGAACTAAAAAATGAGCTATCACCGTATTTACATGTCTCTGAAAATGGAGACAAGCTCAACGAGTGGCTGAAAGGTGTTGATAAGTCTGAAGTACGTGTACAGGATTTCCTCGTACAGTTGAATCAACGCTTAGAAAAAGAGATCGGCTATAACATCCGTATGGAGCCAGGTGTTCAGACCTGTGAAGAAACGCTCGAAACAGCAACCGGTTCTTGTCGTGACAGTGCCTGGTTGCTGGTACAAATTTTACGTCACCTCGGTTTAGCCAGTCGTTTCGTTTCAGGTTATTTAGTGCAGTTGACTTCGGATGAAAAATCACTGGATGGACCTTCAGGCCCTGAAGAAGATTTCACTGATTTACACGCGTGGTGTGAAGTATTTATCCCGGGTGCAGGCTGGATTGGTCTTGACCCAACATCAGGTTTATTTGCCAGTGAAGGCCACATTCCGCTGGCATGTACTGCTGACCCTGGAAGTGCTGCACCGGTAACAGGCGGCATGGATGAATGTGAAGTCATCGACTTCAATTTCAGCAATGTTGTAACACGTGTAAGGGAAGATCCTCGTGTAACCAAACCTTATACAGAAAAGCAGTGGCAAGCGATCAATGCTCTGGGTGAGAAGGTTGATGAAGTACTCATCGCTGAAGATGTGCGTCTTACCATGGGTGGAGAGCCAACCTTTGTCTCCATCGATGACATGGAAGCACCGCAATGGAACACCGATGCACTTGGAGAACATAAACGTATTCTGGCAGGGCAGTTACTGTTAAACCTCAAGGATCGTTTTTCTACAGGTAGTTTGCTACATTATGGCCAGGGTAAATGGTATCCAGGGGAAGAGATTCCACGCTGGGCGCTAGGTACTTATTGGCGCAATGATGGAAAAGCGATCTGGAAAAATCCTGATCTTATAGCGAAAGATTATGAAGATTACAAACAGACGCCTGAACATGCGAAAGAGTTTGCGCGTATTTTAACCAAGCATCTTGGGCTGTCTGATAAGTACATTATTCCGGCGTTTGAGGATCAGTTATATTTCCTTTGGAAAGAGGGTACGATCCCGATAAATCTCGACTCACAAAAAGCGAGTTTGAAAGACTCCTTAGAACGTCAGGCAATTGCAAAAGTGCTGATGCAAGGTTTGGACAGTGAAGTGGGTTATGTTCTGCCGATTAGCTGGGATTACAACGAACTAAAATGGCACAGTGCGCCTTGGCAGTTTAGAAATGATCGACTGCAATTAATACCAGGTGACTCACCGATGGGTCTCAGATTGCCACTCGACTCATTACCATGGCAAGCAGAAGATGAGCGCGAAATACAAACAGATCGCGACACCATGGAAGAGCTAGGCGAGCTAGATGATTATTATGGTGAAGTTGTTGATCGTTATGAAAATTCGGATGACGATGAAAATGAATCTAATGTAGGTATTCTTGAAAGTTACTTTGGCTGGTTGAAGCGTAAGTCGAAAAAGAGACAGCAGCCAACTGCCGACATGAAGCTGGAAAAAGACTCAGGTAAAGAAACCAGCAGTAAGAAAAAAGGCAAGAAAGGAAAGAAAAAGGAAACCGAAAAGTTTATTGTTGATGTGCCGCATACCGCGCTGTCTATCGAAGCACGAGATGGCTATTTGCACGTGTTTATGCCGCCATTGAGTTACCTTGAGCATTATCTGGAATTGATCAGTGCCATAGAGTTAACCGCAGAAAAACTGAAAACACCGGTGCGTATTGAAGGCTACCCGCCACCACGTGATCATCGTGTTACTTCATTCCAGATTACGCCTGATCCGGGCGTTATCGAAGTTAATATACACCCATCGAACAACTGGGCAGATCTGGTTAAACACACTGAAATTCTCTATGAAGAAGCACGTATTTGTCGCTTGGGCACAGAGAAATTCATGCAGGATGGCAGACACACCGGTACCGGTGGTGGTAACCACGTAACACTGGGCGCTGCGCAACCTACGGATAGCCCGTTCCTGAGACGACCTGAATTGTTACAGAGTTTTGTTACGTACTGGCAACATCATCCAGCCTTGTCTTATTTGTTCTCGGGATTATTTATTGGCCCAACCAGTCAGGCACCACGTGTCGATGAAGGTCGTGATGAAAAACTCTATGAGTTGGATATCGCATTCTCTCAAATGCCAAGTGGCGAGACTGATCAGCCTTGGTTAGTGGATCGTTTATTACGTCATTTATTGACGGATATCACGGGTAATACGCATCGTTCAGAGTTTTGTATCGATAAACTATTCTCTCCAGATTCGGCATCAGGACGTCAGGGGATTCTAGAGTTCCGTGGTTTTGAAATGCCACCACATCCTCACATGAGTTTGATGCAAGCCTTGTTGATTAGAACCTTGCTAGCTTGGTTCTGGAAGAATCCATACAAGAAGCCTTTGGTTCGTTGGGGTACAGAGCTCCACGATCGTTTCATGCTTGGTCATTATGTCGCATCGGATATGAAGGAAATTATCCGTGACATCAATGATGCTGGTTATGACTTCAAATTTGAATGGCTTGCGCCTTTCATTGAATTCAGATTCCCACGTTACGGAACGTTGCAGTTAGGTGATAAGCAAGTCGTATTGCACGGCGCAATTGAACCATGGCATGTGCTGGGTGAAGAATCTGGAAGTCAGGGTACAGCGCGTTACGTGGACTCTTCGGTAGAACGTGTTCAGATAACTGTTAACGGTTTCACTGATTCACGTTACATCATTGTGTGTAATGGTCATCGTGTGCCGTTAAAGAGTACGGGAACCCATGGCGAGTATGTTGCGGGTATCCGTTACAGAGCGTGGAATCCACCTTCGGCATTGCATCCAACGATTGGCATTCATGCGCCATTGGTTATCGATGTTGTTGATACCTGGAATGATCGCTCAATAGGTGGTTGTACTTACCATGTGGCACATCCGGGCGGATTAAACCCTGAGAACTCACCGATTAATGCGGTAGAAGCTGAATCACGTAGAGTCAGTCGTTTCTGGGACTTTGGTCATACACCTGCGAGTGCTCCGGTAGTTGCTCCACCATTACTGGGTGGTAAGCAGAGCTTTGTCACACATCAGAAGAGTAGTTCTGATTTCAGTGAATTGTCAGAAGAAATGACAGCTGAATATCCGTACACCTTAGATCTAAGATGTTTTAAATCGTAATGAGTTTGTGACATTGATTAGGTAAATACTGGACTAAGCTTATAATGTTTGATTGTTATAAGCTTAGTCTTTGTATTCAATATTCTATAAAAGCATCAATAAAAAAGTGCCCATAAGTAGGGGGGTGACTTAAGCAATAACCAATAACCAATAACCCTATGTATTATCTACAACGCATCCATTCTTAAGTTCGTCTTCATCAGGAATCTCAAATCGTGGTTCCATAAAATCAAACATCATCTCAGTAACTTCAAAAGCATAAACGTCGGGGTCTTTCTCCGCGTTGCGTTTCTCCACACGTTTCCTGCGAATATCTGTCGGTGCATCTAAATAATGCACTTCGGCATCTATGCCTAACTTAGCTGCTCGTTGAGAAAATAATTCTCTTTGTTCTTTGGTGGTAAAGCCCAGATCTAAAATGACATTTCCATCGATCGCCAGAATTTGTTCACTGACTTTCCAGATTTTCTCGTAACAGCGGTTCACTCTTTCAATCATCCAGGAATAATCTAACTCTGTCATATCATCTGCGAATAGTGTTTGCATCCATGGGTCTATGGAGAATCTGATAGCTTTAGCATCTTTAGCAAGTGCTACGGAATAAGTGGTTTTACCAACGCCTGTAGGACCGCAGACTAGAATTAATCGTGCCATTTTTTCTCCCTGATCATGATCGATAGTTTGTTATAGCAGGATAGCGCTTCATCTACCAAAATAAGTGCTGAAAGTAGGGGGGTGGGTTGTGATTAGTTAAGCGTCACAACAGCTTAAGCCTGATACAATTCACCGCAGACAGTATCGCTAAATTTTCTGATTTACAGATTTTTAGGCAATAAGATGTTCTGATGGAACTTAAGGGATAGTATTTTGATACTATTTCGGCATTGCTGTCTTGGGTTGAACATAAAAAGTATTATACAAAAAAATACAAATGGGTAGTTTTAATGAAGTTTCTTTTTGCTGGAATATTTCTGGTTGTTTCTGTGTTGTTATCTTTCTCATTGGGAAGCAGAGAGTGGCAATTAGCATTTATTGGACTTGCAACCATCGTCGGTTTTTTGCTGGGTCAGGTTTTAGGCTTATCTAAAGAGATAAAGTCACTGCGTGATGCGCTCGCTAAAGACTGGGAACAAAGGCAGGCTGAGACTCGGGCAAATCAAGCTGTAGCAAAGTTTTCCAATGCTAACAAATCGGAAGTGGAAGACGAAAAAAGCATCAGACAGCCATCTTCGCAGACGAATACCCCGCAAACTAATACCTATGGCGAAAGTGGTGATGATCAACAACAAGAATATCTAGATACAATTTCGCAAGCAGCTAATAACGTTGCCCCTACTGATGAAGCAAACCTTGAAACAGGTCTTGAGACAAATACAATAAATCAACAAGCAGTCCCAGAGTCTATTGATCAAGTCGCTTCAACGCCTTACATCCCGCCTGTTACAGAAGCGACTGACGCTATTGAATCAACGAATGCTTCGCGCGAAGACAATATTCTGGAAAAAGTCGGGGACAAAATTAAAGAATACTTTATGGGCGGAAACCTATTCGTTCGCATTGGTATCATTATTCTATTCTTTGGTGTTTCTTTCCTACTCAAATACGTGTCTGATCGAGGCTTTTTCCCGATCGAATACCGTTTGATTGGCGTCGTTGTTGGGACGATGTTCTTACTCGGTCTAGGGTGGCGATTACGTCACAAAAATGAAACCTACGCCTTATTATTACAAGGTGCAGGTATTGGTATCTTATATCTGGATATCTTCGCAGCCTTTAGTATGTTCAAGCTCATTGAGCCAGCATTAGCCTTTGGTTTATTGTTTGTCGTCAGCATGTTAAGTGCGGCATTAGCCGTATTACAAGACTCAAAATCACTCGCTGTTTTGGGCTTTAGTGGTGGTTTTCTCGCGCCGGTTTTAGCCTCAAGCGGGTCAAATAATCATGTGTATTTATTCAGTTACTATGCCGTTCTCAATATCGCGATTGTGGTGATTGCGTGGTTTAAAGCATGGCGCCCACTGAATTTATTAGGCTTTGCATTTACCTTTATTATCGGCACCGTTTGGGGTGTGTTGCGATATGACGATAGCAAGTTCGCAACCACCGAACCGTTCCTGATTATTTTCTTCCTGTTCTACGTATTAATCGCTGTTTTATTCGCATTACGTCAGCCACCAAAATTGCGAGGCTATGTTGATGGCACCTTATTATTCGGCGTACCGCTTGCTGCATCAGCGCTTCAATATTCGCTGGTAAAAGACTTTGAATACGGCGTGTCGATTTCTTCATTTGCGATGGGTTTATTCTACATCGTACTTTCATGGTTTGTATGGAAGCGTAAAGGAGATGGCTTAAAACTGTTATCCGAAGCCTTCCTTGCATTAGGTGCAATCTTCGCTTCAATGGCGATTCCATTTGCTTTGGCTCCAACGCAAACAGCAGCAGCCTGGGCATTAGAAGGCGCTGGATTACTCTGGTTAGGTTCTCGCCAAGATCGTATTTCAGTAAGAGCCTTTGGTTTAATCTTACAGGTGGGCGCTGGTTCCATTTTCCTCGCTCGATTCAGCCATATCGCCGACTTAAAACCTTTTGTAAATGGTCACTTTATCAGCAGTATGATGATGGCTGTTGCGGGCATAATTTCAGCCAGATTACTCTTTAAAGAATTCGAAGGTCGCAGAGTGTGGGAAAAAGGTATCAGCCCCTTCGCACTAGGCTGGGGTTTGATCTGGTTGTTCGGCGGCATTAGTTTCCAGCTCTTCACTTATTTCGACCTGAAATGGATGGCGAGTAATTTACTCATTCTAAGCGCGATTGTGAGCATTGGTTTCACCCTTGCTGCAACTCGGTTAAAACCAGAATGGAAGCACGCCTGGTATGTAGCCAGTGGTTTGTTTGTGTTGGTGATACTGCTTGGGCTTTCTCAAGTTGGGGCAACTGGTTTCCAAAGCGCTTACCATCCGTCACAATGGAATGGTTGGATAGCATGGCCGATTGTCTTTGCGGCGTTCTACTTCCATTTATATCAGCTAGAAAAGCACGCTGTGTTCCAGAAAATACAGCCGATATTCCACAGTTTATTACTGATTCTACTGGTGACATTAATTACGCTTGAAGGCACATGGTGGTTGAATAAACACTTGTCCAGTTCTTCAGCCTGGTTGAATATCTGGTATGTGATACCAGCGACACTGGCGCTCTGGATGATTATTAAAGCGAAGTTTTGGCCATTCAGTACGCATCAACTAACGTATCGACAGCAGACTGGTTTTGCGTTCGCTGCCTATTTAGCGCTGTGGTCATTGATGGCACTGGTATCGAAAGGGCAATCAGAACCATTGCCGTGGATTCCATTATTGAACCCTACGGATATCATGGTGGTGATCGTTTTCATCAGCTTGTTCAAATGGTGGCGTGCTAGTGGCATAGGGAACGTTGCCAGCGACATCGGTGACACGGCATCGATTGGCAATCACAATCCTGACAGAACGTTATTCAATCAGCGTGCGCTAATGATTGGTTTTGCCTCTTTAGTATTCTTATGGCTCAACTTCACTTTATTTAGAGTGGCACATCACTGGTTTGGCATTGCATACGATCCCGATGTCTTATTCTATTCAAACTGGGTACAAACCGCCGTTTCTATTTTATGGGCTTTGTCGGGTGTCATACTCACCTTGTATTCAAGCAAAAAACAGATTCGCCCATTGTGGGTTGCAGGTGCGGTAATACTGGGACTAGTGGTATTGAAATTGTTTGTGATTGATCTGGCTGCGTTAGGTAGTTTAGGTCGCGTTGTCTCATTCCTTGTAGTGGGTGTATTGCTAACCAGCATCGGTTATTTTGCGCCATTGCCCGATAAAAATGGAACTGGCAAGCAAGTAGAAGAACTAAACGAAGACAATGCCAGCAAAGAGAAAACTAGCAAAGAGAAAAACAAGGAAGAAAGTTCGATTGAGGATAAAAAATGAGGATGAAAGCAAAGCATCAATTACTTAAGGTATTCGGGGTATGTGCAATAACAGCGGCACTGCAATTTTCGCTAAACGCCGCGCCATTTACTCTCGAAGACTTTGCGCATTCGGCAGAATTAACCAATGCCACAACCTCATTAAGAGAGGTTGATTTACCGCTGATAGTCTATGAGAAAATGCAACGAAAAGACTATGGAGATATCCGTGTTTTCAGCGCAGATGGTCAACTGGTTCCCTATCAGCTGAGCCGGATTGAAAGAGTTAATTCGCAACAACAAAAGCCTTTGGTGTTTTATCCTTTTACCAAAGAGCAAGCGGAGGATACTGGCAATATAAAAGTAATCATTGAGCAGAATAAAAATACCAATCAGCAAAATGGACAACAGAGTATAAAAATCGTCCAAAAGTGGGGGGGTGACCCTGATAATCATCAGGATGATAAAGAATACCAGTACATTATAGAAAATCCTGAAAACACATCTGCAGGGCATAAATTGAATATGTGCGGGTTAAAACTCGATTGGGTTCAAGAAAAGCCGAGCATGGTGCTACCGCTAAAACTAGAGAGTAGTAATAACCTACAAAACTGGTCGACAGTAAGCCGAAAGCAGACGGTATCTAAACTCAATTACTCAGGTTCTAAACTGATACAGGATGAGATTGGCTTTTCTTGTACATCACAAAAATACCTGCGACTCACCTGGTTGAATCCAAATTCTCAAGTTCATATACAAAAAATTCAGGGCATTTACAACAGCACTGGCAAGCAGCAAACCCAATGGAAAAGCCTTGGAAAACCAGGTTATGACAAAGACGGAAATTGGCTTTTTGAAAGCGATGTGGTTGCCGCAATTACACAAATGGAATTTGTCGCACCGCAAGACGGCTTACTCTACAAGGGTAAATTGTATTCACGAAATCATGACAATGATGAGTGGAGATTTTCGCATAACATCAGCCAATATCGCTTAAACATTGGAGACACTCAATTACAAAGCAGTGCCTTTTCAATTAACCCTAATAAAAACCGTTACTGGAAAGTAACACTAGATTCAGAAGGGCAGTTTACCGATGAACAACTCCCTGAAATCAGAGCGGCATGGTCACCAAGAAAGCTGCTATTTTTAGCACAGGGAAAAGAGCCGTTTAAAATTGCCTTCGGTAATCCAAACATAAAACCCTCGCAGCAAAACGACCTGAATAACTTGATTACAACCATCCGGGATTCAGGTTCTATGGTGGATAATGTCAAACTTAGCGAAATAGAAAACAGTGGAAAAGTCTTCTCTCCAGATACCAACTGGAAACTGATTCTATTCTGGGTGATGCTGATCTTGGGAACGCTACTGATGGCTTATATGGCATTTAAATTATATAAGCAGATGGGTGAGGACAAAGCAGGTGATTAATTAGTTCTTACGGACTGAGAACTGACACTCTCCGTTTCTCTGCCTGCAACGATAACCAGGCGTGGATAAATAGCGTCAATAAGATCACAAACCCACCGATCAACGTCATATTGGAAGGTCTTTCACTTAAAAATGCCCAACCCAGATACGAACCCATAACCGTTTCTAGCGGCATGATCAGACTGACTTCAGGGGCTGAGATGTAACGCGGCCCCAGCGTAATTAACGCAAAGGCAATTGTAACGACGATTCCGCCGATAATTAAATAAGGAATTGATGCTTCAGGCAGTGCGTACGCTTTGGTTGTCTGGCTCAGCATTAATGCGCCGCCAGTTGCTGCCACAAGTCCACTAATGACCATGGCTGGGACCATATTAATATCTTTACGACGACGTGTCAGGGTAAAGCTAATCGCCATAAATATTGAAGTACCTAGGGCAAATAAATCACCAAGCAAACTACCCGAACCTAAACTTTTTGATACGATTAATATGATTGCGACAAAGATAACAGCCATCGCTATCCAGGTGCGCAGATGTACTTTTTCTTTTAAAAACAGCCAGCTAAATAAAGACGCAAAAGCAGGTGAGGTACTGATGATCACCAGTGTGTTTGAAATACTGGTATTTTGAATGGATGCCGTAAAAAAGAACGAGCTAACCCCAAAAATCAAACCAATCAAAAGTCCTGCACGACCAATATTCTTAAATTGTTTGAGGGTTTTTTCACGATACATCATCAACATCAGAATAGAAATGCCAGCGGCAAAGGCAATCCCACGCCAAAGCACTGCAGTCCAAGTCTCAACGTCTAAAAGACGAATTAAAAGCGCATCCGGGCTTAAAATAAGAACCCCAAGGGTGGTAATTAAAATACCTTTTAGATGATCAGATGTGGGATTAGCGTTTGGCACGATAGTGTTCTGCTTTGAGTTTACGTCATAAAAAATCAGATAAGGCGAGGATTCTCACCCATCTGATGCTAAAGCACAAAGCTTAAATAAAAAGAACCCTAGATAATACTTACAAGTCTGACTCTAAGATTTCATAAATCCTAAGTTTTTCTGACTGAAATTAGCCAGATTTGGCAGCATCGTTTGTTGCTCAGTAGCTGATACGCCCATCCAGTCAGCGAGTGTTGCCCCATATTGTGCGACTGACGTTGTCGGGATAATACGTCCTGCAAAGTTCTCATCATCGCCAGCATCATCGGGGTTATTCTGTGAAGCAAAACTAGGGAATGCGCCATAAATCTGACCACCCTTAACTTTGTTGCCCAAAACCAGCGAATGCCCACCCCAACCGTGGTCAGTTCCGTCACCATTGGTGGTGAGTGTTCGACCAAAATCAGAAGCCGTAAATGTGGTCACGCTATCTGCCTTTCCCATGTCATCAATGGCTGTTTGAAAGCTAGTAAGCGCTGCATTTAACTCCGTCATTAATGGAATCATTCTGACGTTTTGATTGCTGTGAGTATCCCAGCCACCGAGCCCAACAAAAAATACCTGTTTACCCATATTCAATTGTTCACGAGCCGAAATCATGCGAGCCACTAAATGCAGTTGTCTTTGTAAATCTCCTGCGGGTGAAAAGCTGCTCACTGGGTGATCATTAATCGCTTCGGATAAACTATTCGCCGTGTCATTCGCGCGTGTGATCGCATGCGCAACCTGCTGTTTAAACGGCGCTGCCTGATCAGCTTTACTGGCTGCTATCAACGCTTCTAATGTTGCCTGGGTGCTACTCGATGCGTTGTAACCGACCATGCGTTGGATGTTTGCGTTGGCATTTAGTTGAACGTAATTCTGTTGTAAATTATTTAACCACGAGTTCGATCCATTGATTGAAATGGACGTTGCCACATTAGACGTAGCGTTGCAGTTCGCAATTCGTTCTGCAATCGAACCACCCCAGCCGAAGGCGTCCGCTAAATTTCCACTGCCTGTTTGCCAGAGTTTTTGTTGTGCATCGTGGGCAAACAAACTTTGGGGCAGGGTGGTAGAGGCATTGAAATCTGCTTTTGTTGTAGGTTGTATCAAATTACCGACATTACTGACGACAGCAAGTCGGTCGTTTTCATAAAGATCGTGTAAACCAGCCAAACTGCTATTAAAGCCAAACTCACCCTGAGTCGCATCGGTGCTGGCTAACAAGTCTGATTTATTGACCGCCATCGCCCCGCGAGTTGCTGCGTATTGATCGTAAGCTGAATCGGTTGGCACCACAAAATTAAAACTATCTGCGCCGCCTAATAGAAACACACAAACCAGAGATTGTGGCAGATCGCAATCAGCCGCAGCCACCGATGAGGTTAAACCCGTTCCTAAAAAAGTGCCCGAAAGTAGGGGGGTGTACTTCAAACTACCCGTGGTTAATGCCGAGGCACCAGCACGTTTAAGGAATGATCGTCTTGAAATGTTATTACTGTTTTTCATATCTATTCCCCTTATCCCTGAACCTTAAAGCCAGCCGATGCAACAATCAGGAAGATTGCCTCTTGCGCGCGTTCACTGCTGTCTGAAATCGTAGCAAGATGGTTGGTAATGATGGATTTCTGGCTCGCACCTAAGCTACCAGCAAGTAGTAATTTATTCAGATACTCAACCAGTGCATCAACATCTGGTGCGAGTTGCACCGCTTTATCAATATTGATACGAGTCGCACCATCCCAACCGCCAGTATCCTGACTGTTGAAGGTATAGATTTGCTGGTGAAACGCGTTATGCATGGAAGCCACATTCGCCTCGGTCATAATCTGCATTTCAGGTGCATATAAACTGGAATCACTGGCTAAAAGATTATCCGGTAAGAAGAAATTAAATACCGAAGGTGATTTAAGCACCGCCTGACCAAAGACCTCTTCCAGGCGGTCACTAGACTTGGCGTATAAACGATAGCTGTTATTTGTTGCACCAGAACCCGGTTGCGCATCGAAGGCTCGCCATAGCTGGGCTAACTGCATTAATGGTTCTTTCACTTTACCAAAATCAGGGTTGACCGATTTACCGTTAACGGCTTCCTGATCTAATAAAATAGCTTTAACTACTGCACCAAGATCACCTTTTTCACCTTGTCCGTTATCGTTGAAAACGGCTGCAACGCGCTCTACATAATTAGGACTAGGGTTGCTGGTGGTGAAACGCTGGATTAGTAACTTACTAAAAAACGGTGCGACATTCGGGTGGCTCGCAATGTTATCTAATGCCGCTTCCATATCATCTTCAGCAGGCGTTGATGAACTCGCGCTACTCATTAACTGTGCACCATTCAGAAGTATCTTGGTGGTCGTATCGTGATAAGAATCAGACACCGGCGTATTGTAATCCGCTATCATTGCCAATCTTTTATCGTAAGGTGTAAGGTCGTTTGAAACCCATGTGCCGGATGAATCCGCAAAGTTCCAACCCGTAAACACCTTGGCAAAATCTTCTACGGTATTCTGGCTGTAAGTAGGAATTGGATTCGCCAAAGGTAAGGCTTCACCCCGATCATTCAATTTATACAAACCCACCGAAAATAACTGTAGTACTTCACGTGCATAGTTTTCATCAGGGCGTATTTGCAAAGCAGGGTTGGCTTTTTGATTGCGCACCATGCTGAGGTAAATCCCCATCGTAGGGTGCAACGTAACTTTTTCTAGAAGCTCTCGGTAATTACCAAACGCATTTTCAGCGAGCATATCGTAATAATGGCTGACACCGTATTGCGCATTACCCAAGGCATAATCAAGATCAGAAATAACAAAAATCTCGCTCAAAGCAAATGCCATGCGTTGCCTGAGCTGATCATCACCCTCTATCGCATTCTTCCACCAGATATCATGGCGCGTAGAACGCAGGCTTCCATTTGAATTTGCTTCAACATACGGAAGCGTGCGTGACATTGGTAAGGCAATTTGCTGATCAATCCAGGCTTCCAGATTGTTTTGTGAAACAAGGTTATCAATAGCCGCTTCCGAAGGCCCAAAAGTCGCTTGAGTCAGAAACTTGGCATCTTTTTCGGCAGTGACAGTAATTGCAGCTGCGGAATAATCTGGATCGTCGTTTGTTTCTGTAACTACAGAATTGTCAGTTGGATCCGAAGAGTCCGAAGAGTCCGAAGAGTCCGAAGAGTCCGAAGAGTCCGAAGAGTCCGAAGAGTCCGAAGAGTCCGAAGAGTCCGAAGAGTCCGAAGAATCAGTCGATTCGTTAGCATTATCCTCAGAGCTTGAATCTACAGGGCTACTTGTATCTGGTGGGCTAGAGCTTTCGCCATTGTTTGAAGAGCTACTTCCTCCACCACAAGCACTCAGTAATAGAGAAAATAGTAACAGCGATAGAATCCGCATAAGTAAGCCCTTTATCCTGAATTGATTATTTATTGACCAATTGAATGAATTTAAGTTCTTGAAAATTATTATTTATTAATAAAATCAATTGAGTGATTAGTCTATTTATTATAATCAATAAATTTGAAATTATTACGCAAAGAGTGTTGTACAAAAGGGTTTTCGTACAATCAAAACTCAATAAATAATAAAGAAAAAATACCTATGAAACATCGTATTTACGATGAATTAAAAATATATTTTGTTTGAAAGAAGTTTATAAACTGAATTTTTGTCATGATTGGCACTCTGTAAGGTAAATAGCAAAAAAATTAAATTATTTTTACGAAAAATTTAATTCAGCTAAGTTGTTATTTTATATCAAATTATTATAAGTAAAATCTATTATATCCATAAATAATTTCACTGCTTTTTTAAGGTTATTCTGAACTTAAATTATTTTTCATGTTCACAATTTGCGTCTCAAAGGATTGAGACAAACGTACATTTTTTTAAGTATTTATCAAAAGATACGATCATGAAAAATATACTTTTTAGCAAGGATGTTATTTAAGATTTTTAGATTAATTGTAATCTTAGATAAGAATATTGATTTTAAATCAATTGCTTAGAGAAATGTTTCTATAATTTCTACGGAAGGATAAAAACATGAAAAATATTCATTCACTTGCAATTTTAGGAACGGCTTTAGTTTTAAGTCAAACTGCTTTTGCCCAGCCCAGTGTTAATGGAAGTACAATATCTTGGCCCAGCAGTGGTTGGTATCAAGTACAACGACCGACCGCACAAGGCGGCAATCCTGTCGATTGGGATGTGTGTAACACCAATACTGATGGCACATCCTGTAGTGTTCCTGATGGAACTTACAGAGTTAAAAAGCAAGGTGGTAATCCTTGGAGAACGCTACAGACATGGAATAATGTTGTAGTGGAATCAAATACAAATACCTCTAACGGCCCGACAGTTTCTGGAAATACAATTTCGTGGCCAAACAGCGGATGGTATCAGGTACAAAGACCGACCGCTCAAGGTGGTAATCCTGTTGATTGGAATGTATGTAATACAAATTCAGATGGAACATCTTGTACTGTTCCTGATGGAACATACAGAGTTAAAAAGCAAGGTGGAAATCCTTGGGGAACCTTACAAACGTGGAATAACATAGTGGTAGGTAACCCAACTTCAAATTCTAGTTATACACAAATCTTTAGAGAAGATTTTAACGGTAGTTCTATTTCTTCAAAATTTAAACTGGCAAATTGGGCAATTCCAAATCGGGATACAACCAACAACATTAATTCTTGTTCGCAGTCCAATGGTAAGCTAAACCTTTCGATTAAAAATATCGGTAATCAACGCCAAACGTGTTATTTAATTTCTAAGAAGCAAGACTTTGGTCCCGGTGACAACTCTACTCTAAAATTCGAATATCGAGCAAATGTTTCTCAAGTTAAAGCCAGAGGCGCATGGTTTGCAGGTTGGTTATTTGCTCTGGGAGGTAATGCTTCTACAGACGGTAATAAGAATACAGGTGCTGAATATGATGTATTTGAATATATGCCAACGTGGAACACTGCTTACAATACAGCTGTTCATGATGGGGATATCGCCCTTAAAAAATGGATTGAACCTAAGAAGGATTACGGTATAGATCTAACACAAAATAAGTACCATACATTTAGTGTTGAATGGAATAAAAACTGTATGGCTTTCTTTATTGATGGACATAGAGTTAACACAAATACTTCCCATGTTTCTAAAGCAAAAAAGCATACTATTTTCTTGACTATGGAAGGGCAAACAGGAACTCAGTGGAATACCTGGAATGTTGGCAGTCTTCAGAACAATCTCAATAGTAATCCTGCTACAGGTAAGATAGATTGGGTGAAAGTTTCAGAAAAGAACTCTATTGATCCGGGTTTATGTTTTTAAGTTTATAATTCTTAATAACAAAACAGAGGAATATTTTATTCCTCTGTTTCTGGTCAAACAATTAATCTCATTGAGGAGGAAGAAACTGTTTATTAATTCGTTGAAGGGTTGTTTCATAATCCAGCCTTTATAATAAAAACAGCCCATAAGTAGGGGGGTGGTATTATCAATTCTCTAAACAGTAGTTATGTTAAGTATCAATAAACAATACTTAAAGTCTCCAATAAACTAACTATTGTTCTAATAGTTGCTCCTAAGTAGCTTTCATTTAATCTTCGCTTGTCCTTACGAATCTCGTCAGAGACATACTTAGACTTTCAGGAGAAAGAAAATGAAAGCCCAAACTACTAATAATTTTGCACAAAAACTTAAACTGAAATTTCAACAAACGTTTAAGAAAATACTTAAAAATACGCTAGCTGTTGCTACCTTAGGCATCGTCCTTTTAGGCGCAACCACATCTGTAATGGCGGCAGGTTTAATGACACCTGTCGATTCCAGCAAACCCGCATTATCGATCAAATCGCATCATGTGAATGTGACCATTGAAGATGGCTACGCGGTTACCGAGGTTGATCAAACCTTTAGCAATCCACATCAACAGGATTTGGAAGCTACCTATAGTTTCCCCGTTCCTGAAAAAGGTGTGGTTTCAGAATTTACCATCTGGATTGACGGTAAACCCGTGATTGGTGAAGTGTTGGAAAAACAAAAAGCCCAACAGCTTTATGAAGAAGAAAAAGCCGCAGGTCGAGATGCAGGTTTAACCACCAAGGTTAAGCATTACCGTTTTGAAGTAAAAGTCAGCCCAGTACGTGCGCAACAAGATGCACGAATTCGTTTGGTGTATATGCAGGCCGCTGATATTGATAACAGCATGGGCCGTTATGTGTATCCGTTAGAAGAGGGCGAAACTGATGATCAAGCCAATGCCTTTTGGTCTTATGATCCTGTGGTTAAAGAAGATTTTTCATTCAAAGTAGATTTACGTTCTGGCTATCCAGTGAATGGCGTACGTTTACCACAGCATTCGCAAGCGGTCGTGACACAATCTAATCCGCAAGAATGGTCAGTGAGCTTGGGTAGTAACAACTCTGTAGAAACATTAAAAAAGATTCAAGTTGAAGAAGTGGCTACGCCTACCCAGGAATCAACAGGCACATTAGCTGAAGATCTCATCAAGGCAATAAAAAATAAGCCAATCAGCAATAATGAAATCGCCGCGCTAGAAAGTGGAGAAACGACTACATCAAACACAAACACAGCTGCCGCGACGCTTGATAAAGACATCGTCATGTACTGGCGTTTAGCACCGAACCTACCGGGGTCGATTGATCTGGTTACACACCGTGAGCAAGGCGCAAAGCGTGGTACATTTATGATGACACTCACACCAGGTGACGACCTTGCGAAAATCGAAGAAGGTCGTGACTGGGCATTTGTACTCGATATGTCAGGCTCAATGAGTGGCAAATACCAAACAATGGTCGATGGTGTGCAGCGTGCAATCGGTGGTTTAAACGCACAAGACCGTTTTCAGATCATCCTGTTTGATAATGCGGTCGAAGATTTAACGCAATCAACATGGATAAACGCAACGGCAGAAAACGTGATTCATTGGAGCAACGCACTCGCAGCAACAGGCCCGCGTGGTGGCACCAATATCTATGCAGGTTTAAGTAAAGCACTGAACAATCTTGATGCTGATCGCACCGGCGCAATCGTACTTGTTACCGACGGTGAAGCGAATGTCGGCGTCACTGAAAAGAAGGAATTCCTCAAGCTAATGACAGGTCACGATGTGCGTTTATTTACCGCAGTTATGGGTAATGGCGCGAATCGTCCACTACTAAACGCGATGACAGAAGTCTCAAATGGTTTCGCCGTAAGCGTATCGAATAGCGATGATATCTCAGGCAAGATCAGAGAGTTCACCAGCAAAGTAACGCATCAGGCAATGCACGATGTAGAGCTAGATATAACTGGTATTAAAACAGGCGACATGACGCCAGAGAAAATCACCAGCCTATACCGAGGCGAGCAGTTAGTCGTATTCGGTCACTACTGGGGTTCTGGTGATGCAAATGTCGAGCTAAAAGCCAAAGTATCCGGTGAAAACAAATCGTACAAAACACGCTTTGCTTTCCCTGAAAACGAGACTAGTAATCCAGAAATCGAACGTCTTTGGGCCTACGCAAAAATCCAGGACCTAAAGAAGCAGATCGATTACCTGGGTTCAGATGCAGACTTTAAAAGCGCAGTCATCGACATCGCAGTAGAGAATAGCTTAGTCACCGATTACACCTCAATGATCGTAATGCGTGACGAGCAATTCGAAGCACACGGCATCGAGCGTAAAAACAAAGCACGCGTAGCAAAAGAGCAAACAGCGAAAACACAACGCAAAGCAGCGCCAGTGCAATCGCGCCGAGCAGATACCTCGCAACCAGTGTTTACATCAAATCGTTCTTCACACGGTGGTGGTGGAGGTGGAGCGTTTAATCCACTGATGTTATTACCGTTTGCAGTGTTTGCGGTTTATAGAAGGAAGAAAGGAGGTTTTATTGAGAAAAATTAGAGAGTAAATTCTATAAATTATCAGAGGTGAAAATGCAGACTTTGGTCTGCATTTTTTATGGGCAAAGTGAAAAGTACCTAAAAGTAGGGGGTATCTTTTCATTTTTAATTTTTCCATAGCAATTAAAATTTATTTTATGATTGTTGTAATAGTAGACAATAGGGAACTGACAATGAGTAATGAATTTAATAAATTTTGGAAAAAAATGAAATCTAGTAAAAACTATTTGAAGGTTGGGGAGTTAAAAGATTTTTATAGTTATACAATCTGGGCAAGAAATGCTTTTGTCGGTATATGGGTTAAAGATGAAAATGCTTTTCTAATATCCAGATATAAAGTAGGAGATGTGCCAATTTTACGTTGGGAATATCATTGGGATATTGGTGAGCCACTAGGGACAGCTAAGCCAATTCAGATAATAGAAAACTGCCCTTATGAGCTAAAAAATACGGATGATAAAGCTGAAGAAATTTGTAGATACCTCAATGATTTGGAAGAAAAAAATCCTGTAGTTGTGGGTTTTAATACGTTACAGGATAGAAGAATAGCTGCGATACGGTTTAAGCAAAGATTATCAGGAATGAAGAATTGGAAAGATGTTGAGGTCTAAATATATTTTGACTAAAAACCGAGTTTGGGAATTAGGCATGAAAAGATATAGCAAATATCATTATTAAAAATTTTTAATGAGAGTTAGAATTTCCTCTCTTAATCCACCTTCTTTTCTTAGTTTTAATAAATTATCAACGTCTTTGTCTTCTCGTATTGATCCACAATTTTTCGAATACCATTTAAAATTGAGTTCTCCTTTATCAAAGTCCCCCCAATTATTTAGCTCGTATGGGCTCTCCTTATATTTTTTAAATTCTAAACTCAATTCCGAATCTGTCTTTATTAAAAAACCATAATGAATATTTTGTGTAGCCGCCATGATGTGGATTAAGATATCTGGGCATCTGGTTTTTATAAATAATCCAAAGCCTTCTAATTTATTTTGTTTACTTATACCTTTCTGTTCAAACCATTTCTTACATTTATTATTACCGTAGAGCTTTTCCTCAGGGATTCTATCCCGATATATGTAATCAGCATTTTTCTCTTTTAAATCTTCGAAAAATTCAAACAAAATATCACCTTTTGAATTATTAATACTTTTTGATAGCTCAATTGCAGTCTTTAAATTATCGTCTTTACTCAACAATTTCACTAAATCTGATTTACGAACAGTTGTCATATCGTTTCCTGTTATTTTTCTAGTTAAATTTAAATACTGCAAAATTGCTTCTCTTACAATTGGAACTAATGCAACTTCCTTGATGCAAAGTTCTAGCCACGCGATTATATGATCACTATAAGAAAGCTTTGTATATTTAACTCCCCCTCCGCTTTGATCGCTAGCATCTGATCCCTCTTTAGTGAGGTAGATTAAGTCCCACTCTTTGCCTAAACTTTCAGCTACTGTTTTGTATTTTTTTAATTGATGTTTCCCATCAAAGGCATCAATTTTATTTTCTATCAGAAGCCAATAATTTGAAAATTTAATTATAATATCAATTCTACTGTTCGTATTTTCGCCATCTTCACTATTAAAAGACTCTTCAGATACAACTTCTACATTAAGGTAGTCGAGTGTGATTTCACTGTCGACTTTAGGCAAAGACATAACGTTCATAAATAGTTCTAAAAATATTACGCCTTGTCCGTGTAATCCTTTTGGATTCAACAACTCCGCGATTATTGCTGAGTGAGTGTTTACTTCGTATCGCTCTATTTTTGTTATTGTAAATAAGTTGAATTTATAACCTGTATCTTTCTCTAATTTGTCATGTCGTTTCCCGATTTCAGATGCTTTATCTAACAAATTATGTTCTTTTTTTGTCATTCTTTTAATAATACCTGTGACGAAATTTTAAACGAATCACAGACTAGACTATTCGTTAAATGCTGACAACTTAAAAAATTCTGATAACTCTGAATATTTTTTAAGAACAGGTACTTAAATTATCGAATTACTTATTCAATTGATTTCTTGGAAGCATTTTTGCTAACCTAAAAATGCAACTATTTATTATAAAGTGGCGAGGCATGAATCTCCCTTTTTACTAATTTTGCAATCTCATCCTCCGAAAGTCGTCGTTCAATCTAGACGCGCTAACACTGATAGATAGATTAGCTTGCTTCATCTGACGCATGATTATCTGCACATAATCAACTCCTCAACCATTGGTAGTAAATTTCGAAACCCAGATGACGCTTCCGCTTATCTAGGCTACATCTATGATTGTTCATATTAGGCATCCACAATATTCCTATTAATTAGCCGCATCTTGTAATTAGGCATTTCCACGGAAAGATGGTTATAGAAAATCATTTTAAATAAAGAATAATTTACTAAAAAAAGTAACCCAAAGTAGGGGGGTGCCATTTAAACTGATTGCAATCATTGGGAAGAAATCCTGACGCTTTTATGCATTGGAAATGATATTTTTTAAATTTTTTATGCTTTTACTGAATTTTATTTTAAAAACTAATCAGAGACTTATTAACAAATGAACCGTTGATGTGAATGTTCCTTTGTCTACTTTCAATAAGTGCCTTATGATCTAATCAACCCTGTAGGATTTGCCTTGTTTCTGTTATTTTCCGGATAGACTTTGATCGTTTATGGATATTGTTTTAATCACCACCATTATCAGCGCCTTGTTTCTGGTCATTGCAGCGGCAGAGCCTCTGGCGGCACGCTTAAATCTACCTTTTAGTGCGATATTGGCGATACTTGGCATCCTCATTGGTGGTGGTGCAACGTTCTTTCTAAATACTGAGCTTACTGATGCCCTCAATCCGGTTGCAGAGGCAATACTGAATTTCCCAATACGTTCAAACGTATTCCTCTATGTCTTCCTGCCGACATTGTTGTTTCAGGCAACATTAGGGATGAATTTGAGGCGAATGCTGGATGATTGGGTGCCGATTCTGGTGTTAGCTGTGGTGGCAGTAGTTGTGGCAACCTTCACAGTTGGCTATGCATTATCATGGGTTAGCACGTTACCATTGATGGCTTGCTTATTGATTGGTGCTATTGTTTCCACTACCGACCCTTCAGCGGTGGTCACTATTTTTCGTTCGATCGCTGCGCCAAAAAGATTGGCGCGTATCATCGAAGGTGAGAGTTTATTAAACGATGCTGCCGCAATCGCATTGACAGGTGTATTCCTCACCTTTGTGACGGTTAATCTTCCAAACCCCACCATGGTAAGTGCCTTTTCAAAGTTTCCCGTTCTGATCATAGGTGGTGTATTAACGGGTTTAGTCTCTACCTATGTCGCGCTTTGGATCATGACGTTATTCGCGCAATACGAGCGTGCGATTATCTCTGTATCAGTTGCTCTTCCCTATATGGCTTATATTGGCGCAGAACAAACCATCGGCGCATCGGGCGTCATTGCAGTGGTAACGGCTGGGCTTACTTTGAAGCTTGTCGGTCCTAGTCGGGTGTCACCTTTTTCATGGACAAATCTACGAGAAACCTGGGACCTGTTGGCACATTGGGCTGGCGCGTTGATATTTATACTCGCGGCGCTGCTGATTCCGCGAATGCTCGAAACTGTGCGCCTAGATGATGTCTATCTGGTACTGGTGGTTATCGTGGCGGCTATCGCGGCACGAGCCGTCATTCTGTTTGGTCTTATGCCTCTAATGTCTAGCCTGCGGCTTTCACCCAAAGTTGAAATGCCATACCGTGCTGCGATTTTATGGGGTGGTTTAAGAGGGGCTGTAACTTTGGCTCTTGCCTTGGCAGTCACAGAAAGTCAGGCAGTTCCGGTCGAAATTAAGCGAGTAGTTGGCATTCTGGCAACTGGTTTTACTTTGTTCACTTTGCTGGTTCAAGGTACAACGCTTCGCTGGGTGATTAGCCTACTGAAACTCGATCGGTTGTCGCCTGTTGATCAGGCATTATCCAATCAGGTAGTGGCAGTTGCATTACAAACGGTTCGCGAAGATATGGGCGAGCGCACCAAGGTGTTCGAACTACCGCACGAAATAGTACGTAGTGAAGCTAAGAAGTTTGCTTCAAGGGTGGATGATGCCGTTCATCTGGCTGAGGGAGACGAGGTTATTAGTGATCGTGACCGAATCACACTTGGCTTGGTCGCGTTAGCAGTAGCCGAGCGTAACGCCGTACTGGAGCGAATCAGAGAACGAACATTTCCGTTGCGTCTTGCTGAACGCGCCATCTCTGATGTAGATGGTTTAATTGATGGTGCTCGAACATCAGGTCGCACGGGTTATCAACGCGCTGCCAAGAAAAGTGTCGACTACCGTCGCGTTTATCGAGTGGCATTGTTTCTACACAACCGTCTGCGATGGTCAGCACCGCTAGCTCGCATCATCGAAGAGCGTTTTGAAGTGCTGTTATCACAAAGTGTTATCTTTGGTGATCTGGAAGGTTTTATCAATGCGCGCATCAAGCGTTTACATGGTCGTCGTGTGGCAGGGCTGCTTCAAGAGTTACTGAGTCGTCGCAAGACAATGGTGGAAACCGCCCTCGAAGGTTTGCGCCTGCAATTTCCCGGATACGCAGAGGAGCTTGGACGAAATATCATTCAGCGAACGGCGTTGCGTCTTGAAGAAAGAGAGTACGATTCGTTGCGGGAGCAAAGCCTGGTAGGTGAAGAGCTATATATTACTCTGGTACAAGACATCGCATCACGTCGCGAAATCGCAGAGCATCGACTGTCGATTGATCTATCCGTACAGCGTGCGGAACTGATTAAACAATACCCCTTGTTTACTGATCTTGATGAAGCAAGCTTGAAAAGGTTAGCGCGTAACCTGCAATCACGTTATGTCGGCGCTGATACAGTGATTATCAATAAAGACAGTGTGATGAAAAAGGTCTATTTCATAGCATCTGGTGCGGTCGAAATAGAATCTGCTGGTAGGCTATCCCGACTAGGGCGTGGTGAGATATTCGGCGTAATGACATTACTATCCGGCAAGCATCGCCGCATTAAGGCACGCACTATTGTTCCATCGACACTACTGGTTCTGGATGAAACCAAATTTCGGCGATTACTGGAACGTAGTCCGAAGTTGCAGCAGATCGTAAATGACACAAGTAATGTTCACTGATTAGAGTGAACAATTGCACCTCCAATATTCTCATGAATTTTTCCGATGCAAAAAAACCTCTTAAAGTAGGGGGGGGGGCATAAATACTCTCTACAATAGGATGTTATGTTGTTTCCCTTATAACTAAAGGCTTTTATTGTTGCCTCTGGCCTTTGATGTAACATTCTAAAATAAATCGATCCATTGTACAGACCACTGCCAGAGACATTAAAAGATGACTTCAAAACCTGCAAAAACCCCACATGACGTAACTTCAAAGACGGTTGTAGATTTAAGGCAGTTAAGTTTTTCCTATGACTTGCAAGAGACTAAGCTGGATGTGCTGGTTGACGTTGATCTGACACTTAATCAGGGTGAAACCGTCGCTATTTTAGGTCCGTCAGGTTCAGGCAAAACCTCTTTGTTATTATTGCTTGCTGGTCTGGAGCAACCCACTAGCGGTGCTATTCTGATTGATGATAAAGACTTAGCGAAACTTGACGCAGACGCTTTGGCTGATCTTCGTCGTGATAGTTTGGGTATTGTGTTTCAGTCATTCCACTTAGTGCCGAGCTTAACGGCGTTAGGGAATGTGATGCTGCCACTGGAAATCGCTGAGCGAGATAATGTCGAAGGAAAGAATGCCCGCGAAGTCGCGACGACTATGCTGGAACGAGTAGGCTTGGCAGAGCGTGGGGGACATTACCCGACACAATTATCCGGCGGTGAACAACAACGAGTTGCCATTGCTCGTGCTTTAGTTCACACGCCACGCTTGTTATTAGCGGATGAGCCAATGGGTAACCTGGATGCTAAAACAGGTGAGCGAATTATTGAATTACTGTTCGGTTTAAACCGCGAAAGTGGCTCGACGATGATCTTGGTGACGCATGATGAATCCATCGCGGCACAGTGTCAGCGCGTATTCCGCTTGCAGCAGGGTAAATTAGTGGAGGACGCGCCGCATGCGGTTTCTACTTAGTTTGGCGTGGCGAGATCTACGCGCCAGTGGTCGTTCACTATGGATTTTCTGTGCCTGTCTGGTACTGGGAGTCACCTTAGTTTCAGCCAGTGGCAGCATGTATCGTCTCGTCGGTGATGGTTTGTTAGCTGACACTCGCCAATTACTGGGGGGTGATCTGCAAGTGAGTTCTAACCGCCCACAGCCATTACCCGATGAAGCACTGGAATGGATATCGGGGCGTGGAAAAATTTCACAGATTATCGAATTGCGCACCATGCTCGGAACGCCAAAAGATGAGTTTGTTCTTGTCGAACTGCAAAGTGTTGACGATTTCTATCCGCTATACGGTAGTCTACAACTCGATCCTGAGAGGCCTTTGAGCGAGCTTATCAGCATACAGAATGAGCGCTGGGGTCTTGCCATTGATCACTCACTGGCAGTGCGTTATGACTTAAAGGTAGGCGATACCGTCAACATCGGAAGCTTGCAAATGGATGTACGTGCGTTGATTATGAAGCAGCCAGACCGCAATCTCACCGCTGATTGGCGTGGCTCACCCGTATTGATTTCTCCGCAAGCCATCAGCGATGCAAAGTTACTCAGACCCGGTTCACGTGTCGAGTACGATTACCGCGTGGCGACCGACATACCGACAGCCACCTGGAAAACACAATTCTATGAACAATTTCCTGATCGCGGTTGGGAAGTGCGTACTTTTGAAGACCGCAGCCAGCGCATATCTGAGCGAATCGGTCAGATAGCTTCTGGCCTGTTGATCATTGGTTTTAGCACGCTGTTTATTGGCGGCTTGGGGGTATTCAGTAGTATTCAATCTTATTTGCAGAGTAAGCTAAAAACTATTGCTACCTTTCGTTCCCTGGGACTGCGCAATAGGCGTATCGCAACCGTTTACTTGTTACAAGTTGGGATCATGGGTGGCGGTGCGAGCTTGTTAGGTGGATTGTTGGGCGTGTCACTAGCGCTAATGGGCAGCGCTGCGGTTGCCGCTGAGTTACCGATCAGTACCACCTTTGCGGCTTTACCTGCGCCATTTATTAGCGCCATACTCTTTGGTTTGTTAACCGCTTTCTGTTTTGCCTTACCCGCAATTGGGACGGCTTTATCAGTATCGCCAGCGAGTCTGTTTCGTGACGTCGGTAACAATGCTTTACGCGTCCCTCGCAGTTGGGCGATAGCAACGGCTGTTTGTGCGGCTGGGATTATTGCCTTGGTACTTATCAGCGTGCCTTCGTTGCTGTTTGGTGCTGGATTTATTCTGGTGGTTGCGCTGATGTTGGGGCTTTTAGAAGTCACACTCCGACTCATCAGACGAGGCGCACATCGACTTGAAAACACGCCAGGTTTACGGACAGGAATAGCATTTCGTTTAGCGTTGGCTAACCTGCATCGACCCACTGCACCGCTTCGCAGCTCTTTATTATCATTGGGGTCAGCGCTTACGCTGCTGGTGATTTGTACTTTGGTGGTGGTGTCGTTGCAACGCGCGATTCAGGCTACCATTCCTGAAGAATCCCCCGTCTTGGTGCTATACGACATTAGTCCTGATCAGGCCGAAGACGTTAAAAACGCCATACAAATAACCTCGCCACAAGCAAAAGCAGAACTCACGCCATTAGTCCAAGGCCGTATCGTCTCGGTCAATGGGGAAACCGTCGCCAGTTTGTTAGCGGATGCAGTAGCAGGTTCTGAACGAGAAGGAGACATACGCGACGCCTTAAACGATGATCACAAATTGAGTTATCGCGGCGGCAATATTGATGGCATTGAGCTAGTTGAAGGTAGCTGGTGGAGTGACGACCAAGCACAAGACCAAGACAAAATCCAAACTATTTCTAATATGTCATTAGAAGACCGAGAAGCACGTCGCATTGGCATCAATGTGGGCGATCGCATTAGCTATGCGGTCGCTGGCAAAAACTTGGAATTCTATATCGCTGCAATTCACCGACAGAAAGGGTTACAGACGCGCTTTTGGTTTGAAGGAATTGTAGCGGATGGTGTATTTGGCGACTCACCCGAGCGTTATGTCGGCGCGGCCTGGATGGATGATGACCAAGCCCTATTAGTGCAAAAAAACATTGCCGATGTTGCACCAAATGTCGTGACAGTGCGCACCGCTCGTATTCTGGCCAGTGCGCGTGACTTACTCGGCCAGGCCACAAATGGTTTGTTGGTGGTTGCGGTAATTAGCTTCCTTGCCAGCTTACTGGTGTTATTCAGCGTGATTGCGGCTAGTCGCGTGCGTCAGGTTTATGAGGCGTCAGTGTTAAATGCGCTGGGTGTGCGCCTATCGGAGATTCGTAAAAGCTTATATTTGGAATTTCTGTTAATCGCACTGGTGACTGCGTTATTTGCGGTGTTACTGGGATCGGCGATTGCCATACCGCTACTGGAATGGCGGATGAAACTACCTTCAACTGATTTGATCTGGGTGGGCTTGTTGACGGCATTGGTTGTAAGTGTCTCTACACTGGTGGTGGGGGCGCAATATTTGCATCGACAGATGAGTGTTAAGCCTGCACTGTTATTGAGGAATTTGGGGTGAGGGTTATGGAGTGAGGGTTATGGAGTGAGGGATATGGAGTGAGGGATATGGAGTGAGGGATATGGAGTGAGGGAAGTGAGGGATATGGAGTTATCCAATATGTTTTAATCAGTCTATAGTTTGACTTAAAGAAAAACCAACAAATCAGAAAGTCGTGACAAATAACAGCGACATTTCTTTGCAAAGTACATTATTTTTATGTTTTAGTGACTCTAACGTATGTTTAGATACAGATTTAATTAGAGATCAGAACCTAATTTATAAGCAATTCTTACATTAACTTTACTACAGGAGAACAAACATGCATATGAACGAACTCGCTGGTAAATGGCACGAGATTAAAGGCTCTATCAAAGAATATTTTGCAAACTTCACCGACGATGACATGCTAGAGATTGAAGCAGATCACGAAAAGCTACTCGGCAAGGTCCAGCAACGCTATAACTTGGACGAAGAAGGCGCTGAAGCACTCATTAGTAATATGAAAATTGCAGATGATGGCAAAATTATAGACTCATCAATACCACCAGAATGAGATTCATTGTCGGGTGGGAACGATAGTGAAACCGCAAGACGATTTTATAAAGAACAATATAGGTTCGTGTATTAGCAACAAAAATGAGCTGAATGCTATCGTTAAGTTATAGAAGAGGAAGAGGTCAGCACCATTTAGGGATAATTAGGATTTAAGTAAAATTAAATGATACAGGAAACCCTGGTTTCTCTAGTAAAAGCCTCATATTTAAATGAGGCTTTTTTCTGTCCAGAATTTTAAAATTCATTCTTTCCTATTCAAAAATTGAACAAAAAACTTCTAAAAGTGGCTCGTGGGAAAATTTGTTCAACGACATATTAGACAAGGATGCCACGAATCTCCTCAATAAGAATGCAGTTAGCCGTTAGTCGATGTTGATATTGAGCTCAACCGGAATAGCTTTTGCTACCATTTCGTATACTGGTGAGTAGCTTATGAGTTCTTTAAATTTTTCTTTTTTCACAGGCATCTTGGCGCTGATGTTTACCCTAATTTTGTTATATCCTCGATTAACATCTTCTGAAACACCAAAGAATCCTCGAGCATCCATCTCTCCTTCAGCGGAGACTTTTAGTGCTTCGATTGGAATATCTTGAACCGAACTATGAGCAACAACCGTTGTGTTAATGCAGCAAACCAGAGAGTTTAGATAATGTTCAACCGCGTTTGGTGCAGTGTTCTCTCCTGCTAAGAAAACAGGTTGATCTGCATTTACAATCAACGGTTGTCGACGTTCAGATTGTTCATGATTTCCAGCAAAAAAGGTTTTGATTGAGGTTTGGCTGCGACTACCATATACCCATTCATTATCTGCTTTAAAACGAAATTTACCGTATGTTTCGTCTTGGGACATATTAGTGGCTAATTCCACAATGCGGTTAGTCTCAACCCCGTTAATGTTACAACTTTTTTCTACTATACTCATGATGTGTCTCCTTTAAATTGATTGATTTTTAAATCGACGAATTTGGTCGATAGGAGAATCTTATGGTTACATCGAATACAACGATACATCTTCAAATGTAGTAATCAGCTTCTAAATCTGTAGTAATCCACTACTAAATCAATAGTAACTTTCTTGTTAATTAAGAGAAGTTGATTAAAAGGAGTAAATTATGAGCTACGGACAGTTTTGCCCTATCGCGAAGGCAACGGAAATCCTTGGTGAAAGATGGATGCTGCTTGTTGTACGAGAACTATTTCTCGGTTCACACCGTTACAGTGATCTTCAGCGTGGTTTATCAAGAATTTCTCCATCTGTATTGACAAAGCGCTTAAAGCAACTCGAACAGGCTGGCATCATCGTTCGTAAGGCTGAACATAGCCGTAAAGGACAGAGTTATTATTTAACTCCAGCTGGCAAAGAACTGAAACCATTAGTAGAGAATCTTGCTGTATGGGGTATGCGTTGGGCTCGCGGACAGTTGCTTGATGAGGAACTGGATGTTGAATTCCTGATGTGGGATATCCAGCGCAGAATACAACTGGATACCCTTCCTGATGGCGATACAATATTGTGTTTTATTTTTAATGATATTGAACGGTATAACAATTGGTGGCTAGTGATACGCGACAAAGATATTGACCTTTGTACAGAAAACCCAGGATCGAATGTTGATCTTTATGTTCGAAGCTCTCTTCGCACGATGGTTGAAGTGTGGGAAGGAGACTTGCCACTTCAATCTGCATTACGCAATCAATTAGTGGAAGTTCAAGGCAATAAATATTTAGCAAAAAGTATGCCGCAATGGTTGGGTATTAACCCTTATTCAGATGTTAGACCGGGTGATCCTAAGTTGACTAAAGTTGCTGCAATAGATTAACTTTTTTAAGAGAAAATATTAGCCGAGCAACATGAGATAACAACTTTTTTATATTATCGAACAAAAAATTAAAAACTATCTGAAAGTGAGGGGAAGCTCATTTTGTATTGTGAGTTAACACTCGATTTTTAAGTAGTGCTCCAGTCAAATTCGGGATAAATATCCAAACCTCCTGAAAGCGGTAAGCCACTCGTAACAACAAATGACGTTGAAACTTTGCCCGCTTGTAAGCATGGAGTTTTATTCACAAAGATACCTATGACTTATTTTTAGAATTATGATCTTAATATCAGAACTTAAGTCTTAATAAGCCTGTGTCATCCGACCTACGCGATGATTTCAAAACCATAGGTCGGATTTACCAAGCGAAAATTGCCAAAACGACCTAAAAGCTATTAAATAGTTAAGAAGATGAATTTATCTTATTAACTACACTCATCTACTATCACTTGTAAGGTTTACTTTAATTCGGTTTAAATTTGTCAAAAGACCCCTGTATCTAGGCAATACCCCATCTTATGAGTTGCTTGTTTATTATCCAATCGCCATATTTTTAACGTATAAAATCAGGACTTGAGATTATGAGTATGTTTATCAAACTATTAAAATTAGTTTTTATATTAGGTTTTAGTGGTTTCCTGATGGCTTGTGGGTCTAGTGATAGTACTGAAGATTTAGCTGAAGTTGAGCCTATAACTCCGGTAGTTGAAGACTCGGTTACAGATCCCGTTGAACCTACAGCGCCACCAGTAGCCGGTCAAATTTTATTTGAACAGGATATCGCGGAAGATATTACTCAATCGACTCCTACTGAAATCAATTTACCGCTCGGATTGCAAGCAACATTAGATATCGAGTATTTGGGTGCGTTCAGGGCATTAGCAGGCGGTGATTCTTCATCTGACTATGCTGTAGGTATTCTTGGGCATAACCCAGACAATAATAGTCTTTTTATGGTGGGCCATAGCCATCATAATTCGATAGCTGAATTCGCTATTCCTGATGAGTTTTCTTTAGCAGAAGAAGCATCAGACATCCTTAAAGCTGACGTCTTGCAAGAATACGTAAGTATTCTGGATAAGAGGGATATTGGGCAGCAAACAAATAGAATAGATGGAATTTTATTTTATAAGCAAAACTTACTGGTAACGTCGGAAATCTGGTACGACGCTTCTGGTACTAATAAAGATAATTTACAGGTTTTTTCAAACCCGAATGACTTAGCTTCATCCGCTTTTAAAGGTATGTTGCAAATCCAGGGTGGTGCTAGATCGGCTGGCTATATGTCAAAAATCCCTGCTAATTTGGTCTCAACTTTAGGCAGTGAATATCTGGTTGGCTGGGCATCTAATCACTCAATAACTTCCAGATATTCCCAAGGCCCAAGTCTGAATTTGTTTGATCCTCAAGATGCCGTTGATGCTGATATTGCTGTTGATAACACCGTAGCCGTCCAACCCAAAATGGTGTTTCCCTTTGAAGATGGTAAGCAAATTGTGGCTGACTCAAACGAATACAAATTAGATATCTCTCCCATTTGGGGCCCAGTTTCGAAAGCTAAATATGGATTTATAATCCCTGGAACATCGCTATTCATGGCAGTTGGTTCTCACGGCGGCATACATAGTGGTATTGGCTATAAAATAACTCAGGATAACGGGAATTTGTGTGGTGGACCCTGTACTTACGAAGCCGACGATAACTATAATTATTTTTGGCTATTCGATGTAAACGATATGCTTACAGCCGAAGACCCTTGGTTGGTTCAACCGATCAGTTATGGCAAATGGAGTCATCCATACGATAAAGCGGGAAAGCACAATATACTCGGTGCAAGCTATGATGATGCGACAAGTACGCTCTACATGACTCTCTCAAACGCAGGACAAGTAGGTACCTACGATAGACCTCCATTGATACTTGCCTATAAGGTAAAGGCAAATTAAACACTATTGTTTAAAAATAAACCAAACTGAGAATCCAGATTAGCTACAATCGTCCCGTTTATTAGAAACGGAAAACCCACTAGAGGTAGTGCAAATTTCTAATGACATTGGAGTTTTAAAGAAGAATCTTAATGGTAGGGGAATGTCTGAGACCAGATATACGTAACACCCATACTCGCTACTAAACTACCTGACATCACTGACACAAAAAACCATTTTTGAGTAAGGTTTGAGCCTTTAATGGAAAGGTATGATTTACTGATTGTGTTGCCAAGTAGAATTAAAAAGAACAACTTCATCAGGTCAAAACTTTGTGATTGTAAATTCCATTCCGTCATTACCGATGCAAGTATGGCGTGCGCTTCAAACAGTGAAATTAATAATGTGCTGATGCCACGCGAAAGACCAAACTCACTGCCAATAAAGTGCATGGCATAAACAAATATGAAAATTAGGCTGGATAATTTGGCAACATTTTTCCAGATTATCGGGTGATCATTCAGTAGCTCAATTTCAACTGTGGAATCAGTCGTACCTTTACTGCTAATGCGCGAACTGGAACTTACATTTAAATAGGTAATTGCTGCGAGAATAATAATTAACTGCGTAAGAAACGGCAGATAATAAATGAAAGCTACGTTTTCAGAGAGAAAAAATATAATAAACAGGCATTCCAGTAACATCGCACATAAGGCAAAAAATAGTGTGAGTAACATGTCACGCTCACTTATCGAAGCAAACTTATTCTCGAAAAGCATCTGTACAAATACTGCGGTACTGGAAATAAACCCACCCAGAAAACCCTGTACCTGAAAACGACTTCGTTTAGCCAGTAAGTGAAAACTAAAAAAACTGAATAATTCAAGGCTAGCTACTAATGGCACGATTTTCAGTATGGGAAAATATGCCGCCACAACATACAGTGCCGCCAGCAAGGTCATATCAAACCATATATGTTTATCTTTAAAATGATAGCTAAGGGGCGTTTTATGTTCCATCGGAAAGGTTAATGTTTCTGTAGTTATGCTTGCCTAAGCAAAAATGAGAAAATACCCTCCAAAGTAGGGGGGTGACCTAAAACTCAATGAGAACAGTTTACCTTATAAAATTAGTCAACTACGGTAAAAATGCATATCTAGGCCTGCATTTTTTACAACGGTATAAAGCGTAAAATCGACTATTTTTCGCCTGTTGGCCATTCATCAAATGGGAATGGTTTGTCTTCGGAATTGAAGGTTAAAAACTTCAATACGTCGAAGATATACAGCGAGATTTGATTCCCAAACGTTTTCAAGCGCTCGTTTAACTCGCCGGTTACCAGCTTGATGATTACCTGTATGACGACTGTGATTCCCAGTACGAATTCTGCGGCACTATAAGCGAGAACAAATAACAGCATATATAGCACTCGTACCCAGGTGCTTTTACTTTGTAGATTGGTTTTTGTTTCTGTGTTCATGATTTAAACCTGTTTAATAAATTACTTAGTATTAATTTACTTCTAATATTGTTGTTATTTGAATTTAAACAAGTCTGAATTACGCAGAAATAAAAAATGCAGACAACTGTCTGCATTTTTTTAGGAAAAAACTGCCCCAAGGTAGGGGGGTGACTTTTTTCTGATTCTTATACTTCGCCAGTGTATTCGCCACGCGCAGGGTAATCATTTGCTAGTGAAAAATCGATTGCGCCAAGTAGGTCTTTAAACGGAGGACGTGCAAAAGGCATCGTCTGTGTAGAACCGTAGAACAAAGTACCGTCTGGCTTTACCAGGAAAACACCTGGCTCGCTGAATAACGCCGGCTCTTCAATACCAATAGATGTTAAGCCGCGTGATGTACTGATATATAGACCCCACTCACGAGCATTTTTCAAACTGAGTCCGTAACCAACTTTTACGCCATTCGCTTTAATTTTTTCTGCCATATCGTTTGCACGCTCTTCTACATCACTACTTACAGCAATAATGTTTACGCCACGTTCCGCATAATCTGCCGCTAAACGCTCAAGCTCTGCGAGATATACCGCACAAATCGGGCAATGAAGTCCTCTGTAAAAAACAACAAGCGTAAAGTTTTCAGCATCAGATTTCGTAAGATCAAATTCTCCACCAGTGGTTAAAGCAACATTTAAAGCAGGTACAGCTTCGCGTGGCATTAATGCATTTACAGTCATATTGATATCCTCATTAGTTAGGTTTAGGTGATTGTGTGCTGATAGTAATCTGAAAAAATGGATACTACAATAATTATTGAATGATTATTCAAGAATAGAAGGGTTTAACACAAATTAGATAAATTATTGTGTGATGTTTTATTTTAAAAACTAAAAAGCCAGTGACTACTATTGCGCTTAAAACTCGCTAGTCACTGGCTTAATTTATTGATACGTGAGTAGGTGATTATTTAAAAATGCACACCTTTTTAACGGTTAACAGAAATAGAAACGCTACATTAAGACGAGGCAAACGGTTTTAATACGGCTGCCAGATTGTCTCCTAAGATAGGTGAGATATAACCACCTTCCTGAATGATGACGGTTGGTTTATTCAGCGCTTCTACTCGCTTACCGATTTCCCCAAAACCTTCAGTTGTTAGGTTTAGTACTGCAAATGGGTCTTCTTCAGAAGCATCTAACCCCAGTGCGAGAATGATAGCATCAGGCGCAAAGGCTTTTAGCTGATCAAGGGCTTGCTCTAGCACTTTCATGTATTCAGTGTCGCTAGTACCTTCGTCGATTGGGAAGTTTAGGTTATAGCCATAACCGTCGCCTTCACCTTTTTCGTGTGCGTATCCCCAAAAATGTGGATAGCAATAAGCAGGGTCTGCATGAATGGAAATCGTCATAACATCTCGACGGTTCCAGAATATCGCCTGAGTCCCATTACCATGGTGTAAATCCACATCCAGAATCGCAACGCGATCAAAATCTTTTAATAAACGTTGGGCGGCGATGCCTGAATTATTGAGAAAGCAGAAGCCAGCTCCTCCATCACTAAATGCGTGATGTCCGGGAGGGCGACATACGGCGTAAGTAGATTTGCATTCTTCTTTTGCGACGGCATCTGCAGCACTGATTGCCGTTTGTGCCGAGGCATAAACACCACTCCAGGTACCTTCTCCTAAGGGGCAAGATGTATCCATTATGTGCCAACCGACTTGACCAATAACGTCTTTGGGGTAAGTCGATGCATATCGTCCCGGATTACTTTTTGGAATAATCTCTTTACTCGCATCAGGCAGTGCTGCCCATTTAGGGTATACCGATTGTAGAAAATTAAGGTAATCTGGCGAGTGAATTTCGGCAATATGAGACATTCCAAAGTCACTGGATGGATCGAGTGTTATCTCTAAGTCATGAATCACATTGCGAAAAATATCTCCACGCTCCGGGGTTTCACGTGCCGGAGTGGGGTTACCATTTTTCATATAAAACTTAGGATCATGCTGACTTTGATCCTCATGGTAAAAAGCTTTCATTTGAATATTCTCCTTACTATGCAATAACAGTTATTCTGCGTTTGCAGCTAAAATAATGGTGTTGAGTAATACGTTGCAGCCTTTTTCTAATTGCTCTGGGCTCGTGTATTCGCGCTCGTTATGGCTTAAGCCATCCTCTGATGGGACGAAAATCATTGCGGTTGGAGCAACTCGGCTAATGTAAACGGCATCGTGTCCTGCTCCACTAATCAACGTATGTGGTTTGATTTCTGGGTATGTGGCTTCACACGCTTGCTGGATATTTGTTAAACAGCTTTCATCAAAAGGGCAGGGTGGTAGTGACCAGGTCTCTTTAATACTGAGTTCCAGATCGTGATGAAACGCAATACGATGCATGATTTCAAAAGCTTTGGTTTGAAGCTCATCTAACTCTTCTAATCGTCCTTCACGAAGGTCTAGTGAAAAATTGACCTTGCCCGGAGAGACATTCGTGGACGAGTTAGGAATGTTAAGTTCACCAAAAGTACAACGACTGTCTTTACTGAATGAAGAGGCTAGCTTGGTTAATTCGGTAATCATTTCAGCAACACCAACAAGGGCATCATTTCTTAGATTCATGGGGCTTGGACCAGCATGGCATGAGCGACCGGTGACCTCAACATCGTACCAACGCATTCCTAGTACGCCGGCAACAATGCCTAGATCAATCTCCAGTGCTTCTAATACAGGGCCTTGCTCAATGTGAATTTCGTAATACTGGTAACAACCGGGATCCTCATTGTTGATTAATTCCTGATAACCTAATCGGCTTAATTCGTCACCCAGAGTAATCCCTGACTCGTCTTTTGTTGTCAGTACATCATTGAGTTTGAACACGCCAGCGTAAACACCAGAGCCCAACATCGCAGGTTTGAAACGCGCACCTTCTTCGTTTGTCCAGACGACAACTTCAATAGGTCGTAATGTTTTGATGTTCTGTTCTTCTAAACAACGTAATGTTTCTAAACCGGCTAAACAGCCAAAGATGCCATCAAACTTTCCGCCTGTAGGTTGGGTATCAAGATGGCTACCAGTGATTACCGGTGGTAAATCATTGTCCGTTCCTGCACGACGCAAAAATATATTACCTACCGCATCCACGCGCAACGTACAGCCAATTTCTTTTGCCCAACCAATAAACAAATCTCTGGCTTGTTTGTCTTTATCGGTTAGAGCAAGTCGATGACAGCCTCCTACTTTGCTTCCTTCTACGTCGACATGACCAATTTGGCCAATTTCCATAATAGAGTTCCACAAGCGTTCTTGATTACATTTTTCTACATTCATAATAAATCTCTACTTAATAGCCAATTGAGGCTTCTACTTTATTTTTTGGTGTATCACCTGTTGAGTACCGTCTTACTTCTTCAATCAAATTGAGAACAGCGGCTTCAGGGCGTACATCACTTGCATCGTGCGGTGTTATAAGAATACTGGGGTGCTCCCAAAACGCGTGTTGTTGGGGTAATGGCTCCACCTCAAAGACATCGAGTGAAGCGCCTTGCAAGGTGTTGTCATCAAGGGCGTCTAAAAGATCTTGTTCTATGAGATGTCCGCCGCGACCTAAATGAATCAAATAGGCATTTGTCTTTAATTGATCAAACAAGGTTTTAGACAGAATTCCCTGAGTATCGCTGGTAAGGGGTAGAACGCAGATGAGGACTTCTGTGCGTTGTAAAAAATCCGACAACGCGGAATCGCCGCTAAAGACTTTAATCTCTGGATTGTTCAAGGGGGTATTGCTTTTACGCCAGCCCGCCACATCAAAACCTAAGGTATAAAGATCATTGACAATTTTTTCACCCAGAAAGCCTAAACCTAGTACACCCACGCTGACATCACTAGGGGCTCTCATGGGTAAACGATTCCAACATTTTTCTAGCTGCTGCTGTCGATATAAAGGAAAGTTACGTTGATGATTAATCACGTTCCAGATAGCGAAAGTACTCATAATAGAAGACTGTTCAGGGTCTCTATTGCGACAAACCAAAACATCGTCATGAATACTGGGGCAGGCAAAAATACTGTCAACGCCAGCAGCTATTGAAGCTACAACCCGAACGTTTGGATAGCGCTCAAAAAAGTCATCATCTGGAAACCAGAGTAAGGCAAATGTCACTAATAATGGATCATGCGCTATATCATCTGTTACTACAGTCACTTCATCCGCGTAGTTTTCAAAATGAGGCATATAAGGCGACATATCTAAAAAACTGCTGTGTGCAATTCCATACAACATTACGCCAAAGCCTCCGCTAGTTCTGTTGGCGTTGCCTCGACATTGCCAGATCGCCAGTTGGCCCCGGGAATTGATGCAATCAAACCTTTGGTATATTCATGCGCAGGTGCTTCAAACACTTGGCTTGTTTCACCTATTTCAACGATTTTTCCTGTTTGCATAACAATAACTCGGTCACACACTTGTGCTGCCACTCTAAGATCATGAACAACAAATAAAACAGCCAGGTTAAGACGTTTCTTTAATGTCTCAATCAGATCAAGAATCTGAGCTTGAACAGAGACATCTAATGCAGAGATAGCTTCATCAGCTACCAATATTTCCGGGTCATGTGCTAACGCACGTGCGATGCCTATACGCTGTCTTTGACCGCCAGAAAATTCATGTGGGTATCGATCGATTGCGGCTTTAGGTAACTCAACTAACTCTAATAATTCAGCGGCTTTTTCCAGCGCTGCTTTAGGCGACATACCTTGAGCAATGGGTCCATCAGCAATGATTTTACCTATGGTCTTTCTAGGGTTGAGTGACGCATAAGGGTCTTGGAAAACCATTTGAATACGCTTGCGAAAAGGGGAGAGTTCTTTCGCTCCGAGAGATTGGATTTCGCTGCCTCCCAATATTATCTGGCCACTATCTGATTCCAGTAAACGAACAACACAGCGGCTTACAGTAGATTTCCCTGATCCAGATTCTCCAACTAAACCCAGTGTTTCTCCACGATGAAGTTCAAAGCTAACATCATCAGCAGCTTTAACGATGCGTGCTTTACTGAACCAGCTACCACCTGTGCTGTAGGTTTTACAGAGGTTTTTGACGCTTAAAATTGGGGGCTCTAGATGTTCTTTTACTTCACGTAACGGGGCAGCTAATGGCGGAACAGCAGCAATCAGCTTTTTGGTGTAATCATGTTGAGGGTTATTAAGCACATCATCGCTTTTGCCTAACTCAACCATTTCACCTTTTTCCATCACAACAACTCTGTCTGCAATTTCTGCAACAACGCCAAAGTCATGTGTGATAAACATTACGGCAGTGTTGTGCTTTTTCTGTAATTCTTTGACCAGCTTGAGTATTTGAGCCTGTGTTGTTACATCTAACGCGGTTGTTGGTTCGTCCGCGATTAAAATAGAAGGCTCAAGGGCCAATGCCATCGCTATCATCACCCGTTGACGTTGACCGCCCGAAAGTTGGTGTGGATAGGCACGAAGCATTTTCTTCGGGTCAGGAAGACCGACATCTTCTAGCAACGCGAGTGTGCGCTTCTGACGTTCACTGGCAGGCATATCCGTATGTATTAAAAAGACTTCCGAAATCTGATCCTCGACTCTCATCAAAGGGTTCAGTGCGGTCATTGGTTCCTGAAATATCATGCTGATACGATTACCGCGTAAATCTCGTGCTCTATTTTCCTCTAGGGAGATAAGATCACAGTCATCAAAAATCACAGCACCTTGATCAACTTCAATGACTTTGGGTAATAAGCCCATAATGGCGTTTGCTGTCATCGACTTGCCCGAACCGGACTCACCAACAACACAGAGTAGTTCGCCCGGCATTAGGTTGTAATTTACATTTCTAATGGCGAATTCGCGATCACCACCTTTAGGTAAACGGATACTCAAGTTCTCAACTTTTAGTAAAGGTTTCATACTAGTTCTCCCGATTACCTGATAGTTTAGGATTGAGGGCTTCATTTAAGCCTTCGCCAAGTAGATTAAGAGAAAGCACGGTGACTGCTATCGCAACACCAGGAATGAAACTCAACCACCACGCCTGACGCAGCACAGTTTTTGCCGCTCCAATCATGTATCCCCATGACATTATTTCAGGGTCACCTAAGCCTAAAAAGGATAAAGAAGACTCCAGTAAAATTGCACTCGCTACCATTAGAGAGGCAAGTACGATTATTGGTGAAAGGCTATTGGGTAAGATTTCTTTAAGAATAATATTACGGTTAGTTTGACCATTCAGTTTTGCCGCCAGAACATATTCCTGACTGCGAAGCGACAAGAATTCGCCTCGTACTAATCGAGCAACAGGGGGCCAACTTACGATGGCAATTGCGCCTGTTATTGAATATACCGTTGGTTCAAAAATTGCGACTAATACTACTGCTAATGCGAAACTAGGTACGGTCTGAAATATTTCAGTGAAACGCATTAATACTTCATCAACCCAGCCACCGTAATAACCGGCGTAAGCACCTAAAGGAATGCCAATTAATAACGCGATTGCGGTAGATATGAGGCCCACCAATAACGAAATTCTTGCGCCATGTATTAATCCAGCTAAGACATCTCTTCCCAAGGTATCTGTACCAAGTGGGAATTTACTGTCCTGAAAAGGGGGTAAAAATGGTCTTTGCACCATTTTCCAGGGACTTCCGTCATAGAGATAAGGTCCAAAAATAGCGATAATAACGAGTAAAAAAAGTATGCCAAAACCAACCATGGCTACTTTGTTTCTTTTTAACGACTTGAAAATATTCATTTTGACAACTCGATTCGTGGATCAACGATAAGGTAAATAACATCAGTGATTAAATTGAATAAAACGACTAATGCAGATGAAATAAAGAACACGCCTAATAGTAAGTTATAGTCGCGTTGGAATAGGGCTTCGAACATCAATCTGCCAATACCTGGCCAGGCAAATACGGTCTCAGTCAGGACAGCACCACCTATTAATTGTCCTGCTTGCAACCCAGCTAAAGTAACTACTGGTAACAAAGCATTACGCAAAACATGATGCGTCGTAACTCGCGAAGGTTTCATGCCTTTCGCTTTTGCTGTTTTTACAAAATCTAAACGGCTTGTTTCAATCATGGACGTTCTTGTCATACGGGCATAAACAGCCGTAAAGAACAGTCCTAGTGTGGTTGCGGGTAAAATGAGGTGCATTGCTATATCTGTTATTTTTTGCCACCCAGTCAAATCCTCACCAACTGACTGCATACCAAAACTTGGTAGCCATTCCAGATAAACAGAAAAGAATAAAGATGCCATCATAGCCAGCCAAAATAGGGGAGTGGCATAAAAAATTAATGCAGCAACAGTAATCACTGAGTCCCATATTTTTCGATGATAAGCCGCAGCAATAACACCTGCTGCAACGCCTAGTAATATAGATAACAGGAATGCCGTTCCAGTAAGTAATAACGTAGCTGGCATGCGTTCCATAATAAGATCAAATACTGGCATTTGCTGGCGATAGCTCATGCCCATATCGAACTGCATTAGATTGCTAACATATACCCATAATTGATAATAAAGGGGTTCATCAAGACCGAATTGATCTCGTAACTGCTGCAGAAAAATCTCATCTGTCGCGCCTGCTTCACCGGCTAAAACTTTAGCTGGATCGCCCGGCGCAGCTCTAATTAGAAAGAAATTAAATACTGCAATAACCAGAAGGACAACGGCCCCTTTGACCAATCGACCACCGATATATAGTAAGGTTTGAACGCTCATAGTACTGACTGCTCTTTTGACTGACTGTTCTATTGATAGGAGCAAGCCGGGTGGCCTGCTCCAATTAGACTACTTTTTAATCCAGGCTGTTCCGAAGGCATCATTAATGCCGATGGCGGAATCAATCAGGTTTTGTACTTTACAGTTATAGATAGTTGGAAATTCCAGTTCCATTAACCAGGCGACAGGAACGTCTTCGACTATTTGTTTTTGTATTTTGTTATATAAATCAGCACGTTTCGTGTCTGGAAAAGCCGTTGCAGCTTCATTAAACCACTTGTCTACCTGCTCATTTTTATAGCCCTCTGCGTTATTCCACGGAGATCCTTTCGCAATATTGGTAGAAAGATATGTGCGTGATACACCCAAAGCTGGATCGCCATACTGGTATAAGTAAGTGAAAGAAATATCATAATCCCAATCTGAGATTTTCTGATTCCAACCCGCTACGTCAGTAGAGACAAGCTTCGTTTTAATGCCTACTTCTTCAAGGTTCTGTTTGATTACTTCTGTCCAACGCTGCCAAGTTTCGCCATAAGGCATCGCCATCAAACGTACTGGAGTTCCGTCATAGCCCATCTCTTTTAATAAGGCTTTCGCTTTTTCAGGGTTGTGTTCATAGTCAGGTAAAGAGCTATTAAAGAAAGCCGTTTTCGAACCAACAGGACCTTTTGCTATTTTTCCGAAATTATTCCAAAGCGCCGATTTAGCAAACTCTCTATCCATTGCGTACATAATCGCCTGGCGGAAACGCTTGTCAGCAGTTGGGCCTTGACGATTGTTTAACCACAACCATGCGTGAGGAGAGAAAAATTCCCAACCATCAGTAGTAACACATGCGTTATCAAGCTCTGTTAAGCGAGGTACATCAAAGTTTTCAACTGAGCCACCAGGAAGTACATCAATTTTTCCGGTTTCAAAAGCTACTGAACGCGATGCTGCATCAGGAATTACATGCCAATAAATATTATCAAGATGAGGTAAACCTTTAACATGGTATTTCTCATTTTTAGCTAAGTGAATGAAGGAGCCTTTTTTCCATTCTTTGAATACAAACGGACCTGTACCAATCGGATGATGGTTTGCAGGGTTAAGCTTAAAATCAGTCCCTTCATAAATATGCTTTGGCATCATTGGCGTAGTGCCAACTTCAAATAAACGAATAAAAGGGCCAAACGGTTCTTTGAGTTTAAAAACAACCGTGTAATCATCGGTTGCCGATATGCTCTCAACAAATGCTAATGAAGTTCTTAAACGAGCATTAACTTCACGCAACATCTTGTCGATCGAAAACACAACATCAGCAGACGTGAATGGTTTGCCATCATGCCAAACAACACCTTCTTTCAGTTTAAAGGTCCAGGTTTTGCCATCTTCAGAGTTTTCCCATGATGTAGCCAGTGCAGGATGAGGCTTAAGGTCTTTGTCATATCGCATCAGGCCTTCAAAGATATTGCCGCCAACCTGTTGCGTAGTCGCATTTGAATACATGCCAATCATCAAACTTGGTGGTTCTGGTTGTACGGCAACATTGATAGTTCCGCCATCAGTAGGGTCTTCTGCATAAACATTTGATGCGAATGGCAGGAAAGCCAATAACACACCCATAATAATTCTTTTCATATCTATCTCCTGTTTAAAAATTCGGTTTGAAGTACTACTTTTCTAACTTTGATATTTAATGCGCATTATTCCTTGTATGAAGGTGATACTTTTTCTAACAGTCGCAAATAAGCGAGCCATTCCACATGAAAGCCATCACGTTGACTTAATTCAGCAAATTGAAGATATTGTTCATAGGTCAAATCACATACCGATGAATCAATGGGGTTAACCGGTTGGCCGCTCGCCAGTACTGACATTTGAACCTTGCAAACACGTTCTAAATTGAACATTAGAGTAAAGGCTTCACCCACGTTTTTACCCATAGTCATGAGTCCGTGGTTGTCTAAAATTAGAATTTTGTTGCTCGGGCCAAGGTCTTTAACTAAGCGTTCTCGCTCTTCCAGGTTTAAGGCAATTCCTTCGTATTTATGGCGTGAAACTCCATGATAAAATTGCAGCGCCCATTGATTGATAGGCAAAATACCTGTTTGTAGGGAGGATACTGAAACACCAGCTACGGTATGCGTATGTAAAGCACACTTCAGATCAGTACGTGCCTGATGAATTGCAGAGTGAATGGTAAAACCGGCTGGATTTGCGCCCATATTGCATGGGTCATCAATGATTTTTCCGTCAACATCAATCATTACGAGCTGGCTGGCTTTCACTTCACCAAAGCGAGTTCCGTAAGGATTAATTAAAAAATACTCATTGTCTCCAGGAACGCTAGCGGAAATATGAGTATAGATACTGTCACTCATTTGAAAATGTTCAATTAAGTGATAAGCAGCGGCTAAATCTACTCTGACTCGCTCTTCTTCAGAGAGAGTTGGGTATACATCTGTAACAAAATCACCGTCTGTTTGATGGTTCATGGTAATGCCTTCTTTTGGATCTTAATGTTCAAAAAATGGAATTTAAACGAGTTAATAACTACTATTTAAAAACCGTGAGAAGAGTGTCGATTAAATTAAAAACAATAACAATCGAATATAATCGACATCATTGTTCAATATAATTTGACAATAGGTCTTTCTATTCATAAATATGATTAATAATATTCAACAGAAACACTGAAAGTGCACAATAAAAGTGCTTTCGAATATTTATAAGGAAATTCTAATGAGCTGATCTGATTGTTTTATATTCTTGTTTAGGGCTTCAATATTAACTAAACGGTAGGTGTGTAGAGGGGAAGAAATTTGTTTTGTGTGTTAACTAAACAATTCGGTGCATCAGGGAAATTTGATGCACAAAAAAAGAGCGAAAGAAAAAACACTTATTTTTTGCGTTCGTAACGGGATTGAGCATCTGAAATAAGGCTTTCTAACCATTCAATAAATGCTTGCACTTCTTTTCTTTCTGCTTTTTCTGGAGACGCTGCCAAATAATAAGCTCTGGGGGATACTATGCTTTTTTCAAACGGTCGGATTAAAAGGCCCTTTGCAAGTGCATCACCACTCACCATATTGTCTCCAATCGCTAAACCCTGACCAGCAATAACAGCAGACTGAACAAAGTTGGCATCAGAGAAAACAATACCAGACTCTAATTGCGTATTAGCTACGCCATTCGCAGCCAGCCAAACGCGCCAATCTGTATGATCCATAAGGTGAAACAGCCGCATTTTTACCAGATCAGCGGGTTTTCCCAAGCCCCCTTTTTGATGAAAATATTGCGGGCTACAAACCGGGAATAATCGAATCGTTATCAATTGCTTTACATATTTTTCAGGCCAGTTGCCATTGCCGTACGCAATAAATAAATCGACATCGTCATTTGAAATGTCGCCGGGGAAACTTGGTGATACTATCTTTAACGATAATTTGGGGAATTTTTTAATAAAGTCTGCCAGTTGATGGCATAACCAATAGTTCGCAAGCCCCGGGGCACAACTCACCGTCAACTTACCAATCATTTCCTCGCCATCGTTTCCTCTGGCTGCATCTAACAGAATAGATAGCGCTCTTTTGGTTTCCAGTGCGTAGCGTTCCCCTTTCAATGTAAGCACAAGGCCACGACCTTCTCGCTTAGTTAAGGCAAAACCGAGTAAATCTTCCAGCATATTCAATTGATGACTTACCGCACTTCGCGTCAAATTCAACTCAACAGCAGCAGCAGACACACTGCCCAAACGAGCAATAGCTTCAAATGCTCTTAAGGCAGTAGTAGAAGGATAACGTTGCATGAGACTCCAGAAGAACAGACTTCAAAAAAATAATTGTATATTGAAAGATTCGGGATTAGCAAACCTTGGCGTGGTGATTAATAACGAGAGGTTGGAAGATACCCTATAAAAAAGTCCCTGTAAGTAGGGGGTGGCTAAAACCTTTGAGAATAACGGATATATGACCTTTGAGTTACAAAACTATCACTCGTGAACGAAAGTAGTAGATTCAGCGAATATTCATTAGTAGCTACTTATAATCGAAGGTCCATCCATTACCCATCACTAGCATTTAAATAACCCTTTGAAAATACAGCATAAAAATAACGCAGAAATGCATCAGCAATTCGCTGATAAGGCATTAATTCCAACGAGTCTTTTTTAAATGAAATACCGTTCCGAAATTGATGGTTTAAGAGCTATCGCCGTTTTACCGGTGATATTTTTTCATGCAGGTATTGGTATTCTAAGCGGTGGTTATGTCGGCGTTGATGTCTTTTTTGTCATCAGTGGTTTTTTGATTACCACGATCATCCTGTCTGAAATTCAACAAGACTCATTCTCACTCGCAAACTTTTACGAGCGACGTGCGCGACGCATTCTGCCCGCGTTATTCTTTGTGATGCTGGTGTCCTTGCCGTTTGCCTGGATGTGGCTATTGCCGTCCGATATGAAGGATTTCGCGAAAAGCTTAATCGCAGTTTCCACGTTTTCATCCAATATATTATTCTGGACAGAAACCGGTTACTGGGAAGCCAGTAGCGAGCTAAAGCCGATGTTACACACATGGAGCTTAGCGGTTGAAGAGCAATACTACATCTTCTTCCCGCTGTTCTTATTGATCATGTGGAAGATACGCAAACGCTGGATTCTCAGTACCGTTTTGCTGCTCGCATTAATCAGTTTAGCGGCCTCACAGTGGGGCGCTTATAACAAGCCCACTGCCAACTTCTTTATGCTACCAACACGCTTATGGGAGTTAGCAATTGGCGCATTGATTGCGCTCTATTTACTGAAAGCGAATACCGCATTTCAACCGCAAAAATGGGTTAGGGAAACATTCGGCGCAATCGGTTTATTCATGATCGCCTACGCGGTATTCATGTTTGACGAAACCACGCCATTCCCCAGTGTCTATACCCTGGTGCCAACCGTAGGTGCAGGCCTCGTGATACTGTTTGCCACATCCACCACGGTAGTTGGCAGATTCCTCAGTACCAAGTTGTTTGTTGGGGTAGGGCTGATCAGTTACAGCATATACCTGTGGCATCAACCGCTACTAGCCTTTGCCCGTCACGGTAGCTTTGATAAACCCAGCACATTGGTATTGTTTGCATTGGTTACATTGTCTATTCCACTCGCCTACCTGAGCTGGCGATTTATCGAAAAGCCATTTAGAACCAAAGGCGTGTTTAATAGAAAACAAATATTTGGGTTATCTGCCACCGCATCAGCCGCATTTATTGCCATCGGTGTCTCTGGTGTAGCCAGTAATGGCTTTGAGCAACGCGCGATTCAGAGCAATCTCACTATGGATGCGATCGACAAACGCTGGCGCGTAAATGCGGGATTAGACCTGAAATGCACCGAGACATTTAACTTATCCGATGAATGCAATACCAGCGATAAACCCCAAATAATAATTTGGGGTGACTCCTACGCGATGCACTTAGTCAAAGGCATAATGGCATCAAAACCCGACGCCAAAATTATCCAGATGACGAAATATGTGTGTGGGCCGTTCACCAATATCGCACCAATTATAGAACCGCACTATCCGGTTGGTTGGGCCAAAGAATGTCTCGACTTCAATCAGCAAGTCCAACAATGGTTAGTCAAAAATGACAGCGTGAAATACGCAGTGCTCTCATCGCCATTTAGTCAATACCTAGCAGAAGGCTCAGAAGTATTACTCGCAAATGGTGAACGCGCACCCGCAAACAGAGCGTTGATTACTAAGGAGTTTGAAAACACTTTAGAAGCACTCGTCAATATAGGGATAAAACCCATCGTATTCTCACCACCGCCAGCCAACGGTATCAATCTGGGGCGCTGTTTAACGCGCGCAGACTGGAAAGGAAAGGCACTCGACGCTTGTAACTTTAACAAAGATAAAATGCTAGACATTAGACAAACTGTGTATGAGTTTTTAGATACGATTGAAGACAAATACCAAGTCGTTCGCCTCGACGATTATATGTGCGAAAGCCAGGAATGTAATACGCATATCGATTCAACCTACTTGTTTAGAGACGAAGGGCACCTGTCTCATGAAGGCACGGCTTTGTTGGGTAAGAAATATAATTTCTATGAGACTATTGTTGAGAAACAAATAGCTGAGCGACTCATAACAGAGCCTAAATTAACCGATGATACTGACGAAATTAATCGCGTGAAAAGGGTTGAAGTAGAAGCTCAGCTAAACAAAGAAGGTGTTGTGGTATTAGATGCGCTTAAAACTAAAAAGATAGAGCCTGAAAGCGAAGTGATTTCTAATAATAAAAAACAGTTTGAAAGAGAATAACGATTGTTTAAAAGATAAATAAATCATTACTATTATGAGAAAAAATGCAGGCTTTTGGCCTGCATTTTCTATTTATTTACTGATATTCAAATGAACCAATATCACAATATTTAACTCGTGGTGCGCCGCGTTGGTCATTAATGATGGGAGCGCCATTATTAGCAGGTGTTATACAATCCATAGTTCCAGAATCGAGTGCAGTACTAGATCTGCTAATTGCATGAGTCAATGTAAGGCCGCCGTTATTTGCTAAGTTAGGATCAACATCTGTCGCTGTGCCTAAGCTAAATGGGTAGCCGTTATAATCAGCAGCCAAGTTAGTATAGCCAGTAGGCTCGCAGCTTGAGGAATCGGTAAGGTTGTTCATACCTTGTATTAATGGCGGTGTACCATTCAAGTAACATTCGTGAGTATCATTTTTAAAAAACAATGAGTTAACAATTTCAGGGGTAAAACCGGTTCTATCTGATATCGCAATAACCCCCCCTTGAGTTTGATCATCGCTTGCGTTACCAACAAAAGTATTATTTTGTATCGTGAGTTGAGACCAGGGGTAATAGGGGGCATGAACGATAGCTGCGCCCTCAGTTAAAGCATAATTTCCACTGAATGTGTTGTTTTGAGCTAAGAGTATTCCTTGATTGTGTATAGCGCCGCCAGAGTTTGCTTTATTTTCATGAAATGTAGATCTTTTAACGATAATGTCTGAGAAAGAACTGATTGCACCGCCTACTTCGGAATAATTAGAACGAAAAGTGTCTTCAGTGAATTTTGCATCTGCTTGCACGTTTCTCCACCCCCATCCCGAATTAAAATATACTGCTCCGGAGTTACCCGAAGATTCATTTTTTTCATAATGATTTTGGGTACTAAAAAGATTTTTAGTGCTTGATACGAAAATAGCACCACCACTTGCAGCAGCAACAGAACCATTGCTTGCTTTATGATAAACGGAGTTTTTACTGAATACTGAATTACTAACCGAGACTAATTCTGAATAGAGTACATGAATAGCACCACCATAATTTTTTTGGTTAATTCCCATGTTTCCGTGTGCCCAATATACTGAGTTATTTAGAAATTGGCTTTTAGAAATTATTAATTTACCTGATGAAACACCATTTGAATCTCTACCTTGGTAAGATAAAGCCCCACCAGCATTACTTGCTTTATTATTCTCGAAGCTAACATGTCTCAATTCTAGGTTAACAGACTTTGAGCAAATCGATCCCCCTTGTGAATAACCCGAATAAATAGAGTTATGAGAGCAAAAGTAATCAACTGAAGAAGGTAAACTATTAGCTTTGGCATTACCATTCATGAGCCGCATATTTCCTATAAAAACGTTCACCGAAGACTCTGCAATAAAGAAGTGACGTCCTTGTTCCGTTGCATTCATAATCACGTTCTGTTGGCTTTCACCCACAATTTTTAGTTCTTTGTCGATAATGATATCTCGCTCAAAATATATACCATTACTAATTTCAATAGAGTCGCCTGCCGATGCAGCCGCAACACCATCAGCAATAGAAGTATAAGCACAACCTGACTGACAAACTTTGATAGTTGCAGCCCAGCCGGACTGGCAAGCTAACGTACTCAATAAGAGGCCAATCCAAATTAAATTTTGTTTTTTCATTTTATTCATCCTTGTATTTACTCGTTTATTTTTGTCATAAAAAGTGGCACTAGAGTGGAGTGATGAAAACGAATGTTCTTAATGAAGTTTTCATAATTCTTTCTTTTTTATAACTGCTGTTCTAACGGGTTTTTATACTAGTTCAGGATAATTGGAGTATCTGTGTGAAATTTCACAAAAAAAAAAGATACATGCGATTTACATATTATTGACTAATTTAAAATCAAACAGTCTATATGTGTTTTTCTATGCTCACTAAGCGTTAATAAGGTCCATAAAAGATTGCATAAGTAAAAGGTTAGAACCTGTAACACAATCAACGACTAGACCTGTTTTAGCTGTTGGCTACTAAAAAAATGCCTTAAAGTAGGGGGGTGTAAATTCTCTCTAAAAGGAATCAGCATCAATGTTCTTTGATTGGATTTTTGCAGCTGACGCAAAAAAGTGATTTGTCGCCGATAGCCTTTATTCGAGGAGAAGTAATAAACCTCTAAGCGACGAAAATCTCGCGCAAATTAAAACTCTTATTGCCACATACATATATGTACGAATAGTTAGCCGAAATATGATCTAACAGCGGATTAAATCCGTATTGAATCTATTGAAAGAGAATAACAAATGTAATTTTTTTGATTTCGTATTCAAATTTATTGCATAGTACTGTCATACAAAAATTAAGGGATAGGGTTTATGCTAGGTGTTATCGGAGGATCGGGTTTATACGATTTAAAAGGGCTAAATATAATTAATGAACATGAGGTTAAAACGCCCTTTGGTGCGCCGTCTGCGCCAATTCTTGAAGGCGAATTCTCTGATCAAAAGATTCTATTTTTATCCCGCCATGGTAAAGGACATCAGTTTTTACCGCATGAGGTTAATTATCGTGCCAATATTTTTGCATTAAAAAAATTAGGTGCAACCAAGGTATTTGGTGTTTCTGCTGCGGGTAGTTTACGCGAAGAAATTAAACCGGGTGATCTTGCTATGCCATCGCAATATTTTGATCATACCCGTGGTCAACGGGATTATACGTTTTTTGGTAATGGCATCGCGGGTCATGTTTCAACCGCTCATCCTGTTTGTCCTGCGTTAAGTGGCGATATTGAATCTGCTGCAAAACGACTAAAACTCGATATCCATACGGGTAAAAGTTATGGCTGTGTCGAAGGGCCAAGGCTTGGTACACAGAGTGAAAGTTTCTTCTTACGTGATCAAGCGAAATGCGATTTGGTCGGTATGACGAATGTACCCGAAGTGTTTTTGGCGCGCGAAGCACAAATGGCTTATTCGACGGTCTGTCTGGTTACAGATTATGACTGCTGGATGGAAGATCCTTCGCAACATGTGAGTGTCGAGAAGTTCTTTGAAGTGTATGGTGGCGCGTTGAATAAAGCCCAGGATTTACTCGCTGAACTCCTTAAATCTCCCCTTACGGAAACGCCTGACAGTATTCGCAATAGTTTAGCTGCTTCAATTTTGACGCCTGATGAAGCCATTAGTGAAGAGCAGATGCATTGGTTAAACGTTTTACGTGGCTAAACCTAATAAGCAAGATGAACAGTGCCTCGAAAATTTCAGCATTATCATTCCGAGCTGGAATCAGGAAACAGCGTTAAATGCTTTATTAGAAAAATTGGAAAATACGGGTGCCGAAATTATCGTTTCATCCGAAGGTTCACGTGCGAAAAGCCTTAATGCCGGGGCGAAAAAAGCCACTCGAAAAATACTGTGGTTTGTCCATGCGGATAGCCAAATCACTAAAGAGAATATTCAAAGCCTGATTGTTTCTTTGAATCAATTTCCTGATGCCTTACATTATTTTAAATTGCAATTTGCCGAAGGTGGGTTGAGTGCAATAAATGCTAAAGGGGCTAATCTACGCTCCTCTTTATTTGACTTACCGTATGGAGACCAGGCGTTGTGCCTGTCTAAACAGCAATTTGAATTGATAGGTGCTTATCCTGAAGACACGCCTTATGGAGAGGATTTACTTTTCGTTCGTTTAGCGAAAAAATGTCAGGTTAAATTGGTCGAAGTGCCTTCTTTTCTTATTAGTAGTGCGCGCAAATACAATTCACAAGGTTGGGTGAAAACCTCTATTACCCATTGGTATATCATGTTTAAACTTTTGCTTAAAAAATTATGAAAATAGCTATCGCAATCTTTGTTAAAACCCCGAATGTCTCTCCTTTAAAAACGCGTTTAGCGGCGTCTTTAGGAAAAGAGAAGGCGTTGCATTTCTATAATTTAAGCCTTAATAGTATTGTTAGTACACTTAAGCAAACAGAGACTAACCCTTATTGGGCAGTGGCTGAAAAAGAGTCTCTGGATAATCCGCTGTGGAGTGACTTTAATAGATTGCATACCGGAGAAGGGGATTTAGGGGATCGCCAAAGTCACGTTTACCACGAACTGTTAAAAACGCATGATGCCGTTATGTTAATCGGTGCAGATGCGCCGCAGTTATCTATTGAAAAAATAGAACAAGTGATCGACGCTCTAAAATCTCACGATTATGCGATTGGACCTGCAACTGATGGTGGTTACTATTTATTAGCGGGGAAGAGAAGTATTCCCGATCAGGTTTGGGCAACAACACCCTGGAGCGATGTTAAAACCAAAGAAATTTTAGTGGCTCAATTAGATTCAAAACCTTACGAGCTAGATGCACTGACCGATGTGGATACTGAATCTGATCTCAAGATTATGCTTTCTGAAATGCCACAGAGTTTAAATGAGAATCAGGTAAAACTTAAAGAGTGGATAGGGGAGCTGTGATTAAAACGAGCCTAGAATCTGATTGTTTCTAGGCTCGTAGAAGTAATATTTAGACGAATTCAGCGTCTTTAATCAGCGGTAGCGCTACAAGAACCTCCACCCAATACGCAAAATTTAGAACAGTATTGATGGTTTAAGTACACGCGTTTTGAGCTTTCTTTTAAGGTTGAATCAAATTCAAACTCTTCAGAATAAGGCAATAAGGTACAGGCGATAACAGCTGGTTTCTCTGCGCCTTTTCGTTTAACCACCATGCGAGAATTTGAACACATAATCTCATCGGGTTTTACGTTTAAAATATCCCAGCACTCTGTGGTGATTTCTGGAACAGATGCTGCTTCGTCCATTTCAGGGAATAGTACTAACTCCACAGGATCAGCAGCATTAATCTTGATATTTTGAGTTTCAAAAAGCCCTGCATAGCCGAGTCGTAAGTCTTCTATCTCTTCTCCCCAGCGTGTTCTGCCGGCGATATTGATGTTGAAGCCATTATCAGAAAGCCATTTTAGTCCGTTTAAGGCGATTTCCCATGTACCAAAGCCGCGTTCTTCATCATGCATTTTTCGCTTAAAGTGATCTATTGATACTCGTAAGAGAAGCTGGTCTTTGTATTGCTCATTGATCTTAATTAAAGCATCTTTATGTCGCATCATCGGGCGCATTGCGTTGGTTAAAACAACTAACTTAAACCCACGGCTTAGGCATTCTTCGATGATTGGGATAATGTCGGGATTCATAAATGGCTCGCCACCGGTGATTCCTATCTCCGTTGTTGCCATTTCTTCGTCACGAATTTCATCCAGATACGTTTTTACTTCCTGATAGGTCATATAAACCAGGGCATCGTTTTTGGGTGATGATTCGATATAACAATTTTCACAGGTAATATTACAAAGCGTACCGGTGTTTAACCAAAGTGTATCTAGTTTGTTTAAATCGACATAAGCGCGTGATTCATTGTTTGCTGTGGTGAGATAATTTTCAAATTTATTCATTTTTACTATTCTTAAACTCGGTCTTAAACCCGGTAGGCCTCAACGTAAATAACATAGAGTACTCTTACGGAGAAACATTTATTTTAGATGTTTTTTTGAGAAGTTAATTCAAAAAAATACAAAGAAATTCGCTCGCAGCTATTTTAACTGCTCTCTATTATGAAGTATTGAACACACTTGTGGTTCATTCAGGAGTACTTCTACTTCAGTAAAAAGTATTAACGTGTGAACTATATGAATCACAAGAAATACAAAGCTTTGTAATCTTTCGAGTTTTTTTAATAAAACTTCTATTTAACATCATCCAAGCAGTTCATTCATACGTATAACAACCACAACAATTTTTGACATGGGGATTAACCTTTAAATGACACCTTACTTAATTGGCATAACTGCCCTTGTCTTGATGGCAAGCATCGTTATTTCTCCACGTATTCGCACGATTGAAGGCTTCTATCGAGGCTACTCAGAAACAGGCATCGCGCCATCACTCTGGACCTTAGTCCTCTCCCAAGTCACCACCTGGATATTCGCTCGTTCATTGATGACGGCAGCCATTCTCGGTTTTTATTATGGTATTGCAGGCGCACTAGCCTATGCCGCGTATTATTTTAGCTTTGTCACTGGTGGCGCAATTATTAATCACCTGCGTTTTAAACACGGCTATGACAATGTACAAGGTTTCTTAAGCGCTAAATTCGGCGCAACAGGCGCAGGCATGTATAACTTTGTGGTGATCTTGCGATTACTCAGCGAAGTATTTGCCAACTTAATTGTCGTAGGCGAAATCTTTGGCTTAAAAGGCAGCCTCGAATATTTCTCTGCGATGCTGGCAATCGGTGTGATTACTGTTGGCTACTCATCTATGGGAGGCTTACGCGCCTCTTTACGTACGGATGTTTTACAGTCGGTATTGGTTATCGCACTTGTCGTTATCTTATTTATCGCTATGTTATTTAATCCTGCTTTTGACTTGGGTGCCGTATTTAACTCATCACCTGATATCAAATCGCCTGGTTGGGTGTTGTTAGTCGTCGCAGGTTTGCAGGTTTGGAGCTACCCATTACATGATCCGGTGATGATGGATCGCGGGTTTTTAGCCGATCAGGAAACGACAAAAAAATCATTCCTGCATGCCGCATGGATTTCGATAGTGTGTATTTTAATGTTTGCACTTTTAGGAGTGTTTGCCGGTTTAAATAACCTGGAAAGCGAAGGCATGATGGACGCACTCACTCGCTTATTCGGTCAACCTATCATGGCTGTATTTAGCGTTGCGCTCATAATCTCTGCCTTATCGACGCTTGATTCTACTTTTTCTAGCGCCTCAAAACTTGTCGTTAAAGACATGAAATTACTCCCCGAAACCATGATGTCGGGACGTATTGTGATGGTCGCCTTTTTGATAGTAGGTGGCTTGTTCTTACTCTGGGATAGTAAAGACCTTTACGCAGCAGTAGCAGTAAGCGGGACCTTATCCATGTTCTTATTACCGATTATTGTATTTTGTATCTGGGGTAATCGCGATGTTGCTTTATGGCCCGTGGTAGTGACTTTTGTGGTGACCGTGTTTGGTGGTATTACTTATATCACCGAAAGCTCAAATTACACCACCTGGATGTTTGATCTGTTCGGCTATGAACACAAATATTCAAAACTATTGATTATTTGCATCACCATTACGATCGTAGGTTTTGTCTCTTTTGCATTGGGGCTAAAAGAAAAAGAAAGAAATATTAAGCAGCGTAATCTCGGTTAAATAAAAAAACGCCCCGAAGTAGGGGGGTGGAAATTACTAATAAACAAACAAATCAACAAGGACATTAAATTAACTTTGGCATGTGTTGTGCATGTTTACTTTATATGGCCGACCATTAGAATGGCGGCTTTTTTGTAATCATGGCAAATAGGTAAAACATGTCAAAGCAAAATGAGATCCAGCCGAAGTCCTATCATTCTATCAGGGAAGACCTGTTAGCATTGACGATGGCATCTTTGTTTGTCTCCATGGGGATTTACTTTTTCAAGTATTGCGGTTTCCTTACTGGCGGAACAGCTGGCATTGCTCTGATGTTGCAACAGATTATGCCGTTATCATTTGGCCAGCTTTTCTTTGTTGTGAACTTACCGTTTTACTATCTCGCATGGACGCGCATGGGCAAGCGCTTCACGTTTAATACTTTTACCTCGGTCACCATCGTTTCGTTCTGTACCGATAATCTGCATTACGTTTTTTCATTAGAATCCATTAACCGTTACTTTGCGGCTGTTGCAGGTGGCTTGCTGATTGGTATGGGAATTTTAATTATGTTTAGGCACGTTTCCAGTCTTGGCGGTCTAGGGGTTCTGTCTAAATACATGCAGGACCGTTTTGGCATCAGTGCCGGTAAGTTTCAGATGTCAGTCGACGTTTGCATTGTGGCTTTAGGGTTTTTCATCGTGCCTTTAGACTTGTTATTACTGTCCATTGTTGGTGCAGTTTCCATGAATATTGTGGTCGCTTTTGGGCATAAACCCGGGCGTTATCATATTGGTTGAACCAGGAAAGCTTGGGCTTTTTAATATCTATCATTTCGAACCGAATGAACAAAAAATGCCCTATAAGTAGGGGGGTGACTAATTGGTAAAAAGTATTATCTTCAATACTTTTTCGACTAATAAAGTAGGTTATTTTCACTCAGTTGAGAATTCTCAAGGATATATTCAAGACCTATTAATATCATATTACTTCAAGATACTTTACATCTTGGTGAGACAAGTCCTTTCTAATCGTATCAGGCTTTCTTAACCCTTAAATTTTGGAGTTTAAAATGAAAATCGGCGTTACTTCACAGAATTTTCGCACCATTACTGGACACGCAGGAAAAGCTCGACGTTTTTTTGTGTATCAGTTAGATGACGATAAGCAACTTAAAGAGCTGGAGCGAATTGATTTACCCAAAGAAATGTCACTGCATGAGACCGGATCGGCAAGCCATCCTATTGATGAACTTGATGTTTTAATTACAGCAGGGTGTGGAAGTGGATTTGAACGTAAGATGGCAGAGCGTAATATTCGTTTGGTAAAAACCAGCGAAACAGATCCGCTGATTGCTGTTAATGCTGTTGTTGAAGAACTGATTTCAACTCATGTATAAATTATTAGTTGTAAGTTATAAGTTGATCTGGCTATGGGAACTCCGGTAAATCACGATAACTGTTTTGGTTTTATTTCCTCATTCTTATCTGAATATAAAAAAAGCCCGAATTATATCGGGCTTTTTTTATATTACTTAAATGGTTGATGTTCGCATTATTTTATTATCCAAAGATCCGCTGAATCGGGTAAGTCCAAGCGCAACCAATACTACGATTGCTCCCACCCAAGGGGTATTCATTAATCCAGATGCTTCAACGATTAAGCCACCACTCCATGCGCCTAATGCTATTCCAACATTGAATGCGGCTATATTTAAACCAGATGCTACATCGACGGCATCGGGTGTATATTGTTCGGCTAATTTTACAACGTATATTTGTAAACCGGGTACGTTACCGAAGGCAAATGCCCCCCAGATTAATATTGTGGCAACAGCTGCTATTGGGTTCGGTGCAGTAAAGTTAAACATTAACAGGATAGCTGCTAGCCCACCAAAAATGATAGTTAGCGCTTTAATTGGCCCCAATTTATCTGCCATTTTACCTCCTAGAATATTACCGACAGCAACGGATAATCCGTATACCAGTAGTATTAAACTAATCACGTTATCCTGAATATTGCTTACTTGACTAAGAATTGGCGCTAAGTAAGTAAAGGCGATGAAAGTTCCACCGTAGCCAATGGCGGTAATCGCGTACACCAATAATAATCTGGGATGCGTGAGTACTTTAAATTGTGCAGAAACTTTTGCGGGTTTGGATTGTTTCAAATTATTCGGTACTAAAATCGCGCTCCCAATCATCGCAAGTAAACCTAACGCCGAAACAGTTAAAAAGGTGGCTTCCCATCCATATATTTGACCGATATAAGTCCCTAAAGGAACGCCTGTGACTAATGCTACAGTTAAACCCGTAAACATAATTGCTATGGCGCTGGCGCCTTTTTCTTTTGGGACTAAACCTGCAGCGATGGTAGAACCGATTGAGAAAAACACTCCATGCGCTAACCCGGTTAAGACACGAGCAATGATCAAAGATTCGTAATTTGGTGCCTGCCAGGCAACCAAATTGCCGACCACGAATAGCGCCATGACTGATAATAAAACATGTTTTCTATTCCAGCGACTTGTTAGTGCAGTCAGAATAGGCGCACCTACTGCGACACCCATTGCATATAAGCTGACGAGCAAGCCCGCCGATGGAATTGAAACATTAAGATCTATTGCCATTGTTGGTAGCAAACCGACAATAACAAATTCTGTTGTTCCTATGGCAAAAGCACTCAATGCTAATGCGAGTAATGCTAACGGCATTTTAATCTCCTGATTTGTTGTAAAAAATATGTAAAGTTAAAAATATTTATTGTCAGCTCTTAAACAACACTAACAATCTTGTGAAAAGCTGAGAGGTACCTATTATTATCTGTTAGACTTTTTCAATAAATGTCACTATTGACAAATTACTTTTGTAGAAAATGGTATTAATGTGAATTTAAAAACACGATCAGATGATTTGGAACTTTTACTCGCGGTAAATGAATATGGTGGATTCTCTGTAGCTGCTGAAGCATTAAATATTCAAGTTGCACGCATTTCTCGCGCTGTTGCGAAGGTAGAAAATGCACTGGGTACAACGATTTTCACACGGACGACCCGAAGAGTGACGTTAACTGATGAAGGCAGACAATTTGTAAATGCGATAAGTCTTGGTTTAGAGCAAATTCATAATGCTGAAATTAATATCACCACACGTACTAATTTACCTGCAGGTAAGCTACGAATAGATGCCGCAAGCCCCTTTATTTATCATCAGCTAATACCTCACATGCGAGAGTTTACAGAGACCTATCCCGATATTGAGGTTGAGCTTAGCTCTAATGAAGAGTTTGTTGATTTGATAGAAAAACGCACCGATGTTGCCATTAGAATCGGTAAATTAGAAGATTCAACCTTACACGCCAGAGCTTTAGGAAGAAGCCCCTTGTACATTGTTGCAAGCCCAGAATATATCGATAAAAATGAGATCGTGGTGACCCCCCAAAATCTGTCTAATCATGAGATTATTGGCTTTTCAACTATCAAAGCGCTTAACAAATGGCCGATTAAGGGTATGCCTACTATTACACCTACTATTACAGCGAGTAGTGGAGAAACAATGCGCAAATTAGCATTGTCTGGGAATGGTATCGCTTGTTTATCTGGTTTTATGGTAAATGAAGATATTGCTTCAGGAAAGTTGCTGACGCTGTTAGATTCTTATCGCATACCTGATACGGATAGAGAATTAATCAACGCTGTCTATTATCGATCTTCAAACGTGGCTAAAAGAGTATCTGCCTTTATAGATTTCATTAAACCTAAATTGAATTTAGGATGATCGTTTAAATTAATGACGAGAAACCAACAACCAGAAACTAACAATGCAGGATATGATGTGTATCGAAGACGAAATTGCTAAACAATCACAATCACAATGCGAACAGAGACACGAAGAGCGTACTATTCATAATATTTTAAAAAATACGAGCATTGTATAGGTTAACAAGTCGTAGCTTATTAAAAATAAAAAAGCGTTTTAAATTACATCGTAGAGAGAGGTACATATTTTATACGTATGGTGTTTTTCTTTAATCAATAGACATAATTTGAACTCTTTACAATGACTCAGTACACCAATAACTAAAAGGGCTTAATAAAAAGGATTTTGTATGTTTCTCTCAATGCGTGACAAGTTACGCGGTGCTTTTCAGCGGGCTGGCAGTTATCTGAAAAGCCGATGGCAAAAGTTGCGCGATCAGCCAGATTTGTCTATTCCAGCTGTTGATACAGCAATCAAAGTTGATACTCTTGAGCTTAAACCGCCGCGTAAGTTTGATGCGCAATTGCGAGAAGTAGCTGCATTAGAACATTCTGCCGAGCCGTTATCAGGACAGACTCATTCGCGTAGTTGCCTGCCGATGATTGGTTCCTGGTTTTCCCGTCGTCGAGATTATCTGGTTTATACGCCTGCAGACTATGTTGAAGGTGAACCCTTGCCAGTCGTCGTTGTGTTGCATGGTTGTCGTCAGACTGATGATGATATTCGTGCAATTAGTGGTTTCGATGCAATTGCCGAACGCGAACGCTTTATTGTGGTTTATCCATTCGTGACGGGCTATTTGAGCCTGCGCAATAAGAATTGCTGGGCGTGGTGGATGAAGCAACACATACAGGCCGGATCGGGGGAAGTGGAGGATATCGGTCGTATTATAAAACAGGTGCAGGAAGAATTTAGTGTTGATCCAAAACGGATTCACATTACCGGATTGTCGTCGGGCGCAGGTATGACGGTAGCGGCATTGGTCGCGCACGGTAGTTTATTTGCTTCGGGTGCGAGTGTGGCGGGGGTGGCTTACGACGAGACGGCTAGAGCGGTGAAGACGGTTTCATTTTTATCGGTACACTATCGTTCCTTAGGCCTTATTGTGAAACGCATGCGTGATCAAATCGCGCTAAATGGTCACGGTCGATTGGCGCCATTACTGGTGATTCAGTCAGAAGCGGATGAAACAGTTCCTTTGCAAGCAGGGCTGAATTTGCGCGATAGTTGGTTAGCCTTCAAGGAGATAAATCCTGCAGAAGTCACGATGCTAGCCGATACAACCAGAGGAATTAACTGGCAATACCAGCACTATGGTCAGTTTGGTACCGATAAGTCAGTGGATTTTCTCACTGTCGACCAGTTATCTCATGGCTGGATAGGTGGCTTGCCCGGGTCTTACAGTGATACACGCGGGCCGAATATTTCTGAAGTGATCTGGTTGTATTTTAATCGTTAATTAAAAGCAATTAAGGACATTAGTTTAGCGGCTAGCCTTAAACGCTAACGTTAGATATTCGCTAACATATATAAAAAAACGCCCCAAAGTAGGGGGGTGGCTAATTGCAGCCCTTTGGTCGTTTATTTTGAAAAAAAGCGATGGGTATTATATATTTATTTTGTTAACAAAATAAATTTCTAAATTTTAGATTCAATTATAATAAAAACAGTCATGAAAGAATTCGATTTCAATTTTCGAGATATCGTGGAATTTGCTAATGATGTCATCATCGTTACCAAGTCAGATGATATTGATAATCCGGGGCCTGAGATTGTCTATGTCAATGAAGCCTTCACCAAGCTTTCCGGATATACCGCCGAAGAAGTATTAGGTAAAAACCCCAGAATTTTACAATCTGAAGAAACAGATGGTGAGACTAAGAAAATCATCAGAAAAGGATTAGAGCAAAAAGTCCCTGTTAGAGTAACCATCAAAAATCAAAGTAAATCCGGAAGAGGGTATTGGCTGGATTTAAGTATTCATCCCTTAAAGAATCCGCAAGGCGTTATCACTCATTTTGTGGCAATTGAGCGTGATGTGACAGAGCAGAAAGACGTGGAGGAAAAACTCGAGGTTCTATCAAGAACCGACCCTTTAACCGGCTTGATTAACAGAAGAACCTTTGACGAAATTCTGGATAACGAACTGCCTCATTATCATCGAAGTGGTGAAGTGTTCTCATTGCTGATGCTCGATATCGATCACTTCAAAAAGATCAATGATGATTTTGGTCATTTAGTTGGTGATACCGCTATTCAGACTATTTCTCTGGCGTGCGAATCAAACTTAAGAATGTACGATCGCATGGCAAGAGTCGGTGGGGAAGAATTCTGCGTATTGTTACCCGCAACCAATAAAGAATCTGCTTTAGTTATCGCCGAAAAGATAAGAGAAATTGTTTCTAACACACCGATCAAGACGTGTAATGGGGATATTTTGGCAACCATGAGTATCGGTATATCTGAAGTTGAAAATTCAGACACGGACCATACGAAAATTATAAAAAGAGCCGACGATAATTTATATAAAGCCAAAAAAACAGGGCGCAATAAAGTGTGCGCCTAGTTAAAAGTATTACGAGTGACAACCGAGTAACAACCGTGTAACAACGATCTATCACGCTTTCCAGCAGGATAATCTAATCCCCCATTTCAACCGCTAACATCGAGATAGAACCACTTTCAACACCATCAATAGGAATGCTTATCGACTCATCTGGCAGACTCGCGCCGAGTACATAAAGCAGAGGCAGATAGTGTTCTGGTGTTGGGATTGATAATGCCGCATCAGGTCCCAGGTTTTTATATTCAATCAGGCTTTTATGATCTTTTGACACTAATAGATCTTTGACTTTATCCTCAAATCGAATCGCCCAGTCATGCTGAGTTTGGGTGGCGTTATCACCCGTATAATGCCTTAGGTTATGCACAATATTACCGCTACCGATAATCATCACATTTTCATGTCGAAGCTGTTGAAGCTTTCGCCCAAGTTCATAGTGAAATTGCGCAGGTTGATTGGAATTAATACTGATCTGCACCACGGGAATATCTGCATTTGGGTACATGTGTTTTAGTACCGACCATGCGCCATGATCTAATCCCCAGTTGTCGTCTTGATGGACAGAAATGGGCGATAATAATTCTTTCACACGTTCAGCAAGTGCTTGATCGCCCGGTGCGGGGTATTGAATCTGGTATAACTCATCGGGAAAACCATAAAAATCATGAATTGTTTTTGGTGAAGTACTCACTGTTACGGCCGTTTTGGGCTCGTACCAGTGAGCAGATACCATCAAGATAGCACTCGGTTTAGGCAAACGATCACCGATATCTTTCCACGCTTTGGTGTAGCGATTATCCTGTATCGAAATCATTGGACTGCCATGCCCGACAAATAAGGTAGGGAATGGCTTGTTTTTGTTGAGTGCTGTTTGGTTCATATTCTTCATTTCCCAATTAAAATTTTGCGATGCTAACGTTTTCTGTCTTATGACTCTTTATCAACACTCCAGATACCCGCGCCTTTCGTTGCAATAAACAAAAAGATGAAACAGTAAAGTGCAATGATCTCTCCGCCATTGGCGATAGGAAGGAATGATTGAGTGCCATGAGACATCCAATATCCAATCGCTGACATGCCGCTAGCAATGAATGCTGCTGGTCTTGTAAACAAGCCGATCATAATCAACAACCCTGCAACCAGTTCAATAGCGCCGGCAGCTGTAGTCAATGGTGATAGAGGCCATGGAAAATCGACTGGAAAGTTGAAGAACTTTTGAACGCCATGAGAAAGAAACATAAAGCCTGCAGTGATTCTTAATAGTGCGTAGCTCTGTGGTTGATAATTATCTAGAAATTTTAACATTGGGTTTACCTTGTCTTTAATGGTGTGATTGGTTTTAAGCTAATCATTAATTATTAGTGATTTAAAAAAAATTATTTGCGACCGCTAACAAAAACTTTATTAGTCACTGATGGTGCGTCGTAGTTAACTTTGTCAGCCGAAACTGTTTGAGTTGCTTCAGTGTTAGTTGCGAAAACGCCCTGATCATTATCTTGTCCAGCGAAAGCAGTTTGACCTGCGACTAGAGCTGTAAATAGCGCTGAAAAAAGTGTGCCTGCGATGATTGCTTTAGTGTTCATAGTTTTATTTCCTTTAGGTTAATTTGGTTTGGTAGGAGTTATTTCCTGCCGATAAAAGAATATTAACTGTTGTCGTAAGAAGGATAAATATCGAATTTAGCAAATGATTGTTCACATATTAAGAATTATTGCTGTCGCGTCTGTATCTGTGTGGGTAATGGTGCTTACATTTTTATTCAGTACTATTTTTCTTAGGCAAAAAAATAGCCTGATCAAACGATCAGGCTATTTCTTTTTCGGGTGTTGCATGTACATTCTTTGCTTCAATGTACATGCTTCTTTCAAGTAAGCGATTATTTTCTACCGCTTACTACAGACTCAGAACTGTCAACCGTTGGTGCATCGTAATTAACTTTGTCAGTTGATGCTGATTGAGTCACTGCAGTGTTTGCAGTTAATTCTGCGAAAACAGTTTCGTCTGTATCTTGTCCAGCGAATGCAGACTGGCCTGCGAAAAGTGCTGTTAAAAGTGTGCCTGCGATAATTGCTTTAGTGTTCATGATTAATTTCCTTTAAATTTATTTGTTTAATATGTTTGTATAATTTGGTTTTGATTCAGTGTTAATCGTTAGTGATTACTTACGACCGCTAACAAAAACTTCATTAGTCACTGATGGTGCATCGTAATTAACTTTGTCAGTTGATGCTGATTGAGTCACTGTAGTGTTTGCAGTTAATTCTGCGTAAACAGTTTCGTCTGTATCTTGTCCAGCAAAAGCAGATTGACCTGCGAAAAGTGCTGTTAAAAGTGTGCCTGCGATGATTGCTTTAGTGTTCATGTTTAAATTCCTTTGTATTAATTAAGTTTGGTAGGAGTTATTTCCTGCCGATGAGAGAATATTAACTGTTGTAGAAAAAAGGATAAATATCGAAAATAGCAAAAGTTTGTTCTTGTATTTGGAACAATCAGTCAAAGGTGTGGATATGGCGTTTGAATAATGGATCGAATAAAAAAGTGCCTTAAAGTAGGGGGGTGACATTAAAAGCACACCTTTTTGGTGCGCCGCTTAAGTTGTTTATATCGAAACCCCTCATAACTCTTCGTATTAATTTTTATTGTTTTTGGCATGTTGTTTGCTGTGTTTTGTATCAAAGGAATAGTCGTATTTTTAGTCCCTGGTGTTAAAAAATATGATGACCTATTCGTAACCTTAAAAGGCAAATACACACAATGAGCAAAAAGTCCGTCACAGAACAATCTGTAATTTCACTGTTAAATAAAGTCGAATTATTTCAAGGTATTAGCGATGAGGATTTAGCGCTTTTTGCAGAACATGCTCAATCTCAGGATTTTAAAACAGGTGATGTTCTGTTTAGGACAAATGACTATACCGACGCACTGTATGTTGTTGCATCTGGTAGTGTTCAGTTATTTGATGATCAAGGTGATCGAGAGAGAAGCCTGACTGTATTTTCGACCTATGAGTTTATCTGCGAAACCATTCTGATTGCACCACCTCATAAACAAGGGGTTTGTGCACGGTTGTTATCGGAAGGAACGTTGTACCGATTCGAGCGCGAAGCATTACATCATTTACTCAGTCAACGTGGTGATTTGGCGTTGACAATTTCTGCTACTATTGCGCAAATTATTATTCGCCGGATGGAGCACGCAAACAGTCGTTATAAAAATATATCCGCGCTTTACCGTGCTCGAGGTCGACGTGTTGAGCATGATTTGCTGGGCGAAAAAGAAGTACCAGCAACGGCTTATTATGGTATTCAAACGCTTCGAGCGTTGGAAAACTTTGACATCAGTGGCATCACCTTAAACTTTTATCCTGACTTTATTAAAGGACTCGCCAAAGTAAAGAAAGCTGCGGCGATGGCAAACCACGATTTAGGTCATATCCCGGATAATATTATCGGCGCGATCTGTCAGGCCTGCGATGAGATTGGGATGGGCATGTTACATAACCATTTTATTGTAGATATGTTGCAGGGCGGAGCAGGAACGTCGACCAATATGAATGCTAACGAAGTGATTGCCAATCGTTCTTTAGAGATTCTGGGACATCAGCGCGGTGAATATAAATATTGTCACCCGAATAATCATATCAATTATTCTCAATCAACCAACGATGCTTATCCAACCGCAATGAAAGTTGCACTCATGGACACCAACGATAAGTTACTGGTTGAAGTGCATAAGCTGATCGCGATTATTGATGATAAGAGTTTTGAGTTTTCCGATATCCTGAAAATGGGCCGTACCCAATTACAAGATGCAGTACCAATGACCTTAGGTCAAAGCTTTAATGCGTATGCCACCAGTTTACGAAATGAGATTAAACGCCTGAAAACCTGTAGTCATTCTTTTCTAACGGTGAATATGGGTGGAACAGCGATTGGTACAGGACTCAATGCAGATCCTCGCTATAGAGAGCGAGTCGTACAACACTTATGTAAAGTGACAGGACGGGATATCGTATTGGCTGATGACTTGATTGAAGCCACGCATGATACGGGTTCGTTGGTGATGTACTCATCAGCGCTTAAACAACTCGCGGTAAAACTGTCTAAAATCTGTAATGATCTTCGTTTACTTTCATCTGGACCACGCGCCGGACTCAACGAAATCAACTTACCGCCAATGCAACCCGGTTCTTCGATCATGCCAGGTAAAGTTAATCCAGTTATTCCCGAAGTGGTTAATCAAATTGCCTTTAAAGTAATTGGTAATGATTTGACGACAACCTTAGGGGCAGAAGCAGGGCAACTTGAACTCAATGTGATGGAACCTGTGATGGTTGAAAGCCTGTTTGAATCCGTCGAAATTCTTAAACGCGGTATGGATATTCTGGGTAGTCGTTGTATTGCTGGAATAACAGCGAATGAAGCAACCTGTTCAGATAATGTAAAGAACTCCATCGGGATTGTTACAGCACTTAATCCACATCTGGGTTATGAAGTTTGTACGGCTTTGGCTAAAGAAGCGCTGGATGATCATCGCAGTGTTTATGATTTAGTTCTGGAACAACAGTTACTCTCTAAAGAACAATTAGATGATGTGCTAGCACCGGAAAATATGGTGCGTTAATCGAGCGGGCATCTTTTAATCCACTGAAAAAAAGGCGCCAAAGTAGGGGGGTGACCACAGTAAACGGTGTTAATTGATAGGTGTTTACTGATTATTGGCCAAAGCCTTTTGGTACAACCACTATTCCGTTTTTCGAGAGGGTAAAGCGTTTGGCATCTTCCTCTTTGTCATAGCCGATTATCATTCTTTCTGGTATTTGCACATGTTTGTCGACGATACAGTCGCGTAATTTAGCACCAGCACCTATCTGTACATGATCAAAAATAATACTGGATTCGATGTGGGCGTTTTCATTGACTCGGACATTCGCGGACAGGATAGATTTAATTATCGTCGCATCTATAACCATTGAACCGCTGCCGATAATGGCGTTTTTAATTTTACCCTGTTCGTTATCGTGAGCCGTGATTATTCTGGCGGGTGGATGTTGACCGTGATAGGTGCGTATCGGCCATGATTTTTGATACAGATTTAGTGGCGGTTGAGGCGAAAGCAAATCCATATTGGCATCGAAATATGAATCTATCGTGCCTACATCACGCCAGTAGCGATCTGGTGTTACCCGTCCTTCACTGCCGCCGAATTCATAGCCAACCACATTATGTGATTTGATTAATAAGGGCAGAATGTCTTTGCCAAAATCATGTGATGATAAAGGGTTAAGGTTATCTTTGCTTAAAGCATCAACCAGGGTATCAATATTGAAAATGTAAATCCCCATCGAGGCCAATGCAAACTCTGTTTGATTAGGCATGCAGGCGGGGTTCTCGGGTTTTTCTTCAAACTGAATGACCTGACTTTGTTCATTAATGGTCATAATGCCAAACGCGCTTGCCTCATCAATAGGGACTTGCATGCAGGCGACTGAAAGGTCAGCCTCAAATTCATTATGGTGTTCTAGCATAGCGCCATAATCCATGCGATATATGTGATCACCTGACAGAATCACAACTTTTTTAGCGCCACTGCTTTCTAGTAAGCAGATGTTTTGATAAATCGCATCAGCCGTACCTTTATACCAGGAATCTCCTGTGCGCATCTGCGGCGGAACTGCGGTTATATATTCCCCAAGTCCAGGATTGAAGATCGACCAGGCATCACAAAGGTGTAATTGCAGTGAATGAGATTTGTATTGAGTGAGCACCAGAACGCGTCGAATACCCGAGTGTAAACAGTTGCTCAGGGTGAAATCAATGATGCGGTATTTACCGCCAAATGGGACACCTGGTTTAGCTCGATCTGTGGTTAAAGGTTGTAGGCGAGAACCTTTTCCACCTGCTAATAAAATGCAAACAGCATCTTCGAATAAGTTGCCTGACATACGTTTACCCTCAATGAATATGATTACGCATAAACTAACGAAGTGTTAATTTATTCGTCTATATCCTCCTCAAAAGTACAGCAAATAATTGCTTAAATGGCACTTTTAAATTTCTTATTCTTCTTCTTTGTTCGTATTGTTTTTATTCAGTTCTTATTTATAGGTGATTGTTATTATTAATAAATAGTAAAGTGATATCTTACGAACCCGCCTAAAAAAATTTTACTATGAGAGGCAGAGCTATTAGTAAATTGATTACCGCTTTCGCATTTAGTTTACCCTACGAAGCCTATATGGCGCTATCGCTTATCAATCTTACTTTCTTTTTTGTAGTTACGTTTGCCATATCATTAATGATTGAAGCTACAATAAAAAAGCCCTTAAAGTAGGGGGGTGACTTATATCTTTTCTAATTCCTGTCGATTTCTATAAATGTGAAATACATCACAGCTCCCAAAAATCATTTGTTATATAAATAATCATTAACTCAACAAGTGTTGCAGAACCGAGAGTTTTGTAACGTGCTTTGATAGATTATGGGAGTGATGAAATGTTGGACTTCAAAATAAAAGACGTTTTTTCCGCGCTGTGGAAAACTAAATCATTCATGTTATTTAGGTTTCTGATTTATTTTGGCATTACTATCGCGTATGTGATCGCCACCGGCGCGGGTGCTGGGGTAGGTTCCCTTATCGGTAAAGTCGCTGGCGAGTCTGAGGCGGGCGCCTTCTATGGAATTATCGGTGGCTTTGGACTGGTTACGGGCATATTGTTTTATGTGCGTGAGTACTTGCTCTATATGGTGAAAGCAGGCCATATTGCCGTCATCCTGAAATATCTGGATAAGGAAGAAATCCCATCAGGTAAAGGCCAAATCAGTTATGCGCAGGCCATCGTTAAAGACCGGTTTAAAGAAGCATCGGTTTTGTTTGCGGTGGATCAAGTGATCAAGAAAGTCGTTAAGTTTATTACCAGCCTGTTTGAAGGCATATTAAGTTTTCTGCCGTTTATTCCCCAGCCGATAGTTAAATTCGTCAATGCTATCGTTAAAAATTCAACGACCTATGTTGATGAAATTATCCTCGCCTATAACATCAAAAATGAAATAGATAATCCATGGGAAGGCTCTAAACAGGCTGTTGTGCTGTACGCCCAAAACTATAAAGTCTTTCTAAAAAATGCGGTATTTGTAACAGTTATCAGCTGGATTTTAACCGCATTGGTGATGTTATTAACCTTCGGACCAATTGCTCTTTTGTTACAACTAACCGGACAAGTCGGTGGAATGTGGCCACTGATGATCGCGATAGTCGCTTCGATAAGTATTAAAGCGGCGTTAATAGATCCGTTTGCAATGACAGCCTTGATGCAGGTGTTCTTTAAAGTAACACAAGATCAACAACCCAACCCTGAATGGGAAGGCAAGTTAGAACAAGGCTCGAAAAAATTCCGCGAAATGAAAGAAAAAGCCATGAGCTGGGTAAGCACTAATACTGGTGCTGGTAGCGCTGATGTTGGTAATACTGGTTCTGGTAACACTAGTTTTGATAACAACGGCGTCGTTGACGACGATAGCCCAACAGTCAGGTTTAAAACGACAACAGGTCAGGGCTAGCTTAGCTATATGTCATTAACCCTTGGCCCATGCCTCTGCATGCAGTTGTAATTCACCCAGACCATTTGGTAAGCCCGTTCTTTGTCTGGTATTCCAGATATTGACGAACCCATGATCAACGCCCGGGAAAACTTCGTAGTCGTGTAGGATATTTAAATTATTCAGGTATTGATGAATCACAGGTGATGCTTTTCGCCCCATGTTTAAGGCGAACTCATCTCTATCACCAATTGAAATACGCAGTGGAATGCCTCGGTTTCTTATCTGCTGTTGGTTTTGCAGGGCAATTCTTTTGGTTTCATCCAGCGCGTAGTCACTCACAAACGCATTAGCGACTGCAGATGAAAAGCTGTTTGGGTACTTTAAAGCGTAATGAATTGCACCGCGAGAACCCCGAGAGTGGCCATGTATTGCCGTGGTTCTAGCAGACATACCCGCTCTGAATTGCTGACGAATGTATTGACGTAATTCATTGCTATTTTCACTGGTCAATAACGTTTCATTGCGTGCAGAAGACCATTGTTCTTCCACCCTCCCATTTAATCGACCTGTACGTAATGACACAATCACCATCGGTGGAATTGAGCCTTGGGCTATCCATTGATTTAATTGCGATGCCGGCACACTATCGGGGAAGCTATGCTCCCAACCTAACTGACCGTGTAGAAAAAACACCAAAGGATACGTTTTGTTGCTATTGCGTTTCCATTCTGGCGGAAGGTAAACGGAATAATCAACAAGTCCGCGAGAAGGGCTTATGAATCGTGAAAAGGTATAATCACCGGGTTTTAAGTTTTTGGCTAGTCGTTGCGTATAAACAGCTTGATTGGTGACACTGGCTCGATTGCGTTGCAGTGAATCTTCTCGAATAAACCATCGAGGCCTGCCTTCATTGACCGTGGCGAATCGGTCATAAATACCTTCTCGATTATAATCGAATTTAAGCTCGTTACCGTCGTCGAATCTGTAGCGTATTGGAGTGATTTTTTGTAGTTTTGATTTAACACCAAACATAGAAACCAATAGATTTCCGTTTTGCTCACTGACATCAAAACTCACTTCCGAACCAGCAAACAAACTGTATTTACCCGCGAGCTCTGTAGTAGTGGGTAAGCTGGAAGGTTTAACGGAAGTGGTTCTTTGCGGGCTAACAGAGCAGGCTGTGAGCATCATCATTAATGAGAGAAGTAAAAAATTGGACGTCAAAAAATCATGCAAACGTTTCATAGCTATTATCACCGGGTTTTAAGTTTTTGGCTAGTCGTTGCGTATAAACAGCTTGATTAGTGACACTGGCTCGATTGCGTTGCAGTGAATCTTCTCGAATAAACCATCGAGGCCTGCCTTCATTGACCGTGGCGAATCGGTAGCGTATTGGAGTGATTTTTTGTAGTTTTGATTTAACACCAAACATAGAAACCAATAGATTTCCGTTTTGCTCACTGACATCAAAACTCACTTCCGAACCAGCAAACAGACTGTATTTACCCGCAAGCTCTGTAGTAGTGGGTAAGCTGGAAGGTTTAACGGAAGTGGTTCTTTGCGGGCTAACAGAGCAGGCTGTGAGCATCATCATTAATGAGAGAAGTAAAAAATTGGACGTCAAAAAATCATGCAAACGTTTCATAGCTATTGTTTCCCAGATGCCATTCTGAACTTAGTAAGCTGCAAGCTTATCATCTATCCATTAATACTTGTGTCTAAATGAATGTTATTAGAAATCTCTGGATCCAAAATACATAGGCTGAATAAGAAGATTAATTATTATCGCTGTTAAAAGGATTGGATAAAAAGTATGGGGCGGCTTAGAAACTATTCAGCTTAAAGTGGAAATGGTGAGTATAATCAATCTATGTACATTAAAAATAAAAGATAAGTGGATAATTTATTACAAGACATCAATAGAATCTCGTATCAATTACTCATTGAAGAGCCTTTTTATGGTCATCTTTTTGTAGGGTTTGTTAAAAAAAAAATTACGTCTCAACATAAACTTTCTTTCGTTCCTTCACGTGAGTTTATAGAGTTTATTTTTGAGCCAGAGTATTGGTTTGCACAAACTGAAAAGGTTAAAAAAGGGTTGATAAAACATGAGCTTTTGCACTTAGTTTACAAACACCCTCTTAGAGCACGTGAGTATAAAATGAAAAATATATTCTATTTGGCTTCTGATTTAGTGGTGAATCAAAACTTACAAACTGAAGAATTGCCGCATGATGCATTCACTTTGTTATTTTTAGAAACCCAAGGCGTGCATCTTGAAACTAACAAGAATTTAAATTATTACTATGATGCTTTATTAAAAGTATATGAAAAATCGAATGATTGTAATTCTGAGCAAAATGATGACGCAGTTTGTCCAATAAATTTACTTTCAAAATTAGAGAAAAGAACGTGTTTTTCTTCTCATGAAAGCTGGCGAAGTTTTGATGATAATATTGAAGCTAAAAATGGAATAATAGAAAATAATTTAAACCATTTGTTTGTGAGTATAAATAATAAAATGACTCTCAATAACTCGTGGGGAAGTGTCAGCGAATCGTTGCGTAGTTATCTAGACACAATTGTCATTTATAAAACACAGAAGGTCGACTGGAAAAGAGCACTAAAGGTTTTTGTGACATCAAGTAAAAAAACCTATTTAAAAAATACCCTATCTAGACCTTCAAGGCGTTATGGAACCATCCCAGGCACAAAGATAAAAAGGCGAAACATACTTTGTATCGTGTTAGACACTTCAGGTAGTTTAAGAGATAGAGATCTACAAGAATATTTCCATGAGATTTTTCATATATGGAAACAGAATGTAGAAATCATAATCGTAGAATGTGATGTTGATATTCAACGTAGCTATGCCTACAAGGGAAAAATACCAAGTTTCACTCAAGGGCGCGGTGGTACTAGTTTTGATGCCCCCATAGCATATAACAATGATGTTATTAAAGGTGATGCAATCATTTACTTTACTGATGGGATGGCTGAGAGTCCCAAAATCAAAAGTAGAGTACCGATTCTTTGGTTAATTTATAACAAAAAAGAACTAACCAACGACCTTGATGGTCGTGTAGTTTTCATGAATACGTAAAGGAAATCTATGTCTGATAGCCAGTATACCTATAAGTATTATGGTGCATTTTGTAATACAGATGCCATAAGCTCATTTGTAAATCATCAACTCAATATTCATTTCAACGAAGATTTAAATGTAAAAACACCTTTATGTATCTGGGGAAGACATGGTATTGGAAAAACGCAATTAGTTGAGCAAATTGCAGAAGAAAATGGCTATGATTTTGCCTATGTTGCACCTGCTCAATTCGAAGAGATGGGGGATTTATTAGGAATGCCTTACTTAGACAAAGAAACTAATAGCACCAAGTTTGCTCCCCCAGAGTGGGTTCCGACTACTGAAGGTCCGGGTATATTGCTTATAGATGATGTTAATCGTGCAGATGACAGAATCTTACGAGGTATTATGCAATTGCTTCAAAACTATGAACTTTCTGCATGGAAGCTACCCAGTAAATGGCATATTATTTTAACGGCTAACCCAGAAGGGGGAGACTACTCCATTACCACTATGGATGATGCAATGCTTACCAGAATGATGCATGTATCTATGGAGTTTGATGTTAAAAATTGGGCGTCCTGGGCACTAAAAAATGGCGTAGATGAGCGCGGCGTCAATTTTGTTTTAACTTATCCTGAGCTAGTTACAGGTGAATTGACTACTCCTCGCTCACTAGTTCAATTTTTTGAAAGTATAAAAAACATAGATGATTTAAAAGAAAACTTACTGCTGGTCAATACTTTAGCTCTCTCATCACTCGATAAAAATACAGCTTCTGCTTTTACTGCTTTTGTATCTAATAACCTTGATAAACTTATAGCACCAAAAGAAATTTTAGAATCGAGGAAGTTTGAACAAACTATCGCCCCGAAAATTGAAACATTAGTAAATCAGCAGGTAAAACGTATAGATATTTTATCGACTATAGGCATACGATTAGTCAATTATGTCGCTCAGAATGAATTAAATACTTCAGAAGTGGAAAATTTAAAAAAGTTTCTTAAGCTCTCACTCATACCTGAAGATTTACGTTTAATTTTGGTGCAAGAAATAGCAAAAGACAAACGAAGCGAAATCAAGAAGTTGTTTTCTGATCCAGTATTAGCAATGTTGATTTTAACCGTTTAAGGATATGCAGATGTCTAATAAAGAATTAAATGTAGAAGTAAATTGTTGGGTCGATGAATGGTTTGATCAAGTTGAAGAGTTAATAAAAAAAGATCATGACATTAGTATAATTAAAGTAAAAAGTCTTCATAACCATGATAACTATTCAGACGATAATGACTTTTTTTATGTATCGTTTGGAGTAGATTATTTTCCTAAAGGTGTTTATGAAAGACTTTCTAAAAGTAAAGATGTTGTTGAGCAGAAACTGTTTAAAGATTTTTGGGTTTGGTCAGCTCTTTTTGCATTTGACCAACTTTTAAGTCGATATGAGCAGTTAGAAGAGGTGATTTTTGAATATAGTTATTCTTCTAGAAATAGACTATCAATTAAAAGACGAAAAGGGGATGAGCCATGGTTAAACTTACAATCTTTTATCTGTGGTAGCATTACAATAAATGATGCTAAAAAATATATACCTTTTTTCTTAGAAGATATAACTACATTAACTGAATATCAGTTTCCACAACTTAAAAATCAAGATATTACAAAAGTTATAGTAGCAAATAATCCTAATATAAATACTTTCTCTTGTCGTTGGGATAATGTAACAAAAGAAATTCTTTCAATGCCTTTTAAAGACTTTTTAGTAGATAAAAAATATCGCAAGAAGTATGAAAAACTTGAAGATGAATTAAAGCATTTAGAAGATGATGAGAAATACATCTTATTGCGGCTTTTCCTAACAGAGCAAAACCCTTCATTTAAGCCAAAAGCAGAGACTCTTTTAGCATTCTTAAACGCTAGTCTTTTAAATGTAAGAAAAAGAGCACTGGAAACATTTCATACTTATTACTCAAAAGATATCGATAATTTTGACAGACTCACCTTCTGTGTGACAGGTACGTTACAAGCCTACAAGCTTATGCAAGTTAAAGAGTTAATGGTGGAAAGTAACGCTAAAATAGTGACTAAACTTACCAGTGATACAGATGTATTGGTTTTAGGGTTCAAGCCAAAGATCAAAGAGATGCCTAAAAGTATAACAGTAATATCTGCCATAACTTTTGAGAAACTTTTAAGCAGTTTAGAAAACCGTACATTATCTGAAAATAGCAATGAAAATATAGCAGGAAAGTTACAAGACTTACTCTTCAGTGATGATGATAGTAATGTAAATATTGCTTTTAGTCTCATGAAAGATGGTGGTATTCCCACTGACGTATTTGCTTTAGTTTGTGGGCTATTTAAAGTGCACCCCACAAAAAAAATCAGAGATGAAGCAAAAGAGCTTATTGCTCGTCACGGTGGAAAAATAGGAAAAGCATTTTTAGAGCTTTGTGCTAAGCGTAATTACATTTCAATGGGTAATGACGAAAAACCTAAAAGAGATTTATTAGCACTGGAAAAGTTAGAGGGTTTTGATGTTGAGCTTTTCGCTTATGTGCTCGTTGCAAAAAAGGATATAGCTAAATTCTATTTATTAACAAAAGAAAGTATTTGGGCAGAAAAATGCATTGTAGATTTTGTAAATACAAAATCGAGAGGCTGGATCAGAGTTGATGGTATGGCCTCTTCGTACTTTAGACTTGCAACAAATATCGATAATATTTATGTCAAATATTACTCTGATGTTTTTGAAAAAATGCCTTGGTTAAAAAGCCTATCGATTGAAAATACAAAAGAAACCATCATTATTCCAAAAAAATCTACATCAGAGTTAAGTCATTTAGAAAGTTTGAGCATAACTGCAAAAGAAATTCACATAGAGGGGGCGCTTTCTCTTGATGAAATATCTCTAATAGCTCAGGTGGTAAAAGTTGATGGGAAGATTGAAGCGGCTAAATTCTTAGACATAACATCAAAAGAATTAGTCACAGAAGAGCTTAATAATAACGGTGAAATACATTTAACGAATATTAAAAAAATTAACGATGAACTCTTCATAAGTGGCTCACCTAAAAAACTTGAAATTAATAATTGTACTTTTGATAGCGAAACGTATTCAAAGTTCTTTACTTCATCCTTAGAAGAAATACATATAGAAGATAAACGAAAGTTTACACTGAACGAGTGTGTTCAGAAGCTTGATGCTAAGTCTATAATTATAGAAGCAAAATCAATTAATATTGAAGGGACTACTGGTAGTTTAAAAAGTGAATATTTAAAGTTAATTACATCAGCTCTGACTTGTAAAAAACAATGGGTACATGAAGTTCAGTCCTTAGAAGTAGTCTATAATGCTCCACTAGATATGATGTTAAACAACATCGTCGAAAAGCTTACTTTGCGTTATGACTTTGTTGATGAGTTCAAGAATGATGCATCAATAGACCGTTTAATTTTAGATAGTTTAGAAAAGCATCCGAATATACAGTCTTTATCATTAATAGGTGATGGTGCTTCATATAGTGATATTTACTTTAAAACTTCAATTGAAATTCCTTCTATTAAGAAACTAGTATTGAAGGATTTAACTTATCATTGTGAAGATGTGATGCCATTTTCCAATATCGAATCTCTTGATTTGGTTGATGTAGAAATGGATACAAACACACAGAAAAAGATCATGGTTGATTCACTTCAAAGAATTTATCAAGATAAATATGAGGGTGTTTTTGACTTTGATGTTACAAATCTACCAAAGTTGTATGAACTAAAACTGTGCATGAGTCGTGTAAAGCATGCTATTTATCCTATAAAGAAATTAAACATCAGTCACATTAAAATCGAGAACTTTAAATCAGAAAATTTCCCCAATGTTGAAGTTTTTAAACAAGCTTATAAAACTGATGATTTTTCTGACTTGGAGGGATTTAAACAACTTCGTGTTTTAGAGGTTATGGCGGACTACAATCCTAAATTGATAGGCATTGAAAAGCTTGAGGGTTTAGAGACACTTAAACTGTACGAAGATTATATTTCGTACGGTAAACATAAAACATCTTGGTTTCCTCCGTTTGAAAAACCTCTTAAAATCGCAAAACTGATACTGCAAAAGACAAATCTCATTATAGATAATAGTAGCCATAACTATTTTTCAAACTTAGAAGAGTTAGTACTTGATGATGCACTAGTCAGAGACTTTTCTGTGTTTAAAATGCCAAGTCTAAAAAGAATTACTATTTTAAATCTACCTTCTGTAAATCGCCCTAAAAACTGGTTAGAGGATTTAGAAGCGATGTTTGATGGGGTCATAATGGAAAAAAATTAAGACATCCAAAATTGGTTTTACAAAATCTATTAATTGAGTAAGAGCCCATGTCACGAATTCAGAGATGTCTTCATCTCAGCTTTCCAGTTCAATAAAGTTTAGTGCTTATATTACCCTCGATTTATGATTAATTGATAGAAAAGTGCCTGTAAGTAGGGGGGTGACTAAAATTATAATTTATTCGTATTCTTTAACGTCTTTTAATCGTAAAACATAGTCCCCATAATGTTTGGTTTATAGTGTTTTCTATAGGACACTCATCACATGGATTCTACCTTCACCATTGCCGATAAAGCACCGAAACTTCCACGCACACCGTGGCGTTTTGCGTTGTATTTTTATCGTAAAATGTCATTGGCGATTGTTGCCATCCTCAGTTTTGAAGCGGCTCAGGCGAGTTGCACCATCATGCTGCCGTATGCGGTGAAACAGATCATCGATGCGGTAACAATGGCGAATGAAACCGGTGCTGATGTGTTTGATGCGGCTTATGATTCTCTGGTGTTTTTTGCCCTGCTAAATTTAGGCATCGTGCTGTTTAGCCGAGCCAGTGGCGCGATTCTGGTGAGTAATGGGCCACGTCTACGATCTATTATCAGGCGCTCTTTGTTTCGTTATTTACAGTTTCATTCACACCGTTATTTTGTCTCGCATTTTGCAGGCTCACTGGCAAATCGGATTACTGAAATTGCGACCAGTTGCATGCATTCTTTATGGACGATTTGCTTTACGTTCTATCCATTAATCATTCAATCAACCGTAGCTCTGATTATTCTATTTAACACAACGCCAAAGCTCGCCTTGGTATTGATGGTTTGGTTGATTGTGTATGTGTCGATTTCAATTCTGTTGGCCAGAAAATGCCAAACCTATTCTAAAACCTTTGCTGCTGCACGCTCTAAGGTAACCGGTAAAGTGGTCGATTCTGTGACTAATATGATGAACACCAAAATGTTCGCTCGCGGTGAATTTGAAGAGGACTACTTGGGCGAATTCATAGATGAGGAAATCGTCGCGGCTAAACGCAACTTCTGGTTTATGGAAAAGATGCGTTGGTTCCAATTTGTCTCTGCAATGGTGTTGATGGTTTCGATGGTCAGCTATGCCTTAAAAATCTGGTCTGAAGGTGGCATGACCGTAGGTGAGTTTTCGATGGTGGCAGGTATTTCGATTATGTTGATCGAAGCCGCTCGTGGTCTAAGCCGAAGCTTTCTCGAATTCTTTGAATACATTGGCAATATTTCGGATGGCGTTTCGATATTCATTCAACCGCACGATATTGTCGATCAGCCCGGTGCAAAGGATATTAACGTTACCAAGGGTCACATTAAGTTCTCAAAAGTAGACTTTACCTATCCAGAAGGTTTGGCGGTATTCAAGCAGATGGATGTGGATATCAAACCGTATCAAAAAGTCGGTTTAGTAGGTTTTTCTGGCTCAGGTAAGTCGACCTTTGTTAATTTGATGTTACGTTTATTTGAGCCAAGCGGTGGCGTGATTTCTATCGATGGCCAAGACATTCAGAAAGTGACTCAGGATAGCTTGCGCGAGAGTATCTCGCTGATTCCGCAAGACCCGATGTTATTCCATCGCTCCTTAATGGAAAACATTCGTTACGGCAAACTGGACGCCAGCGATGAAGAAGTCATCGAAGCTGCAAAGAAAGCCAATGCGCATGAATTTATTCTGCAAACCGAAGAGGGCTACGATTCATTAGTGGGCGAACGCGGTGTAAAACTCTCCGGCGGACAACGCCAACGAATCGCGATTGCGCGTGCGATTTTAAAAGATTCACCTATTTTGATTTTAGATGAAGCGACTTCTGCATTGGATTCAATTACCGAAAGAAAAATTCAGCTTGGGCTGGAACGATTGATGGAGAAGAAAACGGTGATCGTGGTTGCGCACAGGCTTTCAACCATATCGGATATGGACCGTATTTTGGTGTTTGATAATGGTGAAATCATTGAAGATGGGACGCATCAAGAGTTACTCGATAAGTCCCATAGTAACGACGCTGAAGGTGTTGGGCATTATGCAAAATTATGGAATATGCAAGCGGGTGGTTTCTTGCCTGAATAGCTTTAACGACTCATATTGAAGATGGGTCTTAATTCCATTTTTTTATGATAGTTTTGTAATAATCGTAAAAAAAGTGCCCCAAAGTAGGGGGGTGACTTATACTCCTACTCCCTCAGGATTTAACAACAATTGGAGTATAAAATGGCAGTTTACACAATCACACGTTTTGCATCGTCAGACATGGATAAAGCAGGCCAGATAGCGGAAGGTTTACGCGGTGACTTAGAAGGTGCGGGTGCAGATTTTATCGATTTCGTTTCATACGGAAATGGTAAAGGCGTCGTTCTAGCAAAATATCCTGATCAAGCAACAGCGGATGCAGCCAGCGACACGGCTAAAATGATGTTTGATAAGATGGTTGAAGCAGGCGTTGTGGACGGCGATGCGATTCATCCTCATGCGGGCGAAGTGTTTCATTCGATTTAAGGTTAAGTATCGTCGTGCGTCTCATATAGTAAGATATTCGTCACATACAACTTAAAAAAAAGCCCTTTTCGATTGATAAGGGCTTTTTTTACGTTTGAATTGTATGTGATTTACAGCAGACTTAGCCATTGTGTTTCAATAATAACTAAGTCTACTTGATATTCGCAAGTTAAAGAACTTTACTTAAATACACCAGTACCACTTCCATCATTCCAATAAATAATAGAATTAGTTTCATGGGATGAATAACCTAAGATAATATCATTATTACCATCGTTATCCATGTCTGCGATTTTAGTTGAAGTCCAGGCATTTAAACTTCCTTCAAGCCCAAATTCCCCTCCACTTGTTCCATAGAGTTGAGCATTGGGAAATGGATTGATAACTTCAGTGAAATTACCAGCACCATCGTTAATGAGCACTTTTCCTAGTTGCCAAGATGAACCATTCGCTACATCGGAAAAAACAATATCTAAACTCCCATCATTATTTAAATCCCCTGCTGCTAATGAATGGGTGAAACGTGGGGTAGCAAAAAGAGGGTCGTCGGTTTTTGCATCAGAATATAAACCGTTTGATTGAGAAAGTAACAGTACGTTGCGTTCTCCATTAAATGGAAAAGCATCATAACCACCGCCAGCTATTAGAATATCGTCATCAGCATCACCATTAAAATCACCGGATATTAATGAACCTCCATGTATTAATGCAGGTACTTCTCCATCTATAACGCTCGCAGTTCCATCTGAAAAACCATAGGTGCCATTATTTAAAAGAATCTTTATAGTATTAGTTTCATTTACAAAGCCCCCTTTCCATTTAGGTCCTGCATATACAAAATCCATGAATCCATCATGATTTACATCAACAACTACAGGGTCATCAATAAATGCTATTTGATCTGTTCCATTAAATGATGGCAACGGAATATCGCTTGAGACGAAAGATAAAACACCGTTTGTTGAATTATTGATGAGTAAACGCCAAAATAACGTTTCTTCATGGAAATCAGCCACCAACAAATCAAAGTCGCCATCATTATCCGCATCTATCGGGTAGAACGAGTTTCCTTGTCTGACAGAAACTCCTGTTGATGAACTGAAATCTTCGTACTCTCTTCCAGGGAATGTTGCTAATGGCTCCTCAGAAAAAGTGCCATTTTCTTGCTGAATAAAAATTCTGTCAACAACTCCTATTCCTGGATTTGAAGTATTAGCTACAATATCAACACGTCCATCTCCATTCATATCAAGAGTATAAAATTTTGAAATCCAAAATGGTAACTGTGCTTGTGACTGATTTTGACTTGAAGGAAATAGGGTATCTGTTTGATCAGTAAAAGATCGGTTTCCTTCATTAATTAACACCTTAAACGTTGCAACAGCGGCATAGTCAGTTACAGACACCAGCACATCAAGTAAACCATCTTTATTTAGATCAGCTACAGCGATCTCAGGAATAAGTTCCCTGTCTGAATTACTGAAGGGGCCAGGAAGAATAGTTGCATTTTTAGTGCTTATATCTGCTGGGTTACATTGATAGGATCCTGATTCCCAGTCACTAGGAGTGCAGCCATCAGGATAAGAACCGCCGGCACTAGCTTCTATACTATTTTCTGAATTATCTTCTGAACTATCTGCTGTCCCTCCACTACCGCCTCCACCACAAGCAGTTAGAAATGCAACTGTAAAAAAAAGAGGGCTTAAATTTAATTTTATCATTCCGCATGTTCTCCATTTTTAAGTTCATACCGAGTATAATATAATTATAGGAGGGTTATGCAGTATCTTTGGGTCATAAATTGATCATACAGCCGAAGATAATAATGTTTCCATGCTTTTCTCAACTTAGGGTTGAAAGGGGCAATGTCTCATTGATTTTCACGTTGTCGTGTCTCTAACTTGATTGATGCTTTATCAAGAAGCATCATATTGGTATTGACGACCAAGATCCCCTTTGTCTCCTAATCTAATTAAACGAGTTCTTTATGAAAAGTGCACCTTATTTTCTGTTAGTTTTTATGTCGGTTTTTCTCGTTGCCTGCGGTGGAGGTTCTGGATCATCTGACACGCTTGATGAAAATCCATCAGAGTCTGTTGAATCGGTCGATATAGATAGTGGTGAGGATGGTGACGAAGCTGAGGATGACGTTGAAAATTCAAGCTATGGAGCAGATCCAGAAGACCTTGATGCAAATGGCTTACCTAAAATGCTGTTTAAGGCTCAACTGCCAGTACTAACTAATAATTTAGAATATGTGATTGATGTCAGTACCTGGGATATTCCGAATAACGGAACAGCAGCGGCTAAAACAACAGCTAATCTGCAAGCAGCGATAGATTGGGCGCATGATGAAGGTTATGGCCGAGTTATTTTGCCTGCGGGCGAATATTTAGTGGGTGATTTTGGTAATACAATCTACCAAAAGGGGATTGATATTTTTGCTGATACGGAATTTGTCTTTAGTGAAGGAGCGGTTTTATCTATTGATACGAATGACAAATGGAATTACTGCGTATTACGTTTGAACGGTGACAATATAAACGTTAGAGATGGTGTGATTAAGGGTGATAGAGATACCCATGTTTTCACACCAAGAAGTAGCGATGGAAAAACAGCACACGATGAAGGTCATGGTATTTGCGTGTGGAGCAATAACAATGTGTTAATTCAAAATATGCAGATCAGTGATGTCACAGGAGATGGTTCGCTAGTGCTGGATTCGAGTAATGTGACGTTCATCGATAACAATATTTATAACAACAGACGTCAGGGAATTTCAATTGTTGGGGGAACTAACATTGAGATCAAAGACAATGAAATACATCATATCAATGGTACAAGCCCGCAATTTGGTATTGATATTGAAGGTCCGGGTCGAGTCGATGAAGATATCCTGATTCAGAATAATTATTTTCATCACAATACAGGTGGCGATATTGTGAATGCCAGTGGTGAGAACGTATATATTTTAGATAATGTGATGGAGCAGGGCGCGGGTAGTAAATACATCGATGGTCCAATCGTTAGCTGGCATAAAACGCATAATATTATCGCAAGGAATACGATCACAATGGTTGATGGATCTGTCAACGGAAGGCTGGGTTATATTCAATATTCCAGTGGTGGCGATAAAGGTCATAATCGCGCAACGTATGTTCACGACAATGTGTGTAACAGTTGCGGAATGTATATGTATAAAAGCTCGGATGCAGATGTAAGACGTAATCAGTTTTTGGGTTATTTTATGGCATTCTCGGATTTTGAGAATGTAATACTGGTTGATAATCTGGTGACCTATTCCGAAGCCCACCCAAATCTTAGGTATTGCTGGTCCTATCGATTTAAGAACGCAACAGGCTTTGCCAGTGGCAATTACCTCGGTGACACTCTGCAAGACATACCGCTATCAGAAACTAATCCGCATACCTTGCAATGTGTACTTGATGGTTGGTAAATCTATCTAGCTCTCTGATAAAAGTACCCCCTAAAAATTAAGTAACTTTTAAGCTACTTTGTTGTCTTATCAAAACATGCTTGTGCAAATGTTTTGATTTAGAATCGCTTTGCTGGCGAACGAATCTTTAGTTCTGCGTAAGTTGGGGTATGGGGCACTATATTCACTTTTAAAAAAACACCTACGGATGACTTAGCTCACCTATTCAAGGTTAAATTGATTTACAATTCGCTATTCACAATAGAAAAATCTCTTATGCCTTATGAGAATAATCTTCAATCAAACAAATCACATGGAAAACTATGTTAGCTGACCTTTTTAGACCGGCCTGGAAAAGTAAATCTGTTGAAAAACGCCTGAAAGCAATTGCTGCTTTTGATAGCAACAATAAAGAGCATCAGGAAAAGCTCGTGCAAATGGCGACTAACGATGAGGATGTTAACGTCTGCATTGCAGCCATCCAGCAACTAAAGTCAGCACCAGCATTGCATGAAATATCCTTGCAGCATGGCAATGACAAAAAAACGCAAACGGTGTGTTCTGTGGCAGCAAAAAGGTTAGACGATTTAATGGGCGAGAGTGCCAGCCTAAACCCACAAGAATTCGATGATATGTTGAAAAGCTATCCTGAATTGAGTGTACGTGTTGCGGCGCATGCAGAAACGCCTGCAGTGCGAGAACAGGCGATACAGGGGCTTCCTTCTCAACAACTAATTGAGGTGCTTTCAGCGACAGCATTTACCGATTCACGCCAGCAAATTGCGAAAATGCTGACCGGCATTGAGGCGCTTGAATCTGCGCGCAAGATTATTAGGGGTAAAGACAAGAATGCAGAACGCATTATCAAAACCAAAATTGAAGAGTGCAGAGAGCTTGAGCACCAGCAGGCAGAAAAACTAGAGACAGTTAATGAGCTGATTGAAGAAGTGGAATACCTCTCTAGTCGGGATGACTGGTTACCAGAGTTTATGCCAAGGTGTGTCGCGCATTGTAAACGTTGGGATAATCTCGATTTTGAAATCTCGAGTGAGTCTAAACAGCGTTATCAAGCCGCTAGAAATATTCTCGATGCACAATATAAGGATCGGTTGACGGTTAAAGTCACGCAAGAATCACAACAAGAAATCGTGGATGAACTTAAAAGCCTGCTCGAGAATGTCGCTGATCGAGACCTTGAAACATCGATTGAATTATTAGCTGAGACCAAAGAAAAGCATGAGGACATGCGTTTTAATTGGGATTCTTTAGCACTGATATCTTCACCTGATTTTGGATTGTTAAATGATTATCAACAGATGATCGCTGTTTTAAAAAGCGCGATTCAACTGGTGGAGCAGGTTGTTCCTTTATTTTCTCAAGTTTCTACTCAGGAAAATGCAGATTCTGAAAAGGATGAGACTCAAGTTAAGCATGCACAACTACAAAAACCTGTGCGCGCCTTAAGTTCGGCATTAAATAAATTAAACTGGCCGTCTACATACGGCGTGTTGCAGTTAGAAACTGAATTGCAGGAGCAACTGGCAGAATGGACTGCGGCTAAAAAAGATGCCGCCGAAAGCTATGAGCGTCAACTAACACTGGTGCACAAAAATATAAGCTCCATCTTTCATTTTGCCAAAATAGGCAATCTGACAAGGGCGAAACAGATGTGTGTCAGGGTAGAAAAAGCGCTCGATAATTTTACGGGAAAGGATGCAGCAGCACTGAAAACGCGCTATGAAGAAGCCTTCGAAACACTCGGCGATATGGGCGATTGGAAGAGCTTTGCCACCGAACCCAAGTATGTCGAACTGTGTGAAAAAATGGAGCAGTTGATCGGCTCTAAAACACATCCTGATAAGCAGTTTAACGAGATGAAAGCACTGCAACAGCAATGGAAAGAACTGGGTAATTCTGACATTTCAGAGCAATACTGGCCGCGTTTTAAAGAAGCTTCTGATAAGGTCTATCAACCGTGCGAAGTATTCTTTAATGAGCGTCGAGAGTTGCGCAAAAACAATCTGGCGCAACGAGAAAAACATGTTGAAGAAATGCGCGAATTGGCTGAACAAAGCAAGCCAGAGAATAATCCCGATTATAAGGCTGTAGAAGCCAGTGTGCGCAGTATTAGCAGCCACTTCACTAATATCAAAGATGTCGAACATAAAGCCGGTCAAAAACAATGGGAGCAATTTTCAACGTTTAAGGATCAGGTCTATGACAATTTGAATATTGAATACGAAGCCAATATTGCACTGAAGCAAGAGCTTATAAAACAAGCCGCGGCACTCGTAGAAGAAGATGCCAAAGAAGAAAATTTAACTGCATTAAAAACACTGCAACATCGATGGAAACAGATCGGTGTCACCAAGCGCAAGGATGATCAAAAAGCCTGGAAAGAATTCAAGAAGCAAGGGGACCAGGTTTTTGGCAAGATTCAGGAAGTGCGCCAAGGACAAAGAGCAGAAACTGATGAGCAATTGAATGCTTACAGAGATATCATCAAATCTATTCAGACACTGGCCAAAACAGCGACAGAGTTAAGCGAGGCTGATCATCAGTTTACTGAGTTGCAGGCGAGTTATGCTGAATTGCCTGATTTACCAGAGCAATTACCTGAAAAATTAACAGAGGGCATTCAACGTGATTACCGAAATGCCTGTTCGCAATTTGATGAATGCCATGATCGGATTATCAATAATATTCGAAAAGGGCAACTGGACGCACTGCGACAAAAAGCAGAACTTTGTACTCAACTGGAAGCATTGTATGCGTCTGCTGAGGAAAAGACTCCTGATGCGAAGCAGTTAAAAGACATTGAAAACCAATGGGATTCGATTACCTTAGATGATTCAGATTTTAACAAGCGAATCGAGGCACGTCGTAAATCTGCTGCAACGCTAACGGATCGTAGCGAAGTCACAGCAGAGCGTCGATTGATGTGTATTAAACTGGAAATTGCCAAGGGTGCTGAAACCCCAGTCGAAGATAAATCGGAACGAATGAAATTCCAGTTAGAGCAGATGAATGAATCTGGTTTAGGTCTGCAAGCCTTGAACAATGCCGAACAATTGAAAAGTATGGAATTGGATTGGTTGTGTATGCCCGGTGCAGAGCCGCAACAGCAACTAGCACTGGATAAACGCTTTTGGCGAGCATTCGAATCGTAATAGTGTTTCTATGCTTTTAGCATGACTGTATAAGCAGTCTTACATCTGCTACACGCAATAAAAGAAAAGAATTTAATTGATCTATGGATGATCTTAACGAGTCCTTATTAGTTTTCTTTTATTGCGTTACGTTACTCCTGCGCGCGGGCAAATATTCTCTGACTTTCTCTCGTAGTTTCTTTTTACTTCCTTTTTGCCATTTGGCACCCCCGTACTTTTATGAGGTTTTTGCAAAACCTCACTCTTTGAGCAGTCATCGTTACACTCCAATATTCTCTCGGCTGCGCCTCGGCTAACTACTTTTTTTAAGTAAGTGTTTATTTATGTAATGTTATAATATAACATTTGTGGCTTTTAATATTGCTGAGTTACTACTAAGTAATTGCTCTGACATTAAATTAGAGCAACCAGCAATACTCAGATTTATAAAGCTTATAACGGTAAAATCTTATGATACAAACACTTACAGATAAATTCGCAATTGGTTTGTCACTACTTTGTGCGGCGCATTGTTTAGCATTTCCATTGGCAATGATCTGGCTGCCCAGTCTTGCTGCGTTACAACTTGATGGAGAATCTTTTCATCTATGGATGTTACTGGCTGTAATACCGACCAGTGTCTATGCATTGACCATGGGGTGTATGAAACACAAACGTTTCCAATTACTTGTTCTTGGTTTTATAGGTTTGGCACTGATGATTTCTGCTGTGTTATTCGAAGAGAGTGTAGGGGAATCAGGTGAAAAATGGCTGACAGTGATTGGTGCAACATTTATGGCGGTTGGACACTTCCTCAACTATCGATTGTGTCGGTCTCATCAGGGCGCTTGTGATTGCCCAGAGCATCAGTCAAAAGCATGAGGATAGATTAGATTAGATGTGTGATTTTGCTACGGTCGTTTTATAGCTTATTCACTATTTTTTTATATTAGGTCATCTATGGGTCTACTAATAGTAACGAGTGAATTACAATTCCCTTTTTGAAATTTTCTCGAACTATCGGCTTTTTAAAGCACCGATCACCTTAAAAGATAATCTATGACTTCTAAAAATACCAATCACACTGAAATACGAGCAGTCCCTACCAATATAATCACGGGTTTTTTAGGCGTCGGTAAAACATCAACGATTTTACATTTGCTTAAGAATAAGCCCGCTGACGAACGTTGGGCCATTCTGGTCAATGAATTTGGCGAGATTGGTGTTGATGGCAGTTTACTTGAAGGTCAACAGCCTCAAGAAAGTGGCGTATACATTCGCGAAGTGCCAGGTGGTTGTATGTGCTGTGCCGCGGGTGTGCCCATGCAAATTGCTTTGAATCAATTATTGAAAAGTGCCACGCCTGATCGTTTGTTAATAGAGCCCACTGGGCTGGGACACCCGAAAGAAATTCTGGAGGTGCTTTCATCCGAACACTATCAACAAGTGTTGTCATTACAGAAGACCATCACGCTGGTTGATGCTAGAAAATTATCGGATCAGCGTTACACAAGTCACGATATCTTTAATCAACAAATCGCCATAGCTGATACAGTTGTTGGTAACAAGTCGGATTTATACAGCGAAGGCGAGGATTGCGATAATGGCGACAAACAAAGGTTGATAGATTACGTCAAGCAGAAGGGTACAGAACAGGCGCAGGTGATATTTGCGCAACACGGGGATATCGGACTAGATGCGTTAGCAGGACCCTCTTTAAGCAAGTTGAAAATAGATGAAGATCATCATCACCATCAAGGTCATAACGATAGGCCATTGCTTCCTGAAACGGCCATTCCCGAGTGCGGGATTATCAAAGCGGTCAATCAAGGTGAAGGTTTTCACAGTATCGGTTGGCGTTTCTCAGGAGAGACGATCTTCGATCACGACAAGCTAGTTGAGTTTGTCTGGAGTTGTTCCGCCGAAAGAGTAAAGGCTGTGTTTATTACCGATAAAGGTTTTTATAGCTTCAATCTTGATACCGATGCTTTGACCGAAGTTGAGCTGCCTGCGTGTGATGAAAGCCGTATCGAAATTATTTCTGAACGCTTGAATGATAACCTTGAAGAAGCGTTGATGAGCTGTATTCTGACGTAATCTCGTGTTTAAAACATCTGCCTAAAAGCGATGAATAAAAATAGTGAATAAAAAAAGCCCCCAAAGTAGGGGGGTGACCTTAATCTTGCCAATCCCCGCTTTCTAAATATACCTGCAAGTCTTCTAACTGTTCCTGATTGAAAACAGGGATATGATTCTGCTCAAGCATAGACGTTGTCACGCCGACACCATCGCGTTTGGTTTTGGTAAAACTCCCATCGTAAATTCTGTTACTGCCGCAAGAGGGGCTGTGCTCGGTCAGAATTGCAGCAACGCAGTCATTATCGAGTGCCATTTTTAAACTTTTTAATGCGCCTCTGATAAATGAATTGGTGACATCTTCGCCTTCTACATCAACTACACAAGACTTTCCGCTCAGTACCAGCTTGCCGTCGCCGGTTTGAATTTCTGCCGGAGCACGTGGCACAGGCATTCCGCCTTCAACCTCGGGGCATACGGCGATTAAACGATCCTGATCTAACCACTTCTTGATTAAAGGGTGATCAATGAATAAGTCAGTACCATCGTAGCGAACAGGGTTGCCCAAAAGGCAAGCGCTAATAAGTATGTTGGGGAGTTCGTCATGTTCTTCTGTATTTGTCATGGCGCTATTTTAACGTGCTTTTAGATTAAGAGTGCTGTTAAAAACAAATAAAAAGTACCCTAATACACGCTAGGCTCTAGAGTCGTCTTTCAGACGAACTAGTCCTAAACTCATGGTAAGAAGGGGTGGCTTTAGATTCAATTAGAGAACGATCTGGATGTCTTATGATTCACAATCACGTATTTTTCAACAGGGTATTTTTTATAATGGCAAATAGCTTATATTCTGATTCGATGGAAACAGTTAACCCTACACGTGAAGATTACGAAGAAATTATCGCTTTCTATTCCACGCTCAACCGCAGAGATTTCGACCCGATTATCGAATGGAAAGGCGGCGAAACCATAGAAGACAATGTCAATTTCATGCGTTGGCCCATTTATGATCCATTGGTTAAAGACTTTTTGCGCGTTGCTGCAAAAGAATGTTGGCGTGATGATAGCTTTAATCAATTAATCATCAGCAGAATGATTAGCAGTGATGTGGTTGTTCAATGTGCTGACCTTACACAAGTTAAACAAATGCTGAGTTTCTGTGTGCGAGGGGATAAATTCATGAGTGAAGGTTATCTGGGAACCATGATCAAGGAAGGTCATATATCGCGGCTATTACAACGGCTGGATAAACTCAAAAATAATGAAGGTTTTTAAGTCCATATTCTTTATTGCCAATGACGTCTTTATTTTCCTTTAAATACTATTCGTCTGATTTTTCAAGGCAAAAAAATAGCCTAGTCACATGGAGTAGGCTACTTTCTTTTCGGGGATTTTATGTACAGTGCTGATTCAAATACACATATCCCTTCGAGGGAAGCGATTATTTTCTACCGCTAACAGTCACTTCGTTATCAAACTTTTGTGTACGCTCGAACTTAGGCGTGTCGTAGTTCACTTTGTCAGTTGATGCAGATTCCGTAACAGCAGTGTCAGTAGCGAAAACGCCCTGATCATTATCTTGTCCTGCGAATGCAGATTGACCTGCTAATAATGCAGTAAAAAGTGTGCTTGCGATGATTGCTTTAGTGTTCATGTTTAAATTCCTTTAATTTTTGTATGGAGTATTTGTTTAAATAATTGTGTTATTTGTTAGGGCTTATTTTCTGCCGCTAACAGTTACTTCGTTATCAAGATTTTGTGCGCCATTAAATTTTGGAGCGTCGTAGTTCACTTTGTCAGCTGATGTTGATTGTGTAACAGCAGTGTCAGTAGCGAAAACGCCTTGGTCATTATCTTGTCCTGCGAATGCAGATTGGCCAGCTATTAGTGCAGTAAAAAGTGTGCTTGCGATGATTGCTTTAGTGTTCATTTTTAATTTCCTTTAATTCAGTTTTATTTGGTTTTATTTAAATTGGTAGGAGTCATTTCCTGCCGATGAGAGAATATTAACTGTTGAATAAAAAAGGATAAATACGGATAATCGCAAATAATTATTCTTGTATTTAGAACAATAGGTGATGCATGGGTCAATTAGAAGATATGGAAGCTTTTGTGCGAGTTGTCGAGGCGGGTGGTATTGGTACAGCCGCAGAACAAATGGGCATCGCAAAGTCAGCCGTTAGCCGAAGATTGTCAGAATTAGAGGCGCGTTTGGGCGTCACGCTGATTAATCGTACAACGCGCACTCAAAAACTGAGTGATACCGGAGAACACTATTACTCACGCGCTTTGCAAATTATCAATGAGATGAGCGAGCTCAATAATATTACGTCAAACCCGGAATGTGATTTAAAAGGGACGATACGTATATCAGCGCCATTGTCATTTGGCTTAACCCACTTATCTCCAGCGCTGGATACCTTTTTTAAAGAACACCCACAGTTAACGCTGGATATAGATTTTACTGACAATCAAATCGATCTGATTGGTGGAGGATATGATCTGGCATTTCGCATCGGTGATCTGGATGATTCGAGTTTAAAAGCAAGACGTTTGTTTCCCGTTAGCTTCGCATTGTGCGCAAGCCCAAAATACCTGGAAGAACACGGCACACCGAAAGACCATGAAGCATTAAAAACTCATCAAGTGCTCAGATATTCATTAGCGAGCAACACCACGTTGACACTGGTCGATAAAGATCAGCAGAAGCATCATGTCGCCACCAAGGGCAATATAATTGCAAATAATGGGGATTTTCTCTCCTTTATGGCAGCCGCTGGTCACGGGATTCTTTTTACCCCGACCTTTATTTCATGGGAATCATTAGCCATTGGCGACTTAGTGCCGATTTTGCAAGACTATCAATTACCAAAGATGAATGCCTATGCAGTCTACCCACAATCTCGAACCCTTTCTCGTCGTACTCGTTTATTAATCGACTTTTTGGTTGAACGCTTTGGTGATAATCCTTATTGGGACCAGAACTAGAATACGCATGGCAACAAATAAACAGTAAAAAAACGCCTCAAAGTAGGGGGGTGCCAAAGTTTTACAGACATACTCTTAGTTCTCTAGTTTGTTATCTAGTATGTTATATAGCTTGTCATCTGGTGTTAATTACAGCTTGATAAGTAGCTACGCTATACTCAAAAACAATTAGCCTGTAGACTGCGCACCCTCAATTCTTATACCCCTCCGGACATTCCTTTGATTTCCACAGCAAACATCACCATGCAATTTGGCTCTGAGCCTTTGTTTGAAAACATTTCAGCTAAATTTGATAACGGCAACCGCTACGGTTTAATCGGAGCCAATGGCTGCGGTAAATCAACTTTGATGAAAATCATGAGCGGTGAACTCGAGCCAACTTCAGGTAATGTTTCGATCACACCGGGCGAAAAGATGGGAACCCTGAGTCAGGATCAATTCGCCTTTGAAAAATACAGCGTGATTGATGCCGTAATTATGGGTGACAAAGCGCTGTGGGACATTAAATGCGAACGCGAACGCATCTACGGTTTACCTGAAATGTCTGATGCCGATGGTATGAAAGTCGGAGAACTCGAGTCAGAATTTGCCGAGATGGATGGTTACACTGCAGAAAGTCGCGCGGGCGATATTCTACTGAATGCGGGTATTGAAGAAGAACTGCATTTTGGTCTGATGAGTGAAGTCGCTCCGGGTCGAAAGTTACGTGTGCTGTTGGCACAGGCGTTATTTGCCAATCCTGATATTTTGTTACTGGATGAGCCAACCAACAATCTGGATATCGATACAATCAACTGGTTGAGCATCGAACTAAATAAGCGTACCTGTACCATGGTGATCATCTCTCATGATAGGCACTTCTTGAATTCAGTATGCACTCACATGGCGGATATTGATTATGGTGAGCTTCGTATCTATCCGGGTAATTACGAATACTTCCTCGCGGCTTCAAGCCTCATTCGCGAACAATTACTCGCAGGTAACAGCAAGAAAAGCGCTGAGATTGAAGAGTTACAAGACTTCGTGAATCGCTTTGGCGCGAATGCATCTAAAGCGAAGCAGGCAAGTTCTCGCGCGAAAAAACTGGATAAAATTAAGCTCGATGAAGTGAAATCATCCAGCAGAATGACGCCTATACTCAATTTTACCCAACATAAAAAATTACACCGTAATGCTTTGTTGTTAGAAGATTTATCACATGGTTTTAACGAAGAAACTTTGTTTGCGAGTGACGACTTTATTCTCGAAGCAGGTTCACGCTTGGCGGTTCTCGGAGAAAACGGTACGGGTAAAACCACCTTTCTGCGTTGTCTAATGGAGCAACTCACCCCCAAAAGCGGCAGCTTTAAATGGTCCGAAAACGCTGTGGTTGGTTACTGTCCACAAGATAATACTCTGGATTTTGATAACGACTTAACGCTGTTTGACTGGATGATGCAATGGCGAACACCTAAGCATGATGATCTCAAAGTGCGCGGTTTATTAGGTCGTTTGCTGTTTACTGAAGATGACTTTTTAAAGAAAGCCCGCGTCTGTTCAGGTGGTGAGAAAAATCGTTTGTTATTTGGTAAACTCATGATGCAGGACACCAACGTTTTGATTATGGATGAGCCCACTAACCACATGGATATGGAAGCCATCGAAGCATTAAATAATGCGTTGAAAGTGTATGAAGGCACCTTGATTTTTGTAAGTCATGACCGCGAATTCGTATCCACACTGGCCAACCGCGTACTGGAAATCAAAGATAGAAAGATGATTGCTTTTGAAGGCACTTATGACGAATACAGGCAAAGTAGAGGTCAAGTATGAGTGAGAAAAGTAGCGACAAAGAAAACCCATACATAAACAACCCATTACATGGCGTTGGTTTAAAAACAGTATTAGAAGAACTGGTCAGTCATTATGGCTTCGATATTCTTTATGCTTACCTAAACATCAAATGTTTTAAGATAAACCCAAGCATTGCCGCCAGTGCCAAGTTTTTAAAGAAGACAGATTGGGCACGCGAAAAAGTTGAAGTGTTTTACTTGTATCAATATAAAAATTTGCCGGGTGTCTCTTCTGAGCAATTCAAGTTGCCACCAAGAGAACGCATTGTGCCGGAGCATCATAAACCAGGTGAGCCAGCCAAATTAAGCATTGAAGACGGTGAAAAATTACAGCAGAAACGCGCTAACAATGCAGCAAGCAGAAATAGCTATACAGGTGAGCGCAAAGGGTCGAGCAAGGCATATAACGAGCGACGTAGCGCAGGGCATTATAAATCTCGGGATAATCGTTTCGATGGCGCTAATGATGTTAATGATGATTCGGATAATGTGAATCCGGCACCACCCAAAGATCCCTGGGGTAATTTCAAGCCGAAAAAATAGTTTCTGATGATTACTGAAAACCCACCAGGCATCTTGCTTGGATCAGCAGATATCAGGCGATTCTGAGGCTGTTTGAGCTATAACTTGAGCTGTAAAAAGTATAAGAACTCTCATCCATTTTCTTCGACTCATACATCGCCGCATCTGCATGGCTTAATAAATCCTTTTGTGTGACGCCGTCATACGGATAAATCGCCACACCAATGCTTACATGCTGGTAGATCTCATTGTCATTGATCATGAACGGAATATTTAATTCGCAAACTAACTCGTTCAATAGGGCTCGAACTTCTTGATGATTCTTAACATCCGCTAAAACAATAACAAATTCATCACCACCCAAACGACCCACAAGATCAACTTTGCGCACTGAATGTTGCAGTCGTTCAGCCACCGACTTTAAGAGTGAATCGCCAACACTATGGCCGAATGTGTCGTTGATTGATTTGAAATCATTAAAGTCGATAAATAAAACGGCAGCACTCTGGTCATTGCTTTTGCTCTCGGTCAGAATTTCTGGAAGGCGCTCAAAGACTAAATTACGATTGGGTAAACCCGTTAAAGGATCGTATAAGGCCAATTGCATGAGTTTTTCTTCGGTGAGTTTGCGCAACTCTATTTCACGTTTTAATTCCCAATTCAGCTCTTTAAGTTTTGATACATTCGGTAACCAGCGTTTAAACCCAATGAAGAGAAAGAATAAGCCTAAAAGTACCCCGATAAATTTTTCCAAAAAGGCTTGAGCAGGGGTGTCACCTATCACAACTAAATGATTTAACTGCGGAAAATTATCAGTAATATCAATTAGCAAACCGAATAACATGAGAGTGAAACCGATAAGGATATAATTACCCGCAGCATCGGAATTCGACTTGTTTTTGACACGCAGGTTGAAGACAAACATCCAGAGGATGATTCCAACAATAACGGCATTTAATGTTTCTAGAAATATATCAGTCATTTGTTCGCTTATTTTACTTATTATGAATAGGCTTTTTTAGATGTTATGCATTGCATGCAAAATAGATTTTCCTCAATATAAAGTAAAGTTGAAGAAACTTCAAAAATTAATAGATGAACGCGGCAATTATTCGACAATAACTCGACAATAAAACTAATTTATTTCAGTGAGATAGAGGATTTTGACTGAATGTTATGGCGACTTAAGTGAGCTTGCTGAAGTAAGTTGTTATTGAAATTGGAGTTATTTCCTTCAGTATCATTTTTTCAGTGCTGGTTATTGTTTCCGAAACTGATCTGCTACAAGTTATAAGTTATTGCTACTGACTATGCTCAGAAACACACTTTCCATGATCACTTAGCGAGCTTAAAACATAGCAATGGCCTATTTGACCATCTCCCTGACAATGGTTGGTGATTCTGAGTAGTTCGGTTTCCAGTCGTTGCAGACTGGCAATTTTAGCTTGAGTATCAGCGAGTTGCTTGCGGGCAATGCTATTCGCTTCAGCGCATATTTTATCTGGGTGCTGGTTTAGCTTAATCAGGGTTCCAATCGCTTCTATCGAAAAGCCCAGGTCGCGTGCATGACGGATAAAGCCAAGACGTTCCAGTTCTGATTCACCATAACGTCTTTGATTCCCTTCCGTACGCACTGCCGGATCAATCAAGCCAATTTGTTCATAGTAGCGAATGGTGGGTACTTTAACGCCCGTTTTTTTCGAAAGTGTACCGATAGAAAACATAAATACTCCTTGAACCTCTAGTGACTAGAGAGAATATACTATTGCCTCACATGAGTAAAAAGAGGTTTAAAAATGTCTGGATGTTGTGGGCACGATGCCAAGTTTGATGGCGTTTCTGACGACTATAAACGTCGGCTCTGGATTGTCATTGCAATTAATGCGGTGATGTTTTTTGTCGAAATGGGTGCAGGTCGTTTGGCACAATCGCAGGCATTGCAGGCTGATGCGTTGGATTTTCTGGGAGATGCGCTCACTTACGGCATTTCACTGGCAGTCATAGGAGCGTCAATTCAGGCGCGCACCAATGCGGCTATGTTTAAAGGCATCAGCCTTCTATTGGTCGGGTTGTGGGTTTTTGGATCGACCGTGTACCGCATCTTTTATACTGAGGTTCCAACCGCTGAAATCATGGGTGTTATCGGCTTTTTGGCCTTAGTTGCCAACCTTGCGAGTGTACTAATTCTGATGAAATACAAAGATGGAGATGCCAATGTACGATCGGTATGGCTGTGCTCTCGTAATGATGCAATAGGTAATGTGGCTGTCATGTTTGCGGCACTGGGAGTATGGGGTACCACGACAGCATGGCCTGATCTTGTTGTGGCAAGTCTTATGGCGGGATTATTTTTATCATCAGCGTATCAGATTTTGACTCAGGCACTCGATGAGCGTCGCGCAGCAGAAACAAGCCAGTGCGAACTTGATAATTAGAATGACTTTGAACATTTTAGAAAAAAACATAAGGTTCGAGCAAAGACCATCATGCCGAGGAAACACTTATCTAAAAAAGTGCCCCAAAGTAGGGGGGTGGCTTTTTAACGTGTAAGGACTGCCTGGAAATCTCGCTAAATTCGATTTAATTGATCGTGATTAGCTTTCAATCCGTTGTAAAAAACTATTGTTTTCATTGGTGCTGGAAAGGATAAGGCATTGATCTAGATAGGTTTATATTCTACGAATTCATAGTGACTATTCTATGGGATCAAAAAACTAGTAAATAGTGCAACTGTTCATCTGAATTAGATCGACTCACGACTAAATATTAGTAACAATAGTTTACAAGCAAAATACCAAAATAGATTTGCTTCATAATATTAAAAATAATCGGCTATTTGTATTTAATGAACGCTATCATTCAGCACATAGAAAAAGAAGGCATGCCTGTTTTCTGGCAGTTCGTGTCTGCGTGTCTGGTTTTAAATACATTCATTATGCCCTTCTTATTCAGTAACCAGGACTTGGTTTATAGTCTACTGGTGATAGCTTCCCCGCCTTTCATTATTGGATTATATGTAGGCTTTAATAAACATAAAGAAAAAAGCATACCGCGTCTCGTGTTGGTTGGAGGCGTAGCAATTGTTGGTATTGGGGCAAGCTTACATAATTTAATCTATTTCAAGTTTCCTATTTCTACTCACTTTGCTCTCATGTTTGAAGAAGTAGGTATGATATTGATCGCAATATTTGCTTACATTCACATGTTGATGTTTGAAAAGAAATTCAATATCAAGGGTTTAGCTATTGATTTTAGTTTGCTCGTAATTTCGGGTTTATTTGTATTTTTACTTGTTTCACCCAATGCACTGCACACACTGTTTTATATATTCGATTTTGATCAACAAATACTGGTGTTCAACTTATTCATAGGTAGCACAATATTATGTATGTCTTTTATACATTACTTGCTTACCAAGAGTATTGGTTTAACAGATGGTATTAGAACTCTGTTAACCATACTTCTGGTTATTCATTTTAGTCTTGAAATGTTACTAAGCTTTGAGAAAGGCAATAATCCACTCTTGATGAATACCTTGTCTCGAAGCACACTTTATCTGGCTGGCGCACTTGCTATTGCCTTTGTGTTCTTAGAGAAAATGTCATTAGATTACCCAGCTATAGCGCCAACCCGATTAGGTAATTTATTCATGTGGGTGTCGAGTATTTTTGCGATTATCGCTATTCCGCTTGGCCTTGTTATCCGGTCTGCACTAGATGCGCCGCCGCTTGATCTTTTTATCGTTGGAATGACCAGTATTCTAATTAGTAGTATCGTGATTTGGCGTATCATTATTTTAATTAAAAATTCAAATCAACAGAAAAAACGTTTGAATTCTCTGATGCAAACAAGTTCTTTAACTGGCCTTCCAAATTATCAAGGCTATCTCGAACAACTGACCTTTTCAGAGTTAGAAAATATATTAGTCATCCATATCAATATCGAAGATTTTAAATCGATCAACGATTTATATGGCAGAGACGCGGGTGACGAAGTCCTGAAAAGCCTTGGGCAAAGATTAAAACAATTACCCAAAAGTCTGTTAGCTGCTCATATTCAGTCTGACCAGTTTCTAGTTGCCTTTCATTGTAAAAAAATAGACGTCAAAGCATTGATAGAAACGATCCAGGAAGATCTGGGTATCTGGGATACTCTGCAAGGTAAGTGGATTGCTGTACCACTAACGATTGGCGCCAGTCATAGTGAAGTACTGAATCCTGAAAAGCTTGCGAAACAGGCTGAAATTGCGCTGAAAAAAGCAAGAAAAGAACATTCGTCGTTTGCACTTTATAGTGAAGAGAAAACACGCTATCAAATCCCGCGTCATGAGCTTCGGCAGATTCTCCAGCAATCAGTAGATGATGATTATCTACCGGTACACTTTCAGCCTATATACGACCTGAAAGACGGCACCTTAAAATCGCTAGAACTACTCATTAGAGTCGATTCAAAAGAGCATGGTTTATTACTGCCAGGGCAATTTCTGGAGCAAGCAAAGTCTTATGCACTGTTAACCTCCTTAACTCAAATTTGTATCAAGATGATAGCAAAGCATAGCCATGAGTTAGGTGATATTACTATCAATGTTAACCTTCCTCCTTACATGCTAAAAAGCGCCAAGTTGCTTAAAAACTTCATACAACTATTTGAAGATGAGAAATTAGATCCTAAAAGATTTTGCATTGAAATCACCGAAGATGAAGAGATTTCTGCGCATGAATTAATTCCGGCGATTAAAACATTGAGGGAGCAAGGCTTCTCGATTGCGATGGATGATTTCGGAACAGGCTACTCTTCTTTAGACAGGCTCTCTGTACTAGAAGTTGATACCGTGAAAATTGATAGAAGCATATTGTTAACCGCTGAAACAGGAAATACGACTATTCTGGAATGGGCTATTTCTTTAACCAAGCGACTAGGTGTATCTGTTGTGGTGGAGGGCGTTGAGACCTTAGAGCAATTATCGCTGATAAAGCTACTAGGTGCAGATTCTGTTCAAGGTTTCCTTTATTCAAAACCTGTTCCCGCGTTTCAAATAAAAGATATCGCCCTTAATTCGAATGATATTAAAGTCACTTAGTATCTAAGCGAATAAAATCATTACTCAAAAAAATCCCCCCTATTTAAAGCGCTTTATAAAAAAAGGGTTCCGCAAAGCATAAATTCTATTTACGATTTCAAACAACAAAAACGTAATATCATTCAAAGTAGGGGGGGGGGGGGCTTTTGTAATTAATGATTATTTTTTATTCTTAAAATCTTGCGATAAAAAGCTCAAGAAATCACGAATCGTTTTTAAACTGAGCTCAGCACTTTTCATGTGGTTTTCTAAATGAGCCACCTCATGTTCCTGCTGTACTTGTTCACGACGATCAAGTTCTAGTTTTAGCTCGTCCAATGTTTCTTCCGTTTCTACAACAAGTGCTCGTAAGCGGTCATTGGTTAAGATGTGAATGTTTTCCATAATATTTTCCTCGCTTAAATTATGCTGCTAATACCGAGACATGCACCCGGGATGACAAAGAACACGCCTAGTATATAACCTAAAGCAACCATTTTATTCTCGGCAGCTGTAGCACCTAACCATTCAGCAGCTCTGACAGGAAGATATCGTAAGAAGGGGAGCCCATAAATGATAACTACACCAAGAATATTGTAAGTAAGATGAATAAATGCAATTTGCAAAGCTGCTTCTGCATTACCCGTTACGGCGGTTGCTGCCAATACTGCGGTGACGCAGGTTCCGATATTCGCACCCAAGGTAAATGGATAGATCTGGCGTAAATTAAATGCGCCTGAACCAGCTAAAGGTACCATTAGAGAGGTCGTGGTAGATGACGACTGCACCAATACAGTGACTAATGTACCAGAGAAAATTCCAGAGATAGGTCCACGGCCGATTGCTGTATGCATAATATCTTTAGCTTTACCTACCATAAGTTTTTTCAGTAATCTACCCACTAGGGTGATAGATAAGAAGATTAATGCGATACCGAAAACAATTAATGCAATCCCCCCTATTTGATCGCCAAATCCTTCAACGGCGCCTTTTGCTGTTTTAACGACCGGGGCAGTTGCAGCTTTAACAAAATTGAATCCACCCATTGAAGTATCTCCAGCGCCATAGAAGAAACTAGATAACCAAGAACCTATTTTCTCTAAAAAGCCGAACATGATTTCAAGCGGAAGAAAGATAACAACAGAGAACAAGTTGAAAAAGTCATGCACGGTCGCTGCTGCAAAAGCGCGTTTGAATTCTTCTTTTGCACGAACGTGTCCCAAAGAGACAATCGTATTGGTAATAGACGTACCAATGTTCGCACCCATCACCATCGGTACAGCAACCGCAACCGGCAAACCGCCTGCAACTAAACCAACGATGATTGCGGTAACAGTAGAAGAGGACTGGATTAACGCAGTTGCTACAGTGCCAATCACTAATCCTGCAAATGGATTGCTAGCAAAAGCAAAAAGCTCTTTGGCGTGATCACCTGTCGCTAGTTTAAACCCTCCACCAATCATGCCTACAGCACAGATTAATAAGTAAACGAGAAAAGCCACCATCGCCCATTGCAACAGATGACTTTTCGTTTCTTCTGAGGTGCTTAGCTCTGAAGTATTTAGATTAGACATAATTGCCTCCTTAAAAAGTAGAAGCAAGAATTCTAAAGAGCCATTATTAAGGATTAATGACAGGTAGGAAATTAATAAAAATCATTCTCATTTGATAAAAAAATATCCATGACTACACCAGTTAGGGATGAATGATGAATAGTCGAAGGATGTTTATTTTTGGTAAGGAGGAAAAGAGCAAAACAAGGTTAGAGATTTTAAAGCAATTTGATCGACCCATTTAAAAGATAGAAATGGGTCGATCCGTGTAGTTACTGTTTAATGTGATTTAACAGCCGCTACTACATATTCCCTTGCTATCGAAAGACATCGTACGGCCACTCAATGGAACATGAACTGCAGCCTCAGACTGCTCTTTAAATAATGCCAGACGGGTACCTTCGATGATTTTTCCGCCAGCGGTTGAAGGCTGGTTGGCGTGCGAAGGAATGATTGATTCAGGCTTGATGAGTTTGTTGACTACCCATGCTGCTTCTTTAGGGCCAGTGGTAAAGGTATCGCCAATATTGATCACGACTAATTTGGCTTTGTAATGATCACCCACTACTGTCTCTTGTTCAGCAGTGATTCCAGTATCACCCGAAAGGTATGTAACCAAACCGTTGGAAAAGGTGATGACATAACCAGTGGGTGGACCTGCATAAGCGGTTAACCCCGATGCTTCAAGCATTTTACCGAGTTTACCACCAATAAATTGTCCCGATACACCATTGGAATGCGCCGCAGGAACTGTGGTAATAGTGACACCATTAACCATGGTTGATGCGCCAAAACGCACAAGTTGTGAATTCTTGGGATCACCCCCCAGTTTTTTGAGCTTATTGGCGAAGAACTTTGGCATTTCGCTGCCGGTGATTATTTTTGCGCCTTTAGCGTGCGCTATTTTAGCCGCACTTGTACTGGGAAGGGCATTCACCGGAAATTGAGTATCTTTGCATTCACCTTTACCGGGGCTACCGATGTGCTTGTCTCCGACATGATCACCGTGCATGTGGCTAATGAGTACCACATCGATTTTACCCAATCTTTTATCATCCACTCCCGCTACTGTTCTGCCAGGATCATACAATAAACGTGTGCCATCTGGATCTTCCAGAATCATGGCTCGGTCTAACTGGCAGAATTCACCTTCCATACTGCCTAAAGGCGTCACTTTAACATCAGCAGCCATTGCTGATTGGGCGGATATGCTGACAGCTAAGGTGAAAGTCGAAAGCGATAGGGCTGAAAATAGCGGGCGTAAGTTTAATTTCATGCAGGTGACCTCTGTTTGATTAGATTAAGACGAGTCTATGCTTTAGCAATTGGCCATTCAAATAACCATAGTAAAAGGAACGATTGCCTTTTTTCAATGAAGAATAATGACGCCTGTTCAAATAATTGTAATGACACCCCCCTACTTATAGCCTGTTTTTTATAGGGAGCGTTTCATGGTTTTTACATTTTTTTTACAAAAAACGCACAATTAATTTTTATTATTCGCATAAACTTGAATTTGAATAGGTTGCGAACTGACATTTATACTTTGTGGGAGAAGTAGTGATGATAAAAATATTCTGTGTAAAGCAATTGCGGTATCTGGTTTTATTTGTGCCCTTTTTACTAAGCGCTTGTTGGGTGTCGGAAAGGCAGCTGTTCGATGAGTCTTTGATGGTAGACCCGTTTGGTCGGGCAAAGGCTTATGAAGTTAAAGGAAAAGACGGTAAAAGTTCGGTGTTTATCAAAATAGGCAGGTATTTTGAAAATCCAAATAATGGCAAACGCTATAGCTTTATTCCTTCTCATGTGAAAGGCAAAAATCACCTTAATCGTTATTACATCGCATCGGTACAAACCAAAGGAAAGCCTAAAACAGAATACGGCTATGGCTATGTAGATAATAAAAATGCCTGGCACAGTTGCGTTCTTGCTAGAGAAGGTAAGGTAAATTCAATTCATCAATTAAGGCAGAGGATTAAGGCAATCTCTACTCAGGGACGCCTAGAAACAGTGTGCAATAATTATGGTGTCGCAAAAACACTATCGGTGAAGAGGGCGCATCAAAAGGCAGGTTTAATTGCGATGCGTAAAGACTACCAAAAAAGTCAAAAGGCTCAGCAACAATTACGTCAGCAGGCAATCAAACCAAAAGTTGTAACAAGAACGGTTCAGCAAACTAACTCTCATTCACATGCAGGCAGAGTGCATAGTCATCCTTTGCCGCACCAAGGTGTTCATCATAGGCATGGTAATGGTGCTTATGGTGTCAGCAATAATAAGGGTCAGGTTGTTACCTATACTGAGACGACAACGAAGCACTCTGCTAAAGCCCATGCTAAAAAACCACCACGAGGCAAAATTGGTGTTGCAAAGCCACCAAGAGCACCTTCGAATTTGAATGGGTTTTATTTGGTTTATGAGAGTGGTGCAGTAGACAGAATTTCACAAAGGGGATCAGATATTCGTATTTATTCTGAATTAGCTAATGAATTAGGGCGTGGATTTGGAACTAGAAAAGGTGATCTGGAAAGTCGGGGTACCTATAGTGCAAAACATTCGAGTTTATCTATTCAAAATGTTCTTCCTATCACACAAAACAAGCGTGCTTTCCGTCACTGCGGTAAGATTTTTAGTAAAATGTCTCGTGCGAACATTCTTCCTATCAAGCTTAAGGATGGAAGTTACTCACCTAATGTGTGGGTTTCTAAGTCTCGCTCTAAAACATACTGTTCCATAGCTCAAGTGAGTGCAACCTCATGCAGAGTAGTTAGGTGTTCTAAGTATGAAAAAAGAAAGCCAGGCAATTTACTGATGAAAGATCGTTTGCGTGCGATAAGAATAGGTAGTCAAAGGCAACGTACTTATCGTGGAAAAACCTATGCTGAAAAAAAAGCAGAGCTTCGCCGTTATAACCGTAAGCAAAGTAAGTCTAAAGGCTCAAATAGCGGCGGCTGGAGCGCATCACAAGACGCATACCAGTCTACTTACGACGCTGCAACGGACTGGTGGGGCTCGCAGCTCTAATCTTGCAACTCTAATAATGAATATGAGAATTAACCTTAGTTCCTAGTTAGAAATAACAAAGTGAAAAATTACGATATATAATGACGCCATTATAATTTTTTAAGCGGGAATTATTATGGACAAGAAAGATATTGATGTTGTTCTGATTGGTGCTGGAGCAATGAGTACCTGTCTGGGCATGTTGTTAAAGCAACTCGATCCGACTTTAAAAATCATTATGGTGGAGAGACTCGATGGCGTAGGCAAGGAGAGTACGGCTAGCCATAATAATGCGGGTACGGGGCATGCCGCTTATTGTGAGCTGAACTATACTCCGCTTCAAGAAGACGGTTCAATCGATATCAGTAAGGCGCTTAGCATTAATGAAGCGTTTGAGCTTAGCCTTCAATTCTGGTCGTACTGCGTTGAAAACGGTTCGCTGCCAGACCCATCAAGGTTTATCAACTCTGTGCCGCACCAAAGTTTTGTTTGGGGCGAAGATAATGTCGAATATTTGCGTAAACGTTATGAAGTGATGCGCGAGCATCCAATGTTTGCAGAGATGGAGTTCAGTGATGACCCGGCTGTAATCAGTGAATGGTTGCCGTTAGTGATGGAAAATCGCGACCCCAATGAAAAAGTAGCGGCAACAAAAATCGCACATGGTTCGGATGTTAACTTTGGTCGTATAGCACGTGCATTTGCGCGTCATTTGCGCGAACAGGATGACTTTGACCTTAGATTAAATGTCAATGTTACCGATCTTGAAAAGCAGGACGACGGCCGCTGGAAGGTCAAGATAGAAGACTTAAATCTTGAGCAAAGAGAGCCTATTTACACTAAATTCGTATTCCTCGGTCTAGGTGGTGGAGCACTGCCTTTACTACAGAAATCAGATATCCCGGAAGCGGATGGTTATGGTGGATTTCCCGTTAGTGGTCAGTGGCTAATCTGTCGTCGCCCAGATATTGTAGCGAAACATAATGCCAAGGTTTATGGTAAAGCTGCTGTTGGCTCGCCGCCAATGTCTGTGCCGCATTTAGACAAGCGCGTTTTAGAAGATGGCAATGCCTTACTGTTTGGTCCTTTCGCTGGTTTTACCACGAAGTTTCTGGTGCACGGTTCTAAGTTTGACCTGATCAAATCCACCACTTTCGACAATATCTTGCCATTGACGATTGCCGGTTTCCGCAATTTCGACCTAACCAAATATCTGGTTAAAGAATCTAGAAAAACGCATGCCGAGAGAATGGAATCATTACGCCATTACTTCCCCGATGCTAAAGCCGATGACTGGGTGTTTGCAGAAGCAGGGCAACGCGTACAGATTATCAAAAAAGATAAAGACAAAGGCGGAAAGCTGGAGTTTGGTACTGAAGTAGTAAGCTCTGCCGATGGCAGTATCTCGGCGCTTCTGGGTGCATCTCCGGGCGCTTCTGTAACGGTTAAAGCAATGTTGGAAGTACTGGAAAGTTGCTTTAGTGAGCGAATGGCATCGGATGAGTGGCAGGCAAAGCTACAAGAAATGATTCCTTCGTATAAAAAATCGTTAATCGACGATCCTGAATTATTAAAATCAGTCCGTAGCAGAACGCTGAAAACGCTTAAACTTGGTGATAGTTAAGGGTTAAAAGATATCTAATAAACAGTTTGCCACCCCCCTACTTATAGGCACTTTTTTAAATTATAGGCACTTTTTTAAATGGTGGTATAAGTAGGGGGAGTAATCGGTTTGAAACTAAATGAATATGTACACAAAGCATCTGTATACGAGGTACTGGCATTTTTTGTTAGTATCTCAGTAATTATGCGAGACAGATGACTTTAACTATTTGGGGTGGTTCCCCCTCTTCATATTTCTCTTTGTTTTTAATATCAACACGACAGTTTTTATTTAAACGATCATCAATACTTAATGCTGCTGGTGTCTCATAGAACATAATTGCTGATGCAGATATGTCTTCATGTTCAATTTCCAGCGTATTATTCCCTTCTAAACTTACTGGTTCTTTTAAGGTTAATGTCATCGTAAGTTGAAGCCTGGTTTTATTTTGCTGTTGTATTTCCTGCAATTCATACGTGGTAACTTGTTTTGTTTCAAGATATAGATCATTCAGCGTTAAACTGGTGAAATATAAAAAATTTCCAAGTTCTTTAATTAACCGTTCTCTTAAATCGCTTATGTCTTCGTCATCCTGTAGCATTAATTTACTGACGTTATCATCATAGGTCCATGTCATTTTAATGGAGTCTAACTGCTTTTGTGCGTTTGCCTGCAAGTGAGATGTGAGGCTTATCTCGTAATGGAAATGAGCGAATGCCGTTTGCGGTATTGTGAATAAAAAAAGTATTAACAAATGTATTAACAAACATTGACTGCTGTAAAAAGTTTTCACCGTGTCTTTATTTTTCATCAAACTGTTAAATCCTAAATTTTTGCATATTGTAATGTTAATGTGATCAAGGCACTGGTTGCGACCCATGACCCGAGTACACGCAAAACAATACCGTCTCCAAAACGGCGTAATAGTTGTGCTATCAACGACAGTATTAAGGTGCTCAAGGTAATCGTTATGACTGCACCCAAGTGCCAGTTAATAACACTATTGGTGCGTAAACCGGGAATACTGATTGGTTGTGAATCAATGCCAATAAACAAACCAGTGAGAGTTGCTAATAACAGGCTAATGATTAGAATCAGTGGTGGTAGTTGTTTTATTCTTATGACTACCAGCAAACCAATGATTAACGCCATGCCCAGCAATAACAGTTCTAATCTGGTCCCTGGAAATACAAAATAGTTGAGTAACATTCCAGCTATCGATGAAATAAACAGTAAAAAAATATGAATGGGAAGCTTACTTTGTTGTCCTATCAAAAATGCCAGACTGCAGATTAAAATAGCATGCGAAGGTGTCAGAACAGGGTGTTGTAACCCTTGCGTGAGCCAACTTGGCGAAAAAGAAAATAATAGTGGTAAATTCATTAATATCATCTATAAATTGTATTAGAAAAAGGTAAGTGATGCTTGACTGATACAAGTAAAATTATTACCCTTAAATGTTTTGTACTGATTATCATTCGCAATAAGAAATAGTCGGTTAATATTAACGTGTTAAATAAATAAGGTCACCTAAAATGAATCCTAAAACCTCTGTGTTCGTTAAATGTTTGTTGCTAATCGCCGGCATTTTTTCATCCTCTCTAGTATTTGCTCATAGCGATGCGGGAAGTATTGGCGGTGGTTTCATGAGTGGCTTTTTACACCCAATGCTAGGGCTGGATCATGTTGTGGCGATGGTGGCTGTAGGCTTATGGGGTGTGTTTTTAGGGCGTCCTGCAATCTGGATTCTACCGGTTGTATTTCCGCTGGTAATGGCATTTGGTGGTGCTTTAGGTGTCGTTGGCGTTCCTATTCCTTATATTGAAACAGGTATTGCATTATCTGGTTTGGTATTAGGTCTTGCGGTGGCTTTCGCGGTTCGTCCTCCTATCTGGGTTGCAGCGGTATTGGTTGGTGCGTTTGCGATATTCCACGGACATGCGCACGGTACAGAATTACCTAATGCGGCTAACCCACTAATTTACAGCATTGGTTTTGTTATCGGAACGGGTTTATTGCATCTTGCGGGTATCGCTTTCGGCGAACTGACTCGTTGGTCTTGGGGTAAATACGTTGTACGTTCTGGCGGTGTGGTTATTGCCCTTGTCGGACTTGGTTTTTTGAGTGGCGCGCTATAATCGTATATAGATACTTTTAAACAAAACTATATAAATCTGCACCCCTCTACTTGGGCTGACTAGTAAGACTGGTCGAAAAAAAGCCTTATAAGTAGGGGGGTGACTTAAGAATTCAACGCTATTACTTCTCCAATATCCATTCCTGTGCTTTTGTAAACTCATCGTAATCGAAGTGTTTAACATCTGCAGAGACAAAGAATTTCGCTAATATTCCCATTAAGTCGCCAATGGGGGAATCTGTTACCAGCGCAACATGCGTCAGTTTTTTCTCATGACTCTTTACGAACTTAAAATGTTCGACCATCGCCCCGAGAGAATTCCAGCCGGGAAAATCCTTGGTGTTGATAATCAATCCATTAAGTTTTCCATGTTCGATAATATAAGGGTCGATGACTTTGGTAATTAAATCGAAATCTTTCTCTCTTAATTCACCTTGTAACTGCAACACCGCGATTGCGGCTTCTCTATCCAGCTCTATAGATATCATTTCTCATCACCTCTTATTCGTTGTATTTTTTCTAGTGCTTGTTTATTTTACTATTGATATTTTAGTCTTTTCTCGATTTACGTAAATGAAAAATACCTTAACTTTCGTTCACATTGTTGTGTCACTGTCGTTAGCTGTCGAGTCTGGTTTTAATCTGGTTGTAATCCAGGGTTCAGCGATTTACTTATTCAGGGTCACTCACATCTTTCAACGTTAAAATATAAAATGCCGCTAATAAAGACAATAATCCCAATATCAACAATGTTGAAGCAGCGCCGAATTTATCACCAACCAGCCCGATTAAGCCTCCTGCCAACATCATCACGCCAATGATAGTGTTGGATACCGCGACGTAGGCAGCTCGGTTTTCACCCGTTGCCATATCCATCAAATAGACCTTACGACCCAGACGAACGCCGCCATGCATCACATTGAGCAGTAAAAAGATAATGGCAAAGCCGATTTCATGCGTTACTAAATCCCATTCTAGCCAGATTGCCGAACAGGTAAAAATGGCTAAAATTCCAGCGCCTATTGCAGCAATAGCCATAACCCGCTTACTGGATGTATCGCTCATATAACCCCAGATGGGTGCAGATATGCTCGATGCAATGCCATTAGCAATAATCAATGCGCCTAAACCCATTAAACCCGAGTCGGTATTGCCTTGTGCCACCAACACGTAAAAGGGAGGTGCCAGTGCAACCGACAATAACAAGGTGCGCACCAGTACATATCGACGAAATTCAGCATCATCAACGATTAAACGCAATTGCTGGATCGCGACTTGAAGGGCGTTTCCTCCGCCTTCTGTAGCGCCTGGTTGTTCATCGATGCGAGAGAAGATCAAAGCGGCCACTATCCATAAAACAGCGCCAGCAATTAATAAACCTGAAAATACTTGAACGCTAGAGTCGCCGAGATCAAAACTACTCATCCAGATACCCACGATAAGAATAGCAATGCCAGAAAGGCTGGCACTCCAACCCATCAATACGCCACGGCGACTTTTGGAGACGGTTTTACCCAACACATCTTTGGCAGAAACCGAACAGATGCCGCGCGATAAACTAAAAATGACCAGCATCAATATAAACGTCCAGCCCGCGTTTTTGCCTTCAAGAGTTGCTGCCGCCCATGCCATGCCCAGTAAGCTCAATGCAGAAAGCACTGCACCTAGAACCCAGACATATTTGCGAATTTTGAGATTACGCACGGCAGCTGCGACAGCTAATTGAGGCAGTAAAACACCCGCCTCTCGAATCGGCACAATAAAGCCGGTGAATGTAGCAGGTACGCCCAATAAACCGAATAACCACGGAATCACCAGTTTGGCACTGGTGATTTCATCGGCAATTTTTCCTAATAAATTGGACCACAAATAGGCGAAAAAATTATGAGGCTGATCGTTACACGCGGCTTCTGGGATATCCTTACAAACACGTGCATCTTCATCACCTGTAATCCGATTGTAAAGTTCTTCTGTATTGAATTTCATGCTTGGTTCTTAGTAAGAATTAAATAAAAGTAACCGGTATCAGCCTAACGTCGCATCAAGATACATCATGCAGACAAATCCAATCAATAAACTGAATGTTGCCAGATTCTGAAAGCCACTTCTGTGAGTTTCCGGAATAATTTCATCGCTGATTATAAATAACATCGCACCTGCCGCAAACGCTAGCGCCCAAGGCATAATAGGGCCAGCGAAAGATACAGCAACACTGCCAAACAATCCCCCAATGGGTTCTGCAAGCCCAGTTAAAAATCCGATGAAAAATGATTTCATCTTTGAATAACCGATTGAAAGTAAAGAGACCGAAACGGCCAATCCTTCGGGGATATTCTGTAACCCTATGCCTGTTGCGAGGCTCATGCCATTACTGATGTCGCCACCAGCAAAGCCTACGCCAACCGCCATTCCTTCTGGAAAGTTGTGCAGTGTAATTGCAAACACGAACAGCCAGATACGCGTAATTTTTTGTGTATCAGGACCTTCCTGACCAGAAAGAAAATGCTCATGGGGTAAATAGCGGTGCATTAAAGACAAACTAACGGCCCCCGACATAATGCCAATAATCGTAATGATTACCGCCATATTTTTGCTGTCGAAAATTTGCTCGCCGTATTCAATGGATGGCAAGATTAATGAGAAGAACGAAGCTGCCAGCATAATTCCAGCGGCAAAACTGAGTAAACTGTTTTCAAGTTTTGCGGATAATTGTTGAAAAAAGAAAACGCCCAAAGCGCCTACGCCTGTCAACATACCTGCAACAAGACTCCCCACAACACCCATCATAATGACATTCATAGCAATCCAATATTGTCGTTTAATTTAGAAGAAGATTATTGTGCTATTTTCTATGACGAAAAAGCCCTAAATGTTAATTGTGTGCAGAGAAATATATCAATAAGCCCAGCGATCTTTTTATCGACTGAGCCAAAGACACTAATATGATCTCCAAAAAATAAATCAGAGTTTAAGCAGTTTCAAAAAGATAAAATTAAAGATGGAAAGCAGACTTAAACCAATACCCACGTATAAATCGCTGCCACTACTCGCGCCTTGCGACCAAAGCCATATCTTACCCACGCCGAGGAAAGCGAAAACCATAGCGAGTGCTAATAATAGGGGTTTGAGAACGATTAGTTTTTTGTTCGGATCATTCTTCATTGTATTGACCACGGGTTGATAGTTTTACTGTTAACGCTGACTATAATAACAGCAAAAAACAGCCAATTTATATCTTAGAAAGGGATGAATTAACAATTATCCGTAATTAATTGGAGTGACTGTCCTGAAGGAAGACTCACGTTATATTTCGACTAATACTGGCTCCAACTCGAGGCGTTGTAAGAAAAAGTGCCTCAAAGGTGGGGGGTGACTTTATTCTTTAAGCGCTTTGAGAATCCTGGGATAAAAGAAACCCAGCGTCAGGGCTCTGATTAGCATAAATAAACTCAAGCCTAAAAATAGGCCATGATTGCCCCATTGTGGAACGAGAAATTGTAATAGCACAAGGAAGATGAGCGTCGATACCAACATCGCATTACGCATTTCTTTGGTATAGCTGGCACCGATGAAAATGCCATCGATTTGAAAACTCCAGATAGATACCAGCGGCGCGATGATCATCCATGGTAGGTAGGTTGTTGCGGTTGCGAGTACCTCATCGATATTCGTGAAAAAGCCTAGAATCATTTCGCCGAAAATTAAATAGATGGCGCTGATTAAGACGGAAAAGCCGAATGCCCAAATACTGGTCATTTTTACCGAGCGAACATAGGCTTTTTTGTTACGTGCTCCATAGGCACTTCCGGTTAACGCCTCTGCTGCGTGCGCAAAACCGTCCAGGGCATACGCCATAATGCTTTGTAAGTGGAGTAATATCGCATTAGCGGCTAATACAACTTCACCCATGCCGGTACTAATCGCGGTGAAATAGCTAAGTGAGAACACAAGGCATAATGTGCGAATAAATATATCGCTATTCGCGCTGAGTAAACGTGTGATTGCCTGTCGTTCGAGAATGGCTTTCCAGCTAAAACGTGCTAACGCTTTTTTGATTGGTTCGCGCAGCATAAAGAAGCCACAAGCTGCCGCAAGGTATTCCGCGATTAAGGTTGCATAGGCAACGCCTTCGACACCCATGTTAAAACCAACCACAAATACCAGATCTAACAGAATATTAGTAAAATTGAGCACTAATAATAGAATCAAAACCCGCTTGGTATTGTGCATACCGATGAAAACACCGGTAAATACATAGGTCGATAAGGTCGCAGGAGCGCTCCAGATACGAATATGGGCGTAATTAGCTGTAAGTGCCTCGACCGCAGGTGTGCCATCAAGTAGGTATAAAGCAAATTGAATGATGGGGTAACTGATCAAAATGCTGAAAAGCCCCAGCCCCAGCGCGAGTATGATCACGCGAGACAATGTATCTAGCAGTAATGGCTCGTTATCAGCACCATAAGCCTGGGCGATAAAACCCGTAGTGCCCATTTTGAGAAAACCAAATCCCCAAAATAGAAAGCTGAAAATCAATGCGCCTAATGCTACGGCACCGATAGATTCTGGTCCTGGTAGGTGTCCAACAACGGCAGTATCGACTGCCCCAACCAATGGAATCGAAAGATTCGAAACGATAATTGGCCCTGCGAGTGCCCAGACTTGTTTATGACTAGGTGATAATTTGTTGGAGTTAGTCATTAGGTGTCGCTGAATTCAAAAGACATTATTGTGTTTTATTTGTTATGAAATAGATAGGGAATAGATAAGGAAAAGCCGCGAGAAACAATAGTGAGAATATACTGCGAAAAAAATAGCGAGAAGGAAAACAGATAGGTAGCAATATACAAAAAAGTGCCCCAAAGGTGGGGGGTGACTTTATGATAAATAAACAATGCGGAGAGTTAAAAAATACAGATATCGCGACGTATTATTTGAAAAGGTTCGGCTTTAAGTATGTTCAATGAGCTTTGCTCATCAATTTGCATATTGGTATATACAGCGTTTTACAAACGATGCAGCAGCTTGATTAAGCTGCATGCTTCATTGTATTTACATCTTCGTTAGATGTTTTTGCAACATTGTAATTAACCACTTCGCAATCTTGGGTCGCTTCTACTGGTGAGTTTTCCTTATCTGAGAAAACACCTTTGAAGAGACTCCAGATAGACTCAGAGCGTATACTTCTAGCTCGTTGGTCGTAAAAATTATAATCAATAGAACCAGTCTTGGTTTGGTTGTATCCTGATTTAATAGCTTGTATGTTTGTCATTATTGAGTCCTCTGTTCTCTTAATGTTGAGGTAATAATAAGGCGCTAAGATTTTTTGCACAAAGGACTTAATCTCGTGGCACAGATGAGGTATTCTCATGTGTATGCAAAATCGCCTCCCTCTTAACAATCTCAATACCTTTGCCGCAGCTGCAGAACACCTTAGTTTTCAAAAGGCGGCAGAGTCGTTATATGTCACACCTTCAGCGGTGAGCCATCAGGTGCGTAATCTGGAGCAGATTCTGGGTCATAAATTATTTGATCGTCTAGATAAAAGGGTCAAGCTAACGGCACAGGGTGAAAGGCTTTTTAATGATATAAGAGCGCCAATCAAACAATTGAATGAAGCGAGCAGAAGAGCATTTCGCGGGCTGGAAGACAGCGCCTTGGCATTATCCGTTGCGCCGGTATTTGTAACAGGCTGGTTGTTGCCAAGATTGAAAGACTTTTACAGTGCTCATCCCGATATTAATTTATCTGTAATCGCTACCACAGACATGATTAATTTTGAGTCAGACCCCTTTGATGCGGCGATTCGAATGGGTAAAGGTGACTGGAATGATTTACTCTCATACCGTTTATTTAACCGGGAAATAGTCGCGGTTTGTCATCCGTCGTTATTGGAAAATAATGAAAAGCTACAGGCTAATAAAAAACAGTTCACACCATTAGAAATCAGCAATCAGTCGCTTGTTTCAAACTCATCGATGCCAGGCTTATGGAAAGAATGGTTTCAATCTGCCCACATTGATATACGCGATGGAACCAGAGGCAATTTACAACTGCAAAACTCGGCTCAGGTTGTGGAAGTGTTGCAAACAGCAGATTCAATCGGGCTGATCGACAGAAACTTTATCAAAAGTGATATTAAATCAGGGCGCTTGGCGATTGCCTGTGAGCATGTTTTGCAGGGAGATAATGGGTATTATCTAACGGCTCCTAAATCTGCTGAATCCCTACCTTCTTTTTGGGCGTTCAAAGACTGGTTAGGCACACATAGTGACATCAGTTTTGAGACTTGATAGTGGCTTTAAAATGATTCAAGCCCACGATCTTAATGCTTGAATGATGTGGAAAATCATCTGCAAAGCTCACTAGAATAAACCTTAAAAATAAGTGATACTCACGCGCACAAAACTGTTGTATTACAGTTGTCATCGTTATTAGACAGGTAAGTCAGGAATAGTATGGAAAAGTTTATCGAATCCGTTTTTTACGCCAGCCGTTGGTTGTTAGCACCGATTTATATGGGACTTTCTTTGGCGTTGATTTTATTAGCTATTAAGTTTTTTCAGGAATTGATTCATGTTTTTCCAATCATATTGGGTGCGACTGAGTCAGATTTGGTATTAGTCGTTTTGTCCTTGATTGACTTAGCCTTGGTCGGTGGTTTGCTTGTGATGGTGATGTTTAGCGGCTATGAAAACTTTATCTCACGCATCGATTTAGATGAGAAAACGGATAAGCTCGCCTGGTTAGGAAAGCTTGATTCAGGAAGCTTAAAACAAAAAGTAGCGGCATCTATTGTGGCTATCTCATCCATTCACTTACTCAAAGTGTTCATGAATCTTCAAGATACCGATAATGAAAAAGTGATGTGGTACGTTATTATGCATTTGACCTTTGTGCTTTCAGGAATTGGCATGGCGTTTATTGATAAGTTGAATTCAAAACGTAGCTGAGTTGTGGGTGGCTAATTAGCTAATAACAAAGATGTATAAAAACAGCTTAAAAGGTGGGGGGTGGCCTTTTGAATTGATTAAGCACAACAAAAGGCACCCCCCCACTTATAGCTAGTTTTTTAGTAGGTAATTACAAATTATAGTTTCACTATCAACTTGCCTTTATTTTCTCCGCTAAAGAACAAATTCAATCCCGTCATAGCGCTTTCTAATCCCTCAAGGATATGCGCGCGGTATTTGATTTTTCCTGCCTTTACGTGCGGTGTTAAAATCTCTAGAAGCTCAACTGTCTCATGAAAGTGGTCCGGCATGGTGAAGCCTTGTACAGTCAGGCGCTTTCTTAGTAGATTCATCCAGTTAGGGCCGGGCGCTGGTGTTTCAGCTAAATAATCAGCAATCATTCCACACACTGCAATTCTACCGTGGGCATTCATGCGTTCAAATACATGGTGTTGAATAGGTCCGCCAGTGTTCTCGAAATACACATCGATACCATCGGGAGTCAGTGCTTCAAGATTTTCTTTGATGCCATCTGCTTTGTAATCAATTGCGCCATCAAAGCCAAGTTCGTTAACAATCCAGTCACACTTTTCTTGTCCGCCTGCAACTCCGATAACACGTAAACCTTCGGCTTTTGCAAGCTGCCCTACGATAGAACCAACTGAACCTGCAGCGCCAGTCACAACCAGTGTTTCACCTGCTTTTGGTTTTCCTACTCGATACAAACCTTGTGTTGCTGTTAGGCCAGGTAAAGCAAAGATGGATAACACCATTTCTGCGGGTAAATTTGCATCTACCTTATTGACGCCTTGGCCTTTGCTGATTGCATATTCTGTCAAACCGAACATGCCAGTGACTTTGTCGCCAACAGCAAAATCAGGGTGCTGTGATTCGACGACTTCAGCATAGCCGAATGAACGCATCACTTCTCCTATCTCAACACGGGGGATGTAACTCTCGGTGTCAGCACTCATCCAGCCAAGCATTGCTGGGTCGAGTGACATATACGATTGTTTAATTAAAAATTCTCCCGCTGCTGGTGACGGTTTTTCTAATTGCGCTACTTCAAAAAGATTGGGTCCGATGTCTTTAGCAGAAGGACGTTTTGCTAATTTTATTGCGGTATATGTTGTCATTTCGTTGCTCTCTTCATTTCATGTTCATTGTATAGCGCTTACGTTAGTTGCCTATAAGCACGGTATGAATGAATTATTACTTATCTATTCGTTATGAAAAACCCTCAAAAATGTTAATATTTATTGTCTTTAAAACAATAATAGAGCTTCTTATGGATCAATTACGTGCTATTAATTACTTTATCGCGGTAGCAGAAACGAGTAGTTTCACCGAAGCAGCAAAACGATTTAATGTACCAGCATCGTCATTGTCACGCAGAATTGTTGATTTAGAGAAGAGCTTATCCGCTACGTTACTGCAACGAACGACTCGTGTAGTAAAGCTGACTGAGGTAGGTAGGGATTATTACAAACAGGTAAAACAGCTTGTTGAAGAATTAGAGTTAACCAACGAGTCGGTAAAAAGCTATCACAGCGAACCCATGGGAAAACTTCGAGTGAGTGCAGCCGTAGACTTTGGTCAAAGAATATTGTTGCCACTATTAAATGAGTTCTCTGAAAAATATCCAAAAGTGATTCTGGATGTAAGTTTGAGTGATGAAGTCACTACCTTAAATCGTGATGAAATCGATATCGCCATACGTAGCGGTTATGCACCTAATGAACGGGTAGTGGCGATCAAATTAATGGATAATAATTTTTACCCAGTGGCATCACCTGAATATTTAAAAAAAGCTGGGATGCCCAAACACCCTCAGGAATTGAGAGCGCATTCGGGTTTGTATTATAGAACACCCAATGGCCCTGTACCGTGGTTGAGTTATTTCGATAAACAATGGCAGGATGTCAGCGCCCAAGTGGTTGCAATCAGTAACAGCGGTCAATGGTTATTAGATAAAGCGCTTAATGGAGAGGGGATAATTATGCTGCCAAAATGGTCGACACAAGAGTTGTTAGATTCCAATGATCTGGTCGAGTTAACCTTTAAACAACCGATTAATATTACCCAACAAATGGATTTGGGTGTATTTTTGCTGTATCAGAAGCAGCGTTATACTGTGCCCAAAGTGAAGGTGGCGGTGGATTTTTTGGTTGAGAGAATAACAAAAAACACGGTAAAAGTAGGGGGGTGACCTTTACATAATATTGTTTGTATAAATAAGGGTATTTTAGCTTAAATGACAAAGTCACTTTCAATTCAACAAGCTAGAAAACTGGTTTTATTGTCTCAAAGGTTACCGCCTTCAAAGCAATCAGGAAGTGCAATGGCGGCTACGCTATCTGCTATTGAACATATTGGTTATAATCCAGATCGATACTATCTCTGTTATCCAGCGGGCGCACCACCATACCTTGTGGAATCGCAATCCGCGTTATAAGCCTGAGCAATTAGATCAACTGATTGCTGATAAGAAGGTCTTTGAATACTGGTCACACGCAGCAGCGTATATGCCCATGTGTAACTACCGTTATTTATCAAGGCGCATAATGGGAAATCAGCATTGTTCTTTCTTATTTTCTAGGTTGCTATCTAGGCTTTCGCGGAGATGAGTTGCTGCCACGACCTCTACGCCCTTTTGGTTTTCCTTGACCTTTACCTTTACGCCTACCTTTACGAGATGGCACAGGGTCTGGCTCGAAATTACCATATTCCTCATCAGCGGATGGATGTGCTAGTGCCGCCACACTTGGCTCAAATCCTGGGATAACTTCACGTTCAAACTTACGACCTATGATGCGTTCAATAGAATGTAATTGCTTATATTCATCCTCACTGAATAGTGAAATCGCGACACCGGAAGAGCCAGCGCGTCCGGTACGACCGATGCGATGCACATAGTCTTCAGGCACAAAAGGGAGGTCAACGTTAACGACACAAGGCAGTTGGTTAACATCAATGCCTCGAGAGGCAATATCAGTGGCTACCAATACAATAATACTTCCGTCTTTAAAACCTTCCAAGGCACGCGTGCGTGCGTGTTGGGTTCTGTTCGCGTGAATAGAATCGGCATTAATCTCTGCATTTTGCAGCTCAACGACCAAACTATCCGCCTCTCTCTTAGTACGAACAAAGACCAATACTTGCGGCCATTTATTCTTTTGAAGCAGGTGAATCAACACCTCAGTCTTACGCTCTTTATCTACAGGATGTATTTTCTGTTTAATCGTATCGACTGTGCTGTTATTGATATCCACTTCAATTAACTGGGGATCATTTAACAAGCCTTGAGCAAACGACTTGATGCCTTTAGAAAATGTCGCTGAAAACATCAACGTTTGACGTTTCATAGGCAGCAGCGTTTGGATGTGACGGATATCGTCGATAAACCCTAAATCCAACATACGATCAGCCTCATCCAGGACCAGAATTTCAAGCTGATCAAAGTCAATCGCCTGTTGACTATAAAGATCAATCAGACGACCAGGTGTAGCAACAAGTATATCCAAACCACCTGCTAGCTCGGCTATCTGCGGCTCAATCCTCATGCCACCAAACACAGCCGCAGAGCGAATATTCATGTCGTGGCTGTAAGTTTTAACGCTCTCAACAACCTGAGCAGCAAGCTCACGAGTCGGCGCAATGATTAATGCTCGTACCGTTTTAGCTTCAGGGCTATTTTCAGGACTACTTTCAGGACTAAGGCCACCAGACAATAACTGCACCATAGGTAGCGTAAAGCCAGCCGTCTTACCCGTGCCAGTATGCGCCACCGCCATAACATCACGCTGACTAAGCACCGCTGGAATAGCTTCAATTTGTATTGGTGATGGCGTTGTATAACCTTGCTCTGCAACGGTTTTCAACAGCTCATCACACAAGCCTAAAGAGCCAAATGACATAGATACGCATTCCTCGGGTTGATTGGTACTTGATTATATTTAGTCTATGATGCCTGTTAGTGACTGAGAAGTAGAGGCAATTTATTGTTCCTCTGCTTTGTTTCTCATACGTTTCTCATTCCAATTGTTTTCAAAAAAAGTGCCTTAAAGTAGGGGGGTGACCTTTGTCTGTTCTATAATCTAATCACTCAGTTTTTTATTCTTCCACTACCAAATAAAACAGTACCAAATGAAAAATATATTAAATATCACCAATGGCGATTCCGCTGTAGATATTATGCAGAAAGCAGGAATCGTCGGTGTTTTTTTACCGTGGCGAGATGTGTTGCATGATGGTCCTGTGCCCGAGGGGCTTTCTTTGGAAGAGCTTTCAGAAGTCCGCACACAATTCATTGTTGATTGTGCTTGGGGTACTTTTGATAATATCAGCGCCTCTTTTATCGAAAGAGATGACACACTTAAGTCATTTGAAAGCTATGACAAAGTGATCTTGTGGTTTGAGCATGACCTTTATGATCAATTACAGATCATTCAAATTCTTGATTGGTTCGCGCAAAACCCAGCAGATAATACCGAGCTTTCTATTATTTGTGTGGACCAATATCTGGGAATGCTTTCGCCTGATGAAATGGCTGATCTGCCAAAATATGAGGAGCCAATCACTGAAGATCATTTGGCTCTATCGAGTAAGGCATGGGCAGCATTTCGATCTACTAATCCTGAAGATTGGTTTGCATTGCTTTCTACAGATACATCAGCGTTACCATTTCTAGAAGGTGCGATTATCAGGCAATTGGAAGAATACCCCAGTTGTCGAAATGGTTTGTCGCGCACTGCTGAACAAGCATTGAAAATTATCGCCGATGGCGAAACTAAGCTCTGGAAAGTTTTCGCGGATTCTCAGGCAGCAGAAGATCGAATGTTTATGGGAGACTCCAGTTTCTGGATAATCATTGAAGAATTGCTAGTGGCCAAAACTCCTTTATTAAAACTAGCTGCCGGAATGGCGTGGGAAAGACCACCATCTCCCGATCATGAATTAACCATTACGTCCATGGGCGAAGCCGTTTTGGCAGGTGAGAAACATTGGCTGGAATTAGCAGAAATAAATCGCTGGATCGGTGGAACACATTTAATCCCTAACAATCAGTGGTGCTGGGATTCGGTGAATAGGTCCCTGATTAAAAAGTAGCTATTTTTATTAGAAAATAATTATTAGGCACTGTAGTAAAAACGGTCAGACACCCCCATACTCTCAGCTCATTTTTGTCGCTTATTGTGTAATGAGTGGCCTACCTTTATTAAAAATTCATTGAGTGTTAGTCACTTAATCGAACGGGAAATCAGTGTTAAATGAAAGCCAGAGCTAACGCGCTTTCGCGTATTGAATACATCATATTGATGAGTGTTGTTGTCGCCGTCGATGCACTAGCGATTGATGCAATATTGCCTGCCTTATCATTTATCAGTAATGAGTTTGGTGTTCAGGACGGTAATAGTCGGCAATATATAGTGACCACAATCTTGATGGGTTACGGTTTTGGTGTGCTCATTTTTGGAATCGCATCCGACAGTTTCGGGCGAAAACGACCTGTCTATATTGGCTTTGCCATTTTTCTGATTGGGACATTAGTCACAATTTTTGCCAGTAGTTTTAGTATGTTGCTGGTTGGTCGAGCCTTGCAGGGCTTCGGTGCTGCAGGTCCACAAATTATTCCAACAGCGATAACCAGAGATTTATACAAAGGCCGTGGCATGGCGCAAATCATGTCACTGATAATGATGGTTTTCATGCTGGTACCTGCGATAGCGCCGCTAATAGGTCAAGGTATTTTGATGCTGACTAATTGGCAAGGTGTATTTGCCATGTTGGGTATTTATGCGGTGTTTGCCTGGATCTGGTTCTCGATCCGTTTGCCAGAGACGTTATCGGTCGAAAGTCGTGTGCCATTTTCTTTTAGTCAGGCTTGGTCATCGGTAAAAGAAGTATTGCGCAATAAACAAGCCGTGAAATTCACGATTGCTGAAGGTCTCGCATTTGGCGCTATTCTAGCCTATCTGAGTACGGCACAGCAGATTTTTCAGGAGCACTTTGAGTTGGGTGATCGCTTCGCCTTATATTTTGGAAGTCTGGCATTAGTAATGATGTTCGCATCATTTGTGAATTCGCGTCTGGTTGAAAAATTGGGTATGCACAAGATGGTGTTGCGTGCGGCGATGTTCTTATTTTTTGTGTCAATTATCTATGTGGTTTACATCTGGCTCAACGACACGTCTGTGCCTTTGTGGAGCTTTTTGATATACGCCAGTATTTCCTACTTTTGTCTCGGTATTCTGTTTGGCAATATGCACAGTTTAGCGATGGAAGAAGTGGGCCATGTCGCTGGTGCAGCAGCATCGGTGATCGGCTCTTGCAGTACCCTCATGTCTGTCATTATTGCCGCATTTATTGGTAGCTTTTATAACGACTCCGTCACTCCTATTGTGATAGGTTTTGGTGTGTTAATGCTGCCTATTATTTATATCACCTGGAAAGATTAATCTGTCCTTTAAGTCATTGGAGTTGCTGATGAGCCACAATCTGGAGAAAAATAAGGAAAATGCAATTGCGTTCTATCTCACCGCTTACCTTGGAGAGCCGGCTAAAGCCGTTGAAGATTATGTGGGGAATGATTATATTCAACATAATCCAGTCGTTAAAAATGGAAAATCGGGATTTATCGAGTACTTTGAAGAAATGCAAAGAGACTATCCCGAGAAGCATATCGAGTTTTTAAGAGCGATAGCAGAAGGTGATTTAGTCGCGTTACACACCATTCAAACATGGCCAGAAAATGCGCAATACGTAACGATGGATTTCTTTCGTTTTGATGACAACGGTAAGATCGTTGAGCATTGGGATTCTATTCAGGATGTGCCAAAAGAAACTAAGAATGGCAATAAAATGTATTAAACAGATATTAGATAAAAAAGCCCTGAAAGTAGGGGGGGTGACTAATTCATGTATTGTATGGTTATATTTTTTGCCCAGTTGTTAGTTTTATCGAGAGGAAAAAAATAAAAAAGCCTCACTGAAAAGTGGGGCTTTTTTCGTTTTACGATTAAGGCTTTTCGCAGAAATTATCCGCTAATTATCCAGAAATCTTCGTTTCGTCTTAATCGCTCTATGTCTTGTTTATTCTGTCGTTACTGTAACCGTTAATATGTCAGAGTAAGTACCAGCCTGAACTTGGCTAGAGGCAAAACCAGGTGTGGCAATTTGCATCGGTGATGCCGCATTGTTACATGAAGCGAGGTTTAATGTTGGTGCTGATCCAGATGTGAACGACTCACCAGAATAATTGATAGAGTAATGATTTGTCTGGTGTAGATACAAGCTGCTATCTACATTGTGTTGTAATCTAAAGTCATTTTTTGATGAGATGTTGATTGCACATCCACCCGTAGTATTCGACTCTGTACCCAGATTTCCTAAGGTAGTCACTGTGCCATTAACTTCAGTCACAGATAGGTCTTTAGATGCATTGCCAGCCAAGTCACCAATGAAGTTAACATAAGCGTCTTTAGTAACGTTGATCTCAATTTCTGCAGTGTCTGTTGCAGCGGTGGCGATTGATGAAGCAGCCATTAAAACAGCTACAGTCATTAACTTTTTAGAAAAAATCATATTTTTATTCCAGTACTTATTTTTATTAAATGGGTTTGTATTTTATATATTGGGGTTATTAAGATTACCCGATTCAAGGTAGTCTCATGCATACGGGCAATTATGAGCGATTGACGTTCAAAAAATGATGACAAAGCGGATGAGCGGTAGTTACGTGATCGCTTAATTCGGATAGAAGGAGTGAAATGAGATATTTTGCTTTATTCTAATCGATTGATTTGTATGGCAATATTTTTTATTTTTAGTATTTTCGTTCAAGTATAATGTGTTGCTAATGTGCAATAACAGGAGTCAATTTTTCGGAAATAATCTTGGCGACAAGTTCTGAACCACGGTTAGTAAAGTGAACGGGATCAGACATATATTCTTTCGTTTGAGGCACTGCTTGATTGAGATCAATGAGTAATGCTGACTTATCCAAAGCTACTGCTCTGATGACTTGGTTCATCGCAATGAAAAGAGAGCGATATTCAGGGTAGCTTAAACCCATCGCCTCAAGATTTTGCAGGTTTTTCATAACTACTTCATCAGGCTTTTCTGTAAAGCGACTCGCTTGTGTCATCAGAACTGGGGTGATGTTGTTTGCCTTGCTGATTTCGATAAAGCTATCCAGATTGGATTTAAACAGTGACAGTATTTTTTCATTGCTGAGTCTAGGTTGCTTATTCCCATGATCAGCATTTTCAAACTCATTGCCATCACCGAGCAGTTTGCGTTTCACTTCGAAAGCGAAATTGTAGGTGTTAGGCAATAACTGTTTAAGCATTGCTTTTATCGACCTGTCTTCTGTGACTAAGAGTGATCGATGATCGTTATTATTCCAGTAGGTTTTTTCGTGCAACAATATCGATAAGTCATTGATATTATGCATGAGTACGGCAATATCGGGGTTCATCGGAATAATTTTATTCAACAGACTATTAATCGAATGCATGCTGTTATTACCACTGACACCTGCATTGAGCGCATTAATTTTTTTACCGCTGTTCGTTTCTAATAACGTTCCTGTTAATGCAGGAAAGCGCTTATCTTCATCCACATACATGCATTCTGTGGTCGAACCTCCAAGAAAGGCGATTACCTTGTCGGCTTGTTGATGCGTAGTGGAGGGAAAAATAAAACCATTCTGATCAATTTTGAAAGAATAAGGCTTGTTTTCTAAGCTATCAGATAGCGCGACTATATCGTCACTCGGTGAAAGCATTTTATCAATATTAGGGGTGTTTTCTTTTAAGCGGATATGTCGAACGGACTGGTTTTCTTCGCCACCAAATCGTGTGTTGCCCAGGAGTTTTTCAAAACCAAATAGCAGCACTAGAATCATAATCAATGAAATGATCAGTAGTGTTTTTTTAGAATTATTTTCAAATCTATTCGACACGGTGAGGCTTACATCCTGTTTTTATCATGGTAGCGAATGAATGCTACCTTGTTTTTTGTGACTAACAACAGCTTTGGGATAAGAGGTCAGGATGGCTAACAGGCTGATTCAATAATCAGACGAATTGCCCAGCGCACCACGCTGACGCCCATGCCCATTGGAAATTATGGCCACCGAGATGTCCGGTTACATCGACCGCTTCGCCGACAAAATAGAGACCTTTGACTTTCTTCGTTTCTAAGGTTTTCGAAGACAGTTCATCCGTGTCTACACCGCCTAAGGCAACCTCGGCAGTTCGCATGCCTTCAGTGCCCGATGGGCGTAATTTCCATTGAGTAAGTTGTTGTTCGATGCTTTCTAGTTCAGGCAGATTAAACTGGCGCATGGTTTTATTGCTTATGTCATCGTTTATAAGCACATGCTCACAGAGTTTCTGTGCCAGACGTTTAGGCAGTTTGTAATTCAGAATGGTTTTTAATTCTGCTTGCGGGTGTTCAGTTTGTTGCTCTTTTAACCATTCCAAGAGATCAAAATCAGGGAATAGGTTGATAGAAATCTCATCACCGAGTTTCCAGTAGGATGAAATTTGCAATGCCGCCGGACCGCTAATGCCTCTGTGAGTAAACAGAATACTTTCTTTAAAGGACTGGTTTAAAGTCACCCCCCCACTTACAGCGCCCATTTCTACATAAGTTGAAATACCTGAAAGGTCTTTGATAAACGCATCCAGTGTTTCAATAGTAAAAACAAAAGGCACTAACGCAGGTGAGAAAGGGATTGTATTGATATCAAACGTTTCAGCCACTTGCAATGCAAAATCGGTAGCGCCCATTTTGGGAATTGAAGGTCCGCCCGTAGCAATCACTAAAGAGTCCGAAGCGTAATTTTCTTTTTCGCTGGCAACCAGAAAATCTTCCCCTTTTTTGATGGAAATGATTTCAGATGAAGGTTGTATAGTAACGCCGGCTTTGTCACATTCATCGTGTAATAGTTGAACCACGGCTTTTGATTTTTGATCACAAAAAAGCTGACCGAGTGTTTTTTCTGTCCAGCTTAGTCCGTGACTTTCTAGAAGCGCAACGAAATCCCATGGAGTATAGCGAGATAAGGCAGATTTACAGAAATGTGGATTGCCAGATAAAAAGTTATCCGCATCAGTATACATATTGGTGAAGTTGCAACGTCCTCCACCTGAAATCAGAATTTTCTTACCGATCTTGTCCGCTTTTTCCAGAATCAAAACAGAGCGTCCGCGTTTCCCCGCTTCTATCGCGCACATCAGGCCGGCTGCACCTGCGCCAATTATAATCACATTAAATTTTTTCATTTTTTTAACTTTATTCCAGCACTAGACACAAGGTAATCGCATACTTTAAAGCAAAGTATTATAGAATCCACATATTATAACGACCTAAAGCTTAAATAGTTGGTAGAAACATGTTGGCAAGTATAAAAGAAGATATCGCAGTCGTATTTGAACGCGACCCAGCGGCACGACATACGCTAGAAATATTAACCACCTCTCCGGGTGTGCACGCGATTATTTTTCATCGCATCAGTCATGCATTATCGAATAAGGGCTTTAAATGGCTGGCAAGAATTCTGTCAAATGTTGCACGTTTATTTACCGGAATTGAAATCCATCCGGGTGCAAAAATTGGTAGACGCTTCTTTATCGATCACGGCATGGGGATTGTAATCGGTGAAACCGCAGAGATCGGTGATGATTGTTCTATTTATCATGGTGTAACTTTAGGCGGAACCAGCTGGAATCCCGGAAAACGTCATCCAACCCTTGGGAATAATATCGTTGTCGGTGCAGGGGCTAAAATTCTGGGGCCGATCAAAATCAACGATGGAGCGCGTATTGGCTCAAACGCCGTCGTGGTTAAAGAAGTACCTGCGAATGCAACCGTTATTGGTGTGCCTGGTCGCGAAGTGATTCGACGCGAAGACGAAGGTGAAGCTCAGCGAGCAGAAGTGGCGAGCAAAATGGGCTTTGATGCATACGGTGCTACACAGGATATGCCCGACCCGGTTGCTAATGCAGTCAACAGAATGCTGGACCATATCCATAAAATGGATGAGCGCATGGATACCATGTGCACTCAATTACGGCATTTAGGCAGTGATTTCGATTTTGAGCCATTTCAAGGTTTAAAAGACGTCGAATTAGATGGTTGTGGTCAAGAGGAAAAGAGGTCACAAAAAGAAGCTAAGGAAAAGGCCGAGTTAGTCGAAGATTCCCCTGAAAAAGAGAAAACTGATAGCTAAGTTGTGTTTGCTTGTGCTCTGTAAATGCTTTGTAAAGCCCTTTGTATAGGGCTTTTTAATCCCCAATATTAAATACTGTACAATCCGTGGTAATACTTGACTATATTAATCGGGTATTCTACTATCTCGCTCAAATCAGGGGTACTAAATTACTCAGGATTAGAACCCCCAACTTTTTATTGGAGTCGATTGGTTGATCTTCAATTTGAGATTAACAACGCGAGAAAAGATATGAAACTCACGACTAAAGGACGTTATGCGGTTACAGCAATGCTGGATTTGTCATTAAATAGTGACAATGGCCCAGTATCGTTGCTGGAAATTTCAGATCGCCAAAGCATTTCATTGTCTTACCTTGAACAGCTATTTTCTAAATTACGCAGACAAGGTTTGGTAAAGAGTATGCGTGGACCGGGAGGAGGGTATAGCCTCAGTAGAGCACCGGAAGAGATTGCTATTTCAAGCATAATTATGGCGGTCGATGAGAATCTTGATGTCACAAATTGTGGCAATGCAACCAGTGGTTGTAACGAAGACAATAAACGTTGCTTGACCCATAACTTATGGATGGATTTGAGCAATCGGATTCAATCATTCCTTGATGATATTTCATTACAAGACATGATGGATAAGAGCGACGTGATTGAAGTCGCAGCAAGACAGAATTCAAAACAAAAAGGGACTCGCATTAATTTGCCAGACTCTCTTTAAAAACGATATAAACATTACATATATAAAGTAACTGCTTTAAAAAGTAAGTACTACATAAAACAGCGCGAGAACTAATAGGATACAGAATGAGTAATTTAATCACCCCAATTTATATGGACTATTCAGCCACCACGCCGACTGACAAGCGTGTTGCGGAAAAAATGGCTCAATATTTAACTGTTGATACAGCTTTTGGTAATCCTGCGTCTAGTAGTCATTCATTTGGCTGGGAAGCGGATGAGGCAGTTAAAGCTGCACGTAAAGATGTTGCTGACTTAATCAATGCTGACCCAAGAGAAATCGTCTGGACCAGTGGCGCTACTGAATCAAACAACCTGGCAATTAAAGGTGCAGCGCACTTTAATACACGCAAAGGTAAGCACATCATCACGATGAAAACTGAGCACAAAGCAGTACTTGATACCTGTCGCCAGTTAGAGCGTGAAGGCTTCGAAGTAACTTACCTTGATCCAAAAGATAATGGTTTGTTAGATATGGATGCTTTCAAAGCAGCACTTCGTGACGACACAACAGTTGTTTCAATCATGCATGTGAACAATGAAATCGGCGTGATTCAGGATATCGCAGCAATAGGCGAGATCTGTCGTGAAAATAAAATCATTTTCCACGTTGATGCGGCACAAAGCGCGGGTAAAGTTCCATTAGATCTGGAAACACTTAAAGTTGATTTAATGAGTTTCTCAGCACACAAAATTTACGGTCCAAAAGGTATTGGCGCTCTATATGTACGTCGTAAGCCACGTGTTCGTATCGAAGCACAAATGCACGGTGGTGGACATGAACGTGGTATGCGTTCTGGTACATTAGCTACCCATCAGATCGTTGGTATGGGTGAAGCATTCCGCATCGCTAAAGAAGAAATGGCGACTGAAAATGATCGTATGCTGATGCTACGCAATCGTTTATACGATGGCTTCAAAGATATGGAAGAAGTTTACGTAAACGGTGATCTTGAGCAACGTGTTGCAGGTAACTTAAACATCAGTTTCAACTTTGTTGAAGGCGAAAGCTTAATGATGTCACTAAAAGATATCGCGGTATCTTCAGGTTCTGCCTGTACCAGTGCTTCACTAGAGCCAAGTTATGTATTACGAGCACTAGGACGCAACGACGAGCTTGCACACAGTTCATTACGCTTTAGTATCGGTCGATTCACTACAGTTGAAGAAGTGGATTACGCGATCGAGCAAACGCGTGCAGCAGTAGAAAAATTACGCGCCTTATCGCCACTTTGGGATATGTATAAAGACGGTATTGACTTGAATACTGTTGAATGGGCCGCACATTAATAACAACGACAACAGAAACAAAAGAGTAGTTAATAATAGTTAGCTACATTGCAATAAATATAGAAAGTTAGAAGGTAAAAAATCATGGCGTACAGTGAAAAAGTTATAGATCATTACGAAAATCCACGTAACGTTGGAGCAATGGATAAAGATGCTCAAGAAGTAGGAACGGGCATGGTTGGTGCTCCAGCTTGTGGCGACGTAATGAAGCTACAGATTAAAGTAGGTGCTGACGGCATTATTGAAGATGCGAAGTTCAAAACTTACGGTTGTGGTTCTGCAATTGCTTCATCTAGTCTTTTGACTGAATGGGTAAAAGGCAAATCACTGGATGAAGTTCAGGCGATCAAAAATACTGATATCGCAGAAGAACTCGAATTACCACCTGTTAAAGTACACTGTTCTGTATTAGCTGAAGATGCTATCAAAGCAGCGATAGCAGACTATCAGTCTAAGCAATAGTTTTTAACTACGTTTTCGCTAAAGCTTAAGCACTATAAAAGATAGTAAGGATTAGAATATGGCCATTACATTGACCGACGTTGCAGCAGATCGAGTGAACACCTTTTTAGCCAATAGGGGCAAAGGTGTTGGCTTGCGTCTGGGTATTAAAACCCATGGATGTTCTGGTATGGCTTACGTGATGGAATTTGCAGATGAGATCGAAGAAACTGATGAAGTTTTTGAAGATCACGGAATCAAGATTATTGTTGATCCTAAAAGTCTGGTTTACCTCGATGGAACTGAAATGGACTTCACCAAAGAAGGCCTGAATGAAGGTTTTAAATTCACTAATCCGAATGAAAGCGGTGCCTGTGGTTGTGGTGAAAGCTTCACTGTTTAGAACCTAATCAGAATACGCATTTAGCCACCCCCCTACTTATAGCCAGTTTTTTTGTATCACCTTTGCTTCATCCGATACAAAATGCTGGCTATTTCCAAAAGTAAACAATACACGTTAGGCCCCACGAAGAACTATGCTCGATTTTAAACAAAGCTATTTTGACCTATTCGGCTTGCCAGAAGATTACAATATTGATACATCTGCGCTTGCCCTGAGCTTTCGCGAACTGCAGGCAAAATATCATCCTGACCGTTTTGTAAATAGTGACGAGCAAGAACGACGTGTTGCGGTGCAAACTACCGGCTTCATCAATGAAGCGAATGAAACGCTAAAATCCTCTCGTTTGCGTGCGCGTTATATGTTGCAACAAAAGGGTGTTGATTTTGATGATGAAATCGATACCACCAGTGATGGCATGTTTTTGATGCATCAAATGGAAATGCGCGAAGCATTAGAAGATGTACCCAATGCTAAAGACCCTATCGCAAGAGTTGATGATATTGCGCATGATGTCGAATCCCAAATGGATGCTTTGAAAGAAAGTTTTGTCGAGCATTATGCTGCAGAGAAATATGCTGAAGCCAAAGAAGATGTACTAAAAATGAAGTTTTTTGAGCGTTTATGTCAAGAAGTGAAGACTTTGACAGAAAAGCTTGAAGATGAAATGTTCTAATGACCATCAACTAGAACTCTAAATTAGATTAGAATCCCCGCGCTATGGCACTATTACAAATATCAGAACCAGGAATGTCTACTGCACCACACGAGCATCGTCTCGCAGTAGGTATCGATTTAGGCACGACTAATTCACTCGTTGCGAGCGTCCGTAGTGGCGCAGCTGAAATCCTTTGTGATCCTGAAGGGAATGCACTGTTACCTTCGGTGGTTCGCTATCTGGAAAACGGTGCAACCGAAGTCGGCAAGAAAGCTCAAGATAATCAATTAGAAGATTTACCTAATACCATTTCATCGGCGAAGCGTCTTTTAGGTCGTGGAATTAAAGATCTCAAAACACTTGGCGGTAGCTTGCCTTATGAGTTCGCTACTGCTTCTAGTAGTTCGCACGGTACTGAATCAAATGTTCCACAAATAAAAACGGTTGCTGGTAATAAAACTGCTATTGAAGTTTCTGCTGAAATTTTAAAAACACTGAAACAACGAGCAGAAGAATCTTTGGGTGGAGAATTGAAAGGTGCGGTAATTACAGTACCTGCGTATTTTGATGATGCGCAACGTCAAGCGACCAAAGATGCTGCACGTCTTGCAGACTTGAAAGTATTCCGATTATTGAATGAGCCAACAGCTGCGGCTGTCGCTTATGGTTTGGATCAAAAAGAAGAACTATCAGAACGAATTATCGCTGTTTACGATTTGGGTGGTGGTACTTTTGATATCTCCATCTTAAAGCTCAATAAAGGCGTATTTGAAGTGATGGCTACGGGTGGCGATTCTGCACTGGGTGGCGATGATTTTGATCATGCTATTGCTGAATGGATTCTTGAAGAAGCACTACTGGAAGATACCCATAACACCAAGATTCATCGCAAAGCGATGATCGAAGCACGTAGAGTCAAAGAAGCACTCACAGATAATAATGAAGTAAGCGTTAAGCTGGAAGATTGGCAGGGTTCTTTGAGCCGTAATCAGTTTGATGAGATGGTTGCTCCATTGGTTAAAAAGACATTGATGGCTTGCAGAAGAGCGTTACGAGATTCGAGTTTAGATAAAGACCAGGTACACGATGTAGTGATGGTTGGTGGTTCAACACGCATGCCAGTCGTGCGTGAAAAAGTAGGTGAGTTCTTCGGACAACCACCACTGGTTGATATCGACCCAGATAAAGTTGTAGCAATTGGCGCGGCATTACAGGCTGATGTTTTGGCAGGCAATAAGCCAGATGCTGAAATGCTATTACTTGATGTCATTCCTTTATCACTAGGTCTGGAAACTTACGGTGGTTTGGTAGAAAAAGTAATCGCTAGAAACACTACGATACCGATCACCCGTGCTCAGGAATTCACCACCTTTAAAGATAATCAAACCGCAATGACCGTGCATATTTTGCAAGGTGAACGCGAAACGGTTGAAGAAAATCGTTCATTGGCGAAATTTGCGTTAAAAGGAATTCCCCCAATGGTCGCGGGTGCAGCACGCATAAAAGTGACTTTTCAGGTTGATGCAGATGGTTTGTTGAACGTGCACGCGGAAGAAGAAACAACAGGTGCAAAAGCTGGCGTTGAGGTGAAGCCATCTTATGGTTTAACAGATTCAGAAATCGAAGGCATGATTCGTGACTCAATGGATAACGCTCAAGCAGATATGGAAGCGCGTAAATTGCGCGAACAATTAGTCGAAGCAGACCGCACTTTAGAAGCACTAGATTCAGCGATGGCATCAGATGCAGATAGAATGCTGAATGACGAAGAAAAGAAAACACTGTTAGCAGCACGTTCAGAATTGATGGAAGCAAAGCACACTAGTAAAGATGCTGAAAGTGTAAAAGCCGCGATTAAAAACATGGAAAAAGTAGCTGAATTTTACGTTGCTCGTCGTATGGACGACAATGTGAAAAAGGCCATGGCTGGTCACAATGTTGACGAGTTCAACAAATAGAATTAGAGAGTTAATACAAATATGCCACAAATTATATTCCTACCACACGAAGAACTTTGTCCTGAAGGTGCCGTAGTAGAAGCAGAACCAGGTACAACACTGTGTGATGTAGGCTTACAAAATCATATCGAAATCGAACATGCTTGTGAGAAATCCTGTGCATGTACAACCTGCCATGTATACGTGCGTGAAGGTTTTGATTCTTTAGAAGAAGCAACAGATCTAGAAGAAGATTATCTGGATAAAGCCTGGGGTGTAGACCCGGATTCGCGTTTGAGTTGTCAGGCGAAAGTGGCTGATGAGGATTTGGTAATAGAAATACCAAAGTACACCATAAACATGGTCTCAGAAAACCACTGATAAATTGTCTTTTTGTCCAATCTCTACGTTGGGCATTTGAATACAAACCCTCACGTACTTAATGTACGTTTCGGCCTTGTATTCAAATACCCGCCTTGATCTTGAACAAAAGTCCTGCTTTATCAATGATGTACTGTAAATAGATAAAGTTTTAGAATGTTGATTTGATGGAATATTCAAAGCAAAAATACACCCCCCTACTTATGGGCACTTTTTTTAATAATTTAGAAATCGATTAAGTAACAAATAGAGGTATTTAAAATGCAGTTAAAATGGACAGACACACTCGATATCGCTATTGATCTTGATGAAGCTCATCCTGATGTTGATCCTCAATATATTCGTTTTACTGATTTACATGCCTGGGTTTGTGCGTTGGAAAACTTCGACGATGATCCTGAAAAATCGAATGAAAAAATTCTCGAATCAATTCAAATGAACTGGATTGAAGAAAAAGAATAATCTCAAAAATGGGCTCTATCAGCCCATTGAAGCCCGATCTACTTGAGGGTATTCATCGTTAAGTAGACTTTTCTGCAACGTATTTTGCGTACACACTTCTTAAACTGTTAATTTCCCTCTCAGAAACAACTTCCTGCGTATGTGCTATTAGTGTGCTCATTGTACATTTTGAACTTTGGCACATAGAATGTTCGACTAGGTTAACCACTTATTCGCCGAGCAATGATAGTTACCCAGTCTAATCACAATGATATTGTAATCACTCTGTCGCCTAATCGATCTGCATCGATGCGTCAGACGCAAGTCGTGATCATTGCGGTGAGTCTATTTGTGTTGATGATTGGAGTAGGGTGGAGTTTTGTCGGCGGTTACCTTGTTTTACCTTTTGCTGGATTGGATGTCGGTCTATTTGCATATTTCATGTACAAGGTTTGTAATCAAACGTATGAAAAGCAGGTGATTACGATTGGTGATCATCATGTGCTTATTGAAACGGGAAAGCATTGTGTCGAGCGAACCTTCAAGCTGGATAGGCCAGAAACCTTTATTCTGGTTACTGAGTCAGAAAAGCCTACCGAACCCATCGAGCTAAGTTTATCTGATTCGAAGTCACGTTTTGAATTAGGCTCCTTTCTTAATCATTCTGATAAAGCTGAAGCACGCCTTGTTTTTAAACAAGCAGGACTAAAAGAAATCAATGCTAAATGGTGGAAGCCACTCTCTTAAATTAAACGCATTTATTAATTAACTATTGAATTAGCTGAACAATTATTCAAATTTTTGGTCTAGAATTTAAACACATCTATTATTTCTGAAAGGGGTATTTCATGGTTACACGACGTCAGATTCTACAGTTAGCAGCAGCGATGCTAGCCTTACCAGCCAGTGAGTTATTCGCAGAGAGTGCAACATCAAAGCTCCCATTGATTCAGAAAAAAATACCCAGTTCAGGTGAATTATTACCCGTCATAGGCATGGGTACATCGCGTACCTTTAATAAAGATGATGATCCAGAAAGCATGGCTAAACTGACTGCTGTTATTCAGGCGTTCTTTGCAGCGAAAGGTATGGTCATCGATTCATCTCCCATGTATGGCAGTGCAGAGGCACGCGTAGGTGATGTTTTACGCAGTATGAAGAATCATCCGAAAGTATTTGCGGCGACCAAAGTCTGGACAAGGGGGCGTGAGCAGGGTATCTCTGACATGCTGGAATCAGCACAACGCATGAATGTGAAGAACTTCGATCTTATCAGCGTACATAATCTGGTGGATTGGAAGACCCAGCTCGATACCCTTAAAAACTGGAAGAAAGAAGGCAAAGTCAGGTATATCGGGATTACTACTTCGCACGGGCGCGACCATGATGAGTTTATTCAGGTGATGAAAAGTGAACCGATCGATTTTGTTCAGTTTAGTTATAACATCGCCAATCTGGATGCAGAACGAGAAATCCTTCCAGTAGCGAGAGATAAAGGAATTGCGACGATGATCAATCGACCCTATCAACGCGGTTCTTTGTTTCGTCAAAGCAAGGGTAAAGCACTGCCAGAAATGGCAAAAGACATTGATTGCACCAGCTGGGGACAGTTTTATCTCAAATTTATACTGGGGCATCCGGATATTACCTGTGCAATTCCTGCGACATCAAAAGCCAAGCACATGGTTGATAATATGCAGGCTAATTTTGGGCGCTTGCCTGGCCAAGCCCAACGCAAAGAAATGCTTAATTACTTTAACAGCTTATAACTGCTATGAGTGATGGTGCAAAAGAGTCACATCCGATTCAGCGGCTTTTAAATTTCGCGAGCGACATTAAACCGCATGAAATCAGAATAACATTAGCTTCGTTTTTGCTGGTTTTTATCCTGATGGCGGGGTATTACATTCTGCGTCCGGTGCGCGATGCGATGGCGAGTGACTGGACTGATGTAGAGGTTAGCTTTTTATGGACGCTGACTTTTTTCTTTAGCATTATCACGGTCTCTTTATACAGTAGTTTGATAAGTCGAGTACGCTACAAACAACTCGTTCCCTATGTGTATGCTTTCTTTGCCTTCAGTTTTCTGCTGTTTTATCTGGGCACTCAATTAGCGACTGGAATCGTATTGCTGGATAAATCCTTCTATGTGTGGATTAGTGTGTTCAGCTTATTTCATATCTCCGTGTTTTGGAGTTTGATGTCGGATATTTTCACACGACCTCAGGCAACGCGTTTATTTGGTTTTATCGGCGCAGGGGCAAGTGTAGGGGCCATTATCGGCCCAAGTATTCCCGCTTTTCTAGCGACTAATATTGGTACAGATAATTTATTGCTGATTGCTAGCGCGTTGCTGATATTGACTATTCCACTAAGTATCTGGTTACAAAAGCTCAAACTAAGCGACCTTGAAATTGATAGCCATGATAGTTCGAGTAATGATGTAGATATTATCGGTGGGAAGCTGTTTTCGGGTATTAATGACTTCCTGAAAAGTCCTTACTTAATCATGATCGCCGTATTTATCCTGCTATATACATCCATCAGTTCGTTCGTGTATTTTGAATTGAAAAATTTACTCGCTGATTATGATCGTGAGACACGCACACAAATCTGGTCGAGTATGGATTTAGTGGTTAATACTTTGACGGTGTTCGTCGCTGTTTTTGCGACAGGTCGTATGGCAAAACGATTTGGGCTTTCTTTCACCCTGGCTTCTGTGCCGGTATTGATTGCTGCGGGTATGTTGTTACTGGCTTTCGCGCCTATTGTCGGTGTGGTGATTGCGGTGCAGGTTATCCGCAGAGCAGGCAATTACGCAGTGACACGCCCAGCGCGGGAAATGTTGTTTACGGTAGTGAGCAGACAGGTCCGATTTAAAACCAAACCTGTGATTGATATTATTATATACCGCGGTGGCGATATGTTGAATGCATGGGCCTTTACCGCATTGACTCAAGGCTTGGGATTAAGTCTTGCAGCTGTGGCTGGCGTGGGCGCCGTTATTGCAATGATATGGGCTGCTTGTGGGATATATTTGGGACGTAAGTTTAAACAGTTTTCAGCATAGTTTTGAATATGTATGAATCTGGCTACAACATGGTTAAATGGGCTAAATAACTACTAGATATAGCTATCTGAGCAATAAATTCATCAGTGCTTATGTATAGAAAATCAGGTTATGAAATTCGGTTGTGGTGTCTTTATCAGTATTTCGATATTCATGTGGTTGATCTGCTTTAAAACGAAGTACATCTCCTTCTGCTAGTTTTTTCCACTCACCATTGAGTTTCACTTCCATATTTCCTTTGATGACAGTGATATGTTCAATAACTCCCTTGTCATGAGGTTCAGAGATATGCGTTTGATCAGGATCTAGTTTTATTGAAAATAGCTCAAAGCCAAATCTAGGGTCAAAAGGGAACAGAATTCTGGCTTTCAGGTCGTGCTTGTGGTGGGTAAAACTGATATGGGTACTGCGTACACTTTCATCATCTTCGGTGATCAAGGCATCATTAACAAAGACCGACAGCGGCTTATGAAAGCCCGTTGCAATTTTCCATAACGTTGAGATAGTGGGACTAGATTCATTTCGTTCTATCTGGCCGAGCATCGCCTTGCTCACGCCCGTTTCATTCGCTGCTCTGGATAGACTCCAGCCAGCATCATTGCGAATTTGTTTTAATTGATGGCCGATCTCATATTTGATCATAGTAATGTATTCGTAAACAAAATGCTTGTGCGCTATAACGGTCGAGCCTATGATAAGTGTACGCTATAGCGCACATGTTATCATAGGAGTCTGTGAAAAATGAGGTTTCCCTTAAAAATCAGTCATATTAGTTCTGGTTTCATTGCCGTGTTAGTTGGCTACACCAGTTCGGTGGCGATCGTTTTTCAAGCGGCGAATGCTGCGGGGGCTGATCAGGCGTTAATCAATTCATGGTTATTAGCGCTTGGTTTGGGGATGGCGGCAACGTGCATCGGCTTATCATTTTATTATAAGACGCCTATTTTGACTGCATGGTCGACCCCCGGTGCTGCCATGCTTGCTACCGCGCTGGTAGATGTGCCTATGAATGAGGCGGTAGGTGCCTTTATTTTTAGTGGGTTATTGATAACCTTAAGTGGAATCACAGGCAGTTTAGATCGTTTGAGTAAACTTATACCTCCGCCCATTGCTGCTGCCATGTTAGCAGGTGTGCTGATGCCTTTCTGTCTGGAAATCTTTACATACCTACAACAAGAATTCGCTTTAGTTGCGTTGATGTGTGTGACTTATCTATTGGGTAAGCGACTATTTCCTCTCTATGCAATTCCATTAGTGTTGGTTGTTGGTGGGGTTGCCGCCTGGAGCATGGGTTTGTTTGAAACCAAACAGCTGGATTTTGAGATAGCATCCTTTGTTTTCACCATGCCTACATTTTCAATGACATCATTGATTAGTATTGGCATTCCGTTGTTTATTGTAACCATGTCTTCACAAAATATGCCGGGTATCGCGACCATGCATACGGCGGGATATAGACCCCCTTTGTCTCCGATTATTACCACTACGGGCATTACCACTATGCTGCTCGCACCATTTGGTGGGTTTGCCTTTAATCTGGCAGCTATAACCGCAGCGATTTGTATGGAAAAAGATGCAGACCCTAATCGTGAAACACGTTATTTGGCGGCGGTGAGCGCGGGTGTGTTTTATTTTATCGCAGCTTTGTTTGGTGCAACCGTTGTGGCGCTATTTTCGATGAGTCCTAAAGCGTTGATTCTACCGTTGGCGGGTTTAGCCTTAATCGGTACATTAGGTAATAGTCTTGCGGTTGCTTTGGATAAGCCTACATACAGAGAAGCTGCTCTCGTTACTTTTCTAGTAACAGTATCTGGTGTTGTTTTCTTTGGGATTGGTGCAACGTTTTGGGGATTGATTGCAGGTTTGCTGGTGCAGAAAGTATTGCAATTTCGATCTTAAAAAAATCCCTTAGCTCTGCATAAATTCTATTTACGTTTTTAAAAAACAAAAACGTAATATCATTCCGCAAAGCATAAGTTCCTATAGTCATTTCATACAGCAAAATGAAAAGTCACTTAAAGTAGGGGGGTGACTTAATCATTATTAAGGGTTAACAATGCCTCAAATACTACTTTGAAACAAAAAAGCCAAACCTAATACACGTGCTATTAGCACTTTGCATTAAGTCTGGCTTGTACATCCAGCTAATGAGTTCGAAGTTGGTTCTTTATAAGCAATATCTTCAAATCACGTACTGAGTTATTAGTAGCGACGCGTATAACGCACACGGTGGTGACGTCTGTCATGCATCGGTCTGTGATAATACCTGCCGCTAATAATAATGGTTGGGCTGATTGGATAGTAAGGGTCCACATACACGTATTCAGGTTGACGATTTACAATCACCTGACGTGGTTGTTGTACGGGAGCCGAATAAACCGCACCATTTTGCGTTGAATTATTATAAGCGTTGACACGATCTTGTTCAGCACCCACTGCGGAACCAACGATACCACCTAATACACCACCAATTACAGCGCGTTTGTCATGATGGTTTGAGGTTGATTTGCCAATGCCAGCACCGACTAAAGAACCAACTAAAGCGCCAGTTTGGGCATTCGTAGAACAAGCACTTAAAAATACAGTTCCTGCTAAAACGAGTGATAAATATAGAGTTTGTTTTTTCATCATAAATCCTTGAGTGTATGAAGCACTTGAATGGTTAGTATATAACTACGTTTACATCTGAAGTTTAGAGCGATAAAAACCCACAAACTTTCCAATAAATTATCTATTAGGAACTGCATCAAGCGAGTTCAATCAGTAACTTTTAGCTCTTATTACACTCTCAATATAGCACCAGAAAAAGAAAGCGCTAATATCTTTACCTAATATTACAATTGGTTATTATTTCAGTGTCTTAGAAGGTTTTTTCTTCGGGAATTTGTGGATGAAAATAAAAAAAGGAGCACATAATGCGCCCCTTTTTTTATTGTTTAACTTATCACGTTTTAGTGACGTCTTGGATGACGAACACGGTTGTGATGTCTGTGGCGATTGTTTCTGTAGTTGCGTTTATTGTAACGATGACGGTAACCACCATAGTAACCTGCACCTAACACGATAGATGTGGTTACCGGTGGGTAATAATATGCAGGTGCTCTTTCGACATAGACAACCTCAGGTTCTGCGACTACAACCTGTTGTTGCGTTTGAGTCGTTTGCTGATTGTAGTTATGCTGATGATTACCTGCACCACCAGGATGAGTATGTGTTGTGTTGCCATGCTTGTGTGTCACAGAAGGGTGTTGTGTCACTGTCTTGCTCGCCGTACCGTTCGGATTGTAGCTATAGTCTGATGAGTAACTTTGTTGATTGCTCACAGCACGGTTATAGTTAGCTCTATCTTTCTCTGCGCCAATGGCTGATCCAACAATTCCCCCCAGAACACCACCTATGACTGCACGTTTATCGCGATGGTTGGAAGTTGATTTGCCTATTCCTGCACCTACTAGAGAGCCAACTAGCGCACCTGTCTGCGCATTAGTAGAGCAACCCGATAATAAAAGAGCGCCTGCGGTAAAGCATGATAGAAGTATGGTTTGTTTTTTCATAATGTTTCCTTGTGTAAATCAAATCCTTTGTGGATTAAATTAACCTGTATGAATACTACTTACGGTCAATACCTGCGAACAGATTCCAGTAGTGTAAAAAGCTTACTCATCGACAATAACAGTTGAATGTCCAAATTAAAGCATCTTTACGAAACTTTACAATTGATATATTTATCAATAATTTATGAACCTTTTTCTGTTTCGATATGTACATGAATTAACAAGCGTGAAACACAACGACATAGAATCGATAACAAAAAAGGTGGTTACGGATTACTTTGTAATAATTTGAAATAAAAAAACGCCTGAAAGTAGGGGGGTGATATATAAGATTTTTACAATGCGTGTTTTAATCCAATAATGAATAAAGTTGCTGAATTAGATGAGTTTACTATCCACGAAGTTTTATCCGATCTGGATGGAATCGCATTGGTTTTTTTCTCAGGCCCGCATTGTGCGTCGTGCCATCATTTAAAGTCGTTGTTAAATACAGAATTTAAAAAATTTGTAGATCATTTTCACGACTTTGCTGCATTTGAGATAAAAGCAGATAAAGCCGCGGCTTTAGTGAATGAATTTGGTGTATTCCATTTACCCAGTATGTATTTGTATAACGATGGTGAATTTCATTGTGAGCTTCATGCTGAGGCAATAACGAGAAAGTTGATAGAGGCAATTGAATTGGCGCTGACCAAACCTGCGGAAGAAGAGCCTTAAGTCATTGGTATTCAGGTTTTTATTACTTGTTACTTTTAGGTGAACTTTATTTGGGGTTGATGTGATTTTTTTTCATTCACTTTACCATCGATATTCTCCTATAATTTTCGTCCTCTACTTTTTTGTTTCGCTTTTTATTTCATATTTTTTTCTTATCTGTTTAAAGAATCCATCATGACTGACACGGCATATTTTCGAATAAAACTCATTGTGTTTGCTCTGGTATCTGCCTCTTTTACCAATGTATACATAACGCAACCTGTATTACCTGTTTTACAGGATGAGTTTGCGGTAGATCTGGTTATGGTGTCTTTTTCTATCTCCGGCGTAATACTGGGCATTGCCTTGTCTAATTTGCCGTTTGGCATGCTGATTGATCGTTATGATATTCAGCCGATTGTATTAGTTGGCGGCACCATGGTGGCAGCCGCAGGGTTGGTTTGTGCATTAACCGATAATTTCTGGGTGTTGATTGCCGCCCGTTTCGTACAAGGCTTATTCATACCCGCGCTCACCACCTGTCTGGCTGCTTATCTGGCCAAAACCATACCGCTCGCCAGTCTCAGTGTCGTGATGGGGTCTTACGTCTCTGCAACCGTCCTGGGCGGCCTTGGAGGGCGTTTATTAGGTGGTTGGATACATCCGCCATTGCATTGGCGTTATGCCTTTATTACCGCGTCTGTGTTTATTTTGATCGCGACATTTATGGCGGTGAAATGGTTGCCAAAACCTGCGAAAGACCTGAGTGTTAACAAAACACCGGTGAGTTTTGTTTCGCTATTAAAGAGAAAAGAATTATTTCTGATCTTCTTGTGCGCGCTCGGCAGTTTTTCTGTGTTCTCATCGGTCTTTAATTATTTGCCATTTAGGCTTGAGGGAGCCCCTTTTAACTTCTCGACCGAATCCATCACGTTGGTGTTTTTGGTTTATATCACAGGGATATTCATGGGGCCTACCGCGGGCAGGCTGAGTAATCGTTTTGGTAGCGGCAACACGCTGTTGTTAGGATCTGGGATTCTAGCAGTTTCCCTTTTGGTTATTTTAATGCAATCGGTGGTTGCGATAGTCATAGGTTTAATCGGCGTATGCATGGGATTTTTTATGGTACACGCAGCTGCTGTTGGCGCATTGAATAAAAAATTAACCAGCGGTCATGGCAGAGCTAATGCGCTCTATGTCTTGTTCTATTATATCGGTGGTGGTCTAGGAATTACCGCGGCAGGCTTTGCTTACAAGCAGGGCGGCTGGAATGTGATGATTTTACTTTCAATTACCATGTTAATTATTCCTGTGCTCACAGGGCTTAGTGAGAGAAAGCAAAATTAAAGATATTTTATAATTCTTGCATAAACAATTTATGAAGTGACATTAGCCATTTTCAGTACGTGTTTTCAAACGCACATAATGCTCTGCAGAATACGGTAAATACTTTTTCTCTTTATCAGTGAGTTCGCGCACTTTTCTGGCAGGGTTTCCGACCCAGAGATAACCACTTTCTAGTGTTTTTCTTGGTGGTACCACGCTACCTGCGGCGATCATGGTGTCTTCTTCAACCACGGTGCCATCCATAACAATAGCGCCCATTCCAACAAGTACACGGTCTTTGATTTCACAGGCGTGTAAAAGTGCTTTGTGGCCGATGGTTACATCATCTCCAATGATCAACGCATAACCGGTTTGGGCAGCGCCAATCTTTTCGCTATGTTCGTTGGGAGCGTGTGTAACATGCAATACAGATGCATCTTGAATGTTTGTGCGTTTACCAATTTTAATATAGTTAACATCGCCACGAACTACTGCCATTGGCCATACAGAACTATCCTCTCCGATTTCTACTTCGCCACTCACTAGTGCAGTTTCGTCAACGTAGGCTGTTGAATGTACATTGGGTAGGTGAGCTTCAAATTTTCTAATAGTCATAATTTTTATTATTCCTTCAAAAGTGTTTGATCCGAGGCGTAGCCGAGCCAATTTTGGCGTTTAGCGACAACGAACCCAAAGGCATGGTTTTATTATTTTAAAGTAAAAAAACCGCTCAAAGTAGGGGGGTGGCTAACTTTATTGTTTAGCTCATTTCTTGCTATTAAGGGTACCTCTACTATTTAGGTGTTCCTTCTGCAAGGTTATAAGTCATCATATCTTAGGTGCACTTTGCAGGGAATGGTTATTCCCTTTCCAATAAGTGCAACAAAGGAGATGATGACTTATAACCTTGCCCTGCGGGTCTTAGCCAAAAAACCAGACTTTGTGTTGTATTCACTTGAAAGGCAATGAGCATTCTGTGTGAATACGTCTTGATTCTGATTTTTTGGCGTTGACAGAAGAAATACCTAATTAATAGAGGAGGTGCCCTTAAATATTACAGAAACACGAAGACCTGGATGGTTGTCTTTAAAGTGTATTTCTGCACCGTGTAAATCAGTCACCGCTTTTACCAGGCTTAGCCCAAGTCCATTGCCTTCGGTGCTTCTTGCGCTGTCTAATCGATAAAAACGTTTCAGTACTTTTTCGTGTTCTTCAGCTGGAATCCCTGGGCCGTTATCAGAAACGGTTACTTCAATTTTATTTCCCTGCTTGCTTTTTATCGCAACGGCTTTAAAGCTGACCAAACCATTTTCAGGTGAAAACTTGATAGCGTTATCCAGCAAGTTAGTAAAGAGTTGCGCAAGTAGCTGTTTACTCCCCATTACTGTCAGTGAGTCTTCGGCTTCATATTCCCATTTCAAGCCTTTCTCGCTGGCCACAACTTCATACAGCTCGGATAGATCATCAAGCAGGGTTTTCAATTCAAACTGTTCCCGGTTTTTACGGGAATTACCGGATTCAATCTGAGCAATACTTAATAGCGAATTAAAGGTTGAGATGACGTTGTCGATATCGCCAATGGTGTCTTCATTAAATTCTGTGAATTCACTATCAGTCATGCTTTTATTGCGTGCCGACTCCAGACGATGACGAATGCGATTGAGTGGGTTGCGCAAATCATGAGCGAGGTTATTGGTTACCTGCTGCATACTTTGCATCAAATCTTCGTTTCGATCTAACATGCTATTCAGAGATAGGCTCAAGCGATCGAATTCGTTATTTTGGGTAGTTACGGGAATGCGATGTGACAGATCGCCTTCAATAATATTATCAGCGGTATCGGTGACGGCATTAATTCCTCTCACTACTTTTCGTGCCATCAATGCACCGATAATAATTGATAGACCGAATATAATAGAGATCGCTATCAGGGTCGCTTTGAATAATTGGTCTAATAAGTGTTGAGTTTCTTCTAGCTCGGCACCGACTAATAATTGGTAGCCACCGGGGAGTAGTGTTAATAAGACACGGATGGTTTCATCACCTTGGCGATCATTGACGTAATCGATAATGTCGCTTAACGGAATACTAGAAAAGGTCTTGTTACGTTTGGTGACCGTATACTGATTGACCGGAATGAATTTTTTAAGATCCAGTTTACTGACATGGATTAAGGCATAAATATAAAAGGGTCGACCTTCCTTTTTGTTGTAAATATTGATGTCTTCAAGCAGGCCTTTAACCGCATGCTTTTTATAGTTCTCTAAAAGGATATTGGTCTCTAAGGTGAGGCGACGATCAATTTGTTCTTCTATTTGCGTTTCTGCAACTTTATAGACAGACAGTAATGCCGCTGCCGCAATCAAACTGAATAAGACAGCATAGACCAGAGATAACCGAAATACCGAAGTATTCAGTATTCGGCGAAAAACACTCACTTTTGTTGGCTGTTTGCATCATATTCAGGAGCCGCCAGAATATAACCTGCTCCACGAATGGTCTTCAATAATGCAACGTCGTAGTCTTTGTCAATTTTCGCGCGGATACGGCTGATATGCACATCAATCACATTGGTCTGAGGATCAAAATTATAATCCCAGACTTTCTCCAGAAGCATGGTGCGTGTAATGACTTCGCCCGCATTGCGCATTAACGTTTCGAGTAAAATAAACTCTTTCGGTTGCAAATCAATCACGTCATTACCGCGGGTGACTTTGCGCTTGAGTAAATCCATTTTTAAATCATGGACTTGTAACTGATTGACTTCCTGACTGGGTTGCGTGCGTCGCACTAATGATTGTAGACGAGCCAGTAATTCGCTGAATGCATAGGGTTTTACCAGATAATCATCACCACCTGCTTTCAAGCCTTCTACACGTTGGTCGACATCGCCAAGAGCGCTTAGAATTAGGATAGGCACGTTAAACCCTCTACCTCTTAATTGTTCGATAATGGCTAAACCATCTAAACTGGGTAGCATACGATCTATTACGAGAGCATCGTATTGGTTGGTCATGGCTTGTGCCAAACCTTTTTCACCGTCTGCTTCATGGTCTACCACGAAGCCACTCTCTTGTAGTCCATTCTGGATGAACTTGGCCGTTTGGGTGTCGTCTTCGATAATCAATATTTGCATGAGAAGGATATTAGTCTCGTGTTAAACGCACAACAACTCAAAAAAAGTATTATTAACAATAATTAATCTAGCCGCTAGCAATTGGTAATGTTGTTTATTGTACATTTGGTTCATGGTTAATGACTGATAAATCCAGAATTAGCTTCCATACAGTGATTAATAACATATTTAAAGGGCAAGGACGAAACAACATGAATGATAAGAAGATGAAGGATTCACCTCAAGTTGAAGCGACAGGGACAGCTTTAGTCCCTAGCAATACCAGTAATATAAATAATACAGAAAAGAGCAAACGAATTAAAAAACATAAACTCAGCCTTATGATGGGTTTTATTATCGGTGCATTAAGTGCATACGGACTTACCACAGCGCCTCTTTTTGCTGACACAACTTCTACTAACGCTGTGGCTCCTAAGGTTGCGGTTGGTGGCGGCTTGCCAGAACTTGCGACAATGATTAAAAAGAGTCGTAGTGCGGTGGTTAGCATTACAGTTAAAACAGGCAAAAGTAGTGCCGGTAATCGTTTAAGTCAACTCAGTGAAAAACAACTGGAAAGACTGCCAAAACAATATCAGGATTTACTCAAAAACCTACCAAAACAACCACATGATTATGGAAGTCGTAGAGGTCAGGCTTATGGTTCTGGTTTCATTATTTCTGAAGATGGTTACGTCGTTACCAATGCACACGTTATTGATGATGCTGACACAATAACGGTTAAACTCGATGACAAGCGCGAGCTTGAAGCGAAAAAGATTGGTGTGGATAAGCTTAGTGATATTGCACTATTAAAAATAGAGGCTAAAGACCTTCCTGTCGCATCTTTCGGTGATTCGGATAAGTTGGATGTAGGGCAATGGGTAGTGGCAATAGGCGCACCATTTGGGCTTGATTACACGGCAACACAGGGGATTGTGAGTGCATTATCCAGAAGTTTACCAGCGGATACTTATGTGCCATTTATTCAAACCGATGCAGCGGTTAACCCGGGCAATTCTGGTGGTCCATTATTCGACCTTAATGGTCAGGTAGTCGGTGTGAATTCTCAAATATATAGCCGCAGTGGTGGTTATATGGGCGTATCTTTCGCTATTCCGATCAATATTGTTAAAAACGTAACGGATCAGCTCAAGACTTCTGGAAAAGTTAGCCGTGGCTGGTTAGGTGTGGGTATTCAAGGCATCAACGAAGCGCTGGCAGAATCTTTGGGTAGAGACGACACCATTGGTTCTTTGATTAGCAGCGTTTCTCCTTCTAGTCCTGCTGATAAGGCGGGTCTGCAGGCTGGTGATTTAATCCTGAAATTTGATAATAAAACCGTAGAAGAAGTAAACGATTTGCCACTGTTGGTTGGAAGTACGCCAATCGGGAAAAAAGTCCCTGTGGAAATTGTTAGAGCAGGCAAGATACAAACGATTGATGTGACCATCGACAAGCTTAAGTCCAAAGATGATGAGCCTGAAGAAGTTGCCGCATTAGAAAAAGGTTCGCTGGGTGTGGCCGTTACAGATTTAACGGACGCTGAGAAAGAAAAGCTGGTTACCAAAAATCAAGGTGTGAAAGTTGCAAAAGTGATGCCTGATTCGGCGGCAGAAAATGCGGGTTTACGTTCTGGAGATATTATCTTAAGTGTCGGTGGACAAAGTATTGCATCGCCTTCGCAGCTTAAGCAAGTGATCCAGAAAGCCAATGGTGATAAGCCATTAGCGGTTTTATTGATGCGAGGTGATCAAGCCTTATTTGTAGCGGTCCATTTGAATTCATAATCTCTCCTTATGATGTTTTAAGATGTTGTTAGTAAGTAAGTTGTTCGACCGTAGTAAGGGCACCCATCTTGGGTGCCTTTTCTTTTTTAAGCTTAAATTTTGGAATGAGTAGAAACAGGGTGATTTTGAAAGAGCGACTCTACAAGCCTTTTTTCAATTGCTTAATCAGATAGCGTGCGGGATGAAGGTTTTCTAAAATCGTACCTTCCTGATTTGAAATGGGTTTATTCTCAATGAGTTGAGTCAGCAATTTTGAACAATAACCGCTAGTGGTTAATCCGCGGGAGCCAAAACCGGCCAGTACAAATAAACCTCTTTGGTATTCGGCCTTAGGGTATTCCTTCCACTTTTTACCGTGATGTAAATCATCATAGTGTTCTCGATAAAAATCCCAGTCAGGGATTGCGCCTGCATAGGGAAAACGATCTGGAGTGGTAAGGCGCACCGCAGCGTGCGCACTTTCTGTGGCAGTCAAAGATTCGGCAAACTCAGGTAGATATTGTGTTAATTGCTCAAGGTTGTCGGTATCAGCTTCTGGAGTGATTGTTGATTGATCGTTGTTTCTATCAAAGGTTGCGCCAAATGTATGCTTTTTTGAGTGGATATCGGCGGGTGTTAAATAACCTTCGTGACCAATAACAGCCTTCAATTTTGTCGATTCGATACTGGCTGTTCCCAATGTAGTTTGACCTGCAACGGGCATGCTGGGTAGATCGCTAGTCTGTGTAAACTGGGTTAGGTCTTTGCCATTTGCAATGATGACGATTTCTGCGTGCGCTATTGACTGTCCCCGAGTGTCGAAAACGTGCCAAAGGTCTTCCTGCTTTTCAATATGTAATGCATTGGTTTCTTTTAGTAAGTTACAGTTACGATGTGAACTTAAGCTTTCGCAAAAGTGAGCAGGGTCAATCCATCCCGCTTGGGGAAAGTAGCTCGCTTTATAGGGTAATGGGATATTGGCTACTTTGCTGGTTTCATCTTCATCTAAAAGCTGTAAAAAATCTTCTTTGAAATCTCGCTCTTTGAGTTGTTGCCAGCGTTTTTCTTCCCGTTGATTGTGAGTGAGTTGTAACAAGCCACAACCATGCCATTCTAGCCCCTGTTTTTTTAGCAGGCTTAATTGATCTAAGGTGTACTGAAAACTCTGTGTGTAAAAATCTTCCCCAATACTCGGTTTGGAGGTCATTTTAGGGGAGATGACTCCCGCCGGATTCCCTGAGGCTTCGTTTGCAATGGTTTTATTGCGTTCTATAAGCGTAATGTTCCAGCCTGCCTGTGCTAAATGCCAGCTCATTTGACAGCCGGCAATGCCTGCGCCAATCACTATTGCTCGTTTCTTTTGCCAGTCATAGTCTAGGATGTTGAACCATACTGGAATGTCTTTTGTTTTTGTCATTGCTTATCGCTATTAAAAAAGTGCCCCAAAGTAGGGGGGTGCCAAATGCAAACCAGATGAGGGTGATATCGGAGGATGACATAGGATAAATCGGTAAATAAAGATTTATCAGCGACTTTTTGCAGTTTCTTTACTATTCGTCACATTTTCTCCATTTTTTGTGCACATTTAGCATCTATATTGCGTAATAAGGAGTTTATGTATTAAGGGCTAATACATAACTTTAAATAGAAGCCTTTGCATGGAACTAGTTCGTTATTTATCCGTCAAAGTATTATGCAAAGGCTTCTATTACATACGAACGTTTCGTTTCATGCGAGCGTTTTGTAAGCGGGCTTCAAAGCTCATTAAAACGACATTAAAAAAAACAATAAAATGGAATTAACAATGAATTTTAAATCAATAAAAAAAATAAGTAGCAAATCAATAGTGATGGCTACAACACTAACCTTGTCATTATCCTACATCGGGCTTGTGGTAATTTATGCTGAGGGTGTGGCAAACGACTTAACCGCTAAAACGGAGAGTTACGGTAGAAACGATACAAAAAGTTTAGCGCGTATAGAGCAATCATTAGTGGACCAAGATAATCCCGAATACATTCAAAAGCTAAAATCAGATTTGGAGAAACAGTTAAGGCAAGCCAATCTCATGTTGAATGTGATCGAAAGCAAAAGTGAATCTTCAAAACGCAGCTATATGAATTAAAGCACTTTACATAAATGCTTTAAAAAAAGCCTCCAAAGTAGGGGGGTGGCCTTAAGATCGGATTCCAACGCCATTCTTTAATAATCGATAAGCGATGAAATACAATACGGCTATAAATGCGATAATTAAAGAGAAACTCACCCAGGGGTTAATATCTGAAACACCAAGAATACCGTAGCGGAAACCGTTCACCATATAGAGTACCGGATTTGCTAACGATACGGTTTGCCAGAATTCAGAGAGCAGACTAATCGAATAGAAAACGCCACCCAGATAGGTTAGGGGCGTTAATACGAAGGTTGGGATAATGCTGATGTCATCAAAGTTTCTCGCATATACAGCGTTAATGAAACCTGCAATTGAGAACAGCATGGACGTCATCAAAACGATGAAGATCGTCATTATTGGATGTTCGATGTGCAATTCTGAAAAGAATAAAGAGACCAGTGTCACGATTAAGCCTACGGTTAATCCTCTCGCCATTCCACCACCGATATAGCCGAGTAAAATGACATGGTTAGGCACAGGTGAAATCAGCATTTCCTGAACGTGGCCGTACATTTTCGCATTGAAAAATGCGGCAACAACATTGGAGTATGAGTTGGTAATTACCGACATCATGATCAAACCGGGTGTGATGTATTCGATATATTTAAAACCACCCATTTCGCCGATTGCACTACCAATTAAGTTACCGAAAATCACGAAGTACAAGGTCATGGTGATTGCGGGTGGTATTAGGGTTTGCACCCAGATTCGCAAGAAGCGTAACACTTCTTTAGTGATAATGGTTCTAAAGGCAGTCAGGTTTTTTTTGTTGTTCATGAGGCTGCCTCCGCGTCATTTAATTCGTTGTCTTGGACTTTATCTTTTTCAACCAGGTTGATAAATAGCTCTTCTAAACGACTGGTTTTATTTCGCATACTTGAAACACGAATATTGTGTTCACTGAGTTTTTCAAAAAGAAAATTAAGCGATCTGGATTTGTCTAAATCAGCTTCGAGGGTGTTGGCGTCGCGTTGGCGCAAGGTAATATCTTCAATGTGAGGGAGATCAGTGATGGGTTCTTTCACATCGAGCACAAATGTTTCTACATTTAAATGCGAAAGCAATTCCTTCATGCTGGTGTTACTAACCACTTCGCCACGATTAATAATGGCGATGTTATCGCACATGCTTTCCGCTTCTTCCAGATAATGTGTGGTTAGAATGATGGTTGTTCCTGCCTGATTGAGTTGGGTCAGAAATTTCCACATTGAGCGGCGAATTTCAATATCCACACCTGCAGTTGGTTCATCTAAAATTAACAGCTTGGGTTTGTGTAACAATGCTCTGGCAATCATTAGTCGACGCTTCATGCCACCTGAAAGTTTATTCGCCTGTTCGTGGCGTTTATCCCATAAATCAAGGTGTCTGAGCAGTTCTTCTGCACGTTCAGTTGCGGTAATTCGGTCGATACCGTAGTAGCCGGCCTGATTGATGAGTATGTCCATCACCGGCTCCCACACATTAAAGTTAAACTCCTGTGGGACTAGACCAATATGTTCCTGTACTTGTTCGCGTTGGGTGTCCAGATCGTAACCAAACACTTCTACACTTCCTGCTGTTTTGTTCACGAGAGAACAAATAATACCTATCGTTGTCGATTTGCCTGCGCCATTTGCCCCAAGTAGCGCAAAGAAATCGCCTTGCTCGACCTGTAAATCGATGCCTTTGAGCGCATGCATATTCTCGCCGTAGGTTTTCTTCAGATTTGTTATTTTTAGTGCAGGTTTCATGAGTTTATTATCTATACAAATTTAGCGGATTCGATCCTAGCGAATGATGTGGTATCTTATCCAACAATTCAATTTAAATATAAAAACTGTTTTTAATGTGCTGTTACTTGGCAGGGTTTTATCCTTCGCTGCATGGTAATAAAATTATAAAAATGGTTAAAGGGAAGAAATGGGGCAAATATCTGAGTGGTTTGTATATATGCTTCGCTGTGCTGATAACAGTTTATATACCGGCGTGACAACGGATGTTAAGCGTCGCTTAAAGGAACATAACGAAGACAAGGCAGGCGCAAAATATACACGGGCAAAACGCCCGGTTTCTCTAGTCTATGAAGAGACGGCAGAATCACGATCCGCGGCTTGCCAGCGTGAATATCAACTCAAGAGATTGAAAAAGAGTGACAAAGAATCTTTTGTTAGAGGTGAATTGAAGGTTTCTCTTCTAAATACGGCTGATACCGCTGTAAGCAAAGGCAAATGAAAAAACGTACCTTTATCTTTGATGCTTCTGATAGGGCAGGGGAAGTTCTAACTAAGGCATTACATCATTATATTGAGGCAGCGTATCCCACAGGGGGCTCTGATTGTGCGGCCGCATCTCGTGAAGCTTTGATAGCAATCATTGCAAAGATTAACTCCAGCAACACTTGTGAAATTAGTACACGTCAACGTCCTGTTTTAATCGCTGCTGTTAATTGGTATTTCAATGACTCTGGTATCGAGCCGCAGAGTGAGCTTACCCGATCTAAATATGAGTTCATCTCAGGTTTATTGATAAAGAAAAAATAATGTTCTTTGTTTTTTCAAATTTTATAATAACCAAAGTCTTCGAGTAGAAAAGTGTGGTTAGGGGTGATGAATAGAGTCGCCTCTGATCGTTGTTAGCCATTACTTTCTAAGAAAAAAACGTGAGTTAAATAGGCTAATAAACACATAGGTGAGATTTTTTGACTGGATTTATCAACAAGATGGGCTATATAAGTATATAAAATAAGGATAATAAAAAAGCAACGAAAGCGAGGTAGTTACTATGAGGGTGGCGGATATCGACGATGCTTCCAATCATGATGAATTAAATAGAAATGATGCAGTAGTCCAAAAATATGTTCCAGGGAAAAAACTAGCGTGGGTTTTGAAGGCTCTGGATAATGCAACAACTTGTGCGGCATCTGTCTATATGCCAGACAAGCATGAAATTAAAATAGGCGACAAGTCTTCTGATTCAGACTTTGAAATACATCTAAACAATGATAAAGCAGTCACCGCATTAGTTTCTTTAGATGAGCTGGCATTAGCGGAAGCTTATATAAAAGGCGACATTGAAATCCTGGGTAATTTTATGAAGGTCCTGGATTTACGCCATGCAATCTCTGATAACCACCCATTATTGGATTTCGTTCGTCGCATTAAACCTAAAGTGTTTGGACAGGTAAAAGATGATAGAAATGCTATTCAGGAACATTACGAATTTGACGATGACTTTTACATGGTCATACTTGATGAGACGCGCACCTATTCTCAAGGGGTTTACGAATCTGATGATGAAAGTCTAGGGACCGCGATGATTCGAAAACTCGATTATGTTATCGAATCCTGCAAACTAACAAAGGGGTCAAAAGTACTAGATGTAGGTGGTGGTTGGGGTGCATTCAATGAATATGCCGGGAAAAAAGGTATTGAGGTTACGTCATTAACCATAGCGGATCATTCGGAAGAATATCTAAGTCGATTGATCAAAGAAAATAATCTGCCTTGCCATGTGATCAAAAAGAATTTCCTTGAATTTGAACCAGAGGAAAAATTTGATGCCATTGTAGTACTCGGTGTTATTGAGCACATGCCGTATTACGATAAGGTTGTAAAAAAACTGGAGAACCTCCTCAAGCCCGGTGGATATGCTTATTTTGACGGCAGCGCGAGTACCAAAAAATTCGAGTTTAATGCTTTTTTAAACCGATATATCTACCCTGGCAATCACTGTACATTAAGTATTCATGATTTCTTAGCTGAAGTGCAAAAAAGTGATATGGAATTGTTAACGGTTCACACTGACCGGCATAGCTACTACTTAACGTGTAAAGCCTGGGCAGAAAAGATGGAAGCTAATCGGGATTTAATCATCGACCGATGGGGTCGAGAGCTGTATGCGAAGTTTTTATTATACCTTTGGGGCGTTGCGCATAATTTTTATCATAATCAGTTGCAAGCCTATCGGCTGGTTTTAACCTTAAATCCTCCAAGCTAAGATTATGTGAAATACTTACATTCTGAAGCGAACGGACATGGAATAATTATTAAATACAAGATGTGTTCGTTAACTAATACAACCTCTTATGATAGTGGTTGTGAGCGAGAATTAATTTATGAAAATCAGCTGCAATGATTGCGGTGTATCCAATAACCCTCAACAGAAGTTCTGTAAAGGGTGCGGTGTACCATTGGCAAGACGTTGTACTTCGTGTGGTTTTAAAAATCAGTTAGATGCTAATTTTTGTGGTGGCTGTGGCCTAAAATTAGATCAATCTATCGAATCAGTAAAATCTCATCCCGAGGCGGAGCGACGCCAATTAACCGTGATGCAATGTGATTTGGTTGGGTCTTCTGAATTGGCTGAACAATTTGATCCAGAAGATTTACGTGATCTTTTGCGTTCTTATCAACAATGTATCGCTGAAGTAACGCTTCGTTATGGTGGCCATATAGCCAAATATATTGGTGATGGTTTACTGATCTATTTTGGTCATCCGCATGCGCATGAAGATGATGCCAAAAGGTCGATCCTTACAGGTTTAGGTGTTATTGAACGTATCGAGAAGCTCAATGAAACCTTAATCATTGAATACAATGTAAAACTCAAGGTTCGTATTGGTATTCATACCGGACTCGTAGTTATTGGGCAAATGGGTAGCGACGATAATCGTGAAGAAAATGCTATCGTCGGTGAGACCCCTAATATTGCCGCCCGCATTGAGCATATTGCTGAGCCAAACACAATTGCGATTAGTGAGGATACTAATGATTTGGTCAAAGGGTTGTTTATTACGCAAAACCTTGGTCAGCAATCGCTCAAAGGTGTATCTCAAAATCTAACGATTTTTAAGGTCATCGCTGAAAGTGATTTCCTTAATGAGTTTGACGTGCGTCGCAAAAAGCGTTTATTGCCTATCATTGGCCGTAATCGCGAGCTGGATATCATTGCAGAGTGCTGGGAGCAGGCCAAATCTGGCAGAGGTCAGATCGTACATTTAACTGGTGAAGCAGGGGTCGGTAAATCCAGAATTGTTTCTGAGTTTATGCGCAGGGTTGATAAAGATCCGCAACATTTACGGTTGTACCAATGCTCTTCTGTTCACACTAATACCGCTTTTCACCCGATCGTAACTTATCTCAAGTATCTGCTTAACCTAAAAAATGAGGATACCGATGAGGTCAAATATAAGCGCTTAGAAGCCTTTTTTGATGAGTTTGCATTACCCTTAGGTAAATATGCGCCCTTATTTGCGCCTTTGTTAGGGGTTAAGGTTGTTGGAGAGGAACCTGTCACGCTAAACCCTGATAAAACCAAGCAAATCATCTTCCAGGCCTGGGTTGGGCTTATGCAAAAAATGGCAGATGAACATCCATTGTTGTTGATTTTCGAAGATACGCATTGGATTGATCCATCTACTCAGGAAATGCTGGACGTCCTCGGTACCAAATTAGCATCAAAACGTATTTTATTTTTTATCACTTCTCGACCAGGTTACAAAGTAAAAGTTGATGAAGACGTGGTATTGAAGGAACTGGTTTTAAAGAGGCTTGATCAGGAAAGTAGTTATTCCATGATTTCACAATTGGCTGGTGATCTTTCCTTGCCTGATGAGTTAATTAGGGAATTAGTGGTTAAAACGGATGGCATTCCTTTGTTTATAGAGGAGCTTACAAAAACCGTCATTGATTCTGGGTTGTTAACTCAAAAAAATAAGCGCTATGAGTTAGCCATTCCTTTGTCGTCAGTAGAAATTCCCACAACCCTTAAAGATTCCCTGATGGCTCGTTTAGATCAGTTATCCAGTGTTAAAAAGATAACTCAATTGGCGGCAACTATTGGTCGGCAATTTTCGTTTGAGTTATTAAGATGTTTGCCAGTAGGAGATGTCGATAAGCTTGATGAAGCGTTAGAAAAGCTTATCAGTTTGAATATTATTGAACAAAAAAGCACAGGTGAAGGCAGGCAATATGAATTTAGGCATGCACTACTACAAGAAACTGCTTATAAGTCCTTGCTAAAAAGTACCCGCCGTAGATACCACGGCTTGATTGCCGATGCCATTGTTGAGCATTTTCCTAATGTCTTGACGTCTGAGCCAGAGGTGTTGGCTACGCATTATATTGAAGCCAACAAAGTATCTTTGGCGGTAGATTATTTATTGCTGGCGGGGAACCAGGCTACATTGACGTCTTCGCATCATGAAGCGATCTCACATTTGAGTAAAGGTGTGGAATTATTGAGCAGCCTTCCTCAAATCAAAAAAGTCATGTCTCAGGAGTTTCAGTTACAAGTAAGGCTTATTGGGCCTTTGATTGCAGCGCAGAGCTACGTTTCACCTCTGGTTGAGAAGGCCTTTACACGAGCCTTAAAGCTTTCTAAGAAGTTAGAATCTTCACCTGAAATATTTCCGGTATTGCATGGTCGATATGCGTTTTATCAAGTGTGCGGCTTGATACACAAAGCAGAAAGTTTAGTGGATGAGTTTGTGTTGCTGGCCAAAAGTCATACACATTCTAATCAATATTTAGAAATGGTAGGAAACCGCATGCGTGGTTCGTCATTATTGCTGCTAGGTGAATCCAAAAAAGCTGAGACCTATTTTAAAAATTCATTAAAGGCCTATTCCTATGAGCATCATAAAGGCTTAGATGTCTTATACGGGCAAGATATCAAAGTCACTTCATTGGTTTACCTGATTCTAAATCAATGGCATCAGGGCAAGTTTACAGAAATGCTCAGCTGCAGTGATGAGGCGAGAGAATTAGCAGAAAATATTGGAAGTGCGAATACCATAGGCATTTCAAACTTTGTGGGAAAAGTGTTACCGCTTGCGCTTTTAGATGAAACGGAAGCGGTTATAGAAGCCTGCAATAAAACCATTGAAGATGCTATGCGTCTGGAAACACCACTGTGGAAAATCGGTGGTTTAATGTTCAAAGGCTGGGCAATGGTACGTCTGGGAAGAAATGTAGATGAATCAAAACAGGGAATGGATATTCTGGAGCAGGGCTTGTCTGCCTATAATTCCATGAATCTCGGTTTATTCCGTCCATATATCATGATTATTTATGCACAAGCCTGTATGCGAATGGGGTATATCCAAAAGGGGCTGGATACTCTGGAGCAATCATTAAAAACCTCTGAAATTGGTGGAGAGCACTGGGTGGATGCAGAAACGTATCGAACCATTGGGGAATTACTCTTGAATGCAGAAAAGCCAAAGCCTCAGAAAGCAAAGGAATCTTTTGAGAAAGCGCTTAAGATTTCATTGAATCAAGGCTCTTTGTCACAAGAATTAAGAGCTGCTATGAGTTTGCTTCGGCTCGCCGATCAAGCGGTTGAAGTAGAGTTCGCTAAAAAACAGTTACAACTGGTGTATGATAAATTTGAGAATAAAGAGCACACCAAGGATTTATTGCAGGCAGAGCAGCTTTTAAATTGCACGGCATCTACGTCGCCACTTTACACGCTTTAGCACAATTTTATTCAGAAGGAAAAACGCTGCCTTGTGAAAGCAATTGTTGAAATAAAGCTCTGAAGTTATTGTTATCTAGTAATGTTTTTAACGAATCGCTAGTGTAGTAAAAATTTTCACATAATTCTTGAACGTCTTTTTTCAAGCTCAAGGGTAATTCCAGATGGTTTCCAGAGGCGAATAAATGGATGGCATTGGAATCTTCAGTGTAAGCAATGCGTAATCCGCTTTGTCGCTCATAATCCTGATTGTCTGCTATCTCTTCTTCGGTGTCTTCCAGTTGTTCTTGCTCACCTCTATTTTCTGTTAAGTATTTGCCGATAAAAATAGGTAAGTTCTGTTTTTGTCTGTCGACAGCTGAAATAATCTGATCCGTTAATGCCTGAAGGTCTTTAGCATTAATTTCACCTGGGTTCTCTTGAGGGCTTCTGCCGTCATCTTTGAAGCGTCTATTCATCTCGGCGTCATCAAAAGACTCTATCCAGCTTTGAGACATTTCTAGAATGCTAGGAGCACGAAATCCTACAGAAAAAGTAAAGCATTCACCTTCAGCTACCCCATGATGTGGCATATTTGGAGGTAAATAGAGCATATCTCCTTTTTCCAGTAACCATTCTTCATCTGCTGCAAATTCTTCTAAAATTGCTAGAGAGGTATCAGGAATAAGATTTTTTGGGTAATCAGGGGCCGTATTTATCTTCCAGCGCCGTTTTCCTTCTCCTTGTATAAGAAACACATCGTATTCGTCAACATGCGGTCCTACGGAGCCTTGGTCGGCGGCGTAGCTCACCATTAAATCATCTATTCTCCAATCGGGTATAAAACGAAAGGGTTCAATCAGATTGCCCAATTCAGGAACATATCTTTCCAGATCGTTTACCAGAAATGTCCAGTGAGAATCAGGGGTATTTATGAAATCCTCGTCAGTGAATGGCGAGTGTTTGGAGGTCCACGCCTTAAAATCAGGTGCAAGACCTTTTTCTACAATAATACGCGATGGGGCTTCTGTGTCGCAGGCAAGCCCAGCAAGTTCTGCCGCGTCAAAAGGCATTTCAAAATCTGCAAATGCACCCCGAATGACTAGTGGTTTTTGCTGCCAGTAGTCGCGTAGGAATTCTTCTTTGGAGATGTGTCCCAGGATGCTCATAGTCATTTGTATAGAGTTGTATTAGTTAAAAAAACTGGCTCAAAGTAGGGGGGGGGCTTTGGATATTTCATAAACACTTAATTGTGTTTTCCCATTGGTATCAATGTTTTTACGGAAACTACGATACAACTAGTGAATTTACCATTGCCAGCGCTTGGTAAGTTTAGAAAACCCACCCCCCTACTTATGGGCGTTTTTTTACTAATTAATTAAATCGCCTTTGTTTGTTCAATTGCATTACCAATATAAGTCGCTGGCGACAATGCTAATAATTGCTGTTTGGCTTCTTCAGGAATTTCTAACTTTTGAATAAACTCTGCCATTTTCTCGGCGTTTATTCGTTGCCCGCGAGTGAGCTCTTTTAGTTTTTCGTAAGGCTTTTCGATGCCGTAACGACGCATCACTGTTTGAATTGGCTCTGCCAATACTTCCCAGTTTGCATCAAGGTCGGCGGCAATGGCTTCTTCGTTGACTTCTAATTTAGAGATGCCTTTCAGCGTTGATTGGATTGCAATACTGGTGTGGCCGAATCCTACGCCTAAAGTTCTCAAAACGGTTGAGTCGGTAAGGTCACGCTGCCAACGAGAAATAGGAAGCTTTTGCGATAAATGAGTCATCATCGCGTTTGCCATTCCCATATTGCCTTCGGCGTTTTCAAAATCAATCGGGTTAACTTTGTGCGGCATGGTTGATGATCCGACTTCGCCCGCAATCACTTTTTGCTTGAAGTAACCAATCGAGATGTACGACCAAATATCACGACAGAAATCGATAACGATGGTGTTGTAACGTGCGGTCGCGTCAAATAGCTCAGCGATATAGTCGTGTGGCTCAATCTGAATCGTATAAGGGTTAAACGTAATACCTAATGATTCGATAAAGTTTTGCGAGAATTTTGGCCAGTCCATATCAGGGTAGGCACTGTAATGTGCATTGTAGTTGCCTACTGCTCCGTTGATTTTGCCGAGTATTTCAACGTCGGCAATTTGCTTGCGTTGGCGTTGTAAACGATACGCTACGTTTGCCATTTCTTTGCCTAATGTTGAAGGCGATGCGGTTTGTCCGTGGGTACGGCAAAGCATGGGAATTTCCGCATTATCAAGTGCTAAGGTTCTAATCGCAGAATTTAGTTGATCAATTTCGTTTAGCATTACAGATCGTCCGCCTTTTAGCATTAAGGCGTGTGATAGGTTGTTGATGTCTTCAGAAGTACAAGCAAAGTGAATGAATTCAGTCACTGCATTTAATTCTGCATTATCTGCGATTTGATCTTTCAGGTAATACTCAACCGCTTTCACATCGTGATTGGTTGTGCGCTCAATATCTTTGATTTTTTGTGCTTCAGCTTCATTGAAATTGGTTAGAATTGCTTCTAAATGTTGGTTGGCTGTATCTGAAAACGCAGGTACTTCTGCAATCTCCGGATGATTTGCAAGTGCCTGTAGCCAGCGAACTTCTACTAAAACGCGATGTTTGATTAAGCCATATTCGCTAAAAAATTCACGAAGTGCGCTAGTTTTTGACGCATAACGACCGTCAACCGGGGAAAGTGCAGTTAAAGCAGATAGATTCATGTCTGTATGTTCTGTGATAAGGGGTGGGAATAAATTAAAGACGGAGTATAACCGATGATTTTACGCATACAAGAGTATCTTTGTCCTACTCTTTGCTACACTACCTTGTAGAAGTGAGTAAAATACACGGAGAAAGAGAAATATCAATCTGTATTTATGGTATTTTTTAATCTTTTGTATTTATGTGTTTTAGATCAAAAAACCCTACCAATTTAGGATTATTTCTTGACCTTCGTAGCCAGTTAAGCGACGATACGGCGGTTTTTTAACGAGGAATTTATTGTTTTTTCTCTCGTTATTTCAGATTTTTATAATTTATGTGGAGAACATGAATCATGTCAGATTCTGATTCGAATACAGTCGATAAAAAGCGTAGGCGCATGCTTATCGCTGCCACTGCAGCAGTAGGTGCAGTAGGTACAGCCGGTTTTGCAGCACCGCTTCTTATCTCCTGGATGCCGAGTGCAAGAGCCAAAGCAGCGGGTGCTCCTGTCGAAGTTAATATCAGTAAAATTGAGCCTGGACAGTTAGTTAGAGTTATCTGGCGTGGTAAACCTGTCTGGTTTATTCGTCGTTCAGAAGAAACGCTGAAAAACCTACCATCTAATGATCCTCTACTTGCTGATCCTGAATCAAGTGTGGAAGCTCAGCAGCCTGCTTATGCAAAGAATGCAGATAGATCGATTAAACCAGAAATGTTGGTGCTAATTGGTATTTGTACTCATCTGGGTTGTTCGCCAACTTACAGACCTGAGCTTGCACCTGCAGACTTGGGTGCTAATTGGAAAGGTGGTTTCTACTGTCCTTGTCATGGTTCACGTTTTGATTTGGCGGGTCGTGTATTTAAAAATGTTCCTGCGCCGACAAATCTTGTTGTGCCGCCTTACTATTACAAAAGCGACGATGTAGTTCTCGTTGGTGAAGACGGAGGTGCAGCTTAATGGCTAACAATACAGAATATAAAGGATTGCTAGGCTGGGTTGATGAGCGTTTCCCATTGATGGAAACGTGGAAAGCTCATATGTCTGAGTACTATGCGCCTAAAAACTTTAACGCCTGGTACTACTTTGGTGTTTTAGCGATGTTGGTTTTGGTGATTCAGATTGTTTCTGGCATCTTCCTTACCATGCATTACAAGCCAGATGCTGAATTAGCATTTGCCTCTGTTGAATATATTATGCGAGATGTGCCTGGCGGTTGGTTTATCCGTTATATGCACTCTACGGGTGCTTCGGCATTCTTCATTGTCGTTTACTTTCACATGTTCCGTGGCCTTATGTACGGTTCTTACAAGGGTAAGCGAGAGTTAATTTGGCTCATAGGCATGGTGATTTATCTTGCTCTGATGGCTGAAGCGTTTATGGGATATATGCTTCCTTGGGGGCAGATGTCATTCTGGGGTGCTCAGGTAATCATCAACCTCTTCAATACCATACCGCTGGTGGGTGAGTCTTTATCACTCTGGATTCGTGGTGATTTCGTTATCTCTGATCCTACATTGAATCGATTATTCGCATTCCATGTTGCTGCCGTTCCATTAATTTTGGTGGCTTTGGTATTTGTACATATCGTTGCGCTTCATACTGTAGGGTCTAATAACCCGGATGGTGTGGAAATCAAGAAACTGAAGAATGAAAAAGGTATACCGTTAGATGGTGTTCCATTCCACCCTTACTACACAGTGCATGATATTCCTGCAATCGTTGTGTTCTTGATGGTGTTCTTCTCGATTATATTCTTTGCGCCTGAGATGGGTGGTTACTTCCTGGAGCATGCAAACTTTGAGCCTGCGAATCCATTGAAGACACCTGAGCATATAGCGCCGGTTTGGTACTTCACGCCATTCTATACAGTGCTACGTGCGGTTACCTTGTCTCCGTTTATGGGTACATTGGCGATGTTTGGTGCGATTATTATGTTGTTCTTATTGCCTTGGCTGGATCGCAACCCGATTAAATCATGGCGTTACCGTAATACTGCACACATGCTTAACCTAGCTATCTTTGCTGCGGTATTTATCATCCTGGGTTATTTGGGTGTTAAAGCAGTAACTCCAGAGTTTAAAGAGATGGGTGTGCGAATGACTGAAATTTATTTCATGTTCTTTGCCGTTATCTATGTTCATAGTAATTCTACGAAACCAGGTCGTTATTTGGTGTGGTTCGTAATCCTGGCGGCAGCGGTTTTCATTATTGATTTTATCCGTTACAACCCGGGAGATGCAGCGAGTGCTGCTCAGATTATGTGGCAATGGGTATGGCCGATAGGTTACTTAGCGTTAACTTTATTGCTTCCATACTTTATGAAAAGCTGTAATGCAGAGAAAGAAGTTCCAGAGAGGGTAACATCATGAGTAATAGTATTCGCAAATGGATATTTGTCTTATTAGTGCCGGCCTTGGTTGTTTTCATCCTAGGTAGTGTTAGTGGGGGCGCAGGTCATGGTGCAGCACTACAAAGTGCAAATATCGACCTTCATGATAAGCAAAGCTTACAAAATGGTGCTAAGTACTATGTAAACTATTGTATGGGTTGTCACTCTCTTAAATTCAGTCGCTACAATCGTATGGCTGAAGATATGGGGCTTAATGAAGAGCATGGTTTAACTGGAGATGATGTTTCTACTCTATTGAAAGAAAACATGATCTTTACTTACGATGAAGATGGCAAGCAGGACAAAGTAGGCTCTTTAATGAAGAATGCTTACTCTCCAAAAGCTGCTGCTGAAGCATTTGGTACCAGCGTACCGGATCTTTCTTTAGTTGGTCGCTCTCGCGGTACAGACTGGATCTATTCTTACTTGAAAGGATTTTATCTGGATTCTTCTCGTCCTATGGGTGTCAACAATACTGTCTTTAAAGACGTCGGTATGCCTCATGTTTTATGGGAGCTACAAGGCTGGCAAGAAATGGAGCACGCTGAAGGTGATGGAGAACATCACGGTGAGCCAACGCTAACATTGTCTAAGCCAGGAAAGATGTCTCCAGGTGAGTATGATCAAGTAGTACGTGATCTCACCAATTTCTTAACATATGTTAGTGAGCCTGCGCAATTATCAAGAAAAATGTACGGTGTGTTTACACTATTATTCTTGTTGTTATTGTTCGGTGTTTCATGGATGTTAGAGAAAGAATACTGGAAAGATATTCACTAATGTAAGTTAAAGATCATTGTTGAAAATACCGATACCAAAGGTACTTAATTGACAAGGATTTTTATAAATATTTAGTGTAAAATACTGGGCTGCTCGAAATGAGCAGCCTTTTTTATTTGATTTACTTCGACCTTGAAGTTTATTTAATAGCACCCATATAGCTGTAGGTATTTACCATCAGCACGCAGGAGATTTAGATGTCATCAGTTGCAAATCGTCGTTCAGTAATGACCCTTTTTACTTTGCCGGATTGTCCGCACTGTCACAGCGTTAGAATCGTTTTGGCAGAAAAAGATATTCAGGCAGACATTATTGAAATGGACCCTAATAATAAACCTGAAGACTTGGCTGACCTTAACCCTTATAACTCTGCGCCTACATTGGTTGATAGAGAATTAGTTCTATATGACTCACACGTTATTATGGAATACCTTGATGAGCGTTTTCCTCATCCGCCATTAATGCCTGTTGATCCGGTTTCAAGAGCGCATACACGCCTTACATTATTCCGTATCAAGAAAGACTGGTTGTCTTTGGTTGGTGATTTAGAGAGTGGCGAATCTGAACGCATGGATACAGCTCGTGTCATCTTAAGAGAAAGCATGCTAGCTGCAGCAGAAGTTTTTGAAGTTAAAGATTACTTCTTGAGTAATGATTTTTCTTTGATTGATTGTACTATTGCTCCAATCCTTTGGCGTTTACCTAAGTACGGTATTGATCTTAATGGCCCAGAAGTTAAGCCAATCCATGATTATATGGATAGAGTATTCTCACGTGACTTATTCCAGGGATCATTAACGTTAGCAGAGCAGTCGATCCGACCTTAATTGCTCGTTTAAAAGCCAGCTAGATATACCCCTGATATACGATATTGAAGAAGGCGCTTTAAATAATGGAATTGACATCCAATAAACCATATTTGCTAAGAGCGATATATGAGTGGGTAGTAGATAATGATGCTACCCCTCATGTAGTACTGTTTGCAGATAACCCTCTCGTGCAGGTTCCCCAGCAATTTGTTGAGAATGGTAAAATTGTTCTTAATATTAGCCCTTCTGCGGCGAAAGACCTGTTGATAGATAATGATGGTCTGAGTTTTAGTGCGCGTTTTAGCGGCAAGCCACATTCTATCTATGCGCCTATTGGTGCTGTGTTAGCACTATACGCAAGTGAAACGAGTGAAGGTTTATCGTTTGACCCTGAAGAGTTTGATGATAGTACTCCGCCAGATGATGAGCCACCCAAAGGTCACCTGTCTGATGCGAGCTTGGATAAGGGGTCAGCGTCAGCCGATACTAAGAAGACCAAAAAGTCTTCTAAACGCCCAAGTTTAAAAGTCGTTAAGTAGTCACTGTTACAAAGGTCTAGAAATGAAACTTTCAATGATAGTTGCGATGGCTCACAACAGAGTCATAGGTCTGGATAACAAAATGCCGTGGCATCTTCCCGCTGACTTGCAATGGTTTAAAAAGACAACCTTAGGCAGTCCAATCATTATGGGTAGAAAAACCTATGATTCGATTGGAAGACCACTTCCCGGAAGATTAAATATCATACTTAGCCGAAATACGCAGCTGGAGATAGAAGGGTGTACCGTTGTAAATACCTTATCTGATGCTTTAGATGCGGCTAAAGGCGCTGACGAAGTCTTTATTACAGGTGGTGCGCATCTTTACGAAAAGTTTCTACAGGACGCAGATTGTCTTTACCTAACGATGATAGATGCAGATTTAGAGGGTGATACCTTTTTTCCCGACTATACTCAATATGCATGGAAAGAAATCGATCGAATCGATAACCCTGCAGATGAGAAAAACCCTTACCCTTACTCATTCGTTACTCTAATACGAACTGAAGACTAAAAAATAACGATTAGTAGTGGAAGCTCTTAGTTAGCGAATATGTACTTTTGTATATATGGCGCTTAGCTAGTAACGGGGTGAACAAACTGAATGGTTAAAGTGAACAAATATATATGGCTACTCTTTTAATACTTAACGCCAAAATAGTAAATGAGAATTCAATCGTAGAATCTGATATTTATATTAGAGGCGGGCGTATTGAAAAAATTGCAAAAGACCTTTCGTTCATGAAAGTTGCCAATGTTCTTGACGTTAAAGGCAAGCACGTTATGCCTGGTATGATCGACGATCAAGTACATTTTCGCGAGCCCGGCTTAACGCATAAAGGGGACATCAAAAGCGAATCATCTGCTGCTGTAGCAGGCGGTGTTACAACATTCTTTGATATGCCAAACACCATTCCGAATGTACTCAATTCAGATATTTTAGAAGAGAAAATGCAGTTAGCAGCGAAAACGTCGATTGCTAACTATTCTTTCTATCACGGTGCTTCAAATGATAATTTGGAAGACATCAAGGTTATAGATCCCCTGGCGTGTTGTGGCTTAAAAGTATTCATGGGGTCATCGAATGGCAATACTCTGGTCGATGTTGAAGAAACGCTTGACGATATCTTTAAGCATGCTCCTCTGTTGGTTGCCACTCATTGTGAAGATTCGCCCACAATCGTGGAAAACGAAGAAAATTACCGCCAGATCTATGGTGATGATATTCCTATTGAACTTCATTCCAAAATTCGCAGTGAAGAGGCTTGTGTAAAATCGACAGCGTTAGCAATGAAACTTGCAGAAGAGCATCAAACGCGATTGCATATTCTACACATCACAACCGCCAAAGAGACCGAAAAGTTTTCAGAGTTACCGCTCAAAGAAAAATTGATAACGGCAGAAACATGCAGTCAGTATCTGGTCTTTTGTGATGAAGACTATGAAACGCTTGGATCGCTTCTCAAATGTAATCCTTCATTTAAAACAGCAGTCGATCGTGCGGCTCTGATTCAGGGTCTACTGGAAGGACATCTAGATTCTATAGGTACAAACCATGCACCTCATACCTTGCAAGAGAAGCAGGGTAATTATTTTGATGTACCAGCAGGGTTACCGATGGTGCAATACGCATTACCAAGCCTGTTGGAGCATTATCAAGACGGTATTTTCTCCTTAGAGTTTATCGCATCTAAAACCAGTCACGCTGTTGCAGATATATTTAACGTCAAAGACCGTGGTTACATCCGCGAAGGCTATTGGGCAGATTTGGTTGTGGTTGATCTTGATACTGAAGTGACTGCAAGTAATGACGACGTTATTTCGAAATGTGGCTGGACGCCTTTTGATGGTTACGAATTCCGCTCGAGCGTACACGCTACCATCGTTAACGGAAACCTGGTTTATATCAATCAAAAAGTTAGAAATGGAAATCTTGGTCAGCGCATAGAGTTTGATCGTAAAAAGCGTAGTTAACCTTTCTTAGGTAGTATTTTTGAGCAAATAAACAAGGTCATTACTTTCTGAGTTGAATATAAAAATGACTAAAAAAAGTGCCCCAAAGGTGGGGGGTGGCTTTGATCTTGTTTCCAATGTAAAACATCGCTATAAAACAAGTCCAAGGCGTTGTAGAATCATTCAAACTGGCTACCAAAAGACCCTTGATGAAAATCTCTCAAAAGCTTCTATTTCTACCTGTCCTGATTTTATTTTCTAGTATTGTTTCTACCGCGGTAAACGCCGAAATGGTGATTCATCGTGGCAACGGTGCAGAGCCTGAAACCCTCGATATACATAAATCTACAGGCGTTCCAGAAGCGAATATCCAGCGTGATTTATTCGAAGGATTAATTTCAGAAGCTGCCGATGGCTCATTAATACCGGGAGCAGCCGAAAGCTGGGCTACATCAGAAGATGCGAAACTCTGGACCTTTAAACTTCGTCAAAACGGTAAATGGTCTGATGGTACTCAAGTTACCGCAAACGATTTTTTAAATGGTTTCCAGCGTGCCTTGTTGCCAGCAACGGCCTCAGAATATGCATTCATTTTATGGCCCATTAAAAACGCAAAAGCTATCAGCAAAGGCGAGATCAATGACATCAATGATTTAGGCGTTAAAGCTGTCGATGACTTTACCTTGGAAATAGCCTTGGAAAACCCGACGCCTTTTTTAACCGGATTGCTCAGTCATCACATGGCTTATCCGGTACCTGTAGCGAAAATAAAAGAACACGGCAAAAAATGGACACGCCCGGGTAATTTGATTTCGAATGGCCCTTACCAATTAGCTGATTGGAAACCACAATCAAAAATCATACTCACAAAAAATCCGCATTATCGTGATCATGATGCTATCGAGGTAGACAACGTTTATTTCCACCCTATCGAGGATAAAGCGACCGAGTTAAAACGTTTTCGTGCTGATGAGCTAGACATCACCGATGATGTACCGTCTGATCAAATCGCATGGGTTAAGAAGAATCTGGGAGACGCTTTTCGTAATACGCCTTATATCGGGACGTATTATTTAGCAATGAATCTGGAGCAAGCGCCATTCAAAGATAATTTAGCATTACGCAAAGCGCTGAGTTTTGCCATCGATAGAAATATTCTTACGGATAAAGTCACTAAAGCGGGCGAACTACCAGGCTTGGGCTGGGTACCTCCAGGCATGAATGGCTATACATCCCAAACGATTCCTGAGCTTGCGCTAGAGAAAAAAGAGCGTGTTGCACTGGCTAAAAAATTGTATGAAGAAGCAGGGTATTCCAAAGATAAGCCCCTTGAGGTTGAGCTGCTTTATAACACCAGCGAAAACCACAAGAAGATCGCGATAGCATTATCGGCGATGTGGAAACAGACTTTGGGTGTAAAAGTGAGTCTGCGTAATGAAGAATGGAAAGTGTATTTGAATTCACGCTCTCAGAAACAGTTCCAATTGATTCGATCAGGATGGATTGGCGATTACAACGATGCCTCGAATTTCCTCGATCTATTTCGATCAGATGTCGGCACAATAAATCCTTCAGGATATAAAAACCAAAACTACGACAAACTATTAAAACAAGCTGAAATCGAAACAGATGCCAAGCAACGAGCAGAGTTTATGCAGAGTGCTGAGAAGCTTTTGTTAGCTGATATGCCGTTAATTCCCATTTATTATTACACTACCCAGCACTTACTGAATCCTAAAATTAAAGGCTGGGAAGATAATGTGATGGATATTCATCCGACTCGTTATTTAGCTAAATAATTGCTCTAAAAAACAATGCTTTCATATTTTGCTAAACGTATCGCTTCGAGTATTCCAACACTCTTCATCATAATAACCATCGCTTTTTTCATGATACGTTTGGCGCCGGGTGGGCCATTCGATTCTGAGCGTCCAGTTCCCGCTGAAATAGCAGCAAATCTGGAAAAGGTCTATCACCTGAATGATCCATTGCCCGTTCAATATGGTTACTACTTATTGAATGTTCTCAAAGGGGATTTTGGTCCTTCCTTCAAATACCATGATTTCACCGTAAGCGAGCTTATTGCTCAGGGTTTTCCCGTGAGTATTCAACTGGGCTTATTGGCTATTTTACTGTCCTTGATGATTGGTGTTTTATTCGGTGTGATTGCGGCATTAAGACAGAACAGTGCCATAGATTATCTGGTGATGGGCTTGGCGATGACGGGAATCACCATTCCAAATTTTGTTATGGCGCCGATACTGATTTTACTTTTTGGGGTGTTCTGGGGGCTTTTACCAACCAGTGGTTGGGGTGAATTAAAGCACATGGTATTACCTGTGATTGTATTGAGTTTGCCACAGATAGCCACTGTCGCTCGCATGACACGAGCCAGTCTTATTGAAACCCTGAATATGCCTTATATTCGCACCGCCAAGGCGAAGGGTTTACCGACTCGATTGATACTCTCCAGACACGCTTCAAGAGCGACTTTATTGCCCATACTGTCTTGGTTAGGCCCTGCAACAGCCGCAATCATTACAGGTTCTGTGGTAGTGGAAACCATTTTTGGTTTGCCGGGAATAGGGCGTCACTTTATCAATGGTGCGCTCAATCGAGATTATACTTTGGTGATGGGTGTTGTAGTGTTCTACGGTTTCCTGATTATTCTGATGAATCTATTGGTTGATCTACTCTATGCCTGGCTTGACCCAAGGATTAAATACTAAGATGTCAGCGCTTATACCAAATGAGATTGTTGCAGATAACACCGTTGCTGGTTTATCTCCATGGCAACAAGCATGGCGACGTTTATTGCATAATAAAGCGGCGGTCGTCAGCATCGTGCTTTTAGTCATCATCGCCGTTTTATGTATTTTTGGACCATTATTTAGTCCGTGGGAACTCGATTCTGTCGATTGGGATAATATGGGGACGCCCCCCCACTTACAGTCACATCATTACTTTGGTACAGATTCAAACGGGCGAGATCTATTTGTTAGAACCCTAGAAGGCGGACGCATATCATTGATGGTGGGTTTATTGGCAACAGCCGTCAGTTTCGTCATTGGCATTATCTACGGCTCTATCGCCGGTTATGCCGGAGGTAAAACAGATTCGATCATGATGCGCTTTGTTGATGTGTTGTATGCATTGCCCTTCATGTTTTTCGTTATCCTGCTGACGGTCTATTTTGGGCGCAGTATCTGGCTAATTTTCATTGCGATAGGGGCTGTTGAATGGCTCACCATGGCGCGTATTGTTCGTGGCCAGACCTTATCACTCAAACAACGTTCGTTTGTCGAGGCGGCCAGAGTAACGGGTGCGAGTCATTACTCGATTATCAAAAGACATATAATTCCTAATACGTTAGGACCCGTAATCGTATATGCCACATTGACCGTACCACAGGTGATCCTGTTTGAATCCTTTCTCAGCTTTTTAGGACTTGGGGTGCAAGAACCCATGTCGAGTTGGGGAGTGCTTATCGCTGAAGGTGCGCAACAAATGGAGTCAGCGCCGTGGATGGTGTTATCGCCGGCAATTATGTTGGCAGTCACATTGTTTTGTTTGAATTTTATCGGCGACGGTCTGCGTGATGCGCTAGACCCGAAAGATAGGTAGAACGCTTATGATGCTTACCATCGAAAACCTTCGCGTCGACTTTGCGGTAGATTCGGGTATTCAGAGAAAGCAAACGCTGCAAGCGGTTAGAGGAGTTTCACTCGAGTTAGATCAGGGTGAAACCGTTGCAATAGTGGGAGAATCTGGCTCAGGTAAAAGCCAGCTGTTTAATGCCTTAATGGGATTACTTCCACCAAATGGAAGTGCCCACGGCTCGGTTAGCTTTAATCAACAAGCACTGTTAAATCAGTCTGATAAATCGCTAAACAAAATTCGTGGCAAAGAAATCGGTATGATTTTCCAGGACCCAATGACGGCGTTGAATCCTTACCTGCGAATTGGCAAACAACTCACCGAAGTTTTAGAAGTGCACGAAGGCGCAAATTTTAACAAAGAATCTGCCAAACGCAGAGCTATCGAAATGCTCGATAGAGTGAAAATTAAAGACCCTGAGCAACGTTTCAATAGCTATCCGCATGAATTGTCGGGTGGCATGCGCCAACGCGTTGTGATTGCGATGGCTTTGTTATGTAAACCTAAACTGATTATTGCGGATGAGCCAACGACTGCGCTTGATGTGACTGTCCAGACTGAAATCATTCGGTTGCTAAAAGATATCTACCGACAAGAGAAAACCAGTATCGTGTTAATCACTCACGATTTGCCATTGGTTGCTGGTTTGTGTGATCGAATTATCGTGATGTATGCAGGCAAAATAGTCGAAACCGGAACGGTCGATGAGATATTTTATGAAGCCAAGCATCCCTATACGCAAGCGTTGCTTGCGGCTACGCCGACCAATACAGAGAAGAGTGGTAAAATGTTAGCCATAGATGGGCAACCACCCGATCCATTGAATCTCCCAGCTGGCTGCGCCTTTTCTCCGCGTTGCGCCTTTGTGGAAGAGCGTTGTAAAACGGATTCTCCTCCCGAGAGAAAAATCGATGCTGGTCATTTGGTGAGTTGTTTTCGGGAGGATATTTAATGTATTCGCCTTCACAAGCTTCACCTTTACTCTCGGTTGAAAACCTCAGTGTGGCGTTCAATCAAGGTATAAAAAAAGGCCCGAATCAGGAAATACAGGCACTTAGCGATATCTCCTTCGAACTTGTCGAAGGTGAAGTGTTGGGCGTGGTGGGTGAATCAGGCTGTGGTAAATCAACGCTTGCCAGAGCGATCTTGCAGTTACAAGCGATAACATCTGGACAGGTTCTCTGGCAAGGTGAGGATTTAACGAAAAATACAAACGATCAGAATAAAGCGATGCGCGAGCATATTCAGCTTATCTTTCAAGACCCGTTAGATGCGTTAAACCCCCGGATGACGGTCGCACAAATAATCGCAGAGCCACTGTATAATCTGAAGCCAGAACTGTCGAAGCAAGAAATACAAAACAGAGTGGTTGAGTTAATGCTGGCAATGGGTTTGCAAGAACAGCAAAAAAATCGCTACCCACATGAATTTTCGGGCGGCCAATGCCAGCGAATTGGCATTGCCAGAGCCATGATTCTTAACCCTAAACTGTTGATTTGCGATGAGCCAGTTAGTGCGCTGGATGTCTCTATTCAAGCGCAAATCATTAATCTGTTGATGGATTTGAAGAGTCGTACAGGTATGAGTATGATCTTCATTTCGCATGATTTGAGTATTGTTAGGCAAGTCTGTGATCGTGTTTTAGTGCTATATAAAGGGCAGGTAGTCGAAACAGGAAATGCTTCGGATATCTATGAAAACCCGCAACACGCTTATACGCAGAAACTACTAGATTCTATTCCATTAGCAGACCCTGCAATGGAAAGAAAACGAATCGGTTAGATTGGATTCAAACCAATAAAAATAGGCTATAAGTAGGGGGTGACCTCTATTAAAGGTAATAGACCATAATGAATAATTTAAAAATCGGATTGGCATTAGGCAGTGGTTCTTCACGCGGTTGGTCACATATCGGTGTGATCAATGCCCTTATTAAAAACGGTATCGAGCCTGATATTGTCTGCGGAACATCCATTGGCGCCTTGGTTGGTGCATCTTATGTTAATGGAAAACTGGATGAACTTGAAAAGTGGGCAACATCATTAACAAAGTTTGAATCAGCCAAGTTATATGAAATCAATTCATCGCTGAATGGTTTTGTAAATACCAAAAGATTACATGCCCTAATGCAAGAAACGGTGGCTGCCGAATCTACTTTAATAGAAGATCTTCCCAAAAAATTCGCCACCATTGCGACTGATTTAGACAGTGGTCGAGAAATCTGGCTGAAGAAAGGTTCGGTACTAGAAGCGGTGTGGTCATCCATTTCATTGCCTGGCCTGTTTCCTGCGGTTCGTAAAAATGAGCAATGGTTGGTCGACGGAGGTTTGGTTAACCCCGTTCCTGTTTCTACGTGCCGTGCTTTGGGCGCAGATTTGGTGATTGCTGTTAATCTGAATGGTGATTTACTCGGGCGCCACATGAGAAAAAATCACCTTGAAAACCTGGAATCTAAAGAAACAAAGCGTCAAGAGTTGAAAGTAAAACAATTACCACAAGCGAATAGTTTGCCCGCGCTGGCAGATAAGTTTACTAGTCTAATCGGCGGTTACACGCCGTCATTCTTTTCAACCAAAAAGGATAAAGCCACCTCGCCATCATTGTTTGAAACAATCGCCAGTTCGGTCAATATTACTCAGGACAGAATCACTAAAAGCAGAATGGTGGGTGATCCGCCAGAAATTATTATTACCCCGCATTTGGCTCATATTGGCATTATTGAATTATATCGGGCAAAAGAAGCGATTGAAGAAGGGGAGAAATGCGTGAATGCGATGCTGCCCGAAATAAAAAGAGTGCTTGGTTTATAAGCGTTAATCTATTGATGTTGTTACATTTTATCGTAAAATTGTATATTTAAAGCTCAGTATTGAAAATTTTCTTGTGCACTGCAGCAAAAAGAGTATAGTGCACTCTTAAATGATACAAATAAAAGGGTTACAAATAACATGACAAAAAGTAAATCAACTACAGCCAATAATAACAACGTAAAAAAATCTATTGCTATGCAGTCGGTTGAATTATCAACGTCTGTTCCAGAAGTGATGGCACGTCGTATCGGACAATTTATGTTCGCTGGATATCAACCAAACGAAAATCATCAGGAAGAATTTGAACTTATGTGGTCAGAAAAGTCTGATGCGTTTGTTGAGTCTTGGCAGGCTATGGCTGAGCAGACTAGCAAAATTAATCAGGAAATCTATTCGTCGGTAGTCAAAGCGATGTTCACACCTTGGTGGGAAATGAACGCACTAGAAGTGTGTACACCTAAAAAGATGAATAAAGCAGCGTTAAGTATTATCAATAAAGGTCTCGAGCCTATACACGCTAAAACAACTTCAAATGCTGAGCGTCTTAAAAACAGATAAGCGTTCGATTGCAAAAATACCTCTAATAGATAATCTTAGATAAAAACCCCTCCAAAGTGGGGGGGTGACATTTCACTTGACCTAAGTCAGCTAACAATTGTATTCATCTACTTCCTCCGTTTTTCAGGCATATAATAAAAACAGAAATAATTGGCAGGAGATTAAGATGGATAACGAATTCAAAAAGAAATTAGAAGCTGCAGAAGAAGCGATCGATCGACTCGAAGATAAGATAGAAGACAAAGTCGAAGACATTACTGAAGACTTGGCTGAAGATGCCCGTGAGTTATGGGCTGATTTAAAGAAGAGTTTTTCAGGTGCCAAAGGAAAGCTTAAAGAAGCGGCATCTGCCGTTGATCAGATAGGCGATGAAGCCAGGCTTCAAGCGCATCTGGGTACAATGGAAGCTGTTGATAAGATGGAAGGCGTGAAAGAAACGCTGGAAGATTTCACACAGAAAATTTCAAGCAAAGCCCACACAGAAATCGATACTGCAAAACTACGCGCACATTTGGCCGAAATGGAAGCGGAAGATTTCATGGAAACCAAAGGCGCCAAGATAGCGCGTGACTTGAATGAGTCTGGTGATAAAGTAAAAGATGCGAGCCTCAAAGCTGCCGGAGAAGTGAAAGACTACTTTGATAAATTACTGGAAGATATCAGTAAAAGTGCTTGATTATATTCGCGTTGAAAATCACGTTTACAATAACTTTGAAATAAACGCTTAAACAAGGTTTTAAACAAACTTATATAAAAATTAAGACTGATACATTCTAGTGTCAGTCTTAAAAAAAGTGCCCCAAAGTAGGGGGTGGCTTTCGACTGCTGTTAAAAATCAACTCGGCTAAACTCTCTTAGCTAATCAACTTAACTCATCAACACCAAACAAATATACAAAACAAGCACAGTAAAAAGATATGATATTGTGTCTTATCATCCTCGTTAGTTTTTATGTTTTAATAAAACTGAAATTGAGTAATGACAAATCTGAGCAATAATAAGTGATTGAAGCATCAGCAACTGTAGTATTAACAAATGTGTTTACGAAAGTATTAACAAAAATCTTAACCACAATAAAATTGTCTGGAGTTTGATGTGTTCGAACGTCGCCAAGTTAAAGCCAAATCTGGAATATCCTTAACGCGATTAGCAATACCTTTGCTCATCATCATGACGTTGACGACTGTTAATGGCGTTAGCGCAGATGAAAAAACCTTAATTCAAAAGCTCACGCCTGTAAAACAATCGATTATGGCGCCAGCTTTAAAGTTGCAGGATATGGATGAGGAAACCACCGATTTAAAAGACCTTAAAGGTAAAACTGTGGTGGTTAACTTCTGGGCGACCTGGTGTCCTCCTTGTCGCAAAGAGATGGCTTCATTAGGACGCTTGCACCAATCAACAAAAGATAAAAACGTAGAAGTATTGGCAGTAGATATTGGTGAAGACGACGATGCAGTGTTCGCCTTCATGGCAGAACTCGATCCCACGCCAGAGTTTACGGTACTTTTTAACGAAGACGGATCGCTAATGAAAAGCTGGAAGGTCAGGGGATTACCTACGACATTCATTATCAACCCCAAAGGCGAAATCGCCTATTTTGCCATTGGTGGCAGAAATTTTGATGACCCTGAAATTATCAAAGCCATCACAGACTTAAATTTTTCTACGCATAAAACCTGATTAAACTTAAGCGATTGACGCTTTTGCGGCACGCGCCTGATGGAGTTTCTTATAACTCTCAATTAACTTCAGGTGTCTGTCTAAATCTTCGAGCTGCATATTGGTTTTAGTGAGTCCATAGAAGGTTACTTCACCAGTAATCGAGCCTACAACATTACTCATTGTTTCTTCGCCAAACATTCTTGTCAGGTTAACAATAAAGTCATCAAGTTCCATTTCGTCGTCTAATGAAATCTCAAGCGCAGCGTGAATTGCCTGATAGAATAAACCACGTTCTACGGTATTGTCGTTAAATTGCAGGAAGTCGCCGACCAGTTCGATAGCTTCTTCAAGATCACCTATTGCAAGACAAATAAGGATCTTCAGTTCAAGAATCGTCAATTGTCCCCAGACTGTGTTTTCATCAAACTCGATACCTATCAGTGTTTTGATATCGGTATAGTTATCGAGCTGACTGTCTTCTAGACGCTCTTTAAGTGTGATGAGTGCATCCTCACTCAAGGCATGAATGTTCAGGATATCTTCGCGATAATCTAACGCTTTATTGGTGTTATCCCAGATTAAATCTTCGACCGGATAAACCTCTGAATAATCCGGTACTAAAATACGGCAGGCTGTTGCACCAAGCTCATCAAACACGGCGATATACGACTCTTTGCCAATGCTTTCTAAAATACCAAACAAGCTATCGCATTCTTCCTGATTACTGCCAGAAAAATCCCATTCGCAGAATTCATAATCATGTTTCGCACTAAAGAAGCGCCACGAAATAACCCCCGTTGAATCGATAAAGTGCTCAACAAAGTTTTCAGACTCTTGCACCGCAAGGCTGTTAAAGGTGGGGGGTGGTACATCATTTAAGCCTTCGAAACTGCGACCTTGTAGTAATTCGGTAAGGCTGCGTTCTAGAGCGACTTCAAAACTGGGATGCGCACCGAAAGAGGCAAATACGCCGCCGGTTCTTGGGTTCATCAAGGTCACGCACATCACAGGGAATTGTCCCCCTAAGGATGCATCTTTAACAACGACAGGAAAACCCTGTGCTTCCAGTGCTTGAATGCCTTCAACAATGCTAGGGTATTTGTTTAAGACCTGCTCGGGAACATCCGGCAAGGCGATTTCTTCTTCAATGATTTGTTTTTTGACAGCACGCTCAAAAATTTCTGACAAACATTGTACTTGCGCCTCGGGCAGATTATTGCCCGCACTCATGCCATTACTTAAGTACAAGTTCTCAATCAGGTTTGAAGGGAAATACACTGTCTCACCATCAGAATGGCGCGTGTATGGAATAGAGCAAATGCCGCGTTCCGCATTGCCAGAATTGGTGTCGATCAGATTGGAGCTACTTAGCTCTCCATCAGGGTTAAAAATCTCTAAGCAATACTCATCCAGAATGTCTGAAGGTAATTCGTCGTTTGGTCCCGGTTTAAACCATTTCTCATTAGGGTAATGGACGAAATCGCTGTTCGCTATTTCATCTCCAAAATATTGATCGTTGTAAAAGAAATTACAGTTCAAACGCTCGATAAACTCACCCAATGCTGAACAAAGTGCACTCTCTTTGGTAGCACCTTTGCCATTGGTGAAGCACATCGGTGAGGCGGCATCGCGAATATGTAATGACCAAACATGGGGTACGATATTACGCCATGAAGCGATCTCAATTTTCATTCCCAGATCAGCCAGAATCCCCGTCATATTGGAGATGGTTTGTTCTAAGGGTAAATCTTTACCTAATATAAAAGTATTCGCATCACCTTCAGGCTGTGCCATCAACATCGCCTGCGCATCTTCTGCAAGATTCTCAACCGATTCAATCTCGAACCCCGGGTTATTCTGTATTACCCGTTTAACCGAACAGCGTTCAATTGATCTCAAAATTCCCTGACGATCCTTATCAGAAATATCTTCGGGCAATTCAACCTGAATCTTAAAAATCTGGTTATAGCGGTTTTCAGGATCAACAATATTGTTTTGCGATAGCTTGATATTTTCCGTTGATATATCGCGAGTCTCACAATACAACTTCACAAAATATGCCGCACATAGCGCAGAAGAAACCAGAAAGTAATCAAAAGGACCCGGAGCTGAACCATCGCCTTTATAGCGTATAGGCTGATCTGCAATCACAGTAAAATCATCAAACTTGGCTTCAAGTCTGAGGTTATCGAGAAAGTTAACGTTGATTTCCATTGGGGGATTTCCGAAGTCGTTTTCTATAGGAAGTAGGGTAAAGCTTTAGGCAACTAAACGAGTTAGAAACTGCCAATCAGCGAGTAGGTGGAGATTATAGCTATTTCATCTATAAAGGAAATATCGCATACAAATATCGTCGATAAATCACGTAATAGTCACTTGAAGACTATCAGGGTGCATTGCGCTCTGACGGATCGGTATTGAAACTCTTGATTAGTGTGTGCGGATCAACTTCAGCTCTGTGTTTTTTTGTCGCCTTGGCCCACCAAAGCAACTGATTGAAGGTCCGGTCAAAATAGTCAAACCAGGAGGCAATATCAATCTCCGCAAGTGCAGATCCATCTGCATCGAAGACCTCTTGTGCTTTAGGTACGTGAATCATCGACGAAACAGGAAGACAACCAAGCTCAGAAAGAAACGTGCGCATCCCAATGGCTGCTCTTAAACCACCCCATTGACCCGCAGAATAGGTAACGATTGCACTGGGCTTGTAAGAGAATAAAGAACTACCAAAATGGTTTAATAAATTTGCCAGAGCAGGGCTCATGGAATGGTTATATTCCGGGCTGATCATAATAAAACCATCGGCAGATTCAATTTTGCTTGCCAGATCATTAAGGGCAGGTGGAGCTTTGCTACTTGCGTATGCAAAATGAGGTTTAAAAACATCATCCAGCGGATAATCCAAAGCATCGATTAACTCTACCTCATGCTTGTCGAAACGTGAATGCAAACAATCGAGACAGGCTTTTGCAACCCGATCACCGAGTCGTGCTGGTTTGGGTGGAGTACTATCTCGAACAGTACCCAAAAAAATTAACAATTTCATTTGATAGCTCCTTATCTATAGATAGTTTTAAGCATAACACCGCCATAATCTATTGGCAGTTATAGGTAAGCATACTGTGATCGTTATAAGACAAGTATGAGGCTATAAACAACCAAAAAATCATCATGATCATTTAAGTATATTGAGCAAATACGTAAATGCATGCGAATAAATATATTTTTGTTTGATAGCTTAATCTGTAAATATGTATCGATAGCTTTTTACTATCAATACATTCATTATAATTCATTTAAAAAATCGAACGAGAATGATTATCATTTAACCATCAAAACACATTTGGAGATAATCATGTTAAAAACAATCACATTTGCCATCGTTCACTTTTCAACGGCATTCTTAGTCGCATACCTAATTACCGGTAGCGCTGTTATCGGCGGGGCGGTCGCTCTTATCGAACCCGCAGTCAACACAGTAGTGTTCTATTTCCACGAGAAACTCTGGAATAAATACGATATCGCTGGAATGTTTTCTGTATTAACAACGGTTTACAGTGAGCGGGTGTAATAATCTAACAACACAAAAGTGCTAGCTATGTTTTATTAATAGGGGAGAGTCTTTTTTATAACTTAAAATGCCTTTAACTTTATGGCATGAGGTTTGTTAGCTTTCTTAGCTTAGTTATTAAGATTTTGCGGCTTCATTTAAAAAACCACTTAGTAAAACTGTAGCTATTAAAAATGAATATTTTTAGCGAATTAATAATATTATTTGAGTGAAACGACAGCAAAGGCTTTCAATCAGTAAGATTATTTTTAAAAGCATGCAAAGTAAAATAAGTGCTATTTTCTAAATCGTATTTAAATGGGTCTTTGGGTTCTAGTAATAAGCCTAATTCTACATGCTTAAAATGGTTGTAACCCATATATCGCTGCCCAACTAATCTTACAGCGGCTTTGTTGTTTTTTTTATCGTAGTTTAAAACAGCAAAACTATTTGGGCTAAACCGGTCATTACTCAGGGTATTGATACTCTCGATAAAAGCGTCAAACGATAAGATAGGTTCGAAGTTGTTCTTTGTTTCTTTTAGAATTTTTTTAACCCACTGATCCTCACTAAGCGCTTTGAGAATACTCTCCTGAGTGAATATATCCGTTAAAGAAACGTCTTTATAATCAGCAAGGTTTATCGTTACAATCTTTGAGGAGCCACCCGGAGTGCCGCAGGCTAAAACGCCAAACTCACCTGACTCATAACTATAGTAATTACCGACTAATGAAAGCGGGTGATAATAATAGGTATAGTTAACAGGACAATCATCCGTAGCTTCTTGCAGAGTTAAACGCTCAAGGTCTTTTGCGGCATCATATAACGCTATACCATTATAATAAGCTCTGTCCTTGTATATGCTGACATCTTTATTTTTAAACAGTAGAGTGCTTTGCTCAGCAGATATAGTGTTAGTGAAAAGGCATAATATAAGCGTAATGATAATCGGAATAAGTCTATTCACTAATAGCCTGTTGCTACAATAGTTTTGCATTACACTGCTATTAAAGTTGATATTCAATCTATCCCAAGAGTTTTAAAGACCGAAAATGGCGATTAGATCTAGTATATCACTAATCAAAGTTTTCACCTTTTAGTGTGTTTAGAACCCTAAAATAAACGCAGTAATGTTTATTTCAAAAATACCTAAAAGGTTGACTTGAAACCACAGTCACTTGTTATATGATTTCATTGTTTAGCTTAGTAAACGTGATAGTTTCATAGTGATTATACTGCAATAACCAAGAGTTATTTACAGGCCAAATAGTTACATCATCGCTAGAAGGGTAACAAAAGTCACTGAAATATTTTATTAAAGTTAAAGTATCTGTTTGTACTGCAATGTTTTTAGACCAAGAAACATAAACCGTTTCTTTTCCTAGATTCTTTGTAAGGAAAAGTATTGGTGTTTCTTTGCAATCAATTTCTTGTGATACGCCAGAAATCACTGGTGTTTGTTTATAAATACTTTCTGAACATGCTTCAGATAACGGCTTTATTTTGATTAGATCTTCTTCGGGAATTAGACAATGGCTCTTTTGTGTCCATCTCCAATTTAATTCAAAGTCATTTGTATTTATATATTCGAGTTTCATGTGTATTTACATATAACGCCGCAATAAACGGCGAGCGTTAGCGAGTCCAGCACAACGTGTTTTTGTTGTGCGATTGTTTAATTGCCTTGTTATGTTTTTTTAAATAAATCATAAATTTTAAAGACTGCTGCGTACCCTAAAAGCTGAAACACCCAAAGTTCAAAACCTAGAATATTGGTTTTGTATCCAAGCAATTCTCTAAGCTCTAAATAAATATAGGCAGGCCACCAAAAAATACCTGCAATTATCATTTCTAGCTTGTAGTACCACTTTAAAACTGTGTCTTGATCACTACTCATTCCAGCATGTAAAAAGAGAAAATAACCTATTACTGAAATAATTAGAACTAAGCCAAATCGTTTTGCCCATTTCATAAGTAGCCCCACTTGCAAGATCTTTTCTTATTAATTGTAAAACACACCCCCGTACTTTTAGGCACTTTTTCAATTTTGTTTTAGAACATAACGCCTTACACAGCGGAAAACGACGAGCGCGAGCGAGTTGATTTTCCGATGATGTAACTTGTTAGGCTTATTCATTAATAAATATCCATAACTAAATTTTCACCTTCAGGAGGATATTCAATAATTACAGACTCATATTGTCCTTCAGTAGTTTCAATATCCAAATAATCACCACTTTCAAATTGGATACAAAGTATTTTAGAACTTTTTAGATATGCATTAACAGCAAGTTGACGCACTAATGAACCCCAAGGTCCTTTATTAGGATTATCTCCATCCCATATATGACTTTTATTAGATGAGGTTAAAACACTCTTTTCATAACATGTTATTTGGAAAGAAATAAAATTAATTGAGAATCCACAGGACATCAAAGTAACTGAAGATACAGTTTCTTCTTTTTTGGAGAAATAACTATTCAGTGTATCGATTGTGCTTTCGTCAAATAAAATCATAAGTTCTTATTAGCCTAACGCCTTGCTAAGGGGACGCCTGCTTTTGGCGTTCCCTGCCTTAAGCAACTTGTATGGTTACTAAAGTTAAAGAACGGGTAAACTGAGACCCACCTTTAGTTAGCTGCTAAAGGCCATTATGTAGTAGCTCGATGTAGCAACGGCTTACTCTTTTTCAAGAGATACCGATAACAAGTGTGAGCACTACATAACTCTATAGATAATAACTCGAACAGTCATCAGGGTCTCAGAACCCGTATAGCAAGTCGGAGTCCATCTTATCATGAAAACAGTAGAAGAAATCAATGTAGGAACCGATACCAGCAAAACTCAATTGGATATATTTGTTCGTCCAATAGGAGAATTCTTTAACGTCGAAAACAATACTAAAGGTATCAAAGAAGCGTTAA
>NZ_SMFQ01000004.1:619900-1030468 GCF_004339015.1 Cocleimonas flava | reverse complement strand
AGTGTGGGGCTTCCCCATGTGAAAGTAGGTCATCACCAAGTTATTATCCTGAAAGCCCGTTCTAACGAACGGGCTTTTTTTATGCCTGCGATTTATATCAAACTACCCCCTATATTATCTTAAAGACAGATCGACCAACCTTGCTTTGAGATATGCAATATCTGTGGACTTTATGTAGATATACGCGTTGTTCATAGACGACAGTACTTTGAGTGTCAGATGACAGATTCATGTGAAGGATGCCTTAATTACATGAAAAGGATATATGAAAAAAGTACCCATTAGTACGGGGGTGGCTATAGATCAGAAATAGATGAAACTAACATTAGTATAAAGCTGACTAGTCAGAAATATTTACAGATCCTGTTTGAATAAAATCATTAAAGATAATAACTTAGGAGAACAAGCCTATTCATGAATCATGAATAAAAATATTTACTTAACAATAATTGCATAAGGAAAACAGTGACTGTTTCTTACATTGTTTAACCGTTTAGGAAGGCGTTTTTAATGAATGGATTTAAACAGAACTTATACTAAATGCTCTGTCTCAGAAGAAACTGTTAGTAGAAATTTATTGAAAATAAAGTGCCCTAAAGTAGGGGGGGTGTCTTAATTAATAGAGACAATGAATATGCCATCGAATATTGATGGCATATTCATTTATACTATTTTTTAATTAGTTTGCTTTTGTAAAACTGAAATACGTTGAGTAAGCGCGTTATACCTTTTTAATTGGTTGTCAGATAATATTTTTTTGTTATCTCTTAACGTTAATAAGTATGCACCTGCAGTATCTAAATTCTGTTTAGCATATTGTTTGGCGTTTGGATTAGTATTATTTGAAAGTACTCTTTCCGCACCTACTACAAGATCTTCTACAGTGTTTAGTCTTTTAGTCTGAACTGGGGCATTGCTGCAAGCTACGAGCAAAGTCGATAGAGTCATCGCTAAGAAAATCTTTGAAACCGTGATCACTGCTGTTGTCCTCCGATAATGATAATAATTGCTTAAGGATAATCTAACAAATCCTGCTATGGAACCAATAAGCGTATAAAATTAATAGGGATCTTAATGTTAATAAAATTGTTTGTATCAATATTTCTAACTAAGTGAAATGAGTTATCTATGTCTCAGATAAACTCTCTCCTAATTGCAGTGTTTGATCAACCTTCAATGAGTCACTTAGTTTAGGTGCATTATTTTGAAAAACTAAAATAACGGTAGAGCCCATATTGAAACGCCCCATTTCTTTACCTTTATCTAACTGAATATCTTTAGACTTATATGATTTGGCTGTAGTTGTCTCACCTTTGGGTGGTGTAATGAGCCCGTGCCACACGGTTTCTATCGCTGCTACATTGATTGCGCCGACTAAAACCATTGTCATAGAACCATACTCAGTATCAAAACTTGCCACAACGCGTTCATTTCTAGCGAAAATGCTTTTGACGGTTTTAACGGTATGTTTGGCGACACTAAAAAGACGGCCAGGTATATGAACTTGTTCTGTTAATTTGCCAGTGCAGGGCATATGAATACGATGATAATCACGCGGTGATAAATAGATGGTAATAAACTGCCCATTATCATAAAGATTTGCTCTTTCTTTGTTTCCGCCAAGTAGTTGCTCTAGGCTGTATGTAATACCTTTCGCCTGCAAAAGTTGCCCATTTTTTATATCGCCAAACTCACTAATAGTGCCATCAACAGGGCTTACAATTCGTGTGTCTGAAATAGGTCTTAATCCTTCTTTTAATTCTCGCGTAAAAAACTCATTAAACGTTGAGTAACTGGCAGGATCAGAATTTTTCGCTTCATCTAAGTTCACGTCAAATGCTTTGCTAAATAAAGTAATAGCTTTTGGCACTAATGGAGATTTAACTCGGGTCAACTTAAATACAATACGAGAAATAAAATGGTGTGGTAACGCATATAGCGCACCTGATTTGAGATAATCTAATAGAGAAGCATTCATTTAGTTAAGATCGGTTAATTAGTTAATGAAATAAAGCATAAAAAAAGGATAATACGGCATTCGTTAAAGGGAAACTATAGTAATGACAAAACAGATTGTAGAATACGATGCAGCTAACAAAGAGCTCTCGACATTGACTGATTTTATGCGATGGGGAGCGAGTCGATTTGTAGATGCTGAATTAAGTTATTCGCATGGAATGTCTTCTCCTTTAGATGAATCAGTATACCTTGTATTACGTGCTTTAAACCTTCCTGTAGATACACCTAATGTCTACTGGCAATCAAAAGTCACTGATACAGAAAAACATGCAATAGTCGCATTATTAAAACGTAGAATCGAAGAAAGAGTACCTGCAGCGTATTTAACTAAAGAAGGTTGGTTTGCCGGTTTACAGTTTTTCATTGATGAACGGGTTTTAGTGCCACGTTCACCCATTGCGGAATTAGTAGAAAACCAGTTTCAACCCTGGGTAATGCCGGATGAAGTTGAGAATATATTAGACCTTTGTACGGGTAGTGGTTGTATTGGTATTGCCTGTGCTTATGCTTTTCCTTATGCAGAAGTAGATTTAGCTGACTTGTCAGAAGATGCTCTGGATGTAGCTAGAATAAATATAGAAAAACATGATGCATCTGAACAAATAACTGCAATCCAATCCGATCTCTTTTCAAATATAGGGCAACGCCGTTACGATATTATTGTGACCAATCCCCCTTATGTTGATAAGGATGATATTGATGGCATGTCAGATGAATTCCATCATGAACCAGAACTTGGCCTTAGTTCTGGTAATGATGGGTTAGATTGTACGCGCCAAATTCTCGCTCAAGCTTCTGAATACCTTAATGATGAAGGTATTTTAGTCGTTGAAGTAGGTAATAGTCAGCACGCTTTAGTGCAAGAATTCCCTCAGGTTCCATTTCAATGGATTGAGTTTGAAAGAGGAGGGGATGGCGTGTTCATGTTAACCAAGCAGCAGCTTCAGGAATTCATTACGAAAAATTAATAGTGTTTCAGATCCAAATCGTGATCTGATGCGTTATGATATTTATATCTGAACTTTTTTGTGGAAATAGATTCTTAAATAAAGTGTGATATAATAATTCGTTAAGCATTCAGTAACGTAAATAACGTTAAACTCGCTTATTCAATAGAAAAATCAAACGGTCTTAGGGGACATTGTGCTAGCTCAAAGAACATTAAAAAGCATTGTTAACACAGTGGGTATAGGACTGCATTCTGGTAAGCGAGTCAATCTGACATTGCGTCCGGCTGCAGCTAATACTGGTATTGTATTCACGCGAGTGGATCTTGATCCTGTGGTCGAAATACAATCAAAACCTGAAAGCGTCGGTGAGACTGTTCTTAGTACAACGTTGGTTAAAGATGGCGTAAAAGTCTCAACCATCGAGCATTTAATGTCTGCGTTTGCAGGTTTGGGTATTGATAATGTTTACGTTGATCTTGATGCGGCTGAAGTTCCTATTATGGACGGAAGTGCTGCACCTTTTATCTTCCTTATTCAATCAGCAGGTATCGAAACTCAAAGTCGTCCTAAGAAATTAGTGCGCATCAAGAAACCTATTCGATTTGAAAATAATTCAGGCTGGGCTGAGCTCACACCTTATGATGGATTTAAGGTTTCATTTGAAATCGATTTTGATCACCCCGCTGTAAAAGACACGAAACAAACACTAGAGCATGACTTATCTATAGAGTCATACAATAGTGAAATTAGCCGTGCCAGAACCTTTGGTTTTATGCGCGATGTTGAAATGCTGCGTTCAAAAAATCTTGGCTTAGGTGGTAATTTCGGTAATGCCGTTGTACTGGATGAGTACCGAGTATTAAACAAGGACGGACTTCGTTATAACGATGAGTTTGTAAAGCATAAAATGCTGGATGCAATCGGCGACCTTTATACATTAGGCTATGGCATCATCGGTGCATACCATGGACATAAATCTGGTCATGCGATCAATAATTTATTGCTTTTAGAATTGTTAAAAAACCAGGATAGCTGGGAAGTAGTAACACTCACTTCTGATGAAAAACCACCTCAATTATACGTCGGTGACAATTGTCTGCTAGCTTAGTGAGTTTTATGTCTAAAAAGGCGTTACAAGAAAGAACTTAAGGCACCCCCCTACTTACAGTCGTTTTTTACAATTTGTGTATTTTAAAGAATGATGTAATTTAAGTTCTTTTATTCTTGTTTACTGTTAAGTTAAGCAAAGACTCTCTTAGCTCTTCATCATCAATCTCTTCAGCAATGTTGGCAAGAATCGCGCTGGCTTTGTCACCTATTTCATACAGTTTATTATCCGGCTTTGCAGGAGTGGCAGTCGGAGGGACTATCTTAACTTTGGTTTTCTTTAGCTCTAACAAGAAATGTTTATTAATCTCAGCGCAAATCACATTCATTTGATATTGAAGTTGTGTGCCTAAATAGGGATTATCGGTTAATAAAGTGAGTTGTTGTTGCTTCGTGATAACCCAAAGATTATGTTTGGATTTATCCAGGTGCATCAGTTTATAGACAAAATCTGACAGTTTGTCGTATCTTTTTATACTTCCCGTCAGTTGGGAGTTAACGAGTTGATTAATATTCTTCATTGTAGTGACTTTCGTATGGATACGATTTAGAACTGAAGCATACCATGAAAGTTATCTTCTTAAGTGACAATGGACGTCACCATCAGAAATACACAGTGAAACTGTGGTCCCATATAATTTTACCCTTATCGTTACTAACCCTTTTGGTTATTACTGCGCTTGCCGCTCAAAACTACTATTCAAAATACAGTGATGAAAATTTGCAGATTTCTCATAATGAAAAGAGATTGCTGAATAAATTCGATCTTCTGTTAAAGAAAGCTTCGGCATTAGAGGCAGAAATAGACCGGCTTAATACCTTAGGCAAAACAATCGCGACCAATAATGAAATCGATATTGCAGCTTTTCATCTTGATAATACGCCTGCAAGAGGTGGTTTTATCCCGAATAATAATAGTTTGGATTTAAACTCGGAAACACTTGATGAGTCAGATTTGATAAAAAGCATAGAATTGATTGAAAGCCGCTTGAAGCGACAGAAAGTCAGCTTCCAAAAGCTAAATAACGTTTCTAGTAAATCCAATAATTTTTCGAAAGCGTCATTCTCAACTGCTGGATTTTATTCCAGTCCTGTTAAAACAGGTTATATTTCATCAGCTTACGGTAAGCGTCGAGATCCTATCAATGGTCATCAACGGCACCACAACGGGATTGATATTGCGGCAAAGCTAGGTACTGAAATAAATACCATTGGAAGTGGTTTTGTTACCTTTGCGGGTAGAAAAGGTGGTTATGGTAATGTCGTAGAAATTCACCATTCAGATGCTTTAAAAAGTCGATATGCGCATCTACGAAAAATACTCGTAAAGAAGGGTGATGTGGTTCACAAGGGCGATAAAATAGCGACAATGGGGAAAACCGGACGAGCCACAGGGTCACATTTACATTTGGAGGTGTGGGAGAATGATAAGCCGACTAATCCAGAAGGGTTTATTAATATCGCCCTGAAAAACCTTAAAAAATAACTAATAGTCAGAATTAGATAATAATAAAAACAAGTCATTAAGGTACTTAACTGTTTAGTTGTAATATAATGCGCTTTTTTATATGCGGGTTGCTCTTGTATTACGTAGAAAAACCCCTATATCAAACACTATTCTGCAAATTTCTCGTGGGGACGAGTGATTAGTTATTAAATGAGATTTTTGCACGAAATGTTTGATGGATTAAAATGGCGTAAAACTTCCAGATTTCTCCTAAAAATGCGGTAAATAGCCGTGCTATTAACCTTGTTTTTAAGACAAATCTGAAATTTATGCTTTTTTATTTCATCATGATTTCGCGCAATGATCCCTAAATATTCCGGTTATCCGGGGGAAAAAAATAAATATGTTCGGAAAAGTTACCAAAAAGCTCTTTGGTAGTCGTAATGACAGGCTGGTTAAGGCTTATACCAAAAATACTAAAATAATCGCAGGTCTAGATGAAGAATATTCAGCTTTAACTGATGAACAACTACAGGCAAAGACACAAGATTTCAGAAATCGTCTGAAAGAAGGTGCAACGCTTGATGAGTTATTACCAGAAGCTTTTGCTACTGTTCGTGAAGCAGGCAAAAGAACCATGAATATGCGTCATTACGACGTGCAAATGATTGGTGGAATGGTGCTCAATGAAGGTAAGATTTGTGAAATGCGTACGGGTGAGGGTAAAACCTTAGTTGCTACACTAGCTGCTTACCTAAATGCGCTTCCCGGTAAAGGTGTTCATGTCATCACGGTGAATGATTATCTTGCTCGACGCGATGCAGAGTGGATGGCTAAGCTATATGGTTTCCTCGGTTTATCGACAGGTATTATTGTCAACGGGATGGATCAGGCGCAACGCCAGCAAGCTTATCAATGTGATATTACTTACGGTACCAATAACGAATTCGGCTTTGATTATCTGCGCGATAATATGGCTCATCACAAAGAAGAACGTGTTCAACGCGAGCTAAACTTTGCGATCGTGGATGAGGTTGACTCAATTCTTATTGATGAAGCCAGAACACCACTGATTATTTCTGGTGCGGCGGAAGATTCTTCTGAGCTTTATGCGGCAATCAACAAAATCGTTCCTAATCTGAAACGTCAAGAAGGCGAAGACGAAGAAAATATCACTGTACCAGGCGACTTCACAGTCGATGAAAAAGGTAAGCAGATATTCCTTACAGATGATGGTCATGAGATTGCTGAGAAGCTACTGCAAGAAGCAGGAATTTTGCCTGAAGGGCAAGGTCTCTACGACAGTTCAAGCATTTCAGTATTACATCACTTTAATGCAGCACTGCGCGCACATAACCTTTTCCAGAAAAATGTAGATTACATCGTTACCGATAACGAAATTGTTATCGTTGATGAATTCACTGGTCGAACAATGCCTGGAAGACGTTGGTCTGAAGGCTTACATCAGGCTGTTGAAGCTAAAGAAGGCGTTCATATCAATGCCGAAAACCAGACGATGGCTTCTATCACATTCCAGAACTATTTCCGTTTATACGACAAATTATCAGGGATGACAGGAACGGCTGATACCGAAGCATTCGAGCTTCAAGAAATCTATGGTTTAGAAGTGGTTGTTATTCCTGGAAACAAGCCATTGGCTCGTGAAGATGGTAATGACTTGGTATACATGTCTGAGGAAGAAAAATATCAGGCAATCGCAGAAGAAATCGAATACTGCCAGAAGAAAGGTCAACCAGTCTTAGTAGGTACGGCGTCAATTGAAACATCTGAGGTGCTTTCTCGTTTACTTAATGAAAAAGGCATCAAGCACGAAGTACTAAATGCTAAGCAGCATGAACGTGAAGCGAATATTATTGAAAATGCTGGTCAGCCGGGGGCTTTAACCATAGCAACCAATATGGCTGGTCGTGGTACCGATATCGTTTTAGGTGGATCTCTAGATGCTGACCTAAGAGAATTAGGTGAAGATGCGACTGAGGCACAAAAAGAAGCGGCAAAAGCTGAATGGCAGAAGCGTCATGATGCCGTAATTACTGCAGGTGGTTTACATATTATTGGTACAGAGCGTCATGAGTCACGTCGTATTGATAATCAGTTACGTGGACGTGCTGCACGTCAGGGCGATCCTGGTTCTTCTCGCTTCTTCTTGTCTCTGGAAGATAACTTAATGCGTATATTTGCCTCGGATCGTGTTAAAGCGATCATGCAGCGCTTAGGTATGGAGAAAGGGCAGGCGATTGAAGCAAAAATGGTGAGTAAGTCGATTGAAAATGCTCAGCGTAAAGTTGAAGGGCATAACTTCGATATACGTAAAAACCTACTTGAATACGATGATGTTGCCAATGATCAACGTAAAGTGATCTACGAGCAACGTGCAGAGCTTCTTGAAGCCGCAGACGTTGAAGAGTCGATAGCTTCATTCATCGAAGATGTGGTTGAAAGTACCATTGATCAGTATATTCCACGTCAAAGTATTGTTGAGCAATGGGACATTCCTGGCTTAACCAAGCACCTTAAAGAAGAAATGTCGGTAGATCTTGATATTCAAGGTTGGTTGGATTCTGATGATGAGTTGCACGAAGAAACGTTGAGAGAGAAAATCCTTCAGTCAATTCAGGGTATGATCAAAATCAAAGAAGATTTGATCAGTTCTGAACGTATGCGTGAATTAGAACGTGATGTGATGTTGCATGTTGTCGATACACATTGGAAAGAACACTTGGCTTCTATGGATTATCTACGTCAGAGTGTTGGTTTACGTGGCTATGCACAAAAGAATCCAAAGCAGGAATATAAGCGTGAAGCTTATGAAATGTTCGAAGAGCTGTTGGGTAAAATCAAAACAGACGTGGTGACTTTCTTAACGCGCCTGGAAATTACAGTTCCTGAAGATTTAGAAGCGCTTGAAGAAGAGCAAAAACTCTTACAAGAGCAAGAAGAAGTCGATCTGGATTTTGTCCACGCTGATGCAGAAAGCGCATTAGGGTCAAGTGATCCTGCCACTGATTTACCACCACCTGAGGCTATGAAGCCCTTCAAGCGTGATGTTGAAAAGGTAGGACGTAATGATCCTTGTCCTTGTGGTTCTGGAAAAAAATATAAACAATGTCATGGAAAGCTAGCCTAAATGCCTGTTAATTTCATACCTGCTTCTGAGCTTTCTCCTGTACAAGGAGTGAGATTAGCTTCAATAGAAGCCAATATTCGTTATAAAGATCGAGATGATCTAACCTTAATCGAGGTTTCTGAAGGCTCTAGTGTCGCAGGTGTATTCACCAAGAACGCTTTTTGTGCGGCACCTGTAACAATCTGTCGAGAGCATTTGAAGACCACTGATGGTATTCGTTACCTAGTTATTAACTCAGGTAACGCTAATGCCGGAACCGGCGAAGAAGGCATGACTTCAGCTGATCTTATTTGTGCCGAAGTAGCAGAAGAAGGTATGTGTAATCTGGATTGCGTATTGCCATTTTCAACGGGTGTAATAGGTGAGCAATTGCCTTATTGGAAGATCGTTGAAAAAGTGCCAGCGCTAATCGAGAGTCTGGATGCGAATAACTGGATGCGTGCTGCCAAAGCAATCATGACGACTGACACCGTGCATAAAGGTGTGAGTAAGCAATTAGAGATTGATGGCGAAACAGTGACCATTACCGGCATTTCTAAAGGTTCAGGAATGATTGAGCCGAATATGGCGACAATGCTTTCTTATGTGGCAACCGATGCAGCTATCAAGCAATCTGAATTGGAAGCTATTTGTCAGGACATTACCACGCAAACGTTTAACTCAATTAGCGTTGATGGTGATACATCGACGAATGATTCATTTGTATTAATGGCAACAGGTAAGTCTGGTGTTCAGCTTGATGAAAAGAATAGTGACAAGATTATCTCGGCACTAAGCGATGTTTGTCAGGAGCTTGCACAGGCAATTATTCGAGATGCTGAAGGTGCCACTAAATTTGTCACTGTCAGTGTTGAACAAGCCCCAGATTATGATTATGCAAAAGAAATAGCCTACACGGTTGCGCGTTCACCTTTGGTCAAAACGGCATTATTTGCCAGTGATCCAAACTGGGGACGAATTGTTGCAGCGATCGGGCGTGCTCCTGTTGAAAATATCAATATCAGTAAGTTAACCCTGTATTTGGGTGATACCCTGCTGATTGAATCTGGGGAACCTGCTGATAGCTACACGGAAGAGCAGGGTCAGGCAGAGATGAATAAAGAAGAAATTACCATCCGTGTGGTGTTAAATACGGGGGATGCCAAGGCCCATGTTTGGACTTCTGACTTATCTCATGACTACATCACAATAAATGCTGATTATCGAAGTTGATTAACGGCTTACTAAACGTTAGCTTGTAGAAAGAATCAATATTAAACGCCCATCTTGGGCGTTTAACGTATCTGGCGTTTCTACTTTACAGTAGTAATGTTTAATATGATTTAGTGGTCATAAACTTCGCTATTAATTATCGGGTTCGATGAATATGAACTAATGTCGGGATTTTCAAACTAAGCTATTGTACGTATGATAAAACTCATTTATTGATCAGTTAGGTGAGTCTAAAATCAACCGGGCAAATATAAAAATATCTCGTTAAATAAATGAAGACAAATACATGAAAATAAAAGTACACCCCCCCACTTATAGCCTGTTTTTTATATTATTACTGGTTAATCCGTTGATGGCTTTTCAGGTTTTTGCTGGAGAAAACTGCAATGCAGTGCGCGCTCAATATCAGTGTCCTGTAAAAAAACATCGATTGCATTTAAGTTTTGATGATGGCGTGGGTAGTGTTACACCTAAAATTCTTGATGTGCTTAAACGCGAAAACATTAAAGCCACTTTTTTGATTTTGGGCAATAAGGTTGACTGTAAACAATATAAACCGGGTAAGTCGCTAGAACTGTGTAAGCAGCGTTTTAATACGCTTAAGCGCATAAAAAGTGAAGGGCATGACATTGGTTCTCATAGTTATCAACATTATCATCATAGTAAGCTTAGCTTGGCTGAATTGAATAAGACTATTCTTGACTCTAAGAAGATCCTTGAGCCATTTTTTACCACGCAACCACCCGTTTTTAGACTGCCTTATGGCGATGGCTGGTTTAATCAGAAAGATCAACCACAGGTGATGGAAGCCCTTAAGAAAGCTGGCTTTGAGCATCTTGGCTGGGAAATGACGGCTTATGACTGGAATGAAAAATACCAACACGGTGATCAAATTCTGGATAACGTGATGGGGCAAATGTGTAAAGGTCGTGGTCGAGATGGTGTGGTTTTGTTTCATGATGGAGTGTTCGAAAACGAACATGAAGGTCGTGTTTTTACCGCTAATAACCTAGCACGCTGGATTCCTAAATTACGTTGTGCGGCTGATTTTGTTCCATTGACTGATGTGAAGAAAAACTTCAAGAAGAGATAGAAGGAGAATAAGAGTTGATTATACGTGTTGCTGTCGCGGCGATTATTAATCAGGATAAAGAGGTTCTGATTGCGAAACGTTCTAAAGATCAACACCAGGGAAATAAATGGGAATTTCCCGGAGGCAAAGTTGAAGCCAACGAAACCAGTCAGGAAGCATTGCACAGAGAAATTATGGAAGAGCTAGGGATCGATATTCAATCGAGCTCAGAAATGACATCTATCACCCATGAATATATCGAAGAGAACCCTGACAATAGCAAGACAGTCATTCTTGATGTATTTGATGTAAGAGATTGGCGGGGCGAACCCAAAGGGGTTGAAGGACAACCGATTCGCTGGGTGACTGTTTCAGAAATAGACGACTACGAATTTCCTATCGCCAATGTAGAGATAGTCAATATAATCAAACATCTTTGAGTAGAAAATTGCTAAGTATCAGTTAAGTTTGACTTTGTTATGTTGCTTCATGTTTAGCTTGAATATTCTGTCAAAGAAATGCTATTTACTTATTTTTTTACATATATTTTCTTATCGGAGCAGATATGAAAAAATCCATCTACAAAATATCTCTTAAACTAATCATTGTACTACCACTGCTGTTCAGTCTGAATACGGCTCACGCTAATGGTTGGTTTGGTAACAACACTAATTATTTTAATGGTTATTCCGGCAATAATAGTTATAACGATTGGCCGGTATGGACGCCGATGTATTGGATGCAGGAAATGTTCGGCAATAATTATAATAATCGTTATTACGGAAATAATGGTCGTTATATGAGCGCTTATGGAAACCCCTATCAAGGGCAATACAGCAATGATTATCAAGCACGATTGAATGGTTACGGTGCTGACCCTTATTCCGGATTATATAATAATGCTTATCCTGGACAGACTTACTATTCGAATCAGGGGTATGCAGGATATTACCCTCATGCTCAGTATCCGCAGAACCAGTATCAAGCTCAATATTATGCACCTAACGCAATACCTGGTTTGACGCCTTTTGGACTTAATCAATATAATCCATTTGCGAGTTCTGCTGGCTATAATAATTTTGGACAATCTTTTCCTGCTTATAACGGAGGAATGCCAATGAATGACTTTGGCTCTTCGGCTTATCCATCGCTGGGTTTTCCGATGAGAAATGGACTTGGTTCAACTGGCTTTGGTTACGGCTCACCTATGAGTGGTTTCGGGTCACCTATGTCTCCTATGTCGCCAATGTCGCCAATGTCGCCAATGTCCACGATGCCAATGGCAGGATTTGGGGGATCACCATTTGCTAGTAATGGCTTCACTCCGTTTAGATAGTATGATTTTATTAAAGAGCCAAAAAGTCGCTCAAAGTAGGGGGGTGGGTTTTTATTCTTTTAAAAGCTAAAAGTACATTGAAGAGTTAATAAGCATTACATCAATGTAAAACGCATATCTCGTGAGTATTGTATTTACGCTATCTAACGTCTATTAAAATCAACTCAGTTTATTTCAACCGTGCTAAATTCGGCATGTCTATCTAAGGCGGTAATAGATTTTATTTTATCCAGTCTGATCTGGGTTATATCTTGATTGATATCGGACGCTACTTCAGTGCTGATAAGCAAAAATTCCTGTTTATCTGCGATTCTGGTTGTTTCGGCGCGTCCTTGAATTTCGCTTCCATCCAGTAGCTTTATAGAGAGTTTGTAATGCCTTAAACAGGCAATCTCAATATAGTCGTATAATTGACATTGAATTGGGTTATAGGTCATTTCTCGTCACTTTCCTTTCTGCCTGCGTGTGTTTTAGGATAAGCGATATTTTCATACTCAACGACTTCAGCTTTGCCATTGTGACGATAGATTCGTTTATTTTGATTAGGATAATCGCCAATATCGTGTTTTAAGCGCTGTCCCATGACTAGGCAGACAAGTGTCTCATTGCTGTTATTAAATAGACTGTGGGCGACTTCATTCGCAGGAAAACCAATAAAGTCACCTTTAGTCACAGTATAGGTATCTTGTTCTATCGTTAGCTCACCACTACCCTCAAGAATATAAATGCATTCTTCTTCGTATTGGTGTTTATGAAATTCAGTGGAATCACGATCCGGTTCAACAGCGATCATGTGAACGCCCATCTGGGACATGCCGACAGCATCTCCCAGAGACTTATTCAATCTTATAGCGTTAGGATTGAGAAAGTGGGTGATTTCTTGTCCTTCTAACGCCTCTATATCAGAAGCGGTTAAAAGGTATTTACGGGTATTATCTGTGATGTTACTCACTCTCGGCAGGAGGGTTGATTCCTGTCATTCCTACGGTGCTGTAACCACCATCAACATACATAATTTCTGCTGTGATACCGGAAGCCAGGTCAGATGATAAGAAAGCTGCTGCGTTACCTACTTCTTCAATAGTAACATTACGGCGTAACGGAGCCGCCCCAGAGAATTGCTCTAACATCTTACGGAAACCTTTGATTCCCATTGCGGCAAGGGTGCGAATAGGGCCAGCAGAGATGCAGTTGACACGAATACCTTCTGGTCCAAGGTCTGATGCCATGAAACGTACAGCCGACTCAAGACTTGCTTTTGCCATGCCCATGACATTGTAGTTTGGTATAGCGGATACAGCGCCTAAGTAGCTAAGTGTCAGCATAGAAGGATTTTCACGACCTTTCATTAGTGGTCGAGCCGCTTTGGCCATAGCGAGGAAACTATAAGCACTGATATCGTGCGCGATTTTAGAACCTTCGCGAGTAGTATTATCTACAATACTGCCTTCCAGTTCTTCTTTCGGGGCAAAACCAATTGAATGGATAAGGATGTCTAAGCCATCCCATTTTTTACCTAACTCGGCAAAGCATGCATCAATCGATTCATCACTACCTACATCGCACTCAAGCACGATATCTGATCCAAACTCATTGGCGAATTTTTCAACACGACCTTTTAGACGTTCATTCTGATAGGTGAATGCCAGTTCAGCACCTTCACGATGCATAGCTTGTGCGATGCCGTAGGCAATTGATTTATTACTTGCGATACCCGCAATAATGGCGCGTTTTCCGGTTAAAAAGCCCATAAAATTCCTTTTGCTTGTTTCTAATTGAAAGAGGGAATAATACGACTCAGGCGAGGTTTTTACAATCTTATGCACTTACAATCTGTAAGCGGGGTCTTGAGAAAGGTGATTCCCATGAAATTCATCATGGGAATCGTTTTGATTTTATCTTTTAGCATTAGTGTTATCTAAAAATATCACTAAATGAAAATGATTAATCTAGAACAAATGTTACTTTAAGGCGTACATTGTAAGCAGATACTTTTCCGCCTTCTACTGATACGCTTTGATCCGCAACCCATGCGCTCGTGATGTTCTTAAGTGTTTTATTAGCGCGTTCTACGCCATTATCGACAGCATCTTCAAAGCTCTTTGTTGATGTTGATGTGATTTCTGTTACTTTTGCTACTGACATATTTAACTCCTTTGATTAGTAATTATTTTTTTCGTCTTTCATAGTTTCTTACATTTTTGTCTTTTATCGAGACTTTGTGACGTCTATAGCTTAATGCTAAATTACAGCTGACCTACAGACGTTAGCAATTGTTTGTAGGCAATTAAAGTGTAGTCGTTCAAATTAGAAGGTGTTATTTATTTGCGATGACGTGAATGTGATGAATCGACTGTCTTTATTAGTTTAAAATATATTTTAAAGACTATTTTAAGATGGTTGCACCATCAGCTTCATCGAGAAAAACTTTATTTATTTTGTAGCCATTAATTTCGACATAACCGTCTAAGCGACTATCTCTGTCTAAACTAAAGTTGAATCGATAAACACGCTGGAATCCCATTCGCCCAGTGTTAGTACGAATTAGTTTTAAAGACTTCAGTGAGGCCGTTTGGTCCAGAAATTGTGCGTGAATTTCCTTACATGCGTTCGCTGAAGCCTGCAGAGCTATTTCTTTGGCGCGAACGGAATTCATCCAAAACCATGCGATGCTAGCCAATATGAGTAGTATTATTATGCTTGTCATTTGTTAGTATATGTAAGAGCTTATGGATAAATATGATGCCGAATAATTAAAATTCAAGATGAAAAGTATGTTACCAGAGATAGAGTTACCAGAACTAAGAGAACTAGAAGATATTATACGAGAGGTTGCGAAAGAAGAAATTCTGCCTCGTTATAATAAGATAGATTTTGTGGTGAAAGGAGATGGTAGCCTATTAACCGAAGCAGATTTATCTACAGATAAGCGAATTCGCCAGTCCTTGGCAGAGCGATATCCAGATATCGATTTCTTAAGTGAGGAAATGGAACCAGAGCAACAGGAAGCTTTGGTCAAGAACTCGGAAAAGCTCTGGTGCTTAGATCCCCTGGATGGAACCAGTAATTTTGCTGCCGGCATTCCTTTGTTTGCTACCTCGCTCGCATTATTTGTTAACGGTGTAGTGCAAATTGGAATTACTTACGATCCGCTTCGAGATGAGATGTTTAGTGCGGTTAAAGGGCAGGGGGCTAAGTTAAACGGTGAAGTACTAAAATGTGGCGAGAGTGGTTTTGACTTGAATAAGTCTATTGCTATTGTTGATTTTAAACGATTAAAGCCTGATCTCGTGCAACGCTTAATTTCCCATGCACCTTATAAATCCCAAAGAAATTTGGGTAGTTGCGTACTTGAATGGGCGTGGATGGCTGCCAATAGAGGGCATTTGTATTTGCACGGTGGAATGAAGTTATGGGATTTGGCGGCAGGTACTCTAATTTTGTCCGAGGCAGAAGGTCATGCCTGTACACTTGAAGGTGAAGATGTTTTTAGACCGTCGATGAAGCCTCGTTCTGTTTTGATCTCACCGGATAAAAAGCTATTTGATCAGTGGAAAGATTTTCTAATTGATCAAGAGAAGCAATAAGCACCAACTATGAAAAGCAAATCACTGTGGGCAGGATTCTTGTTGTTAACGTTTGTCATAACCTTGCCTGTCAGCTGGGGGATGTTAGCTAAAGTAAATTTTTTATATCCGGTGCTACATGATGTGGTCGGTATTGATAAGCATATAGAGATTTATGCGCCTAAGAATAGAAAAAATAAGTTAGGTTTCGAAAAGACCTCTAAAGAAGAACGGGCTCGCCTGTTTTTAGGCATTGTAGATGCCATACATAACCATGGTGAAGGTTTATCTGCACTTAGCTATACGGCAACGAGTAATCAACAAGGGACAACCCAGTTAATGCCATTGCTCACTGAGCCTGAGATTGTGCATTTGAAAGACGTGGCTGTATTGCTGGATAAAATTAAGCCGCTAATGCTTATATTAATCACTGTTTGGCTGTTTGTTGTTATTGTTCTTAAAATGAAAAAAGTGGGGATGCCTGATGCTGTCCAATTTTTGTGGAGTGCGTTGCTTTTAATAAGCTTATGTGGATTATTATTGTTATTAGGCCCTGAGAAGATATTCAATCAGTTGCATATCTGGGCATTTCCAGATGAGCATCAATGGTTTTTCTTCTATGAAGACTCATTGATGAGTACCATGATGAAAGCGCCTGTAATTTTTGCTTATATCACTGGGATATGGATTATTTTATCAATCGTTTTGACGAGTATCATTTTGAAGCTATTTAGCTTGCCAATACTATTAGGTGCATATAAAAAAGCCCATGCATAACGAATGCATGGGCTTTTTAGAAAAGAACAATTTATTGTTAGTCGAGCTTATCTACTAACGATTTAATGTAAGTCATTCTGGTGTGAACTTCCTCTTCGAGTCTGTTGATTTCATCAAGGATGATCGCTTTATGCTCTTGATGAGTATGTTTCAGTTCTACCACCTGATGTAGTTCATCGATAACTTTATTCAAGAACGGAGAAATTTCACTAAGAATTTCAGTGCTGTTAGTTCCACTGTCTGCTACAACCATGCGCTTAGATCGAGCAAATCTGAATTTCTTGCTATGCGGCAATAAAGAGCCTTTCTGACGTTTATAGACAACGCGTAAAATGTCTACGTCATTAACATTCTGTAATGAGTATCTTGATATGTCTTCTGGGTTTTGGATGCCCATTTCATGAAGAGAAGGATAATTAACTGACATATTGTCTCCTAATTAAAAGTAGTGTTGGTATTAACATTCTATCAATTACTTTAGCTGGGAATTGATATGCTAATTAAAAATTCACATATTAAAAAACCCCTTATAAGTAGGGGGGTGGGTTAAATAGAGATATTAGACCCATTTTGCTGTTTGTGCATGATTTTATGCATAATAAAGCGATATAAATCAAAGTTGTAATGATCTTCAACGCTAATAAATATAAGCCTTTAAGGTATAAATGGCAGATAAAAAAAAGCCCGCGATGAAATTAATCATCGCAGGCTTTTCAAGCTTAATGCTTTTTTAGCTTATCTGTCGTCTTCGTCAACAAATGTGCCAATAGGCTGCTTCTCTACAACTTCCATATCACTATCAGCATCTGGAGTAACGATTACTTTAACAGTAGTCTCTACATCAGTGTGTAAGTGAATAAGTACATCGTACTCGCCAATAGCGCGAATAGGACCTTCTGGCATACGAACTTCGCGACGTTCGATATGTACGCCTTTAGCAATAATTGCTTCAGAGATTTCGTGGTTAGAAACCGAACCAAATAACTTGCCTTCCTGACCAGCTCTTACTTCGATATTAAGCTCACCAACACCGTTGATAGCCACAAGACGATCTTCGGCTGCTTTAGTCGTTTCTGCTGCTGCTTTTTCTAGTTCAGCGCGAATAGTTTCAAATTCTGCAATGTTAGTTTTCGTTGCAGTTTTTGCTTTTTTCTGAGGAACTAGGAAGTTACGTGCGTATCCAGATTTAACTGAAACGATATCGCCGATCGCTCCTAAGTTCTCAATTCTTTCCATTAATATAACTTGCATGGTTATCACCTTTTCGACCCTTGGGCCGGTTATCTATTTAATTAACGTATTCTTTAAGTAGTATTGCCTGGTTTCTTACGACGAAAATCAACAAATGTGTCAATAATTCCGAAAGTTGCAAGCAGTACAATCATTTGTATCAGCAATAAAAACATCATTAAATAGAGGCCAATTAACCAGGCTTTATTCAAGTTATGTTTTTTTACCAAGGCATGTGCCAGAGCTAAGCCCTGAAACATAAAAACTGCAATCCCCACCATAATGAGTTCAACAACTAGCTGATTCATGGTGAGTACTGCTATTGCTATACCTACTAGTACTGCAATAGCGGCTTGTTTGCCCAAATTAATCTGGCGAAACTCTTCACCAAAACCACCCGGGTTATACAATACTGCTTGCCAATTCCTCGCGATGATCAATGATAGTATTGATATCAATGCTAGGGCAGCGGCAAATGTTCCTGTCATCCACTTTGCGACATCATTGATACTCTCATCAATTTTGGCATCGCTAAGTTGATAGCCTTGTTTAAGCAAGGGTTTGAACTGTTCTAATACAGGCTTCCAGTATGCTGCTGCATCTGGTTGCATGAAATGAAACAATAAAACACCTGCTGTTGCTGTTAGCAGAACTAGCTGTAAGGTTTTACTCCATGATTTTGTTATGGCAAGCGCGCTTGCTATAACCACCATAGGCAACCAGTTGGCTAAACCTGCTAAGAAGCCTCTACTTGCTTGTTGATCTAAAGCGACACTAATGATTAAAAGAGTGACACTAGCAAGTAGAGTGTAAATGATCCCTTGTTGCCAACCCTTACGTAACGTTATTAATGCAATAGCTGCATTATTGAAAACGATAAGGGGTGGAAATAGTAATGAAATCAGGGTGGATAAAACAACAAATATCGCTGCTTGTATCCGGCCTGCCATTATAAAGCCGGCCATCATTTAGTTCTTCCTATCTATTCTTAATATTATTTGTGTTGATCCGTGTAAGGAATCAACGCAAGAAAACGAGCGCGTTTAATAGCAGTTGCTAATTGGCGCTGGTATCTAGCTTTAGTGCCTGTAACACGGCTAGGTACAATTTTACCTGTTTCAGTAATGAACGCTTTTAAGGTATCAAGATCTTTATAATCTATCTCTTTAACACCTTCTTTGGTAAAACGACAAAATTTTTGACGACGAAAACGTTGTGCTGACATGATTAACTCCTATTAATTAAATGATTTTCTTTCTGGCTTCTTTTCATTCTCTTTGCTGAGAATTGAAGGGTCAGTGTCAGCTTCATCGCGACGGATAACCATATTGCGAAGTACTGCATCATTGAAACGGAATTGATCTTCAAGCTCACTTAATGTAGCTGAATCACACTCGATGTTCATAAGCACATAGTGTGCTTTGTGTAATTTAACGATTGGGTAAGCTAAAGGACGACGACCCCAGTCTTCTAGACGGTGGATTGTGCCTTTATTGTCTTCGATAAGCTTGCGGTAACGCTCTAGCATGCCTGGAAGTTGGTCGCTTTGATCTGGGTGTAGCAGAAAAACGATTTCATAATGTCTCATAGTTATCTCCTTATGGACAAGTTGGCTATGATTTTTGTGTTTTTTACTGTGTAAATTACAGCAAATTTCATAGCAAGGAGGGGTCATAGACCCACGGAACGCGGCATTATTATGGAAAGCAAATTAAATGTCAAACAGTACCCGCTATTTCTTATGCATTAAGGAATTTATACGCTGAAATGATAAAAGAAAACTGCTTTATGTTAATCATGGCGGAAGAATATTTCAGTCAATCAAGCGCTTATGTCCTAGACTATGCTCTAGGAGGAAACAGAATAAGAATGAGTTTATCAGTATTGTTGATTCAAAATACAGGTGTCCCTGAGGATATCAAGGTAATGCTTGAGTCGAAAATACCACATTTGACGTTAGCTCAATATGATTATGCTTGTTTGCAACTTCTGAGCAGGGAAGAGCTGCTACAAAAGCTCAAGCCTTTTGATCTGGTTTTTTTTGATAATAAAAAAGAATGTAAAAAACGATCTTTGCAGCCGAATAAATGTTTGTATTGGAAAAATATTTCAGATCTATCGTCGAAAATAGATGTTTATCTACAACTGCGAAGGTGTTTAGCGCTTTTCCCTCTTAATCTGAAACACTGGGTGTTAGTAGAGGTTCTACATAACAGTCAGGATTGTATTATCTATCGGGGCGTCAATAAAAAAGGTGAGTCTGCCGCGATTAAACGCTTTAAATTTAAACCGAATGAATTATCCGATGAGATGATTCAAAAGTTTTTAGAGCGTGTCGAAAGGCAATGCGCTATCCGCTCTGAGGGTTTAGTGCACTTCTATGATGGCGGTATCTGCAATCATGCCTTCTATCTGGTGATGGAGTATCTCGAATTTGGTACATTGAGACAGGCTCTTAATAATTGTGAGAGATCTCTTCCTTTATTACATGCCTTGGAATGGTTTAGAGAAATCACGTCTGCCCTCGATTGTGTACATAATGCTAATTTAATTCATCGCGATTTAAAGATAGATAATGTAATGCTCAGAAGTGACGGTGTGCTAGCACTCACCGATTACGGTGTATCTAAAAGGATATTGCTCGATGCGGGTTTTTTGAAAGAAGATGAACTGCATTGTTCGCCACATTATGTAAGCCCTGAATTAGTTGCAGGGGAAGATTGCACAAAAGCGTCCGATATCTATAGCTTGGGTGTGATCTTCTATGAGTTACTGATGGGGGAGAAGCCCTTTGCGGGAAATAGCCCGACAGAACTTATGATGCAACATGTTATGGCACCCATACCGATTTTGGATGAATCCATTGCTCATCTTCAGCCAGTGTTAAATAAAATGATGGCTAAGTGCCCGGATGATCGGTTTTTAAGTCCGGGTAAAGCGTTGAAGATGCTTGAGTCTCTATTGAGAAAAGAGCCTTCTTATCAGTATGAACAACATGCACCCCCCACCTTATAGGGCTTTTTTTAGTTTTGATACGCTCTAAGTCTATTAAAGGTAGCCCACCATTTTCATTTCTTTTTCGCAGGCTTTAACTATGCGATTTTGTAATTGAGGTTCTAATTCAGTTTTCCAGCGGTTTGCTTCACCTTTGTGGAAGAATTCTTGACCAACAGTCTCGCGAAACCCTGATTTTTTTTCCTGTTGTTTTAGTTTGTCAAAAGCACACGCTTCAATGCTCTTATGCACAAGGTCTTTATCATAGTCCAGATTGAGGAATTGTATTATTTCACTTAAAACTTCAAAAGTATTAGATAGAAGATCTTCGTATCGAAGCGCATAAACTGGGTAGGGTAGGTTTCGCATCCAGGAAGCCACATGGATATTCCAGGAAAGCTGGGGAACAAAAAGACCTTTATTAGGGAAGCGAGTAACAAACTTATTATCTAAGAGTTTATCGACTGCTTCTTTATTAGTGGACGTGTTGTAATGATTTTTAAATGACAAAGCAACATCTCTAGGGTCTCTTACGATATAAATAGCTGCTCTGGTAATATCGTGTGGAATTTGTGCAACACCTGACAGGTCAATATTACAGTCGTGTGTTTTTAGCATTAAATTGCCACCGGCGTCTTCTAGCATTCGCATCATTGCCGCAGGTTTGATCAAGGCCTGGTCAGATGTTGACCATTCTTCGATAGGTTTTTTTATAATGCCATCATAGTACTCTGGATTTTTATCACCGGTTTGCATGATGTTGTTAATCGTTACTTCACCATTGTTTGAGTACGCTGTTATTAGCGCTCTTACCCAGGTGTTGCCGCTTCTAGGAAAGCTGGCGATCCAAGTGATTTTGCCCGTATCTTGTGTCATTTTAGTAAAACCCTAATAACTCTATTGTTTTAATCAGTTGAGTGAATTGCGGCAATATTATAAGCTGTAATCTAGCCTGATTGATAGTTTGTCTATTTCTTACCATTAAATATTTTGTTGTAAAATTGATACACTTTTGTGTGACTGTTGTTTTTTTTTAACAAAATTTGTTGCAAAAAATCTAAATTAGGCTAAAGTAACCATGTCCTAGCGAAGGTCTTAATTGATTTTTGCGGGTTTTTATTAATTTTCGGGGTTAATTCGATGAAAAAGAATATTATGATTAAAACAGCAATTGCTGGCGCGATTGTTGCTGCTACAACTGCTACAACTATAGCTGATACTACACTATACGGTCGTATGCGTGCAGGTCTTGTATGTACTGATGACGGTTCTAACACAGATTGTGGTTTAGAAAATCGCTCTTCACGTTTCGGTATCAAAGTAAACCAGGAAATCTCTGATGGTTTAACTGCATTTGGTAAGTACGAATTCGGTGTAAACCTTGATGAAGGTGCACTTTCTAACGGCGAAGATACAAACCGTTTAGCTTATGTTGGTGTTAAAGGCGGTTTCGGTGAAGTTTCTATCGGTACTCGTTGGTCTCCATTGTACAGCTACGTAATGAGCCCTGTTGACCCATTCCAACTTCTTGGTGGAACTTCTGGCAACAACGTATGGGATTTAGCTGGTGGCGGATACCGTAAAGGCGATTCTATCAACTACAAGAACAAGTTTGGTACTACTGGTATGCACCTTATGGTAGTAATGGACGACGACGACGCTGATTACGGCGGAGCTGACGCAAACGGCGATACTGATGCAATCGATGAAGTACAAATCGGTGCTGGTACTAAAGCTGGTCCAGTTAACCTAGGTTTTGCTTACCGCGACGTAACTGATCAAGGTTCACAGATTGGTATTCATGCTGGTGGTAAATTCGGTATGGCTAACCTTGGTGTTTCTTTGTTAAACACTGATCCAGAGAATGGTGATGATGTTCTTTCTGTTGCTACTCTTGCAGGATTTGGTCTTGGTGGCGGAAAAAGCGTTAACGTAAGTATCCAGACTACTGACGAAGATAACGAGCCATTAATCGTTTCTGCTGAATATGCTCACAAGCTTAGCAAAAATTACCAGTGGTTCGCAGCAGTACAAAATGCTGACGACGGTGATGATTCTACAGATGACGTACTTAAGTACGGTGTTGGTATGCGTCTAGAGTTCTAATCTAGTCTCATAACTATGCACAATAAGAAGGACGCCTTTGGGCGTCCTTTTTTGTGCCTGAAATACTCTTAATTTATCTTAAAATTACAATATCTATTTTATATGTCATATTTTGGGTAATTATTAGTATTTAAGAATGTAAAATAACTAAGTACAATAAGCTTCTTACAAGTAAAAAAATAAAACTAAAATGATTTCTAAAAATAAAATTATATATCTGACATTGTGTTCATTTTTGTCATTAGCGCTGATGTCTGTTTCATTTGCAGAAACTCGCTACAAAGTTAAGTCTACAGATAATCTAAATAAAATTATCGAAAGGTATTATTCGCAAAGTGATTTAACAAGGTCTCAATTATTAATAGGATTGTTAGCCAGGAATCAAGAGGCATTTCGAGGTGGTAATATCAACTTCTTGCTCCGTGGAAAACAGCTTATATTGCCCAATGAGTCTGATATTGAAACGCTGTCTGACGAAGAAGCAAAAGCTTTGCTAAGCGAACATGCGCGTTATTTCAGAAGAGGGCAGACGGGAGATTTTGGTTCGCCGATCGCCAACGGTTATCTTGTTAACAAAAGCAAGAAGGCAGATGTTATTCAAAATAAGCAAGAATTACAGACCATTAAAATTGATCAATTAGAGAAAGAAAGCGATGATCTTCGTAAACGATTAGATCAACTTATCGCCGACAAGAATGAGAGCGATGCGCAATTACGTAAAGTTGAAGAAGCATTACAAAAGACCTTAAGTAAACCGCAAGCTGCTGATACAGATGCTACTGCAACATCTCAAGCTCAGAAATTTGAGGAATCTAAAAAAAAACTAGATGAGCAAGCAAAGGAAAAAATTGATACTTTTCAAAGTATTAATGCTGAGAAATCTCAAATATCAAATGCTCAAAATCAACTAGAAGTAAAAGATAAATCCACAAGCGTTAGCGCAAACACTGAAGTCTCTAAAGAGGCTGGTATGAAGTCGATTATGTCGATGTTAGAGAAATACTATTTGCCTATTATCGCTTTCCTATTACTTCTATTTGGGTGGATGTTCTGGGTTAAGAGTAAACAAAATAGATTGATTGCAGATGAAGTGAATATTCAGCCGGAAATTGAAAAGGCTTATCTGGAAGAGAAAGATTTTCTTAATGTTGATATGGAACAAGAGCCTTTAAAAGATAGCGTAAAGATTGATATGGCTGTAGCTTATATTGATGCAGGGGATATTGATTCTGCTAAAGATATTTTGCATAAGTTGATCAATGAAGGTAATTCTCCTCAAAGAGACAGAGCGCAAAAACTATTGAATACTCTTTAGTTTTTCTAACTAGTGCGTATCAATGAAAATGCGCGAGTCATTTCTTTTAATTGTCCAATAAATGAATCCAGTGAATAACAGGAACGTTGCTAGCTGCTTGTAAGTGAGTCTGGCAGCCTATGTTTCCAGTTACGATCATCTCTGGCGTATGTTTCTGTAGACTTTCTATTTTATTTTGCTGAAGTCTACTTGAGATCTCAGGCTGTAAAATGGAATAGGTGCCGGCAGAACCGCAACATAAGTGTGAATTTTCAACGGGTAATAAATTATATCCACAATCACCAAGAATTTTTTCCACCACTCCTGTGATTTTTTGTCCGTGCTGTAAAGTGCATGGAGGGTGCCAACTAATTTTGGTTTTCTCTGGTGCATTTAATTGTTTGTAATCTTCATTAATTACAATCTCGGAGATATCTTTGCAAAGCTCTGAAATACGCTGAGCTTTGCTGGCATATTCTGAATCGTGTTGTAAGTGGTGTGCGTATTCTTTTACCGTTGCGCCACAGCCACTTGCTGTCATGACAATAGCTTCGGCGCCGCTTTCAATTTCGGGCCACCAGGCATCAATATTATTTCTCATAAACACCAATGCTTTTTCTTCCTCACCTAAATGCTGGCTAACAGCTCCACAGCATCCCGCTTTTTTGATTGTGAGTAATGATATTCCAAGCTTGTCTAAGACGCGTGCGGTAGCCGTATTTATATCTGGTGATAGTGCGGGTTGCACACAGCCATCAAGAATTAGCATTTTACGGTTATGAGAATTGCCAGGAAGTAATCCTTTTGTGGTCTTTCTTGGGATTTTTTTGCGCAATACTTTAGGGGTAAATGGCTTGAAAAACTGACCGGCTTTCAATAAAGGGGTAAAGCGTTTCTCATAAGGAAGTATATTCAGAATGAGTTTGCGAGTGACTCTCTCTTTGAAGCTTCTTGGAACTTTTTCTTCTATTAAACTACGACCTATATCGAGCAGTTGAGCGTATTTTACGCCTGATGGGCAAGTAGTCTCACAATTGCGGCAGGTTAAACAGCGATCTAGATGAAGCTGAGTTGATTGGGTGACCTCTTTGCCTTCTAGTAGTTGTTTGATTAGATAGATACGGCCTCGTGGGCCGTCATTCTCATCACCTAGTAGCTGATAGGTAGGGCAGGTCGCATTACAAAAACCGCAATGTACACAGGTTCTCAGAATTGCATCAGCCTGCTTGCCTTTTGTAGTATTCAATAAAGAAGGTGTGATATCAGTTTTCATAGTATTAAGCCCTAGGTGTTATAAACCAGAGTAGATTCGTCCAGGACTAAAAATGCCGTTTGGATCCATATTACGTTTGAGTTGTTTGTGTAATAGCATGAGTGGTTGATCTAGCAAAGGGAAGCAAGGTGTTTCAGGCAAGTCCCCTTTAAACATATATGCATAACCATTGTTTGAAGTCGCAATATTCTGAATGATGTTGGCTGGAGCATTGCTATTAATCCAGCGCTGAGCGCCACCCCATTCTATGAGCTGATTGTCATCGACACTTGATATTTGTTTTGTCGCAGGCGGTAAGGATAAACGCCATAGCGGCTTATCAGTGCGTCCGAAAAAGTGATGTTGATGATCACGAATATCTGTCCAGAAATCATCGTAATCGCTTAATAAATCAAAGCCTAATTTCTTTTTGGACTGCTCAAGTACGGTTTCACTTTCTGATAGGCGCAAATAGACTTGATCATTAAACCAGGCGCTAGCTGTGATCGGTAATTGCTGCAATCTGGATTCTTGAAAAAACTGTAGTGCTGATTTCTGATCAGATTCGAACGTGAGTGTAATTTCTTTTGGTGGTTTGGGTAATAGCCTCAATGAAACTTCAAGAATTACACCCAGTGTTCCTTGCGAACGAACCATCATGCGAGACAAGTCGTAGCCAGCTACATTTTTCATCACTTGTCCGCCAAAGCTAACAATCTCGCCGTTACCATTTATGATCTTTACACCGAGAATGGCGTCCCTAACTGATCCGGTATAAGCGCGTCTGGGGCCGGAAATTCCAGCAGCAATAGCGCCACCAATGGTTGTTTCTGTTGTGTACTGAGGTGGCTCAAAAGGTAGAATTTGATTGGTGTTATTGAGTAATGCTTCTAGATCAGATAATAAAGTACCTGCCCTCAATGTTACGCAGAGTTCTGTTGGTTCATAGCTGATTATGCCGGTATGCGGGCTAATATCTAATGGTGTGGCATCAACCGTATTGCCGTAGAACGCCTTGCTATTTCCGCCGTGAATATAGAGTGGTTGTTTGTTTGCTATCGACTCTAGTACGCGTTGTTGCAGGTCAGAACTAATATCGTTATCTTGTATTGTCATGTGTGTCACAAAGGATAAATTACCCAAAGCCTTTTCGTAGTTGTTTGCGTTACTAAAAAAGTGGCTAAAAGTAGGGGGGTGTCATTTTAAAATAATTACTCGTTTTTATGTGTTTAAAACGCTAAAAACGAGGGATTTCAGGATGTGGCAATTGGCCGTTATGTACATGCATTCCGCCGAGTTCAGCGCAGCGGTGTAATGTGGGCACCGCTTTTCCGGGGTTGAGTAATGCATCCGGATCAAAAGCATTCTTAACGGCAAAAAACTGAGTGAGTTCTTCGGGTGAAAACTGTACGCACATCTGGTCAATTTTCTCATGGCCTACGCCGTGTTCGCCGGTAATAGTACCGCCCACTTCTACGCAAAGCGTCAAGATATCGGCGCCGAATTTTTCAGTTTTCTCAAGCTCGCCTTCTTTGTTTGCATCGTACAAAATTAATGGGTGAAGATTGCCGTCTCCTGCATGGAAAACATTGGCTACACGTAAACCACATTCTTCAGATAATTCGCTAATTCTTTTGAGTACGTAAGCAATCTGTTTTCGGGGAATGGTGCCATCCATGCAATAGTAATCAGGTGAAATTCTTCCAACAGCGGGAAATGCAGATTTCCTTCCTGCCCAAAGTCGTGCTTGCTCATCTGCAGAGTCAGCAATTACGATATCGTCTGCATTTGCGTTGCGCAGTGTTTCTGAAACGGTCTCGATTTGCTCTGCCAGTTGCTGTTCGCTTCCATCTAATTCACACAGTAAAATAGCTTCTGCATCAAGCGGGTAGTTGGCTTTAGCGAAGGCTTCTGCCGCATGAATGGCAGGTTTGTCCATCATTTCTAAACCAGCGGGAATGACGCCCTCAGCGATAATGTTAGCAACGGCATTGCCTGCATCTTCAACTTTTTTGAATGACGCCATCAAGACTTTAACGGCATGAGGTTTAGGTAATAGTTTCACCACAATCTCAACGATAATGCCGAGCATGCCTTCAGATCCAGTAATCAATGCTAAAAGATCATAGCCAGGCGTGTCTAATGTCTGGGAGCCTAAAGTAACTAATTCGCCATCGACGGTCACAATGGTTACTTGCTGAACATTATGAACGGTTAGGCCATATTTTAAGCAATGCACTCCGCCAGCATTTTCTGCCACATTGCCGCCAATAGAGCAGGCAATTTGAGAGGAGGGATCGGGTGCATAATATAAGCCGAAAGGTCTTGCTGCTTCGGTAATGGCTAGGTTTCTAACGCCGGGTTGAACCGTTGCGGTTAGATTGTCAGTATCTATCTTCTCAATTTTATTAAATCGGGATAACCCTAAAATGATCCCGCCTTCGTGCGGTAATGCACCGCCTGATAAGCCAGTGCCAGCACCGCGAGCAACAATCGGTACTTTCAATTGAGAGCATATTTTTGTAATACGTTGTACTTGCTCAATCGTTTCGGGCAAAACAACGGCAACGGGAAGCTTTTGATAGGCTGATAAACCGTCGCATTCATAAGGTTTGATCGCTTCTTCACTGGTGAGTAGATATTCTTCTGGTAGAATTTCGCCTAGTTGAAAAAGTAAATTATTACGTGTATTTGTATCTAGAGACATTCCACCATTCTAACCTTTCATATACACTATTGCCCAGTTCTTATGCTAGGTCTTTGGAGATATATTTGTCACTTTCATTCACTCTTTCTGGTTCGCAAGCATTGGCAATAATGGCTGGTGGTTCCGTAGGTGCTTTAGCGCGATATGTGCTGTCGTCAGTTGTGACTGAAAAGCTCGGCGGAAACTTTCCTTATGGAACGCTTACGGTCAATGTTATAGGCTCATTTTTGATGGGTTTTTTGGCGATTGTTCTGGTTGAAAGAATGGAGCTGGATCCATTGTTGCGGTTGGCTATTTTTGTTGGGTTTCTTGGTGCTTTTACCACATTCTCGACATTCTCTATGGAAACCATGAATTTATTCGAGGAAGGGCTGCATGCGCGGGCTTTGTTGAATATGTTTATCAGTGTGATGTTAAGTGTACTAGCGGTATGGCTAGGATTTATAATCGGAAAAACAATCAGTTAAATGACTCGTTGAGTCTTTTGGGAAAATTAGATGTTAGATATAAAATTATTAAGAAGCGATATCGATGCAGTTGCAAAACAATTGTCACGTCGTGGTTTTGAATTAGATGTAGCGGCATTCCAGTCTCTGGAAGATCAGCGTAAAACATTACAAATGACCACGCAGGATTTACAGAACGAGCGCAATACAAGCTCAAAAATGATTGGTAAAGCCAAAGCGAATGGTGAAGATATTCAGCCATTGCTCGATGAAGTTGCTGACTTGGGTGAAAAGCTAAAAGCAGGGGAGCAACAACTCTCTGATTTACAAGCTCGAATTGATGAGATTGTAAGTGGGATTCCGAACATTCTTAATGAGTCTGTGCCTGACGGTAAAAGCGAAGAAGATAACGTAGAAATCAGACGCTGGGGCGAGCCTGCTTCATTTGATTTTGAAGTTAAAGACCATGTTGATCTTGGGGCGACAAATGGCTGGATGGATTTTGAATCAGCAACCAAGCTAACCGGTTCACGGTTCGTTGTGATGCGTTCAGCGATGGCGCGTATGCATCGTGCACTCATTCAGTTTATGTTGGACACGCATACCACCGAGCACGGTTATGAAGAAGTCTATGTGCCGTATATTGTTAATTCAGACAGTCTTTACGGTACTGGGCAATTACCTAAATTCGCTGAAGATTTATTCAAGTTAGAGGGCGAGTTTGGCGATAAGGATTTTTACCTTATTCCAACAGCAGAAGTGCCAGTGACCAATCTAGTCAGAGATGAAATTGTCGATGCTGATAAATTGCCAATGCAATACACGGCACACACACCTTGTTTCCGTTCAGAAGCGGGGTCCTATGGTCGTGATACGCGTGGCTTGATTCGCCAGCATCAGTTCGAGAAAGTTGAATTGTTACACTTTGTAAAACCTGAAGATTCGGACGATGCACTAGAAAGACTCACTAGACATGCCGAGGTTATTCTAGAGAAATTAAAGCTTCCATATCGCACCATCGTATTGTGTACGGGTGATACCGGTTTCTCATCAAATAAAACCTATGATATTGAAGTATGGGTGCCAGCTCAGGAAACCTACCGTGAAATATCTTCTTGTTCGAACATGAAAGACTTTCAGGCGCGTAGAATGCAAGCGCGTTTTCGTAATCCTGAAACCAATAAGACTGAGTTGCTTCATACATTAAACGGTTCTGGTCTTGCGGTGGGTAGAACGTTGGTGGCGATTGTTGAAAATTATCAGCAAGCGGATGGAAGTATCAAAGTACCTGAAGCCTTAATTCCATATATGGGTGGTTTAACAGAACTTAAGGCCTAGCCTGACACAGAGCAGCAGAGCACATAGCGCACAATAACTCAGGGTTTAACAGATCATTCTAGATGTCTTTTGAATGATTTTAGATAATGCAGGGTTACGTTTTTAAGCATGTACACCCCCCTACTTATACGAGGTTTTTATTCTCATGAATAGAAGCCTCGTTATCTGGGTTATGATCACTCGGTATCAAGCACTTTAGCGAGACTCTTTCTAATTGTAAATTACTGTAAAGCACATGCTTGATGGGAACTTTTCTTGTTCTTTTTTTATCGAAACTACCTTTTGTAATATCGTGATACACCGCGAAAAACTATCGCACTAATATAAATTTTGAGTCAGGAAATGAAAGCCAAATCTATCGTCCAAATCATCAACGAGTTTAATAATAATAAAATATTCCAGTTTTTTATTATCGCTGTCATTGTCGTTTCGGCATTAATGATTGGGGCGAAAACGTATGATATTGATCCAAAATACATAAGTTTTCTGGGGTATCTGGATACGGCAATTACCCTGTTGTTTTTATTCGAAATTGTGGTCCGTTTTATCGCCGAAGGGCATTCGCTGGCTTTCTTTAAGAAAGGCTGGAATGTTTTCGACACGCTGATTGTCGGGATTAGTTTGGTCCCTATCGAAGATTCGGAAATGGTGTTGCTGGCCCGTCTGGTAAGAATTTTCCGTGTGCTTCGACTTATTTCAATTATCCCGGAATTGCGTATATTAATCTCTGCGTTACTCAAAGCATTGCCGCCGATGGGTTACGTACTGCTATTAATGTTCATTATGTTTTACATCTATGCGGCAGTCGGTAGCTTCCTGTTTGAAGATATCAATAAAGTGCTGTGGGGTGATATCGCGGTTTCCATGCTCACATTATTCCGTGTCGTTACCTTTGAAGACTGGACGGATGTCATGTATGAAACGATGGAAGTTTACCCGCTGTCCTGGATGTTTTATCTGTCATTTATTTTCCTTAATGCCTTCGTGTTTTTAAACATGATGATTGGTATCGTTATCGAGCGCATGCAGGCAGAACACGATGCCTATAATTTAGAAAATGACGAGGGTGATGTTTCTGACATTAAACATATCCATGAGGATACCCGGGCGATTTTAAAGCGGCTGGAACAATTGGAGTCTAGATTGATAGAACAAGGGGGTTCTGAATTTTCTAATCAAAAGAAAGCAATATGATCTATCAATGATTATTTAAAAAAATGCCCTCAAAGTAGGGGGGTGACTAAAATAAACATAAATCATCTGGACAACTGCTTGTCCTAACGTTCTAATTCTTATTAAATAAGCGTTAAATTAACAAGGCACTTTTAGCAATGACTGAAAACGAAAAACCACTTAATTTCATCGAAAAAATTATTGAAGAAGATCTCGCCTCTGGAAAAGTTACAAGCGTTCAAACCCGCTTTCCACCTGAGCCTAACGGTTATTTACACATAGGTCATGCGAAGTCGATTGTTTTGAATTTTGGTCTTGCTGAAAAATACAACGGCCAATGCAATCTCCGTTTTGACGATACCAACCCTGAAAAAGAAGAAATCGAATACGTTGATTCGATCAAGCAAGATGTCGAGTGGTTGGGATACAAATGGAATGGCGATGTGCATTTTACTTCTGACTATTTTGACCAGCTTTATGACTGGGCAGTTACCTTAATCAAAGAAGGTAAAGCGTATGTGTGCGATCTTAATCAGGAAGAGATGCGCGAGTACCGTGGCAACTTAAAAGAGGCTGGAAAAAATAGTCCTTACAGAGATCGCAGTGTTGAAGAAAACCTCGATTTGTTTGAGCGCATGCGCGATGGCGAATTTGAAGATGGAAAGCGTTCTCTGCGGGTTAAGATCGATATGGCGCATCCGAATATGCAAATGCGCGACCCTGTTATTTATCGTATAAAGAATATGGAACATCACCAGACGGGTGACAAGTGGCACATTTATCCATCTTATGATTACGCACATGGGCAGGGTGATGCAATCGAAGGAGTGACGCATTCCGTATGTACTTTGGAATTTGTCGAGCATCGTCCTTTATATGAATGGTTTATTGAAAATTTACCGGTTCCGTCAGAGCCTCATCAATATGAGTTTTCTCGCCTGAATGTGAATTACTCGGTAACCAGTAAGCGTAAATTAAAGCAGTTGGTTGATGAGAATATAGTTAAAGGTTGGGATGACCCGAGAATGCCAACGATCTCTGGCATGCGTCGTCGCGGCTTCACCGCAAAATCTATACGAGACTTCGTTGAAAGTACCGGGGTGACTAAAGTCGATGGTGTGGTTGATGTGAGTCAGCTAGAGTTTTCTGTACGTGAAGATTTAAATAACGTGGCACCGCGTGCGATGTGTGTGATGAATCCATTAAAAGTGACGCTATGGAATGTTCCAGAAGATATGACGGAATACCTTACTGCACCTCTACATCCACAAAATGAAGAGATGGGAACGCGTACGTTGATTTTTGATCGTGAAATTTATATCGATAAGGCGGATTTTCAGGAAGAGGGCAATAAGAAGTATAAGCGTCTAGTGATTGGTAAGCGCGTACGTTTACGTAATGCATACGTCATAGAAGCTGATGAAACAGTTAAAGACGCTAATGGGGAGATCATTGAGGTAAGAGCCAGAATCATCGAAAACACGTTGGGTAATAACCCGGAAGATGGCATTAAACCCAAAGGTGTTATTCACTGGGTGTCAGCATTGCAGAATGTTGATTGCGAAGTGCGTATCTACGACCGATTGTTTAATGACATAGCGCCAGATGCTGGCGGCAAAGACTTTATGGAAGGCCTCAATCCGAGTAGCCTGGAAGTGCTTACAGGTTGTAAGGGTGAAATAAGCTTGATGGACCCAAAAGCAGACGTGCCCTATCAATTTGAAAGAGAAGGGTATTTTTTCCTGGATTCTGATTCAGTGATAGACGCGCATGAAGAAAACGAAAAACTAATCTTCAATAAAACAATAGGATTACGAGATACCTGGGAAAATAAATAACCCGAGTAACTAAATTTTAATTGTATTTATGCTTCAAAATTACAAAAAAGCCTCGCATTGCGAGGCTTTTTTTATGAATGCTGTAATAATGCCTCTAAGCAGCAGTTACATTAACAGCGGCAGGGCCTTTGGCTCCATCTTCTGTTTCAAAGTTCACTTTTTGTCCTTCTTCTAAAGACTTGTAACCATCCATTTGGATAGAGTTGTAGTGAACAAAAACATCATCACTTCCGTCATCTGGAGCGATAAAACCAAAACCTTTACTACTGTTGAACCACTTAACTGTACCTGTAGCCATTCCTAAGAACCTCTAAAATATAAAAAATAACGCAGACTTTATGCAGAAAAATGCTGAATAAAATCAGCAAAAAAACGGACACATCACTTATCTGCGAGGAAGCCGTTAAACTGCTTCAGGGTAAATACTAAATACTTACCATCAAAAACTGCATGACCAGAATATCATAATTACAGAGAATTTCTATACTGAGGTGTTTTTTTTGGGGTTAATAAGATAAATTATATTGATATGGTCGACCGTTTAGGTAGGTTGTAGCTGCTGAGAGCTTAAAAATTCATCAAATAAAGCAGATAAAAATAAACTTAATTAATGGCTTTCGCTTTATGGCTTAAGATTTTCAATACTGCTTTGTACGCCAGCTAGATTTGCAGGTTTTATGAGTTGAGACCAGCTTTTTCCTGAACGCGTAATTTCGATGCGATAAAATCACTGTGTGAGACATGAATTAAATCAGCAATACGACGAATAACATGATCCTCATGTTTATCTAATACATTATCTGAAAATGCCACTTTCCAAAGCTTTTCAATCAATTCAATGCGCTGTGTTGCAGAGTAATGTTGATTGATCAAACTGGTAAATTGAAAGTTGTCTGTAGATTCTGCATGTTCTTGTCTCGCAAGATCAAGCAGTTCCTGGGCTTCGTCTTTATCGAGACCAAAAGATTCTTCCACCAGTTTGAGCAACATCGCTCTTTCTTCAGGTGCATTTTCATAATCGGCTTCAGCGACTTCTATCATCAGCGAAGCTAATGCTAGTTGTAAGCGATGCTCAGAATCAAGCTCGGACGAGCCTGATTCTGCAATGAAATGATTTTCAAAAAATTGTTTTATTTTTGGTAGCATTTTTAAGATTTAAATTCTCTAATCAAATTGCTTCTTTTTCTAAGTATTTTTAGATTTCAGCAGGTTTACGCGAAAGGGTTTGTTTTTTCTCCATCGCTTTTCTTACCGCGCGTTCTGCACGATGACAGCAATTATCAATCGCTGCATATAAATTTTCTTCACTATCTTCGATAACAACCGTCGGCATTTTCTGTAACTCTACATGAATCAGGCAATGTTGTGCTTCACCACCTTTTGGACCATTCTCGTCAGACAAATGAACATGAACATTGATAATTCTATCGCCATAGTTACGAATCATAGGCTGAAGCTTCTCTTCTGTATGAGTTTTCATTGCTTCTGTTACTGAAAAATTTTGAGATTGAATATCGATCATTCTTTATTATCCTCTTGATAGGTCTTTCGTTATTTTTGAAGTTCTCGTGTGTAGTTTGTGAATAAATTATTCCCTACAATTTAACTATAGTTTCAGAAATCGTAAATTCAAGCCAATTGATTGTTAAAAAGTAGAATATTTTACTAGCATCATGGAGCAGTTTTTATTATCCTACGCGCTCTTTGAAGTTTATCGACTAGAAACTTCAAGGAATACAACAATGGAGAGGTGACTGAGTGGCCGAAAGTACCGGTTTTGAAAACCGGCGACGGGTTAAACCGTCCCAGGGTTCGAATCCCTGCCTCTCCGCCATATTTCAAAAGAAACCCACTGATTTTCAGTGGGTTTTTTGTTTCTGGGGTATGTAGAACCGTCAAGAAGACCGTCAAATAGGGTTGTTACAACTCTTATTAATACCTCTCAGCTAATAAACAAAAGCATAACTAAGAAAGGAAAGGATATGATGAGAAACCAAATATTGATGAGCGTGATCTTATTTTTTACCTTGATAAGTAATCCCAGTTACGCAATGCAAATTTTTGTTATAACGCCCACAGATAAAACCATTGCATTAGAAGTTGAAGCAAATGATACAATTGATAACGTTAAGGCGAAAATCCAGGACAAAGAAGGTATCCCTCCAGATCTGCAACAATTAGTTTTTGCTGGAAAACAATTAGAAGATGGAAGAACCTTGGCTGACTATAATATTCAAAAAGAATCAACGCTATATCTTGTTCTAAGAATAGAGGAGCCAAAGTCTATTCCTACACTTTCACTCTGGGGATTTTTTCTACTCACAACCTTATTAGCTATTTTTGGCTTAAGACGTCGCCCAATAAATCAGGCTTAAATTCATTGAGATAAACTATTCTTGCCTAATAAGGGAAGACACATCGATTTTAGGTAATATAATTTAAGGGCATAGGACTAAGCATCGCCCTTAGTGATTATTAACAATATCGCTAGAAACTAATATCCACTCCCTAGCTACTTTTACAGTTCTAACAGGTCTTTTTTATTAATATCTGAGAGATTGCCAAGACAGTCTTTGCTGGATTCGGGATGGCGGAGCTTCAGGGATTCGAACCCCTGACTTATCAATTCATTTTTACACCCCCCTACTTATAGGCACTTTTTTAAAAAAGTGCCTATAAGTAGGGGGGTGTATTCAAGTATCTAATTTAGTGTTTATTGCTGACTAAAACTGACTTCATCGCCATTTCTTTTGACGGTAACACCTGTCATATCAAAAACGTGCTCATCGCCATCTTCAAGAACCTTTAACTGTTCTGGTCCGCAGTTGATTTTAAATCCTTTGACAACGCCACAGTGAATTGATCCTAATTTATCGTAATAGCCTTCTTTTACTTCTACTGATTCTGACATGTTTTCTCCTGAAAAAAGGGTGTAAAGAAATTATGGGTGTAGTGCATGAATATACAGTTTTTCTGCAGCTTTACGAACTTCTAAAAACATTCTTTGAATTACATATAGATATGAGTTTTTCATATTTATAAGTAATTCAAAGCGCTTTGATAATCACCATTGTCCAGATTTTTACTCATTGTTATTTTTGTCTCAACTGTAAATTCAGATGTTATTGTGAAGTAATTGCTGGACTAAAATTTTTTATGAGATACCCTAATCTATAGAGGTATTACGCAATATATGAACCATGAAGAATGGCTCAAAAGAATAAACATAAAAACGTTTCATAGTTAATTTTATAGGTAATTAGAAAGATGGATCAAAGACCAAAAATTACAATTTCATCACTCGATGCTGAAAGGCTGGAAGAGATGATTGATTCCTTAGGAAATAATCAATTCCCGGGTAAGGAGGAGCTGCTTGCGGAAATAAGCCGTGCAGATATCGTCGAGCCAAATGAAATGCCGTCGAATATCGTTACCATGAATTCGAAAGTAAAATTTAAAAACAAATCATCAGATAAAGAGTTTTCGTTAACGCTCGTCTACCCAAACAATAGCAGTGGTGAAGCAACCGTTTCGATACTCGCGCCTGTTGGTAGTGCCTTATTGGGCCTTACAGAAGGCGATGAAATAGAATGGCCAAAACCTGGTGGTGGCGTACTATCAGTAAAAATTATTGAAATAGAATACCAGCCAGAACGAGAAGGCGAATTTCACCGCTAGCCAATACGGTTAAACGTGCGTGTCTGATCGCAGTGATTCACCTTGAATCACTGCGATGATTTCTCTAATAGCATGCTTTTATTAGTACTCACCTAAATTATTCATTTAACCATCACCTAAATCTTACTTAACCCTTAAAATATCATTCCAGCTTGTCGTGTACTTCGGGGATAATAGATTCTGATTCATATACCAGCGCTTCTTGCTTTCAGATCCTAGCCTTAAGGTTTGCCTGCCATATTTATTGTTCACATGATCCATGAGTTTCATGCGCTGGCGTGCGTTGCTATCGTATTTTTCGGGTTGGAATAAACACAGTTGCTGTTTGCTGTCGGGGATTATGTCTAGAATCATGATGCCCCCTTTTTGATATTCGTATCCGTCTTTGTAAATATTCTCCAGAATGTAGGTTGCCATCTTGATAAACGTGGCAGTGTCTGCAGAGTATTGGTTTAGGCTTACAGTTCCTGCATTGCTGTATTTCGGGCTATCATTGAACGGGCTGGTGCGAATGAATACCTGAATGCTGCTGGCCACGCTGTGTTGTTTTCTCAGCTTTTCACAGGCTCTGGCGACATAGCCGGAGATTAGCGAGCGTAACAGTTGATAGTTGGTGATTTTGTTTTTAAAGCTACGAGAAACGAGTAGCTGTTTCTTTTCCGGTAGTTCCTCGATAGAAATGCAATTTTCGCCGTTTAGTTCACGTTGCGTGCGCTGCATAACCACACTGTATTTGCGCCGGATCCAGGTGCTATCTGCTTGTGCCAAATCGTACGCAGAATGAATACCACAATGCTGGAGACTCATCGACCATTTTCGTCCTATGCCCCAGACATCACCAATGGCTATTTTTTTAAGTACATTGTCTATTTGTTGCTGGCTATCAAAAACGAACACCCCCCCACTTTTAGGCGTTTTTTTTGCTACGCGATTGGCAATCTTCGACAGCGTTTTGGTGCTACCAAAACCAATCGATACTGGCATTCCGATCCATTTGAGTATTTTCTCTCTAACCTCCAAACCGTGAGTGTTTAAATCGAAATGATTAAAACCACGCATATCGGCAAAGGCTTCATCGATTGAGTAGATTTCGATATTGGGTGACAGGTATTCCAATACGCTCATAACGCGTGCGGATAAATCACCGTAAAGTGGGTAGTTAGAGGAAAATACATGAATACCTTTCTGCTTCATTTCTTGTCGAAATTTAAATTCGGGTGCACCCATGGGAATACCCAGCGCCTTTGCCTCGTTGCTTCGGGCAATTACACAGCCATCATTATTTGATAACACTACAATCGGTTGGCCTTCTAATTCTGGCCTGAACAATCGCTCGCAGGAGGCATAAAAGTTATTGCAGTCGACAATAGCAAACATGATTTATACGGACTAATATTGATGAATAGTCGCGGTGACCACGCCCCACACATGCAGCTCTCCATGCACGGGAATGTCTTTATGATGCTTACTTTCCGCTTTTAATAAAATGCCATTGGGGTGGTTGGTAATGAGGCGTTTCACCGTGGTTTCGCCATCAACCACCGCGATGATAATATCCCTATTGGATGCTTCAAGAGAGCGATCAACGATCAAAATATCATTCGGGTAAATACCGACGTTAACCATCGAACGCCCAACAACACGCACAAAAAATGTTGCCTCCTGATGTTTGATGAGTAGTTTATTGAGGTCCAGGTATTCCTCGATAAAATCATCGGCGGGCGAGGCAAAACCGGCGCGTACTTTATTGCCATAGAGCGGAATCAATACAGGTTTGGCAGATGGGCTTAATCGCTTTATTTCTATTATTTCGTTTGTCATAGTAAAAATAAGCTTAGCAGAAAATAAATAAAAAGCGAACAAAAAGCGAACATAAGTGTACTGGGATTTGTTTTCAGAAGAAAAGGACTAAGCAGAAACGCTAGCGAGACTTTATTGGCGTGTAGTGACAGTCACAGTGAAACAAGTATGTAATTGAGTTCTGTCTACTCTAAACAGAATAAACGTACTTTAAAAAAACGCCCCAAAGTAGGGGGGTGACTATGAATATCGCATGAAATCAAACATTACACTTCATCGTATTTTTTCGCGATTATTGATAATCCAACGTACACTTGGTCAGAAACTCTATAAATAATCACAATAAGTTGGGGAAAGTGGGCGCTTTGAATACACAACTACATCACGAAATCAGTTCCAGTCTTACAAAATTAAATAAGGTTATCTTGGGAAAAGAGCAGCAAGTACAGCTCGCTTTTACTTCTATTTTAGCCAATGGTCATTTGCTGGTTGAGGACTTGCCGGGTATGGGCAAAACCACATTGGCACATGCGCTATATAAAGTCTTGGGGCTTGATTATAACCGTGTCCAGTTCACTAGTGATCTATTACCTGCTGACCTTATTGGTGCGTCGGTTTTTAATGCGCAGACCTCATCATTTAGTTTTCATCGAGGCCCAATTTTTAGTTCGATATTTTTGGCGGATGAGCTTAATAGAGCGACACCTAAAGCACAAAGTGCTTTGCTAGAGGCGATGGAAGAAGGTCAGGTGAGTGTTGATGGGGAAACGCATGATTTGCCGAAGCCTTTTTTCGTGATTGCTACTCAAAACCCGCAAAGTCAATCGGGTACGTTTCCATTGCCTGAATCTCAACTGGACCGTTTTTTATTACGTATTTCATTGGGATATCCTGATCCTGCGATTGAGAGAGAAATTTTAACGGGCAAGAAAGGTAGAGCTTCGCTGGATCAAGTAAAACAGGTTTTAAGCAAAGAGAGCTTATTACAAATTCAGCAACTCGTTCCTGAAATCAAAGTATCAGATACCTTACTGGATTACGTTCAGCGTTTAATAGCGCAAACACGTCAGGATGAATTATGTCATCTGGGCTTGTCACCACGTGGCGCGATTGCTTTAGTAAAGTCTTCACAAGCGTGGGCTTTATTACAAGGCCGAGATTATGTGTTGCCCGAGGATGTGCAAGCGGTATTTGTCTCTGTTGTTGGACATCGCATTGTGGGTAAAACTGAAACCCAGGGTGATCAGTTGGCGCGTCATATCTTGCATTCGGTAGATAGTGTCGGTGGTGGAGTGGCAGCAGTCGCTTAATTGGCATCTGTCAATTTTCTACTGACATAAATAATAATGAATAGCTCTCTTGGCAACTTCAAACTCTCCAAATTTAAGCTTGGGTCTAAGAGCTCTGAGTCTAAGAATTCTGTGTCTAAGAGCTTTGGCTCTAAGAACTTCGGATCTAAGAAAAAAGCTAAGCCAAAGTCTGAAGAAGAAAGTAATCAGAAGTTGCCGCAGTGGATGGAAAAACGCTTTCCTGAAACACGCCAAATGACACTGGACCTCAAACGTATTTTTGTTTTTCTCACCGGAACCAGTGGCGCCTTGCTAATAGCTATCGGGTTATTATTTCTAATGGGCGTGAATTTTCAGAGCACCTTAATTTACGCATTGAGTTTTTGGTTACTAGCACTCATTGTCATTTCGATCTTTTTTACCTATCGAAACCTCTCTGGTTTAACGCTTAGGGCTGTTCAGGCAAGTCCCTGTTTTGCTGGGGAAAAGGCTGTTTTCGAATTAGAAGTATCCTGTCCTAAACAACAAAAAAAGTCAGCAATATTTATCGGCTGGAAAAATCAGGATGTCGCGACGGTTAATTTACATGATAACCACACCATCCATATCAAACTGTCTCATAGTACAAAGCATCGAGGGCGCTTTAAGCCAGAAAAATTAAGCATTTTTACCAGCTATCCGCTTGGTTTAATAAAAGGCTGGTCATACGCATTGCTCAATATGAATAGCATTGTTTACCCCGCGCCTTTGCTTCAGGAAAGCGAAGACAAGGGCGATAGTCTGGATGAAGAGGCTGATCAGGGAATGGAAATTCCTCGCGGAACGACAGACTTCTCTGGTATCCGTGATTATCAGGCGGGAGATTCGCCACGACACATCCATTGGGGAGCTTATGCGAAAACTGGCAAGGTACAGACCAAGACCTTTGTCGATTATGCGAGCCACGATCTTTGGCTAGATTGGGATGCTCTATCAATTTCAGGAACCGAGATTAAGCTTTCTCACTTGTGCGCAAAGGTGTTGCAATATCATCAGGAACAACAGGTGTATGGCCTAAAAATTCCGGGCAGAACGATTCAGCCAGCAAGCGGTGAAGCGCATCGAAATACCTGCTTAACAGCGTTAGCTCTGTTTGGTGAGGGTGATCATTCTGATGCTCAGACTCAGGTAAGCACTGATGGGATAGGGAGTTAAGCGGAATGTTTGAGAAAGGTTTTCCTCAAGACAAACTAATTACCTATTCAGGGATGCTGTGGTTGCTCGCCGCACAAATCGTGGTGATGCTGCCATTGATTTTCTATTTACCCATCTGGTTATTGCCAATACTCATATTTTCCGCTGTTTGGCGAATCAGGGTGATGCAAGGGCATAACGCGCAACCCGGTAATCTTATTAAGATCATTATCGGTTTGCTTGGATTAGGGGCGCTCGCAGCCAGTGGCGTTAAAGTAGTGTCTCTGGATATGATGGCTTCGTTGCTAATGCTTGGCTTTGCCTATAAAGCGCTGGAAGTGATTCAGCGTCGCGATGGTATGGTGGTGATCTTAACCGGATTTGTTCTGATTGGCGTGTTGTTTCTGTATAACCAGTCGATGCTGATAGCACTCTACGGTGTGCTTTCAATGACAGTGCTGACGGGGGCATTGATTGCGATTCAACAATCTAAAAGTTATGCCATTTTGCCAAATCTTCGATTGTCATCGATGATGTTATTGCTGTGTTTGCCGTTAATGCTTTTGTTTTTCTTTTTTGCGCCTCGCTTCGAACCTTTCTGGAAAGTACCACAAACAAGTGGGCATGCTAAAACAGGCATCTCTGACAGCATGACTCCTGGCGATATCGCAGAATTGAGTCAGTCTGATGATCTTGCTTTTAGCGTTAAATTTGAGGGTAAGCGACCTGGTCAGAATGAGTTGTACTGGCGCGGTTTGGTGTTACAGCACTTTGATGGGAAAACCTGGACGCAATCAGATATTCCCAATGGGAAAGGCATCAAAATTGGTAATGATCGACTGTCTGAAAAACAAGTGGCAGAGAGTATTGTAAAACGCGGTGACAGCGTTGAGTATGAAGTGATTTATGAAAAATCTGGGCAACCCTGGTTATTTGCGTTAACGCCCGTTTTAGAGGTGAAAGGTCGTGCCTTTTTGGGCGGAGATTTTCGCATTATTTCCTATCGTGATATCAATGAGCCTAAACTGCTGAAACTCACTAGTTATCCTAATTCGTTACGAGAAGTCGAATTATCGGATTATGATCGTGATTTAGCCTTGCAACTTCCAGAGAATGGCAATCAGAAAAGTCGTTTCTTGGCAGATCAATTAATGGCTTCGTCTGCAAGTAATCAAGAATATATAAATCGCGTTTTAGATCGTTTTAGACAAGACCAGTATTTTTACACCTTAAGACCACCAACATTAGGCAGTGAAAATTCAATTGATGACTTCTTAATCGACAGTAAAAGAGGTTTTTGTGCGCACTATGCTGGCAGCTTTGTCTTTATGATGCGCGCAGCGGGAATTCCAGCACGTGTTGTTACGGGCTATCAAGGTGGTAAATGGAATGAGCAAGGGCAATTTCTGGCGGTACATCAATTTGATGCGCATGCCTGGACTGAAGTCTGGTTAGAAGGCCAGGGTTGGGTGAGGTTTGATCCGACCGCCATGGTTGCACCTTCAAGAATAGAACAAAATCTTGAGACGGCGATGGAAAGTGAAGGGAGTTTTCTGGAAGATAACTTTCTCTCCATGTCTAAAATCAAATGGCTGGATGGCATTCGTGAAAAAATAGATTCTGCCCAATATGCGTGGCGTCGACATGTATTAGGTTACGATAAAAACGCCCAACAAAACTTCCTGAAAAAGATGTTTGGCGAACTGTCAGTGCAGAAGATAGGCTTAATCGTCGGAGGTCTCTTCGCAGGTATTATTTTGCTGTGGGTTATGTTCCTTGGCTTGGCTCGCAAGCGTGAAACAGAAGCGGAAGAACATCAGCTGTATCGACGCTTTTGCGATTTGATGGCTAAAAAAGGCGTGACTAGAGACATCTCTCAAACCCCTGAAACGTTTCGTCGATTCGCCATGCAGGAATTGCCCGATTTAGCTGGAGAGATAAATCACTTTTCTCAAGCTTATTCTTCCGTTTGTTACGATCCTTCCATTCAAAGCAAGCATCAATCGTATATTGATGACATGAAATCGTTGCTGAAAAAACTCAATCGTTAATAGATTAAATTTTATCTAATCAATTGTTAAAAAAAACTGCCTGTAAGTAGGGGGGTGTATTCTATACTCTACACAAATGGATGAATTAGAGGTTGTTGAATAGATGCCTGAATTGGTAGACCGCGAACACGTATTACAATTACTGTCTGAATGTGCTGATGTGAAAGGTCAATTCACAGCCAATGAGTACGAAATGTATTCGCATATCAAAGAAAAATACGATAACGAAACCGATGAATCTTTTGACGATAAGATCTGTCTGGAAGTCATGTTGAGAAATATTTCTATCCGTAAAGACCTCGCCATTGACAAAAATGATATCACGCGAGTCATTGATGTTGAGAAGAAGGGCTGAAGGATTATCTTCGATGAAAGTAGATGGATTACTCGAAACGGGTGTTTTTGAAACGCTACCTTTAGATAAAAAATTAGACAAAAGCCTAGAGAATTCATCGAAAAGCAATCAGGGGGTCACTGCCCAACTAGCTGCCTCGCTGAGAGATAATCGGACTATTTTCGTTAAACTCCGAGAAGGTAAAGTCCATTTTGTCAGTAGTACCCGAAATCTCTATTTTGTAGATTCTCTGGATTTCCCAGTCTCAGAAATGATTAAGAAAGTATTCAAAGGCTTGAAGCAAATTCCGAATATCAATCAATGTTATTTAGATCAGCATAGCTACTTTAAAGGGGCTTTTTGTATTCATTTAAATACATCCCAGCATGATGCCGTTTTAGTCGCATTGAGGCTCCAGGGAATTGTTATTAAAGTCACAAAAACGGCTATAAGTAGGGGGGTGTGATTGTCTTCTTCAGGCTTACTCTATAAGCCATTTTTTAGAGCAATTACATCACATAAAATTTAGTAAAAAAATCAAATAGGTTAGACGTGAATATACTCCAACAATTAAACGACATTTTCACTCCAGAGAGAGTGTTAACAGACGAAGATTCGTTACAGAATTACGGCAAAGACTGGACTCAGGTTTATACTCCTGACCCCTTGGCAATCGTTTTTCCTACCTCTACAGAAGAAGTTCAAGCTTTGGTCAAGATGGCCAATGAAGAGGGTGTTGCATTAGTTCCTTCTGGCGGCAGGACGGGCTTATGTGGCGGCGCGGTTGCGATGAATAAAGAGATTGTCGTGTCGTTTGACCGGATGAATAAAATACTGGATTTTAATTCGATAGATCGAAGCGTGGTTTGTCAGCCTGGTGTGATTACTCAACAATTACAAAATTTTGCTGAAGAAAATAATCTTTTTTATCCGGTCGACTTTGGTTCATCGGGTTCCAGTCAATTGGGTGGAAATATCTCTACGAATGCGGGTGGTATCAAGGTGGTTCGTTATGGTCTGACACGTAATTGGGTGCTGGGACTAAAAGTTGTGACGGGTGCTGGCGAGGTTCTGGATTTGAATCATGGTCTGGTTAAAAACGCGACCGGTTACGACTTCCGGCATTTGTTTATTGGCGCAGAAGGAACTCTAGGGTTTATTACTGAAGCGACAATGCGTTTGACGAATATCCCAAAGAATTTAACCGTGTTTGTACTTGGTGTGACAGACATTCCAGCATTGATGCAGGTGTTCGAAACGTTCCAGAATACAATCGAGTTGAGTGCGTTTGAATTTTTCTCTGAAGATACATTATCGTTGATGGTAAATGATAAGGGTTATGCCAGACCGTTTGATACGGAAGCGCCGTATTACGCTTTAATTGAGTTTGAAGTTGATCACGAAAGTAAGGAAGAAAGCGCCTTACAAGCCTTTGAGGCTTGTGCAGAAGAGGGCTGGGTGGTCGATGGAGTTATGAGTCAAAGCTTGCAACAAGCAAAAGATTTATGGCGCCTAAGAGAAGATATCTCAGAAACAATTTCAGCTTACACACCTTATAAAAATGACCTTTCGGTGAATATTTCAAAGGTACCAGAGTATCTTGATAAGGTGGAACAAGCAGTCAATCAGAACTATTCCGAATTTAAAGTGCTCTGGTACGGCCATATCGGAGACGGTAATTTGCATTTGAATATTTTAAAGCCAGATTCGATGGAAGTATCTGAATTTTTTGAACAGTGCTCAAAGGTAAATCCAGACATATTTGAAGTAACCAAAAAGATGAACGGTAGTGTTTCGGCGGAGCATGGCATAGGCATAATCAAGAAAAATTACCTAAAATATTCACGTTCAAAAGAAGAAGTGGAGTTAATGGCTTCAGTGAAAAAAATATTCGATCCTAAAGGGATTATCAATCCAGGAAAAATATTCTAACTACATAATTAATCTATCTATTTATCAAAAATATAAAAAAATAAGTAGTCAATTAATTTATTTTATATTTTTAAAATTTCCTGAAACCTATGCATACCAACAAATTGCAAGGAAGCTAGACTTGCTTTTTGATTGGTGTGCATTTCTTAGGCTTGACTATTTTTTTTAAAAATGTTCTTTTGTCTGTCATAAGAAGAACTGATGAATCCCCCATGCATCAGATTTTCTAAAATAATAAGCTGCTTATTACAAGGAAGATAAACAGCCGGTTTTAATGCTGAAAGATTAAAACCAGATAACTAGAAACAATAGTAAATACAAACCAAAGGATATGCGCCCATGCTTTTTCGTACTCTTGGATTGGTAACACTGTGTGTTACTTTAACTGCTTGTAATATATCTGGATCAGCTCAAAAAGGGCCCTTCAAAGAAGGCTCCAGGGTATCAGCTACACAGTTAGATTCTCAATCTTCTCCTATCTCATCAACAACGCTAAATACTCAAATATCGGGTACTCAGGGTGAGTTTCTGGTTGATAGAATTGAATGGAGTGGCTGGACTGAATTAATAGCGACAGGCCAATACTTTGATGAGTACAATAATAGTGAAAGCAGTAATGAAATAACGTTAAATGTAATCACAAATAAAGATCGTCGTTTTGACACAGCTAACATTAACCTTTTTACACATTTGGCTGCTGCAAGAATTCGTGCTCAAGTCGCTGATGGGGAAAGCATTAGCAGGGCGTGGCGTGACACTCAAACAGAGATAAAACAGTTATTTAATTTAAATCGTGTCAGTAGCAATAGCAGTCGTGGAGTAGAGCAGCTGGACTTGCTTCGTGGGAATGGCAGTTTTAGAAGAGATAATGCCAATCTATTATTATTCACGGGGGCTTTTTTAGCTAATGGTTCGAATAATGATGACTTGCAATCTTTAACAGATGATTTTGCCGATGATGCCCAGTTTAATGGTTCTGGTGTTAATGTTTTTAATAACATCGCTATTAAAGCAGGGGAAAGCGGCCTTCTAGATGCCTTATCCAGTAATCTAAAGTCACTGGGTGTGCGCAATCCACCAAACAGCGGCGACATGAGCGAGCTTCCTGATTGGGTAAACACTGATGAGGTAACTGATAATGTACCACCAGTAATTTTAGTAACAGGTCAAAACCCGTTAACTATCGTTGTGGGCACTCAATATAATGATGATGGCGCAACAGCCTTGGATGATACCGATGGCGAAGTGGCAGCAACTGCTGTTGATGGTTCAGATATTATCGACACCTCAGAGGTTGGTGAGTTTACGGTTACCTATGAAGCAACGGATATAGCTGGAAACACTGCCACTGCTACACGAGTAGTTATTGTTGTAGAGGGGACTGATAATGAACCTCCAACCTTAACGCTTTTAGGTAATAACCCTGATCAGATTGAAGTGGATACTAGTGGTGGTGTCGTTTATGGAGATGAAGGATATACCGCTACAGACAATCGTGATGAAGTCGTTAATGTAATTGTCGATGGTGAGGTAAACATGGGTGTGTTAGGCACATACACGCTTACTTACACTGCAACTGATGCTGCTGAAAACTCAACAATCGTTGAGCGAGAAGTGAATGTCGTGGATACGACACCACCTGAAATAGAACTTGATGGAGCAAACCCTCACGTTATAGAAGTTGATACAAGTGAGGTGCCTGCAGCCTATGAAGAGCAGGGCGCAACAATTACCGATAATTACGATACTGAGTTAAGCTACGACGTCGATTACTCACAACTAGACACAACACAAGCTGGCACTTACATCATAACCTACACAGCAATTGACTCATCAAATAATGAGGCAGAACCTGTTACACGTGAAGTGCAAGTCCAGGAAGCTGAGAACGTACCTCCGACGGTCATTGCAGGAGAAGATACGTCGGTATTGATTAACTCAACAATCACATTAGTAGGCACAGCTTCTGACTCTGATGGTGGCATTGCATCCTATGTGTGGACAGATGCTGAAGGCAATGAATTAGCGACTACCAATGAATTTGTATATACCCCAACCTCTATTGGTGCTCATGAACTTACGCTAACTGTAACTGATGATGATGGCGCTGAAGCAAGTGATTCATTGATTGTTACAGTTAATCTGCCACAGCCTTATCAAATAGTTTTTAATTCTGCGACTGTTACTGTTCCTCGTAATATTTCTGTGTCGGAATTAACCCAGTTACTTGAGGGGAATTCATCGGTAAGAAATGGAGAAACCACAATTTCAACCGAAGCTTCTTTTAATACCTCTAGTGTGAACACAAACACTCCGGGTTCTTACACTGTCGAGGCATCTGTAACTGATCCATACAATGGAGTGATCACACGCGATTTAACCGTAGTTGTCACCAACAGCTCACCAGTTGCTTCTGCGGTTAACATTACTATCGAGGAAGATTCTAGCAATAATGGTATCTCACTTAATGCAACAGATGCTGAGAATGATCCATTGCAGTATTCGTATCCTTCCAGCACTGCAAATGGTGCTATTACTGGAAGTGGTTCAAGCATTAATTACACGCCGAATACCAATTTTTCTGGCACAGATAGCTTTACTTACACCGTAAGTGACGGTTTTGCTAATTCATCGGCAACTGTGACAATAACTGTAAATAATGTGAATGATGCACCGGTTGCAGAAACTAAGACAATCACCCTAGAAGAAGATTCGTCAGGTAATGCAGTAGAATTAAATGCAACTGATGTTGATTCTGAAGCATTGGAGTTTACGGTTGAAACACAACCAGCTAATGGATCTCTAGAAGGAACGCCACCTAACCTTACTTACACACCTGAGGCAAATTTCTCAGGAACGGACAGTTTTACTTTCGCAGTCACTGATGGTCAAGCTAGTTCCAAAGCAACAGTAAGTATTGTTGTTAACTCTGTGAATGATGAGCCTGTTGCTGATTCTTTACCAGTAACAGTTGAAGAAAATTCGGTTAATAATGCAATTGTTTTAACAGCAACTGATGTAGATGGTGACCCTCTTGAGTATGCCGTTTCTGTTGCCCCAACTAATGGTTCCTTAACAGGTGATGCCCCTAGTCTTAGATATACGCCAAATGCTGACTTCTTTGGAAATGATAGCTTTGAATTTACCGTTGGTGATGGAACAGCATCATCAACAGCAATTGTTAATATAACGGTAAATGAAGTTGAAGAAGAAAATATGCCGCCAACGGTTAATGCAGGCTCTGATAGGGAAGTTATTTGGGGTGAAATAATTACTTTAACTGCAGTTGCAAGTGACCCAGATGGTGAAATAGTTAGTTATGATTGGCATAGTGGAGAGTCGGATACTCCGACATATTCGTTAGACACTAGTGATTTAGAGATTGGTGCCAGTTATTCTATTGATGTAACAGTTACAGATGATGATAATGCCACTGCTAGTGATACTGTTATTATTAGTATTATAGCTGATCCAAATTCTCCCGCTGAAATAGCTTTCAGTTTTGAAGGTGCAGACCCTCAGAGCGACCTACCTGTATTGACAATTGATACCACTGATTTTGCCTCGCCGGATGAATTTCATGCGTTTTTAGAAAATGAAATTACTATTCGGGATGGTAATGGGGTTGTTTATGATAATAGCGAGGAAGATTACTATTACAATTATTATTACGAACCATATGGCGAGTCAACATTTGATCCTACAGTAGCAGGTACTTTTGATGGTGAAGTAGGTTTTTGGAATGTTGATACTGACCAAGGGCCTAGTCGACTATTTAGAGTTGTTATAACTGAGCCTACTCGGGTAATACCTGAACTTACCCAGGCGCAGATTGATGACTATCTAACTGTGATAAACACAGCGAGAGCTGAGCCACAATATTGTGGAGAAGAGCAAGTATTGTATCCTGCAGTTTCTCCTCTAACATGGAGTGATAAGCTTTATAGAGCTGCGTACGAGCATAGTCAGGATATGGCAATAAGTGATACTTTCTCACACGATGGTTCGGGTACTGCTTCTGATTGGACAGGGTCTGATTTGGAAGTGCCAGGCCCAAGTAGTGCAGAAGAAAGAGTCGCAACTTATGATTATCAATGGACTAATTTAGCAGAAAATATAACCGCAGGAACTAATAGGGATACAGCCCAAAAAGCGATTGATTCTTGGTTAGCTAGTACCACCGGCCATTGTGAAAGTATGATGAATGCTGATGTAAGAGAGGTCGGTTTAGCGTTTGCTGCAAATGCAGATTCTGAATATACGAACTACTGGACTCAGAAATTAGCTAGACCTTCAGGTTATGTTGATGACGCAATAGTCAATGTCAGAATTACTACAGCAGATGGTGCTGTAGTAAGCGACGTAAGTGTGACAACTTCAGCAGGAACCGAGCAGTCAAACGCTAGTGGAAATGCTAGCATGGTGTTATCAGCGGATCAGGAGTATGTGTTAACGCTGAATAAAGAAGGTTATGCTACGCAAGTGTCTCCTATAAAAGCACCGTTAGCTGGAGAGCAGATCAGTCTTGATTTCACTATGATTCAACGGGGTGCTGTTCAGAGATTTAATGCTGAAAGTGGAGGGGTGATAACAGGCGCTAATGGAGCTTCGGTTTCTATCGAACCTAATTCTTTCGTAATTGGAGATGGTCAATATGTAACCGGTGATATCGAGGTCACGATTACACCTGTTGATGTATCTAATCCTGCATCTTTGGCAGCATTTCCGGGAGAGTTTACTGGTACACAATTAGACGGTACAGATACGCCTATTATCAGCTTTGGAACGGTTGAATATAAATTCACTCAGAATGGTGAGGAAGTTCGTCTTGATGAGGAATCAGGTGCAACAGCGGATATATTAATCCCAATATATGTTGGTAATTACCAGAATGGAGATCCTATTCAAGTTGGTGATCAAATACCTTTATGGTCACTTGATGAACAAACAGGTATATGGACGCAGGAAAGTGTTGAAACTAGATCAGCAGATGAGGGTTTTGGATATGTTGTATCAGATCCATCTTCCCCAACTGGATTAGCATTACAGGCAACAGTAAGTCATTTCACCTGGTGGAATTGTGATGTGTCAATGAGAGCTGGTACAGCTAATGTTAAAGTAGGCGACTCTCAATCAGGTTCCGCAGTAATAAAAGCTGTTGCTAGTGAATCCTGTAATATCGGCTGGAGACCAAATATCGTTGAGACTGTAATTAGAATTGGAGAGACAGCCAATGGATTGTATATTCCTAGTAACTGTGAGGTTTGCTTTAGTGCGGAACTCACCTATGACTCCGGCTCTGTAGCAAACACGATAACTCAATGTGAGGAAGTTGATCAGTACGGGACAGTTGGAATAAATCTACCTGTTCCAGATTTTGGGCCACTTAATATTGAAGCAAATGGAAGCAATGAATCGCTAGATGTTCAAGGAGTTTTAGGTTTTGCTAGTCCTCGTGTGCAATTAACAGCGACCACTGTTGAAACGTCTGTAAATTATGTAGTAAATCCTAGCTTACCCACCGGTCTTTCTTTAAATGTAATTAATGCTACACGTGCAGAGATTGTTGGTGTGCCAACAGCGGCAGGTAATTATAGTGTTGTTATACAGGGTACTGATTCTACGGGTACAGAAACAGATAGTATTACAATCAATTATAATATCGTCGATCCTGCTAACACCGAACTGCCTGTATTCATTAATGAACAAATTTACATCACATTTTCGGAGCCAGGTGGTTTTTTTGATCCAGATACTAGTCAGATCTGGGATTTAAATCCTTATAATATCGGTGGTACTAGTACAAACTGGAGCTTGGTTGAAAACGATAATGGTCCAGTTCCTGAGTGGCTTGAGCTAAGTCCCAATGGTACTTTGACATTTGTTGAGGAATTTCAATCAGAATATAATAGCTGGAGGGGTTTTGTTCGGGCTTCAACAAGTGCTGGTACAGCAGAAACTGAATTTAGGGTATGTTTCAGCATAGATTGCCCGAGTGAATCTACTCCGATTCCAGGTGACTATGCATTGAGTGTTTCAGGCTATACCGAGTTCTATCCATTTTTTATATCTCCTTTCAAAATTTATTTAAATCAAGAATCAACTGAAGATATTACGGTAGATTATGTTATTCGTGAGAGTACCTCTGATGAAATTTTACCTTTTGGAGTAAGTGCAATAGCTGCAATTGCGGGGCAGGACTTTGTTATAGAAACTGGAACTTTTGTTATACCTGCGGGCACTTCAGAGTTTGATTTGGAATATAACGGGGTATTAGACTATCAGGTCACCGAGCCACCTTACTACCCTCAAAAGGTGTTTAGTATAGATATCTCTAGTTCAAATTCTGGTGTTAGGATGGAAAATGAAACAGGGTTAGCATGGATTAATTCAGGTGGTTTGCAACTTGACTAACTTAATGATGTTTTCATAAATAAAATAATCTTCAATAAAAAAGCGGCTTTGAGCCGCTTTTTTATTCTTTACTAATTACTTAATTACTTAATTACTTAACTACTTACGATTCTTTCTCCAGCGTTTTTTACGTTCAGCTTTAGTCGCTTTTTTATCTTCTATTTTCTTTTCAGATTCAGCCTGTGCTGTGATATTTTCATTCTCAAAAGAAATTGGCTCTTCGAGTGTTATTCTACCCAGAGTTCCTAATCGGAATTCATTGATCAGGATCTTACAGGCTTTATCTATTTCAACTTGTCCGCCACTGCGTAAGCAGCCTCTTTGACGTCCAATGATCTCAATGAGCTCAATTTCTGTTTGTGGACACTCTGAAAGCTCATAACGCTTTGTCAATAATTCAGGGTAGTGTTTGATTAAGTATTCGGCTAAATAAAATGCTGCATCATCACTCTCAAACGCTGTGTCTTTTATGGCGCCTGAGATAGCTAATCGATATCCACTGTGTTCGTTATTAATATTTCCCCATAGAAGTCCAGGGGTGTCGAAAAGAACCACGTCATCATTGATTTTAATGCGTTGTTGTTGTCTTGTAACGGCTGCTTCGTTACCCGTTTTGGCAATGGTCCGACCTGTTACGGTATTAATGATGGTTGATTTTCCGACATTAGGAATGCCTACAATCATCGCATGAATTTCTCTATCTCTAGCGTCGCTGATGGTCACCATTTTTCGGCATAGGCTTGAGATTTGTTTGATTTTTTCAGGTTGCTCACGAGAGACACAGAGGGTTTTAATGCCTTTATCGCGCTCGTAATAAGCTTGCCATTTTTCAGTTAATTCTGGATCTGCCAAGTCACTTTTATTAAAAATCTTGATGCAGGGAATATCTCTTGTCGAACTATTACGAATAGCCGCGATCATTGGGTTTTCGCTAGAACCTGGCAAACGTGCATCGAGCACTTCTATGAGTAAGTCCATTTCTGGAAGCTTTTCACGTATTTCTTTACTGGCCCTGTGCATATGGCCGGGAAACCATTGAATTTTCATATTGTTATTAAGCTGTCCATATTTTTAGATCGAATCAGACCATTTTACACGCCAATCTACAAATGTCACTTTGAATAGCAGGGTAGGAGCTATAGGTTCATAAATACTTCTACCATTAGTCTAGCGGTTTAAAAATGATAGGGTGATTATGGTAGATTAGGAGGAGAACTGTTACCAAGTAATAATAAAAATTATCACAACCCCAGTGAGAGAGAACAAAATGTTAGATTCAGTGAAAGAAATCCTTACTAAAGAAATAGATCTTCACGATGTTTTAGATAAAGAGATAGATACTAAACATCTGAAAAAATTCCTTGCTCAAGAAATTGAAATTAAAAAGTTAAAAGAATTATTGGCCACAGAAATAAAGCTGAAAGAATTTCTGGTGCAAGAAATCGATGTTAAAAAAATGTTCTCTACTCATGAGCAGGCTAAAATTGATAAAGAAGAAGCAGAATATAAATCAATTAATAAAGCGGTTAGCGATAATAACTTAAAGATGTTAGACGCAGGCTCAAAAAAAGCCGAAGCAGCTAAAGAAAACACAGAAGAAAATAAGCATAAAAACGCTGAAGCTAATGCTGTTCCAAGCCCTAAAAAACTCCCTCCTTATGATTACAGTTTAATCAAAACGCTTGAAGAAGAGCAGGCCGAATTATTGTTTGTTTATAAGGAGATGATGAAACATGCGGAAGCTGAGCAATACAGTGCAGCGGCAGGTAGGCTGGAAGCCTTTTCATCTAAAATTAAAGCCCATTTTCATAAAGCAGATAAGGAGCTTTACTCGTACCTTAGAACCTTCATTCAGCTCAAATACCCGAAGCGTGAAAGAGCGTTTAACGAGTTAAACCTCGAGATGAAGAATATCTCTATAGAAATTTTCTTCTCGATAACACAAAGTCCTCATATTCCTGTGAATGAAAGAAATCGCAGTGAATTCATCAAAGAGTTTACTCACTTAGGTAAGCTATTAGAAACACGTATTCACCGAGAAGAAACGGTGTTACATGTTATGTATGACGAAAGTAATGGACCTACTGATATTAGTTAAATTAAAGCTTTGTATCTTAATGGTGTAATTGTAATGCTAGAAAGATTACAAATACTACAAAGTAGCATTAGCCATTTTTTGCTACTAATGTCTCATTGGAATACTTACAGTCGATAGCGCTGATCAAAATCTTTAAAGCCGCATAGCTGATGTGGATAATTTTTCGTTAATCCGATACATTTAAAACGTTCCCCCATTTCTGCGGGGAGCGTTAATGTACGTACCTGTTGTGCGAGTGTGTATTGATCATCTAAATTATTTTCCAAAGCGTGTTTAAAGTATTCTTCTAAACCTGTATTCGCCAGAAAACACGCTTGAGAAGTAAACCCTGCAACCTCCAATTTAGAGGAGTCAGCAGCTTCTGCAACTGCTGTAAAATCAACGTTGGCAGTGATGTCTTGTAAGCCTACGTTAAGCAATGGTGCTTCGTTCACTAAATGCTGATAATGGCAAATCAAGGTGCCTTTATTGCGCTCTGCCAAATAATATTCTTTGCGTGGGTATCCATAGTCAATCAAAAGCACCAATCCTTCTTCTATGATTTCAGCGATTGATTTTAGCCAATGCGTTATATGTGAATTGATTTCTGATGTGTAAGGAGTCGCTTCTTTAGGGATATTCAAACGTAATACGCGATCATGAAGTGCCGGATTGGTTTCAGTCGCAGGTCTTAATTGTTCGAGAAGCGCATCATCCTGCCAAATGACATGATGTTCGTAGACGATGTCTCCATGTTGGGTAAATACATCAACGGGCATGGCGTCTAATACTTCATTGGCTAACACGATGCCTGAGAAGTGTTTGGGCAGGGTGGTTAACCAAGTGACTTTGGTCAGTAAATGTGGCGCTTTTGATTCAATCGTTTGTTTCTGGCGCTGTTGCAATTCGGGACTCAGATCGAGAATGAAATAAGTCTCAGGTAAGCTGTTTTGCTTTTCAAGTTCCAATAGGATTTCGGCAGCCATAATACCCGTGCCTGCGCCAAATTCAAAAATGCACCCCCCCACTTTGGAGGCTTTTTTTGTGTATATTGACTTTAAAACCTCGGCACATTGATTCGCAATACACTGTGAAAATAGCGGTGATATTTGCGGTGCAGTTGTAAAATCTCCCTGTTCACCAATTTTGTGAGTGCCTGCGACGTAATAACCCAAACAAGGTTCGTATAAAGCCATTTCCATATAGCGTTTAAAACTAATGCTACCACCATTGCTTTCGATTGCGTTTTTTATGTTAGCGACTAACTTTTCGCTATGTTCCAAGGCATCTGCGGAAGGTTCTGGTAAACTCTGAACGTGTTTCATGGGCTTAGAGTATATAGGGATTAATGACTATGCAATTATTGCAGGGAAAAGTAGCACTGGTAACTGGATCAGCTCGACGAATTGGCGCTGTAACGGTTCGTGCTTTGCATCAACAAGGTGCCACCGTGGTTGTGCATTATCGCAACTCCGCAAATGACGCCAAAGCGCTTTGTGATGAACTCAATGCCATGCGTGAAAATTCCTGTTTGATGCAGCAAGCAGAATTAGCCGATATAGATTCTTTGCAAAGCATGATTGATCAAATAATCAGTAAAACGGGAAGGTTGGATATATTAATCAATAATGCCTCGAGCTTTTATCCGACAAAAGTGGGAGAGATTAAAGAATCTGACTGGGATAATTTAATGGCTAGCAACCTGAAAGCCCCTTTGTTTTTATCTCAAGCTGCCACACCTCATTTAAAAAAGGTACAGGGCTGTATCGTGAACATGGTTGATATTCACAGTGAGCGTCCCTTAAAAGACCACCCCGTTTATTGTTCGGCGAAAGCAGGTTTGGCGATGCTGACTAAATCATTAGCCAAAGAACTGGGGCCAGACATTAGAGTGAATGGCGTCTCGCCCGGTGCGATTTTGTGGCCAGAGGATGATGACGATAGTCCAGAAATGAAAGCTCAGCACCAATCGATACTGGATAAAACTAGCTTGAATAAGACAGGATCAGCGGAAGATATTGCAAATACGATTATGTTTTTGGTTACTCAGGCAGACTACATAACCGGACATATCATTCCCGTTGATGGCGGGCGATTGTTGAATCAATAAAATCATACTTAAACATGTTTTAAAAAAAAAGCCCCAATGTAGGGGGGTGACTTTAGATGTGGTTATAGGCCATTTAACAGATAAAAAAACAGATTAAAACGGGCAGTAATTCTATATGGACAGTATTTTTCTCTTAACCATCGGATTTATTTTTCTCGGTGCGTTGTTATCCAATGTACTGAAATGGAGTAATAAAGACCGAGTACTTAAAGATTTGCAGGGCTTTCATTCCACCATTGAAATGCAAAGCGGCAAGAAAGTCTGGGGTAAAACGAATATTTATTCGAATGGTATGGAGCTACACTTTTCTCGCTCGGCCTCAAATGCTTTGGGTAATCCTATCAATTCGTTCATTTTCTATGGGGTTGATATTGATAAAATTCGCACGATTTTCAGAAATCACGGTGAGTTATCCGAAAAGAATCAATTAAAGCGAGCCAAAGAAGTGGCAAGGGTTTCTAATCCTGACTTTTTACATCGCTCGTCGCGTAAATTACGAATCTTTTTTAACGTATTTAATGATGCGATTGGTGAAGCGTTGAATGTGTTTTTAAGTCGTATGAAAGGTTCGGGTGGTGTGCTTTCTACACAGGGCGATTACATTAAAAAAATGGGTACCACAGCGCTATCTTCTAGCGGTAATGAGTACGACCCCATTCTTGAGTCCTATATCAATAAACGGGTAAGTGTGAATCTCGAAGACGAACATGGGCACAGCGAATACTGTGGTTATTTAAAAGAATATTCATCTGCATGGATGTCAGTGCTGAATTGTAGCGTAACGCATGCGCACAAAATCGATTTGGATGACTTGACGCGTTTATCGTTGCAGCGAGATCTGGATTTTCAGTATACCTTGTATGAAGTAAAACCGGGTGAATATGCTTTGGACGTTAAAATAGACGCGTATGGTGAAGAGCCGATGAAGCTTATAGGCGTAAAAGGTGGTGATGACGACAAAGATGTTGCGGAAAATACGCGAAATTATCAACATAGATTGAATAAAACGCTGAAGCAAGGTGAATCGCTGTCATTTACACTGAATAATTTACCTACTGAAACCCTCATAGACGTTGACCCAACTTTGTTACCGCTATCAATTGAGATGGTTTCTGAAGTTCGCAGAGAGGGTGAATTACCCGAAGCGTATTTTACTCATCAAAAACTATTACCAGAGTTAAAGCTGGAGATTGAATCTACCCATATTGCTGATGTTTATTTGCCACGAACAATTGCAATCGTTAGGCATAGTGCCGGCTAATGTAACTGAAAGACATGCTTTATTAGCGATGTATGGTGTTAGGCATGTACCGTCATTTTGTGCGTTTCAATAAGATCGGACTCAAAAAAGCTTATTAATAGATCGCAGGTTTCTTCTATGCGTTTCTTTCTCTTTGGGAATGCTGTGAATTGCGCTTTTTTCCAACTCTCGATTTCATTCTTCATATCTTCTGCGCTGAACATATAAATGGAACCGCTTTGATTTAAATGACGCATAAACCAGGGCAATGCAGCTTTGGTGATCATGAATGCTTCCTTTTTGGCAGGACTGCTTTCGCTGCGTTCCTCGACCCATTCGTCTATGGCAATATCCAGAGTTTGCTGGCTAAAGACAAAACAGATGTTTGTATTATTGTTAGTGTTATTCATAAGCTTAGTTATCAAAAAGAAAGGGTGTTATGTTTGTTTGCGCACCTTTTAGTATAAGGTGAATGTTAAGCAAATCAAATGACCTGAGTAAAAGAACAAATAAAAAATCAAGCCAAGCGAAGCCTTAAAAATATGCCTCAAAGGTGGGGGGTGTCATTTTTTATTCTTTGTGGCGACCAAGATCACAAATTTCTTATTACTGGCGACCGTCTGGCAATTACCAAAAAGCTTCTTTAGTTTAATGTGATAGGCAAGGTGTCGATTTCCGACTACCCAGAGTTCACCGTTTTTTTGTAACTTTTGCTGGCTTTGTTTAAACATGGTCCAGGCAATATGGTCGCCGACGGCGTGAGCCTGATGAAAGGGCGGGTTACAGAGTATTAGGTCAGGAGTATCACCTTTATATTGATCAAGGCTGTTACTCATTAAAAACTCTGCATCGTCAGTATTTTTATCGATTGTTTCGTTACTGTAGTTAATTTTTGCAGAAGCTATTGCAGCGTAAGATTCATCAGTAAAACTGATTTTTGCATGGGGTATTAATTGTTTCGCCGCAATTCCAAGAATTCCGTTACCGCAGCCTAAATCAATGATATTAGGTGCTTGCTCGGCATATTCTCCATGTTGATTTAAATGCTTTTTAATTGTCTCCAGAAAAAAGCGTGTGCCGATATCCAGATGATCATTGGCAAACACATTGGCAAAATTCTGTAGATTTATTCCAGATGATTCATCTTTAATGGTTTTCGGGTAGGGAGAAACGACATTATTTTTCTGGTCATTTTGTGCATAAATCAATCGTGCTTTTTTGGTTGCGCGCGAAGTCGTTGTAGTACCGATAATTTTTTCAAACAGCTTGAGTGTCGAGGTGTGAATATGTTTGCTCATGGCTGCGCCGATAATCACCGTTTCAGGGTGTATATGTGGCTTAAGTCGGCACAGTTGATCTTCCAGCAACGATAAAGTCTTGGGTATTTTAATCAAAACCAGATCGTACTTTCCTTCTGCTTCTTTTGTCGATGGAATTAATACGGGACTAGCAGAGATTTTATTGAGAGATAGGTTATGCGTAGTGGCAAGGTGTGAGATAAATGAATCAGACCAGCTATGCACCGAGTATTCATTAAAGGCTAATGCAAGAGCGCCAAAAGAATCATTGGCTATAAGTGGGGGGGTGACTAACAGATGAGAATAGTCAGTAAGCACTGTTTCTATTAAAAGCTCATCGGCGGCATCCCAGCCACGTAAAGTATCGTTTTTGATTTTTGGCAGGCGTTCCAGCTGGAATTCACCCGAACGAATATTTAATGTTTCCACGATTATCCTTGACGATTTTTACTTAGATAAGGCTTGGTGTAGTTTTGATTTAGCCCTAGCTTTGCTCTAGATTAGGTCGGGGAATTGTAGTCTAAAAATGGAATGACAGGTATTTTATAAGTCTCTTACAACACGAAAACCGAGATTGGTGTCCATTTCATCATATAAGCGTTTTTTTCTGGCGGCACTGCGTGCGTGGATCGCTTCATCGAACCATGAGCCGCCTTTGGTAACAATCGCAGAGCTAATAAAGCCTGAGTCATTTGAGCCATCTCGATTGCTATTAACATGAGAATCACGCCAAGGTGTGCTGGTAAACTCCCAGACGTTGCCGTGCACTTCATGTAAGCCCCAGTTATTAGGTGGTTTGCACCCCACTTCCAAAGCGGTTGCCATGGGTGAACATAAAGGTAAAAACCAGCGCTTCTTCTTTTTCGCTTCATTGTAGGGAAATAGCGAATGAAAATGCACTTCCTTACAAGTGACTTCGTCGCCAAAATGAAACGCTGAATTTGTGCCTGCGCGTGCAGCGTATTCCCATTCAGACTCTGTGGGTAATCGGTAACGTTTTCCCGTTTGATCGCTGAGCCATTTCAGGTATAACGCGGCATCCGCCATACGAATATTAATTACCGGTTTTCTTCCTTCGGACCAAATTAGGTCATTGCGCAAAAACCATTCTGTATCTTCACGAAATTTTTCAAACTCTTCTGCGGTTACTGTAAAACGACCAATCGCAAAAGGTTGAGTAATATGCGTGTAATGCTGGGGGTATTCGTTAACGGAGTGGCCGAATTCATCACGGTTCGATCCCATTTCATATTGGCCAGCAGGGATAATAGCTAGCTCAGGTCCTTTGCCGCCGATCTTTAAGTCATCAGCAAAGTAGGGGGATAGATTAAATTTCTTCGCCGTATCTTGTTGCAGCGCTTTAATCTCATTTTGATTAAGCTCTGGCAAAAACTTGCTAGAGTTTAAGTGGCTATCTGCTGTCTCTGGTGTCGTTGAAGAATACATATAAAAACAAGCTATATTAATAAATACTTATATTATCGCTTTAGTTTTGAATAGAATTCAAGAGTTAGATCAATAAACAGATATAAATATTGATTAGAATCGAATTTTTATTTTCTCTATTAAATTTTATAATTTAGTAAGAACATTATGCAAGAGCCATAGCAAGTGTGTACAATCTCGGCTTTGGGTTTTACAAATCTTTAGGTTGTATCCTTGAGAGTTGTAATCGAATCCCCATAATTAAATAATCTTAAATTTTGGAGTAACAGTGTATGCCTTGGAATGAACCAGGTGGCGATGATAAAGACCCTTGGAGTAAAGGTAAATCGGGTGATAATTCTAATGGAGGCTCTAAAGAAAGTTCGAAAGGAAATTCTAAAGGCAATCCAGTAGATAACATTGAAGATATCACGCGTAAAATGAATGATAAAATCGGTGGCTTATTTGGGAAAAAGAAATTGGGTAGTGGTAATGGCCCAAGCAGTACTTCTCTAATAATAATCGGTCTTGTGGCACTATCTGCATGGTTGGCAACAGGATTCTACACAGTAGATTCTGCGCAACGTGGAGTAGAGTTTAGATTTGGTGCATTCACCGAAACAACGCTTCCTGGCTTGCATTGGCATATCCCTTACCCAGTTGATACGGTTGAGCTTGTTGATATCGACCGAGTTCGTACAGCAGAAGATCGTACGCACATGCTGACACGCGATGAAAATATCGTCGATTTAGGTGTTGCTGCTCAGTACAAAATCAAGAATGCAGAAGATTACTTATTTAATATCTACCTTCCAGATTACGAAAGAAACCAGTCAATTGGCACACTTTTTCAAGTAATGCGAAGCGCTGTTAGAGAAATTGCCAGTCTTAATACCATGGATTCTATTTTGAAAGAGAATCGTGGCGCGATTGCTCCTGATACTCGTATCGTTATGCAAAAAGTATTAGATGACTACAAATCAGGTTTAGAAGTTGTCAAAGTCAACGTAACTTATGCTGAAGCTCCAAAGCAGGTTAAAGATGCATTTGATGATGCCAACAGAGCGCGTGAGGATTTGGATAGATTCAAAAATCAGGCGGAAACTTACGCAAACAGCGTAGTACCTATCGCTGAAGGTAAAGCATCACGCTTAAGTGAAGCGGCGACTGCTTACGAAAGTCAGGCAATCTCAAAAGCAGAAGGTGATGCGTCACGTTTCAGTCAGTTAGTTGCTGAATACGAAAAGGCTCCTGATGTAACCAGAAAACGTCTTTACCTGGAAACAATGGAAAGCGTTTATGCAAATACAACTAAAATCATGGTTGATTCAAAATCAGGTAACAATTTATTGTACTTGCCATTGAATCAACTAAATACGAGCAAACCATCAACCAGTGCAACGGATGATTTTGATCCAGCGACAGCAGGTTTAGTAGAGCAGGCGCTAAGAAATCAAAGAGCCCAGCAGAGCGGTAGTATTCGCGATGGTGTAAGAGACGCAACGAGAGGGTCACGATAATGAAAAATATAGTAATTATTGTTATCGCGGTTATCGTATTTATTTTTGCTACGGCAACCTATACGGTAGACCAGCGTGAAACTGCAATTAAATTCCGATTCAAGGAAATTGTAGAAACTGATATTAAACCAGGTCTACATTTCAAAATTCCTTTTGTGAATACGGTAGAAAAGTTTTCAAAGCTTATTTTGACGCTTGATGCGCAACCTGATCGTTTCTTAACAGGAGAGAAGAAATACGTACAAGTAGACTTCTTTGTTAAATGGCGTATTGCCGATGCCGGTGTATTTTATCGTGCAACTCGTGGTGACTTGAATCGTGCTCAGAACCGTCTTGAAAGTATTATGAAAGATGGACTTAGAAACGAATTTAGTACGCGTACGGTTAAAGAAGCAATTACCGGTGAACGTGGTGAAATCATGACCGAATTGCGTGAAAAAGCGGCAGAGTCTGCCAAGTCTCTGGGTATTGAAATTGTTGACACTCGTGTCAGTCAAATTGACTTTCCTGAGTCTGTTAGTGAATCTGTTTATGAAAGAATGCGTTCTGAAAGACAACGTGTAGCTCAGGACTTCCGTTCTCGTGGTAAAGCTGAAGGTGAAAAGCTTCGCGCTATTGCTGATCGTCAGGCTGTCATTATTGAAGCAAATGCTTACCGTGATGCTGAGAAAATTCGTGGTAACGGTGATGCTAAGTCTGCTGAAATCTACGCGAAGGCTTATCAGAGAAATCCAGAGTTCTACGCTTTTTACAGAAGTTTAGGTGCTTACAAGAAGTCGTTGGGTAATGGTGGAGATATTATGGTTATCGAACCTGATGCGGAATTCTTTAAGTACTTCAAACAACAAGGTGGGCAATAAGCCCGCTTTGTGTTGTATTGATTAGCTTAACTTCACACTTTAAATAAACGTTAATTACGTTATCATTTACGTGATTAACGTTTACTGGTTATAACCTTCTATGAATTGGCACGATTTACTCAATGCGATTGCATTATTGTTAATTCTTGAAGGTTTATTGCCTTTTATAAAACCCGAAAGTATTAAGAAAATTTACCACACCATGTCGCAAACCCCTGAAAGTTCCTTGCGTATGATTGGTTTGGCAAGTATTGTTGCTGGTCTTGTTTTGCTATACTTAAGTTAAAACCGATCTAAAACTAAGTATACCTCCGCTACTAACCCGTTTAGTTTCTGAGCTACTTTTACAACTACTCTTACTCTTGTAATTAGATATCCCATTATTTTTATATGAAACAACTGTTATGAATACGTGGTTACTTCCTGAGGGCATCAATGAGTCACTTCCTGATGATGCAGAAAAACTAGAAAAATTACGCCGTCAACTTGTAGACCGTTACGCAACATGGGGATACCGCTTGGTTATGCCTCCTATGGTTGAGTACTTAGAGTCTTTACGAGCAGGTATGGGCACTCAATTAGATTTACAAACGTTTAAAATTACCGATCAACAAAATGGTCGGATGATGGGCGTGCGTGCCGATATGACACCTCAAATTGCGCGTATCGATGCACATCGAATCTCAAAAGGTGACACCAAAGCATCAGTAAATCGCTTATGTTATATCGGAACAGTTTTAAGAACGCGCAGTGCACAACAAGGTGGTTCTCGATCGCCTGTACAAGTAGGTGCTGAGATTTTTGGTCATTCCGGCGTAGAGAGTGATTTCGAAATAATCTCTTTAATGCTGGACACTCTACACAGCATCAATGTTACTGAGTTGGTGTTAGATATTGGACACGTGGGTGTCGTCAATGGCGTTGCTGAATACGCAGGTTTAACTAAAAACCAGCAGCAAAACTATTTTGATATGTTGTCTCGAAAGTCTATTCCGGAAATTAATGTCTGGGTAATAGAACAAGGCTTATCAGATTCTGTAGGTGCAATGCTTGAAGCTCTTCCTATGCTGATTGGTTCTAATGACGTTATTGAAACAGCTAAAGAACGCTTGAAAGAAGCCGGCCAACCTGTTTTGGATGCGCTAGAGCATCTTGAGAATATTACTCAGCTAGTTAGCAATAACTTCCCTGAAATTAAAGTAAATATCGACTTGGCAGAAATGCGTGGTTATTCATACCACACTGGTATTATGTATACCGTTTATTTGCCTGGACGTGGTGAATCAATCGCTAACGGTGGCCGTTATGATGGTATTGGTGAAGCCTTCGGTAATAGTCGTCCGGCGATAGGTTTTAGTACTGATCTGCGAACCCTTGCTTCAATGATGAAGCATACAGAGATTAAGTCTGATGGGATCTTGGCGCCGTTTACACTTGATAAAGATCTGGATCAGCTAGTCACTGAACTACGCCAACAGGGTAAACGTGTAATACGTCAGTTAGATGAGAGTTCTACAGCAGTTTCTGAACAGCAGGGCTGTAACCGAAAGATTGAAAAGCAAGGTGATAACTGGATAGTTGTTGCAAACTAAACCGCATCAGCATTAACCGCCTTATGCGTAAACGCTGATAAAGGCAGAAAAGTTAATCGCTAGCGAAAGAACATTATTGTGTTAGGTAAATAGTAAGGAATTGAGAAGATGGGAAAGAACGTTGTAGTGCTAGGAACCCAATGGGGTGACGAAGGTAAAGGTAAGATTGTTGATCTACTTACAGAAGACGCTTCAGCAGTAGTGCGCTTTCAGGGTGGTCACAATGCTGGTCATACCTTGGTTATAGATGGTAAGAAAACCGTACTACACCTTATCCCGTCTGGCGTTTTACGCGAAGGCGTGGAGTGTATTATCGGAAACGGCGTCGTGTTAGCCCCTGATGCATTATTAGAAGAACTAAAAATGCTCGAAGATGAAGGCGTACCAGCGAAAGAACGTCTTAAGCTTTCAGCGGGTTGCCAATTAATCCTTCCTTATCACGTTGCTCTGGATATGGCTCGTGAAACGGCACGTGGCAATAAGCCTATCGGCACAACCGGCCGTGGTATTGGCCCAGCTTACGAAGATAAAATTTCTCGTCGCGGTTTACGTTTAGGTGATTTACTCGATACAGAGCGTTTTACTGAAAAGCTAAAAGAAGTGATGGAATATCATAACCACGCGCTTAAGCATTACTTTAAAGCAGAAGAAGTGAGCTACGAAAAAGTACTCGCTGAAAGCCTTGAGATGGCGGAAGTTATGCGTCCAATGGTGATTGATGTGCCTCACACATTGAGTAAAATGCGAAAATCCGGCAAGAACATCATGTTCGAAGGTGCGCAAGGCACATTATTAGATATTGATCATGGTACTTACCCTTATGTAACTTCATCAAGCACCACGGCGGGGGGAGCATGTACGGGTTCTGGTGTGGGTCCAAAAGATTTGGATTACATTCTGGGGATTACTAAAGCTTACACAACACGTGTTGGCTCTGGTCCTTTTCCTACAGAATTATTTTGTGAAATTGGCAAGCACATTGCAGAAGTTGGCAAAGAGCAGGGCGCAACTACAGGTCGTGATAGACGTTGTGGATGGCTTGATGTAGTTGCACTTCGACGTGCAATGGAAATCAACAGCATCACTGGTGTTTGTGTGACCAAGATGGATGTACTTGATGATTTAGAAACCATTAAAATCTGTGTTGCTTATGAGTTAGATGGCGTGCAGATGGAAGTACCGCCGATTAATACGCCTGAATTTGCGCGTTGTACGCCAGTGTTTGAAGAAATGCCAGGTTGGCAAAGTAAGACCTTCGGCATCACTAAGTACGAAGATTTGCCAGAAAAAGCCAAAGCTTATTTAAATCGTATGTCTGAATTACTAGATACGCCGATTGATATCATTTCAACTGGTCCTGATCGTGATCATACGATGATTATGCGAAACCCTTACGAAGTTTAACGCTTCGTAACTAATGCCCTCTCTGGAGGGCATTTTTATTTCTGTTTTATTGTTTTTACCAAATTTAAAGTATCAATTTACTAGCAAGTACTCATTCAAATGCGCTTAGATAAACTACTCTCCAGTTCCACTGCTTTCACTCGTTCATTAGCCAAAGTTGCGATCAAAAAAGGCAAAGTAAAAGTTGATGGTGTGGTCGTCAAAAATCATGCCCAAAAAGTAGCTGAAGATGCTTTAGTTGAGTACATGGGCGTTAGTATTAAAAAGCCCAAGCCACAATACATTATGTTTCATAAGCCTGCGGGCGTGGTTTGTGCAAATAGCGATGAGGATCATGAAACGGTATTCGATTCATTGTTTCTGCCGCGAGTGGAGACTCTGCATATCGCCGGTCGTTTAGATATTGATACCACGGGACTTATTCTCATCACAGATGATGGCCAATGGTCGCATCGGGTCACTTCACCGAAACACAATCATGAAAAAAGCTATTTGATCGATTTGGACACGCCGATCACAGAGAAACAAATTCGAATATTAAGTGAAGGAGTGCAGCTCAAAGCTGAAGAAAAACGCTGTCTTCCTGCCCAAATTGAGGTGTTGTCAGAACTGAAAATCAGAATGACGATTACCGAAGGTAAATACCATCAAGTTAAGCGTATGATGGCTGCGGTAGGAAACCATGTGGAAAAATTGCACCGGGAACAGATTGGAAAGATCAAGCTCGATGAAAGCCTCAAAGAAAACCAGTGGCGCGAATTAACTGCAGAAGAGATTGAGCTAGTTTAAATAAAGGCCTGGCCCTGCATAAATTCTATTTATGTTTTCAAAGTGCAAAAACGTTATATCATTCAAAAGTAGGGGGGGGGCATTGGCTATTTTGTCCTGGTCTTTATTTAACTAAATCTAAATAGGAATAGCTAAGGCGCTACCAAACCTTCCTGTTTCAACACACTACCCTGAAAAAGATCTATAAAACGCTGTTGATGTCGGCGTAAGTATTTATCTTTTTTGTAGGCAATCTTGGTCGTTTCCCATGGAAATAATTCACTGAGGTCTCGCAATACTAAGTCACTGTCTTTATCTGTTACATAGGTCATATTAGCAATCACACCCACACCCATACCGCTGCGTACATAGGTTTTGATAACATCGGTGTCGGCTGCACTCAATACAATTTGAGGCTTTAATCCCGCTTTTTTAAAGGTTTCGTTGAACACTTCTCTACCAGTAAAGCCATGTACGTATGTGACAATCGGATAGGTGCTGAGCTTTTCCAGGGTAATCTCATCACTCTCAAGCAAAGCGCTGTCTTTTAGGGTGATCAAACTTCTATTCCAGTTATAACTTGGCATACTCACAAGGTCCTTACTCTCGCTAAGCGCTTCAGTGCAAATGGCAAAATCAACTTCATCGTGAAGTGCTTTTGTAACCAGTTGTTGTGGTGTTCCCTGGTGGATTTGTAATTCAACCTCTGGATATTCCTGACTGAATGCTTTAATTACAGGGGGCAAAATGTACTGAGCCTGAGTATGCGTGGTACCTATACGTAGCATCCCTTCGAACTCATTGATGTGATCATGAGCGATCTCCAGAATGCTATTGGCATTGGCTAGCGTGCGATAGGCATAAGCAACGATTTCATCACCTACAGGAGTTAAGCCTGCTAAACGTTTACCTTTCCGATTAAATAATTTAACCCCTATCTCTTCTTCGAGACGGCTAATTTGCTGCGATACAGCTGATTGCACCAAATGTAACTGGTCTGCGGCTTGACTGATATTTAAATTATTTTCGACAACTGATATCAGCGACTTAAGCTGTTTTAGATCCATTACCTTTCCTGTGTCTTCTATATCATATATTATGATATTAAATTAAATTTAATCATTTTACGTGAATAGAAGTCTACTGTAAATTTCACTCCAATATATTAATTCGAGCTGGACAACATTATGAGAGCTTCTACTTCACCATTAAAAACTACAGATGCGTTTATCTTGTCGCTGTTTGATGAAGATGAATTTATGACTAATCCAGATCTTTGGACGCGTTCAATTGCAGAGCAACTAGCAGCGAATGCCGAAATTGATGAGCTAACCAAAGAGCATTGGGAAATCATCGAATTTATTCGTGATCGTTATATGCGTTTAGGCGCTATTCCACCGATGAGTCGTGTATGTAAAGCATTCGGACACGAAAGAGATGGCGTACGTAAGTTATTTGGTGGTTGTTTACAGCTTTGGCAAATATCTGGATTACCTTACCCAGGTGAAGAAGCTAAAACCTATATGAATTAATTGCCACAGATAAGTGGCTGAAAGTAGGGGGGGATGATTAAGTCATCCCTTTTTTTTGCATAAAGATTTACTTTTCAGAATTATTTATCTGACGTTAGCTAATACTTCTACAGAGTCTTGTCTGGATCTGGATATCTCTGAACGCTGCAAGGCAATAGCATCAAGTATTGGCATCGGGCGACCTATATAAAATCCTTGTATTTTGTTTACACCGAGCAGCCTCAGTGCATTATATTCTTCCTGAGTTTCTACGCCTTCTGCGATAATTTCTGCATTTGTTTCTTTTGCAAATGAGATTATTGCTGTCGCAAGCGCATGTCGGGCAGGGTCGACATTGACATCATGAATGATACTCGTATCAAGTTTGATAACATCTGGGGCTATTTCAAGAATATGCTGAAAACTGGCGTAACCTGCGCCCGCATCATCTATGGCTAATAGAATTCCTCTGTCACGAAGTGGTTTGAGTGCCTCGCGAAATTCAACATAGTCAGTAATAGGAGCATGCTCAGTAATTTCTAGAACGACTTTCTTTGGAGAAATCTCCTTAAGTGCCGTGGCTATCGCGCCATTTATTATATGTTCTGGTGATGTATTAATGGATACGTAGGTATCTTTTGGTAGCTGTTCAAGTTCCGTTGTGGCTTTCTTGATCGCCATGATCTCCAGATTCGCAGAAACTCCGACTTGTTTGGCCTCATTTATCCATACATCAGGAGTACGATAAGGGTTTGTCATTACGCGTAATGTTGACTCATATCCAGTTATTTTATCTTGCTGGATATCGTAAATGGGTTGATACACCATATTCAGTTTTGAAGGATCTAGGATTGAGATCACTCTATCGGTCATCTCTTTTTTCTCAAGATTAGATTTAATATTGCTGTCTATCTGTTTACCTGCGAGATCGGCAAATATACGCAACATGCTGAGTTCGCGTTCCCCTATGGTCTCATCTGTTTTGTGATTAAAACAACAGAAGGTCCCATAAATGCTACCATCTGCAATGCGGATAGGAACACCCATGTAATGACGAATAGAGAGTGCTGTCGTAACATCGAGTTTTTCTGTGATAGGGTTTTTTAACGTATCTGTAATATGTTCGGGTATCTCACCGTTTACAATTTTATGGCAATAAGTTTCGTTCACAGGGTCAGAGTCACCTGCTTTAATTACGCACGATTCTTTTTTCGAATCGATATATTTGAAAACGCGTTTACCTTGAGAAAACTCAGCGATAAAAGCAATATCCATATCAAGATGGGTGCGAATGGCGCTTAGAATTTGTTGCAAATCTTCAGAAACTGACTCGCGGTCTTTTCTGGCGTTAGCCAAGAGAAGCTCAGCCAAAATCTTTTTATTCACTAGGTATGTCCATTTTAAGTTATGGCACGATATTAAGTTAATACAGTTGTCATATATACAGATATCCGATGAATGCGTGTTTAACTTTATTTATAAACTCAATTACTTAGAAAGATTAATAAAAAAAGTGCCCCAAAGTAGGGGGGTGACTTAGATAATCTTTTTTGGCCAAATAGCCTGCTAACTTAAGTGGTTTTTTAAGACTCATAAGTCGAGATAGTTGCTTGCATTAGAATAATTGAATGCTTTTCATTCGCTCGGAATGATTTAATCGTCCAACATAGTGTATGACGCGTATAGCTTAGAGCACATGGTGATTTGTAAAATTTGATAAGCAGATAGCCACGATAGAACTGAACACTAAATATTAAACTTTGAATGTATAAAAACAGGATCGTTATAATGAGCAATAAAGAATACACACCACCAAAAGTTTGGACATGGGATACTGAAAGTGGCGGTAAATGGGCAAGCATCAATCGCCCAATTGCAGGTGCAACGCACGAGAAAGTTTTGCCCGTAGGTGATAAGCCCCTGCAATTATATTCACTAGGAACACCAAACGGCGTGAAGATAACGGTGATGCTGGAAGAACTGCTAGCACTAGGCAAAGAAGGCGCAGAGTACGACCTACACATTATCGATATCGGAGAAGGCGAGCAATTCGGATCCGACTTTGTGAAGCTAAATCCGAATTCAAAAATTCCCGTATTGCTTGATCAATCAAAATCACCCCCGCAATCGGTGTTTGAATCTTGCGCAATTTTGCTCTATCTCGCAGAAAAATATCAAGCCTTATTGCCGGAAGACAGTGTTGACCGAATGGAATGCATTACCTGGTTGTTCTGGCAAGAAAGCAGCGCCTCTTTTCTTGGTGGTGGTTTTGGTCATTTCTACAAATATGCACCATACCCGATGGAGTATCCGATTGATCGTTATACCATGGAAACCAAGCGACAATTAGATGTGTTGGATCGTCATTTGGCTGAACGTGAATACATGTGCAAAAGCGGTTATTCAATCGCTGATATCGCTATCTGGTCGTGGTACGGACGTGTAGCACTGGGTGATGTTTATGATGCAACCGAATTTCTAGATACCGCTTCATACAAGAATGTGCTGAGATGGGCTGAGTCAATTCAACACAGAGAAGGAGTGAAGAAAGGACTTGAGTCTGCGTTGTGATAATTGATTAGAGACCCGCCGAGATTGGTTCACAAAATCGAAGGTCTCGGGATGCTCTGATCGAACCCATTGGGGGTTCTCATAGATCCGATTCGTTTCAAAATAAAAAAGCCCACTTCAACGAGTGGGCTTTTTTTGTATTTGGCGGAGAAGGAGGGATTCGAACCCTCGGTACCGGTAAAGGTACACACGCTTTCCAAGCGTGCTCCATCGGCCACTCGGACACTTCTCCGTATGCTTTGTAGCAAGGGTGCGCAGTTTATTCTGTTTTGATAAGTGTGACAAGTGAGATGTATTTTTTAGCACCCTTTGTATAGAAAAATAGCTTAGCCGAAGCTTTGCTGAGACAGCGTTGGAACATTGTGACGACGACCCGAAGGGTGAGGTTTTCATTTAATACTATGAAAAAAACCTCATAAAAGGTGGGGGGTGTCATTTTTCCTGTTAAAACGAGCATTATCAATAACTCATGTCTGGACGCTTCGTCATGCTTATGCAATTATTACCAGTCCTTTTTAACGATAGTTAAAGCATTTTCTCATGAATCAACAAAGCTCTAAAAATACCCCTGAATTAACTGAAGATTACCAGCAACTGCTCGATTATATTCCAGTAGATGGCTTGTTGAAGGATCGCGTTATTTTAGTCACGGGTGCCGGTTCTGGTATTGGTAAAGAAATATCATTGGCGTATGCGCGTTTTGGTGCAACGGTGGTGTTATTGGGAAAAACACTGAAAGAACTGGAAGTCGTCTACGATGAGATTGAAGAGGCGGGATACCCTGAGCCCGCTATCTACCCATTGAATATGGAAGGTGCGGTGACAAAAGATTATCAGGATATGGCGACTACCATCGAAGATAAGCTGGGTGGGCTTGATGGTATTGCGTTAAATGCGGGTTGGTTGCCAGCGTTTATCCCATTCAAAGAATATGATCTTGAGTTATGGTCGAAAACGACAATGGTAAACTTACACGCTAACTTTTTAATCACTCAAGCGTGTTTGCCTTTACTTGAAGCCTCTAAAGATGCGGCGATTGTTTTCTCTGCGCATGATTCACGCAAAGCCTATAACGGTGCTTTTGGTATCGCTAAAGCGGGTTCACAGGCAATGATGGATATATTGGCTGATGAATATGATCTGCCGGATAATTTCATTCGTGTGAATAGCATCGATACAGGTCCAGTCGACACTCAAATGCGCCGCATGAATTTCCCGGGTGAAGATATGACACAGGTTGCAAAACCTAATGCTTTAGTCGGACCTTATTTGTACTTTATGGGTCCAGATGCAGGAAAACGAACCGGTGAGAAAATTACTTTTGGCAAACTATCCGTTGATACTAAATGGCCGGGTGCTTAAGCCTTTTTGCATAGGCTGCTTTAGTTATTACCACTTTTGCGCATTCTTTTACTCACATTCTAGTGACTCATGAAACAAGATAATATTTTCGCTAATAATCAAAAAGTCGTGGATTTCGCTTTTGACGATTCTGTGGCGGATGTGTTTCCTGACATGATTCGTCGATCTGTGCCTGGATATGAAACGGTCATTTCCTTACTAGGTGTTTACGCTGGTCAGTACGCCAAAGATAATAGCAATGTATATGATCTTGGTTGCTCCTTAGGCGCAGCGACTTTAGCGATGCACCGACAAACATCATCACGAAAGTTGAAGCATATTTGCATCGATAATTCTGAGGCAATGGTGAAACGCTGCCAATCTCGTTTGGCTCGTCACATGCCTGAGTCTGATTTAGACGTCCTGTGTGAAGATATCGAGAAATCAGAGATTAGCAATGCGTCTTTAGTGGTAATCAACTTTACTCTGCAGTTTCTTTCTCCTGAGTCGCGCTTAAGCTTATTGAAAAAAGTTTACGAGGGTATGTTGCCAGGCGGAGCGTTGATCTTATCTGAGAAAATTATTTTTGATAACGAGGAAGAGAATCAACAGCAAATCGAGTGGTATCACAATATGAAGCGCTCGAATGGCTATAGTGATCTTGAAATCAGCCAAAAACGTGCGGCTTTAGAAAATGTAATGATTCCTGATACCCTGGAACAACACCAGACCCGTTTGCAAGAAGCTGGTTTTTCTCAGTCTTACCAATGGTTTCAGAGCTTTAATTTTATCTCTCTAGTTGCTTTGAAATCCTAAGAAAGAATATAGTAATGTCCGAAAACATGATTGTTAATTTTGAAAGCTTGTATGCTGATTTAGAAGAGAATGACTTTGTCGAATGGCAGGAAGTACTTCCGCAGCAACTATCTGCTATCTTTGAAAAGCGACAACACGGCAAGAAAGAAGAGTGGGAAAACATTCTTCAACAGCTACCAGAGCTTCAGGCATCTAGTATTGATATTTCCGCGGATAAAGTAAGAATTGGTTCAGCTGAAGATTGCGATCAGGAAACTAGTGAGTATTTGCTTTCACTGCTCAAAAAGTTACACCCCTGGCGCAAAGGTCCTTATGAATTATTTGGTATCCATATTGATACAGAATGGCATTCAGACTGGAAGTGGCAAAGAATTCAATCGCATTTAACGCCTTTAAAGAATCGACGAGTTTTAGATGTCGGTTGTGGTAACGGCTATCACATGTGGCGTATGTTGGCCGATGGTGCAAAGTTGGTGGTTGGTGCTGACCCTAGTCAGTTTTTTCTTGTACAATTTCAGACCTTAAAGAAATACGTGGGTGAAAAACCTATACATCTATTACCCTTCAAAGGTGAAGAGTTGCCTGCATTCAGTAAGGTATATCAGGGCAAAGGCTTTGATACGGTATTTTCAATGGGGGTTTTGTATCATCGCGTTTCCCCCATCGAACACTTACAAGAACTCAGAAGTTTTTTACGCGCAGATGGCGAATTGGTATTAGAAACATTGGTCATCGAAGATGAATCAAATCAACAGAGCCATGAGTTGTTATTGCCCGAAGATCGTTATGCGAAAATGCGTAATGTCTGGTTTTTACCCACCCCCCCACTTTTAGTGAGAATGTTAGAAAGAGTGGGTTTTAAAAATGTACGGGTAGTCGATATAAACCAGACCAGTATTGAAGAGCAGCGCTCGACGGACTGGATGGAATTTGAGTCACTGCAAGATTTTCTTGATCCTGAAGATCATAATAAAACCATAGAAGGATATCCTGCCCCCAAAAGAGCGGTCGTTATCTGTAACCGTTAAGTTGTTAGAGAATACGCCCAACGATTAAGGTGACCAAAAAAGTGCCTGTAAGTAGGGGGGTGACTTTTTATAATCACTATATCTACCCTTAAGCCCCAGTTTTTGATACTGTGTGCAGACTTAATAAAACCAAAAACAGATCAATCGATATGACTCAAATAATTGCCGTTGCTAATCAAAAAGGTGGTGTTGGTAAAACAACCACCAGCGTTAATTTGGCGGCCTCTTTGGCGGTTATTAAGCGCCGTGTGTTAATTGTAGACATGGATCCTCAAGGTAATGCAACTACTGGTATTGGTTTAGATAAACACGAAATGCCGGTGTATTTAAGCGATGTTTTGCTGGGTGATGCAAAGGTTGATGAAGCGATTCAAACTATCCCCAATATGTCTGTGTCTGGTTTAGCGGGTGGTCCTGATCTAACTATTGCTGAACTTGAAATGATGAAAATGGGCGATCGTGAATACCGCCTGCAAAAAGTATTACAATCGGTAAAAGGTAATTACGATTACATCATTATAGACTGCCCACCTTCACTCAATATGTTGACGGTAAATGCTTTAGTTGCGGCAAATGGGGTGCTTATTCCCATGCAATGTGAGTATTATGCATTGGAAGGTCTTTCTGCATTGATTGGTTCGATAGAAACCATTCGTAGCAATTCGAACCCAAAGCTGGAAGTCATCGGACTTTTAAGAACGATGTACGATCCGCGTAATAATCTGTCGCGTGATGTTTCTAATCAATTGGCCCAGCACTTTTCTGATACCTTGTATAATACCTCGATTCCGCGCAATATTCGTTTGGCAGAGGCGCCAAGTCATGGTTTGCCAGCATTGATGTATGATAAGCGATCAAGTGGCGCATTGGCTTATTTAGCGCTTGCAGCTGAAGTCATCCGTAAAGAATCATCGCGACAAGCCGCTTGATAGTAGTTGTTTAAGTCAGTCTAATAATCTTCGATAGGGAATTTGATAATGGTAAAAAAACCAGGACTAGGTCGTGGCTTAGATATGCTACTAAGTTCGGCTGTAAAAGATGATGCTGCAAATAAAGACAGCGAACTAAAGAAACTACCCGTTGAAAAAATCAGAAAAGGTGAGTATCAGCCACGCTTATCTATTGACCCAGATGCGCTTCAAGAGCTTGCCGAGTCGATCAAAGCACAAGGATTAGTTCAACCTATAGTCGTTCGTAGAATCGATGGCGGTGAATATGAGCTGATAGCTGGCGAACGTCGCTGGCGTGCGTCTCAAATAGCGGGTATGCATACCATTCCTGCGATTGTCCGAGATATTCCTGATCAGGCTGCTGCAGCAATGTCTTTGATTGAGAATATTCAACGTGAAGACCTTAATCCACTGGAAGAAGCGATTGCAATGAGCCGTTTGATTGCAGACTTTGGTTTGACACATCAGCAGACGGCGGAATCAGTAGGTCGCTCCAGAGCCGCTGTCAGTAATCTATTACGCTTGCTTGATCTTGAAGAAACTACCAAAGAATTATTAGACACAGGTAAACTTGATATGGGCCATGCGCGAGCGTTGTTGGCTTTATCAGGTGCGAAACAGGTTGAAACGGCACATATTGTTGCAAAGAAAGAACTGTCTGTAAGAGAGACTGAAAAGCTGGTAAAGAAAATAGCAAACCCCGAGCTAGCTGCAGATAAAAAGACGCCCGTGAAGAAAGCCCTGGAAGTGCAGAAGCTTGAAGAGTCCTTATCGCAAACTTTGGGTGCTCAGGTTGCCATTCAGTATAACAATAAGGGCAAAGGTAAACTGGTTGTTGAATACAATAATCTAGATGAGCTCGACGGTATTCTTGAACATATAAAATAAACAAAGGTTGTTTAGATAACTCATAACACTTATGGACGCAGAAATTTTATTTCTTATGTTGGAAAAGGATGAGTCTGAGTTTTTGGCTTATGCTAATGATTATTGCGATTCTATCGATATAAAAGAAGTCACTTCAGAGTTATATGTTGGTGACTGTAAACTACTGTTTACCCATTCTGTTTTAGACAATGAAACCTTGTTTTGTGGCAAGTTAGAAATCAGGTTAGGGCGCGAAGAGTACAACTGCACAGACCATGCAAAAGCGATGTCGGTCTTTAGAAAATTAAGAAATTATATTAAGAAAGGCTATTGGAGTCGTTTGGCATACAATCATCAAAACAAAAAAGGAAAATTAACGCCATCTCGAAATCACTGGCTTGGTCCTGTAGCTAAAAAGTGGAAAGAGGAAGACCCTTCAAATCATATTTTAAAGTTATCCAAAACAAGCTGGATGATATTTGATATTGGTTTTTAGGTAACTGATTTCATTAGAATGCAGTTAGCATTAAAATTCAGCAACAATACTCGATGCGTTGAGTGAAAACTTAGAAGCAGCAACCACTCTTACCGGTTTAGAGAATAGGTAACCCTGAACAGAGTCTGCGCCTAAACTTCTAACCAGATTTAACTGCTCAAGGGTTTCAACACCTTCAACAACAGACTTTACCCCAAGACGTTTTACCAGTGAGATGGCAGATTCTAAAATCGCTTTGTTACCATCGCTCGCACTGAGTAACAAACTTCTATCTATCTTTACACTATCTACGGGCAAAATAGATAAGCGGCCAAGGGAAGAATAGCCCGTGCCAAAGTCATCGATAGAAATTGAAAACCCATTCGCTTTTAATAGATTGATCGCTGGGATTAAGTGATCTGTAGGGATATCTCCATCCTCAGTAACTTCAATGCAGAAACGTTCTGTGGGTAGATTTGCATTATGGAAAGAGCTGATAAATTCGTTCAGTGTATCGGTATTATTCAGCATATAGGGTGGTACATTAACGTTGATATCTACTTTCGGTAGTTTTTCAAAGTTCTCAGCGACCATATTAATACACACTTTTGTGAGCCCGGTTAACAAGCCATAAGCTTTTGCCTGATCAAGAAATTGGCTAGGACGTAGAAGCCCATGTTCATCAGACTGCACGCGAATTAATAATTCCAGTGCTTTAAGAGAACCATCTTTCAGATTATAAATAGGCTGAAAATGAATAGGTAAATAGTTTTGATCTATCGAGCTTTGTAATATCTCTCTAAGTTCTAGTCTCGGGAGATTATCATTATAATTAACGGAAAGTGGATTTTCTCTTTCCTTATATAAAGTAAAATCTTTGTGTAATTCTCTAGCTTCCTTTAACGCAAGCTCAGATTGTCTAACTAATTTTTCTGGTTTGATGGGATGTTTACTGTGGCTGGCTCCAAAAGTTAAGGGAACTGCAACTCTCTTGCCGGAGACCATATCCCATATGCCTAATTCTTGTTGGAGTTTTGCATAAACTTTATATATATGTTCTTGAGGAGCCTGGAAGACTGCTAAAAAACTATCGCTACCGATACGAGCAACAAATAAGACATCACTGAGATTTTTTAGTCTTTTGCCTAAGCTTATTAATACATTGTCTCCAAATTGCCTTTCGTGCATATCATTGATCGATTTGAAGTCTTCAATATTAAGGGTGAAAACCAACATATTTTCTTTGTCATCTATTAAATGACGTATACCTAAATAATTAGGTAACCCCGTTAATGCATCAGTAAATGCGATTGATTTTAATTTCTTGCGTTGTTTTTCGTAATTTCTGAGTAGCACTGAGATTCTTAAAATAACAATTAGACTTAGTGTTGCTCCGACAATGGCTAATAAGTAAGGATCTAGAGGAGTAAGATTAAATTTCCATCTATAAATTACGCCAATTGGAGTAACTAACAATGCAAGAATTGAAGAACTCCAGAGAAACTTTAAACCCAGAACCTTTGCTTTATTAGGGTCATAATTGTAATTATAGTTTTCAGTGAGTATGTGTAGAAAAGCTAAGACGCCAGCAAATTTGTAACAAAACCATTCAATATCGTTTACTGCTTCGCTGTTACCAAAATAACCGATGCTGTTGAATGCATTGACTAATAAGTAGGTAGATAGCGTTAATATCATAATGGCGCTTATAAGATCTTTGATTTTAAATGAAATCAGAAGTCGTAGATTTACAAGAAGAAGACCTATCAGCACTGCTACTAAAAACGCATGCGAAAACTGAAGTTGTTGGTATAAGGTGAGATCTTTAAGTGCAAACTGCAGTAGGTTTGGAGATAATATGAATAAGAAACAAATTACCGAAAATAGGCACAATATGAAATCAATGGCGAAGCCATTTATACGATAATTCGATTCTATTCGTAACAGTAAGCTTAAGCTGAAAAGACTTAAAATGCCTATGCCAATTTCTTTTAGCCATTCATTGTTAAAGAATGAGGCATCAAATCCCAAGTATGGTAACGAAGATAAAATATCCTCTGCTACGAGAATTAAAATAGCAAAAACAAAAATTCCCCAGGGATAGAGAGGTTTTTTGTGGATAAAAATGGCTATTAAAAGAGGGATGGCTGTGAAAGTAGCCAGTAGGATATTAAAAAAGTGCTTTATTTCTGAGCCGTTTGTAAAGAAAGCTATGCAAATCGCAGTAGCAAAAAGAGCAAAAGCATAAAATTGCCAGAAAGCTGACAGCCCTGCATCTTTGACTTCACTAGAAATTTGAGTAATTTTCATTTACAGTTTTAGCAGTTATTTAGACGTTGTTATTTTTATAATTACTCAGCTTTTCAACTGATTGGAAACTTCTAAAATATAGTTACAAAAGCCTTTTATTGGCTTTTGTTAGAATGCAGCTTTTTTTATATTCTATTTATAATTATATCGAGTTAATTTATTTTTTACTTTTATGCAAGAGAGTTTAAATCAATATAAAAATTATTTTCAATATATCTGACGAGTTGCACTTTTATTATTAGATTTTTATTTATTATCAGATTTTTATTAAAACTGTTTTTGTATTTCTTCTTTTATTTTATCCCTAATAATTCTTTTTAATTCTTGAGTATCATTTTTTTGAACGTTCCTATTTGCTGGAGCAGGGCTGTTTGACGCAATCGTAAATGTTTGAATGGTTGTTTCACCGGAAGCTACTCTAACCACTTCGCTGCCACTGAGGCCTCTGTAATTAACACTGACTGTGTGTCTTATAGGTGCTAATTCAAATTCACCTATTGAGACACCGTTTGCTCGTGCAACGATTCTGCCTCGCATGTCTTTGACAAGTAGATTGCCTTTTAGGGGACGGCCAGCTTCATCAATGATCCTGCTCCTCAAGAGTCCTTTGCGAACGCCAAAGTCACTTGTTCTAAAAATCAAACGTGTATTTTGATTTTCTCTGATTGTTACATTTTGACTGCGACGTTGATTTTTATGAATTGCAGTAACGGTGTATTGGCCTGTATCTAATTTAAAATTTCCTGATTTGACACTGGTTAGCTCAACTATTTTTTTACCTGCTTTTGTAGCGACTATAAAATGGGTATTTAAATTTTGATTTGATCCGTTTTGATTATTATCCGCTTGCATTAAAACGTTTAAAAATCCACTTGGAATAATGCCATTATTTACGGGTTTAGCGGGTTTTTGAGGGGCAGGAGTTGCAGACCTTTCTGTGGTGTCAGGCGCTGTCAGATTATCCATCAAAAAGGTTTCGTTTAATTGCTGATTAGCCGAAATACGAATGGTTTTAACGTTGTTTTTTCTGTTCTTTGATCGAACAGTAATTTTATATACGCCTGGTGCTAGCTCAAAAGTACCTGAGTCTACATAGATTTTTTTATCTAGATGCTGACCGGCTGGGGTTTGAATGTAAATATTTGATTTTAACGGCCTGTTATCTGCTGCATTTCTAGCCAGAATGGTGATGCTGGCGTTTTGAACCGCAGCTTCATCTGCTTCTGGAACAGGTTCAATAGCGGGTTGTGTATCAACTTGGTTAGTTTCTTGTTGAGGTTCTACTGCTTTAATTGTGACATTTTCTGTAATTTGGATGCCATTATCACTAGAGTTTCCAGAGGTTTCGGTATCATCGGATACATTGGTCGTAGATGTTTCCGTGGTATTAACGGCAACTTGAGGAGCATCGAAGCGAAAAATCTCACTCAATGATTGTCCTGCTATTACTCTTATATTCTTATTGGATTGTCCGGTTGGACCTGCAACACGAATCTTATAATTGCCTTGTGCCAGTGAAATTTCAGTTTTAGTCACTGATTTTAACTCTTGTACCAGATTTCCTTGAACATCAGAAATCGTAATATCAGCATTCACAGGGGTGCTGGAGCGAGTATCAAAAACCCTGATTAAAACACGTCCCTGTGCAGCAGCTTCTTGAAGCTTAAACGTTTCCTGTGTTGATTCGCCTGCCTCTACGACAACGGTTCTAAAGTCGCTTATGCTGCCACTTCTTACGGTTACTTTATAACTACCTGCATTCAGTTTGAAAAGGCTGTTTGTCACATTGTTTCTGGTAGCGACGGTCTCACCATTGTCTTTTTGAACGATGAAATTTGATCTAACGGCTTTATTTCCAGCACTCGTTGAAACAGCAGATACTTGCAATATCCCAATGGTCAGTGGTGGTTTAAGTTCGAAAACCTGATCGGTTTTAGAGTCGGCACTAATCGATAGTTGCTGGGTCTTTTCTACCGTTGGAATCGGTCTATCGGATGGTGTAGCAGCGGGTGTTAAAGTCGCTGTTATTTTATATTCACCCACAGGTAGTTTATACGTGGCTGTATTTACATTACTTGTCTTTGCAACTTCAGTATTTTCTTTATTCAGAATGACAAAAGAAGCGTTAAGTTTTTCTTTATTGTCTGGATTGATCGAACTGACGGTAAGCATGCCGAATTGAAGTTCTTCAGGTTTCTCCGGTTCTTCCTCTTCTAAAACAGGTTTGTCTGCATCTTTAGTAGAGTCCGCAATTTCGTCAGCGTTTGTTTTTTCTTGATTAGAAGTGAGTTGCCCAGATTGTTCGGCATTATTATTGGTATTGTTATCTGAGTTTTCGGTGTTTGTTGAATTTTGCGGATTAATGCTAATAGAGGGGGCTGGAATATTCGAAGAGTCTCTGCTTGTTGAATTGTTGATGTTGGTATAGTCATCTGGGGATTTACTTTTATCTAATAAGCTCATTGTTCCTACAATGGCTAATATTAGGACAATGCCAATCATGATGCCTTTTAATAACTGAGACATTCCTCCAGAGCTACTCATAAACAATCCTGTTTAAGTGATTTTTTAAAGAGCAAATAATACAACATTTCGCTTGAAAAGTTATTAATTGACCATACATTTTTGACATCTTTTATTAGAACTACCATAGGATTTATTAGGAAATTAACAATGGCTGAAACAAAAGTGAAAAAAGAGAACATGGAATTTCAAACTGAAGTAAACCAATTGCTTCATTTAATGATCCATTCTCTGTATTCAAATAAAGAAATTTTTGTACGTGAATTGGTATCTAATGCATCAGATGCTTGCGATAAGCTTCGATTTGAAGCTATTTCAGATGATTCTTTATATGAAGGAGATTCTGAATTACGCATAGAAGTAGAATTTGATGAAGAGGCTAATACAGTCACTATCCGCGATAATGGTATTGGTATGACGCGAGAAGATGTCATCAATAATATCGGTACTATTGCAAAGTCGGGAACGAAAGAGTTTTTATCAAAACTCTCTGGTGATGCCGCTAAAGATTCAAACCTGATTGGTCAGTTTGGTGTTGGTTTTTACTCATCATTCATCGTCGCTGACAAAGTAACGCTAACGACGAGAAGAGCAGGTGACAAGCCTGAACAAGCTGTCGTTTGGGAATCAAACGGTGAAAATGGCTTTACCTTAGAAGATACAACAAAAGAAGCGCATGGAACTGAGATTGTTTTGCATCTTAAAGAAGATGAAAAAGAATTCGCCAATGATTATCGTTTACGTTCAATAATTTCAACGTATTCAGATCATATTCCTTTACCCGTAAAGATGCGTAAACGCGATGAAGAAGGAAAACTGACTGAAGAATGGGAAGTCGTAAACAAGGCAAATGCGCTTTGGACCGAGCCTAAAAGTAATCTTAAAGATGAAGACTACCAAGAGTTCTACAAACACATCGCTCATGACTGGGAAAACCCGTTAGCCTGGAGTCATAATAGTGTCGAAGGTAAGTTAGAGTATAAATCACTTCTTTATATTCCATCAAAAGCGCCTTTCGATCTTTGGGAGCCAGAGCAGAAAAATGGTATTAAGCTTTATGTTCAACGTGTTTTCATTATGGATGACACCAAGAACCTAATGCCTCATTACTTACGATTTGTTCGTGGTGTTATTGATTCTAATGATTTGCCATTAAATGTTTCAAGAGAGATTTTGCAAAGTAATCATGTTGTAGAGTCTATGCGCAAAGCTTCGGTGAAGAAGGTTCTTGGTTTGCTTGAAAAAATGGCGAAGAACGATAAGGAAAACTATCAAAAATTCTGGAATGAATTCGGGCGTGCTTTAAAAGAAGGTCCTGGCGAAGACATGGCGAACAAGGAACAAATCGCTAAGTTATTACGTTTCTCATCAACGCATACGGATTCAGAAGAGCAGACGGTAACGTTAGAAGATTATGTTTCTCGCATGAAGGAAGAGCAGGAAGAAATCTACTACATAACAGCAGAAACATTTGCTTCTGCTAAAAACAGCCCGCATCTTGAAGTATTCCGTAAAAAAGAGATCGAAGTTTTGCTATTGAGCGACCGAGTAGATGAGTGGTTAGTAAATGGCTTACAAGAGTTTGATGGTAAGAAACTTCAATCAGTTGCGAAAGGAGAGCTTGATTTAAGTAAGTTCGATACTGAAGAAGACAAAAAAGAACAGGAAGAAGTAGACAAGAAAGCAGACGGTATTATCAAACACCTTAAAGAAGTTCTGGGTGAAAAAGTTGAAGATGTACGTGTTTCTCATCGTTTAACATCATCTCCATCTTGTATTGTCTTAAATGAGCAGGACATGGCGCTTTATATGCAGACACTAATGAAGCAGGCAGGGCACGACATGCCTTCAAATAAACCTGTTTTAGAAATAAATCCAACGCATCCATTAATTGAACGTATGGAAGCTGAAACGGATGATGAGCAGTTTGGAGATTGGGCAGAGATCCTGTTTGACCAAGCATTGTTAGCAGAAGGCGCGCAATTAGAAGATCCAGCTGGATTTGTAAGTAAGCTAAATAAATTAATGCTTAAAATGTCGTAATAGCTGTTTTATAACGTTACCAAAGGCGCATAATTCTATGCGCCTTTTTTATGTCTGTGAAAAAGGCACCCCCCTACTTACAGTCCATTATTTTTTATTGATCATTCTTTTATGCTTATTTAAGTTGAAAGGATGGTGGATACCACTGGTCTGATAGTTACTGATAAATGTTGATATTTAGCCGAATAACGGTAATCTGTGAGTGAATAATATAAAAATAATTGGTTTAATTTATCTACATGAAACGTAATTTTCATTATTAGTGCCCGAAAAATAATGTGTACTCAGTAATAAATAAATAAACCTTTTACTCGATAATTTTAAAAATAATAGAAAGTAAATACATACATGTTAAACACAAGAACACGCATTAAAGGCTTTTCAATGATTGAGGTTTTAGTAAGCCTTATTGTCATTGGTGTAGGTATGCTGGGTCTTAGTGGATTGCAGATTGCATCAATGAAAGGGACGAATAACGCCCACTCGAGAACAACAGCAAGTTACCTTGCATTTGAACTTGCCGAAAGGATGCGCGCCAATCAGCTGGGTGTCGATGGCGGCTTTTATGATAATGATGTGAGTTGTGATGTCGTTGAAGAGTTGTGTGAGAGTGACGGCACCGCTTTAGATGCAAATACTACCTATTGTACTCCTCAAGAAACAGCAAGATTCGATACGCAAGAAGTCATGTGCGGAACATTAACGGGTGCAACAAGAGAGGGTGGTATAGCGAATCTGCTTGCAAATGGCTCTCTCGACGTAAGTTGTGTTGGCCTTTGTTCCCAGGCAAATATTGAGCACAATATTACTATTAGCTGGAATGAGTCTAAAACTCATGAAGATCAACCGGACGAAGATCAAGTCCAAACAATAACAATACCGGTTATCCCTTAATCCATAAATAGGATTGCAATATTAGTGATGAAACATAAACAATTTAAAAACACAGCTTATCATCAGACGGGTTTGTCGCTGATAGAGTTGATGATATCAATGGTGGTTGGATTATTTCTGTTGGCAGGCGTAGTAACTAATTTTCTTGGTACTAAAGATGCCGATCATATGCGTGATGCAATTAGTAATATGGATGCTAATGCAAATGAAGCGCTTACAGTTTTGAGAACGACAATCTCTCATGCTGGATACTCTTCCATGGAAAATATTCGTCTTGATAAGCCTTTTTACACGGCATCAGATGGCGTATTGACGAACGAAAATATTTGTAGAAATGGATCAAAACCTAACCGCTGGACACCTGCTTTTAATAGAAGAACCAGAGACATCAATGTGCAAGATAGAATAACGGTTGTTTCATTGGCTGATAACCCATGTCGTGACGGTGCGACTAGTTGCCCAAATATGGCAGATGTTAATCCAGCCGCCTTACATTATACAGATTGTTTGGGTAATGGTGGCGAAGCGACAATTCGAGATACAAGAGCAGTTTATTGCAGTACTGACCCAGATGTGGGTATGCCGGACCCTACCCAGGCGAAAATATACAGCACCTTTAGAATAATTAGAAATCCGAATGTGCCAACTCGAGATAGAGGTTTGTATTGCGAAGGAAGCAGAACCTCAGGTCATATTGATACAAAAAGAATTGCAGATAATGTCGAGGCGATGCAATTTTTATATGGCGTACGTCAGGAAAATGGAAACACATCATACCGAACAGCTAACCAGGTTGAAGATGATGACCAATGGGGCATGGTAAGAAGTGTTCAGGTTGGGTTGCTGATGCGTTCAGAAAATCAATATTTATTGAAGCAACCAAGCACAAAAAATACGTATAGGTTATTAAAAGAACCCGTGACTATTGCAAACGATGATTTACGTCGATTATTTAAAATATATACGACAACCATAAATTTAGAGAATGTTGATACTGGAGCTCTCCTATGATCACGAAGAATAACTTAAAACTATCTCACCAGCAGCGCGGTGCGACATTATTTACATCGCTGGTTTTTTTGGCATTAATGACCGTGGTAAGTGTTTCGGCAACGAAAGTATCTTTATTAGACTTACTTGTTGCAGGCAATAATCAACAGCAAATGCGGAATTTTCAAGATACTGAAAATGAATTAAAGAAACTCACAAGAGTAGAAGAGTTAATGGTGCCAATGATTCATGAAACACCAGGAGAAGAATTTAATGCCACTACTGGTATTTTCTCGGTGCCAGCTAAGGCAGGCGATCATGGTGTTGAAAGAGAGATCCGAGATACTTTTAAAAGGTATACATGTGGTGGCTTTGAAGGTCAGGCAGTAAGCATTGGTCCTGATGTTGCTCCTTGTGATTTATATGATTTTCAAGTTAGACAAAGAGCATCCAATTCTGGAGTAAAAGATCGCCACAATCGCGGAGCTGGAAAAGAAAAACCTAACGCGAATAAAAACAGCTACTTGTAAGATAACGACTCAATACATTTTAGATATAGACCAAATTAATAAAAATAACCTAATCCCTAGGGGATGAAAATTATGAACAAATTAACGAATAAAATCAGCACGGCAATTAAAACAGCATTATCCCTGTCGATGCTCGCATCTTGTATAACCACCTACGCAGAAGATACTGAAGTTTTTTATTCGGTCAATGTTTCTAAGCCTAATTTGCTGTTTGTGTTAGATGTTTCCGGCAGTATGAGTGGCACGATAGAAGTATCATCGGGCCCAGGGACTGCGGTTACGAGTCAAATAAAAAGTTCAGTAGAAGATGGTTCTCAAAATGGAAGCAATTCTAATGTCGTTACAAATCAGAATTCTATTACCTTTAGCCAATATAATTTAAGTCGTTTCAGATTTGATAATTTAGGTATACCACAAGACGCTAATATCACTGATGCTTATATCCAATTTGAATCAGCAGCAACCACTTCTGGCGATGTTACTGTGAGAGTTTACAGTGACGACACAAATAACTCGCCTTCCTCAGACGGAAATTATTTTAGTGGTAATTTCAATCGTGGTTATGATTGGGAGATAAGGGAAGATTGGGCTGCAGGTGACAGGACTGAGGATCAAAGAGTTGACGTAATGAGTGTGTTGCAGGAGGTTGTTGATAGAAATGGCTGGCAACAAAACAATGGCGTATCATTTTTCTTATATAATGTTTCAGGTGGTTCTCGGTCAGTATTCACCTTCGATGATAATTTTGGAACAGTTCCAGAATTACATGTTGAATATACAGATGGTTCTTCCTACAAGAAAAAAATAGATGTAATGAAAGAGTCATTACGCACCGTTTTAGAAGAAGCACCAGACAATGTTAAAATTGGTTTGATGAATTATGGTCAGGAAGGATTGAGTATCTATAACCCTCAAAATAAAAGACATAATTCGGTTTCGGGTATTGCGTTTCCTGTTACAGATATCAATGCAAAAGCAAGAGATGTTATAACTTCTAATTCTGATGTTTATGGTTTGCCTAGTTTCCCTGATGAAAATAAAACAGTTCGTGAGTATGTTGCTGATATTGCGGATAGCTGGAATGAAAATTCATTTACGCCTATTGTGGATGCACTTTATGAAGCTGCTTTGTATTATCGTGGCGAGACCATGCATTATGGTCAGAACTCCCCGTACATCAACGGAGCACACCCAACAACCTATTCTGGAGATGTCGTAACTAAAGATATTAGATATGTTGCGAGAGACGTAACATCATCAAATGCACAGAAGTATATTTCTCCAATTGAAAGTAGTTGTCAGGAAAACTATATCGTATTAATGACCGATGGAGCTCCTACATATAGAGTTAGTTACAATAATTCTCAAACTACTAATGAAGGGCCTTTTGCTTCTATCCGAGGAACCTCTAAAGGACCTCAGGGAACTCTGGCTTCTGCCATAGGTGCATGTGCTTCGCCTCAAGGAGCAGGTAATGCCGGTAAATGTGGTGCAGAGATTACGCAATATATAGCAACCCATGATAATTTACCTGATCCAACGGGTTCATTTCCTAATGGCCAAGAAGGCAATCAATACATTGAAACATTTACGATTGGTTTCGGAACAGGAGCGGGAACAAGTACTGAGACATATTTGAAATCATTAGCCACTTATGATGACGGTATTCCAGGAACAGAAGATGATGGGTATTTTGAAGCATCAAGCCCAGAAGCGTTGGCAAATGCATTTAAAAACATTTTGGCTGCAGTTGCAGCACCTAAAGGTACTTTGGCATCACCAGGTTATAGTGTGAATGTTAAAAGTGGTTTAGAGCATGAAAAGGATATTTATATCCCTGTTTTTGATCGCAAAAATTCATCAAGATGGGCAGGTAACCTTAAAAAATTCAAAATTGTCGATGAAGACGGCCTTCGTAAAATCAAAGGTAGTAATGGTGCAGAGGCAGTTGACGAGCTTGGTGGCTTTACAACAAATGCCTTGGATTATTGGTCTGAAAGCCCTGCGGCAACTCCTGATGGAAAGTTGGTGCAAAAAGGTGGTTTAGCAAACTTGTTAGATCCATCAGAAAGAAATGTTTATTCTGATATTGTGAGCAATGATATCTCAACAGCTAGTAATCAATTGACTGAAGGAAATATAGCCAACATTACAAATGATGTATTGGGTATATCCCCAACCTCTACTGTTGCATACCGTAAGAAACTGGTTAACTTCATGCGTGGCTGGGAACTCGGAGAGCCAAATACTGAAGCCCGTTATCATATGGGAGATATGCTTCATTCTGAGCCTCTCGTTATCACTTATAACAGCGGAGAGAATGGTGTCAAAAAGCAATATATTTTTGCTGGTACTAATGAAGGTTATTTGCATGCGTTTGATACTGCAGATACGGGCTCAAATGCTGGAAAAGAGATGTTTGCTTTTATTCCTAGTGAGTTGCTTAAAACAATCACGGAATCACAATATTTAAATGAAGGAACCGCCGAAGATCATAAATACGGTGTAGATGGAAGTATTACCTACTGGTTTAACGATGTTGATGAAGATGGCGTTGTTGATGTAGGTAGTGATCAGGTTATTCTTTATTTTGGCTTACGTCGTGGTGGAAATTCTTACTACGCACTTGATGTCACGAATATAAATGCGCCTAAACTATTATGGAAAGTGAACTCAGAAGACACGGGTTATGGTTTGTTAGGACAATCATGGTCACCCCCATACTTAGCAAGAGTAGGAGTAGACGGATCAACCTGTGTGAATGGACGCGAGAACTGTAAGGAAGTCGTTATCATCAGTGGTGGTTATGATCCAGATGAAGACAGAAATATACCTAACACTCAATTAGTCGATGACGCAAAATCATCAGTTACCGCAAACGAAGGTAATGATATTTTCATTATCGATGCAATTAACGGTGGCGCACCTTTATGGAAGTTAAGTAGTGCTGTTTCTAATCCATTAGTTAACAGCGTTCCAGGCGGTATTCGCATACTCGATACGAATTACAATCAATTTATCGATCGTATGTATTTTGGTGATACAGGCGGCAACTTATGGAGAGTCGATCTTAGTGAAGCAATTGGTTCATCTGATGAAGAGTCAACTATCACTAAATTAGCAGAACTCGGAGATGGTGGAAGAAAGTTCTTTAATGAGCCTGATGTTTCAGCGTTAAAGCTAAAAGGTAAGACGGTATTTGCAGTATCTATTGGTAGTGGATTTAGAGCACATCCGTTGGATAAAACGATTGATGATAAATTCTATGTGGTACTTGATAGGTCTCCATTTAGTAAGTTGGATGAAGATAATTACAATACAATATTAACAAGTACCCTGGCTAGAATAACAATAGATGAATCGGGTGTAACCCAAACGGGAACATTAGCTGAATCTGATGGTTGGTTAGTGCATTTGCCTGATTCGGGTGAAAAAGTACTAGCGACAGCAGTTACCTTTGACGGTGTCATCACATTTACAACACTGGTTCCTGAAGTTTTAACATCGGGAGTGGGTATCGATCAATGTGCTGCCCCAGCAACTCAGGGTAGATTCTATGCGATCAATTTGCTGACTGGAGAGCCTGGAATAGATCTAGATGGAAGTGGAGACGATGATTCAGATACGTCTGATCCATATAATCCTGACTCAATAACCGATAATGATATATACATCACTGTGGCGAAAGGTGAAATCCCTGGAAAGCCTCAAACCATTTTTAATCCTTTAGATGTGGTCGCTGGAGTATGTACTCATCCAGTAGACATTCGAATTGGTAAGAAGCTTTCTCAAGCGACGGGCTACGACGCATGTAGATTGGAGTCTGTTTATTGGAGTGATCCTGTTAGTGATCAATAAAGCACTAGATGAATAGATAACAAATTGATAGCTAGGCATATTAAGAAAAATAGAGAAATAACTATGAATAAGAAAATTAAACTAACAATAAGCATGCTGTTATTTTCCCCTCTATTGTTGTCTATGGAGGCGCAAGCAAAAATCTATAAATGCGTTAATACAGAAGGTAAGGTTTATTACAATGATAAGCCTTGCCCCGTTACCAGCATAGAAAAAGAAATGAAGGCGGCTAAAGATCCCGTTGATGGTTATGTGCCGCCCAAATTTGTACCGGATGCTCCAGAAGAGGGAAGTAAAGGTATAATGATTGGTGATGATTCCAGTAGAGAAATAGACAGCAAACAAAGTGAAAATGCTAAAGCTGAAGCCAGCACTACTGGTGGAGGTGGCAGCAATCAAAATTCTAGTTCTGGAACAAATGCAGATACCGCTTCCACAACAAGTCAGTCAAAAGAAACGAACAACACAAGTACGGCATCTCAAAACAATACTGAATCAGCTAATAACAGTTCACCCAATGAGTTAGAGAATGTTAAATACGTTGAAAGTAGAACTAAAAAAGAATAACTAAAATAAATAACTAAAAAAAATAATAAAAGGTCATCGTTAACGATGACCTTTTTTGTTTGAAATCAATGCTGTTGTTATTTGATTGACACCCCCCAACTTACAGGCCTTTTTTCTATAGGCTACTAGGCACCCCCCAACTTACAGGCCTTTTTTCTATAGGCTATTAGGCACCCCCCTACTTACAAGGCCTTTTTCGATTCGCAATTGGGCACCTCCCCACTTATAAGCTCTTTTTTATCTTTTTTATCTTTTTCTCTTGCCAATTTAAAATTGACGAAAGGTAGTTTTTTATTTACCGATTGTCTTAAAAAATTGCTTTTCTCGCATAATAAGTTAATCTGGTTGACATAAATAAAAATAATGTCAAATGAGTCCTCGTATAGGACTTACTAATAATAAAAATAAGCGATTTAAGCTATGAACAGATTGGCACGGCCACAACGTGGCTTTTCACTAATAGAAGTAATGGTTAGCCTGATTGTTATTGGGATAGGATTACTAGGCCTAAGTGGTATGCAGGTTGCATCGATCAAAGGGCTAAATAATGCCCACTCTAGAACAATGGCAAGTATTCTCGCATCAGAACTTGGTGGACGAATGCGTGTGAACCGCTTGGGTGCTGCAGGTGGTTTTTATGAGTCTGCGGTTAATTGCAATACATTGCAAAAACAATGTCGCGGTAACACTTATTGTACCCCTGCAGAAACAGCACGATTTGATATCCAGGATGTCATGTGCGGAGTAAGGAAAGGTTCAAAACGTGTTGGTGGAGTCGTTAATACATTGCCTGCCGGAACATTAGAAATTGCTTGTGACGGTGGTTGTGCAACTCCGAATGTTGATCACAATATAACGATTGAATGGACTGAATCTAAAGCGCATGAAGATTTAGGGGGTGAAGAAGAAAGGTCATCAGTTTCTATAGTGGTGAGGCCGAACTAAAATGCAAAAAATAATAAAAAATAATTCTAGTCTATTTAAAGGTAAGTCGGGCTTGCAGGCTCAGTCGGGCTTATCCATGGTTGAATTGCTTGTTTCTATGGTTATCGGCCTATTTCTGTTAGCTGGCGTAGTGACAAACTTTGTTGGAACTAAAGACAGTGATCGCATGCGTGATGCGATTAGTGAGATGGACGGAAATGCAAGATCTGCACTAGAGTTGATGCGAAAAACTATTATGCATGCCGGGTACCCTTCGATACACAGCAAAATTATTGATAAGCCTTTTTACACTGATGCAGATGGTCCTTTGGATAATCCCGTTTGCAGAAATGGCGTCACATTAGAAAATCAACAACCGTCATGGAATAGAAAAACCAGAGATGGCGCAAGTGATTTAATTACTGTTGCAGCATTAGCGGATAACCCCTGTATTTCAGGTGTTACAGAATGTACAAATTCCCCCGCAAATTATAATTCGCGTGCCTTAGTTTATTTTGATTGTACAGGCGGAGGAACATTACGAGATCAACGCGCAGTAGCGTGTAGTGCAGATCCAGTGAATGGCATTGCTCCTCCTTTTCAACCATCAGATGCCAAAATTTACAGTACTTTTCGTGTTGTAAGGAACACTTCTAGTGTTGATGACGACAGAGTTTTATTTTGTCACGGAAGTCGTGGAGGAACTCAACCTATTATTGAAAATGTAGAGTCTATTCAGTTTCTTTATGGTGTCCAACGTGATGACGGTTCGATTAATTATCAACGAGCCGGAAAAGTTGAAGATAGAGGTGAGTGGGAAAGTGTAGTGAGTGTTCAGGTTGGGCTTCTACTAAGATCTTCAAATGATAACTTATTGAAAGAAGATAGCTCGGTCACCTTTTATAATGTGCTGGATAAAAAAGTAAACATTTCTAGTAATGATTTACGCCGTTTGTTTCGTGTTTATACAACAACGGTTTACCTAGCTAATAAAAGCTCAGGGAGGATATTAAATGCTGGTAATTAATCAAAATAACAAGTCATTAAATTCTTTGAAAAAACAACAGGGTGCAACGCTGTTTACCGCACTGGTGTTTCTTACGTTGATGACAATCATTACGGTCTCTGCAACAAAAATTTCTGTGCTTGATATTTTAGTGGCGGGTAACGACCATCAGCAAATGTCCATTTTTCACGAAACAGAAAATGAATTAACTGATTTTACCGCAACAACTAAGTTGATTACGCCACTGGAAAGACAGGATGCAGGACTTACTTTTGGAAATGGCGGTGGCAAAGTTAACGGTGTAGAGACTGATGATAATACATTCAGTTTTGCTGGAGCGCCTTCTGGGACTGTAGAAATTATTACCGATTTAGAAGAGCTATATGCCTGTTTAAGAGATGGTGTGGGTTCTAGTATTGGTCCGGGTGTTCCTAATTGTAGGCTCTATGATTTTCAAATAAGAAAAACAAGCGATAAAAATAAATCGGTTAGAGATCAACATCACAGAGGTGCAGGAAAAATGGTGCCTAATTCAAAAAGTAAAGGAAGTTATCTCTAAGCGTTTGACGTTAGAAAAGTGAATTCAATACAAATAAACAATGAAAATAATTTTGAGTACTGATCGTTATGAAAATTTATCTAGATAATATGAAAAAAACTTATTTTATAAGTGCATTGGGCATAACAATGCTGGCGCTAATGGGGTTCTCGTATGCTGATGATACCGAAGTTTTCTACACGGAAAGTGAAATAAATAATAACGTATTATTTATTATGGATAACTCGGGCAGTATGAAAGAAGAGGTTGATGGAACCTCTGCCGTCGGAGAGAAGACTACAGTTTCTAGTGCCATCATAGATAAAAACGAAGATGCTGATGAGCATAATTTTCCAAGCCTGAGGGGAACAGCTCATAGTGGCAATATTCTAGAAATGACTAAAGATGGATTATTTACTCAAAAAGTTGGGTTACGCTTTAGGGATTTAGATATACCCAAAGGTGCAAAAATTGATTCTGCGTTTATACAGTTTACGGCTAGCAACTCTAGTTCTTCCTCTACTACGTTAGATATTAAAATTCAAAACCATGATAACCCATCTGCTTTTGAAAATAATCTTACCAATATTTCAAACAGAACGCTTTATGGTACATCAGTCTCCTGGTCCGTTGATCCATGGGTTGTTGGTGAGAGTGGGGCGGCACAACAAACACCAGATTTGAAAAGTCTGGTTCAATTGGTTGTCGATAGAGGTGATTGGGACCCTAATGATGCGATGGTGTTTGTCATTTCTGGTTACGGAGAAAGAAATCCCAAATCAAGAGATAACGGTGATGGTTCAGATGCGCCAGTATTGACGATAACGTATGAAGAAGTTACCGGTAAGAAAACACGTATGCAGGTAATGCAGGATGCATTGAGAACAGTTTTGACGAATGCTCCAGATAACCTTAGCGTAGGTATCATGAATTATGGTGATAACTCAAACTGGCGAAAAAATTATCCTAACGGGATTAAGTTTCCTATTACTGCTGTTACCAGTCTCGCAAGACCCATCATAGAAGACTCAATGATGCTTAATGGAACAGTTCGTTGGGATTACAGTAATATTCCAGAGCCAAGCGATACGGTCACGGTTAGAACTTTTTTAAGTGAAATTGCCGATGACTGGGAAGCAAAAGGAATGACTCCTATCGTTGATGCTTTGTATGAAGCGTCACAGTATTTCCGAGGTGAAGAAGTCGACTACGGTTATGATTATGCGAGAAAAAATTACACGTGGGCAGCACATCCTTCAACCTACGCAGGAGAGCCCGTTAATCAAAAGAATGACTCAGGTTCATGTGATGCATCACCTTCTGGATACAGAGTTTGGAACGATAGTATAGCTGACTGGAGAGCAGGAGAAACATGGGGGAAAATATGCCCAGCTGATCGCTTTAATCCGTCTGGACCTGGTTTAGCCTCTAATTGTGCAGGTACTGAATATAATTGTAAGACTGAGTCATATTGGGGATGCAGAAGTTCGTGGGTTGGTGGAACCACAACATGTACCGGTACGGATGAAGATGGTAACCCTACAGGTTGTTCGACAACGGGTAAATATTGTAAAGACAATGATTATGGCACTATCACAAATTCATCTTGTTACTATGCGATTTGTAAAGATTCGCCATTACCAAAACCTAAGTATGAATCACCCATGAAAGATGGTTGTCAGAGTAGCTTCATGATTTTGATGTCTGATGGCAAGCCGGAATACTCGAATGGCGTAAATCGAGATCCTTATTCATATAGTAGAGTAAAAAGCCTAATAAACAAATCTAGTTGTGACATTACGCATGGCTTCAGAAGTGGGCGTTGTGGAGCAGATTTAACGCAATATCTGGCGACTCATGATAATCAGCCAAACGTCAATGGAGATCAATTCTTGCATACTTATGTTATTGGTTTCTCTGAAGGTATTACACCTGAAGCCTCAGAATACTTACAAAGTCTGGTGACGTTGGAAGATGATCCTGAGACGGCTAAAAAAGAAGGTTATTTCTCGGCGACTAATGAAGCTGAACTTGCGGATGCCTTTTCACAGGCATTAGATGAAATAGCGGAAGAGGCACGTTCTCAAGCATCTCCCGGTTACAGTGTAAATGTGAAAAGTGGTCTGGAGCATGAAGATGATATTTACATTCCGGTATTTGATAAATCCAGTTCTTCACGTTGGGCGGGTAACTTAAAGAAGTTTAAATTGGACGATGTTGGTGATAGCCGAATCATTAAAGGTAAAGATGGAAATGGTGGTTTAACGAGTGCCATGACTGAATTAGGCTTATTTAAAGATGAAGCCTGGGACTTGTGGTCAACAAGCGCAATCCCTGATGGTGATGTGGTACAGCAAGGTGGAACAGCAAGTTTGTTAACGAACCCTGCTATACGTAATCTGTATTCGAATGTCTCAGGCAATACATTATCTGAGATCAATGTAGCTAATACCGGTATCACTGAGGAAATGTTATTCGATAAAGATGAATTAAATTTGAATACCGTTGAAGCAGCAGCTTACCGCGCTCAGCTAATCCAGTTTATTCGTGGCTGGAAAAATGGTCAGTTTGACAGTAATGCAACGCCTCATGGAGTTGCGCGTAAACATATGGGAGATATGCTGCATACCGAACCTGTAATCATTACCTACAAAAAATCTACAGACGATGCGGCGAAAAAACAGTATATATTCTCTGCGACCAACGAAGGCTATTTACATGTGTTTGATAGTACATCTGGTGAAGAAATATTTGCCTTTATGCCAAAGGAATTATTAAAAAATATAGAGCCACAATTCACCGGACAAGGTCCTCATAAATATGGAATTGATGGCAATATAAGTTACTGGCACGAAGATGATCCGGATAACCCAAATGGTGAAGTAGATTCAGGTGAAAAGGTATATTTATACTTTGGACTTCGTCGCGGTGGTAAATCATATTATGCCTTGGATGTGAGTAATATTCACAAAGGGCAAACGCCAACAATGCTTTGGAAAATTGACGGTGATGACAGTCAGTTTAGCCGAATGGGACAAAGCTGGTCGATGCCTTACTTAGCGAACGTTCTAGTAGGCTCTGGTAGCAGTGCCGTTAAAAAAGAAGCAGTCATTATTGCAGGCGGAAATGATCCTGTTCTTGATTATGACGAGGATTATGAGCCAGCTGATGTCGTGATCTCTAAAACGCCAACGATGGGTGATGATATTTATATTGTCGATGCAAAGACCGGAGATAAACTTTGGTCGATGCGTGAAACACTTGGAGCGAAAGTAACTCAGGCTTTCCCTGGTGGCGCAAGAATTCTTGATGTAAATAAAAATAACATCCTTGATCGAATGTATTTTGCAGATACAGGAGGTAGCGTTTGGCGACTTGATTTCCTAACAGAGTCGTTATCAAATAATGCTGAAGACTTTAAACTAACCAAGTTGGCTGATTTAGGGACGGCAGGATCTTCCGCGGCTCGTAAGTTTTATAATGAGCCAGATGTAGCTTCATTCAGATCAAACGGTAAAACAATGTTTACGGTTTCAGTTGGAAGTGGAATGAGACCTCATCCAATGAATGAAGAAATAAATGATCATATGTTTGTGATTCTGGATAAATCGCCATTAAATAAGTTGGATGATGATTTCACCCCAATCCAACTTTCTGATTTGGCAAAAGTTGAAATTGATGTTGTGGGTACAGGAACCACTCTTACCAAAAGCATTACACAGGATTCAGATTTTGAAGGTAAGCAGATTACAGAGACCGATAAACTCGGTTGGTATGTGAATTTCTTTGAATCTGGCGAAAAAGTATTGGCACCTGCAATTACCTTTGAAGGGTCAATCACTTTCACTACATTAGTACCTAAGGTTTTAACAACAGGTGAGTTAATAAACTCTTGTGCTGCTCCGGCAACTCAGGGGCGTATTTACGCAATGAATCTGTTAACCGGTGAAGCCAGTATAGATATGGATGGAAACGGAGTGATTAATGATAATGATGTTTTCCAGACAATATCTGCCAGTGAAATCCCAGGAACGCCTCAGCGTGTATTCAATGAATTAAGCTGTGAAAACGGAGAATGTTCTCACGAAGTTGATATTCGAATTGGTAAAAAGAGTACCGAAGTCGGCACTATGGATGTTGAAGCTATAGAGTCCATTTATTGGAGTGACCCAATGTAAGTTGGGATCAGTGATAGTGTAAATTCAGTACTAGCCTCACGAGTGATTTTTATCCTCGTGAGGCTTATGTTTTAGGTAGTTCTTTAATATATAAATCCTGTTTTGAATAGGGGATTTCAATGTTTTCTTCGTTGAATCTCTTATAAACAGCACTATTCAACTTGTGTAATGTTCGGCCCCTTAATTCTGGATTTTCTATCCAGCAAAGCAGTTCAAAATCTAGACTAGATGCCCCAAAAGCACGAAAACGTACTCTTGGTTCTGGTGATTTAGGGACGAGTGGCTCATCTTCCGCAACCTTCATTAAGATATCATTGACTTGGTCGATATCAGTTCCATAGGCAACCCCGACTTGAACCCTTATTCTAAATTTGGGGTGAGGGCCACCACTCTGATTGGTGACTTTGCTATTTCCCATGATGGAGTTTGGAACTGTCACTTCAACATCATCTCGTGTGATTAAACGCGTACTACGTAAACCGATATGTGTAACTTTGCCTCGCTGATTGCCATCCAAGACAATGTAGTCACCTATTTTATAAGGTGTATCTGCGAGTATAAAAACACCAGAAAATAGATTGGCAAGGGTATCTTTAGCGGCAAAGCCCACAGCTATGCCTACGATACCGGCAGAAGCTAACCAGGCTGTCATATCAATTCCCCATATTTGGAAAATGATGTAAACGGCTACGGCGACAATTAAAAGCTTTGATACGTTATCAAACAGGGGAAGCGTTTGCGGTTGAATGAGTCTAATGTTGTTCCTATTGCCACCCCATGCCAGTTGTTGAAGAATAATTTTAGATACTCTAACTAACGCTATCATCCAGATAATAACGCCTAGGGTTTTAAAACCAAAGATCAGGTAATCGGTCAATTTATCTGAGAGAGGCATACGATTAACTCCAGCAGAAAAGCCTGTCATTAAAAGTGAGTAGTAAATAGGTGGTCTGGCAATTGCTAATAAACGATCATCAAGAAATGATTTTGTTTTGCTGGTTAGGAATTTTAAGGTACGAAAAATAAACCAAGAGAGTAGAGAAGCGAAAAGAAAGGTCACTCCCATAATCGCAATACCTTGCGGCCAGGGTTCACCATCAAAATAAGCCAATAAAGGAGCAAGGTATTGTTCTAGGTTATCCATTCTATTTCCCAAGGGCGCAAATAATTTTCGCAACTGTAGCAGATAGCGTGGTAAATGGAAAAACACACCCCCCTACTTACGGACACTTTTTCTTGATTCATTTATAATAGCTATTTAAATGCTACCGTTTGCTTTAGAAAGCTTGTGAATCATTTTCAATAACGATAAAATCCTTCCCCTTACTTTTTAGTGTGGACTTGAATTGTGTTCAAACATAACCATTCATTCAAGTACACATTATAAAATAAAGGCGCGTAGCTCAGTTGGTTAGAGCATCGTCATGACATGGCGAGGGTCCTCGGTTCGAGTCCGAGCGTGCCTACCAAACAATATTTTTACACTTTTTGTTAATTAATGATAAACACGTGGCCTCTCGTAAGGGTCACCACTGGGGAATAAAATGCCAACAATCACTTTGCCAGACGGCAGTCAGCGTTCATTCGACAACGCAGTATCCATTTTAGACGTAGCAGCAGATATCGGTCCGGGTTTAGCGAAAGCAACACTTGCAGGCGCCATTGATGGAAAACAATATGATGCAAGTCATATCATCGATGAAGATGTGTCGCTAAGTATTATCACAACCAATAGCCCAGAAGGTGTCGATGTAATACGTCACTCTTCAGCGCATTTGATGGCCCAAGCTGTTAAACAGTTATTCCCAGAAGCTCAAGTGACTATTGGTCCTGTAATCGAAGATGGTTTCTTCTACGATTTTTCTTATGAGCGTGCGTTTACGCCAGAAGATGTAGATGCTATCGAAAAACGCATGCAGGATTTGATCAAACAGGATATTCCTGTTGAACGCAGTGTGATGTCTCGTGATGAAGCCGTTCAGTTTTTCCGCGATATGGGTGAAACCTATAAAGCTGAAATTATTGAAAGCATTCCAAGTGATGAAGATTTATCTTTGTATAAACAAGGCGATTTTATCGACCTTTGTCGCGGTCCTCATGTGCCAAGCACAGGTAAAATACCGGCGGTAAAATTAACAAAACTTGCTGGTGCATACTGGCGTGGTGACTCTAATAATGAGATGTTACAACGCATTTATGGCACAGCATGGGAAAACAAAAAAGCGCTTAAAGCTTATTTGCACCGTGTAGAAGAAGCAGAGAAGCGTGATCACAGGAAAATAGGGCGTAAACTTGATTTATTCCATATTCAGGACGAAGCGCCAGGGCAGATCTTCTGGCACGACAAAGGCTGGACAATTTATCAGGTGATTTCTCAATATATGCGTGACCAACAACGCATGCGTGATTACAAAGAAGTGAATACACCAGAGTTGGTGGATTTTTCTTTGTGGGAGCGCTCTGGTCATGCGGCAAAATACAGTGAAGACATGTTCTCACTAGAGTCTGATGGTCGTCAGTTTGCGCTAAAGCCAATGAATTGCCCTTGTCATGTGCAAATATTCAACCAGGGCCTAAAAAGTTATCGTGACCTTCCATTAAGAATTGCTGAGTTCGGTGCGTGTCACCGTAACGAGATGTCAGGTGCATTGCATGGTTTAATGCGTGTGCGTGGGTTCGTGCAAGATGATGGTCATATCTTCTGTACAGAAGAACAGATACAGCCTGAAGTTGCCGATTTTATCGATTTTTTACACGATGTGTATCGTGACTTTGGTTTTGAAGATGTTATCTATCGTTTATCAACTCGCCCAGAAAATAGAGTGGGTAGTGAAGAAGACTGGGATAAAGCAGAAAAAGCACTAGCAGATGCATTAGATGCTCAAAATCTGGAATGGGAAGAGTTGCCGGGTGAGGGTGCTTTCTACGGTCCAAAAATCGAGTTTTCTTTAAAAGACAGTATTGGTCGTGTGTGGCAACTAGGAACAATTCAAGTCGATTTCTCAATGCCTAATCGACTTGATGCAGAATATGTTGCTGAAGATGGTTCCCGTAAAACTCCTGTAATGTTGCATCGTGCAATTTTAGGTTCTTTTGAACGTTTTATTGGAATTTTGATCGAACATCATGAAGGTAAATTCCCGCTTTGGTTATCACCTGTTCAAGCTGTGATAATGAATATTACGGATAAACAGTCTGATTTTGTGAAAAAAGTAGAAAATACCTTGAAAAAAAGCGGTATTAGAGCTGTTTCAGACTTGAGAAATGAGAAGATAGGCTTTAAAATTCGCGAGCACACGCTTCAACGTACCCCCTACCTTTTAGTTGTTGGTGATCGTGAAGTAGAAACTAACTCAGTTGCAGTGCGTACATTATCAGGCGAAGATCTTGGTAGTTTACCGCTTGATGAGTTAATAGAACGAATTACAAAAGAAAATGCTAGTTGCGGATTACCTGAATAATAGTATTGTTCAGGTAAATTTATAAGTTATAGAGGATAAAGAGTATCGCTAAACCAAAGAAGAATCGAGTCAATGAAGAGATTAACGTGCCACAAGTTAGGCTTATTGATAAGGATGGCGAAAACGTAGGTGTCGTTAAAACTACTGAAGCAATGGAAAAAGCAGCAGTAGATTCATTAGATTTGGTTGAAATAGTACCAACAGCCGAACCACCAGTATGTCGCATTATGGACTACGGTAAGTTTAAATTCTCGCAGAGTAAACAAAAAGGCGCTAATAAGAAGAAGCAGAAGAAGACACAGGTTAAAGAAATTAAAATGCGCCCTGGAACTGATATTGGTGATTACAATATCAAACTGAAGAAATTAACAGAGTTTCTTCAAGAAGGGGATAAGACGAAAGTAACTATCCGCTTTAGAGGTCGTGAAATGGCTCACCGTGAGTTAGGCATGGAAATGCTTAAGCGCGTAGAAAAAGATTTAGAAGAGTACGGATCAGTTGAGCAGTTCCCGAAAATGGAAGGTCGCCAAATGATTATGGTGATTGGTCCAATTAAGAAAGAAAAAGGTCAAGCTTAATCATAAACGTTGTTGTTTCTTCAACGTTTAATGCAAGTAGATCTGGTATAAGTAAATCAAGAATTTATATCATTCCTTAAGGAGAGGCACTCTTATAGGAATGTTTTACTCATCATAGTTTTCAATGTTTAGATTGTTAAAATTTAGATAAAACTATGACCAATATGGAGAGTTAAGATGCCTAAGATGAAAACTAACAGCGGCGCTGCAAAGCGTTTCCGCAAGCGTGCTAATGGCACGTTCAAGTGTAAGCAGTCTCACCTGCGCCACATCCTTACTAAGAAAAGCAGCAAGCGTAAGCGTCATTTACGAGCTGGTGATGTCGTCGAAAAAGTCGATACACCAATGGTTCGCAGAATGCTTCCGTACGTTTGATTGATTATTGAGGATATAGAAAATGGCTAGAGTAAAACGTGGTGTTACGGCACGCGCAAAACACAAAAAAGTATTAAAAAAAGCTAAAGGTTATTACGGTGCACGAAGCAGAGTTTATCGTGTAGCGAATCAGGCAGTTACTAAAGCAGGTCAGTATGCATACCGTGACCGTCGTCAAAAGAAACGTCAATTCCGTAGTCTATGGATTGTTCGTATCAATGCGGCAGCTCGTATGTTTGATATGTCTTACAGTGTGTTCATGAACGGACTTAAGAAAGCAGAAATCGAAGTAGATCGTAAAATGTTAGCTGATTTAGCTGTACATGATATCGATGCTTTTGGACAGTTGGCTGAGAAGGCAAAAGCTGCCCTAGCTTAGTTTTACTGTTCCGCCTCACTGTTGCTTCTGGCTTGATGTTTTTAACAGATTGCTTTTTGTCATAGATGGGCGAATAAAAGATGTAAATCAAAGCGAGGAAAGGTTTCTGCCTTCCCTCGCTTTTTTTGTGCAAAATTTTTGTAACTTTTTTATTTATCAGTAAAAGTTACTCGAATAAAACTCAATAACGGATTACGGAGACTTCAGTGGATAAACTGACAGAACTCATGCAGCAAGCTCAACAGCAGCTTGATGCGGCAACTAACCTAACAGAGCTTGATGATGTACGTGTACATTATCTTGGTAAGAAAGGATTAATTACTGGTCAATTAAAGCAGTTAGGTCAGCTTCCTGCGGAGCAACGCCGTGATGCGGGTCAAGAGATCAATAAAGCCAAGCAGGCTTTATCTGAGTTAATCAATGCTAAAAAAGAATCTCTTGAAGCTGATGCGTTGAATCAACGATTAGAAAATGAGAGTTTGGATATTTCTTTACCGGGTCGCAAAATGGGTGAGGGGAGTCTACATCCGGTAACTCGCACAGCTAAGCGTATTGAAGAAATATTCATGCAGTTAGGCTTTGGTGTTGAAGTAGGTCCTGAAATTGAAGATGACTATCACAATTTTACCGCGTTAAATATTCCTGATCATCATCCGTCTCGTGCTTCTCACGATACTTTCTATTTTGGTGATGGCACCTTATTGAGAACACATACATCTCCGGTGCAAATTCGCACAATGGAAAATCAAGAACCACCATTGCGTATCATTGCTCCTGGTCGCGTTTATCGTTGTGATTCAGATGTTACGCACAGTCCGATGTTTCATCAGGTTGAAGGTTTGATGGTAGATAAAGATGTTACCTTTTCAGATCTTAAAGGTATTTTAGAAGCATTCTTTAAAGCATTCTTTGAAGTAGAAGATTTACCTACTCGATTTAGACCTCATTATTTTCCGTTCACAGAGCCTTCGGCTGAAACCGATATACAGTGTGTATTGTGTAATGGGGATGGCTGTCGAGTTTGTGGAAACACCGGTTGGATAGAAGTGATGGGTTGCGGCATGGTGAATCCAGAGGTTTTCCGTCACGTTGGAATTGATCCAGAAGTTTATACGGGTTTTGCGTTTGGCTTCGGTATCGATCGTTTAGCCATGCTTCGATACGGTATTGATGATTTGCGTAAGTTGTTTGACAACGATGTGCGTTTCTTAAAGCAGTTTGCGTGAGGTTGATATAAGCATATGAAAGTTAGTTTAAATTGGTTGCGTGAATGGGTTCAACTTGACGCAGCAACAGAAGAAATTTCTCACCAACTCATTATGTCGGGAACCGAACTGGATGGAATAGATCCAGTTGCTTCTGCGTTTACAGATGTAAGAGTAGGTCAAATTAAAAACATTGAACAACACCCTGATGCAGATCGTTTACGAGTCTGTCAGGTTAATATTGGTGAAGATGAGCTATTACAGATTGTGACGAATGCCACTGTCGAGCTCGAGCAAAAAGTTCCGGTAGCGATGATTGGAGCAGTGCTTCCTAGTTCTGAAGCAGGTGTGAAGCCCCTTAAAATTAAAAAGGGAAAATTGCGCGGTGTTTTATCACAAGGCATGTTCTGTGGTTCAGAAACACTTGGCATGGGTGAGGCTGGAGAAGGTTTGCTGGCAATTCCTGCAGATGCCGAACTGGGTAAAAACTTAAGAGAAATTTTTGATTTAGATGATGTTGTTCTAGATCTCGATGCGACCCCAAATCGTGCAGATTTATTATGTGTGGCAGGTGTCGCTCGTGAGTTAGGTGTCATCATGCAAGCGCCTGTTAGCGAAGTTACTGTTAACACCGCAGCATTAGATCACGAGCAGGATTTCCCAGTAAAAATCACTGCAGACACATTATGCCAGCGCTATGTGGGTAGAATTATTAGTAACTTAGACGTTACTGTTAAGACTCCTGATTGGATTGTTGAAAAGTTACAGCGTTCTGATATTCGTAGCCTAGGCCCAGTGGTTGATATCACAAACTATGTCATGCTTGAGTTAGGGCAGCCGATGCATGGTTTTGATTTTGATAAACTTAGCGGTGGCATTGATGTAAGAACCGCAGTTGAAGGTGAAAAGCTAACCTTGCTAGATGGTAAAGAAATTACTTTAAGTGCTGATACCATGGTAATAGCGGATGAAGAAAAAGCACTCGCCTTAGCTGGAATTATGGGTGGAGAAGAAAGCTCTGTTACAGATGATACAAAAAACATCTATTTAGAAAGTGCCTACTTTGTTCCTGAAAAAATCATGGGAAAATCTCGTAAGTACGGATTACATACAGATTCATCTCATCGATTTGAGCGAGGCGTGTCACCTGACTTGCAAGTTAAGGCGATTGAACGCGCGACACAGCTAATAACTGAGATTTGTGGTGGCGAAGTAGGGCCATTTAATGATGTCAGTGCTAGAGATGATCTACAGCAGCGTGATGCTGTACATTTCGAGCGCAGACGTATCAAACGTCATCTAGGTATAGAGATAGATGATGCACGCGTTGAAGATATTCTGACGCGTTTAGGTTGTAAGGTTGATTCAGCTGAGAATGGTTGGAATATTACTCCACCTGTTTTCCGCTTCGATCTGGCTACACCTGAAGACTTTGTCGAAGAGGTTGCTCGCATCTATGGTTACGATAATATTCCCGCGCGTTTACGTCCTATGGAACCTCGTATCGCTAGAAAAGAAGAAACGCTGGTCGATGAGAATACCTTACGTAATATTCTGGTTAACAGAGGTTATCAGGAAGCGATTACTTATAGTTTCGTACCTCCAGAGGTTGAATCATTATTAAGCCCTGATCAAGAGCAGATAGCATTATCAAATCCGATTTCTGAAGAGTTATCGATCATGCGCAGTACCTTGTGGTCAGGATTAATTCCAGCGCTTGATAAGAACGTAAAACGTCAACAATCACGTGTTCGTTTCTTCGAAACAGGTTTAAGCTTTTTAAAGACTTCTGAAGGGTTGACTCAGAGAAAGAAACTGGCTGGCGCAATTACCGGTAATGTTTATTCTGAGCAGTGGAATGCAGAATCTAGAAGCGTCGATTTCTTCGATCTAAAAGGTGATGTTGAAGCATTGCTTGAGGAAGCAACAGGTCAAACTTTCGAATTTGTGAAGTCTGATCATACGGCATTACACCCGGGTCAATCTGCCAATATAATTTCTAATGATCAGGTTGTTGGTGTCTGCGGAGCCTTGCATCCAGCTGTCGAAAAGAAATTAAGCTTAGATCAGCAAGTATTTGTTTTTGAACTGGATATGGATAATATCTCTCAAAAAGAATTACCTGAATACACCAAGCTTTCACCTTATCCATCAGTGCGAAGAGACCTTGCGTTATTAGTGAATAAAGATGTTCAGTATTCAACGATTGCTAAGGTATTGAATAATTTGAATATTCAACAGATGGTCGATAGCTTTATATTTGACGTTTATTCTGGGGAGAATGTAGATTCAGGACAAAAAAGTCTCGCTTTAGGCTTGATTTTTCAGGATTTTTCGCGCACCCTAGAAGAACAAGAAATCAGTGCCCATGTTGAGAAGATCATGGACGCACTTAAAAATCATACAGGGGCAGTGTTACGATAAATAATTTGAAAGGAAGAGGCATGTAATATCCTTTCCTTTGTAATTATATTTCTAAATACACCCATTGTTATCTATTGTAAGGAGAGCAGCAATTATGACATTGACGAAAGCAGGCATGGTTGAACATCTGTTTGATGAATTAGGGCTAAATAAACGAGAAGCAAAAGAACTTGTAGAAATGTTTTTCGAAGAAATTAGAACGGCTTTAGAAGAAGGTCAAAATATAAAATTATCAGGGTTTGGCAATTTCATGCTGCGCGATAAAGCACAACGTCCGGGTAGAAATCCAAAGTCTGGGGAAGCTATTCCAGTCAGTGCTCGTCGTGTTGTCACTTTCCGTCCAGGTCAAAAACTAAAGCAAAGAGTAGAAAAGTATGCTGGAAGCATCCAATAATAAAGAACTACCTGCAATACCAAGTAAACGGTATTTCACTATAGGAGAAGTCAGTAATCTTTGTGGTGTAAAGGCTCATGTCTTACGCTACTGGGAGCAAGAATTTCCTAATCTAAAGCCCATGAAGCGTCGTGGTAACCGTCGTTATTATCAACGTGATGACGTGCTTTTGATTCGTCAGATTCGAAGCCTATTGCACGAGCAGGGTTATACCATCAATGGTGCGCGTCAAAAATTATCAGGTGTAGAAGCCGACGATGATAGTGCTAAAGCGAATCAGCTTTCTCGTCAGTTAATCACAGAGTTAGAAGAGATTTTGAGAGTACTCAAATCCTAGAAAGTTATTAATTAGTCTGGGTAAGTTTCTGTAATTGCACTAAAACTCAGATGAAATTAGAAAAAGGCACCCCCTACTTATAGGGGGTTTTTATTGTCCGAAGGAAACGTAAAGGCTTCAGGAAGTAAAAATACACGTCTTTGTTCTTTAAGGTTGTCATGATCATCTAGACCAATTTCAACATAGCATTGCGCTCTATCTTTAAAAACCTCAACTGGGTTTTTCTGTAAATCTATGATGTCTTTGTAATTAAGCTCAGACAGCCAAAGTGTTTTATTAATCGCTAGATATTTCTTATCTGTGTTTTGAATAGTATTCGAATATATCCATGAACCTCGAAGATGATTGTCAGTGGTATCTTCAGGGGAAATTTTTGAGCCTTCAGGATAGAACAATCTTCCCTTTATGAAGCAATGGCGTTCGTCTATTTGCTGGTTTTTTAATACGTCAATTTTATGAGAAAAATACCCTTCGTGGTTATTACTCAACTGCGATTGGTGAGTTAATAAATGGTCTAATTTTTTTCCCAGTTGATCTTTTGTATTGGTGCCAAACCAGCGATATGGGTTTTTATAGGGTTCGGTTCCTAAATAAAATTTCACACAGACTTCCAGATGAATAACCTTGCCTGTCGAAATTTCTTTGATAATAAAGTCAATCTCACCATAAGTGATGCCATCCTCAATAATCTGGATATTTTGTTGAATGAGTTCGTAATTAGGACTAATGCTTAGCCAATAGGAAACTAGAGTTTCAAATCTATGTCCCAGTCTTTTACTTTTTGCCTGAGATAGATGTTGCTCTAAAGGTGACGGGTCTTTATCTAATTCGAGTAAAGTCGGCAGACAATCCTGAAATTCGTTTTGGCATTTATCATGATCCCACCAATAGGTGTTTTCAATATGACCTGATTGTATCGGTGGGCTGGCAATCACCCACGCAAGGTCCCTAACTAATTTTGTGCTGAAAGTGGGGGGGTGACCTATCATTGATTAATCATTTGATTATTAATTTTTCTGCCATACAAGAATGCGATTATTCGCTGGCATGGCAATATCATCGACAATCGACATATTATTTTCCTCGGCAAGCTTATTAAGCTTTTCGAAGTCTTTGATACAACTCTTGGGGTCATTATTCTTTAACCATTGATCAAAGTTGGCGTTGCTTTCGCTGGTGTATTTCTCTTCGTAGTTAAAGGGTCCATACAAAATAAAGTAGCCATTTGACTCTAATAAGGGGCAAGCATGATTGAAGTAATCAACCACATTTTCCCAAGACATAATATGTACTGCATTGGCTGAGAAAATAACATCATAGTTTTCTTCGGGCCATTCATCTGCACTGACATTGATGGACAAAGGGTCTCGAGTATTATCTAAGCCTGCTTCATCCAGCCACGCTTTAATACCACCGTGGTAGATACTTTGATCGCTGGTTTGCCAGATAAGGTGTGGCATCTGTCCGGCTAAGAAAACTGCGTGCTGTCCTGTGCCACTTCCTATTTCAAGTAAGTGTTTTTTATCTTTTAATAGCGGCTTTAAAACGTCGAGTATGACTTGCTGGTTTTGAACGCAAGATTCTGAAAATGGCTTCTGTATATGCATAAGCGTTGTCGATTACTTTTCTTCTTGGTAGGGAGACTTGAGTGAGTTCATATAAGCTTTAACGCCAGCTTGTTCATGTTTCACAAAGTTTTCAATGGACTCCTGAAACGGTGAATTATTCAGCCAATGGCTAGATCGAGTCAACGTTGGAATAAAGCCTCGCGCGATTTTATGTTCGCCTTGAGCGCCAGGTTCGAATTTTTCTAATTTATGTTCAATACAATATTCGATACCTTGATAGTAGCAGGCTTCAAAGTGGAGTTTGTCTATTTGTTCTATACAGCCCCAATGTCTGCCATAAAGTATCGTATCACTCGCGTACATCAGTGAGCCTGCGATGCATCGAGCTTTGTCCGTTTGATTATCTTCTGTAGGTTGTGAAACATCATCGGCTAATACCAGAATCACTTGATCGGGTAAGGACTGTGCGAATTCTTTGAAAAATCCTTCATTCAGTGTCGCTGTTCCATACTTTTCAGCAAACGTTTGCTCATAGAATCTTGAGAAATTTTCCCAGTCTTCATCTGTTGCTGTATGGCCGTTCAATACGCGCAAATTAACCGCTTGTTGCTCAACTCTGCGACGTTCTTGTCGAATATTTTTACGTTTCTTGGGTGTTAGCTTTGCCAGAAAATCATCAAAATGAGAATAGTTTTGGTTATGCCAATGAAACTGGCAATCATGACGGGCAAGAAGTCCGTAATTTTCCAGCCAGTCCTGTTCATCACTATTTGCAAAAAGGCAGTGAAAGCTACTATAGTTTTGTTCTCCGGAAAATTGTTTGATCGTCTCTATCAAGATAGGGTAAAGCTCGTCTTTTCTATCTGCCTGGCATAGCAGGCGTTGACCACTAGCCGGTGTATAGGGAATTGAAGAAACTAATTTGGGGAAATAGGGGATGTTGTTTCGATGATATGCATCTGCCCATGCATGATCGAAGACAAACTCGCCATAGGTATTGGTCTTTGCATAAAGAGGCATTGCGGCGAGTAGTTTTTCATCTTCATAGATGGCTATATGGCAAGGGTGCCAACCGAACTCTTCGCTCGCACATCCATGAGTTTCTAATGCCGATAAAAATTCATGTCGTACAAATGGGTTATTATCCATAACCAATGTATTCCATGCTTCGCGAGGTATCTGCGATATTGCTGAGTGAATGTTTATCTGCATTAATTTATTTTAGAAGTTATTATCAATCTGGTTACAGTATGAAATATAAGGACTATTTTCGAAATTGAAAGAGTATCATAGCTACCAATCTGAAAGTGAAAAGAAGCATAAGAAACGGGGTATTTTCTCACGTGTCTTGAGACTCTTTGCGCAAGTCACATTGCTTTCGGTACTATTATTATTTGCTGTGCTATTAGTATTTCGCTGGGTGCCTTTACCCACATCATCGTTCATCTATAAACAAAACTCTCTCGCATCTCATTCTCCTGAGATTTATGAAGCAGCCGAATACCAGTGGGTAGATTGGGATAGCATCCCTCCGCATCTTGCCTTGGCAGTTGTTGCAGCGGAAGATCAGCGATTTCCCAATCACTGGGGGATAGATACCATTGAATTGAAAAAAGCGCTGGCGCAAAACAGTAGAGGGAAGTCTCAACCGCGTGGTGCTAGTACGATAACTCAGCAAACGGCAAAGAATCTATTTTTATGGAATCAACGAAGTTATCTGAGAAAATTGATTGAGGCGGGTTTGAGTTTGTCACTGGAAATTGCATGGCCCAAAAAACGAATTCTAGAAGTGTACTTAAACATTGCGCAATTTGGTGATGCTATATTTGGCGTAAAAGAAGCAAGCCGAATATTGTTTGATAAAAAAGTGCAAAATTTATCGGTAGAAGAATCTGCAATGCTTGCTGCAGTATTACCTAAACCCGCTATTTCTAATGTGAATGACCCTAGTCCATCATTGCTTAAACGTCAGAAGTGGATCTTAAAACAAATGAAGCAATTGGGCGGTACTGATTATATACGTAAGCTTTAGTTCGTTTTCTTTCAGTAAATGCCAGACGTAAAAAAGGAGCTATGAAAGCTCCTTTTTGGTTTCTACTTAAAGGTCAATTTAGGTTGCGTTGATCCATTGTCCATTTGCATTTTTACAGGCTCTGCCATGTACTTGCTGCATACGACCGTCAATCCAGGCATCCATTACGTAATCACGACACTGGGTGGGTTGCCCATTTACATTACCTTCGTATTTATTGATGGGTGTAAATTCGTAATTGGTTTTGGTATTTGGATTGTCCCAGGCAACTTTTTGATTATTGGGTGCTGTTTCCAATGATTGATTGATTCTGCGTTGATCTTCCTGATCTAATCCACGACCTACGTTACCACCGATCATGCCACCAACAACCGCACCGATCACTGTCATGGCAGTTTTACCATTGCCTTTACCAAACTGATGACCAACAACGCCACCAAGAACAGAACCAGCAATAGCACCTTGTTGTTCTTTGCTGGTATTGCTGCAACCACTGACAACCAATACCGATGAAAATACAACAGCCAGCATCGCTGTGGCAGGTTTTATAGATAATTTATTATTCATGTTTACCCCTTATAAGTATTCTTAGTTAAAGTCTTCAGAATATTGGATTCCTAACTTCACTATAAGTTCCAACAGAAGTAATGGACCATGACCTATATCAGGTTTTCTTTATGTTTCAGCGTTGTTTCAACTTTGTTTTTACTGTGATTCTACTAAGGCTCTCGTATGTGTTTCCTATGCTCCTCTTAAATTTCCTGCATTGCATAGGATTTCATAAGGGATGGTTTCGGCCTTTTCTGCGACAGTGTCGACACTGAGATTTTTTCCCCAGAGTTCAGCCCAGTCACCAACCTTGATTGGGTTTTCCTTATGATCGTCTGCATTCACGACAATCATATCCATAGCCACACGACCGAGTAATTCTGTCGTTTTTCCGTTGATCCAAACAGGAGTGCCACTTGCTGCATGCCTCGGGTATCCATCGGCATAACCGCAGGCAATCACTGCAACTTGCATATCTTTAGGGCATTGCCATGTGGCAGAGTAACCAATACAGTCACCTTTTTTCAAGTCATGTACAGAGATGACAGGTGCTTCAAACGTCATCGCAGCCTGCAAATCAAAAGAGTCTCTGTCTTTGTCAGTAAAAGGAGAGCTGCCGTACAGCATGATGCCAGGACGAACCCAGTCTGCATGTGCGTCTTTCCAGACTAGAACGCTCGCAGAATTACTGAGACTCTTAGGTGCATTTATTCCTTCACAAGCTTTGTTAAAAGTACTTATCTGATCCTGTGTCGTAGATTTATCCGGTTCATCAGCGCTTGAAAAGTGAGTCGCTAGCATTAGGTTGTCAGGATTTACTTGAGGGTGATTTTTTAACTTAGTGAAAAGTTCATGGATGCGCTCGGGCTGAAAGCCTAGTCGATGCATGCCAGAATCGACTTTCAAGGTAATGTCGAATTTATGCTTTTTTGAATATTGATCGAGTAGTGTTAATTGACGTTCTTCGTGCACCATCAATCGTAAGTTTAAATCTGCCGCGATATTCAGGTCATCATTGTTTTGGTAGCCTTGAAGAATTTTGATAGGTAAATCTATGCCACCTTCGCGTAGAACTACTGCTTCAGGAACACAGGAAACCGCAAAAGCATCCGTATCCGGGTAGAGAATGCCTGCTGTTGCTACTGAGTTGTGGCCATAGGCATTGGCTTTTATGACAGAGAAAACTTTAGAGTCTGGTGCGCATTCTTTGGCACGTTTTAAATTATGCTGTAAAGCTTCTGGGTGAACGGTAATGCGGGCGGAACGTTTCATAAGCTACTTCAATAAAATATTAGAACAATGTGATTAGAAAGGGTTAGTTCTCAGGTGCGTAAATATCAGGCATAAAATTATCAAAACGGGTGTATTTACCGGTAAAGGTCAAACGAACTTTACCAATCGCACCTTGACGTTGTTTGCCGATGATTACTTCGGCCATGCCTTTGTCTGGGGTGTTTTCGTCATACACTTCATCACGGTAGATAAACATGATTACGTCCGCATCCTGCTCGATCGCTCCTGATTCACGTAAGTCAGACATGATGGGGCGTTTGTTAGGGCGTTGCTCCAAACTACGATTTAGCTGGGATAGGGCGATCACTGGGCATTCCAGTTCTTTCGCGAGTGCTTTCAGGGATCGTGAAATTTCTGAAATTTCGGCGGCACGGTTATCTGATTTTGCACCGGTTTGCATTAACTGGATATAGTCGAGAACAACTAGACCCATATGCCCATGCTCACGATGCAGTCGACGACATTTTGCACGAACTTCTGTGGGAGACATAGCAGCAGTATCATCAATAAATAACTTAGTCTCACCAAAGGCTTTTACTGCCATGCCGATGCGAGGCCAATCTTCTTCGCGAATTTTACCGTTTCGAATATCATTTAACGGAACGCGCCCCATTGAGGCAAACATTCTCAAGATCAATTGTTCCGCGGGCATTTCCATACTGAATATGGCGACTGGCTTTTTGTCATTTACCGCAATGTATTCTGCGAGGTTCATCGAGAAGGTCGTTTTACCCATGGACGGACGACCAGCGACGATAATCAAATCACCTTTCTGTAAACCAGAAGTCATACCATCAAGATCGGTATAGCCAGTTGAAGCACCGGTAAGGGCGTCTGTTGATTTACTTAGCTCATCGATTTTTGCTAGCGTCGATTTAAGTAAATCTTTGATGGTGTGGAAATCTTGTTTTCGGTTGCCTTGTTCGGCGATTTCGAAAACCTTTTTCTCAGCCTCATCAAGTAGCTCTTTACTTGGTCTATCGCCAGCATTAAAAGCTTCTTCGGCAATTTCTGAACCGATACTGATCAGCTGGCGCAATACCGATTTTTCTCGCACGATATCGGCGTAGGCTTTAATGTTAGCCGCACTCGGTGTGTCTTTCGCGAGCGTACCCAAATACGCAAGACCACCTGCATTTTCAAGTTCGTCTCTGTCCTTTAACCACTCGGATAGGGTAATGACATCACGAGGTTTGTCGGTTTCGGCTAAAACGGCGATTGAACGAAAAATGAGGCGGTGATCATGACGATAAAAATCATGTTCGGTTATGATGTCCGCAATTTTATCCCACGCCATATTTTCCAGTAACAGTCCACCAAGTACAGATTGCTCTGCTTCGATTGAATGAGGGGGAACTTTTAAATGTTCTACGGCTGAATCTTGAGTGAGGATGGCTGACATGGTGTTAGTTTATCTTGGATAGCGTTTAATAGTTAGTACCAAATCTTATGGATTGATTGGTCATAAGCTGTGGATAATATGTGTTTAACTTTTGGGGGTGAATCCATAAATAGTGAATCTATAAACGAAAGGCACCCCCCTACTTACAGGGCTTTTTTTCTGAGTATTTTATAGCGAGTCTTTATTTCATGCCTCGGCTTTTCTTGATCGTGTCGTATGCCGTCTGAATTTCTTGAGATCTTTCAGTGGCTTCTTTAATCATTTCCTCAGGAAGGCCTTGGCCCATCAACTTATCGGGGTGATATTCGCGTACGAGGCGACGGTAGGCTTTTTTGATTTCAGCATCAGTGTTGTCCTCGGAAACGCCCAAGGCTTGATAAGCCGCACTTATGGCATTGACAGAGGTGTATCCACCCGCGCCAGAACTCTGTCCACTGTGTTGATATTGACCGCCCGAGAATTGATCCTGACCATGAATCATCGCCATTAATTGTTCAAAAGCCTGTGGTGAATAGCCGAATTGTTGTGCGATAGATCTGAGTAATTCAGTTTCAGCCTGATCGAGTTTTCCATCAGCAATAGCCACTCGTATCAAATAAACCATGACCATTTGCTTCATGTTTGGAGAGTTGGCGTTTACCCGGTTGAATTCCTGAATCAGGGGAGCGATATTGAAGTCTAACTTGGCACCTTCCTGAAAATGATTGATCGCGCGTTTGCGATTCTCGGCACTCATATTGAGTTGTTTCATGAAGGTTTCAACGTGAGCGATTTCTTCTTCAGAAACACGACCGTCCGCTTTCGCCAGTTTCCCCATTAAGGTGAAAACGGTTTTAAAGAAGGCAGCTTGTTTATTGGTTTTTATTCCGGTGATACCGCCAACATTACCAAAACCACTGAGTTGCCCTATGAGTCCGCCTGAGAGTTTGAAGCTGATAAAGCCACCAACAAGAAGCCCGATAAAAGCCATAAAAAAGCTGTCAAAAACAAAGTAGAACAGTACTGCTGTTATATATTTAATAAATTTCATCGTTGAATCATGGTGGTTTATAGGGGGTTATCAAGCACTGGGGTAGCTAAAGCCGAGTGTTTTAATGCGTGTTCGAATTCGCGGTTTAAAGTAAGGTATTCTAATTAAACAGAGATTTAATGAAAGGCATTTCGATAAAAATCGGGAAGGGGGGTTAATGTTCCGGTTTCAGACCAGCCTTTTTTTTGTGCCATATCGCTGAAACTTTCTATACGTTTTTCATCTTGTGGGTGAGTACTGAAGAACTCAGCAGGCTCTTTAGATTCCATCGCCGCGCGTTCATTATGAAATATTCGAAACAATTCAGCGCCTCCGTTCAGATGACCGTATAGCGCTTTCAGGGTATTCATGGCTTCAATATCAGACTGTTGCTCCATCTTACGACTAAAGTGCAAGGTGGAGAGTAATCCGGTATCCCCCAGTATTTGACTGTCTGCGCTTCTACCTAATGTCGTCATTGCGATCGACACTGCGATACCTCCACCCAGGGATTTAATCGGGTGTCGATATTTTACGTGTGCAATTTCATGCCCTAACAGGGTGACTAAGGTATTTTCGTTTGGGAGTTTTTCCAGCAAGCCTTTAAACATAAATACATTTCCACCCAGTGTTGCAAAAGCATTCATCGTATCTGAATGCATATAGTGGATTGTAATTTTCATTTCTTCAGGAAGATTTTGTGCTTTGCTGATTTTATCCGCAAGTTGTTGTAGGTATTTGGTGATTTGCTGATGGTCACTATTGTCATCATGAGCAGAGACATCGTACAAACTCGCTACTTTCTTTTCCGCGTTATAGGGGATTAGCCCCGCTAGCCAACTACCGCCTAAACTGAGTACCAACGAAACCACAATCACGAGCGCAATTGATCCCACCAGCAACACAGAAAATTCCTTTAAAGGGTTCTCTTTACTGGTGTTAATGTCTTCTGGTATTTGTGGGTTTTCGTATTGCATGGCTGTGAGAGTTAACCGTAAATATGGATAGTTTGTGTTTTATGTAACTAAAGCTTTTTTAAAGCTGTGCCATAGGCATGTACTTCGATAATCGGCATTTTACGGCTGTCTTGCCCAGAAATGCTGGACGTCTCGTATTTCACATTAAAGACTAATTCTGCACCAAATTGTTGTGCCTGATCTTTCATGCGCAATACGGCTTCGCGTCTTCCTCTATCCAGTAGCGTTTCGTAAGTGCTTATTTTCCCGCCGAATAAATTGCGCAAACCAGCGACAAAAGTTTTGAAGTAATCGTTAGCGATGACGACATTTCCGGAAACCAGTTTTTGTTCGTATCGATTATCCTGAGGAGGCATTCGGCTTGCCATCGCTGGCAATTGATTCATCACTTTTTCTCTTTCGATCAGGCTGATGAAATGTTTCTTTTCTGCGCGTCGGCCAAAGAAATAGCCCAGTGAAACTAGGACAGCGACTATGAGAATTTGATCCATAATTTGTACCGTAAAACGCTTTTTTAAAAAAGTGCCCCAAAGTAGGGGGGTGGCTAAATATTTATTTATTAATTCTAATTAGAGTCTATGTTTCAGATTCGTCAAGAATAACGGCAGTACCATAAACATAAATTTCAGCTGCCCCCGCTGTGATGCTGGAAGTGGAAAATCTCACGTTGAGTACCGCATTAGCGCCCACCGAACGGGCTTGCTCAATCATGCGCTCGGTGGCTTCTTCACGTGATTCCTGTAACAGTTCGGTATAGGCAGTGAGTTCACCACCGAACATATTTTTGATTCCCGACATGATGTCACGACCCGCGTGCTTGGCACGAACAGAGCTACCTTGAACAAGTCCTAGATGTTTGGTGACTTTTCTACCCGTCATAAATTCAAGGTTTGATATCAACATGTCGTAATTCCTTAACAGATTTAATGTGTTTTAGTAGTGTATCAGTTGCTACTTAGTTCATATGTGAGTTCGAAGTAAGTTAGATTCTATAATTCAGAAACAGCCTTTGTAATGCGTTTAATCGCTTCTTCAAGCAAAGATCGACGACAGGCAAAGTTGAGTCTAATAAAGTTTTTATCACCAAAGTAGACGCCTGCTGATATGCCGATGCCTGCGTTTTCAAAAAAGGATTCGGCATTGTCGAGTGCTAGATCGGAGACATCAATCCATGCAAGATAGGTCGCTTCTAAAGGGAACATCTTCAAGCCTGGTATAGCGTTGATTTCTCGTAGCAGATAATCGTGGTTCTCTCTTAAATAATCGATTTGCTGTAGTCTCCAGCTTTCACCATGTTTAAATGCCGCCTCAGTCGCAGTTTGCCCCAGAATGCTGACCTCAGGAGCTTTTTCCAAAACATCCTGTTCAAACTTTTTGCGGATTTCGTCATTGGGAATAATAGCAAAACCAAAATTCATTCCTGCCAGATTATAGGTTTTGGTCGCTGCCATCAGTGTAATACTGCGGTTTGCGGCATCTTCATTCAGGTTGCCAAAGGGGTAATGCTTTTTATTTTTATCTAAAATCAAATCACAATGGATTTCATCCGAACAAATCAATAAATCATGCTTTTTACAGATAGCCTGTAGTTGCAGTAATTCTTCTTCGGTATAAACGGTTCCACCAGGGTTATGGGGATTACAAAATAGAACCATTTTAGTTTTTGGGGTGATAGATGCTTCCAGAGCAGCGAAATCTAAAGTCCATCGTTCGTTTTGTAACTGCATCGGGACTCTGATTCTTTCCCTCTTTGTATTATTAATAACGAAATTAAAGGGAGGATAGATAATTTCGGGCACCATGATTTCATCATCGTCGTCTCCTGCGAGAAGCGAAGAGAAGGTTAGCCCATTCACAAGACTTGAAAGCGGCACAATCCATTCACTTTTTATGGACCAGTCATAATGATAAGAAAGATGTGAGGTAATGGCTTCACGAACACCCGCAGTACCTTGTTCGGTATAACCAAAGACACCCTGAGCAACTCTTTGATGTAATGCCTCAACAATCGCAGGAGTGGTCTCAAAGTCTGAGTCTGCAATCCAGAAGGGAATAATATCTTTGCCTTTATATTTATCCCATTTTTTACAGTAAGTGTTTTTTCTATCGATTATTTTATCGAAATCAGTTTTGCTGTTTATGTCAGTGTTTGTGTCAGGATTTACATTGGTGTTTAGATCGGTATTCATATCTACTTTGGTGTTCTCTCATTAATATTACGGCTTATCAGCCCTGATTCATTTTATGTGTGATTTCAGGCACAATATGTTGAGTTGTTACTGCTTGCAAACGAAGTTTTCAATTAATCTAAATAAATGTTTTTTCATTCATAGGATGCCATTCATTGGCTTATAGAATATGGCACAAACTACCCTGATAATCAGTACCTTAAAGAAAACGCTTAAGTCGCATGGGAAAACCTATGCCGATGTAGCAGCGCATTTAGGGTTGTCTGAGGCGAGCGTAAAGCGCATGTTTGCTCAGCAAACAGTGAGTTTGAATCGTTTAGATGCAATTTGTCAGATGCTGGATATGGAAATCACCGAATTAATGCAGAAGGTGAATGATTCTACAGCCAGACAGATCAGTGAACTCAGTGACGAACAAGAGCAGCAATTAGTCAGTGATAGAGAACTGTTACTAATTACGATTATGGTAATCAATAACTGGACTCTGGAAGAAATTCTACAGGCTTATAATTTCACAGAAGCACAATGTATTCAGCATTTAGCCAAGCTTGATCGCTTGAATATTATCGAACTACTGCCGAATAATAAAATTAAGATAAAAATATCTTCAAACTTTAAATGGCGAAATAACGGTCACATCCAACGATTTTTTAGGGAGAGTATCGAATCGGAGTTTTTTAATTCTAAGTTCTCAAAGCCGGAAGAAAAGCTAGTCGTTTTGAATGGTATGTTGTCGCATGAATCAAATGCAATTTTTCAAAGAAAACTGGAGCGACTTGCCAGAGAATTTGATGAAATGGCAAAAGAAGACGTTACACTTCCACTGAGTGAACGTCTTGGTTATACCTCGGTTTTGGCCGTACGTGATTGGCGCTTTACTGTGTTTGATGTCTATAAAAGATAAGGCATGCAGCCTTAATTAATTTGTTAGCTGTTTGGTTCTAATCAATCGGAGCATTAAGCTTCGTACCTTCTACAATGACACCACCTCGATTTCCAACATCTATATTACCGTAGCGTTCCTTAAAGATTGGTGGCAATTCTCTGTCGTCAGGCACACTTAACCATAAGCGTAATAGGTGACGTCTGTTTTCTCGCTCTGGCCAATCCATAAAACCACGTCTGTCGTGCAGCATGCTGTGATTGTGTACAAATTGCATATCGCCCACTTCCAGTTTCATGGATAGGTTGAGGCTTTCATCATTCGCTAATTCATCAAATAAATTAAGCGCATCGACATAATTTTCTGGTAACTCTGGTACGCCGTCAAAGCGTTGTCCGGAATCGATATACTGCCTTTGATAGATAACCGTTAATTTATTCTTGAACCAGCTAAACACAGGTATGGTGAAAAAAGGTTTTTGTCCTGGTTCGACTTCACCTCTTTTATCTGTAGCGACGGGAGAGAACAGTAATTTAACTAAATCTGGTCGACGTTTTAACATTTCATTATAGATCGACTCTGCACTCACTAAGAGCGACTCACCGCCGGACTTTGCCGTCTTTAAACAGATGAGGCCAACGACATCAGCACTATCTGTGTGAAACGTTTGGCGCGAATTCGTTTGGTAAATTCTGCTGTTTGGGTCGTTCTCATCTGCGCCGATATCACGCACATGACCCAATAGATGACCTGCGGCATTTTGTGAGCGAGGATTGCCAAGATGGGAGCCGATTCCCATAAAGAGCGTGGCAACTTCTTCTCTATTATAGGTAGAGATATCTAAACCTCTGAATAGCTTGAAGCCCAAGCCATCGGTAAGCTCTGATTTGATTTTGTTGAGCTTATTCCCTAGCAAAGGTAGTTGAAAGTTATCTTTAGATATTGTTTCTAGCTTTAAATCAGATGCAATAAACTTTGCAACGGCCTCGTTAATCTCATCAATATCTTCCTGCTTAAACGTATAAACCCATTTTTCTGGTGTATTTTTGATGGAAGGACCTTTCCAGGCCGTTTCTGTAGTTAATGTAGGAGGGAATTTAGACGAGTAAATAGGTGGCAGGGTATTCATCAAACATTCCTTAAACTAAAAGTATTAAAAAATAAGCCTTAAATTGAACCGCTAAAAAGAAGTTTTTTCAATGGTTCAATCCGTCTAGTGATGTTTCTTTCTTGAAAATTTCAAAAAAACGGGCTCAAAGTAGGGGGGTGACTTAGTGCTAATTAGTCATTATAAATCAACTCAGGAGCAGGGCAATTTTCTAATGAATATTTATTTTTGTTCATTAATTAAATTATTCTTAAGTCAGAAAAATGAAAAATATTTAATTTAATTTTCATTTTTTTTGCTTAATTTTTGAACAAAAATTCGCTATTAAAACCATCAACTTAAGTGTGGTTTTTACAAAAAAAATGAAATTGAAATTTAGTTTTTATGAAAACTAAATGAAACTATTTGAAATTCACTAAGTCCTATTTTCCGAAGCGACAACATCAACATTATGAGGTGGCAGCGAGGGAATCGACTTGTGCCTTATTTTAATAAGTTGTTGTTTCATATTTGTTAAATAATATTTAAAAACTTTTTAAGGAGTCAAAAATGACTATCAAAAAAACAGCAGTAGCAACTTCAATTTTATTGGCAATAGGTTTTAGTTTGCCAGGATTTGCAGAAACCAAGACTGAAATGGTTGACGGGGATGCTGTGACCATCGATTGCATTACAACAGCGGAAGTGGATAAGATGTCAGACGAAGATAAGGCAAATCTTAAATTGCCGATCTGTGAAGAAGTTGAGAAGAATGCAGACGGAACGACGGCTACTCAATAGTCTAGTTTCACAAAGCACCTGTTATTTTGCAGGTGCTTTGTCATTTTTTAATCCTGGATTTTTTGAAAAATTTGATGAAATAAAAAAATCATGATATTGAATGTTTCTGAAAAAAATCTCGATATCAAGCCAAAAGTAACGGAGTGTAATTTTACTGCTTAAAAATAAAAGTATTAAATATCGATACTCTGAATATGTGTTTTTAACACTATTCTTGTTTCAATAGTCAAAAGCTGATCAGTACCATTATTCTTTTCGCATATTGATTTTAGACCTTGTTTGACGCTCTTGCGCAGACTCTCTAGTAATCATTTTCTATGCTTAGAAAGGATGTTGAAATGATCAAAATTTGGCAAATTGCTATAAATAAATCTGCAACTGCAAAAGAGCGTAATGTCTCAGAACTGATAAATCCACACCATAGATATCAAAGAGCGTTTTATGCATTTTGTTTACTCTTTTTGGCTGTTGTTGCCCTGTCAGGATGTTCAGGTTTGGTAAGTCAGAAATCTGGACAACATACCGTTTCAAGTAGTTTAGCGAGTTTTTTATATTCAGGAAAAGGTTCTAACAAGCTTGAAAAGTCTGGCCCCACTTTACTAGAGCTTCCCATCAAAGTGGGAATAGCATTTTTGCCGTCGCAACATTGGCGAAATGGCTCGTTAGACGAAAGCACAAAATATCAACTTCTAAATAAAGTTAAACAGTCCTTTGGTAAACACCCTTTTATAGAAAATATATCTATCATTCCTAGTACCTATCTTAGACATCATGGAACTCAGAAGGGACAGGGTTTCGACACCCTCCAGCAAGTGGCCAATATTCACGATGTTGATATCATTGCCTTGGTTTCATACGACCAACTGACCCGATCAGAACAAAACAATGCTTCTTTACTCTATTGGACGATTGTTGGCATGTACGTTATTCCGGGTAATGAAAATACGATACAAACCTTTGTCGATACTGCCGTATTTGATGTACGTAGTCGTAAGTTATTGATGCGTGCGCCAGGGGTGAGTAAATTAGCTAAACGATCTACTGCTATTGGTGTTGATAGTGTGATGACTCAAAAATCACGACAAGGTTTCGATGTGGCTTTTGACGATATGATTAAAAACCTGGATCTTGAGCTGATTCGTTTTAAGGACAGAATTAAACATGATGGTTGGGTTAAAACAAATAGTGGCTCGGTCAAAATAACGAATCAATCTGCTTATTCAGCGGCAGGATTTTTAGATGTGAAATTATCACTGCTTTTAATATTGTTGTTTCTATTTAAGTTTACGCATCCTCAATTTAAATATCGGAAAAGCACATATCAAAATACTGCGAGCATAAAAAAAGGCTAATTAAATTAGCCTTTTTTTATATTTATATGAAAACTTACTTCATATGCAGGGCTTTTTTAACTTCAGCCATTGTATGAGTATGCGATGTGTCCCCACCATTCTTATGTGTGTGAGTAATAAAAGTGCCGTTAGGTAATTGATGCTGATGTTCAACCCCAGCTGGAGCCATTACTGCGGGAGCAGCGCCTTCAATTTGTTGTTGAGATGCTTGAGCAACAGAGATACCTGTAACTATAAATGCAAAACTTGTAACAGCTAATACTTTATTCAAAGTCATATTTTAATCCTCTTTAGTTTTTATAAGATGGGTTAGTTCAGAGTTTAAATAAGGCGAAAAGTTCAATGATAGGCTAGATTTTAAGCTTCGATTTAAACGCAAGAACAGTATGAGAATAGCTTATGTGATAATACATTGCACAAATAAAAAGAGGCTATTAATAATTAATTATAAAAATATTTTCTAGCAAAATTTTTATTGGTTTTTCTATTGGCTCTTCTGACAATTCATCTATCTATAAAAGACACTTAGTTTAACTCGCATGATTCATCTGACGTTTATTTGCTTTGCCTTGTTTGTTGTTCTTTCTCGAGTTTAATATCAATTCCAAGGATCCTTTCTGTTTAGTGCGTTGATGATCTTTTTCTAAATACTCACGCATTTGTTCTTCAGGAATAGCCAGTTCATCGCTTACAACTTCATACAGTAATTTATATAAACGGGGTAAAGCGATTTTCCAGGTGCTGCCTTCGGTATTGTGTAGCGCATCTGATAATTGCATAAAGCGCTTAAATGCGGAGGTGTTCTCGTTAGGATTTTTAATACCCAGAATAAGAGGCAGCGTGTGTTTAAATCTGCCAGAGTTGGCAATCATATCCCAGTAACGCGCAAATCGTTTTACCCGCTGCATCTCAGTGAAGGAAATATCTTTGGTGGTTAATATTGTATAGGGAGGAGTGTCGCTATAGACCAATTGATAATCTTCATTGTGACGATTAAGAGGAGCGCCGCGCAGTCGCTTTAAAATTCCAAGCTGAATTTCTTGTGGGTTCAATGCCACTAACTGATCAAAACTTTTGCCAAAATTATCCAGAGTGTCACTGGGTAAGCCAAAAATTAGATCGGCATGGATATGAGCGCCAGTATGTTCTCGTAACCACAGTAGATTCTCTTTGGTTTTATTATTATCTTGTTTACGACTAATCAATCCCTGAATTTCAGGGTCGAATGTCTGTACCCCAATTTCAAATTGCAGTGAATCTTTGGGAAAGCGCATCAATGCTTGCTTGAGTTTTTCTGGAAGATTATCCGGGATAACTTCAAAATGAAGATATAAATTATCCGTCATGCGCTCCAGAAAAAATTCAAGAATAGCGACACTGGTACTCACCTTTAGATTAAAGGTTCGATCGATAAATTTGAAATTACGCGCGCCACGTTGATAAAGCTTATCCATTTCCTCTAGAAATGCACCTAACTCAAATGGCTTCGAGGTCTTATCTAGCGATGATAGACAAAACTCACATTTAAATGGACAGCCTCTTGATGCTTCTACGTAGATCAAACGGTTGCTTATGTCCTCATCACTGTAGAATTCATAAGGTGATGCTATTTTATCCAGTGTTTCAGCAACGCCTTCAATCACTTTGTTCAATGGTCTTTGACCATTTAGAACTTGTTCGCAGAGTACACGAAAACTGATTTCACCCGGACCTTTAATGATGTAATCAGCGAGATCTACGCATTCTGGTTTATCTGGCAAATGACTGACTTCCGGGCCACCTAAGACAATGCTAACCTCTGGAGCAACCTGTTTTAATATTGCAACGGTTTCGCCGATTTCAGTGACATTCCAGATATAAACACTAAAGCCAATTATTTTGGGGTTGGATTCAAGTAATTTTTCAACAACATCGATAGGGCGTTCATGGATGGTAAATTCTTTGAGTATGGTTTGAGATTGCAATTCGCCAAGATTAGCGTACAGATAACGTAATCCAAATGCTGAGTGTATATAACGCGCATTTAAGGTACATAAAATAATGTTAGCTGAGGGTGTTGTCATAAGGTTTGTCATTATTGGTCTAATCTGAAGTATTGCACAGCGTTATGAGCAGTGCGACTGCAATCAAAGATCTAGGTAATATTTATCTTGGGTGATTTGAAATATTAGAGAGAAAACAGAAATCATGTATCACATAAGCACCAGGAATGTGCTGCAACAAAAAAGCAGAACATTGATTCACATGTTCTAAAAGATGTCTTTTTGTTTCGTCTTAGTTGCTTAAGATACGGTTAATAAATTAGAGTATCAAATACGCCTAAGCGAAGATCATGATACCAATCACTATCAGCGTGACGACGATCATTTCTTTTATGGCTTTTGGGTTTTTCATTTTATCGACTTTTTAATTATCTACGTTTTAAGTATTATTTGAATTATTAGTGGTTAAAAAGCGTAACAATGTTCATTGTTATAGCCCCCGATTTTACCACAAAAGTGCCCTGATTAAGTTACCCCTTATCTGAAATGTCAATCAGCCAAAATGCCTTGTAATAAAGGGGTTAAAAGGCTAATAGGTAAATATATAGAAGGGGTTTTTAGCATATTTTGGCTTCACTCAAAGTTTCTTAAAATGAAGCCAGTTAAGTCCAATGAAATTCAGCTATAAAAACACCCGCCAATCTATGTCAGTCAAACAGGTGATTTTTCGTTTAACCGATATATATTTAAGTGTTCGCTTTAACCCAATCTATGATTTGTTGGGTATTCATGGCGCCAGCTTGTCTGGCTACCGATTGCCCATTTTTAAACACTAAAAGACTGGGAATACTGCGAATATCAAATTTGCTTGCTGTTTGCTGGGCAAGTTCGGTATTTACTTTGGCAAAGATAACATTGGGTGACATTTTTGCCGCAGCTTCAGCAAAATCAGGCCCCATCATTTTGCACGGGCCACACCATTGCGCCCAGAAATCTACCACGACAGGTAGATCACTTTTTGCGATAACCTTGGCAAAGTTATGATCTCTAAGCTCTATCGGTTTTCCGGTAAAAATAGCTTCCTTACATTTACCGCACTTGGGATTATCATTTAAACGGTTGTCAGGAATTCGATTTACTGCGCCACACGCGGGGCACACACATTGTTTAGAATCAGTCATTTTAGACCTCTTTATTACGTTTGTTGACGGCTCTTGTAGAACCCTTTAATAATTAAATAGTGGCGTTTATTCCTGAAAATTCAAGAAAAAAACGCCTGAAAGTAGGGGGGTGACTTTATTAATCCATCTGGAGCTAGATGAGTCTTCAGGAACAGATAATCAGGGATAAATAAACTAAAGATTCATAACGACGCCATAAATATTCCCATAAAGAATCCCTAAAGAATTATCGAAGATTAATGACAGAACCTGGGTAGTAAAATATAACGAGAAAGGTTTATTATTGGGCTATAGTTAACTCACATTTATTTCAGAAAAAGACGCTTGTAATGACACTCGAAAAAAATACATTAGAACAATTATTCGCAGAATTAACCGATGTTGTCGGTGATCGCTTCTCTACCAATATGAATAGCCGTGAAGTCCACAGCAAAGACGAGTCCTACCATATTCCCAAACTGCCTGATGCCGTGATAATGGTTCATAGCACTGAAGAAGTTTCTGAAATTGTAAAGCTTTGCGCCAAATACCAGTGCCCTGTTATTCCTTTTGGCGCGGGTACTTCTCTGGAAGGGCAAGTAATCCCTGAAAGTGGGGGGGTGTCATTAGATTTTACAGAAATGAATAAAATACTGCGATTGAGTGAAGAGGATCTGGATGTCACTTTGCAAGCAGGGGTTACACGCAGACAACTTGCTACTCACCTGAGAACATCTGGCTTATTTTTCCCCGTTGATCCTGGTGCAGATGCGACTTTTGGCGGAATGGCCGCTACCAGAGCATCGGGAACCAATGCGGTTCGTTACGGCACAATGCGCGAAAATGTATTGGGTTTGACCGTGGTCATGGCTGACGGTGAAATCATAAAAACCGGGGGACGTGCCCGTAAATCATCAGCCGGATATGATCTGACAAAGTTAATGATAGGCTCCGAAGGTACGCTCGGAATCATCACCGAACTTACCGTGCGTTTATACGGAAGGCCAGAGGCTATGGCGGCGGCTGTCTGTGATTTTGAATCACTCGAAGGCGCGGTAAATACCGTGATTGAAACAGTACAAATGGGTATCCCTGTTGCCAGAATAGAGTTTCTGGATGAAGTACAAATCGATGCAATCAACAAATATTCAAATCTGGATTACCCCTTAAAACCCACTTTGTTTTTAGAGTTTCATGGCACAGAAAAAGGTGTCGTAGAACAAGCTCAAATGGTGGGAGAATTAGCCGCAGAAAATGGCGGCAATGAATTCCAGTGGAGTGATAAAGAAGAAGAGAAAAATAAATTATGGCGTGCGCGACACGATGCGGCTTACGCCTGTAAAGCATTACGTCCGGGTGCAGGTATGTGGGCAACCGATGTGTGTGTGCCTGTGTCTCGTTTGGCGGAGTGTATTCTGGAAACCCGAAAAGACATTGATGAAACTGGTCTGCTATCCCCCATTGTTGGTCACGTGGGCGACGGTAATTTTCATACAGTGATGTTAGTCGATACGGATAATGAAGATGAGATGAAAACCGCTATTGCCTTCAATGAAAGACTCTTAGCGCGATCTTTGGCAATGGGTGGAACGATTACCGGAGAGCATGGGATCGGAACAGGTAAAATGGAATTTCTGCTTAAAGAGCATGGCCCTGCAGTGAATGTTATGAAAACCATTAAGCAATCATTGGATCCGCTAAATATATTGAATCCCGGAAAAGTCGTGGCAATCAATAGTTAATAAAAAAACGCCTCAAAGTAGGGGGGTGGGGATAGAAAAATAAACAGGTTTACACTTTTTTGTTGTTATCCATAACATCAATTTTTATGGATAACAAAGGTCTCCGTATAGGCTTATTCTTGCAAGAAGAACTGATTACGGGATGATTTCTACATCGAAATTAATCGACTTTATCAATAATTTTAGACCTACTGTCTATCTTCACCTGTAAAACAACTTCTCTACCTGATAGGTAGTGACAAAAGTTAACAAAAAAGTGGATATTTTTTGTCACTCTTTTTTTGTCTCTTCTTGTTGCACTTCTTGGTTAAACAAAAACTTTATAAATAACAGTGACTTATTTTGTTTCTAAACTTGGCATACAACTTGCTTAGTTAAAACTAATACTAAAAATAAGACATAAAACTAAAATAATCAAAATTTATAAAGAGAGAAAAAATATGAGCGCAGAAAGAAAAATAGATTTTTTATATGAAAGTGCAGAACAAGTTGAAATAGCATTTTATAAAGCGTTTGGAGAGGGTGATTTTTTATTGATGGAATCTTTGTTTGCAGATTCTGGAGTGAGTAGTACGCATCCAAATAATTCTACAATCATTGGTCGTAAAAAAGTCGTTGATAACTGGGAATTTTTACTCGAAGGAATTCCACAAACCACAATCAACCGAGAAGTGTTAAGCGTTACAAAAGCACCTGGTATCGAAATTCATCTAGTACTAGAAAGCTTTGTTGCTGATATAATCACGGGTGAGTTATCTGAAGTCTACGCAACAAACGTTTATGTTCTACAAGAGAATGGATGGCGTTTACAAACGCAACACGCGTCTTTACCTAAGCAAGCCTCATTCAATACTGAATTTTTCTATAAAGATAAAAATGTAATGAGCATGCAAATGAGTAAATCGCTGAATTAATTTTCAGCTCTGCTTTGTTTTATAGTTCGTTTATTGATTCGTTTTTGATTGTAGCGGTGTATTAAAAAAGCATTGCTTATGATTATAACAATCAGATTAAGTCGTAATTAATCGTTAATTAGATAATGCTTATTGTTATTAGTAAAAAGTTACGTCGGTGAAGGGAATTTCTTTCCAAAGGTAAAAGCTTCAGCTGTCGGTCCAAATTCACGAATCTGGTCAAGCTTGTCTTTACCTTCTTGAATAGTAGGGATGTGTCCTGCCGGCACCCACCAAAGCGTTTGATGTATTTCTCCCATTTTGTCGAACCATGCATCTCTGTCTTGTAATAATTCAATATGAATCGATTTGTAAACAAAAGCTCTTAGTGAATCAATATCCCGCCAAACACTCATATTGATCAGTAATAACGGATCGTTAAAAACACTAACGGATCCATCGTCACCATCTTCTGTTTCAAGCCGCCAGATAAACCCTGGTGCATTATCCGCGAGGGTATGAATTTCATCGAGACGAGAGATAAAGCCTGACATGATTTCAGAGTCCTTATCTGCTTTCGCTTGCGCAATATTGATTTGCGCGATGTGATACGAGATATCCTTATTTTTCATAATGTGCCAACTTTGATCATTGCAAAATCAGCACCCAAGTTAACACACTGTCTGACCACTTTGAATAATACTTCAGGCGTCAGGTTCTGAAGAGTCCCCCATTTTAAAAAGAATAAAATGGAAAACCCATCATCAGAACCCCGCTTAAAAAAACGCTTATAAGTAGGGGGGTGGCTTTTAAACTCTCAAAAACCTCGTCAAATCTGTTAAGAGATCATCCCAGCTCCAACGGTATTATTCGAATGGCTGTCGATCACAATAAATGCACCTGTCGCTCTATTGTCTTTATAAGCATCCGTAAATAAAGTATTCGCCAGCTTAAATGAAACCTGTGCAATATCATTCATTTGTAATTCATTGACTGATTGTTGTTCCAGATTGTTGACGTCTATTTTGTGCTTTATATCGATTAACTTTGCTTTACTTTCACGTGTCGTGTGTCGGATTTGATAGGTTTTTGATTTATCCAGAGGAGTATCGTCAAACCAGCAAATAGTTGCATCTATCTGTTTGCTTTGTGTCGGTAAATCAGACGTCTTAACAATCATATCGCCCCGAGAAATGTCAATTTCATCGCTTAGCAATAACGTCACAGACTGTTCTTTAATGGCATTATATTTTTGTACGTCTCCCAGCTCTATGGCTTCAACAGTAGAGATTTTCCCCGAAGGAAGTACCGTGATACTTTCGCCTACTTTAATTTCACCAGACTCAACTCTTCCCATAAACCCACGGTAATCGTGAAGTTCGGGCCTAGTAGAATCTTTAGGTCTGCATACATATTGAACAGGGAAGCGGAATGGCTTGGCCTCATGACTTGCAGCACCATTATTTTCATTGTTGTTTTCGTCAGCTATGAACTGAGAACCTAACTCAAGCCTTTGCATCAAGGTGTTGCCTTGATACCAGTCTAAGTTATCTCCTCTTTCTACAACCATGTCTCCCTTTAATGCAGATAGAGGGATAAATTCAACCGTCTCAATACCTAGCTCTTCGGCAAATTTGAGGTAGTCCTGTTTGATGGTTTCAAAGATGTTTTCGCTATAATCCACTAAATCCATTTTATTTACTGCAACAACCAGATTCTCGATACCCACTAAATGCGAGAGATAAGAATGTCTGCGGGTTTGCGTTTGAATTCCTTTGCGTGCATCTACCAAAATAATAGCCAGATTTGCGGTCGATGCAGCGGTCACCATATTTCGCGTATATTGCTCATGACCCGGCGCATCTGCGATAATGTACTTACGTGTTCCCGTAGAAAAATAACGGTAAGCCACATCAATCGTAATCCCTTGTTCACGTTCAGCCTGAAGGCCATCCGTAAGTAGTGCCAGATCAATTTCTTGTAAGCCTCTTTTCTGCGAGGTTTTATCCAATGCAGACAAGGTATCGGTGAGTATCGACTTGGAATCAAACAGCAAACGCCCAATCAGGGTACTTTTACCATCATCAACACTGCCACAAGTGAGTAATCTTAATAAACCGTTGTCTATGTGATGGTTAGAAGTTAATGCAGTCATTAGAAATATCCCTCTTTTTTGCGTTGTTCCATCGCGGCTTCGCTTGATTGATCATCAAGACGTGTTTCTCCACGTTCAGTAAGTGTTGTCGATGCGGTTTCGAGAATGATTTTTTCAATCGAATCAGCATCTGAGATAACAGGAGCTGTACAGCTGATATCACCTACTGTGCGAAAACGTACCTGTAAATCAATGATGTCTTCATCTTGCTTAGCAGGGGTGATATTGGTAACAGGAACGATATTTCCATTGCGTTTAACCACTGGGCGTTGGTGTGCAAAATAGATACTCGGCAAGCTTAATTGTTCGCGATGGATATATTGCCAAACATCCATTTCAGTCCAGTTAGAAATAGGGAATGAACGAATATTTTCACCTTGATGAGTTCGCGCGTTATACAGATTCCAAAGCTCTGGGCGTTGGTTTTTAGGGTCCCACTGACCGAATTCATCACGAAAACTCATAATTCTCTCTTTCGCTCTGGCTTTTTCCTCGTCGCGGCGTGCGCCACCGATGCAGGCATCAAATCCGAATTCTTCAATTGCCTCGAGTAAAGTGACAGATTGGTGCTTATTACGAGATTCATCGGCATTTTTAAGTACGACTGTTCCGCGTTTCATCGAATCTTCGATAGTGCGCACAATCAGTCTTTCGCCTAATTCTTCGGCGTATTGATCACGAAATTTAATCACTTCTGGGTAATTATGACCCGTATCAATATGCAGTAAGGGAAACGGAAAACGGCTCGGACGAAACGCTTTTTCTGCCAGGCGAAGTAAACAGATTGAATCTTTGCCGCCAGAAAAGAGTAGTACCGGGTTTTCACATTGCCCCGCTACTTCGCGCATAATATGGATAGCTTCTGACTCTAACCAGTCAAGGTGCGAAAGCTGATTGTTCGTCATTTTTTGATCTTGATATAACATGGTAAACCTTCAGTTTGAGAAGCGAAGGAGTATCTACTAAATCATGTTTCGAGATTAGTGATATTAATTGATGTATTTATCTAATTAATGAATATATGAGACAAACAAAGCTAGAGCGGCCCGTTTCTGATATTTAAACGGGTTAGAAACGATTTATGCGTAAAACGTAGAGGGCAAATAAAGGACAGAAAGAGAGCTATAAAGAGAGATAGAAATAAAGCCAAACGGCTTGGAAAGAGTGCACGCTGAAACTATGATGACTTTTTAACAGCGTGTATCTGGAGGTATTTCAGTTAAAGATAAAATTAATGATGCAAAGCTTCTAAAATCTGCTTTAACACAATATCCGCACTTTGCGCATCGGGATTTGTTTTCGCCATTACGCGGAGTCCCCAGATATTCACCATCAAAAATTTAGCTAAATCAGCGGGGTTTTTATCGGCGGATAGTTCACCCATTGCCTGAGCTTGCTGTAATCCTTTAACAAGTTCATCCTCAACCGCTTGCAACTGCAAGTTTGCTTTGGCTTGCACAGCATCATTGTGGGATGCCATTTCGAGGATAGAGTTCACAATTAAGCAACCACGTTTATCTGTGCTTTTGCATTTATCTACAATACCTTTTAGAAAAGCTTCGATGGCACTTAGGGGAGAGCTTGAATCATCAAAATATTGTTTCAGTTGAGAAACAGAATTCAGGCCGTAAAACTCTAGCGTCTCAAGAAATAAACCTTCTTTGGATTTAAAGGCAGAATAAATACTGCCAGGATTCAATTTAGTAGAATCTACAAGATTGGGAATGCTCGTCATCGAATAGCCATTATTCCAAAAGGTATTCATTGCATTTTCTAGCACTTCATTACGGTCAAATTCGATTGTTCTAGCCATGGTATCGCCTGTTTCTCATGCGCAAATTTTTAATACAAAAACTGCTTAATAAAATTAATCTTATAGCAAATGTAAATCATTTCAAGATATTACTTGAATGAGCATTCAATATAACCTAGTCTTATTCTTGAATAATCCTTCAATTATAAGAGAAATCTCCAATGAGTACACTAAAAGAAGAAATTGATGCGTATGAAGTTGTTAAAGCACAAAATGTTCCTGCGCCTACATTAGCAATAATGAATGATGCCACGACAGATTTAATTGCAACTGGTATTGAAAATAAAGCACTTAAAACGGGTGATAAAATTCCTGAGTTCAGCCTGCCTAACCAAAACAATGTGGTTAGTTCGATCACAGAACGTCTCGATGCATCTATGCTGGTTATTACCTTTTACCGCGGCGGTTGGTGTCCTTATTGTAACTTCGAGTTAAATGCTTTTCAGAAAATGATTCCTGAATTCGAAGCAGCAGGCGCAAAGCTTATCGCTATCTCTCCAGAGGTACCTGATCATTCTTTAAGCACTCAACAAAAGCACGATTTATCTTTTGATATCCTTTATGACAAAGGAAATGAAATCTCAAAAGAGTTCGGTCTAGTGTTTACTTTGCCTCAAGAAATTCGTTCAATTTACGATACTTTTGGTATTGATGTTGTCGACCACAACGGTGATGACACTTTTGAATTACCATTACCAGCAACCTACGTCGTAAATCAAGCGGGTGAAATTGTTTATGATTTTGTCGACCCGGATTACACGAAGCGTTCAGAGCCAGCAGACGTTTTAGCTGCGGTAAAAGCAAACGCTTAAATAGTTACTGAATAAAGTTAACAAGCGTCAATAGATTCTGATAGCAAGCGAGTTAATGTAGCTTGTTATCAGAACTGAATAGATTAAACACAGGATATAGAGATTTAGAATAGGGGAGTAGAAAAGCAGAATCTTAGGATTTTCTAATTGGCTTAAACATTAACTTTTAAGCTCTCTAACTCTTTCTTCAAGGCTTCGTTTTCTTCTCGTAGCTTCTTGAATTCATGATGAGTAAAGGCTTTTACTTTCTCAAGATTAATGAGTTGTGGGATATATTTAGGGCAGTTCCAGTCCATCGCAATCACTTCAATGGTCGCAACGCGATCTACTTTTCCCTGACCTTTTGTTTCCAGCTTTTTGCAAAGCGCAGGGTCTGCATCTTTAGCGTGTTGCATTTTGATGTGACCGAGAATTTTTAAGCGGGATTTGTTTTCATAGTCCATTAAAAACAGTGAAACTTTATCGCTTATTGCTGCGTGTCCCATGGTGATGAATTGACGGTTGCCACTGTAATCCGCATACCCCAGCAGGTTATCACCAAGCACTTTCAAAAAACCTTTTGGACCGCCACGATGTTGAACATAAGGCCATCCTGTCGATGAAACCGAGGAAATGTAAAAACTCTCTCTGGAAGAAATAAAAGCAATATCAGACTCATCCAGTGCTTCTTTCGTTCGACTGGGATATATCTTCTCATAGGTCTTTCCGACACCGTCTTCATCCTGAAGATTGCGTACTTCATTTACAAAGAGTATCTCTGCGTAATTATCCATAAGTTTTAGTATGCGGCTGTATGAGTTAGCAAAATTTGTTGATTACTTTTATCATTATAGTTTATAAGCCAAATACTTTAACACAAAATTAAGGTGAATTTAATTAATACATTATTACTTATTGGTAATCTTTCTAAGGGCAGATGTCTTCTGTAGATATAAAGCTGTGTATAAACCCACTTATATAAAAACATTGCAGAATTTATACTGATGAACGTTTGTAAAGTGTTCTGTATGAGCCCTCTATTGTTACCCTCTAATTTTGTCCTTTATATAGGCTCTGAGAAACGATCGATTTTTAAAGATAAACTCTGCAAAAACATATCAATGACGGGCATATTTATTGCATACTATATTTAATTATCCACACTGATAGATATCGGCATGAAACACAGTAGCTTTAGCGGAAAACCTGAATATCAAAACTTTAAAGAGTTGGATCGTTTCCTCTCTGAAGGCATTAAAGACGAAACAACCAAAGAGCAACTCAATAAAGCACTTCAATTTGTCTATGACGTTCAGGATGAGAATGATCATCGCCCTTCATCTCTCGACATTGCATATACGCTGAAGAAACTCGGTGTCGATGCGCAAACCTTAATTGCCGCATTATTAAGCGACCCAAGATTGCGCGACAACCTTGACCCTATCTTTTTGGAAGAGCAATTCAATGAGCGTATCGCCAAGCTTGCGAATCACGTTAACTGGTTGAATACCTTTAAAGAAGCAGACCTGTCGATAGACTATATTCCCGAGCAGGCAGAAGCATTACGCCGCTTATTATTAGCCACAGTAAACGATGTTAGAGCCGTATTAATCCGATTGGTATTTCGTTTACATCGTCTACGAAAACTATACGAAGAAGACTCGGAAACCCAATACGCAGTCGCTAAAGAAACACTGGATATATTCACGCCTCTGGCCAATAGACTCGGTATCGGTCAAATTAAATGGGAGATGGAAGACCTCGCGTTTCGTTATTTAGAGCCTGAAAAGTACATGTCGATTGCGAATTCAATGGACGTGAATCGTGCAAAACGTGAAAGCATCATCAATAACTTTGTCGAACAATTACAAGGATTGTTAGAAAAAAATAACATCAAGGCAGAGGCTTATGGTCGCGCCAAACACCTTTACAGCATCGCAAAGAAAATGCAGCGCAAAAATCAGGAATGCCACGAACTGGCAGACTTGTTAGCGGTAAGGGTTATTGTAGAAAATGTCACTGAATGTTATCAGGTGCTGGGTATTGTGCATGGTTTATGGAAGCACCTACCGCAAGAATTTGACGACTACATTGCCAACACCAAAGAGAATGGGTATCAATCAATTCATACCGCTATCTTCGGCCCAGAACAGCAAATCATCGAAGTGCAGATACGCACCAAAGACATGCAAGAATTTGCTGAACACGGTGTGGCCGCACACTGGCGTTATAAAGAAGGTAGTAATCAAGATCAGGCGATGGAAAAAACCATCGAAGCATTACGTGGCATGCTGGAAAACCCGATTGACGACGACGCCTTACTGGAAGAACTAAAACCCACATTCTTCAATGATCGCGTCTACGTACTGACCCCGAAAGGGAATGTCATCGACTTGCCACAAAAAGCCACAGCGCTGGATTTTGCCTATTTTGTGCATACTGAAATCGGCGAACACTGCATCGGTGCGAAAGCCAATGGGCAGCGAGTACCACTCAGTTATCCTTTAAAATCAGGTGAGCGCGTAGAGATTTTAACCGACCCGGAATCAACACCTAAGCTCAACTGGTTAAACCATAATAAGCGTTTTGTAACCACTGCCAGGGCCAGAGCAAATATCCGTAACTGGCTTAAAACTCATTACAAAGATACCCATTTTACCCAGCTGATTTTGAGCGACAGCCATTCGGGCTTAGGCAGTCGTGAAATCTTAACCGCACCGTGTTGTCACCCACAGATCGGTGATCGCATCATGGGAGTCTATCAACTCGATGGCACCATACAGGTGCATCGTGCTACCTGCCCGAATGCGTCAAAAAGCAAACATGGGCTTCCTACACTAGATTTAGAATGGGGCGAAAAAACCGACAAGCTTAGGCATACGGTTCATCTCGAAGCGTTTGATCGACAAGGACTGTTGCAGGATATTACAACGCTTCTCAATCAATCACAGGTCAATGTACTTAAAGTGAATTCAGAAACTGATCTGGCCGATCAATCGGTAACGATGGAATTATTTATAGAGTTGGAGCCAGAAGACGATTTGAAACATCTCCTTAAACGCATGGAATATATTCCAAATGTGATTAAGGCGAATGCTGCTTAAACTTTTTTAAAGAGAAAAAAAGTGCCTTAAAGGTGGGGGGTGCCTTTTTAAATGTTTTTTCGTCTTATTCTTTATGAAGCCCTTAATCACTAGCTATTAATCAAACCTTTAATCAAATCTTTAATCAAACCAATGACGGGTGCGGTTGGCAAAAGCCACTAAGGTCAACATTACAGGCACTTCCACTAAAACACCTACCACGGTGGCCAATGCAGCACCTGATTGTAAACCAAATAAAGAAATAGCAACCGCCACAGCCAATTCAAAAAAGTTGGACGTGCTAATCATGCAGGCGGGTGCCGCAATATTATGCGGAAGTTTAATGGCTTTTGCGGCAGCGTAAGCAATCGCAAAAATACCGTATGTTTGTATCAATAACGGTATCGCGATTAACACGATAGCCAGAGGTTTGGCGATGATTGTTTCTGCCTGAAAACCAAATAACAACACAACTGTTGCTAGTAAACCTGCTACCGAAATCGGTTTAAGTTTCTGGATGAAATTATTAAGTGTTGAAGCGTCTTGCTTTGCATTCAGTGCTTTGCGCGTTAACACACCTGCGATCAAGGGGATTACGACATACAACACCACCGACAACAGTAAGGTATCCCAAGGTACAGTCACATCAGTAACGCCCAATAAAAAGGCAGTGATCGGCGCAAAGGCAAAAATCATGATCAAGTCATTCACCGAGACTTGCACCAAGGTATAGTTTGCATCGCCTTTAGTCAGGCTGCTCCAGACAAACACCATTGCGGTACACGGTGCTACACCCAGTAAAATCATACCTGCGATATATTCTGTAGCGGTTTGCGGGTCTACCAGATCAACAAAAATAACCCTGAAAAATAGCCAGCCTAAAAACGCCATACTAAACGGTTTGATCAACCAATTAACAACCAATGTCAGAAACAAACCCTTCGGCTTTTTGCCAATATCTTTTATCGAAGAAAAATCCACCTGAATCATCATCGGGTAAATCATCACCCAGATAAAAATAGCGACAGGAATATTCACATGAGCAATTTCCAGTCCGGCAAACCACTGGAATAAACCGGGAATCACACTCCCCAGGATTACACCGCCAACGATGCACAACCCCACCCACAAACTCAGATAACGCTCAAATAAACCCATAATAATTACCTCTCTAACAGATCATTCAATGTTGATCATGATCTTTCGCTTTGTATGTTTATGTAAAAAATCATTCATAAAAATGAGTATTAAGAATTAACAACATTGAGGACGATTTTCCATCGCCTTCAAACTTGTTTGTAGAACCTGCAAAGACTCTTTATTGGTGCGACTCGTCGTTTCTAATATTTCTGTCGCCCACTCGGGAAGGTTCTTTGATATCGAATAAAATACCCATTGTCCTCGTCTTACATCATCGAGAATGCCGCAGGCGCGGAGTTGAGAGAGATGTCGGGAAATTTTTGGCTGGCTATCGTTGAGTGCTTCCACCAACTCACAAACGCAGAGTTCGCCCTCAACAAAAATGAGGAGTGTGGCGTTTAATCGCGTAATGTCAGATAAGCATTTGAAAAACTGTAAAGGTTCTTTCATGGTTGCAATTCTTTATATATGGATATCCGTATATTCGGATATAGTGTGGTTTTAGTCAAGTCTAGAAGCGAGATTGTTTTTTGATTTTTTCATTAGAATGATTAGAGCGCGGTTATCAGGTGATTTTTTAAAAAATGCCTTAACGTCGATTTATTCCGACGCCAGGGCGAATATATCGTCTCGACAGAACAAGAATTGATCCGAGAGGTGGTTGCCACAGGGGATGATGTTATTTACATGATCTGTTTAAAAAGTGCCTTAAAGTAGGGGGGTGACCTTTTTATCATCATCGTTAGGTTCTCTAACGGTATTTACCAATGTTGAATCAGAGTCTCTTTTTCGTAGCTTTGAGGCTTTTTGATTCTCTTCGGGCTTTGGTTACTGGCTACGAGTTCATTTTTTTGAACAGACAAAAAACGAACCAAAAAAATCTGCTCAACAAACAAGCCGTAAACGGTTCCCTCGCTACTCGAAAATTGACGAGGTTTTAGAACTCGCTCCCAAGGTCGCTCAAACAGCTAAAACCTTATTCGCCAATTTCCTGCGTTGCTCGGCTTGATTGAGTGGGAATTGAAAAAATATCGCTTGAATATAATAAGTGCCTGAAAGTCGACTTTTTACGCCGCTAGGAAGAATAAATCGTCTCGACAGATCAAGAATTGATCCGAGAGGTGGTTGTAGCAAGGGTTGCTTTTATTAGGCGATCTGATTAAAAAAGCGCCTATAAGTAGGGGGGTGACCTAAACCTTTAAAACCGCACTAACTTCATCACCCATCCGCATAATCCCCGATTGAATCACTCGCGCATTTATCCCTCCATGTCCGCGTACTGCGTTATAACCGCCGGGGCCAAACGTTTCTTCCATAAACGAACAAGGGTGACAGAGTCCTGTGTATTCGAGTATCACTTCGCCGATCTGGAATTGTTTGTCTTTGAGTGCGAGTAGATTGATGCCGCTGATGCAGATATTGCGGCGTAATAGAGCAGGGTCTACGGATTCTAAACCGAGTGTTGAGGCGATTACGGGTAGGTGTTCTGTCTGGATTAGGGTGACTTGTCGATTGCCTGATCTGCCTGCGTAACGATCACCTGTTAAACCATGTTGTGTTTTAGCTTCGACCGCATCGACAACTAGCATTTCCGCCCGTCGTTCGGGGCGTACGCCTATCCATGTGACTTTGCCTTTTTGCGGAAGTGTTTTGAAGAGTATGTCGAGTGTTTTCATTTTTGTATTATGTCAGGTTTTAGAAACTGACTATAAAAAACCGCTGTAAGTGGGGGGGCTGCCATCTAAATTCTAGCTAAGCCGATAATTTCAATAAAACCGCACCCATCACAGTCATGCTAACTACTACGACTTTGAGCCAGTTAAATTCTTCTTTCAGAAAGAATACGCCGATGATTAAAGCAAAGCTGATACTGGTTTCGCGCAGGGCGGTGACCAAGGCGACCGGAGCCTGAGTAAATGCCCAGACGATAATTGCGTAGGCGAAAAAGGTGGCATTGCCGCCGATAAAAAAAGCGGCTTTCGCTTCTTTAGGAATGCGTTTGATGAGGCCGGGTGATTGGCGTTCGGCAAGTACCGGGAAGATTAATCCATAACTGAGTGCGATGATGGCGTAATAGCTGAATGCATTGTTGGCGAGTTTGGCGCCCAAGGCGTCGATAATGGAATAACCAGCGATACAACAGCCCGTGATTAGCGCTAATTTAGCGGCCTGGAAATTACGTTTGCCATTCGATTGTTTGCCGATTGCGGTGACTAGAATCCCCAGAACGATCATGGTGATGGCAAGTATTTGTAACAGGCTGAATTGTTCCCCTAGAAAGAATATAGAGAACATCGCGACAATCAATGGTCCAGAACCACGCGCAATAGGATAGACCTGAGTCAGGTCGCCGGTTTCGTAGGCGTAGAGTAAGATGAAGTGATAGGCGATTTGCACCGCAATACTGGCGATGATATAGCCCCAACTTTCAACTGCGGGAAAAGGGAAGATGGCTAACACGACCAGCGAAATGGGGATGCTGCCCATCACCACCGCCGCCATATTCAGTCGTTTGTCATTCCCGCCTTTTACGATTGCATTCCATACGGCGTGAAGTAATGCTGCGAGAATGACAGCGAAAAATACGGTAGTTGTCATGGCTTGAATTTACTCATAAAACAGTTAAACACTGAATTCTATTTATCACGTCGATTACAGCGAAGTGGAGATAGTATTGAAGTGAAATTACATCCCTAAATTGGCGAAAAAAAGCCCTATAAGTAGGGGGGTGACCTTATTATTCTATTCGAGTATAGCGCCAGTTAGCATTAAAGAATATCCTCTATGTAATAGAAATAAAATGCATAAAAAATTATTTTTTGTTGGCAAGTAGCGACAATAAAATCTAGTTGGAAATTGACGAGAAACAAGGAAAGGGGTTGCTTCTCATCAGCTAAGCTTTATGCGTGCTAGTATGAATATATACTCTATTTATTGTTTAGATTGATCCGTTAAAAAATCAATTATAAAACATTATCTGCACTAGAACTCACAGCACAAAACAATGAGGAATACATGATTCATGCTGAAACACATCGATCGAATCGCATAGGCTGGTTGCGTGCCGCAGTTTTGGGTGCAAATGATGGTATCGTCTCTACATCCAGTTTGATCATTGGAGTAGCGTCAGCAAGCTCGTCGCACGATGGTATTCTACTTGCTGGTGTCGCTGGTTTGGTTGCCGGTGCAATGTCGATGGCAGCAGGTGAGTATGTTTCTGTCAGTTCACAGGCAGATACTGAAAAAGCAGATCTTGCCATCGAAAAGAAATCCTTAGCACTAAATTTTGAATCAGAGAAAACCGAGCTCGCACAGATTTATGAAAAGCGGGGTATCGAACCTGTTTTAGCAAAAAAAGTGGCAGATCAATTGATGGCTAAGGATGCGTTGGGTGCGCATGCGAGAGATGAAATTGGAATTTCTAAAGATAATAAAGCCCGACCTATTCAAGCAGCCATTTCTTCCGCGGCAACCTTTACTATTGGCGCTGCTTTGCCATTGCTGATTGCATGGATTAAACCCGGAGATCAATTAGTGCTGTTAGTCGCGATTTTTTCTTTGGTGTTTCTGGCTATGCTGGGTGCCATCGCGGCAAAAGTGGGTGGTGCTTCAATAGCTGTCGGTGCCATTAGGGTCACTTTCTGGGGCGCGCTCGCAATGGCAATAACGGCGGCCGTGGGTAAACTATTCGGTGTGACAGTCTAACTTTATCTCGTCTCATTTTTAAAATGACAGTTAATAAAAGGCTCAGTATTCAGTAATTCTGTTAAGCCTTAATACATAGCCTTCATACAAAGGTCTGCACCCATTCCACCAGTTTGGTCAACGATGCCTGATCGCGTTCCGACAATTCTTCGTGGGCTAATTCTTCTAGACTAGCTTGAAGTTGTTCGGCGGTTAGGGTGCAATCATATTCACCGTCGATTATTTTAGCCTGACAGAATGCTTGCCATTGCTTTTGCTCTTTTTCATCGAGAGTCTCAGGCCAGTTTCTGGCGCGGTATCTGGGGTAGAGTGTTTGCAGTCGGCTCGATTTGAATTCGGGTGTCCAGTTGCTGAGCTTTTCGGGTGATGAGGTTAATACCATATTACACAGTTTGCGGTCGTCATTGCTGATAAAACCACCGTAGAGTGCAGAGTCGGCGTCTGATACTTTCTGCTCACGTTTGCGGCTGTACATTTCTTCCAAACGTCGGATGAGTGTGTCATCGGCAATCAACTGTTGTTTGTGTGCTTCGATTTGATCCCAGTCTATTTCCCAGCGTTCTGCAAGTTCGGGCGTGAGTGTATTCGTCGGTGAAATTGCTGGTGACTTATTGATGTGAATACCTTTTAGCGCGATGTGCTGATGATTTTCATCGCGTTCGGCTCTTGGCTTATAAAGGTTTTCGATGATCTGATCAACGCTCATGTCTAACATAGCGCTAGGGTCGTGACGCAGGTCGTAACAGATGATTTCGTTTTTATTTACGGGATGCACAATCAACGGCACGATGGGTGAGAGACAGCCTTGAGTGGCGGGGAACATGCCGCTTACGTGCAACATGGTTTTACGTTGTGCCATTTCGACCGTGGTATTGAGTAACGGTGCTACATTGTTTTTGATGCGTAGATCAAAAAAGTAATCGTACAAACGTGGTTGTTTGGTTTTGATCAGGCGCGCGATATCGATGGTGGCTTTCACGTCGACTAAGGCATCGTGCGCACCAGCTTGTTCGATATCGTTGGCGGCGGTTAAGTGTTCTAAACGAAAACTGGGTACGCCTTCTTCGCCTTCGCGATCTGGCCAGTTGATGCCTTCAGGTCGCAGTGCATAAGTCATGCGGACTAAATCTAAAATATCCCAGCGGTTATTGCCGTTTTGCCATTCGCGTGCATAGGGGTCGATAAAGTTACGATAGAAACCAAAGCGCGTGACTTCATCATCAAAACGAATACTGTTGTAGCCAGCACCACAGGTGCCGGGTTGTGAGAATATTTCGTTAATTCGACCAAAAAATTCGGCTTCGATATACCCTTTTTCAAAGGCTAATTGCGGGGCAATACCGGTGACGCGAACGGCATCAGGGTGTGGCAGAAAATCATGCGTGGGTTTGCAGTAAAACATTACTGGCTCACCGACAACTTCCAGATCTAAATTGGTGCGGATACCCGCAAACTGCGAAGCGCGATCACGTCGTGGATCAACACCCCAGGTTTCATAATCGTGCCAGAAGATGGTTTGTTCAGTCATATTTTAAAGCGCCAAAAATCGTGGGTGTTCTTCCCATAAAAAAAACATCCTATAAGTAGGGGGGTGACTTTCTTAGACTCACCAAGAATCAAGAAAGTCCATCGTAGATTCCATAAGAAATCGTCGATGTACAATGGTTGAGTTACATCTTTTTTCTTTATATATGTCAATAATATAACTCCCAATATTATCAGCTGTTGCGGATAGAGTGTATTATTAGTGCTCATCTTAAAGGTAGTTTTACTATGTTGTGGTTAAAAGCGTTTCATATTTTATTCGTGATGTCATGGATGGCTGGCATATTTTATCTGCCACGCATCTTTGTGCATTTTGTCGAAGGTAAAGAGGCAGGGCAGGATGTTGATCGATTAGAGATTATGGCGCGCAAGCTGTATGGCTTTATGACAATCATGATGGTGATTACTTTAGTCACGGGAACGTGGCTATGGCTGGCTTACGGTTTTGCGGGTGGCTGGTTGCACGTGAAGTTATTGTTTGTGGGTTTGATGATGGCGTATCACTTTTGGTGTCGCTTGCGCATGAAAGAAATGCAGCAGGGACACCTTGATCACAGTGGTGTCTTTTATCGCTGGATGAATGAGTTACCGTTGATTTTGACGATTGTTATTTTAATTATGGTCGTAGTTAAGCCTTTCTAATGTTTAAACTATTCTAAAGTCAAAGCCGTTCTAACGTTTAAGTCATTAAAACCGTGACACATTGAACGTACGTTGACATAAAAAAAGCCAGATTAATTATCTGGCTTTTTTTATGAGTGTGCATTTTAAAAAATGACTGGTTAAACAATCTGCTCGATAAAATACTCAGGCTAAAATTGATTTATGTGGATATCTCAAGGCCAGATTAATAGTAAAGTCGGCAGATAGAAAACGGGTAAAAAAGGCCTGAAAGTAGGGGGGTGGAGGTAATCATTTGAACGAAAGGCTGTGTTTAAATTACCAATGGTTTTCCTTTACATAAATTTACATTTTGTACACATTCTTTGACATTTTCTCAAAATATACTCCATCGTTTACAGCAAAGACTTCAAATAATGCCTAGTACTTCTCTATCTTACCGACCAGAAATTGATGGTCTCAGAGCCTTTGCTGTTATTCCCGTTATCCTGTTTCATTTTGGTTTAGACTGGATTCCGGGTGGGTATATTGGCGTTGATGTATTTTTCGTTATTTCAGGCTTTTTAATCACCAGCATTTTATTAAAAGATTACGATCAGGGCGTTTTCAGTTTCAGCGACTTCTGGTTGCGTCGCATCAGACGCATTCTTCCGGTTTTGGTGGTAATCGTTCTCGTTACACTCATCGCCAGCCAATTCTTACTCTATGCGCCAGATATTTATTATCTAGGTAAACAGGGGATTGCCTCCTTATTATCTTTCGCCAATATTAGCCAATGGCTGACCGCGGGTAATTACTGGGGTTATGCCGCGGAGAATTCACCGTTATTGCATACCTGGTCTTTGTCAGTAGAAGAACAGTTCTATCTGATCTTTCCGCTATTTATTTTTATTGCGCTTAAGTACTTTAGAAACTGGCTCGCGCCCTTGGTTTTGGTGCTTTGTGTGTTAAGCGCGTTGCTGTTTATTTATGGCACTAAAAATCATCCAGATGCGACTTTTTATCTGCTACCGACAAGAGCGTGGGAGTTAGGTGTCGGCGCATTTTTAGCGATTGCAGTGTATAAATACCCAGCGTTTTTCCAGCGTAAAAAAAGTAGCACCTTGCAGGTTTTGTCTCTTGTTGGTTTATGCGTTGTCGCACTATCGTATTTCTTCATCGATGGTCACGATGGCATATCACCGCTGCTGATTCTTCCCGTTATTGGCGCAGGTTTAATCATTGTTTTTGCCAGCGGTAGTCATACACTGGTGAATAAAGTGCTATCAATTCCAGCGGTGGTGTATGTCGGTAAAATTTCCTATTCATTGTATCTGTGGCACTGGCCCATATTGGTGTTATCAAAGAACTTAAGCTTGAAGACACAAACCGAATATTCGATTTATTTACTTTTCGGGTTGATGATGGTTTTATCGGTTATTTCTTACCACCTGATTGAAAAGCCTACCCGTAAGAATAAGAAAACAGTCCCAGTCGTGCTGACTGTTCTGGTGCTTGGGGTTATCTATTCTTACACCCTGACGCATTCAGATTATGCAGAAGATATTTCCATGTATAGCCAGACGCAATGGGATGGTGAGCTTTACAACAGCAGCCCCAGCAAAGAAATTCTGGATACCACCAAAAGGAAAATGCAGGGGATTAAGGTATCTGACAATAAAGGAAGAAACTGGCAAGCCTACAAAGAAGGAGGGGTGGTAAAGCATTATGGTAAGGACTCACCTGAAATCGTTGTACTGGGAGATTCGCATGCATTAATGTGGGCAAGCACCCTGGACCAAATTGCTAAACAATTGAATAAAACCATAGATTTTTATGCGGCTGATGGAACGCCAACGTTTTTTAAGATTCCCGTTACTTTGGGTGACAGAACAATCTTTTTCACGGCAGAAGAAAAACGTGATTACGATGAGGCACGCTTAAAATACCTGAAAAAATGGAAGCCTGAAACCGTCATTATTACCCAGAGTTGGTCAAATCTGGAAAGTGTAGAAAGCACGCATGATTTAATTAAATTTCTGGGGGAGATTGGCGCAAAGGTGTTTTTAATCGAGCAACCGCCAGAGCTGTTTTATGGGGATAAAAATGCCACTCAATTTCTCTCTCATTATGGAATGAAACCACGTGAGGGCGAGAAGCAGTATGTGCCTTTTGTAAATTCTGCGTTGTATCAGTACGGACGAAAGTCGGTAAGAGACATTGTCGATGCTTGTAACTACTGTGAATTAATTGAAATCGCTGATATTTATATGAAGGGAGATCAAGGCTGGGTGCTGGATGGTTCGGATGTGTTATATATCGATGAAGATCATTTGAGCAGTGCAGGCTCATCAAAAGCACAACAAAGGATTATGAAGGCCTTAGATACGCGGATCAGTACAAGGATAAGTTCACAGATAAATACGCACCAAAATAATACAAAAGCTGAATATCACTAATCACATTTCAATGAAAAAATAGCGATTAGCTAAACTTGAATACAGAAAATCAGCGCAAAAAAAAGGGAGGTGACTTAAAAAGCCACCTCCCCACTTACAGGCTGTTTTTTGAAATTTATTTCCAGCCAGCTTTATCCATCACCTTAACGGCATCGGCGTTCTTTTCGCCTAGCTGAGAAAGATTTAGAGAATCAGCTTTAAACTTGCCCCAGGAAGACAGTGTTTCACTCCAGTCTGCTGAGGTGAGTACCGGATATTCATAATTCACTTCTGCATACCATTTCTGAGAATCTTTAGTGGTTAAGAATTCCATCAACTTCTGTGCATTCGCTTTGTTTTTAGCGGCTTTAGTCATCGCAATACCACTGACATTCACGTGAGCTCCACGGTCAGCCTGGTTTGGCCAGTAAATAGCCACTGCGTTAGCTGCTTTCTGTTGGCTTTCGTCTTTGCCGTGCAACATTTTTCCGTAGTAATAGGTGTTTGCTATAGCAAGATCACATTCACCCGCAGCTGCTGCTTTAATCTGATCACGGTCACCACCTTTTGGTTTACGCGCTAGATTTTTCACAAGCTTGTCTGCCCATGCCTGAGTTTTCTCTTCGCCGATATTGGCAATCATGGAAGCAACAAGTGACTGATTGTAAATGTTTTCAGAGCTTCTGATACAGATGCGGTCTTTCCATTTGTCATCTGCCAGTGCTTCATAGGTAGATAATTCTTCAGGCTTCACTTTGCTTTTTACATAGAAAATAGGGCGTGCGCGTAATGACAGGCCATACCAGAAACCTTCAGGGTCACGATACTCAGCAGGGATTGCTTCATTCAAAGCAACAGATGTTGTTGCTTGTAAAACACCGGCTTCTTTGGCTTTGTGCAAGCGACCTGCATCAACCGTGATGAATAGATCAGCAGGGCTATTCGCGCCTTCTGTTTCCAGACGCTTTAATAAAGGTCCTGCTTTTGCCGTGACCAGATTAACTTTTATGCCGGTTTCTTTGGTGAAGTTGTCCAGTAAAGGCTTGATGAGGTTTTCTTTTCTCGCAGAATAGAGGTTCACTTCGTCAGCCGCATAGCTGATTGTTGGCGCTGCCAAGGTGCAAGCCAAAAGTGAAACGACGCTAACGATTTTTTTCATGAGGTACTCCAAAACATAACGTTTAATTAATGATGGAGTGGATGTTATTGCAAATAAGAATGATTTGCAATAACACTTGTTTAATAGTGAGTATTATTCCTATTAACTTTTTTTAATGTAGAAATAATAAGCCGTAAACGCTTGTTTACTCAGGCTCTGCGTACAAAATCAATGAATGATCCAGTAGCTTATAACCGTGCTCTTTCGCGATTTCTATTTGACGTTGTTCGATAATCTCATCATGAAACTCAATGATTTTACCGTTTTTCATGTCGACAATATGATCGTGGTGTTCACCCTTATCAAGTTCAAAAACAGCTTGTCCACCTTCAAAATTATGGCGAATAACTAAGCCAGCGGTTTCGAACTGGGTCAGAACCCGGTAGATGGTGGCTAAACCAATCTTGGAATCTTCCTCACGAAGTAATTGATATAAATCTTCCGCACTGAAGTGTTTTTCTTTAGAGGTTTCCAGAATTTTCAGAATTTGTACGCGAGGCTGAGTGATCTTTAAGCCTGCTTCTTTGATATCGTTTTTATTCATAATTAGTTTGGGTGTTTTTAGTATGAGTGAACTCAGGGGTTATTATTTACTTTGATTAACTTTATAGTTTAGTTCATTTTAAGTAATACTCATAGCGGATACAAATAACTGATTCAGAGAAAAATCAGATCATTAGTCTTTAGTTTGAACAATTTAAGTTGGTTTTTGCGCTTCAATAACGTTTTTAGCGCTACTTTTCCGTTGAATTTAACGACAGATTACCCGTAACAGTAAGTAGTGTTTTAGCCAACGAATCTGCAGATATCATCTGTTCCGTTTGGCTTTTCATTGGATCTGATATTTTAGATTGAGCATTCTGCCAAATAAAATAATCAGACTCTTCCTCGTCATAATCAAGCTGCTGGTAGATATTCGGCATACTCGGGATGTGATCTCCGTAAAAGCATAAAGCCTGTGGTTTTTTTGATTGGGAATAGGCGTGGGTTAACTCTGCGATCATCTTATCTGCGTTTTGTAGATGCCTAAGATAGACCGTTAAATCGTTAGCGGCTGTTAACGGTTTTTTCTCAAAATAACTGTGTTGCTCTTCTGCGGTGGTTTTTTCCAAATGCAGAGGTCCATGGTTTTCCATGGTTATGGCGAATATAAATAAGGGCTGATCAGGCTTATTTGTTTCGTGTTGATGCGTGATTTCCAATATTTTATCAGTCACTGCCTGATCCGAAATATAAGGCCCAAAGGTGTTGTTGCTATCGAAGTCTTTAATGTCGATAAACTCATCAAATCCCATTTGCGGGAAAATTCTGTCTCTGCCGAAAAATGAATCAGGGTGGGGATGAATACACACGCATCGATAGCCTTGCGCGCTGAGATAAGAGGCAATCGAACTGATAGGCATTTTGTGTAAATACTGATAAGGGTAATAACGATAAAGCCCTAAATCTTGATACTTCAATCCACTCAAAAACGCAAACTCGGTACGCATGGTGTTTGCGCCCCAGGCAGGGACTTTGAGTTTTCCGAACTGGGTTGATTGTTGATTACAATTATCGAAGTTCTTCAACACATCGGGTTTGATCGAGTCATGCAGTCGTCGCGCATCAAAAAAGGATTCGCTCTGAATTACGGTTATATTAGAAAAAACGCCCTCAAAGTGGGGGGGTGACTTTTCATTATTTACTTTATCTATATTTTCAATTGCAGAGTTAAAAGGAGACTCTGCTAAGGTAGATTGGATCGTCTGTTGATGCGCTGGTGTGCGAGCCTGAATAGCGTAGACAAAAATCGAATTGAGTAAGCCTAAACACTCGATATCCTGATCTGGTTCCTGAGTGAGTGTGAAGCCTAAGGCTATTTTTCGGGCGATAAAAACAAACGCTGCGATCGCTAAAATACTGATTAGAATCCGCTGTGCGGTAAATGCCATGGCAGGTTCCAGACTAAGCACCGTAATGATCAAAGCAATGATTATAATGGGAGCTGCAATAACAGGTAACAGCCCTAGAAAAGGGAAATACAAACGAGGGTGCTTAAACGCCTGTGAAAACATAGCGATGTCCGAGAAAACCAAAGGCTCGCGTAAGGCTTTGTATTTTGCGTTACTGACACCGCTAAGAATGATTAGAAATATGGAAACCGCCAATGCCGAAAAAATAGGGCGTTGCACAATGAGGGTCACGGCTAAAAACAGTATCGATACCAATAAGGCTTGAAGCAAAGCGGTTCTGAAATTGATTTTAGGTGTTTTTGGTTTTACCCAGCGCTCTGGTAGAAATGAAAAAGCGATGGTTAACAACAGCGCTAATGCAAGCGTCGGAAAATACGAGGGCAATAAATCCTGCATCAGCGTTTTCCGGCACCGAATAATAGATTCATAAACCAGTCTGCAATTCGCGCGGGCATCACACTTAAAAACCACGTACCCAAATTAAGCGGGAATGGGAAGGTGATGCTTGGTTTTTGTTTTTCGATACCATTAACGATGATATTCGCGGCTTTTTCTGGCGTCAGCATAAACGGCCTATCAGAGATAAACTGGTCGCTTAAGTCTGATTTTACAAAGCCAGGGTAAACCATCGATACTTTTATACCATCGTGTTTTAACCAGCCACGGATTGCTTCGCCATAACCTTTTAGTCCGGCTTTACTGGCGCAATAGCTAGGTGTGATGGGCATGCCATAAAAGGCTGCAAGCGAACTGATGATCGCGATATGTCCCTGTTTGCGAGCCTGCATTCGCGAAATCAATGGGTTAATCGTAGCCAGCACGCCATTCAGGTTGGTATCCACGACTTGGGTTATTTCTTCCCAGGTTTCAGCTTCGCCTTTTCTTCCGACGCAATTGGTAACACCTGCATTACAGATAATCAGGTCGATTGGGTATTGGGTGTCGATTTCTGTGATCAAGTCCTGAAGCTTTTGGTATTCGGTGACATCAATCGAATGTGTCATCACTTCTGCAGATTTGTTGCTACAAAGCGTATTGACCGCATCCAGTTTCTGTTGGTTTCTGGCGAGTAAAATCAGGCGGTTTTCTGGTTTTGCCAAGCGTAAAGCGATGGCTGATCCTATGCCGCTGCTGGCGCCGGTGATGACGATAGTCTTCTTATTCATATGCTTAGCCTGAGCTTCTTAACAGTTGATCGGCATCCATTTTATTGTTCGTTACCGCTGCGTTTTCAGAGGCCTCAACGTTGTTATTGTCTGGTTGTAACTGTGGTGTATTTTCAGCAAAGCGTTTTATCGTTGCATCAACGGCCATTTTAATGCCTTTTTGATTGTAGAAACTGCCGTTGATTTGAGTGTGTTCAATATAGCTTTGTTTGAACGCATCGAACAATTCAGCATCAGGTTTTTCGGTATTCGCCCAGAAATCATCTAATTCACCCTGAAAGGTTAGGCCAGGTATATCAAAAATGGCGGAACCTAAAGCAATCACCGGACACCCCACCGCTAAAGCGGATGTGCCCACCGTACTATTCACCAGCACAGTGCCTTGGGCATGTTCGAGTAATGCGTTCAGGTTACCTGCTTCTAGGTAAATGACTCTGTCTTTACCTATCTGGTATTGATTACAAAGCGACTCAATGATCTTAGGGTAATTGATAAACCACGGATCAAGCGGATGCAGTTTGATAACGAGTTTGGCATGCTCAGGTGCCTTGGTGGCGAATGATTCAAGCGTTGTTTGAATCACGTGTTTCAGACTCGTAAAGTCAGAATGCAGTCTAATTTGAGAATCCGCTTCTAGCTGCAAGGGCAGCAGGTAAAATGGTGATTTACTCGCAATTAACCTTTTGATTTGTTGATTAGACTGGCGTTTGTAATACAGCGAAACCATCGGCATGCGCCTGATAAATCCCCAGTACTCTTGTAATGGGCTATCTGGTCTGTGTGTTTCGTATTTCGGAAACATCGGCTTGAGCAGTGTTTTCGCGAGGTGATAACGAATATCGTGCCATGCGCGAATGGCTAAACCACCGCCAGTATTTTCACTCTTGTCTTGCCAGTCTGGATTACGTTCAACGTGTTGCAGAAACCATTCTGGTTCGTTTTCGGAATGTTGGTAAACCTTTGAGTAAGCGTTAACGCCATTACCATCCAGGGTGACCCAGTTAGGTCTGAAATAACCTTCTTCGAATACGTGAACAGCGATACCTTGCTGTTTTGCTAATTCAATGGCTGGAACGTGCACAGGACGCGTATCACCAAACAATGCGATATCGGTAATATTATGGTCTGTGAAAAGTGTTTGATAGAACTCGGGAAGTTCTTCCAGTGATTGTTGAAAATTGATGTGATTGAGTGCCGTCGAAAAGAAGCGCCCAGCGAGCAAATCACCACCACAAAAATTGATTTTGAGTGCTTTATGTCCGGCGTCGATTAAGGCTTTTTCAAGCTCAGCAAAAAAAGGACTCGCTACCCCTTGGAGGAGAAGAAAGGATTTTTGCTGAGGTGTCACTTCTGCTGGCACTTGATTTGGCTCTTGAGATGACAAGTGAGTAAAACTTATTCGCGACCGATTAACTCAATTTGATATCCATCAGGATCTTCAAGAAAGGCAATGATGGTGCTACCGGCATTCATTGGGCCAGCATCACGAATCACTTTTCCGCCTGACTGCTTCATTTTTTCACAGGCTTCGTAAACATCATCGACACCAATGGCAATATGGCCGTATGCGTTACCCAGATCATAACTTTCAACGCCCCAGTTATGGGTTAGTTCTAATACTGTGTTATTTGCTTCGTCACCGTAACCCACAAAAGCAAGGGTGAATTCTCCTTCTGGGTAATCTTGATGACGTAATTCCTGCATGCCTAAAACGTCTGTGTAAAAAGCGATGGATTTTTCTAAGTTACCCACGCGCAGCATGGTGTGTAGTATTCTCATTTTTATAAGTCCTGTTATTTATTACTATTCAATTACTCTACATTTAACCAAACGTGTAATTGTGGAAGTACCCGAACGTCAGTCCAGTTTAACGATTGTACTGCATCAATCAACCAAAGCATTTTTTGTTTTTGGTCGTATGGCGAATTTTCTTCCTTGTTTTCTAAGTCGTCAGCAGTTGATCGGTTATCAACATTGATATCGGCATTATTATTACAAGGCTGTACATAACAAGGCAATTGTGGATATTGCTCTGCAATCTCTTTTGCCCAGAGTAAATCATCCTGATCTGCCACAACAAATTTGAGTGAAACATCGGGATGCGTCTGGCTATTTATAATCTCAAGCGTTTCACAAGCGTCTAAACAACGTTGCAGGCCCTTATGTTTGAAGCGCATTCCAGAAGAGGGTGGTTTTGGGCTAAACGTCAATTGATCGAGTAAGGCAAACCAGGGTTTTGCAATACTGCCCTGCGTTTCCATGGAAAACTTATAGCCTTTCGCCTGACCCAGTTTAATCAGTGGTTCCAGATTTTGCATCGCAGGATTGCCGCCAGATAGCGTAATCCACATGGCTTGTTTATTACTGAGCGATTCTATTTTGTTGAAAACAGATTCGGCATCCATGTTTTTCCAGTCATTATCAAATTCGGGCAAAACTGCGTAACCGGTATCGCACCAGCTGCAACGGTAATCACAACCCGCCGTTCTGACAAAAATCGTTTGAGTACCAATCAACGCGCCTTCGCCCTGAATCGTGGGGCCAAAGATTTCCGAAATACTGATTAAATCAGTGGAATCATTACTCACAGATTCTGTAGAAAAAGTGCCTGAAAGTGGGGGGGTGACTATAGATGGAATGCTCATGGTCTATATTCGGCCCATGTTTTAGGCGTCTCACTGACGCGTACCGCACTCACTTCTGGCCATTGTTTTTTTGACCAATCGTATAAGAAATAAGCCAGATTCTCGGCAGTTGTATCATCGTGACCAAATACTTCATTGAGATGACGATGATCAAGCGTGTCGTCTATATATTGTTTCAAGGCATCGAGATCATTGTAATCTCGTACAAATCCTGTTGAGTTGAGCGTTGCTGATCTCAATTCGATTTCGACAATATAGTTGTGTCCATGCAGTCGGTGACAGGGATGATCGCCAGGCAAGTTAAGTAGCTGGTGCGAGGCGCTGAAAGTAAATTGTTTGCTTATTGTATACATGATGATCTTCTATTCTTCTTGTTATAAAGAGCTATGTAACTGATTGCCAATAATCGGCATCGGCGTATTCGGTAGGATCTTCAATACCCGCAAGGTGAAATGCCTCGCGGCGCTCAACGCAGGTGCCACAACGACCACAGTGCTTTTCCTGTCCTTTGTAACAAGACCAGGTATCAACCACAGGTACGCTATATTTTGCTGAATCGCGGGCGATTTCAGTTTTATCCAGGTGCAAATAAGGTGTGTATAGCTCAATCTCCGACATGCCGTCTAAAGCCATTTTTTGCATCGCTGCAAACGATTCAATAAAGTCTGGGCGACAATCCGGGTAGATAAAATGATCACCGCCATGCACCGCCATGGCTACCGTATCTGCATTTTGTGAAGACGCCAAACCAAAGGCAATCGTCATCATAATTGCGTTTCTATTAGGTACAACGGTGGTTTTCATGCTTTCTTCAGCATAATGTCCATCGGGCACGTCGATGTCATCGGTAAGGGCAGAGGTAAGCTGTTTGCCAACCTGACTTAAATCGATAATGGTGTGTTTTACGCCTAACTGTTTTGCGCAATGTGCGGCAAAGTCGAGTTCTTTGCGATGGCGTTGTCCGTAATCGAACGACAAGAGTGATGATAGCGTGCCTTCGCTGGCTACTTTGTAGGATAAAGTAACAGAATCGAGGCCGCCCGAACAAACTACTAGGGCTTTCATATTTCCTTCTATGGGAGATAATTCTCCCCGTGTTTTTTACCTGGTGCGTCGACAGGGGTAAATCGGTTGATTTACCAGCGCGGTATTATAACCAAAGGTTTTTTAAAATGCGATTGTTGTTTGATGGGAAGATAATTCTATAAAAGAGATTGAAATATTGTATATATATGGCAGTTTGTTCAATTTATGGATTTAAATGCTGTTATCTGCTAGATTCGGATGCGCGAGGGAGGCGTTACAAGTGATATTACTCATAAAGAATACTTAATTTGAATAGCTTGATTTAAAAAATAAATATTCTTCTTTAAATAAGAAAAACACACTTTTAACGCCTATGTATCTTTATATTTAAGAGAGAAGCGTAGAATGCAAAGGAAATTATTAATAACTAAAAAACTGGCTCGTAATATCAGTCTGGGCGCTATATTAATGGCAGTGCCTACAATAGGGTCAGCATTTACTTTTACAACGTGTGGAGCGACAGGGCCAGAGGGCCCTTTGCAAGCGGCGTGTGACACGGCGTACACAGGCACTGATTTAGAAGGGTTAGTCACGGTTGCAGCAGGAATACAAAGCTGGACTGTTCCAGCAACTGGACTTTATCGTATCGAAACACAGGGCGCTCAGGGAGCTTCAGGAGATGTTGATTTTGTGGGAGGGCTTGGGGCTCAAATAATCGGGGAGTATTCATTAACCGCCGGATCAGTTATTCAGGTTGTTGTTGGTCAACAAGGAATCGGACAAAGTAGTGGTTCTAATGGCGGCGGTGGCGGCGGAAGTTTTGTTGTTGATAGTTCAGATACTCCAATTCAGGTTGCAGGTGGCGGCGGCGGTACGAGAAATTTTGTTAGTCAAAATGGGTGTGATGCATCCATCACCGAATTTGGCATTATAGGCAGCGGAAGTTCTGAGACCTCTGCCTGTACTGTAAAGGCTGTAGCTTTAGGCCTTGGAGGAGCTGTATCTTCAAGCTGGGGCTCCTCCGGTGCGGGTTTCAATGGAGATGGTGCGGATGACTCTACTTATGGTTTCGGAGGCTCTTCCTGGGCGAATGGCATGAGCGGTGGTGATGCTAGCTTACCATCATTCGGGAATCAAGCCCATGGTGGGTTTGGCGGCGGCGGTACGGGTAATGGCGGTTATGGTGGCGGTGGCGGTGGCGGCTACTCCGGTGGTGATGGCGGGCGTGTTGCTGGTGGTGGCGGTTCTTATAATACCGGTGCTAATCCCGTAGCAACTGCAGCTGTATCATCTGGCGACGGTACGGTTATCATTGACTTACTTTCGGCAACAGCAACAAATGTGGCTCCTATCCCTACTTTAAGCCAGTGGGCACAAGGCTTGCTTATTTTATTATTGTTGGCATCTGCGGTCTTATTACGTAAGAAATCTTCAATAAGTTAAAACCAATCTTTTAAAGAAGATTAGCGTTTAAAACGCAATTGCTAAAAGCACCCCTGTAAAAAGATAAAATAGTTTAAGTTTTATATAAACAGGGGTGTTCCTTTAATTTTGACCCTGAAATATTTTATCTGTATATCACTCGTTGTTAAAAAGTGCTCATAAGTAGGGGGGGGGTGGCTTAATACATCAATTAGGCTTCATTCTCTTTTAGAAATTTGCGTATAAACAGTCTGATTTCTCTGGCGGCACTGGTATCCATATCTTCGCAGAGACTCACAAAGCGATCTCTGTCTTCAGTCGCAATACGAATCACCAGTTGGCTGTCTTTTTTGTTTTTCTTTTTTTGTTTTCTGGCTTTCTTTGTTGTATCTGAAGATTCAGTCATAGCTACTTCGCATTTCTCTTTTCAATTGGTCGTATTCCTTAAAGTGCCAAAGTTGCATTTTTTTATAGGAATTAGCTTCCCAGAGCTCTTTGTCTTTCAGGATGTTACACGCCTTGGTCTGGTATTTTTTATTCGCAATATTATCCGTGATGTGATCACTGCCACCAAAACAACAGGTATCGTATAGGTCAGTCACATCCGGATTAATGCTCGAATGTTCGTGGCCAAGCCAGTGGATCATTTCGTGAAACATCAATGAGCTGCGGTTTTTGTAGCGATGCATCGTATCAAGATGCACGGGTTTACCGTTAGATATTTCTGCTATTTGTTCTTCGTTTAATTTGAAGAAGTTACGATAAGTTTCGGCGTTGAATTTGTCCGAAATAAATCCGCCAATTCGATAGGTATCAACTATCACACCGGGATAGCGAATAGTGCGGGTGATATCGTCTTTTTTTAGTTGGGCTTGCTTATCGGAGGGTAGTGTAGAGATTGCATAAGCGAAGGTTTTATCTTTCACACAGCGAAATGTTTTGGCCTGTTTGCTGTTCAATATTTTAATCAACCGCAAGGCTTGTTCTTCATGGTAAGGGTGTAATTTTCCTGCTGGGCTATTGCCAGCAAGACATTGCAATCCGGTTTCTAAACCCTGTTTTATGTCCCGCAGAAGTTTTGTTTTACCTATATTGTGTTTATTGGAATCTGAGTTTTTGTTAACAGCGTATTGGAAGCCACTTTCGTTTTGTGCTTGATCGTTGTTGTGATTGTCATTAGCGTGATAAGGGTAATCTTCACAATCTTGTATCTGGAAATGAATTTCATCAACGTTTAGTAGTGGGAGATTTTCTGATTGTTTGCCTTGAGACTGAGAGATTGAAACGGTATGAAGTGCGGGTGATATCTTTATTGTCGCTGATGGCTCTGTTAAAAGAGGCTCAGAGGCGTTGCTCGGTTGTGAAATTACCGATAAGAGAATGATGCTCATTGTAGCCAGAGGTCTGGCATGCCACTTCATATTACCTCCTTTTTTATTTACAGAGTCATAAAGCTGACTATCAATATAACATACAATGTATATTTAATGTATATACGTTTTTTGGGGTGGTTGTGCGTTGAGATGATGACAAGTGTTCTCTAGAAATAGTAAGAACGATGACTGGCCGATTAAAATAAAAAAACGCCTATAAGTAGGGGGGTGCCAAATTCTATTAGCTGATTGATATATCTAGTAAATAGGTCTAGTTAACAGGGCTGATATAAAATTCAATCAGTGCTTTTTTGTCGTCATCAGACAATTTTCTAAAACGTTTTTTCATTCGTCTAGGCATATAGCGATCACCTTCGCTAAGCACTTCAAACTGGCTTTGAAGATAGTTTTTCCATTGGCCTCTTAATAACGATGCGTCTTCAATATTGCCGGTGCCTTCGTCAACATGACAGTTCTCGCAGAAATCCATGTGGATAGCTTTGCCTTTTGCCGCAAGCTCCTGATCAAATGTTTGTGATGCAGGTTTTGATTTCTGATTGGCCAGAAAAAAGGCAATAGCTTCAATCTCATTTGACTTCAGCGATTTGGCAATTTCATTCATGTTTGTTTCTGTCTTATCGCCAGTTGCAGCGCTGTCCTTTAGCTTAATTGGCTTCGATTTTCTATCGCCTGATTTATACTGATCCATAATGTCGAAAGTCAAAATAGCCGAAGTCCCTGCAATATTGGGAATCTCTTTGTCTTTGCTGTTGCCATCTTGTTGGTGGCATTCGCTGCATTTTTCCTGAAACAGCTTTTTACCAATATCATCATCAGTCGCTAAAGCGTGTGTGCTTAGGCTCAGGATAAAGATCAGAAAGTGAAATGTCAGAGTAATGCGCATGATGATAAGTGACTGTTATAAATAATGAAGTACAATCTAAGTTAGAAGTTATGTCAAAAAGTTATGTCTAAACCAGGTCAAAAGAGAAGATTATGTCTCTAAGGCATTATGCGGAATACGCCCCATAATGGTTTCATTTCCTGCTTCTGGATTGCTCGGTACATTAAAGGCTAAGAGTAAGGATATTCCCGCAAAAACAGCCCCTACGTAGAACACCAAAGAAGGCGAGCTCAACCATAAAGCGCCAAAAATCACCGGTATAACGACCGCTGCAATGTGATTAATGGTGAAAGAAACGCCGGCTGTTGACGCAATATCAGCAGGGTTAGCAATCTTCTGGAAATAGGTTTTTTGTGCAATCGCCATGGCGAAGAATAAGTGATCTAGAATATACAGACCTACCGCAATATTTGAATTTTCTACCACAGCGTAGCCGCAGAACACTGCGATCAAACCAATATATTCAAGGATTAATGAATTTCGCTCACCGATTTTACCTATAAGCCTGCCGATTCTGGGCGCCATAAAAATATTAAAAGCGGAGTTGATAAGAAACAGTATGGAGATTTCTCCGACACTAAATCCAAACTTTTCTACCATTAAAAATCCCGCGAAGACCACGAAGATTTGACGGCGAGCACCACTCATAAATTGCAAGGCGTAATAGAGCCAGTAGCGTTTACGTAGAATGAGTTTTTTACTTTGGTAGACTTTCTGCGGGAAGTCATCGAAATGATTCCAACTGTAAAAGGCGATAAATAAAGAAACGCCGCCACCGACAATGTATATCCATTTGTAATCAAAATGGAAGAATTCGAATAATAGCCACACCAGCGAAAATGCCAGGATCGATGCAGCGGCTTTTGCCGCGATCATTTTGCCTAAAAATTCAGGTGCATCTTTCTTGCTCACCCATTGCAGAGTCAGCGAGTTTTGAATGGTTTCCAGATAATGAAACCCCATCGACATTAAAATTGTGGTGAGATAAAAACCAATAGCAGAAGGGAAAAAGCCGGTGAGTAGTGTTCCTAGTCCCAATAAAACCATCGAGACATAAGCCATTCGCTGTTCGCGAATAAGCAGTAGAACGTAGATAATCGTAAACGCAAGAAAACCGGGGATTTCGCGAAGGCTTTGTAAAATGCCAATTTCTACACCGGTAAACGCAGCACGTTCAATCGCAAAATTATTCAACAGGTTTTGCCAGACAGCAAAACTCATCGCTGTACCTGCAGCGATAAGAAGCAGTAATAACTCAGGAGAGTTCTTAGTGATTTTCATGTCTACGTCTTCAACTCTTGTGTCGTTAATTTGCCCCTGGTGTTTGTCAGTTAAAGAAGATAAGTGCCGAATCCCAGGGGTGAATTAAGCAGTGAAAACTAGTTGGTAAACTGAACCCATGGATACTTCTTGTCGTCTTTTACGTGTGACCAGAATAAATCACCCGAATTTCTCCAAGGGTCTAAAATGATTCCATCAGGAACGCCTTTGCCTTTGGCTGTCACAACCAGTGTACTGTGCTCTCTCCAGTAGTTACGTCTAAAGGCAACAGCATGGTAGAACTGTAGGGATTTCATTGGCTTATTGATTTGTTGGCCCATGTCATGCGTCCATTGGTAACATAATCCACGCGGACGTTTACCATAATTTACCAGCACATTGTGGTAAAGAGGAGGGCTCATCAACTGATAACGATTCGCTAATACTTTTGGGTAAAGTACGGCTTCTCTCGCGACAAACTGCGCCTCACTTTCAACAATATTGGGTCCTAAGCCCATAATTGCCTGTGTTAGTTCTTTAATCTTTTTGTTGTCATACTCATCAATGGCATTAACAACGGTTCTACCTTGTTTGTTTACATGTACGCCTTGGTACTGAATTGATGAACAGGCACTCAATAACAGTAAAGCAGTAAGTAATAAAGACAGTTTTAGCGTAGATTGATTTTTCATGGCAGGTAATAACATTTAATTCGTTTCTTTATTATTCACGTCAGGAACAGCACTGTAAACTCTTCGTGTGTATTCTTCCCAGTCATATTCTGGATCTTCACGGGTCTGTAGTACTAATAAATCGCCTGAGTTTCTCCATCCATCAAGAATGTAAGCATCTTTAATGCCTTTGCCTTTTGCGGCAACGGTTAAAACATTATGTTCGTATTTTCTGCCCTGATTGGCAACCGCACGATTCAAGGTTAAGGTTTTGTAAGTTCTACCTTTAACGATTTGCTCGCTCATATCACGCGCCCAGTGGTAGCATAAACCACGATCTCTACGGCCTGTGTTAACCAGTACATTATGAGAGTTTGGTGGTGCGATTAATCTGTATTGGTTCGCTAGATATCTTGGGTAAAGAACTGCCTCACGTGCTACAAAGCCTGCTTCCTCAGGATCAATGTTAGGTCCTAATCCCATAATGGTTTCAGTCAAAATTCGGATTTTAAACTCAGTGCTTGAATCTATTGCTGAAACCACTGTTTTGCGATTTTCGGCATCATAGCTCACTTCGTCATAGCGAATATCTTTAACGATAGGGCTCATGGAGCACGCAGAAAGTAGCATGCTAGACATGAGGAACAGGGTGGATAATATACGTTTCATAAGTTACAGTTTTTAAATAAAATTTAATTGTTGGGTTTGGTGAAATACATCAAGTAGTTCACGCTAACATCGCTATTTAATTTATAGCTTTGAAGTAGCGGGTTATACGTCATGCCCTTTATGTTTTCAAGTTGCAAGCCAGACTTTCTTGCCCATGCCTCAAGCTCTGATGGTTGTATGAACTTGGCATATTCATGCGTCCCTTTAGGTAGCATATTCAACACATATTCGGCGCCTAAAATAGCAAACGCAAAAGCTTTTGGGTTACGGTTAATGGTAGAAAAGAAAACACTTCCTCCCGGTTTAACCAAATCTGTGCATGCTTGAATAATTGAACCAGGGTCTGGTACGTGTTCAAGCATTTCCATACAACTGACAACATCAAATTGTTCTTTTTCCGTTTTTGCCAGCTCTTCTACGGGAATTTTCTGATATTGAATATTCTCGATTCCAGCTTCCAGTGCGTGTAATTCAGCCACAGAAAGAGGAGCCTGTCCCATATCAATTCCAAGAGTATCCGCGCCACGCAGTGCCATGCTTTCAGAAAGTATGCCGCCGCCACAACCGACATCGATTACTTTTTTACCTTTTAAGCCGCCAGCATGCTGCTCAATGTAATTTAATCTGAGTGGGTTAATATCGTGTAATGGTTTGAATTCACTGTCTCTATCCCACCATCGATGTGCTAAGTCTTCGAACTTTTTGATTTCATTGGCATCAACATTCACAGCCTTGCTTGAAGGTTGGTTGGTATTTGTATCGTTTAGTTCATTATTATTAGCTGATGCGTTTTTAGCTGATTCATTTTGAGCAGTCGCATTATCTATTGATGTATTTTCAGTTGAAGCTTGCATTGCAATTCCGTATTGAGAATAGTTAAGAAATAAGACTGTTTAAGGAGAACAATGATGGATAAACAATAATGAATAGTAAGGGCTGAACATTTCATATTTTTGAATGAATAAGTGACAGATAGCTTTGCTATCGACCTTAATCTGAGAAAAATATTGAAAATTACGCGTATAACCCTGACATCATGTTCTCATGAAATAGTCTGTATACGTTATTATATCGAATATGGATTCATAACTGCGAAATAAATCTCGAGGTATTAATAAAGTCTACAATGTTTAAATATTTCTTTGGAATAGTTGCGGTACAAATTGCAACAGTTGCGCTGGTATTACTCGCCCCTGAATTAGAGGGAATAGGGTGGTTACGCTTGTTGATTCCGTTATTCGTTATCGGTTTTTTTACTGCTTTTTGGTTTAACTCAATCGCATCGCATAAAAGTAAAGATGAGGTTTATGAGGCGAAAGCTCAGCACGCTCGTGAAAGAGAAAAGATTCAATTGAACGCAGAACGCGCTAAAACCAAGTTGGTGCAAAAAACGCAGCAGCAAATTGCCAGAGAAGCCAAAATCACCCACAGCAAAGCCAACTTTAAAGTAGGGGCAGCATTTGCCGGTACCATAGGCGCAGGTGCTTTGATGCTATTGACGGAGTTACTGACCATGGGCTTATTAACAATTAGCACGGCTGGTGGTGCACTGGGCGGCTATGTAATGCGCGCCAGAAAAGAAACTAAATTATTAAAACAGATCAACCAGAATAATGGGAGTGACAATCAAGCAGGCAATAACGTACTGAAAAAACCCGTAAAAACCATACCCAAATCAAAAGTTAAATCATCGCCAAAAAAGTAATTAGCCACCCCCCTACTTATAGAGGTTTTTTTAAGTGGCTTTTAACAAATTAACCAGATATCACTTCAGATTCTGTAATTGCTTGTCATGAACCTTACTTAAAACGAGTATGCAGACAATCGCTCCTATCAGTGCTAAAAACATATCTGATTGAGTATCCCATTCATAACCTTGCGTACCTAAAAAGGCCACTGCATCATCTCCGCTTGCTACCGCAACCCACCACTCGATGAGCTCATAGAAAGCGCTAAAAGCCAGAGTCACTGAAACAATGAAGGTATTTAACCAGGCTTTGCCGTTAACCGCATTCTTACGAATCAATATTTCTCTGGCGAGTAGGGCGGGTACAAAGCCCTGAAAGAAATGACCGACCTTGTCGTAATTGTTTCGTTCGGCGCCAAATAGACCATCAAACAATGGGACTTCAGCATAGGTGTAATGTCCACCTATCATCAGCACAATACAATGTAGCAAAATGAAAAAATACAGTATGGATGTTAAGTGAAAAGTCTTGAAGGTATAAAGCATTAAGCCCGCGCCAATGATGGCTGGCGACGCTTCCAGAAACCAGGTGAGTGTATCTTTGGGGTTAATTCCCGACCAGATTAAAACCACTAAAAATATTAAGCCCCATGCGTATTTCATACTCTTTATCCTTACCGTCTTAATGTTTTTTTCTGATTTGCAGTATAACAATTAACGCCATGCCGAAGCCCATAATGACAGATGCAAAAATCAACGGCATCGAATAATTACCTGTTGTTTCTGCAATCATCCCTGCAATGGCTGGTGCAACTACTTGCGCGATACCATAACTCAAGGTTAATTTTCCCATGGGTTTAGCAGGTTTGGTGGGGTAAAACTTGCCAACCATGGTCAGCAGTAAACTCACTATGCCCACAAAAGTTAATCCAAAGAAAAAACCGCTGAGTAAAACGCCCGATAAGCTATGACTAAAAACCGGAATAATAATACCAACAATATTAATGCCATAGGCCCAGAACAATGCCTTTAACTCGCCGACTTTTCGGGCAATCCGATCCCATAAAATAGCCGCCGGTGCCGCCGCAATACCGGTGACTAGCCAGACTAGCGAACCTTTGCCAGCCAATTCAGGCTGATGATCGACAATGGCGACCAGAAATGTAGCGCTGATAACATAACCGATACCGGCACAAAAATAAGCCACGTATAAAATCAACATCCAGCTTTTTTCTGGTGGCGTGTCCAGTAGAGTTCCGCCAGCTGTGGTCTGATGGTGATTCACCGGCTTTGGCAACCAGCGCCATGCGGGAATAGCAATAACTACTGCAATCGCAGAGTAGACATACCACTGTTGCGCCCAATCCAGCTTATTCAGCATCATCATCGAGAGTATCGCGGTAAGGCTTATGCCTAAACCGATGCCAGCGAAATGTATGCCCAGTTCGGGCTTGTGTCCGTGGCGGATCATCCAGTTAAGAATCAAACCGGTTCCCACCAGTAAGCACGCCGCACTACTCAAACCACCAATAAAACGCATAATTGACCAGACGATGTAATTGTCGGTCACTCCCATGCCTACAGTTGAGAGGACTGCGACAATCAAACCCACGCGATAAAGTACGTCTTTGAGTTTCAGGTCACTGATTGAGGCAGCGATAATTGCCCCCAGCATATAACCCAGATAGTTAATGGTGGCGAGCCAGCCACCGCTGGCATCATTCAAATACGTCTCATTGATCATCACCGGCAACAAGGGCGTGTATGAAAAACGCGAAATACCCATCGCTAAAATAAGGCTAAATAGCCCCGCAAACATCACTTTTAACGGATGATCTGTTTTACTATTTGGCATATTAGAAAGGGGATTCCTGTCGCAGGTTTGGTTTTTTTGTAGATTTTTAAACGAATAATTACTGCGTAATAAAATCTATAGTCGTGTCGATGACTTCTTTGTTGAGTAAAATTTTACGATGACCAAATCCAGACGTGATGAGCTTTTTTGCCTGTGGTTGACTGTTGTGCAGCGGTAACACTTCCTCTATCGGAACTTCGTGATCTTGATCGTCATGGATCAATAGTAGTTCACTGTCGCAACTTTTGATGGTTTCTAGTGGAGAAATTTCATTCCAGTCCCATCCGACATGATATTCATGGGCAAACTTTTTTAATGCGACTTGTTGCATGGCATCCAGAGTGGATTGCCTTAAAGAGAAAAGATCGCCAAAGATTTCGAGGATAAATTCTACGCCAGAGAATGTACTTATCAATACCACTTTGGGCGTTTTAACACCAAACTTATCTATCGATAATAGTGTGGTGCCGGTACCAAAAGAGTGAGCGATAATCGCCTCTACTGGGCCTTCCTGCTTAATGACTTCGGCAATTATCGACGCGCCATCCAGCATGTTTGAGTGTTTGCCCGTTGAGTCACCATGACCCGGGATCTCGAAGCCAACAACGCGATAACCTGCTGCAACCAAGGGTTCGATGAATCCCATTAGCTGAGAACTTCTACCGCCCCAGCCATGCGCTAGCAGAATTGTTGGGCCTTCTCCCCAGCTACGCACAGAAATCTGTCGGTCTTTGATGTTTATGAAGTGCAACTTGGCACTTTCACGAATGGGTTTTTCGCGCCGAGGAATAATGACTTTGGGAGGCGTCATAAACAGTCGTAAGGCTAATTTGCCCGCCAGAGTGGGTGAAATAGCGCCGACAATTTTGAAAACAAACGTGGTTAAACTAAAAAATGCCTTCATTGTGAAAGGCATATTTGTGCTTTTAAAGGGGTGATCGGTTTTATTTGTCATACATCGTTTCTGCTGTTTTATGCTGTGTTTTTGCTGAAACACACTTTAGTGTTGAATTGAGCGCACCAATAATAGACGCAAATTACACCAGATACACTAAATACTAAGCGGATAGGCTTTTTGCTTAGCTAATCGATGGCTTCATGGTTGATTTTATCGAGTATCTCATCAACTATTTTATCGACTGATTGTTCTATGGAAACCGTTATTGCCAGCTCATCATTTGTCGGTTTTTCTAACGTTTCTAACTGGCTATCCAGCAGGCTGGCAGGCATGTAATGCTCTGTTCGGGACTGCATTCTTGATAACAGGGTGTCACAACTTCCATCGAGATAAACAAACAGTATTTGTTCTCCTGAAGCATTCAACAGGCGTTGGCGATAATTATGTTTTAGCGCAGAGCAGCTGACGATAACGCCGTTGGGTACTACTTTGTTTTTATCCTTTTCGGCATTACATTTTTCATGAATGGCAGCACCTAGGGCATCAAGCCACGGCCAGCGATCGTCATCGGTTAAGCCAATGGCATTTGACATTTTTTCTATGTTTGCCGGTGGGTGGAAGTCATCGCCTTCTAAAAAAGGCAGTCCTAACTCTGATGATAATGCTTTACCGATCGTGGACTTACCGCAACCGGATACGCCCATCACGACAATCACAGGTATGTTATTTAAATAGGCTGTAGCGTTGTTCATAAAGGTAGTGTGTTCGTCGCAAATCAGTTAAAGAAGTCGTGAATGTTATACATTAAATAGTCGATTAAGTATCTGATAGAATATTGCACTGTTATGTTACTAAATGGCTGTTGATAGATTCATGAAAATTCTTATATACATCGTACTTTTTGTGATCTTTGCTATTGCTGCCGTGGTGGGTGGGGATTATTTTTATGATCAGTACAATGCGTCTGCTGATTCATCTGATTTTTCAACTACCAATTCAGCTATTAATTCAACTACCAGTTCAGTTACCAATTCAACAACAAAAAATAATTCGCAAAAGCTTGATGTTGCAAAAGATACGCAAGCTGTTAGCGCTATCCAGAGCAAAGCTTCTGGTAATAAAATAGACCAGAAGGGTAGCACTGCATTACCCCAACTTGAATCAAAGGCACCCCCCCACTTACAGCGAGGTTTTGATTGGTCGCTTCCAAGTTATGCGGGTGAAGCAAAGTATTCAGGGTTAACCACAGAACGGAAATCTACCAATAAGGCCGTTAAAAATCGCTTTTTAATGGTGTTATGGAATCAGGCGAATCCACAACCAGGTGTGTTTGATTTCTCAGCATTCGAAAAAAAATTAAAAAGCATCGCCCCTCAAAGAGCTCTAGTCAGATTAGAAGTTAACTCATCTTGTGAAGCGCCTGATTGGGCACTAAAGCAAATGCAGCAAACCTCAGACAAGTCCCTGATATTTTGGGATAAAGCCTATTTGGATACCACACGCCCCTTTATTCAGGCGTTCGCCAAGCGCTATGCTGCAAACCCGCAAATAATCGGTGTTCAACTGGGGTTGGCAGATGGGGAATTTGGTAAAGCGGCGGATTCCTGCAAAGACTACGACAATAAAAATGGCTGGGGCGAATTCTGGATGTCGCCTCCCGAGCGTCAGGAGGCCGAGCAGTCTTTTGGTTTTACCCCAGAAACTTTTGAACAGGGAACGATCGCTAATATAGACCTCTATGCCAAGGCATTCGGCAAACACAAAAATAAACTGGCATTCACCAATATTGGTACCTTGTTTACTTATGGCGAAGGTTCTGATGCTTATAATCAAAAGCTAAAAAACATCGCTCACTATGTGATAGACAAGGGTTTAGGGAATAGAGATGGCGCCATCGAGCGCTGGATGAGTTACACCGATAAAGTCTATGGCATGGTATTCAGCAGTTTCACTGATGGTAGTTGCCGAATGGATTTTAATGAAGATTTTGCAGATAAAATTGAAGGACGTTACTGGGGTACTGAAAATGAATTCTATGGCGATAGCTCTTATGTGATTTCAGATGTTGGTCCCATTGAAAATGGTCCGTATCGTTTTTTGATTACTTCGTTACGAACTTTGCAAATGCGTCGTAATTTTATGTCTATCACGACTAGCATGGACAAGACTGATCACCCTGATTATAAAACTCAGGAATTTCTGGTGTATTTAAGCCGAGTGCTGGGTAAAACCAAAGAAAATACACCAGATGCTTTCGTTTTGATGGGAGAACGTTATATCGCGCCTTATCGCTTGGCTGATCAGATGGATGCGGATTGTGTTAAGCGAGATAAGCAAAAAGTAACCGTCAGGTCTTTTGGTCAATGGTTACAGGAAAGCCCTCAAAATACGCAAGTTGAAAATCGTCCAGCACTCAAGGTGAGTATGCCTAAATCTGAAAATTACTGGTATCAGGGGTTCTATTTACCCGAAGGTATTGATTACGAATATTTTGCCCGCGAAGCCAAAATATTCAGCTTTGATGTTAATGATAAATTGGCAGAAATACGCTGTCAGGATGGTTGCGACGTTGAAGTAAAAGCTATTTTTAAAGACACCGTAAAAACATCGCTGAGTATTGAGGTCGCAGAAGGCGTAAGTCAAAATCTCGAAACTTTGGGCGATAATAAAATCAAAACGGCAACTTTCACGTTGAACTCGCGTTTTAACAACATTAAGCAGAATTCAGATCTAATGCTTAGGAGCGGGCAACATGCAATCCCGCTGATTATGTTGCGTATGAATCTGCTTTAGTTGTCACTAGAATATAATTTAGGACTGATTAGACCTGACTGCAAATTGATGGAAATTTACTGAACATGCTCATTATCTCTCAAGCTGTATCCATTCCCGATGATGAAATCGAAATATCAGCAATTCGTGCGCAAGGTTCGGGTGGGCAAAACGTCAACAAGGTTTCATCTGCGATTCATTTACGTTTTGATATTGCCGACTCATCACTTCCTGAGTTCTACAAAGAACGCTTGCTGGCGTTGAGTGACAGCCGCATCAGCAAAGATGGCGTGATCATTATCAAAGCACAAACTCACCGTACTCAGGAGAAGAATCGCAAAGATGCGTTAGAGCGACTTCAGTTACTGATTAAAAGTGTCTCCTTAGTCCGTAAAGCGCGCAGGCCAACTAAGCCCAGTCGAAATTCACAAATTAAACGTGTGGATAAGAAAACACAACGCGGTAAAACCAAAGCCTTACGGAAGAAAGTGGATAGAGATTAGAAATTCTTGCTTAAAGAAGAGAGGGGGGTACCTTTCGTTTTTCTGAAAAGAATAATTTATCTGCTAAATAACTTTATTCACTATTTGATAAATTCTATACTCCTTTCCTATAAAATTTTTTATATGCAAGGGAGTTAAGAATGACAATAAGTAAAATGGGGTTAATCATTGCAACTGCGGTTTTGATTTCTGCGTGTTCAGGCGGATCAGATAGTAGTTCTACAGCTTCTGGTAGTAAGCCAGAAAAGAAAATGGCGGCTAAGCCAGCAAAACCTGCAGCGACAAAACCTCGTGGTAGCAAAATCACAGGAACAATCAGACCGGGCAGCAAGTTCTCAAAAATTAAACTGGGCATGAGTATGGCTCGCGTTAATTCTACAATTGGTGGACCAAACGACCTAAAGCGTCATGAAACTGGTAAGCGTTGGATCCCTTTCTACTATGGTAGTGACGTACAGCGTATGCAGGCCTTATACGATGGCGAAGGTTGCTTAACGTATAACGGTGGAAACGTATTCGGCGGCGGTGGTAATAAGCTGATCGGAATCAATGTTGATCCATCAGGTGCTTGTTACTAAACACAAGAATAAACAATCAAAAAGCCCGTGAGTGAAATCATGGGCTTTTTTTTGTTCTAAAAAAAGCCTCTAAAGTAGGGGGGTGCCATTAATAAAAACTAAGAATAAATTGGGAGTTGCGGCAACGCCCGACGACTTAAATATTCAGCGCCGTTTTCTGTGATCACAATATTTTCTTCATGCACCATGAGTTTCCCTGGGGCAAACTCCATGCCTGGTTCGAGTGTCATCACCGTTCCTACTTCAAACACTTCATTATCCCAGGGAGTATTCGAAGGTGGCTCAGTCAGTTGCAAACCTAAACCATGTCCGTAGCGACCCACTGAATCTCCCAAAGCACCTGCTTTTTGCAGGACATTGTTCATTGCGTGAAATAAATGGGCTGGCGTGTTGCCCGGTTTCGTTGCTAGGAAGCCTTGTTCGGTTGCTTCCCAGACAGCCTCATAGGCATCAAGCGCGCTTTTATCTACTTTGCCGAAACCATAGTTGCGGTCGAAATCACAGTAGTAGCCATCGAAGGTACAGCCGGTATCGAGTATCAAAACATCGCCATCTCGAAGAATACGCGCGCCTGCAGGTGAAATAATATCGTTATAGCCACCTTGATCAGCGCCGCCGACCAGATAAGCCACATCATCAACGCCTTCAGTCAGACATTGAATTTTGAATGCACGAAATATCTCGCTGTCACTCATTCCGGGGTGCACAAACTCAAACAGTCGCTCGAAAACGGAGGAAACCGTTTGTGCCACATAGCGCAGTTTCTCGATTTCTTTGGGAGATTTAACCATCCGCTGACGACGCATGATGTGTGTCGCATCTACAAAGTCGACTCGATTATCATGCTTTTTCAAATTAGCCTTGATCTGATCCAGATCGCATAACGGCATACGCATGTGCGACTCTTTTCCCGCACTAATACCGATGTGTTTAAAACCACTGTTTGATGCGGCACGCGTCACTGCTTCAACCAAAGCTTCCGTGAGTAGGCTAATGCCATCATCTGTTGGGTGGGGCGATGACCAGTGTCGAATATCACTCATCCATCCCTTTGCCATACACTCCACGCCGATAGTTGGAATAACCGCTATGGGCAAACCTTCGCTGGGTAAAACCAGATACCAGGGACGCGTTGGGCTTTGCCAGAATTGGGTAAGATAGCCGGTGTAATAATTAATATCGTGTTCGGTGGTCAACAGAATTGCAGCCAGTTGTTGCTCACGCATTTTGTTTTGAACAAGCTCAAAGCGCTGTTCGAATTCTTCGTTCGCAAAACCGCGTTCTGGCTGATGCAAAGTCTGTGTCATTTGAACAGATTTCCTTTGTTTGATGTGAAGTTGTCAGATGAGTTATAGGTCAAATCCAGTCCTGCATGTCTGGCTAAGTCCCATGCTAAAACCTGATTGCTCGATAAAGCCGTAATCCCCGTTTGTGCTTCTACTTCAGCAAGAATATGCGCGCACTTTAAATTGGTACAAGCCATAAAAACGGCATCAATGTCTGGATTATTTTTCGCTAAGTTAATCGCATCGCGTTGAAGGGTGGCAGGGGAAATTCGGCCAACAAAGCGATCTTCTGCTTCATCATAGGTAGCAGATGCAATTACCTGAATACCATTGGATTCAAAGTATTGAATCATTTCAGCACATACGCTTTCGCTATAGGGCGCGAGATAAGCTATTTTTTTGGCGTTAATCGATTGTAAAGCTGAGAGTGTGGCGGTTAATGGATTCGTCACCATTTTACAGGGGCGCTTCTCAGCAACTAATTCGGATATTCTGTCTGCTCCGATGAGTAAGGCACCAGATGTGCAGGCGTAACCCAGTGCATCGAATTCAGCTTCAATCGGAAACTGCGACATGGTATCGCCAAGATGATTTTCCATTTGCTGGAGTAATTCTTTAGTGACTTCATTCTCAAACGGAATACGATTCACAAACAGACTAATATTTTGATTCGCAAAGTAAAAACGAAACTCATCTTCAATAGTGACATCCGACTGCAATACGATTAAACCTAGCTGTTTAACAGTTTCTTTGGCTAATAAATCGTATTTTAAGGTATCCATTTCGATGCATTAACCTATTGCTTGTTTCCTATGATTTCCTTGTACAGATCAGGATCCGTCGCACCTTCGGTACCCAGCATGAAAATCACCGAATTTTCATCGATATGGATAGATTCTTTGAGTTCTGGATTATCCATGATGGTTTTCAAGGTAATCAAACCCGAAGCCGAACATTCACCACCGACAATATCCGGTCGGTCACCTTCCGATTTTGCCAGATAACGCATCATGGGTTTTACGCCTTCATCACTCACCGTGATTACATGGCTTGCACCGTGTCGCAGTATCGGCCAGGCCAATTCGGATACTTCACCGCAGGATAAGCCCGCCATCAGTGTTTCATCGACGATATCCACTAAATAGATTTGATCGCGTTGCATGCTTTCTAAAACACAATCAGACATGCGAGATTCCATGATGATGATTTCAGGTAAATTATCGCGCCAGTGCTTCCAGAAGTAGGCGATTAACGCGCCTGCCATACCACCGCAACCGGCTTGAAGAATAATATGTGTTAACGACTCTTTTTGCTGCTCTATTTGCTCGATGACTTCAGCGGCTAATACGGTATAGCCTGCCATCACTTGTGTGGGTATTTCGCGATAACCTTCCCACGATGTGTCCGAAACAATTTGCCAACCATTCGCATCAGCCATTTTGATGCATTCGGCGATAGAATCATCATAATTACCATTGACTCGATGCACCGTTGCGCCATATTCCGCTAAGCTTTTTGCGCGGGCTTCACTGACTCCCGCATGGATAAAGATATGACAAGGGATATTCTTTTGCTGTGCTCCCCAGGAAACGGAGCGGCCATGATTACCATCGGTCGCTGTACATACTGTAAGTGCAGACGCATCTCCGGTTTTTTCTCGCGCTTCCAAAACAGTCTGCACGGCATAAGCGCCGCCCAATGCTTTGAATGAGCCTAAATTTAACCGTGTTGATTCATCTTTATACAGAACCTTTTTTACGCCCATTTGTTTGGCGAAATCATCTAATGCAATTAAGTCAGTTTGCTTGTAATCAGGCCACTGGGTAATTGATTGATAAGCAGTTTCACAGATTCCGGTTGGAAACAAATCATCGGCCACTTCATGCATGGCGTTGCTTTGTTTTGGATTCTGGTAATAGTTAGCGTATGTATATTTCAAATGATGCTCCTATTAATAAAACAACCAGGTCAATTAAACATAGCTGTCTTGATAAAACAGTAAAAACGGGGGAGAAACTTATACTGTGTCTTTATTACTGTTGCTAGTTATTACTGTAGCTAGGATTCAGGCATTTGTACTAAATAATATTAAACACATCAGCATTTCATTTTTTCTTTATTTATCTATAACGAACGACGAAATAAAAAAAGCCTTAAAGTAGGGGGGTGACCAATTTTTTTACAACTTAACAAAGAGTATATTTTATTAGAATTAGAATGAATTCTCAGTGTTGACGCTCAGTTGCACATCGTCGACATCACTATCGCCATTCAGAGGAAATGCCAAATCAATGTGGATTGCTTTGGTAATACTGCTACGGGTAGGAATCATGCGCAGTCCGACCCCAACATCGGCTAACACATCCAGGTCTTTGCCATCACCCCAGGCGCTGCCAACATCGGCGAAAACTGCCGCCCCAAATTTTGCTAAATGGAGTGGGTACCAGTCAAAGTGATAGCGTTTTTCTGCGGTGAAAACCAGAGACTTATCGCCACTTTCATAACCTTTAGGGTAGGCGCGTAAACCGGTATCTCCACCTAATAAAAGTTGCTCGTCAGGTTGTAGATTCGATTGGTATTTAAACGTACCAGACAAGTAAATATCACTACCGTGCTCGTCAAATAAATACCATTCTGCCTGCAAGTTCAGGCTGTCTCCTTCTAACTCACCAGAACCGATATAGGAGTTGGCTTCCATATTGATAAACGCCAGACTGTTTTCGAATTCATAACCTTTTTCAAAAGACGCATTCAGGTTAAGTTGATTATCGGTAGAACCAAATTCTTCTCGCAGTAAGCCGACTCCGAGGGTGTAGTTGGTTCCCAAGGTAATGTCTTCCACTTCGCCCATACTTTTGAAATTGGTACGAGTGGTATAGCTTTCACTGTCGTGTTCGTATTCAAACCAGGGGTAAGATTCTGTCAGGGAATAGTAATCTTTATAATCTGATTCCGTGTATTTCCAGCCGACCTTGTAACGGGTGACTTCGTTCTTTGCAGAGTCATCTGTATCAGTATCATCAGATTCAAGACCATCAGACCAGCCCCAGTAAGCCGAATGTTCTGATTTTTTTACCGAGACTTTACTGCTCACGTCGCCCTTGTCATAAAGGGAGGTTTCTTCACTCAGGCTTGATGTCGATAGCCCCCACGCTTTGCGGCTATCCAGCTCGAAAAACGGCAGGGATAAATCAACCTCGTGTCCTTTGCCATCGGAGTTGTCTTGTACCGAGGCATATAATTTTTGTCGGGTGCCTAAAAAGAGTGAATTGGTATAGCTTAAAAAGGTTTCATCACGCTCTTCATCGCTTTTATAGCCGACCACAAGGCCTTTACCCGAACCCAAGAGGTTATGTTCCTGTATTTCGAAACCAGTTTTGCTATTGCCGCCAGATTGGCTAAATGAAACGCCGGGTGACAGCGTCCATTTATCCGTGGTATTTACCTGTATGTTGACGCGATTACCGCACAACTCAGAAGGCATAATATCTGCATCTTGAATATAGCGATTACTACGAACGATACGTTCTGATTCTGATAGTTTGCGCGGCTGGAATATTTCGCCTTCTTTAAACAGTAACTGGCGACGAATAACAACCGGTTTAGTGCTCACATGCAGATTATTGGCAACCCTGTGAATCGTCTTTGATTCTTTCGGATTGTTTAAATCAAACACATCTGCCGCATTAATCTCGACCTTGCCTACGATAAGATTAGGCTTGTTTTTAAAGTCATCCGTCCACGCGATACAGCTTTCATCTGCAAATGCTGGAGATACCGCTGAAAATGGCAAAAGTAAACAGCAACATAAAAGCAGTTTGTTGTTTGGCTTGCAGTTACAAGCGTTTTTGACTGTATTTTTTAAGATAATATTTTCTTTTGTTTTTATAGTTATGCCCATGGTCTATTTTTTGACTATTTGAGTGCTTTTGCAAGAAGAAAAAATATCTAATTGCTTATCGTGAACCTTTGTTTCAATAGACAGCATCCCGAGTATGGAGCTGAATAAATTATCATGTGAAAGTGCTGTTGCAGATTTACTCGCGACACAGTCCTTATTGATACTGTGTGTTTTTTCATAGCCCTTAGACAACCAAAGCATAAATGGAACTTTCTTTTGGTAATCTGGCGCGATCATATAGGGTAAACCGTGCAAATACAGATTATTTTCCCCTAAAGATTCGCCATGATCAGAGATATAGACCATCGCCGTATCAAATTGTTCTGAATTCTTCTTTAAAAAGTTAATTGATTTATCCAGAAAAAAATCCGTGTAAAGAATCGCATTGTCATAAGCGTTTACAATTTCTTCCTGAGAACATGAAACCAGTTGATTGGTTTTACACACTGGCGTGAATTTCTCAAATTCTGCTGGATAGCGCTTGCTGTAGGTAGGGCCGTGATTGCCTTTTTTATGCAGAATAATGACACGGTCACCTCGCGGGCTTTCAATCACCGCATTCACTTTAGTGAGTTGTTCATTGGGTGCAGTGTCGGTGTTACTGGCATCCACAATGTGTTGTAAATCATCAATTAATACTTCATCCACGCAGTTGCCCGTTTCGCAAAATTTAGGATTAAGCTTATCCAGCATGTGCTCGTATGCAATGCGGTCACAACTGTGTTGGCAGCCGGTATTATTATCTCTCCATAAAACTTTGTAACCCGCATGCGAGATCACATCGAATAAGTTCTCGTACTCTCTGCCTTTATCAAAGTTAAATTCATCGCGGGTAAATTTAGAAAACATACACGGCACAGATACCGCGGTCGCCGTTCCGCAAGAAGTCACGTCACTAAAATTGATAATATCCTGTTTCGCTAATAGCGGATTGGTGTTGCGTTGATAACCATTTAAAGAGAAATTCATCGCTCTAGCGGTTTCACCCAATACCAGAATAACTAGCGAAGGTTTACGCGGAATGCCATTCACAGCATGAACATCGCTCAGTACCAGTTGCGCATCATCTTCAATCGGCTTTAGTTTGTAATTTCTTTTTCTTAAATCTTTGGCAACAATCGATTTAATTGAGCCAATATAGTTAATCGGATTAATTAGATGACGCGCTTCACGGTTATTTCTACCGAAGAACGAAAGCTCTTTGTAATTGCTGTACAAGGTGCCGCCCAATACGGCAGAACTGATTAGAATGACTAAGCCTTTAGCAGCCAGACCTTTGAAGAAGGGTTGGTAGTTGATTTCGGTTTTATACAATAACCATGCTGGAACCACGCCCAGTAACAGTAGCGTCATCACTAATTTATAACTAAATAGATCGGTCGCCTCATGCACATCAGTCGCAAAAATATTACGAATCATGCTTTTATCAATCATGATCGCATAGTTATCCATAAAGTATGCAGCAGAAGCAGAGCACAACAGAATGATGATTACGATCGGTTTAAAAATGGGTTTAAAGCTGAATAAAGTCAGCAAAATATTAAACACGGTGACTAATATCAAAAAGAAGGAAATTCCAATAACGGGAGATTCTGACAGTGGTTGCAGGCTTAATATTTTTGACCAGAAAGAATAGTTAGTGAATAACGTTAAATATAAGGAAATCAGTAAAGTGACTTTCCACAGTGATAATTTAAATGTCATAGAAAAATGCTCTGGGTTGGAAATCTTGAGATGAGCGAAGTTAGTGAAACTGACGTCTTCAACCTCAAGAGTATTTGCCGAGCTTATTGAAACTATGTGCCGGAGATAATGGGCAAGTGCCCCATAAATCGGCAATTGGGTCGAATGACCCATGCCGTATTTGTTCTATTTTTAAGAGTATTTAGTTGTTAGAATGCGCGCAATCTATGACATCAATACAAAAAATCATACTTACCCTGTTTTTCATTGTCTTCGCTCTCTACAGCGCTTATGAGGTCTTTGAGGAGCTTACTGATTTTTCAGATGGGGAATCATTAGCCCAAGCCTGGGTAGAAATTGGCATTGTGATTATGTCGCTCGCAGGTTTACTCTATTTTGCCTATATCATTGCCGTACAAGCCAAAGAAAAGATCAAGCTGAAAGATAATTTAGCCGATGTGAGAAAGCAGTTAGAAAGCTCAAACATACGTTTGCAGGATGGCAAAAAAGAATACCAGAAAGTCATTCAGTGGCAATTTAGCGAATGGGGATTGTCGCCCAGCGAGCAAGAAGTCGCTTTGCTGATGCTCAAAGGTTTGAGTGTTAAAGAAATCTCTGCATCTCGAAATACGCACGAAAAGACGGTAAGAAAACAAGCCTCAGCGATCTATGAAAAATCAGGATTGGGCGGCCGACATGAATTATCTGCGTGGTTCTTTGAAGACTTATTGTAAATCGAAACGTTAAAACACACCCCCCTACTTACGGGCACTTTTTTTGAATGATAATAAAAAAGTGCCCATAAGTAGGGGGGTGTCAAACATCTAATTATGTAGATGCTTGCTAATAGGTCATCAATCGGCCATTTCCAGATCTTCAGCAATTACTTCGATGCCGGCTTTAGCGCAGGCTTCGTCGATATCTCCACCGGGCGCGCCGCTCACGCCAATCGCCCCGTAGATTTTTCCACCGATATTAATGACCGCACCACCGGCAGACATCAATACGCCATCGAACATGCCCACAGCAGTATTTGCACGATCTGCCATGGCTGAGGTATCAGCACTGAAATTCACTGCGGTATAAGCTTTTGCTTTACTGATCGGGATAGAAACAGGTGGTGCCAAGGTGTCACGCACAACTGCCTGAACAATTCCGTTTTTATCAACCACGGTAGCGGTTGCCTGAAAACCTCTTTTACGACAATCCAGCATGGCGCCTTGTGCGGCAGCGGTTGCAGCTTCAGATGACAAGCGTGCGATTTGCACGGTCATAGGCGCATCTTCTTCATCTGCAAATGCAGGTGTGACAAATGCAGTGACTATTACAGCGCCTATTACAGTGGCAACGCTATTCATCACTAAGGTCTTTTTTGAAATTATTCTTGGTTTTTTCATTTTACCCTCCATGTAGTAGATAAGGTCATTTTCTATCAAATGACGCAAAAATAGAATGCGCGATAACCCTAATCCCCACTGGTGAAAACCCTGTAGGTTTTTTACAATTGGGCTATCATTAGCAACTACTCTTTTAATTACTGTTGTGATTAATAATAGAACATCAAAACTCGAGTAACAAAAAACGCATCAAAACAGAGCAATAAACTAACCTCAAAATAGACTAACGAATAATCCTAACTAATCATCTAAACGAAGCCATAAAATATTATGAAAAACGCTCAAGCACAGACTATTTACCTCAAAGATTATCAACAACCTGCATTCTGGATTGATACTGTCGATCTGGCGTTTGATTTGTTTGATGACCACGCAATTGTTACCTCTAAAGTACAATATCTGCGAAACGCAGAAGCCACGGCAACCGAACTGGAATTGTTTGGCGCCGAGTTAGAGCTGCAATCGATTACCTTAAATGGCTATGAATTGACGGATAAGGATTATGCGCTAGAAGATGAAAGTCTGATTCTGTCAAACCTGGCAGATGAGTTTAGCTTGGAAATCGTCACCAAAATTTATCCGCAAGACAATAAGTCTCTTGAAGGTTTGTATCAGTCTAGCGGAAACTTCTGCACCCAGTGTGAAGCGCAAGGGTTCCGCAAAATCACTTACTTCCTCGATCGTCCTGACGTGATGGGTAAATTCGTCACCACGATTCGTGCCGATAAAACAAAATACCCAGTGATGCTTTCTAACGGCAATCTAATTGATTCAGGAGATCTTGATGAGGGTAAACACTTTGCAGTCTGGGAAGACCCGTTCAAAAAGCCTGCCTATCTTTTCGCATTAGTTGCGGGTGATTTAGAGCACGTAACAGACAGTTACACCACCACATCAGGCAAAGACGTAAAGTTAGAAATTTACACCGAAGCGCACAATATCGACAAATGCGATCACGCCATGCAATCGCTAAAACGCGCGATGAAATGGGATGAAGATCGCTTCGGACTTGAATACGATCTAGATATCTACATGGTCGTTGCCGTTGATGATTTCAATATGGGCGCAATGGAAAACAAAGGCTTGAATGTCTTTAACTCAAAGTTGGTTTTCGCTAGCCCAGAAACCGCAACAGATAATGATTACACCAATATCGAAGCAGTCATCGGCCACGAATACTTCCACAACTGGACAGGTAACCGCGTCACCTGTCGCGATTGGTTCCAGTTAAGCCTTAAAGAAGGGTTAACCGTTTTCCGCGATCAGGAATTCACTGCCGATTTACACTCGCGTGCGGTAAAACGTATCGAAGATGTACGTAGTTTAAGAACGCTGCAATTCGCTGAAGATGCAAGCCCAATGGCGCATCCGATTCGTCCATCATCGTTTATGGAAATCAATAACTTCTACACCCTGACTGTGTATGAAAAGGGCGCTGAAATCGTTCGTCTTTACAACACACTGCTAGGTCAAGACGGTTTCCGTAAAGGCATGGATTTATACTTCGAACGTCACGATGGTCAAGCGGTTACCACCGAAGACTTCCTCGCGGCAATGGCCGATGCCAACGACATGGATTTAAGCCAAATGCAGAACTGGTACGATCAAGCCGGTACGCCAACGGTTGACGTAACCATGGATTACGACGAAGAAGAAAATAGCTGTACCTTGAACCTCACGCAGTCATACACCACCACGCCAGAAGCCAATGCAGAAGATAAAAAGCCATACCTGATTCCCATCAAAATCGGTTTGATTGATGTTTCAAGCATCAAACCGGGCAAAGAGCTATTGAGCGAAACCATCCAGCTAACCAAACAAACGCAAAGCGTGCGATTTAAAGGCATTACTGCAAAACCATTGCCATCATTGCTTAGAGATTTCTCAGCGCCTGTAAAGCTAAACTACGATTACACCACTGAAGAAACCATCTTCCTGATGCAACACGATAGTGACCAATTTAATCGTTGGGAAGCCAGTCAACGTCTCGCAAAAACGCTGATGATGCAAATGCTCGAAGACAAAGCAATGGGCAAACCAATCGGAGTAGAGCCTGAAGTTATCAGTGCCTATCAACAAGTCCTGATGGATGATGATTTAGATAATGCGCTGAAAGCAGAAGCACTAACGCTACCATCAGAAAATGACCTGGCGGAAGCGATGGCATCGACAGAACACAAAGCCGATCCAGAAGCGATTCACGAAGTCCGCGAACTGATCTTGAAAACCATCGCATCGAGCTTACGTATTCCACTAGAAAATACCTATGGGCATTTAATCAACCAACTAAGCGCAGAAGAATATTCACCAGATGCAGTAAGCATCGGCAAGCGACGTCTAAAAAATACCTGTCTGGCTTATATCAGCCAGCTCAACGATCCTGCCGTCGGCGCGTTGATCTATCAGCAATTCTCTCAGTCATTAAAAGAGGGCGGCAACATGACAGACACCTTGGCAGCGCTAAGTTGTTTATCAGACATGCAATGCCCAGAACGCGACCAAGCCTTCGCTGATTTTGAAGCGAAATGGGAACACGACACTTTGGTGATGGATAAATGGTTTGTAATGCAAGCCACATCAAGCCTGCCAGATACCTTAGACAATGTTAAAGTATTGATGGACCATAAATTATTCGACATGAAAAACCCGAATAAAGTCCGTTCACTGGTTGGCGCATTCGCTAATGGCAACCCAGTAAACTTCCACAGCGCGGATGGTTCAGGTTACGAATTCCACGCAGACCGGGTAATAGAACTGGATGCCTTCAACCCACAAGTTGCCTCAAGAATGGCTCGTGCGCTAATGAACTGGAGACAATATGAGCCAGGACGTTCTGAGTTAATGCGTGCGCAGTTAGAGCGTATTAAGGCGATTGATGGGTTATCAGGGGATGTTTTTGAGATTGTTAGTAAAGCACTATAGTACTGTTTAATATATCGTTCGGCGCATGGATAGACTTTGCGCCTTACGATATAAGCCAAACAGGAGCAAAAATCCTGCGTTATTATCTACGTGTTTTTGATTTACTTTTTTTTGCGATATAGAAAAACCGCCCCAAAGTAGGGGGGGTGGCTCTATAAAATGTTTCCCATGCTACAACCAGCACTGCACCATGCTTCCCCCACTTAGTCTTAGTGAGTCTTAAGGAGCAACTTTCATGATAGAAGCTCTCTTCTAATGTCTCAACGCTTATCAATTTCTTGTCTTTTATAATGTTTAACAGTTTCAGTAGTTTACTGAATAGTGCAGTCGCAATATCAAAGATTAGATTTTTTCATACCTTTGTTAGTGAATTTGTTTGTGCTATAAGTGCTACAAGGGAAGCACCGTTGTCGTTCGATGCAACACTAATTCAACATAATAATAAATGCCTACTGACCTATTAGTTTTAACGTGTTGTAGAGGCTTTAATGCAGGCAGGGAAGCTCAGTAATCAATTGTTTTTTATCAACTCACGTTTTGCGACGTGCATTTCTGTGTGTCTGACTTTTGATTTTTTTGTTGTTTGGCGCCTCGTATTCAACACATCAAATCAATTTAAAAATACCCTCTTACCCCATTATGTCTAAAGTTATAAAGAACGCTATTCGCTCTCATACAGTTTTTTTGCATTAACGCGTGTTCATAGTCTAAATATGATGATCAACTTACGCGTTTTACCCATATTCCCTCGTAACTCCATCACCCTAAACAATCTATAAGGTATACAGTATTATGAAATCGCTTAACGTTGAGAGTCACCCTGATAAAACATGGCTAGGTCGAGCAAAAAACAGCTTTGATTTTTTAGGGTTTAGAATTACTCCCACCAGTATTCAAGCATCAAATACTTACGTGTCATGTCGAAATAAAAAGGTTCTCTGGCATTATGAGAAAGGTGCGAATAATAAGCCCAGTGGGCAGTATCTTAGACAGTGGTTGGGGTGGAGTTTGTGTGGGCTGATATCGGTATGTTCGACAGTTTATGCGGCTGAGCCCGCCACCGACTGCGAATCGTCTGTAATAGATGACGTTGATTTGATTTTACGACTTCCGAGTGGAGGGGGGGCTGTTTACGGGCCATATATGTTGGGGGATACTAATTTTAACATCCCGCAAATATGCGAGTCGCTTACTGCTCCAGACCTAGATGATACCACGTGTTTAGAAGGGACTCCGCCTTTTATCATGACTTCAAATATACCGTTTTACGCAAACTTAGTCAGTGGAGATCTTCGCTGCACTTATCAAGTTACGATTACTGATACCGCAACAACTGCTGTTGATATAACTGCAACGTTGCGATCAATAGCCGATCCAACAGCGGTACCAATTTTCACTCCCCTAGGTATAGTAGCAACGATTAGTGGTCTGCTTTGGTTTGGACGTCGTCGTTCGATAAAACTTAAAAGCTTACAAACGCGGTAACCCGCATATCGGAGATCGGATAAGTCTCGCCATCCGATATTTGTGTGTTAATGAACATATTCATATCGGGTGACGGTGCGTTTATCCGACTTACGGATAGGATATCATTAAAAAAACTGCCCCAAAATAGGGGGTGACCTTTAGGTATGCTCAACACACATTGGCTTATGCCTTTTGTGGTATGGGATTCGTTTTATACATCAACTAAACTGACTTGAGTTACAGTCAATCCTAACTCCAAATCACAGGAAGTTGTATGTCTGCAGAACACCCGATTATTGCATTTGTTAGTTCGGCCGGTGCTGGTAGCGCTGCGGTTACGCAAGCGTTTGAGAATATCTTTTTTCGCGAGCGCGTTAAGGCGGTTTATATTCAGGGCAATGCGTTTCATCGTTATGATCGCAAGCAAATGCGAGTTGAAATCGAAAAAGCCAAGGGTGAGGGTAAAGTCTTAAGTCACTACAGTCCTGAAGGTAATCATCTGGATAAACTGGAATCTCTGTTCTTTCAATATGCGGCTGTTGGTACTGGAATGTCGCGTTATTATTTGCATACGCAAAAACTCGCGGATCGTTTTGAACAGGAGTCGGGCACCTTTACTCCGTGGAAGGAGCTACCCCGAAAGAGTGATCTGTTGCTGTATCGTGGGCATCATGGCGCCGCGGTGTGGGGCGATATTAATCTGGCGCAGTATCCTGATTTGTTGGTGGGTGTAGCGCCGAACGTCAATCTCGAATGGATTCGTAAGATGAAGCGCGACAATACTCTGCGCAATTACACTCGCGAAGAAGTTCAGGATACGATTATTGATCGCATGAGGGATTATGCGGAGCACATCACGCCGCAGTTTTCGCGCACTCACATCAATCTACAAATGATTCCGATCGTGGATACGTCCGATCCGTTTTCTGCCAGAGATGAGCCGACGCTTGAAGAGTGTTATTTAGTGATCAATTTTCAGAAAATTGATAATCCTGATTTCCCCCGTTATTTGCAACATATTAAGAATTCGTTTATGTCTGGTAGAAATACCATGGTCGTTCCTGGTAGTCAGATGATGCATGCGCTGGAAATTATTTTGATGCCTATAATTCATGAACTGGTGAAGAAAAGCCGCGAACTACGCAATATTAAAAAACCACCAAAGCAGAAGAAAAGCGGCTTACTGGGGTTGTTGTACGAATTGTAAACCATGGTAACAAAGCAGCTTGTACGGCTAAACTAATCTAAACTAAGCCAAAGCATCTGGCGATTAGGGATTCAGTAGATCTAATAATACATCGAAAAAAAAACGCCCCAAAGTAGGGGGGTGCCTTTTGACTATTTGTTTTCAAAAGCTAGTTGTTCTCAAAAGCTTGGATCGATTAATCCAAACTGACCAATCTGTCGAGTGCCACAGTCGATCTCTGCGTTAAGACAACGCGTGACGATGAGATCCATCCACGCAGGGTCCCATGCATCCATGAAATCGGCATGCAGTAGTTCACCTGGTTGCGCGCCGTTGGCTGCATCGGAAGAGAGTTGATATCCTTCCAGCGAACCACCAATTTCCCATGATGCTGAAATAGTCAGCTCGGGCAATAGCACCGGATGTGTGCTGGGGCACTGACCACCGTTATGGTGTGCGACATGATCTTTGCCGTTTGCTGAGGTCAGTTCGACACCGTTCCAGCATTGAGGAAAGCCAACCGTTGCGCGTAACCACTGTGGAGCCTCATCGGGTAGGTATCGCTGTTCATTATCGCCACCTTGAAAATCAGGACCCGTTGACCAGTTGGTGAAGGCTCCATCAAAGTAGTTCGGGTTTTGTGACGAGATCATCTGCAGACCTGCAGGCATTGAGATGATGGCGCTAGCATCTTGTCCTTGATAGCCCGTTTTGTAATAGTTGAATATGACATCTGGAATAACGGGATTACCTTCTGGGTCGAGCAGGGTAGGCATCCAGTAGGCTGATTTGTTGATGGCGCCACCAGAACAAGACGCTCCAGCAGGTTCGTTGATTAGGGAATCGTAGGTTGAGTTGCGGTTGGTTGCCGCATTGCCCCAGAATATGTGTTCGTGATTCGAGATAGCACCTGGGTTGAGAATAGGGTCGACAGTCTCTATCCGAACAGGATGACACACAAAGCGAGATTCACCAGCAGCGGCGCTACCCTGATATCCGTTGTATTCATCAAGTATTTCGTTGCTAACCGCACCCAGATTTTCGATGACACGTGGCTCGCTAGTAGCTGGCGTTGTTGGTGTATCTGGAATAGTTGTTGCTGGAGTTGTAGGAGTTGTAGTCGAAACAGAAGAGCCACTATCGTCACCTGTCTGCTGCGTTTGCTCTTCGGATTTACTTCCACCACCTCCGCAAGCGATCAAGGCAACAGCAGAAAATACCATGATCAATGTATTCCGCTTTTGGTACATACGTTCTCCTGACTTGATGGTTGTGGCTACTTATTCTTTATATAAATTAAAGCTAGCATTATATGTGAATAGCATAACAACTAACGGATAGGCGAAGTATTAATTTATTGATCCTTTATTTGCGTCAATTATTGCGTCAGTTATTGCGCCGATTATTGCATCAACGTCTTTTAGTGGATTCAGCAAAAATGTTCTATTCACTTATGTATCCTTTCGGACTTGTAGGACCATAAATAGCGCGTTTATTGCCGGTGTAATAAGCCCATAACTGATTCCCAAAATCGTAATGCCACCATTCGCTATCCAGGTTTGTGAACCCTTGATCTATCATTGCCCAATATAGGCATCTTCTATGAGTTTGCGCCATGCATTCCGAGTGTGTCAGTTCTTGCTTGGTTTCTAAGAACGCTGTGTGCGACTCAGGAATGCCTTCGTCGAATAATGAGCCCATGTCTAAAATCTGACCATCTGAATCGCTAAGCGTTACATCAACAGATCCACCGGTGAGATGAAAACTGGGAGACTTCACATCGCTGCTCGGTTTGGCAACAAACTCCTGCGTTTTCTGTAACAGTTCAGCCTCCCCAATGAGAGGGTTGTTCGCACGAATAGATTCTTTAAAGGTATCAAAAAGGTATTGCTGAACGCGAGTTGGTCGCCAGCTATCCAGTACAACGAGTGTGTAGCAAGCGGGTAAAGAGCTTGCTACATTGAGTAAGCGCAGATAGACACTTTGGCGAACGTAACACTGACTAATCGCACCGGGAATGCCTTGTTCGGCATAAACCGGTACTACCTTAATCTGTGAATCGGTTTGACTCAATTCCACGAGTGGCTCGTCGTTCTCTTCGATCAGGATTTGACTGACCTTGTTAAAATCGAGATCCAACTTGACGTTGATGGGTGAAAGATTCATTTGTTGGGAAACTGCGTTCACGTTGTTATTCCATTATGCTCGGAAGCCAAAGTGTTAAACCTGGGAAAATAATTAATAAAAGAAGCACGAATAATGCTGTCAGTACGAAAGGCCAAATCGTTTTAAATAAGGATACGATATCCAGACCTGCAACAGCCGCTGCAACATACACACAGGCTCCCATCGGTGGTGTAATCAATGCGATAGTGATGTTTAGCGTAATGATGACACCGAGGTGAACTAAATCTACGCCAGCCATAGCTGCTACAGGAACAACGATTGGAGTTAGTAGCATTAACGCTGATACTTCTTCCATGAACATACCGGTGACAAAGGTGATGGCACTGATAAGTAGCAGGATTACTATTGGTTGATCAACATAGGGTGTTAATAACGATAAAAACTGGCTTGGAACCTGAGCATACGCAAGCAACCAGCTAACCGTTGCAGATGCCGCCATAATAAGGAAGATGGCTGAAGTAAGTCGTGTGGTATCTACCACTGCTTTCCAGAATGAGGCAAAGTTTAAGTTGCCCAAGACCACACCACACAATGCCACATATAGTACTGTTAGCGCGCCAGATTCAGTGGGTGTTACAAAACCCAGAACAATACCAGCGACGATTATGAAAGGGGCGACAATTGCAGGGAGAGCACCAACTGCTGTCGTTACAAGTTCTGAGAATGTTGGTAATCGACCGCGGCTTTCTAACCCGTTACGCCATGCATACCAAACATTCATTCCCATAAACGCTACGCCTAGTAATAGGCCGGGGATTACACCCGCTAAGAACAAACTGCCTACCGAAGTGTTGGTCAATGATGCATAAAGAATCATGAAAATACTTGGAGGAATGATTGGACCAATCAAGGAGCTTCCAGCGGTTAAGCCTGCCGCAAAAGCGGTTGAGTAACCTTCTTTTCGCATTGTCGGTATTAGGAGAGATCCTAGTGCAGAGGTATCCGCAACAGCAGAGCCATTGACGCCTGCGAAAAAGACACTAGATACTACATTTACATGACCCATTCCTCCGCGAAGGTGGCCTACTAACAAGTTTGCAAAGGCCATCAGTCTATCTGTCAGGCGTGCCACATTCATTAGATTACCCGCCAAAATAAATAGTGGGATAGCCATCAAGGAGAATACGTTAATCCCTGCAAAAAACTGTTGAGGCATCATGCGTGGAATCATGCTTGGGTCTACAAACATAAAGCCCACAATCGCAGCAGCAAGCAGAGAAATGAAAAGTGGTAAGCCCAATAGAACATGCAGCAAAAATACCGCGAGCATTGCAAAAGTCATGGTTGTGCCTCATTTGTTGGTGCTTTTGTTGTGGGTTCGTCTGTCTGCGGTCCTTGAAGCAAGGCATGAAAAGCGAGTAACGCAAAGCCAATAGGCAGTGATAGCATCGGAATTGTTCTTGATACCTCGAGGCCAGGGGTGCTGAATATAGAAACAGACATCGCATATCGGTAGCTAAAAATAGCAGCTCCGGTCGCGATTACGACGGTTATTAACCACTGGTAAAGAATTACAATCTTGCGTAATCGTCCTGATAATAGATTTTCGATGACATTTATGCGCATGTGACCACTTTCAATCCATACGGCACCTGCGGCAATCATTACGCCGCCAATGATGAGAAATCTGGCAAGCTCATCAGTCCAAATGGGAGCGCCGCCAACGACATATCGCATTAGAACGCCAAAAAGTATTATTAATAGATCTAAGAAAAGCAGAAAACTAGCGATATTCATGGACAAAGGCCCACTGATGGCAAGTATGCGAGAGACATAGTTACTCATGACTAATCCTTTTTTGAGAAACAGGGGCTAAAAAGCCCCTGTTTGAACCCGTGGAACAGGGTTGATTTATCGTAATTTAGTTGCTCATTCCAGCGTCTTTTAACGCTTTATCGATATATGATTGATCGATTTTTTGAGTCTTTAACCATTTTAAATAAGCAGGTTGAGCCATAGTCTGGAATTTTGCCATTTCTTCTTTATTAGGACGAATCACGACCATTCCTTCTTTTTCCAGGTATGCAATACGACCGTCAACTTTTTCTTCGTTGTGCTTGCGAGCCATTTCATTAGCTTCAGCGACAGCTTCTAGTAATTCGCTACGAGTTTCCTTATCTAAACCGTCAATGAATGCCGCGTTGCCAACAAGGAATTGATCTGAATACTGAATGTTAGCAAGTGTCAGGTACTTTTGTACTTCATAAAGGCTACCAAGAATGATGTACATCGGTGGATTCATCTGACCATCAGCGATGCCTGTTTTCAGACCCATGTAAACTTCTGACCAGGGAATTGGCGTTCCAGATGCGCCGAATGCTTCATAAAGAGCTACCTGACTCGGATCCATTGCGCGAAAACGTAGACCTGAGAAATCAGCAGGTGATGAAATTGGCTTTTTATTGTTCGTGAATGCGAGAAATCCACCTTCTTCTACTACGGCTAATAGCTCTAAACCAGCGCGCTTACGTAATGCAGCTTTAACATCTTTCCAGTATGCGCCTTCATCAAAAAATTTACGTGCTGAAGCAAAGTCTTTAAATAGGAATGGCATTGCACTAACAAAAACCTCTGGCACTAACGGTGAAACTCCACCAAAAGAGGCAATATTCAGACTTGGCGTACTGATTGTCTGTTCCATGCGTTCCTGTTCTTCACCTAGCATGCTGTTGGGGTAAAGCTTTAGTTTAATCTCACCATCGGTTTTCTCTTCGATTAACTTCTTGAGGTTTGAGGCGAAAACATGGACTGCATTTTTCTCAGCATCCGGTGCTCCGTTATAACTCAAGTTCACAGAGGTTGCAGCGACTGCATTTCCAGCAAAAAGCATTGCGCCGAAACAGGCAGTTGCTAACGTAGTTTTAAGGTTTAGTTTCATTTGGTGCTCCTTTAGTGATATGTCTTTGTGGTATGTCGTGTTTTGCCAACTTTTATATTCGGCTTGACGTGAGTATAAGTGTTGCTCTGTTGCCTATTCAAGACTTCCTGTGTTGCATTTATGTCAACACTAGGAGTTAACCAATCGCGGCGCATCTGCATTGAAAAAACGCATCCCTTTATGTAGTTGTTCCAGACAGGCTTTTGTCGCTACAGTCATCTCTCTACCTGTAAAACTAACAATCTGGGCGCGAGCACCACTCAAAACGCTGTGTTCCATAGGGATCACTTCAATTGAGCCTCTTTTCACTTCTTCGGAAACAGTGAGTTCTGGCATGAAGGTTATGCCGATTCCGGAGCGTACGAAGTTTGTTAATACTGCGACTGAATCCGTATGCAGACGCGCATCGAAAATAACTCTTTCCTGATGTGCGACCGCATTCACCATCTGCCTCATTCCGAATGAAGAGTTCATCAAACCTATTGGCCACTTGGTGATTTCCTGAAAGGAAATAGGGCCGGTACTTTTTGTGAATTGATGTCCTGCGGGAACGATCAGGTCTAGTGGTTGCCTAGTTTCGACATGACAATGCAGGAGTTTATCTTTAGGTGGCGCATAGAGCAGTGCCAGATCTACCTCGCTCTCTTTGATTAGCATGGTGGCGTCATTGACTCCACACATTGTTACTTCGAGATCAACACGTGGATGTTCAATCATGAAAGTGCGAATGGGCTCAGATATTAAATCTGCGATAAATCCTTCACCAACAGCAATCCGCACCTTACCGGTGACTACTCCTTGAAGCTCTGCTAAATGCGAAAGTGTCGCTTCTTCTGCCGCTTGCTGGCTGTGGTAATGATCAACCAGGAGTCTCCCAGCTTCTGTTATTTTGGAGCCGTCAGCGTGACGTTCTAATAACTTTATATCGAGATTTTCTTCCAGTTGGCGAATCTGTCTGCTAACTGATGATACATCTATACCAATCAATGATGCCGCTCTGCGAAGCGAGCCTCGGCGAATGATGGTGCTGAGGTAATAGAGTGCTCTAGCGTTTAACATTTAATTTACCTCAAGTGATTGGCTAATCATTCAGTGATGATAGTGACTATATATTGTGAATATATATTGTGAATATTTTTGTGCTTATATTAATGAATAATCTCACTCCACTTTTCGTTCTTCTCGATAAAGTATTTAATGAACGGGCACTTAGCGATAATTTTATATTCTTGTTCGTAGCCTTCTTCTACCAGCTTTTCTAGCGTCTTTTCTATCAGTATTTTTCCGATGCCATTCCCACGGAGTGCTACAGGCACTTCTGAGTGTGTTAAGTACATTTTGTCTTTTTTGATGATTTAATCAACTAATGCGCGAACGGGTGTTTCTACTTCATCCATACTGACTTCCAGATAGAGTTGTTTGTTTTCCTTGTCGTGGATTATTTCGCTGATTTTCATGGTCTTCCTGATGCTTATTACTTGTGGTTGGCTGTGATTGTAAATGCATCTTTTAATCTACAGGCTATCTTTCGTTAAAACGCTAAAAACCTAATTCGTGGTCTCTTGATAAGCGTCAACTCCTCTACATCCTATTAATACTATGATAATCGTAGTTGAAGATATACCTTAAAACGGTTGTTTTACACGATGTAAACATATTAATTACTGGAGGTATTAAAATGTACAACAAAATTATTGTCCCTACCGACTTGTTGAATGAGGCATCAACGCTTGATTCACTTAAGAAGGCGGCAAGCTTATCTGAAAAGCCTCAAATTACCTTATTGCATGTACTTGAACAGGTGCCACACGATCTTTCTGTAACACGCGAAACTATGGCTAAATGGCTAGAGAAGTCTGGCGTAGATGCTAAACCGGAAATACGTGATGGTAGAACCTCTTACCACGAAATTATTCAATTCGCGAAAGAGAGCGATGCGGACTTAATATTGATTAATTCGCATAAACCTGGATTGGGAGATTATTTACTCGGTTCGACGGCTGCTAAAGTTGTGCGCCATTCACCGTGTTCTGTGCTGGTAGATAGATAAATTAGATTTACCAGAAACAACGATATGGGAGATCCGACTTTTTCAAAGTCGGGTAGTGTAGTCGGATAGTGTAGGAGGTCGGGTGGTTTGATCGCCCAGATTGTTAGCTAGGCCGGATAGAAATGTGATGTAGTGCATTCATCTGGCCTACGCTTCTAAGCGTTTTATCTAGTTCTTAAAACTAGTTTAAAACTATCTAAAAAAACGCCCTCGCAAAGCATAAATTATTCGGCTACGCCTCACCCTAAAGGGTCATCTAAAGCCGCATCAATATTATTCCGCGAAGCATAAGTTTCTTTAGTCATTTCATACAACAGAATGAGCCGAGATTTATCGAGACAAAAGCATTGCTGTTTAATGCTTACCCAAAGGGAAGGCGCAGCCGCATAAAAGTCACTTAAAGTAGGGGGGTGCCAATTATTCTTCTGTGTAAGGCTCTATTTGTGCATTTTCAATGCGATAGCCTGCTGCACCAATACTGGTCCTTTCTTCTACAGCTTTTAGTTTTCCTGTAATCCAGATGGGAAGTGATGACTCTTCTGATTTAATCCCTTGGCCATTTTTTGCTTTGATCATTACGGTCTGGTTAATCGGTGGTGCGGGTACATGAATACAGGCGCCAAAATAAGGGACCAATAGAAACTCGCTGATGATGCCATTGTTGTTTTCTAAGGGGGCAATGAATCCCGGCATTTTAATGGTCTTGCCATCTAGTGACATATTCACTGGTGCGTTATCCAGTTCAGCCTGAATTTTACCGTAGAGTTCCATCGCCTTTGGGTCATCGTCTGTGAGGCTTTCTAATTCCTCACTGTATTTATCGATAATGACACTCGGGTCATAGCTTTCTGGAATGAGCTTATCCCAACTGATTGTTTCAACGGCATTGCTGTCTTGTTGTTTCGCGTTTGCTGTTTCTTCAGTGTCCGACTTATTAGTGGTTTCGGGAGTGGTATCGGCCACAAGCGGAACTATTGTTTCTTCTTTCGTTGTATCTTTGTCTTTGGTTTTAGCTTCCGCAGTTTTTGCGGTATCTACTTTTGATTCAGCACTGGTAGTTTGTTGTTCCGTATTTTTTGAAACACTATCAGCCGCTTCTTCACCGCAAGCGGATAACAATAAAGTCAGAAATGAAACCGCTAATATGGATGATAATTGATTGTTTTTGAACATGAGTTTTATTTTATAAATCCTTTAAAATCAATTTAGACCTTTAGCACCAAACCGTCTTGTAACGATCGTCGGTAAGCGATGAGGCCTGGCAATAAGCTGAAAAATAATCCTAACAATAATGCGCCGCCGATAATAGCCCACTGTTCGGCATCGGGGAACATAATATCGATATGGATTCCGTATAACTGTACCAAGAGTGGCTGAGCGACTAATTGCACAACATAGCTTGCAATAAGTCCTAAAATACAGCCGCCTAAAACAACCATAAACGCTTCAAGTAAAAACAACGCAATAATATGCCAGGCGTGCGCACCCACTGTTCGTAAGATCGCCATTTCGCGCCTTCGTTCATTTAAAGTGGATAATAATGTGGTTAACATGCCAAGTAGGCCGCTGAGTAAAACCAGAAAGGCGATCGCGACTAATATTTTTTCAAAGTTACCCAACGTATTCCACAAAATAGCCAGCGTTGAGCCGGGTAAAATGGCTAATAGTGGTTCGGCTCTGTATTGATTGATTTTGCGCTGCATGCGAAACGTGGCGGTGCGGTTTTTAAGACCAAGCATGAATGCGGTGATGGTTTTGGGGTTGAGTTTCATCTCTCGTGCTTTCTCCGCAGATATTTTGATGGGAGAAGGAGAGCCTGACAACCAATCTACGTGAATCGCTTCTATGGCTTGTAAAGACACATGCACGGTTTGATCTACGGGTGTGCCGGTTCGTTCTAAAATACCCGAAACACGAAAAGGCTTATCGCCATGCTCGGCAAATTTTGTAGAGGTTAAACCATGCGCCAAGGTGATTTTATCGCCGAGTTTGTACGACAGCTTTTTCGCGACCTCGCTACCAAGAACCGCGTCATATAAATCATCAAATTGCTTTCCTTTGGCGAAGGCGAGGTTTTTACCCCCTGCAAAGCGGTAATATTTAAAGTAATCCTGATTGGTGCCCAGAACCCGAAAGCCTTTGTGGGAATCACCGAGTGATAACGGCACTGTCCAGTCTGTTTCTGGAAATGCGGCAATTTCTTGATAAGATTTCCATGACACGTTGTTGGTGGCATTGCCGATGCGGAACACGCTGTACATCAATAGATTAAGTGGACCACTGCGTGCGCCAACGACTAAATCGGTTTGAGAAATCGTGTTCACAAAACTGCTTTTGCCTTGTTTACGAATGGTGTCGACAACCAGCAATAACATAATGCTCAAGGCGATCGAAACACTTGCCAGTATCAACCCTGTTTTTCTATTTGCCGCGCTTTTGAAGGCTATTTTGAGGAGCTTCATGTTTATTTTGCATCTGCTTGATTGTGGTTTATCTGATTATTGTCTGACGCGTTATCTACGTTATTAATCGTCGCGAGACTCACCATTCTATTAAAACGATGTTGAATTTGGGTGTCGTGGCTGACGAATATCAAGGTGGAGCCGTGTTTATCCGATTCCGTAAAGAGTAAGTCTAAAAAACGATCTCGATTGTCGGTATCTAGAGCCGATGTTGGTTCATCGGCAATGATTACTTCCGGGTTGCCAATTAAGGCTCTGGCAACCGCTACACGTTGTTGTTGTCCCATACTTAAGCTGGAAACTTTGCTGTGTAATAGATCGCCTGAAATTTCCATATCAAGCAATAATTGTTTGGCCGTTTCAACGGCATTTCCGGCTTTTTCAAGACGCGTTTTTGAAAAGTCGCAAGACAGCAAAACATTATCTAACACCGATAAATAAGGCAGTAGATTAAATTGCTGGAAGATCACACCCAAATGATCGGCGCGAAAACGATCTCTTTTGGATTCTGAGAGCTTGGCAATATCAGTTTCGAGTATTTCCAGCTGTCCAGATTGGGGAGTATTGATGCCAGTGAGTAAATTGAGCAGGGTTGTTTTACCACTGCCGCTAGGGCCGTGTAGAAAAAGGTGTTCACCTTTTTCTACTTCTAACGATGGAATGTTAAGCGTAGGCTGCTGTTGACCTGGCCAGCAGTAGCTTACGTTCTTTAAACGAATGATCATTACTTTTTCAATGTTAAAATAGGTTGTTTTTTACTTAACTCAGTCGCTGATTGTTGGCCGTTTACGATGATTTGTGCATCGATGTCTTCAAATCCTGAGAAACGTTTGAAGAAATTGCTTAGATCCAATTGCGTGAGTTTAGTTGCATTTTTGCAGTTGTAAACAACTTCTACATCAATATCGGAGTGAGTTGATTCTTCGTGTTCTTCATGTTCTTCATGTTTCTCGTCGTGTTCATTCTTTGCTTTGTGTTCGTCGTCATGATCATGCTCATCTTTTTCTTCGTGTTCATGCTCATGTTCGTCTTCATCCTCATCATGATTCCCAAATGGCTGATCCACATCGACTTTAACGATTTCACACGCAGCGTTTTTGTCCATTTCTATAAGCGTTGAAAGCTTTTTAAGGTCTTTAACGGCATGCTCGACAATTTCTTTTTGTTCACTGTTTTTTGGCTCATGTTCAAAGCCAAACACATTCATTGCCGGAGTTTCCAGCATGATAGCTAGCTCACTTTTTTCTTGAATAACATTGAGCTGTGCCTTTCCATGTTGATGCGCACCGTGCTCGCGATGTTCGTCTTCGCTTGCAATCGCAGAAGTTGAAATTGCTGCTGTTAAAGCCATAGAAGATAAAACCACAGAAGTTAGAGAAGAGGCGGCATTAGTTTTCATCTTAAAAAATCCTTAAAAATTTCTGTCAATCAAAGAAAAGTAGCAGGGTAAGAAGCTGCTACCGATAGTAAAAAGATATGATAATCTTGTTATCATCATTGTAATGTTAAAGTTATGTTATATTATATCATTTAAATTTACGACTACTATTTTAATCGAGTTAAAGCATCTTATGATTCATTGTGAAAAACATAATCACTGTATATCGACGGCAATCAAACAGGGCGAAGAGATATGCAATGAAAAGGGTCTTAAATTTACCGCGATAAGACGCAAAGTATTAGAACTGGTGTGGGAGACTCACAAGCCTGCAAAAGCGTATGATATTCTGGAAAAGCTGGCTAAAGAGGACGGTGCTCCCGTGCCACCGACTGTTTATCGTGCCCTGGATTTTTTGTTGCAAAATGGGTTAGTGCATAGAATTAACAGTCTCAATGCATTCGTCGGTTGTTCTCACCCTGGCTTGCATAATCAATGTTTTTTTATGATCTGCACACACTGCGAAAAAGTAACGGAATGTTGCACCACAGAGCTTGGTAAGGCTATTGATATTACTACCAAAGAAAATTCATTCACCAGGGAATCTGTTTCGCTTGAAATTCTGGGTGCTTGTCAATCTTGCAGTGCTTAGATACTTGCAATGCTTAGATAATAGAAGGAATTCACAAAGTTTGTTGTTTGGCCAATTCTAAAAACAATTTCAAAGTCAAATCAAAGAGCTAACAAGAACCTAGCTAGTTCCTAACTAAGCTCCTAACAAACACTTCGGGCTAACTAAAAAAGGCCTATAAGTAGGGGGGTGTCAATTCAATGCTCTTCAGCTTTCTCAAATAATAAACAATCATAACGTTATTTATATTGCTTGTTCTAGACGATCGGTCTAATATCGCATCTTACAACGCCTATTTATCATTATCTTATCTCTACGTATTAACATATATGCTAGAGAGAGTCGATAAACAGCGTATCTATTGCTTGTCTATATTGTGTTTAGATATGAATGAAAACCACTTAAATGACTGTCCAGACTGGAGATACTTACTGTTAGAGTGCTATGAGCTTTATCGGCACCTGGATTCTGGTGGAAGTGATGTTATCCGATCGCATCAGCGCAAGGTGCGTGAAGCCATTAGTCGTTCGATGAAAGTGAACCCAGAAATATCTATTGACGTTATAGCTGATAAGCCGGTGACCAAACACCTAAAACGTGCGATGGATGAAGGCAAAAGTCAGGCTCATGTTTCGATGATTCGTTGTTTCGAATCGATTCAGGAACAACTCAATTGGCAATACGGCTATGAAAAAATGCCGAGAGGGCTAGAGCATAAATACGCGTATGCCGAAATCTGTGGACCCAGTGGGCCTGTTGTCTCTGAAGAAGTGATTTTAGGTGTGGTTTTATTTGCACCGGGTTGTATCTATCCGTCGCATGCTCATGACGGTATTACAGAAAGTTATATATGTCTTTCAGGGTCGGTTTCGGAAAACAATCAGGGTGTTTATTCGCCTGGATCAATGATTTTTAATCCGCCTGCACATACGCATCGAATTACTGTCTCAAAACGAGAACCTGCGTTATTACTGTATGCCTGGGTGGGCGAGAAAGATAATTTGAAACAACAGGAAATGGTGTTTAGTCGTAAGAAGTCTAAACAGTAAATAAAAGTTTTACCGATTGATCATTTGATTATTGGTGAATTTTATTGTGAGAACCGTCATTTAATACCCTTTATAATGCCGTCAATATAAGATATTGCTGTGCAATAATTTAGCTTTGTGTGTTGTGATATTTTTATATATTAATTGGAAAATTGTTTTAAACAGAAAAATGAAAAATATCATCTTCGCTATATTTGCAGTTGTTGTCGCGCTGTTTTCGGGAATCAATGTATTTGCTGCAGAGAAGCAATTTGTCATTGTCGGTGACTCTTATCCCCCTTATTCCTACATTGAAAACAACGAATTCAAAGGCACTGATGTAGATATCATCAAAGCGGTTTTTGAAAGACTCAAGATTAAACCCTTATTTAAATTCAGACCATGGGCCAGAGCCATAGCAGAGGTAAAAAGTGGAAGGTCCGATGCTATTTATTCTCTATTTCGCACTAAGGAACGAGAGGCCTATCTCACTTACCCAGTGATGCCTTTGAGCTACGAAAAGAATATTCTCGTGGTTAATGATGACAGCGATAAAACGGCTAAATCATTAGAGGATATCAAGGGCTGGAGAATCGGAGTAGTCACTGAAAACTCATACGGAAAATCCTTTGATGAATATAAGGATGTGTATCGCGTTGAAAGCATAAGTAATGAACTTCTGGTGCTGCAACTTGACGCTAAAAAGCGTTTTGATGCGATTATTATCAACGAATTATTATTCGACACGATTGTTAATCGTTTTGTCGCGAAAGGTGATATCAAAAATCCCGCTTTCAGAAAGCTGGAATATGTTCCTAATAATGCACCGTTGTATATGGGTTTCTCAAAAAAGAGCCTTAGTGAACACAAGGATATCGTTGAAAGGTTTAGTGATGCCTTGTTTGCTTTAAATAACGAAGGCGTGGTTGATAAAATCATGAATCAGTATTCGAATCAGACCACAATGAAAGAAACAACTGTTACTGAATAGGCACTGTTACAGAATAAGTAAAGAATTAATCAAAAAAACGCCTCCAAAGTAGGGGGGTGTATATTGGTAATATAGTAAGGGAGTAGTAGCGAAATAAGCACTTTCATAACCTACGCAAGCCTAAAAAATACATTGCTAAAAGAGGCGCAAGACCATTAAACGCTTTAAAACTGGCGACTAAATCTTCTATCAATCTGGAAAGCTGATTAGTTAGATATTGGCTGATAAATGTGAATTATCAGTAAATATAAAAATATTATAGTCAATTACAGTATGTACGGTACTTTATTGCGAATAAGCGGTCTTGTGGAGATAAAAAGTCTGTTCTAATATGTTAGAAAACAATTTTAATTTAAAAATAAAAATATGAAATTACTTTTACTATCATTTCTTGTGATCTTCGCGATGACGGATGCCTATGCAAAAGAGAGGCAGCTTACCATTGTGGGTAATTTCTATCCTCCGCATTCTTATATAGAAAATGATGAGTTTAAAGGCATTGATGTTGATACCATCAGAACAGTGTTTAAAAAGTTAGGTATCAAACCATTATTCAAATTAAGACCATGGGCAAGAGCTTTAGCAGAAGTAAAAAGTGGTGAATCTGATGCAATATTTCCCTTATTTAAAACGAAAGAGAGAAACGTGTTTTTGGAGTATCCAACCGAACCTTTGAGTTACGAAAAAAATATTTTAGTGGTTAGTGGAGATAGCAAGAGAACAGCGAAAACCATTGAAGATATTAAGGGTTGGGGTATTGGTGTAGCGGCTGAAAACTCTTATGGGGAAACATTTGATGAGTATCAGGATATTGAGCGTCTTGAGGCAACTAATAACGAACGTTTGGTGCTACAACTAAATGCCAAGAATAGAATAGATGCGATTATCATTAATGAATTAGTGTTCGATACTATCGTGAGTAATTATATCAAAACGGGAAAGATTAAAAGAGCGAACTTTAGAAAGCTCGAATATGTCCCAAACAATGCGCCATTATTTATAGGTTTCTCCAAGACCAGCGGGATTAATCATGAGCTACTTGCAAAAAAGTTTAGCGACGCAATGAAGCAGCTGAAAGAAGAAGGTGTGTTAAAAAATATCATTGTTCATTAGACCTATTAGACCTATTAGACCAAGAATACTCTCTGTAATAATCGATTCATTTGTAGACAAAAAAGTGCCCCAAACTAGGGGGGGGGGACTTAATTCATGGGATAAAACGGCTTATTCACTTTGTATTAATTCAGCGTGAAATATACTCGCTGTTTACCGATAGATTTAAGCTATCCAGATATTAAAGCAACCTAAATATTAAAGCGCAGCAAATACTCATGAATAAAAATAATACGAAAACTGACTTCACTATCTTACGTTGGGCGGCTCTATTAGAAGGATCATCATTGTTACTTCTATTGTTTGTTGCAATGCCATTGAAATATTATGCTGGGATGGCGGAAGCGGTAAGAATAATTGGTCCCCTGCACGGTGTTTTATTTTTGTCGTTTATCGTTTTATTGTTTTTGCATGCAGTAAAAAGAGAATTAGGGATTATAAATACACTGCTTGGTTTTGCTGCCTCATTTATTCCATTTGGTACGTTTGTGTTTAAGGCAAAAGCCTTGGCGTAACATAGCCTTTACAAGGCTTAAAAAAAGCCTCCAAAGTAGGGGGGTGGCTTCGCTTAAATTTCGATTAATGGAGTATTGGTAAAGGGTATGTTGCAAGCCTTTCTGGCTTGTTCAGATGATAACCCTGGGCGAAATCCACGCCAATCTCTGAGATTTTTCTTAAGATTTCTGCATCTTCAACAAATTCTGCAACCGTTTGAATAGACATAGCTTTTGCGGCTTCTGTAATAGACCTGACTACGATCTGGTCGATTTCATTGGTACAAATGTCACGGATGAAAGAACCATCAATCTTCAGGTATTTTACGGGTAAGTTTTTCAGGTAGCCGAATGAAGAGACGCCGGTGCCAAAATCATCCAGAGCAAAACTCACGCCATATTGTGAGGCATTATTCATAAAGCGGATGCATTTGTTGAGATTGGTAATCGCTACCGTTTCTGTGATTTCAAGACACAGGTTTTTTGCTTCTTCCGGGTGTTCTGAAATTAACTGATAGAGTTGTTTTCTGGCACAATCATCACTGAGTGTTATGCCAGAAAGGTTTACATTCACATCGGTGTCTTTGCAGTGCTTTATATATTCTAAAGAATTTTTCACCACCCATAAATCGATGGCGGCTATTTTTCCATAACGTTCAGCTGCAGGCAAAAAGGCATTCGGCAGGATGATATTGTTTTTGTGTTCCATCCGTAGAAGAATTTCTATGTGGTCTTTTTCTTCTTCTGCAATCGCCATGATTTGTTGCTGATAGAGTACAAAATTATATGAATCATCAATACTTGATAAGGACTTGTTGACGTGATTAATGTAATTAATTTGTCTGGTAGGGTCCTTTTTAGACGTGTTTAGTGCGTTTTCCTGAGCTAATGTAACCTGATTACGCCCGTTATTTTTGGAGAGCATACAGGCATCATCTGCTTTAAAAAATACCATATCAGCATCTTTATCTTCGGGCTTAATCGATGTTACGCCTATGCTGATTCCGATGGTAAAGACGTTGTCTTTCCACTGAAATCTTAAACGTTCCACTTTTTCCCTGATTCTATGAGAAAGTTCTACGGCATATTCTATTTCGCAGCGTTTGGTGATGATACAAAACTCATCACCGCCAATTCTGGCCAGATGGTCTGATTCTCGTATTTCCTGCTGCATGATCTCTGCAACTTGTTTTAAAAGAGCATCGCCCGCCAAATGTCCGCCTAGGTCATTGACATACTTAAAACGATCAAGATCCATGTAAATCAACGCATGATTGTGCGATGTGTTTTTAATTACAATATGATCGAGGATCTTTTCGAAACCACTGCGGTTTAAGCACTCTGTTAAATGGTCATGGGTTGCCTGCCACGCCAGTGTTTGTTCCATTTCATAGGTTTCTGTGATGTCATGGAAAGTAATCACAAAATAGTAATTACTCCCTGTATGATTTTGTCGCTTATCTTTTATTTTTTGTACATTAATTTCACAAACGCTGGTTTTTCCGCTTTGTGTTTTAAAAACGATAGGTTCCTTGGGCGACCAGGTTGTGTTTTTTGACGCAATTCGTTCTAATTTCTGGGTGATATCTTCAGTTTGGTCTATGTTTAATAGGCGAAAGTATTCATAGTACTTTTTATCAATATCGATATGACTTTCTACATCCATGTAAATGCGCGCAGAGTCATTCGCATAAAAGATTTTTTTGTTAAAGTTGATCGCAATCACGCCATCTTTAATCGCGCCCAAAATTGTTTCAAATTTTTGTTTATCAAGTCGTAATGCACTTGATATTTCATGGATTCTATTTCGTTGTTTGGTATTTAATTCAAACTGTTTACGGCTAAGATAGGCTATAGAAAATCGAAGTACAGGTGGAATTAAAGCCTGTATTAAACTTTTATCGAAAGCTTTTAATCGTCTCTCTAATAAAATATAGCCGAAATTTTTGATGCCAAAACTATAGAAGAAACTGCCGTTGTGTTCGATTTCTTCGATATAACTATTTTCTGTCGGTAAAGGGTTAAAGTAATAACGCGCAAGTTTCTGGTTTTCAGAAATAATATCTTTTGCAGATAATGGAATACAAAATGACTTTTTACGAATGCCAACGAGTTTATTGCTTTTCTGAAAGAAATGAATTCGCTTCAAATTAAGCGTCTTGATTGCTTTAAAAGAAAATTCTTTTAGCAACGCTTCAGGGCTTGTATGAGTACCGATTGATAACAGTAATTCGTGTTGTAACGAAATTAAGCTTTGTGCTTCACAATGAATCATTTGTACATCCTGGATACCACAAGTGACATATTATGCAAACGTAATAAGCCCGCTTCGTTGGTTACCAGTTCCCCTAGGGAAGCGGTGCCAATAATTGATTCTGTGGGTTTTAATGCGTTTGAAATTCGAGAAAGTTCTGTATCACTGACAGACCCCATGTGCGCGCGTCTACCGACACAACTAAAGATTAGCGATAAGTTATGATCTGGTTTGTTTTCAATGATTAGATTATTCAGGTTTTGATCAACATAATTGAGTAAGGATTTTGGCTCACCCGCAAGAATGTATATATTAGAAAACTCTGGGATATCACCCATAAATTCGATGGCACCATCACTATAACGAAATGCATCACGTACGATGAGTTCTTCGTCGTAATACTTTATTCCGATGGGGTGTTGGCCTAATAGCTCTTCGATGGATTTGTCAGAAATATCCTCTTCTACATTGTCTTGAATAAACTTACGATATTGCTCTTTAATGGGCAGGTAATCTAACGCTTTTAAACGGTAGCCTGATGCCTCGGTAACCAGGTGCGGACCAGATAAGGCTGACCAACCATGACAAATTTTATTGTCTTGATAAAAAGGTAAGTTAATCGTTTGTAAGGCATCCTCAAGAATGCCGTCATTGGTAAAAATACAAGGTCTTTTATTGTCCTTTAGGTAGCCGGCACCGCCACCTGCAAATCTATAATCGAATTCATTTCGGTAGTAGAGGGCATCTAATGCTTCTTCTAAGCATTTTGCTTTAGCATCGATAAAAATTAGACAACCTTCGACATCGGGTGGTTTGCTGTCTGAATTTGATTCGGTATACAGTTCTGACTGCGTATTGCTTATTTCCAGAAATGTCTTAACCTGAATTGGGTGGTTCCATGCAATAACGACAGCCCCATCGTTGTAATAGCTGTCATCATGAATTATTTCTGGGAATATTGCTCCAGACACTGTGATGTCAATTGTCTTTAAATACGCGCTTAAAGAATCCATTTCAGGCATATAGTCTGCCGCTATAATCAGGGTAACGCCTTTTGCGCCTGATTCCATGGCATTGTTTATCAAATTTGAAATATGTTCTGTGGTTCTTATTTGATTATCAAAACTGACTGAGAAATGGTTTTTATGCATAAAGTGGATGAGTTTATTTTTATTATATTTTTTTGTTACGATTAAAATTTCGAGGAATAAGCCCAGAAATACTGAATAATTATTATTAACATAATAGCTAATAATAACTGTAGTGGTAAAAACTTCGGATAAAAGGTTTGTATAAAAAATTCTTTTCTATGAAAACTATTTTTGAATAGAAGTAAAGTTTTGATATTCGAGTATTTATTCCAGAAGAATTACAAAAAAATGCCATAAAAGTGGGGGGGTGTACTTTATTATTCTATACTCTTACTTTTACCTAGAGTGTTAATGATGAAGTTGCGATTGCCCTTTCTTCTCAGTGTGTTTTTCCTATTCTTTCTCTCTTTCGCATCAGGGGTTATTCACGCCAAAGAACTTAAAAACCAAATTGATACAAAAGCACTAGCGGATAAGATGGTTGGTCATTTCATCAAAAAAGAATTTACTGAGGGAATGGCAGTAGCTAAGCCACATTGGCCTTTACCTAAAGTTGAGCTTGATAATCTTATTAAAACCATAGAAAAGCAGTGGCCCATTGTTGATCAGCGATTTGGTCAGGCTGTCGGTTTGGAAATGGTGAGTAAAGAAAAAATAGGAGATTCATTTTTACGTTATTACTATCTACATAAATTTAATAATCACGCTATTTACTGGAAGATAACGTTTTATAAGCCCGAGAAAAACTGGGTTGTGAATGGCGTTAGCTTTAAAGATAACCTGGACATTCTGTACAAATAAACGATTACTAATCAACTATGAATAATAAAACACAAAATAACGAAGCAGCAGACAACGACACTGAGCTTGAACTACTCGCCTCTCAAAATCTCCGTGATGAGTGGTTGATGCTTGAAGATATTAAAAGGGGAGAATCTAAAACGCCTTTGGAATGGTTTATTGCAGCATTAGCGGTAGCCTTTGGTGTTTGGCATATCCTCACTAATATTTTTCTTAATGAGCCGGGGCTTTGGCAAAATGCGATTCATTTTGCAGGCTTTGCTTTTTTAGCTTCTACTATTTATAGCGCTTTTGGCAAGAATAAACACAAACCCTGGGCGATTAAGCTTGATCTCTTTTATGGTTTACTCGTTGCTGCATCTGCGCTCTGGGTGGCCGCATCAGAATCGCGAATTTATGATGATACTTTAGCGGTTACCGGCCAGTCTTGGCAGTTTAGTCCTGTGGATTGGTTAGCAGGCGGAATACTACTATTTGCTGCGCTGGATTTATCCCGAAGAGTATCTGGTTGGGTAATTCCAATACTCATCCTGTTGTCGCTGTCCTATATTATGTTTTTAGGCGAACAGTTACCGGGTGTTTTTCGTTCGGCTAGTTTGCCACTCAATGACATCATGTTCCGCTCTTTGTTTAACGACGAAGGTATGTTCGGAATTTTGGCGAGCATCTCATCCACAAATATTACCTTGTTCATGATTTTTGGTGGTTTTCTGGTGGTCTCAGGCGCCAGTGATTTTGTTATCGAAAGTTCAAAATTAGTTGCAGGGCGTATCCGTGGTGGTGCTGCATTTGTTGCGGTTCTATCATCTGCCTTAACAGGCACGATTAGTGGTTCAGCGATAGCCAATACAGCGTCTACAGGCGTTATTACGATTCCATTGATGAAGTCTAATGGTTTTCGTGGCAGGTTCGCAGGCGGTGTTGAAGCGGCGGCATCTACCGGTGGGCAGTTAATGCCACCAATAATGGGTGCTGGTGCCTTTGTTATGGCGAGTTACACGTCTATTCCGTATTCGACCATTGTGGCGGTTTCGGTTGTACCTGCGATTCTTTATTTCCTTTCTGTTGCATTTATCGTGCGTATCGAAGCGGTTAAATACAAAGTAGGTGATGATCAGGACTTGGTTATTGATAAAGGTAAAATCATCTCTGGTGGCTTAACCTTCATCCTTCCTTTAACGGTGATGATCTGGTTGCTAATGACAGGTGTAACCCCGAGTTATGCAGCGTCATGGGCGATTGCAGCATTGGTGTTGGTATCCTGGGCAACGTTAGTGATTGGCAAAATATTAAACCGCGATGATTTTAAACCTACGGTGATGGGCCTCTCGCGCATTGCTGAAGCCTTTATGTTTGGTATTCGAGCATCAATTTTGACCGGTGTTTTGTTGGTGGCTATCGGCATTATGAATAATGCGATTGTTACCAGTGGCATCGGTAATAGCTTCTCGTTGATGATCGCGCAATGGTCTCAGGGGTCGATGGTAGTTGCCATCATACTCATAGGATTAGCATCATTGGTCTTGGGCATGGGGCTACCAGTTACTGCTGCTTATATTATTCTCGCTATTTTGAGTGCTCCTGCTTTGGCTGGGATATTAGCGGATGGTGTAATCGTTGATCAATTGGTTCAAGGGATAGCTGATCCAGGTAAGTCGGCTATGTTTATGTTAGTCGACAGTCCACATGTAGCGTCGATAGCCACAGGGATGACTCGACCCGAAGCGCTAGAGTTAATGTCTGCTATTCCGTTTGAAGTGGCTATAACGCTTCGTCCAGTATTGGTCGATGCTGAACAATTAACCATGTACTTACTGATTGCACATTTAATCGTGTTCTGGCTGAGTCAGGACAGTAATGTTACTCCACCAGTGTGTTTAGCCGCATTTACCGCTGCGGGTATTGCAAAATCACCGCCTATGGCGACCGGTTTCCAAGCATGGAAAATCGCAAAAGGTTTATATATTGTGCCTTTGATGTTTGCTTATACACCTCTGATTAGTGGCAGCTGGATGGAAATTATTCAGATTGGTTTCTTTGGGCTATTTGGCATTTATGCACTGAATTGTTTGGTACAGAATTACGCTGAAGGCCCCTTGAAAATCTGGCATTACCCGCTATTAATATTAGGCATTATTGGTGCTTTCCTACCTTTAAATATTATGGCGAATATAGTGGGTGCAGCGTTGATTACCCTTGTCGTAGTGTTGACACATAAAGGTTTATTGAAAGAAAGCCTCACTGAAAGCGCAGCATAAATTAACGAGACAATTGTTTTAATGCGCGTTTTTATACGCATTGTATAGATTAAACAAACACCAAGTTGATACAGGATTATGTTAGATCAAACAAATAATAAAGTGATAGAGACGATGCTGAGTCATCGTTCGATTCGGAAATTTCAAGATAAATCCATAGATACCGAAACACTGGAAACAATCATTGAATGTGGGCAGGCAGCGGCATCATCCAGTTTTATTCAGGCTTATTCAGTGATTCGTGTTACCAATAGTGATACGCGACGTCAGATTGCAGAAGCCGCAGGTGGGCAAACCTGGGTAGAAGATGCCCCTGAGTTTTTAGTGTTTTGTGCAGATTTAAAACGTATCGAAGTAGCCTGCATCGAACAGGGGGCAGGTAAGCTAGAGGGAAACACCGAGCACTTTTTGGCAGCTAGTGTTGATGTAGCTTTAATGGCTCAGAATGTCCTGCTGGCCGCTGAATCGATGGGTATGGGTGGAGTTTTTATAGGGGGGATTCGCAATAATCCGCAATTGGTGTCTGATTTACTCGGATTACCCGATGAGGTTTATCCGGTATTTGGCATGTGTTTAGGTTGGCCTTCGATAGACCCTGATGTTAAACCTCGCTTTCCAGTAACAACTATTTTGCATCATGACCATTACGCAGCTGAAAAAGTGGAATCTCAAATTGAGTCTTATGACGCACAGATGGAAGCTTATTACCAATCTCGTTCAGGTAAAACACGTGTTTCTAATTGGTCAGAGCAAACAGCGAAAGCCGTTCAGGATAAAAAGCGCGAGCATATGCGATCTTTTTTAAACAATCGCGGATTACTGATTAAATAATTTCACATCCTTTGCCATGCTCCTTTTATCTAAAGGAGTATGATATTTATTTCTAAATATCAAATAAAAACAATCTCTTGATGACTCTCGTATTAAATCCATCAACAAGGCTGAGATTGATTTAAGTCAACTATTTTAATAGTGTGCAAATAAAATACTTTACTAACAAGATAATTGCGAGTAAATTTAAACCTACGTTAAGTAAGTTAATAATAATTAAAAGCACAAAACGCTTAAGAGAGGGAAAACAACACGTATTCTGATTGATTCATATTTATATAACTGAAGAATAAAGCGAAAGAATAGTTGTTCTTAAATAGTCAGTAATAATTATCAGAAATCCGAAAAAATTAACTTACAACAAGTCATTTTGAAAAGTGTTTTTTATAACGTTTTTCGATCAAGAATTGAGTCTTAAGGAAGAGAACTTAAGTATCATTTGGGCTCAATGTGAGGGTATAAGAGAATAATCGTTGGTGGTTTTATTTCATTGTCTACTATCGATTAGTTGGTTATTAATCTCATTATGGTTTGGTGAGACGATCAATTAAATCTTAAATCCATTATATAAAGCGGACTCCGGTCCGCTTTTTTTTGTCTCTCATATTTATCTATAATTTTGAAAGTTCATCTAAGCCATTGAGTTATTGGGCTTAAATACATTGTTATTAAATAGACTATAATTAGTAAAGCTGCTGAGCAATAATTCTCAGGTTTTGGTAAATTATCAGCGTTTGGTATAAGGAGCTTAGTGACTTATAGTAAATCTTCCACAATATTTTTCACCAGTAGAACGACTATTATTGTCATTCTAAGTATTCTTTTGGCATTTATTGCGATGAATACCAAGCGTATAGATCATCCCCAAAGTAGCATATCAACCAGGAAAAACACCGATTCAGCAAACGAACAAAGTTTCTTCTCTGAGCTTTTTCATGTAATACAGAAATTAAATAAGCAGGTCGATACTAACAAGCTTCCTATTATTCTCGCAGACTTGAAACCTTCTATTCCTTTTGCAGATTTAAATTTCAGGCTACATGGCATTGTTTACAAAGGCGATAATAGCAGTTATGCATTGATCTCTCAGCATGGAGGAGTGCAGGAGGTTTATCAAATAAAATCAATGATCTACCAAAGAGCGATTGTCGATGAAATCACTAGGGATAAAGTAGTGGTTAACTATTATGGCGAAAAGCATGTGTTAGAAATGGGGGGCTATGGAAGTCAAACTAAGGTGCAATATTTGAATGAGATTTTTAATGATGTGAAGGGCGCTGATGAAGATATTTTTCAACAACGAGTTATGCTGGAACAGGATAAACGTAGAAACCCAATTCGCTTATTAATGATCAGGCGGCCTTATGCCGTTTATGAACAGGGACAGTTTCTTGGGTATAAAATTATGCCAGGTGGAAATGCAGATCAGTTTATTCGACTAGGCTTTCAAAGCGGTGATATTTTAACCAGCCTCAATGGTCAAACTTTTGAAGGACCGGGCATGCAACAATTTATCATCAATGAATTAACTCATTCCCGTAACATTGATTTGGTGGTCGTTCGTGATCAGGACACTCTAAGTATTATCTATGGGTTTTAAAGAATGGCTTTTTTATCGGGTGGATTAATTTTAAAAATTGCTCGACCAATTAAGAGTCTTGTATAATCAAATAATTGTGCACAACTTAAATAAATGATATTTATCAATATATATTAAATGTTAGATGCGATAAGGTTGTCTGCAAATAACGTTTATTGACGGTTGCATAGTAAAAATAAGAGGTAAATAACAGATATGTGGCTAGTGAGATCCAAGTTGCTTTGGGGGAGACTTTTTATTAATTTGAAAAGCCAATGCAATGATTAAAAAACTATTATTTATAACAATACTTTTTGCTCAACTATCAGTACCTGTATACGCGGAAACCGTAAAACTAAACTTTGGGGTTTATGGTTCTGAACGGCGTAACTGGGTGGATGATCAAAATGCCCCCATTCTGAAAAATCTTGAAAAAAATCTGGGTGAGCAGCTTAATCAAAAAGTAGAAATTAATGTCGTCTTTTTTCCTGCCTACAAAGATGCCGTCGATGCGCTTGTGAATAAAAAAATTGATTTCTCACGTTTAGGCGGTGCTTCATACGTTGAAGTCAAACGTAGAAGTCCAAATGTCTCAATCCTTGCGGCAGAATCCAATAAAGGCCAACCTTATTATGATGGGGTAATCGGCGTACTTAAAGATAGTCCTATAAAAAAGTTGGAAGATCTGAAAGGTAAGAGTTTTGCCTTTGGCAATAAATCATCCACGATAGGCAGATATTTATCTCAAAAATTCTTATTTGAAAATGGTATCAGCGCAGATGATTTGGCGGGTTATAACTACTTGGGACGACACGATAATGTCGCCATAGCGATTATTCGTGAAGTGTACGATGCCGGGGCTTTTAAAGAAGATATTCTTAGAAATAAAAACTTCAGTAAAAGAATAAGAGCATTAGCAAGATTTAAAGCGCCGACACAATCCTGGGTTGCTCGTGAAGGGTTGGACCCCGTTTATCTAAAAGGTCTTAAGAAAGGTTTGTTAAACACGCCTAAAGAAGTATTCATCATCAAGAATAGAGATGGTTTTATCGAAAGTAAGGATAGTAATTTTAAAAGCCTCAGAGCATCGATAGAAAATAATGCATTCTTTTTCCTGAACAATGTGGCCCCGGCCAAGCAGTAATTATATCTCTGCGTCTATCTTGTAAAAAAGGCCCCAAAGTAGGGGGGTGACATTTAGTTTTGAAGAATGTGTGTTAAACGCTCGTACAAGATTGAAACCAGCTTAGGATGCTCGCTGATCAATGGGCTGATCGAAATCTTAAACGCAGGGTATTTTTTCATCACGTTATCACAAATTTCGATAATATCACCGCCTTCACCCGCATGACTTCCCGGAAGAAAAAACATCAATATAACCGAAGCCTGTGTTTCACCTGCCTCTGCTTTATGTATTAACCAGTCTTCTAAAAGATCACCATTAAAATCATATTCTTTCCCTTCGCGGCGTTCCATTACCGCTTCTTCTAACGCAGCAGGATTTGCTCCGTTTTCAGCTAACTTTTCTCTAACACGATTCGCCAAATGTTGCCTTACTGCGGTAACTCTGGGAACCGGCGAGCCGTGGTCTACAAGTACCACATTTTTAAGGTCAGCATAGTTTTTAGATCGATCAGAATCGTTAAAAACCTTTAATGCTGTAGCGATAATATGATCATATATGATCGTACTCAGTTCCTCTTCCCCCTGAGGAAGCGGATAGATGGTGTCGGCAATTTTTATCGTAATTGGTCCGAAGGTTTCTTCCAGAGTAACAACCTCGTCTGGAATGAAAGAGGTCAGTGCTCTACTATTCCCAAAGAACAGGGGTAGCAGAATAAACTCTTTCTCTCCTTTGGATAGCTGTTGTTCCATGAAATAGCTAAAGGTATATGCTGGTCTGCCATTTAATTCGCTCTCGGGAATTCGATTGGAGTGCTTGCAGGATACGGGGTGAATTTTAAATCCGGATTCTATGCTTAGTATTTCTGCCAAATTTCGAAGTTGTAAAGTGGCATTGGCACGAAGAGATCCATTATCAATGAGCAGAATGCATGGCATTTATCGTTTTCCTGTGTCGTAAAACTGAGTAAAAATATAGTAATAAAAATGCTTAAATGATGTCTATCTACCTTAAGTTCATTGTGGTGATCGAGCAATCTATTGTTGATATGTCAGCTTCAGAAAGCTTATTCAACTATTTAAGCCAACAAGCGTTATCAAAGTTAAATCAAAGAAATCCTCATAACGTTCTATAATTCACTGAGAAAGAGGGCTTTATCTTTTCGGAGCAGGTCCTGTAGTTTCTCTTACAATTAATTCTGCTTCTAACTCAATACGCTCAATAATATTAGTCTTATCTTTTATCTGCTGCAAAATGTAATCAGCCGCTTTTTCGCCCATGCGTCTAGAGGGGGAATTTATGGTCGTTAGTGATGGCTTTAAGAAAGGCAATATCTCTATATTATCAAAACCCGTAATCGATAAATCTTCAGGAACTCTTATGCCTCTTTCCTGTGCGCCATGTAATGCACCAATCGCGAGAACATCATTACCGCAAATGACCGCGGTAATATCCGGGTGCCTATCCAGTAATTTATGGAAAGATTTGCTACCATTTTCTACGCTGAAGCGACAGTCAATTACTCGGTCGTCCTCTAGTGTAATTCCGGCTTCATCCAGTTGTTGTTTCAGTCCTTTAAATCTTTCTTCCGCACGGTCATTGTTTTCTCGGGTACCAGAAATGACACCAAAACTTTCATGACCTAATTCAAGCAAATGTGTAGTGATTTGTTTGCCCGCCTTAATATGATCAAAACCAATACAGCTGTATTCTGAATCAGGATCATAAATCCACAGATTAACAATAGGGATCTGATAACGATTGATGGCCTTGTAAATTTCGGGATGATGTTGAGCACCTACCATCACTATCCCATCAATGCCTCTGGATAATAACGTTTGTACTTCGCGTAATTCTATTTCTTCAGAAAAGCTATTGTTGGTTAACAGCAGGGTGTAGTTGGCTTTGTTTAAACCTGTTTGTAAATATTGAAGGGCTTTAGAGAAGATACTGTTATCAATCGTAGGAACGATTACCCCTACCGTATTTGTACGTCGAGATGCAAGCGCTCTAGCCGCGCCGTCAGGCACATATCCTAATTCATCAATCGCCTGATTAATTTTCTGTTGGACTTCAGTGCGAACCTTATCGGGGGCATTCAGGCAACGTGAAACAGTCGCAGTAGACACATTAGCTTTAGTGGCAACATCTTGTAGGGTCGGTTTTTTCTTTTGCATATGGGGTTCAAGTGTAACAGCGAAAAAATAAATTACCTACAGGTCTAATTTAATAGTACCTGTTTTCAATAGCTTAACTTTTTTGTGACAAATTAATTGTAATTTTATCGCGTAATAAATTGACAAGAATCATTTCGATTACTAATATGTAAGCGCTTACATTAAATTATTCTGGAGAACACAAATGGCTGTTACCTATATCAAAAAAGCGGAAATGAACGCGACAACATTAGAAGACGATACACGTGAAATCGTTTCAAAAATGCTTAAAGAAATTGAAGCAGGTGGCGAAGAACGCTGTGCTGAATATGCAAAACAGTTAGATGGTTACGAAGGAAATATCGTCGTTACACCAGAAGAAATCGAAGCTGCTGAAGGGCGTTTATCTCAACAAGTTAAAGACGATATAAAATTTGCTTACGACCGTGTTTATGGTTTTGCCGTAAAGCAACGCGAAGCACTCATCGATTTTGAAACGGAATTGTCTCCGGGCTTATGGGCGGGTCAACGCCAAATACCAATGCAAGCGGCTGGTTGTTATGTTCCCGGTGGACGTTATGCTCACGTTGCATCGGCGATTATGTCTGTGGGTACTGCTAAGGCAGCGGGTGTTGATCACGTTATCGCATGTTCTCCACCTAAACCTGGCCATGGAATTAATGATGCGATTTTATACACTGCCAACTACTGCGGCGCAGATACAATCCTGGCACTTGGTGGTGTTCAAGGTATCGCAGCAATGGCCTTTGGTTTATTCACCGGTAAGCCAGCCGATATTCTGGTTGGTCCTGGTAACCGCTTTGTTGCTGAAGCAAAACGTATGTTATACGGCAGAGTAGGTATTGATTTATTTGCAGGGCCAACGGAAATCGCCATCATCGCTGATCATACGGCTGATCCGGTTCTTGTGTGTTCGGATCTTGCTGGTCAGGCAGAGCATGGTTTTGATTCACCAGCATGGTTATTTACAACAGACAAAGCGCTAGCAGATAAAGTGATCGAGATGATGCCAGGTGTTATCGCTAAATTACCAGAAACTGCACGCAATGCTGCAACAGCAGCGTGGCGAGATTACGGCGAAGTCATTCTTTGTGATACCGATGAAGAAATGGCGGTAATCAGTGATCAGTACGCAGCTGAGCATTTAGAAGTTCAGGCAGAAAATCTAGATTGGTGGGTTCAGCGTCTTCGTAACTATGGCTCACTATTTGTTGGTGAAGAAACAACGGTTACCTACGGAGATAAATGTTCTGGTACTAATCATATCCTACCTACTAAAGGTGCAGGCCGTTACACGGGTGGCTTATCTGCCAGCAAATTCGTTAAAACTGTGACGACACAACGCATGACTCGCGAAGCAAATCGTGAAGTAGGTGCGGCAGCGGCAAGAATATCGCGTCTTGAAGGTATGGAAGGTCATGCCCGTTCAGGTGATGATCGTCTCGCTAAATACTTCCCTGAAGAAGAATTCCTACTAGAGATTCCGGGACATGGCGTTGAAGCTTGATCTTAGCGGTAAGGTAGCACTCATAACGGGTGCTACTTCCGGAATCGGTGCGCAGCAAGCGAGAGCTTTAACCGCTGCGGGTGCCAGTGTGGTTTTGATTGGGCGTCGTGAAGATCGCCTGAAAGAACTAGCCAAAGAAATTCGTGATAGCGGCGCAAAAGCGGAGTATTTAGCCGCAGATCTATCTGATGAAGGTCAGTGGGATATTATCGTTGGTGCAAGTCTTAATTTTTTCGGTCGCGTCGATATTCTGTGTAATACCGCTGGTGTAAACCTGCGTCAGCATGCAGATGATGTAACTTCAGAAAGTTGGGATCAAACGCTCACATTGAATTTGAAAGTGCCTTTCATGTTGGCACAAAAATTAGTCCCAAATATGCGAGAGCGTGGCTGGGGCAAGATTATCAATGTCGCCTCATTGCAATCCGAGCGAGCATTTGCAAACGGAATCGCTTACGGCGCATCGAAAGGCGGTATCAGTCAGTTAACGCGTGCAATGGCCGAGGCCTGGTCAAAAGATGGAATAGGGTGTAATGCGATTGCCCCCGGTTTTTTCCCCACTGAATTGACGGCTCCGGTTTTTGAGCAGTCTGAGCTAGCCGATAAACTGGCACAACAAACCGCTATTGGCCGTAATGGCAATCTCGAAGATCTTGATGGCCCCTGTGTGTTTTTAGCGAGTCACGCGTCTGATTATGTGACAGGACAAACGCTTTATATCGATGGCGGGTTTACTGCCAAGTAAGGCTTTTACACCTTCTGGGTATCCCCCAAAAAACCTGCTCAAAGTAGGGGGGTGCCATTAGCTTAAAACAAGTATGCACCGATTCTTTTACAACGAAGGAATAATGCATAACGCAGGAAAAAATCAGAAAAAAATAAGAGAAATATCAGAGAGATTTAACTAAAAACAGGAGGATAAGATGAAAGCACTCGTTTACACAGATACGCAAGAAATCACTTACCGTGACGAACCACAACCGAGCCCAAGAGTAGGCGATGTTGTGATGAATGTGTCTGCTGCAGCAATATGCGGTTCTGATATGCATGCGTATCATGGGCATGATGAACGCCGAGTTCCTCCATTGATTTTAGGTCACGAAGTCTGTGGCACAGTTATAGATGGTAAACACGCAGGTAAGCGCATGGTTATCAATCCATTGATGACCTGTGGGGTTTGTCATGACTGTTTGAGTGGACGCAGTAATCTTTGTACCAAACGGGAATTAATTGGCATGTACCTGCAAGGCGCATTCGCTGATCAAGTCGCGATTGAAGAGCGCAACTTATTGGAAATCCCTGATGATATGAGCCCTATCAGTGCGTCAATTACAGAGCCAACCGCTACCGCATTACACGCGATAGCTTTAGTTGAAAGAATTGCTTATAGACCGTTGTCAGAAATGAAGTGTCTGGTTTTAGGTGGCGGTGCTATCGGTTTGTTGGCGGCACTGGTGCTGAAAGCGAAAGGCGCGTCACAAATAGACCTTGGAGAAACCAATGCATTAAGACGCGCAAGTATAGACGAACAACATTGCGCGACAACCTATGACCCAATCAAAGAGCAACCACCGCATTCGGGAGATTACGATGTGGTTTTAGACTGCGTTGGTTCTGGCATTACCCGCAATGTGTCATGCGAAGCCGTAAGACCAGGTGGCATCATTTCACACGTCGGATTGCAAGACAGTAAAGGTGGTTTTGATAGCCGCAAAATTACACTTCAAGAAGTTACAGTGTTAGGTAATTACTGTTACACCACGGCGGATATGAAAGCGTCAATCGACATGCTTTATCAAGAAAGACTAGGAAATTTAAATTGGATTGATGTGCGTCCGATGTCTGCAGGCGGACAAGCATTTGATGATTTACATAACGGGCGAGTTGCTGCAGCCAAAATCGTACTGCAACCTGATCATCTCATTAATTAGTGATCGAGTAATTTTAGATCGCGAAATTAGAACTACCTTGTTTAAGAAGAAAATGATTAAGGATTTACTATGAACAACCCTCAAAAAATCTGGGCAGCTTTATCACATAACTCAGTAGATACTGTTGCATATTTGCCCTGTAATAAATTAAATAATGTTATGAAATACAAGCCAGATGAGTTTGATGTTTGGGATATCACCAAAGAATCAGCAGGCTTGGGTTTATGTTTTGGTCGTAGTCTGGCGGATAAGCGCACTGCAATGATGATTCAAAATACCGGTTTGGGCAATCTGGTCACAGACCTGTATACCATGCAAAAACTGTATCAAACCGCATTGCCTATTTTTGTTTCGTGGCGTGGGCATTACAAAGAGCCTATCGAAGCACAGATTATTTTTGGTGATAAGGTAGAAGACTTGCTCACAGCAATCGACGTTGAATATAAAATTCTCGCAACTGCCGATGATCTTGTCGGTTTAAATGAGGACGTTGCGACTTGTTTTAGCGAGAACAAAGTAAAAGTATATCTACTCTCTCCTGAATTATGGGAAGAAAACCTGCCGGATTACCATCAGTTTGGTGAGCCTAAAATCAATGCGATTCAGGTTGAAGCACCAGCGTACGACGGATCTCCTTCGGTAAACCGAATCGGTGCGATAGAGCAGATTATGGAAGTGGTTGATGATAATGACATCGTACTGTCCCAAATCGGTTTCCCCTCAAAAGAGGTTTACAACACGAAAGACAGAGATAACAATTTCTATATGTTGGGTGCATTAGGTTCTGCCACTGAAGTGGGCATCGGGTTGGCAAAATCAATTGAAGGTAAACACGTCTACGTTATCGATGGCGATGGTTCGTTCTTCTTTAACCCGAATCAACTGTTTGATCTGGTGGCGTATAACCCATCGAATCTTACAATTATTTGTCTGGATAATGGCAGTTGGGGGTCGACCGGTAATCAACCAACATTGAGTTCGCAGGGTTATAATTTATCTGCCGTGGTTCGTTCTATGGGTATCGAATCTAGCGTGATGACGGATGATGTCGATGAAATGGCACAAGCGATGAAAGATAAAACACGTTTCTTACATTACATGATCAATGCGGGTAATGATAAAGTCGGTGGTGAAATCCCCATGAAAGCCATTGAGATTAAAGACCGTTTTATGAAGTCTATTCGTTAAACATAACGTTAAACTTAACGGTAAAAATAGAACGTCCCCAAATACAGAGTGATACTTCGAATGAGTTTTTCATGGTAAAAATGAGAAACTCGTTCGAGCGTATACTAAACTGGGGAAGGGTGGCTGCATAGTCAGAAAGTATTATTCAAATGCCAAGTTCTTAAAATAAAAGAGGCTGTTAGAGACAAATGGTACAAGCACTAATCAGAAAATCTGCCTGTGTTGCTGATCTTAAAAAAAGAGCGAAGCGGCGTATCCCCAAATTTGCATTCGATTATATTGAAGGTGGCTGTAACAGTGAGCTAGCCTTAAGCAATAACAGAACAGCATTAGATGATATTTTCCTTAGACCCGAGTATTTACAGAAATACCAAACACCGGAATTAGGTACGACGTTATTTGGCAAACAGTATGCCTCACCCTTCGGGATTGCACCCTTAGGTTTGTCAGGTTTGGTCTGGCCGGATGCCTCAGCAATGCATGCGCGAGCAGCGCTCAAAGCCAATATTCCATTTGTTCTTAGCACGGTTTCTACAATCTCAATTGAAGATGCAGCGAAGAACGCAGAAGATAATTTCTGGTTTCAATTATACCCACCTGCAGATGAAGAAATCCTCGATGATATGCTCAAGCGATTGCTTGACGTTGGTTGTCAGAATCTAGTCGTCACGGTTGATGTGCCAACACCTAGTCGTCGCATCAGTGCGATTAAAAGTGGTTTGGCAGTACCGCCTAAAATCACTGTGAAAAGTGTGTTTGAAAGTACCATTCGACCATTTTGGTCATTGGCCACGGTAAGAGCTGGTTTACCGCAATTCGCCACGCTTCGACCCTACATTAAAGATGCCAAAAATATTGAAGACATTGCCACGTTTATTCGTGTCACCCTGCGCGATGTCGTTGATGAAAGTAGCTTAAGAAACCTTCGGGATAAATGGCAGGGTAATTTAATCGTCAAAGGCATTAGCCATGTCGATGATGCACTCACGGTAAAAGAAATTGGTGCTGATGGCATTATCGTTTCAAATCACGGTGGTCGTCAGTTGGATGCCTCTTTACCGCCAGCAGAAACCTTAGAAGAAATTATCGATGCTGTGGGCGCTGATCTAACTGTGATGGCAGATAGTGGTGTGGAAACCGGGGTAGATATCGCCAGATATTTAGCACTTGGTGCTGAAGCGGTATTTGCCGGAAGAGCTTTTTTATATGGCGTTGCAGCGCATGGAGAGCAGGGCGCAGAACATACCATCGATTTATTAAGAGATGAGTTGGAGCAAGTCATGTCTCAGGTGCATTGTGCTAAACCCGAGTTAATGCATCAGTATCTGGAGTGATCTGGTTTTTAGTGATTAATTGATTTTTTATATAATTAGCATTTAATAGAATTGTTAGTATTTTGGTTTGATAGAGAAAGATCAGAGGCAAAGATTAAAGCCACCTCCCTATTAACAGATACTTTTTCAATCATGATATTCTCAACCCAATGATGATATCTAACAACACACCATACTTTACAGAAATAGCGCAGCAACTAAGTTCTGTCGTAGATAGAGACGTTGAGTTTGTAAGGTCAGAATCCATCGGTGGCGGCTGTATCAACCAGATATCCAGACTCACTGATAGCAACGGGAGTGACTGGTTACTCAAAGAAAACCATCCCACATATCTAGAGATGTTTGCCGCCGAAGCCGATGGTCTGGCAGAGATTCAATCCAGCAAAACGATTAGAGTTCCAGAAGTGTATTGCCATGGAAAGACACAACAAAGTGCTTACCTGGTGATGGAATATATTGAACTATCTTCTGTCAGCGCGAATGCCAGGACTGGCGAACAATTAGCGCAGATGCATCGACATGTTATGCCTGAATTTGGTTGGTTTAGGGATAATTATATCGGCACCACTCCACAGCCAAATAAACAGTATTCCTCATGGATTGAGTTCTGGAAAAGCCAGCGTTTACTCCCACAGCTAGAACTAGCCAGAAACAAAGGGTTTTCTAAAAACGATTACGAGTCTGGCGTGCGTTTAACGGAGAGCCTAGGCGTTTTCTTCGACACTTATGAGCCACAAGCATCTTTGTTACACGGCGATTTATGGGGAGGCAATCAGTCACAGGATGACATGGGGAATCCTGTTATTTTCGACCCTGCTGTGTATTACGGGGATCGCGAAGCGGATTTGGCAATGACTGAATTATTTGGTGGATTCAGCGCACAATTCTATTCCGCCTATAAGGATTGCTATCCAGTAGATGAGGGCTATTCGACGCGTAAAACATTATATAACCTCTATCATATTCTCAACCATTTCAACTTATTTGGCGGCGCTTATGCCTCTCAAGCAAAGACTATGATTAACAATTTATTGTACGAATGTTAAAAATGTTTAAAAAAATATGAAAAAAAAACGCCTCAAAGTAGGGGGGTGGCTATTAATTTCTTCTGTTTAGTTTTTAAGCAAGAACAAAACCTTAAAAACGCTTTGTAATAAAAGGCTGAAAATTACGCGCTAAAAGCACATTAGAATTACTGTTGCCCATATAAACTTATTTATGTTTTTGTGGTCTAACCCCGTTACCCGAGATTATTCTATTTCGGGTTCAATGTGAGGGATACACTATGATAATTCGTACAAGATTTAAATTTTTTGTTTTCTCCTTTTATACCTTGTTATTTTCTGCTTTATTCTCCTTATTACTCTCTTCTCCTCCTGCCTTTGCAGACCTCCCCGAAGCTGTCACCACTAAAAAAGAAATGGTGGTTACGACAAACCCGCTTGCGACAGCTGCGGGTGAAAAAATACTGAGGAATGGAGGTACGGCTGCCGATGCCATGGTCGCGGTGCAAACCGTACTTGGTTTGGTTGAACCACAGTCGAGTGGTTTGGGTGGCGGAGCTTTTGTGGTTTATTACGATGCCCGAAAAGGCAAATTAACCACCTTCGATGCCAGAGAAAAAGCACCCGCATCAGCCACTGGCGATCGTTTTGCAGGGCTAGGTTTTGTTGAAGCCTGGCAAAGTGGTTTGTCCGTAGGTGTGCCAGGTACTCCCAGAATGATGGAATACGTGCATGATAAGTATGGTCGTTTACCATGGCGAAAACTCTTTAAACCAGCGATAAAACTGGCACAAAAAGGTTACCCATTGACGGGACGAACCAGTGAACAGGTTCAAGGTCTGCTAAGCCGAAATGCAGCGTGTGATGATCGACTTTATTTCCGTGACCCCACCGCTTTCGAATATTTTGCAAATGCTGATTGTACGGCAAAAGCTGAGGGAACCATGATGTTCAATCAACCTTACGCCGATACGCTCAAAAAATTGCGTAAAAAAGGCGCAGATGGATTCTATTCTGGCGATATCGCTGAAGCCATTGCGGCAGCGACACAAGGTGATTTAGCCATTGCAGGTGATATGACGGTTGAAGATCTTGCTAACTACAATGTGGTTGAACGTGAGCCAGTCTGCCTCGATTATCGTGGTCATAATGTGTGTGGCATGGGCCCACCTTCTTCAGGTGCGCTTGCTGTTGGACAAATCCTCGGTATTTTAGAAAACTTCGATGTCTCTGGAGATCCATTGGCAGTTGAAAACGTCCATCTGTTTACGCAGGCAGGCAGATTAGCCTTTGCCGATCGCGGAAAATATGTGGCTGATAGCGATTTTGTCGAAGTCCCTGTCGATGGCATGTTAAATAAAGATTACCTGGCAACACGCGCAGCGCTGATTGATCCTGAGATGGATATGGGCACGGCATCTCCGGGTGTACCTCCCGGGGTTATCGAATTAGCAGCCGCTGATGTGACCGCAAAAAATAGCGGTACCAGTCATGTTTCTATTGTGGATCAATGGGGAAATGCCTTATCAATGACGACCACTATCGAGAGTTCCTTCGGTAATGGCGTGATGGTGCATGGATTCTTATTAAATAATGAGTTAACAGACTTCTCATTTTCCGCAGAAGATAGCGAAGGTGTTCCGATAGCTAATCGCGTCGAAGCGAATAAACGTCCTCGTAGTTCCATGTCACCTACCATCGTGTTTGATGAAGATGGTCGATTAGAAATCGTGACTGGATCACCGGGTGGATCAAGAATTATTGGTTATACCGCACAATCAATCATGAATATCATTGATTTTGGACTTGATCCTCAGGAAGCGATTAACGTTCCGCACTATATGAATCGTAATGGTCGAACGGATGTAGAAATACCTATTGTTGATGTAACGCTGGATTATGATGCCGAGGCACTTGCCCTATCACTGAAAGAATTAGGGCATAGTGATCCAGGTGTGCCTCTGGAAGATCGCTCTGTGGGTGTCATTGCCCAAACCAGTGGACTATCGATCATTCAGGTCGTAAGAAAGTCTAGAGGTCACGGACATCATCACAATAACTATGGTGATGAAGAGGAAGAGGAAGTTTACGATGAGGTGATGCAGGAAGTGATCGATGAAGTGGATGAACTGGTAGAAACAGAAGAGTTGCCAGAAGATACGTTGACAGATAATGTTTCAGCCAAAGTGTCAGCTAAAGGTGCTTCTAAAAATCGTGGAAAACACGATTACTCCAAAAGACACTGGAGAAATCATTATCGTACTACTTTAGTCGGTGGTGGTGATTACCGTAGAGATGGAACGGTAGGCGGAAGATAGTTTTAGCTTATTGTTAAAATCTCAGGTGAGGGCGCTTCAGGGCGTCCTCATTTTAGAACGTCCTCATTTTATTCTAAAGGCACCCCCCTACTTATGGACCGTTTTTTTTCAGCAACTAATCAAGTTGCTTCATATTTTCTAATACAGTTGTTCGTAATTCATGCAGAGCGCCATCTATTTCAGCCACACTGAATTCATTATCTTTACCGAGTTTTTGCCAGTTTTCACCCCAGGTAGTGACTAATTTTTCTGATTTTTCTAAAGTGATGTCAGACATCAAATGACTCAAATCTTTAATCAACAATACTTCGGTCCAGCCGCCTCTGGGGCTTCCCTGATAATTATCTTTTTCGAAGTGCGATAAATAGGCTATTTTCTGCAATTCACCCACGTGAATGATTATCTCAAAACCTGCGGTACGGATGTTTCTATTAGACTCACTTTTCTCATTTCTCCAGGTGTTGTATCCCAACGCAGAAAAAGCGACCAACAGGCTAATGATAGCGAGTGAGTTTTGTTTTATTTGTTCCGAAATCTTCATTGTTTACCTACTTTTTCGTTGATTATAGATTGTTAAAAAAATCGTAAAAATCACCTAAGTTACTGATAAATAAATGTATAAAATTCTCTTGAAAAGTATTTAAAGAACCACACTATTGTAAGTGTAAGACATAAGTCGCTAGCCGATTATGACTTATAACTTTATTAATTAATTTATTGCTTCTTAGGAGAATAAAAAATGAATACTATAGATTTAACCCCATTTTACCGCAGTAGTGTAGGTTTCGACCGTTTAGGGTCTTTGATTGATTCTGCAATGCGTTCAGAGCAATCAGCTGGTTATCCACCTTACAACATCGAGGTCGTTGGAGAGAGTCAATATGCAATCACACTTGCCCTAGCAGGTTTTGATGATTCGGAAATTGATATCCAGACTGAGAAAGGTGTATTGACCGTAAAAGGCAAAAAAGAAACCAAAAATGAAAAGGCAAATTACCTGCATCAAGGCATCGCTAACCGTTCATTCGAGCGTAAGTTTAACCTTGCTGATTATGTAGAAGTCAGTGGTGCATCGCTCGATAAAGGGCTGTTGACGATTCATCTGTTACGCGAAATTCCAGAGGCCATGAAGCCAAAGAAGATTGCGATTAACAGTAACGCTGGCGATACCCTTTCGGTTGAAGATAAGGTCGCTAATCAAAACAACAGTACTCTCGAAAACAAGGTTGTCGAGAATAAAGTTGTTGAAAACAATGCACCAGCTAATAGTAACCCAGCCAATAATGCTTCTGAAAGTTACCTCAACGAAGCATCTAAAGGGCAAGCTGCTTAATTAGCAACATTGAGTTTAACTTTTGTTTTTACTTACGTTTTATTCAGGTTTAACTGAGGTTTAACTCAATTCACTAAAGACGGTGAAAAAGGCAGTCGTAATGACTGCCTTTTTTTGTGTGAAAATTTCATGCATTGGCTGCTAATCGTTTACAATTCTCAGCACTTAACGATCAAAAAGAACTTAACGATCAAAACAGATAACTTAAATAGACAATTCAAATGGCAAACTATGGTGAAGGTGCTGCAACCTATAATGCAGTTGGTGGCGAGAAGGGTTTAACGGCTCTGGTTAATGACTTTTATAAAATCATGCATGAGTCTCCAGATTATAAAAAAATCCGTGATATGCACCCGAAAGATTTAGACGTAACCACCGATAAGTTGTTGGTGTTTTTAACTGGCTGGATGGGCGGCAAGAGTGAGTACTCGAAAAAATACGGTCCAATGAGTATTCCTGGTGCGCATAGTCATTTAGCCATCGATGAGCTGGAGCGTGATATGTGGCTAAGCTGCATGACAGAAGCCTTAATCAAACAAAATTACCCTGAAGACTTAATTGAATACTTAATTATTCAGTTAGGCAGACCGGCAGAGAGAATCAGGGAAGTTAGCGTGATGATGCGCGAGAAGAAACAGAAATAAGCCGCAACAAACCTAAGTAGAACCCAGATAAAATTGAAAAAGCCACCCCCCTACTTATAGGCACTTTTTTATATGGGAGGCAGGAGAGCAATCACCAGATTTTGATCTTATGGCAATGGCTTTTAGCTGACAAAACATACCAAAAAAGGCCACTAAAGTAGGGGGGGGGGCTTTTATAAATCGTATAACGGGTTATTAGACTACGGTTAATACATCACAAGGCGCATGATTAATCACACCATTGGTTGATGATCCTACCAAACGCGCTAAACCGCGACGTCCGTGAGAACCCATCACGATTAAATCTACATTATTTTTACCCGCGTACTCTACAATTTCGTCGACGCGATGACCGGATAAAACATGCACATCAATATTTTTATCAGCAAAACCGAGTTTTTCGATGTGTTCTGTTAATTGTTTCTCGATGTTGGCTATGTGCTTTTCTTCTTGTTCCGGGTTATTGATTAACACCGGTACAGCCAACTCGCCAATGCTGGGGTAAAGCTCCGCAGAAAGTGTTTCAGCCGCATGCACCAAAGATACTTTTGCGGAAAAAGGCTTGGCCAGTTCAAGCGCTTTTTTCAGCGCGATATCAGCGTATTTAGAAAAATCAGTCGCGACTAAAATGTGTCGGTATCCCACGTATTCATTTTCCTCGGCTTTGTTATCGACTTCTTTGAGCCAGTTGATTGCATCTGAATCATTATCAAAAAAGTGAACTTCGGCCTTCATAAATAGATTACCGAGTTCGATCATGACTTTTTCCCAGAGGCTTTCTCCGACAAATGCGATTCGCAGGAAGTCTTCTCCGTGATTCAGTCCAATCTTCAAATCTTCCCACGCAGCTTTCGCTGACCAGCCTTCAAAATCCTCAACCTTGATGAGTAAAGACAGCGGGCTTTCTTTTTTTAGGATTCGCTCTAGTTTAGGGCGAAAAACTGAATAATCTTCCTCGACCAGTTTGCCACTAATTTGAAAAGCATAAATATGGGGTTCGTTTAGGGGAATCTCTTTAATCATGACTTATCTCCAATTAGTTTTTGGTATAACTCATCCACTGAAGCGGTGATTTCCTGATTCATTTGAGCTAGTAAATCATGCTCGTCCTGATCGCCCAGGTCTTTACTTACATTTTTGCTGTAACGGTTGGTTCTGGTAATTTGCTTTCTTACACCAGCTCTTAACTCATCCAGTTGTTTTAAGGCTTTTTCATAATCACCTTGCCATTGCATGGCGTCGTTAAACCAGATTTGTTGCTGTTCAGAAAATTTACTGGCATCGGTTGCCATGTGCTTTTGTAAGTCTTCAGTAAACTCGTTAAAGTCTACAATGGTTTTATCCGCAACTTTTGATAATGAATTCCAGATATTCTCAACCAGATAGGCTTTATCAAAGGCGAAGGTTTCTTTAAGACTTTGATTAAGACGATTAGAAGCATCACCCCATTCACTGAGATTGTTTTTTAATTCGTCGCTGACTTTATCGACTTCTTCGCGGCTTAACTCACTCCATTCGCTGATTTTTTCTTCGGCTTCCTGAAAAGCTTCTTTTAAAGGTTTTTTTTCTTCATTAACGAGCTCTTCAACATGTTTTAGCATGCTCTTGTATGCTTTTTGAAGTTTGTCTTGTAGTTCTATGCTGTCCATTTTGTAATCCTCCCACTGAATTTAAAACGACTAAATTACTTATCTCTATGACTTTACTATAGTTTCAATGTTCAAAAATGTATAAGACTTAAGTCAACAATCATGCGTTTTAGACCGCGATTAATTAAGTTGGTTTACTCATGTGATCTTTAAAATAGTTAATAAAATAAAAATGAATCATCAATGGCATGCCGTTTTGCGTAAGGTCTTTAAATGACTGCAATGGTTCTAAATAGATTTTGCTGGCACCTTTGGGGTGGAGTTCATCATAGGAATTCTTGTACTGTTGATAATGCTTTTTAACCATTTTATTGTTACTTATATCAGAACCTTCGGGTACCTGATCGATGGCATTGAATAGAAAGGTTAACGGGATCATTATCCCTGAATTGAATATGACATAATCAGGAATGATTCCAGAGTCATTCTCACCATATTCCATAATGTACATGAGCTTGTCGCTATCACGATTGAATAGGTTTTGATTAAATTCGGTGAGGTTGGTCTGAAAAATCTTTTCACCTTCCAACAGTAAATAATCGGTAAAGGCGTGGATCGACTCAGTGAGTTTTTTATTCGATTGGCTTAAGCGGAATTTCCACAAGCCCAATACATCTAATCGGTTTTTATATTTAGCGATGCTTTGATCCATTACCTCATCAGAGTTAATCATGAGGTTGGTATAAAAATGCCAAAATGCAGGATGTGTATTGGGTTTTTGTTTTTGCCAGCGTAGAATTTTCCCATGTTGTAAGCCTAAATCGCAATGTATCGCTTGGTCTTCTCGCTCAAACTTTACTTTGATAGACTGGCGATAAAAGTCATCATTGAGGTCATCCGTCTTTTCGTCATATTCTTTGTTATCTGCGTACCAGAGCCATTCCACGGCATGTTCTGTGTCACTAAGGCGTTCGTGCGTCCAGCCATTTTCCTTGGTTAGGACCTTGTTCAATTCATCTGCTATCAGGTTTATTTTCTTTTGCTTGTTTCCATCTTTATTAAGCTGTTTAAGCTTGGCTGATTCGATGTTATACGCACTGAGCAAATCATCATTACTGGTTTCAAAGTCCAGCCAGAAACGAAGGATGAATAAGGTATCTAGCTTATCCGGCTGGATATTGTCTTTGACGTCATCCCATTGCTGTAAAGTTAAATAACCATCTCTTTCTTTATAGGTTTTTATGCCTGCATCAATGGCTAAAGCCTTGCTTTCAATGACGTTTGAATCGGTTATAAAAGCGGGAAAATCTTTATACGCGTTTTCATCAATATATTCTTCAGCGAAACAATTCGATGTCATTACATACCATTGAAGGGTCAGAACTTTGTTTTTCTGTTCTGCCGCTTCCTGCATAATAATATAGGCAAGTTGAGTGATGCTTAATCGACTGGGGGGCGTTGCTGAATCAGTCAGTGTTTTGTTTTTTACCAGTTGATCCCAAAGCTCTGACCCGTAATCAAAATACAGTATTGGTGCACCAGAAACACTGTCTTTTTCGGCGTAATACTGATCAACCCATGTGCCTCTTTGTTGCTCTAAAGTTTTCTCAATATCGACAAGTTGTTCTGGTTTCTCTTTAAAGGGTGGGTAATCTTTTAAGGGGATTTGATACAAATAGCCGGTTTCGATCAAAATCTCTTTGACTCTAAAGTGGGTGAATCCCGTATCGAATAATGCTTGAAATCGATAAAGGTTATAGATGAGTTCGCGTTTTGCTTGTTGTTTTTTCTTAGATTGATTCAGCAGAATAATACTGTCTTCGACCAACCCTTCAATTTCGTGCATCGACATTTTGCTGGTGTATCCCGTAAGTTAAGATTTTATCTATATTGAAGCTGCGATATCGTCCATCGCTTTAGCCAGTGCAAAATCTTTTTCAGTAATGCCGCCAGCATCATGGGTCGTTAAATCTACTTTCACTGTTTTGTACACATTAAACCATTCTGGGTGATGGTTATCTCGCTCGGCAATAATGGCTGCCTGAGTCATAAACCCAAAAGCCTGAATGAAGTTTTTAAAAACAAATTCACGGTGGAGTTTCTGTTCTTTGATCTGCCATTGATTATGACTCGCTAGAAATTCCTGTATCTGTTGTTCTATTGCTTTGCTGGTGCTCATAATAACTCCTTAAAAACGTTATATAGTATTGGGGAGAGGCTTTAGATATACATCTACATCTACATCTACATCTAAAGTTAAAGTAAAACTATTATCGTTCCACGCTAGCCATTTTTAAACCGGCAAATATAAGCATGGCTCCGGCTGATTTGTTGATGATTTTTATCGCTAGCGGTTTCAGGCCAACACTCATGGATTTCCATCCCAGATAGGCGTAAAGGCTATAACAGACTATATCCAGGAGGAATGTGATTGCACATAAAATCAGTAGTTGAGGAATGATGGCTTGCTCAATATTGATAAACTGCGGAAGCAATGCCGAGAAATAAAGCAGTGCTTTAGGGTTTGAGAACTCAATGATAAATCCCCGAAAAAATACTCGGTGATGACGTCCTACCTGTTTTTCTTCTGGCTTGATAGAAAGTGGCCCTGAACGACTTAGTAATGCGCTGAGACCTAGATATAACAAATACGCTACACCGATCCATTTAATCACTGAAAATAAAGTGCTGGAGGCAACTATCAGGGCCGCGATACCTGTAGCGGATAACACAAAATAGACGATATTGGCTGCGGCAATGCCAAGAATTACAAACAGTGAACGTTTGAAGCCATTGGATGCCGCTTCGGCAGTAACGGCAATGGCTGCCGGCCCGGGGGAGAGTACGACAACAAATGTTGTGAGAAAGAAAAGTAGTAATGTATCAAAGGGGATAATCATATTTCGTTCTCTTTAACTGTTTCTAGTTGTTTCTAGTTCTTTCTAATTCTCTGCTAAATAAATATTATGTGATTAATTTCAAGGCAAAGTAGGGTGTTATATTTAGCATGATTATCGCAATTTTATAATAGGCGAGGTAATGCATATACAAGCCTTGAAGCTTCTCTTTATCCATACCCAGAAGACGACTGTGTATAGTGCTAATAGGGTCTTTTAGAACGATAAGTAATATCGTGGAAAAAACCAAAAGACCCATATTGATCACTGAGCACCAGCCGAAGAACGCTATTAATTGTTCCGGGTTGTCCATAATGGCTGTTACTTAGCATCCTCAGTGGCAGAAATAGATGTGTCTAAATCTTTGACGATACCGTCTTCGATACCATAAACCCAACCGTGAACCGTTAAATCAGCACCATTTTTCCATGCTCTTTTAACAATGGTGGTGTTCGATACATTCTTTACTTGCTCAATGACATTTAATTCACAAAGACGATCTACTTTTTCATGCTCATCCAGATGATCTAGTTCACCTTCATGAAATCGCTGCACGTCTTCAATATGACGTAACCAGTTATCAATCAGACCATAGCTCTCATCATCCATCGCTGCTTTAATTCCACCACAGCCATAATGGCCCACCACAATAATATGCTTTACCTTGAGTACATCAACAGCGAACTGGATGACTGATAAACAATTCAAATCAGTATGTACCACGACATTGGCAATATTTCGATGAACAAAAACTTCTCCGGGAGGAAGATTGATAATCTCATTCGCCGGAACACGACTGTCTGAACAACCTATCCAAAGAATTTCCGGTGCTTGTTGCTTAGATAGGGAAGAGAAAAATTCAGGGTCTTTTCTCTTGATAGAGTTTGCCCATTTCAAGTTGTTTTCAAATAAGTGATCTAGATTTTTCAATTGAAATATTACCGTGTTTTAGTTGGTTTTAATTGGCCCCTAATATAGTGGTTTTTTTCACTGAAGCGAATTGAACTTTTATTGTTTAGGGTTATATTTTATTGATTGTTTAGTGAAATTTAATAATTGGGGATGGTATTCATAACCACTGCCCAGCAGTTTAAGACAATGATAATCAGTAAAAATAAATTACCTACTTTTTTACTCAGTGAGACGATCAGGACTACCGCGATTAATTGCAAAAACTTACCAATGAAAACACCGATGTATAGTCCAAGATTATCGATCAACCATGCGACTACGTTATTCGCTTCTGCATCTGAGCTTAATTTACTCACGAAATACAAGGTGGTGAGATAATCAAAAATGATGGTGACTATGAGTATTGCCCACCAAACGCGATATCTTTTTAACGAAAATAATAAGTTATCTTTTAAGGGTATATCCGAGCCTAAAATTTCCATGGTGCTGTTATTTGTTTTTTCTGCTGCTTATACGTGTATTGATGATTATAAATGGCCCACTTTACCGTAAAGTATTAAAATGGCTGCGCCAATAAACACAATAATACCGGTTGATATTATCAGTACTTTTTTTATTTTATCTTTACGAAATTCGTTTTCCAGTATTTTTCGTTGTTCTTCATTCATGCAACTTAACCTTTTATTTTCATGTTATGACGCGTTTCTCGTGTGACAGCTATCTAATTTCTGAGCTTACTCGTAGGAAAAGGTCTCATCGTCTTTAAGAAACTGTAATATAGGGGGCATATTATCAAAGCAGGCCTTTTATGTCTTATCAAAACGGTTCATCTTCATCTGGTCAAAACAAGTCACGTTCGTCATATCAGGCAATCATGAAAAAACCTTACTGGGTGTTTGATATGGACGGCACCTTAACCATAGCGCAGCATGACTTTGATGCAATTCGTGAAGAATTAGGGCTACCGGAAGGTTTGCCTATTTTAGAATCCCTGGATAAGTTGCCTGCGGCAGAAGCCAACGCCTTACATACTAAATTGAATCAGATAGAGTTAGATATCGCCCATCAATCAAAACCTGCAGAAGGTGCGGCAGATTTATTAGAGTCTCTATCGCAGAAGGGATCGAAGCTTGGTTTGCTGACCCGAAATAATGCAATCAATATTGAGGTGACATTAAAAGCAGCAGGGTTGTACGAATTTTTTGACGTTGAAAACTTACTCAGTCGAGATTGTATTAACCCGAAACCTGCTCCAGACGGAATCAATAAATTGCTTTCAGGCTGGCAAGCTAAACCTCAGGATGCTGTCATGGTCGGAGATCATTTACATGATTTACTGGCAGGGAGAAATGCACAAACATTCACACTTTATGTAGATCAGCAGGGTGAGTTTCCGTTTAAGGATCATGCTGATATCTGTATCCAGTCCTTATCGGTTTTACATCAAGTTTGAAGCTGTTCTTGATGTAAATTTTGACGTTCAATGGTCTGGAATGCATTCTGGCGGATATTCATGACTCTATTTATTGGTTTTTTACACCCCCCCCACTTATAGGCCGTTTTTTTGTATCATTCTTTTAACTACATTCTATAGCGATATTGTTTAGTTATATTCTTTAGTTATTTTCTTTAGTTACAACAAAAGTGTGAGACCTATTAATACGGGAGTAACAAGCGTCATACCAACATTTAACCCTAATAGAGGTTCAATATTGGCAAACTGCCGGGTTCTGATTTCTTCAATATGAGTATGAAGTCCACGAAAGACTTTGATGCTCGCCAATAAAGGCAGTATTGATATCAATGACAGCGCAGGCAAAACTTTCAGACTCACAAGCATAATAATGATTAGACCCGTAATCATAGTATTGATTGCATACAGCTTTAAGCTGTTCTCAATGCCATAAACAATAGGGAAGTGACGTCTTCCTACCGTTTTATCTGCCTTAATATCGGGGAGTTGATTTAATAGCAGCAGATTATTCACCAGAAAAAACGGAATCAATGAAAGAAAAAAGGTGTGTATTGAAAGGCTGCTTGTTAACACTAAATAAGTGCCCATTATCATTATTGGTCCGAACGCTAAACCAGGGGCAATTAAGCAAAAGAAGGGGCTACGGTTCAGCCAATTAGTATAGCTTATTATTATTATAATGCCGAAAAGCCCAAAAGGTAGTATACTCGGGCCGTTCTTTATAATAAAAAACAGACCAACCAATATGGTTATGGTTAAAAACACTAGAGCGCTAGAAAGAACGTTGCGAGATGAATTGGGGTTAATAATTAATGCACCACTGCCACCACTGAAACGGGTTTTTTCAGTGAGTGCGTCCAATCCACTTTTGAAGTCGTAGTACTCGTTAAAGCTATTTACACTGATATGTGCTGACACTGCACCGAGGGCAATCAGCAACAAATCAATGACTTGAAAGGATGAACGGTTGTAATAGACTGCCGAATAGGAAAGGAAAATACTGCTGAAAGTAAGCGTTAAAAATGGCAAACGCATTGATTTTAATAGAGTTTTAATGTTCCCCTTCCTCATTCAGTGTTTTTTATATTTATAGTGAAATAGTGTTAGAATACCAATAGAAAAAATTTGCACACAAAAGTTTTGTGATTAATTTCTAAGCAACGTGCATGTGTATTTTAAACTACAATTGTTTTATAAACCTATAACAGAGACAACAATGATGAACTTTGATCTAAATCAATTTATATGCTTTAACTTTTATAACGGCTGGCGAGAGATTACCGGGTTTTACAAAGATACCCTTGGTATGGATGTAACTCCTCAAAAAGTTTATGTGTTAGAAATTCTTGATACCAAAGAAAAACTGACCATGAATGAATTATCAAAAAAGATGAATTTGGATAGTTCTGCCGTTTCTACGCTTATTTCCAGAATGGAAAAGAAAGAACTGGTAAAGCGTACTCATGGAACAAAAGACAGACGTACAGTATATGTGCAACTAACTAGCGAAGGGGAAGCGGTTAGAAACACCTTACGTGAAAACTTTGGTACGTTAACAGACAATATCAATGAAAATATTTCTGAAGAAGACATCAATAAACTTCAAGAAATCGTTGGAAAAATTACAGAAAATCACAAAAAATTAATGGAACAATCTTAATTTATTTTCTATAAAAAATACTATCATTGTTAATTCACAGGCTCTTTCTAGAGCCTGTTTAGTATGTGTGACTTTTAGACATCGCTTTTTATACCTCGATGTTTATACCTCAATACTAGAAACAAATGTTTGAAACTCGTGCCTATTACTCGTGCCTATTAAAGGCACCTAAAAAAGGTGCTCAAAGAATGCGTTTTAAAAAGCATGAGACGTTAACACTTGCTGTTAACGTTTAGTCACTATCCGCATTTTATCTACCTCCAGTTACCTCAATAAAAGTACCCGTTGTATAGCTGGACTCATCCGATACTAACCATGCGATAGCAGCCGCCACTTCCTCTGCTTTGCCCCCACGTTTCAATGGAATATGCTTTTTTATCCTGTCCACGCGATCTGGTTCACCGCCATCGCTATGTATATCGGTATAAATTACACCAGGCCTAACCCCATTTACACGAATGTTCTCTTCTGCAAGTTCAGTTGCTAAACCTAATGTTAGAGAATCAATAGCCCCTTTTGACGCTGCATAATCAACATATTCACCGCCAGAACCTAAACGCGCAGCCGCTGAAGAGACGTTGACGATGGTTCCGCCTTGCCCTCCATGTTTTGGCGACATACGTTTAATCGCTTCTCGGGAACAAATGAAATAGCTGGTGACGTTAGTGGTCAGGATTTTATTGATTCTATCTGCATCTAATTCTTCTACTCGACATTGCTGCATTAAGATTCCTGCGTTATTGATCAGCGTGTGTAGTGTTCCAAATTCCAGATCGATGATATCGAATAGATGTGCCACGTCAGCTTCAATCGAAACATCAGCTTTTACAGCAATCGCTAAGCGTCCGTGTTTTCGGACCTCATCCACAACAAGGTTCGCAGATGCTTCATCGTTGTGATAGTTAACGCAAATATCATAGCCATCCTTTGCCAAACGAATAGCGGTTGCCGCACCAATACCCCGACTGGAACCTGTGATCAATGCAACTTTGTTCATGCTTTCCCTCTCATGTTTGATAACTCTATGTGTTAATTCTTTAATCTTAATTTAAGAATAGAATAAAAAAGGCTCCTAAGTAGGGGGGTGACAATAATAGTTATCATTAAATCAAAAACACCGATTAATTTGGCAAGCTTCGAGTTTTAGAACTATCCTTTTGAATACAAAAAATGGGAGATTCAAATGGCTTGTCAATATTTCGCACCCTGCGATCATGGGGCAGATAGTTTTACTATCGCAATTCCAAAAGTAACCTTTGGCAGAGGCACACTGGCTGAAGTCGGTGAACGTGCTCAATCACTAAAAATGTCGAGTGTTGCACTATTTACTGATAATTTTTTGAAAGAGGGACCTTATATAGAGACGGTTACCAATTCACTAAAAAAAGCGGGAATTGATTACCAGGTTTTCTCTGATATTCTTATCGAGCCGGATGATGTGTGCGTTGACGATGCGGCAAAATTCCTTACTAGCCATGATTTTGATGGCGTGATTTCGGTCGGTGGCGGTTCGGTTATTGATGTGGCGAAAGCGGCAATGGTTTGCGCGAAGTTTCCTGCGCCAGTACGTGATTACTTTGCACCACCTGTGGGTGAAGGTAAGCCGATACCAGGGCCGTTATTACCGCATATTGCCTGCCCAACAACTGCGGGTACGGGTTCTGAATGTACCTCGATTTCAGTGATTCGAATTCGCGAGCTGAACACCAAATTTGTGTTTGCCAGCCCGTATATGTTGCCCGATCAGGCTGTTATTGATCCGACCTGTTGTGAGTCTCTCACACCGAAAGCGGTTGCATCCACAGGCTTTGATTTACTCAGTCATGCACTCGAATGTTATACCGCAAGAGCTTATACGCAATGGGATAAGGTTAAAAACCCGAATGCTCGACCACTCACTCAGGGAGCAAACCCCTGGAGTGATCTAGCGGCGACACAAGCGTTAAAAATAGCGGGTGAATACCTAATACGTGGTGTTACAGATGCGAGTGACCATGAAGCCAGAGATCAACTCATGTGGGGATCAGCGTTGGCGGGCATGGCTTTTGGTAATTCAGGAACACATTTGCCGCATGCCTTATCGTATGGTGTGACCCACTTAATGCATGACATCACTACCGAAGGTTATGATGTTAAATCTCCGTTTGTGCCACACGGTATCAGCGTTGTCGTGACTGCACCCGCCACATTTAGATATACCGCGGAAGCAACACCTGAAAGACATCTTGAAGCAGCGACATTTTTACAAGCAGACCAACGCGGCGCGAGCACAGCAGATGCGGGTGAAGTGGTTGCCAACCGTATTATCGAATTGATGCGTGGCACGAATATTCCGAACGGTTTGAGTGGCGTTGGTTTTACTGAAAATGATGTGACACGATTAGCTGAATCTTCTATTCGTCAAGGGCGTGCGATCGCAAATGCACCGAGAGAAAGTAACCTCGTTGATCTTGAAAATATTTACCGTGACGCAATCAGTTATTGGTAAAAAAAGCCCTGAAAGTAGGGGGGTGTATTATTCATAAACGAATAATACATTCCCTTATTCCTATTCTCGTTTTCATCCTTCATACATCCTTTCTTTGCTTTCAGAGAGCAAAATACTCGAATTCAGACCTAGTTCAGTGAGTAACACTTAGAATACACAGACTATTAATACATCCAGAACACCGGGAAAATAATAGCTGCAAAATAAAAACAACAATATTCAACAACAGTATTCAACAACAAGGTATTCAACGTGAACAAACAGAGATTAGGTCGTCTTTCAATTCTTTTGCTATCTGCAATTCTGCTGAATGCTTGCGAATTATCTTATGAGAGTACGTCACCAAATGACGTTGAGCCAACTGAAGCCGAGGCTGCAAAATCAAAGGCAGAAACACACAAGTCAGCACCTAAACCCATAAGCAATCAACCGTTATCGATTATATGGAACAACGGTGAAAAGCGAATCCCTGATGATGTACGTCTATCAGACCCGTCTTCTTCTATGTCTTTTGTTGATGGGAAAATGGTAAAGGATGATGCTATTCCCTTGATCGATTATCTGGCCAAAAATGGAAAAATAGAATTCAGAAAGGGTAAGGACTTTTTTCCTGATTGGGCGTTAGATATCGATGTTAAAAACCTAAAACCCGATTCTATTATTCGATTAAGTAACCAAACAACGACACTACAAATAACACCAGCAGGAGAAAAACTACCTAAATCAACTTTTCTAAGGAATACCAATGGGGTAATAACCACAGGCAAGTTATCCAACTTGGGAATGCCTATTAACGTCGATGTTAAAACGGGTGATGCAAAGGACGGTATTTATCATGTTCAAGGGAAATCATTCGCAACCATCGGTGATATTCGTGTTAAGGATGGAAAACTTGATAGGCATTACGATAGTTTTCGCACACTAGAACTTGTTACAAGAGATTACCTCAAACAAAAAACAGGTGTTTCGGCATTAATTTTGAAGCACGTTCAATTCAGCAGTGATAAAAACGCCAAAGGCAAAAGCGAAGGCGTAGCAGGATTGCTAGTTTTTAGCCACAAAACGGCGGAAGATCAAACGGCACTCACACGCGTGCACATGCTTAAACAAGCCGAAGGGTGGGTAGCTGATAGAATACTGACGCCAACAGAGCTGATCCAGGTTTCTAGAAAGGGCAAAAAGCGAGAAACGGATCAAATGAAAGTGGCAACGTATGAGAAAGTCGAACGTTTTCTTGAAGAGAAAAAACTCAACAATCATATTGATTCCAGCATACGTTGCAGAAGCACGAAAGAGATTGGCCTGTGCACAGCCAATATTACGGTATTAGAAAACAACGAAAAGACGTGTACGAGAAAGGCTTACCTCTTTAACAAAGCAAAGGAATGGGAGTTTAGTAAAGAAGTCAGTCCAGACCTTAAAATTGATTACAAAACTAAACAGCTGGTTAAAGATAAGAGAAAGGCTAAAAATCTAAAAGAATATATTCTTAATGAATCTATGGGTTTGATGTTTGGTAAATGTTCGATGTTTTAGGCAAGTGTTGACCGAATCGATTTTTGAAAAAACAGCCTCAAAGTGGGGGGGTGTGTTCTAGTATTTTCCATGCCTTGCCATCGGGTTCAACCTGATGTTTAGCCCATTCCAGAAACTCCTTGCGGGTTGAGTAGCCAGAGCTGCGTTTGTTTTTTCCTTCGATGACTTTATAAATTACGATATCTTTATCTGGATCTGCACTTTTAGTGCCTTCAATATTAGGAGAGGATTCATCGACAATCTGGCGTACCGTCCAGTTCTCGCCATGTTTGGCGCTGCTGTAATAACTGCCTACAATCATTTTCTTCGGATCGAATGATGCCTGCTGCGATTTTTTAGTCGCAATGTTATAGATTCGAATCAAATCATATTCACTAACATCAATAAAAGAATCAATCTCACTCAGTGCATAAACGAAATCTTCGTGTGTGATTGATGGAATCACTTCAGTGTCAGGACTTGGTGTCTCAATCTGATTTTGCTTTTGTTGTGAAAAGCGATGCAATAAAAAGGGGTAACGACGCCAGGCAAATGGATAGTTAAATAAAATGCCGACCATCAAAATCACAACAACATTGAGAAGAATAGGGGTGAGAATAAACTGGTAGCCTAACTCATGCGTGGCACTTCCCCCGATGACTGCTGACAACGCCGTTGCACCACCAGGCGGGTGGATGCACTTCAAATAATACATCGCACCAATCGCAATGCCGACCGCAAGGCTCGCTGCCATCAATTCGTTGGGAATCAATTTCGCACAACTTACCCCAATCAAAGCTGAGATCAGATGACCGCCAATCACCGGCCAGGGCTGGGAGAGTGGGCCGTGTGGAACAGCAAACAGCAATACCGCAGAAGCGCCCATAGAAGCGATGATTAAGGCGGTACTGCTAGTATCACCACTCAGCATTTGTTGGCTAATAATGATAATGAAGAAAATAGCTGTAAATCCCCCCGTTGCGGATACTATTTTCTCAATGTGGCTGACTGGGGATTGGGCAATTCCGAAGATTGTTTTTAGCTTGGTCATCTACTCGCTTTTAAACTTGGTGAGTTTACTTTCATCAAAAACTAACCGGTCAATTTTTAAGTAGGCGACACGTTCTTCGCTGGAGATGGCTACTTGTTTTATGCCTTCTAACGCTAACAATTCATTTCTTGTTTTTTCAATGTTTTGTAAAGCGTTTAAATTCAATTTAAAAACCTGGTTCTTGAAAAAGTCGGGCTTTGGTAAGCTTACTGCTACGATTAAAAAGACAATCGCGACCAAAGCACCAAAAATAAACACACCTGAAATGCCCCATGATTGCATCACCAAGCCACCGACTGTGCCTCCGAAAAAGATACCTAAAAACTGGGCGCTGGAATATACCCCCATAGCTGTACCTTTGGTGTTCACATCGGAGTATTTAGCGACCAAAGAAGGTTGTACGGCTTCCAGAAAGTTAAAACCAATAAAGAATAATAAAAAGGCAAACATCAAAGGATAAAAACTGGCCTGACTAATACCTAATAAGCCTTGAGAAAGCACCAGTAACACAACGGCAATAACGAACATGACTTTAATTTTGCGGTATTTCTCCGCGATGATAATCATCGGTAAAGAAACGATGATTGAAATTAACAGAACAGGTAGGTAAATCTTCCAGTGCTGGGTCGTTTCGAGGTTTAAGTAGTCCCGGAATATTAGTGGTAAAACCGTGAAATTAGCAGTCATTAAAAGGTGTAATAAGAACACACTGAGATTCATACGTAATAGGGTGCTTTGCTGCAATACAGGTTTTATATAATCACCAATAATTCCGGCATCACGATGTGTTTTCGTTAGTGTTGGGGTTGGTACTACAAACTGTATTAACAGTATGCCAATAATCGCTAACACGGCAGTTACCCAGAATACGCCAGAAAGCCCAGCAACCTGGCTAATCAAGGGTCCCACGACCATTGCTACTGCAAAGGCTATACCAATACTCATGCCGATAAACGCCATGACTTTTGCACGGTGATCTTCTCGGCTTAAATCAGCAGCTAATGCCATTGTGGTTGCTGCAATAGCACCACTGCCTTGAATTGCTCTGGCTAAAATAATGACATAAATATTATCTGAGAGCGCTGCAATAACACTGCCAAAAGCGAATACCAGCAAGCCTCCAATAATGACAGGCTTGCGACCAATCTTATCGGAAAGTAGCCCTAAAGGGATTTGTAACGAGGCCTGAGTTAGGCCATAAATACCGATACATAATCCTATTAGAAAAGGTGTGGAATTTTGTAGCTCTTTGGCAAACAGCGGCAAGATCGGTAAGATCATAAATAAGCCGAGCATGCGGGCTGCAAAAACAGCAGCTAATGATAGTGCAGTGCGGGTTTCGAGCTTATTCATAAATCAGAGCAGTTTTCCTTCGCAGGGCTTTTGTGGGTGCTTTAATGTTGTTAAAAACTTCTTAATAACTTAAAGGTTGCTATCTTTTTATCAAGACGGCGATAATAACAGATTAAGTTAAAAACACAGATACTGAATTAAGAATGGATAATATATCTTTACGCGGCGCGCGAACACATAACCTTAAAAATATTGATCTGGATTTGCCTCGCGATAAACTCATCGTCATTACGGGGCTTTCTGGTTCTGGTAAGTCGTCGTTAGCATTTGATACGATTTTCGCTGAAGGGCAGCGTCGCTATGTGGAATCACTGTCTGCATACGCTCGTCAATTCTTATCGATGATGGAAAAACCCGATCTTGATCATATCGAAGGTTTATCTCCTGCCATATCCATTGAGCAAAAAACCACTTCGCATAACCCGCGTTCAACCGTAGGAACGATTACCGAAATCTACGATTATCTTCGTCTTTTATACGCGCGTGCGGGTGAGCCACGTTGTCCGGAGCACGGTAATGCCTTAGATGCGCAAACAGTCAGTGAAATGGTAGACCAGATCATGGCTTTACCTGAAGGCAGTAAGTTAATGATGTTGGCACCTGTGATTCGTAATCGTAAAGGCGAGCATTTACAGTTGTTTGAAGACTTTAAGAGTCAGGGATTTCTGCGTGTCCGAATCGATGGCGTGGTTTACGATTTAGATGATGTGCCGGAACTTGAGTTACGCACAAAACACACGGTTGAAGTCGTTGTTGATCGATTTAAAGTCAAAGATGATATGCAACAGCGTTTAGCGGAATCTTTAGAAACAACCTTACGTTTGGCAGATGATTTAGCTGTTATCGCTTGGATGGATGAAGACGATGCCAAAGCCAACGAAGAGATCCTATTCTCTGCTAACTACGCGTGTAAATTATGTGGCTATTCTCTGCAAGAGTTAGAGCCGCGCCTGTTTTCTTTCAATAGCCCAAGTGGTGCATGCCCGACCTGTGATGGTTTAGGTGTAGAACAGGTTTTTGACGAAGAGCAAGTGGTCAGTAAACCGCAACTGAGTCTTGCAGAAGGCGCGATCCGAAGCTGGGACAAGCGCAATAATTATTACTATCAAATGATTACATCGTTAGCGGAACACTACGATTTCGATATTGAAACACCGTTTCAGGATCTGCCTAAAAAGATTCAGAAAATCGTGCTTTATGGTAGCGGTAGAACCAAAGTAGATTTTACTTATGAAGGTAAGAAAGGGCAGCGCTTTATTCGCACCCATCCTTTCGAAGGAATCATCCATAATCTAGAGCGCCGTTACAAAGAAACCGATTCAAATGGCGTGCGTGAAGAGTTAGTAAAGTACATGTCGGTACATGCCTGTTCGAGTTGTCATGGTTTGCGTTTGAACGAAGCGGCACGCAATGTATTTATCACTGATTTAAATTTACCAACAATAACGGATAAAGCGATTGGAGAATGTTTTGAATTTTTCGAAACGCTGAATCTACCTGGAAAGCAGGGAAAAATTGCGGATAAAATTATTCGTGAAATCAAACTGCGTTTAGAATTTTTAGTGAATGTGGGTCTTGATTACCTAACCTTAAGTCGTAGCTCAGAAACACTCTCGGGTGGAGAAGCGCAACGTATACGTCTGGCTTCTCAAATAGGAGCTGGCCTTGTTGGCGTCATGTATGTGTTAGATGAGCCATCGATAGGCTTGCATCAACGCGATAATGATCGTCTGCTGAAAACACTCAGGCATCTGCGTGATCTTGGCAATACCGTGATAGTGGTTGAGCATGATGAAGACGCAATCCGACTCGCTGATTATGTCGTCGATATTGGTCCTGGTGCAGGCGCTCATGGCGGCTATATTGTTGCGCAAGGTAAGCCAGAAGAAATCGAGCAGAATAAAGATTCTGTCACTGGTCAGTTTTTATCCGGTGTGCAGAAAATAGATGTACCGAAAAAACGCGTAAAAGCTGATAAAAAGAAAATGCTTAAGGTGATTGGTGCAACGGGTAATAACTTGCAATCAGTTTCTGCGGCTATTCCCGTTGGCCTTATGACGTGTATTACAGGTGTTTCTGGTTCGGGTAAATCGACCTTAATCAATGCGACTTTATATCCAAATATCGCTCACTTTTTAAATAACAGCTCGCTACGTCGCGCACCCGTTGAAAAAATCGAAGGTTTAGACTTTTTCGACAAGGTTGTGGATGTTAATCAAAGCCCAATAGGTAGAACTCCACGCTCAAATCCAGCAACGTATACGGGCGTATTCACGCCAATTAGAGAGTTGTTTGCGGCAACTGCCGAAGCACGATCTCGTGGTTATTTGCCGGGACGTTTCAGTTTTAATGTTAAAGGCGGTCGCTGTGAAGCCTGTCGTGGAGATGGTGTAACGAAAGTAGAGATGCACTTTCTGCCTGATGTTTATGTTCAGTGCGATGTCTGTCACGGCAAACGTTATAACCGTGAAACCTTAAACGTTCATTACAAAGGGAAAAACATCTACGAGGTTTTGGAAATGACAGTCGAAGAAGCCCGAGTCTTTTTCGATGCGATACCAGGCATCAAAACTAAACTGCAAACCTTATTAGATGTTGGTTTGTCGTATATCACTCTGGGACAAAATGCGACAACCATTTCAGGCGGTGAAGCACAACGCGTCAAACTCGCAAAAGAGTTATCTAAACGCAGTACTGGTAAGACTATCTATATTCTGGATGAGCCAACAACTGGATTACATTTCCACGATGTGAAAGTATTGTTATCGGTATTACACCGCCTACGTGACGAAGGTAACACCATCATCGTTATCGAACATAATCTCGATGTTATAAAAACCGCAGACTGGATTATCGATTTAGGTCCTGAAGGTGGAAGCCGAGGTGGACAGATAATCGCCACAGGTACACCAGAAGATGTGGTTAAAGTTAAAGGTTCGTTTACGGGTGAATATTTAAAACCGATGTTGTAGAGGCATCTAAAAAAGTGCCTATAAGTAGGGGGGTGATAAGTGTTTTTGCTTTTTAATCTAAAGATTAAAAGCAGCTTTCACTAAGCTTGATTCCTGCCAGTACATCAACCACATGCTGTTTTGCTTTCATTACAGTTTCAATACTCATATAAAAATCAAAAAAAAAGTGCTGTCATTTCTTTGGCAACAACTTAAGGTTCATTCGCTTTAAGCTAATTAACCCTATTTCAGATTGAAATCAACCTTCTCAAAGTAGGGGGGGGGCGACCTCGCTCTATAGCTCTGTGTGTTTTTAATATGGTAGTCTTTTAATAAAAACTAAAATAAATTATTAAACAATAACTTAGACTAATCTAAAAAATGCTTTGCATATTAATAATTCGTTAAGGTTGTCTTTGATATATTGCAGCCGATTTACTGATATTAATCACATAATTTTAACAATAGCTGAATTAATTCCATTTCAATGTTTTCTTTAGGAATGTCGATTCCAAATATGAATTTACTTTCAAGCTAAACACACTCTCTCAAAGAGCTGGGGAAAAATGATTATAAATACACTTACGATATTTAGTTTACTGCTCCATAAATTTGATAGTTTTTTCAAATTTGTTTTGGCGAGTTTATTCATAGTATCCACAACAGTTATTCATGCTGCTACACCAGTGGTAAACACGACAATAACGTTAGAAAAAACGGGTTCAGAACCTTTTGATACAGGTGTCAGCTGGACTGGTGATGGCCCAGGTGGCGTCGATGGTGGAGTTAATGCAGGTTTAGATGCTGACGAAAATAATAATATCGTCCGTTTACAGGATTCTATTACTTATCGTGTAGAAGTATCAGTGAATGATAGTGACGTCGAAGATTTGACAGCTACTGTTACATTAAATGAAAAACAAAAATGGATCACCATTCCTACGGGCTGTAAAACAGATCCTAGTGAGGTCGGGTCAGAGGGTATTTCTGAAATTCGTAATAGTGATACTGAGTTATTTTGTAATATGGGGCCAGCTATCGAGGGGACAACACGTGTGTTTTTCCCTGCTGCCAGAGCCGTAGGTCTTGATCCTTTAACTGGCGATGTGACTCGAAACGACGATATCGTTACTGCTGGCGTAGTTGCCGAGGCAGTTTCTGTAGAAAATGGAAATTCTGCTCCTGCGTCTGATGGTCCTACTTCCGTTGTTGTTACCGGTTTTTTCCGAGTTGATTTGCAAAAAGAGCTTAAAAGTACAGCTGTTGATCCTGATACAGGTGCTTCGCTTTATAGCGCTCCTCTAAAAAAAGGTCCTACCGGTAGAGCGGGCTCTATTATCGAATACACAGTCTTGGCTGAATATGTTAAAGGGTCACTTCTCGCTGATGGTGATAATGATACAACATCAGGAGGAAGTCCTGGAATTGCAAGCTATAGAATTATTGATGTTTTGACAGATGACAATGAGCATAACAATACGGCAACTCTTTCAACCGGTGCTCAATTGTATACGTGGGATTCACTGACTCCTGCCTGTGAGTTATTAGGAGACCATGGAGCAGCAGCTTCTGTTACCTGTACTCAGCTTTCAGCTGCTATAGATGATATAGGCCCAGGTGCATCAGTTCCAGATGGTTTGAATGATTTAGTGATTCAGATTGATCTAGACAATATTGATGTATCGGATCCAGACAATGATGCGAATTTATTCGAGGTTCGATTAAATGTTTGGTTTGATAAAGTAAATGATATTGATAACCATCAAACCTGTAATGAGTTAAACCAGCCAGAGTGTATTAATACAACAACTAATCGTGTAGGTTTTTGGGATGGGTCAAGTACGATTTTAGACTCATTCGATGAGACTAATGATAATGCTCCTACAGGAAATAACCCTGGTATCGTTTCTACAGAAGATTCAGCGGGCAATCATGTTGACAATTATAATGATGGTGAAGAGCCATTTCCAAATGAGGTTTCATACCCGTTGACGACGTCTTCACCCGGTTCTTTTGTGGTTCATAAAGCATTTACTAATCTTTTTCCTTTTGCTGATAGGAAGTTTCCTGATCAGAACATGGCTGCTGGTGAGACGCGCCCATTCTTAATGAATGTCTATGATTATCGTTTGATTGATCAGGCGGAAACCCAAGTGTGCGATAAAATCGATACGCAAGTGTTTGAATACGCAGGCGTTGCGCCACCAAATCAAATAGGGAGTCCTGCTCTATATGGTTGGAATCAAAACCAACCTTGGAATCCAGTTGTTTCTACATGGGATGGAGCTGTTGGAACGACACTAGCCGATGGTTCGAGTTTAGTAAATTTTCTATTTAGTAATCATCCATACGCCGCTGACCCCATAACTAACCAGGCCGGTTATTTGGAAGAATTGAGAACTGCTAGTTGTAATGATGATATTAACAATGATGGTTTTGTTGTTATACAAAACGAAGATGGATCATTAGTTGATGAAAATGGTGATACTGCCACAGGTACTAATATTGATTGGTGGCGAAATGCTGATGACGTACCTCCTGTAGCAGGTGGTGCTGGTGCAGATGAAAATGTTACCCGTGTTAGACAAAACTCAATTTATGATGCTGCCCTTGCTACTGCACAGGATTCAACGCATAAAAAGTTTGCAGTTACCGTAAATCATTTAATCACTGCAAAACTTATTACAGAAAGTCCCTACGGTACAAATAACCGCTTACCTAACTTTGCTTCATACAACCGTCAAGAAGCTGACGGAACTTACACGGGCTGGACACATGTTGGAGCGAATACTGTAGATCCTTCCGCTGACGCCACGTTTGCTATTCAGTCAGGAACAGTTGATAGAATGACTTTAGTCCCTTCTTCTCATTCCATAGAAAAATACACTGAACCTCGTGGAATTAAAGTAGTACGCGGTGGTGATACTGTCGATTTTATTATAGAACCTGCTGTATTTGGTTTGTGGGATGACACCTCTGTAAACACTGCAACAATCGGTGATAACTTGCCCAATGGCACGGACTATATCGCTAATTCAGAAATGTTTAGTTCTGATGGTGGAACAACCTGGTATACCCGTGCGGAATGGGATGCCCGATTTAATGGTGGTATGGAGGATGTATCTGTAACAAGTGCGGCACATGCGGGTGGTGCAGATCCTCTTAGCTGGGTGTTTGGTTCACTGAATTCTTCAGGAGGAAATAGTGATCAGCTGCCGTTAATAAAATATTCGGTTTATGTTGATCCTGCTAGAGTTTCGGGTACTTTTGTTAATATCGCTAATATTAACTCAGGCGTAATTGGTGGTGATGCTAAAGAAGCGAGATATCAGTTAACCATACTGCCTGAATTTGGGTTAGATGTTTTGAAAAGTGTCGATGAAGCTGTCTACCAAACGAATACTCCGTTTAGTTTTAATTTAGTCTATAAAAACCTTGGTGGTGAGGATTATTCGGGTGCTGAATTCATTGATATTTTACCGTATAACGGTGATGCGGCTACAACTACAGGTGGAATAAGCAGTACACGTGATCCCGAATCACTATTTAATGGCACTTATGAGGTAACTTCAGTATCAGGAAGTAACGGAGAAACCTTTTATGCCACGGTAACAGCGCCCTCAAATATTGAAGAAGACCCTTGTCATGCGAGTAATTTACCGAATGGTTATAACCCTGATGTAGATGGTGGTGTGTGTAACCGTTACTTTGATAATAATGGTAGTTTGCCAGGTGGTGGTAGTGTTGGTACAAATTCGACAGGGTGGGTTCAGTGTAGCGCTTTAAGCCCTTTAAGTTGTGGTGCTCTATCTAATGCAGATATTACTGCAATAAAATTTACGGTGCCTACCTTAGCGGCCACAGATGGAGGCCAAACAGTAACGATTGAAATCACACCTAGCGGTAACAAGGGTGGAACACCAAGCTTAGATGCAGAAGGGAATGTAACGGATGCATCTACCGGTGATATTTACACCAATACTTTTGGTGGACGTATTCCAGAAATCTCATTAAACGTGATCTCTAATGATGTTAGTGTCACTGTTGTTTCAGGTTCAATCGGCAGTGTGTTGTGGATAGATCAGGATGGAAGTCAGACGCAAGAAGGCATTGAAGACATTATCCCGAATGTAACCGTTAATTTATTAGATGGTAATGGCGATCCAATCTTGATCGACCCAGTAACGGGCTTAGTTGTTCCAGCAGGAACACCTGATGCAATTCCTTATACCGTTGTCACAGGTACTGATGGTTCTTACTCGTTTGATAATCTACCCGCTGGCGATTATCAGGTGCAGGTGGATACGAACGATCCTGATTTTCCTCCCAATGCTTCTCAGACCTACGACACCAATGGCACAGGTACGGACAGTATTTCAGACGTTACTCTAGGTGCTGAAGTAGATCCAATTACAGGTGAATTAACCAATGTGTCCAGTGATATGGATCAGAGCTTTGGTTACAGGCAACTATCTGCGCTAGGTAATTATGTGTGGGATGATGTGAATCACGACGGTATTCAGGATAGTGGAGAAATCGGTATTGCTGATGTGACAGTCACCTTGTTAGATACCAGCGGTGATCCGGTATTGAGTGACCCAGCAGATCCGAATTCTGCACCAATAACCACAATGACAGCCTCTGATGGTAGTTATTCATTTACAGATTTAGAACCAGGAACATACTCTGTCAGCTTTAGTACATTCCCCGAAGATTTCATACCGACACTGGCCAATGTCGGTGATGATACAACAGACAGTGATGCCAGTGCTGCCGATCAAGCGACATCACCTGTAACTTTGGTAGCCGGTGAAACCAATAACACTTTAGACCTGGGTTTATATCTACCTGCAACATTGAGTGGCAGACTGTGGAACGATGAAAATAACGACGGTATTCAAGATTCGGGTGAAGCCGATGTTGAAGGCGTCACAGTGACCTTATTAGATGGTTCTGGTAATCCGATACTGGATGCTTCTAATAATCCGATCACAACCACCACCGATGAATTTGGTAACTATGAGTTTACTGGCTTGGTTGCCGGTGACTATTCCGTTGCGTTCTCTAATCTCCCTGCAGGTTTTGAAACCACAAAGTCTGGGGTTGGTTCAGATGATGCTGTCGACAGTAATGTGGGTACAGATGGTAAAACAACCTCAGTCACCTTAGCGGCAGGAGAAACAAACGATACGCTAGATGCAGGTATCTTCTTACCCGCTACCTTAGGTAACTATGTTTGGAACGATCTCAATAACGATGGAATTCAAGACCCAACAGAGGAGGGTATAGAGAACGTTACGGTAACATTACTCGATGGTTCGGGTGATCCAATTCTCGATGAGAATAATGACCCAATCACGACAACAACCGATGAAAACGGGGCATATAGCTTTACCGGTTTAGCACCAGGTGACTATGCCGTTCAATTTAGTGACTACCCCACCGATTTTGAGCAGACCACAGTTAATGCGGGTGCCGATATTGGTTTGGATAGTGATGCCGGAACAGACGGCAAAACAGCTGCTGTAACACTCGAACCCGGAGATAATAACGACACACTTGATGCGGGTCTCTATCTACCTGCATCGCTTGGCAACAGAGTCTGGAATGATCTCGACAGAGACGGCGTACAAGATGCCGGCGAAGCGGGTGTAGCGAATGTGTTAGTAACCTTACTCGACGGTGCAGGTGATCCCATACTGGATGATGCAAACAATCCAATCACCACCACTACCGCACTAGACGGCAGCTATTTATTTACAGGTTTAGCGCCTGGAACCTACTCAGTAGGGTTCAGCAACTTCCCGGCAGGGTTTGGCTTAACACTCAATGATATCGGTGACGATGCTCTGGACAGTGATGTTGGTGCTAACGGTAAAACAGCGCCCGTAATACTCGAACCCGGAGATAATAACGACACACTCGATGCGGGTATATACCAGCCAGCCTCTTTAGGGAATAAAGTCTGGAATGATCTCAATAACGACGGTATTCAAGATGCTGGTGAACCGGGTATTGCTGGCGTAACAGTCACCTTATTAGATGGCTCAGGTAACCCGATACTGGATACTTCAGGTCAGGAAATCACCGTCGTGACAGGTTCAGATGGTAGCTACTTATTCGGTGGTTTAATACCGGGAAGCTATTCAGTCGCATTTAGTGACCTGCCAGAAGATTACGGCTTCACCAAGGCCAACATCGAAACAGATGATGGCGTTGATAGTGATGCGGGCACAGATGGCAAGACAGCGGCAGTAACACTCACCGCAGGTGAAAACAACGACACCCTTGATGCCGGTATTTTCAAACCCGCTTCAATCGGTGATACCGTATTCTATGATAAAAACAACGATGGCATCATAGATGCTGGAGAAGGCTTATCAGGCGTAACCGTTGAACTAACCAAACCAGACGGCACCAAAGTGACGCTGGAAACTGACAGTAATGGTAACTATCTATTCGAAGACCTTATTGGTGGAGCATACACGGTAGAAGTCATCGAATCGACACTACCAGCCGCTTTACAAGGTAACAACACCGTAGAGCCAGGTTCTGAAAGCGACTCGACATCAACACTGGTACTGGGTGAAGGTGAAAATAATCTGGACCAAGACTTTGGTTACTATGCGCCTGGTTCAATCGGAGATACCATCTGGCATGACATCAATGATGACGGCATAGTCGATCCTGGTGAAGCCTTGGCAGATGTAACCGTAGAATTGACTCAGCCAGACGGTAGCAAGATCACAGCGGTAACAGATGTTGATGGTAAATACCTGTTCAGCGATTTACCAGAAGGGGACTATACGGTAGAAGTGGTTGATTCAACCCTGCCTGATGCACTTCAAGGTAATAACATCATTGACCCTGATGAAGACAACGACGCTAAATCGACTGTTTCTTTAGGTTCAGGTGAAGACAATACGGCTCAAGACTTTGCTTATTACATCCCAAGCTCAATCGGTGACACCATCTGGCACGATAAGAACAACAATGGTGTCGTAGACCCGGAAGAAGCGTTAGAAGGCATAACGGTTACCTTAACACTGCCTGATGACAGCACTCTGACAACAGAGACAGATGAAAATGGTAACTACCTGTTTGAAGAACTGCCCGCAGGTGACTATGTTGTTACGGTTGATGAAACCACACTACCTGCTGACCTACAAGGCAACATCAGTGTAGATCCAGACGGTGGCAGTGACTCCATCTCTGCAGTCACCCTTAACGGTGAAGAAAGTAACCTCGATCAAGACTTTGCTTATGTAAACCTGGGTTCAATCGGAGACACCATTTGGCAGGATATCAACTATGACGGTATAGCCGATACTGATGAAGGTCTGCCAGGAATCACTGTTACGTTGCTTCCTCCTGCTGATATCGACTTAGGTAATGGTCCTGGCGTAGCGATAGAAACAGTCACCTTAGCTGATGGTAGTTATGTCTTTACTGAGTTGCCTGCAGGTGAGTATGAAGTGAGTGTCAATACCGATACCTTACCAACTGGTTTAACCAATACGGTTGATCCTGATGGTGACCTAAACTCAATCTCAACCATCGAGCTGGGCGAAGGTGAAGATAATATCGATCAGGACTTTGCTTATGCTGATTTAGGTGTCATCACAGGTAATGTCTCTATAGATACCGACGGTGACAATATCGGTGATGAGCCAATGTCTGGCGTACTGATGAGATTATTAGACAATGAAGGTAATCCGGTAATGGACAGTGAAGGTAATCCAATTACCGCACTGACGGACGAGCTTGGTAATTACAGTTTTGCCAATATCATACCGGGTGATTATCAAGTCGCTCAATCTCAACCGGTTGGTTATCAATCAACCACAGGCGAAGGTCAGCCGGATGATCTGATTAGCGCTATCAATGTTAATGGCGGAGAAACGGCAGTGTCGAATGACTTTGTTGAGAGAGTGGTGAACCCTGCGAACATTCCGACACTCAGTGAGTGGGCAATGATCTTCTTGGTGATGATGCTTGGTTTGATCTCTCAACGCGAAGCATTAGCGAGGAGAAGGCGTTACTAAGCTTAACTAATACGTTTAACGAAAAATGAAAAAGGCGAACTGAAGTTCGCCTTTTTTTTTGTTCGCAATATTAAGTAAACCACTGTCTTATATGGCTTTAGCCTAGACTCAAAGGTGAGGGGAAGTTGGTGAAATCATTATCATGCGAAGACTAGAAGACTTGGTTAGGATCAAGGGTCATTTACGGATAATCAGGAATAAGCCCATACTATGATGCATCTAAAAAAGTGCTTCAAAGTAGGGGGGTGACATTACACTTTTATTTATGTGCTTAATTTGCCTATTCGCATAATTAGGACTACGTTTAGTTAGCGATTAACAACAAATCATATATCCAAACATAATCACTTAATAAAGGAGTTTTAAAATGACCGCTATTACATTACATGGAAATGCCATTCACACTAATGGAGAGCTACCATCTGTTGGAAGTCAGGCACCTGATTTCGTTTTAACAGCAGGTGATCTTTCTGATGTGTCATTGGCTGATTTTGCCGGCAAGAAGAAATTACTGAATATCGTTCCGAGTCTTGATACGCCAACGTGTGCGCTGTCTACCAAGAAATTTAACGAGTCTGCCGCACAACACGATGATACTGTTTTCTTAACCGTTTCTGCAGATTTGCCATTTGCTCAAGGTCGTTTTTGTGAGGCTGAAAGCTTAAACGTGATCAAGCCATTATCTATCATGCGTTCACAAGCTTTCTCTGAAGATTACGGCGTTAAAATTGTTGATGGTCCACTTGCAGGGATTACTAGCAGAGCGATTGTTGTTATGGATGAGAACAATAATGTTGTCTATAACGAAATGGTTCCTGAAATCGGTGACGAGCCTGACTATGACAAAGCTTTAGCTGCACTTTAAATTTTTTTAAGGGCCTTATTTTTTTAAATATTTTAAAAAAACTGCCCCAAAGTAGGGGGGTGTATTTAACATTCCCTTGCTTCAAAAAATCATTAAAGTATTAAGAATAAAATAGCTAAAAAGTGAATATTAAGATACTTTATGCGAAGTTTGAGATGTACCAAGAACTATCCAGATTTTGGATTCTTAGAAATTAATTAGAAAAGGAAAGTAATAATATGGCCAGCATTAATAAAGTCATTCTTGTCGGAAATTTGGGTCAAGACCCAGAAGTAAAATACATGCCTAGTGGCGGTGCAGTAACCAATATAAGTATTGCAACGACAGATTCGTGGAAAGATAAAGCGAGTGGCGAGAAGAAAGAAAATACAGAGTGGCACCGAGTGGTATTCTTCAATCGTCTTGCGGAAATTGTTGGCGAATATTTACGCAAAGGTTCTCAGGTTTATATCGAAGGTAACTTAAGAACACGTAAATGGCAAGATCAAAACGGTGTTGATAAGTACACGACTGAGATCGTTGCACGTGAAATGCAAATGCTAGGTGGCAGAACAGGTGGAAGCAGTGAGTTTAATCAAGCTCCACAAAGAGAGTCTCGTCCTCAGCAAGGTAGCGGCGGTGGAGAAAGAGGTGCACAAAGAGCGCCACAAAAAGCCCCTTCACGTGATAATACGCCCCCACCACCACAGAATTTTGATAACTTTGATGATGATATTCCGTTCTAGGGAACACCTCATGGTGTGATTGTAGAGATTGAATAGCATTTCTCCAGTACATATAAACAGACAATAAAAAACCCGCTTTAAGCGGGTTTTTTATTGTCTGAATTGTTTTTAAAGTATATCCAGAGAATTTAGATCTGTAGAGTTATTAACTACTGTCCAACAACCTCACAACATCCCGTATAGAACTCACGATTTACCGTAGCATTTACTTCGTAGGTGAATCGGGTTTTTGATAAACCGTTGTAACAAGCATTGGTTTTTTCCAGGTTAACTTCTACATTGTTACGTCCCTGGTTGCCTCCAATATTCATACGCACCTGATTAGGTGTTGCCCAGGCGTGATAGTTAATGGGTACATTAAAGGCTTTGTTTTTGCCGAATTTGATATTCATATTGCGATTAGCAACATTCATTTTAATGTTCCACAACTTAGGGCTTTTACCATTACAAAGCAGCATTTTCGCATTAGGCTGGTTTGATTCGTTTATGTCGAAAGCCGTCTTCATTTCAGTAGCTGCGCCTTCGACAGGTTGATCATAACGATCTCCACCATATTCTGCTGGTCTATCATTGAGTGATTCAACAGGAGCAGCTAATACTTTTGCAGTGCGTTGTGGTGCGTTGATGGATTTATTATTTCTAGAAGCGGCAGCAACATTACTGTTTGCTGGATTAGGTCTTAACAACACCCCCGTTTTTACGAGGTAATTAGAATTGACCCAGCCTTTATCTTTTCTCCAGTTAACTTCCACCCACTTAGTGCCGTTTACAACACGTTGCTTGCCTGTTTCAGTCAGGTCTATGGCGTTGTAAGGTAGTCTTTGTTTGATTCGAGATTTAGTGCTCGGCCACGCACGAAGTTTAAGTGTGTTATTTGGTGAGACTTTGTTTACTTTAAATATTGTAATTTTTTTATCTGTCGTTTTTGCATAAGCCATTGTGATGGACGCATCAACAGTGATTAATGCAAACACAATGAGCGTCGATATTGATACGCGCTTCATAGCTAATTCCCCTTTTTTTATGTACACATCTACTTAAGATTTATACAGCCCGTGGACATATTAGCGCAAACTATAGGATATATCAAACAGTTTACTTTAAGTGATAAGGCCTAAACTGTTGCTAAATATAGTAAAATTAGCTTTTTAGGGTTTTGATGACAATAACGCTAACATCGCGGATAATGGGCGTCCAATTTGTTAAATAGTAATTAGTTATGTCCGTTAAAGAGCCAAATGAAATGGCAGATACAAACATCAATGAAAATGCTGGTGTAAACCTAGGTAAAGACGTCGGTAGAAAAGTCGAGACACAAGTCGATTCACAAGCCATAGACACCAGTAATACTTCAGGCAAGAAAGCCGGAAAGATATTTATCCAGACACATGGTTGTCAGATGAATGAGTATGATTCAGCGAAAATGGCTGATGTACTCAATGATGCTAATGGCATGGAATTGACAGATAACGCTGAAGAAGCGGATGTGTTGTTATTGAATACCTGTTCGATTCGTGAAAAAGCGCAAGAGAAAGTATTCCATCAACTAGGTCGCTGGCGAAAACTCAAAGAGAAAAACCCTAATGTGATTATCGGGGTAGGTGGTTGTGTGGCGAGTCAGGAAGGCAAAGCCTTGCATGATCGTGCGCCGGTTGTGGATGTGGTTTTTGGTCCTCAAACCTTACATCGTTTGCCTGAAATGGTTGCCGAAGCGAAAAGAGATAAGTCGTTCGTTATTGATACCACATTCCCTGAAATTGAGAAATTCGATCGCTTGCCAGAACCAAGGGCAGATGGGGTAAGCGCGTTTGTATCGATCATGGAAGGTTGCAGTAAATACTGTACGTTTTGTGTTGTGCCTTACACACGCGGTACTGAAATTTCTCGACCTTTTGATGACATCATTGTTGAAGTCGCAGAGCTTGCGAATCAGGGCGTTCGTGAGATTAATTTACTCGGTCAGAATGTAAATGCCTACCGCGGAACCATGCACGATGGTGAAATTGCTGATCTGGCAATGCTTATTCATTACGTTGCTGCGGTTGAAGGTATTGATCGAATTCGTTACACCACATCACATCCGGTTGAGTTCAGCGATAGTCTGATTCAAGCATATGCAGAAGTTCCTGAACTTGTTGACCATTTACACCTACCCATCCAAAGTGGCTCAGATAGAATTCTGGCAGCGATGAAGCGCGGGCACATGGCAATCGAATATAAACAGAAAATTCGTAAGCTTAGAGAGGTTCGTCCGAATATCAGTTTATCGTCTGATTTCATTATTGGCTTTCCGGGTGAAACCGATAAAGACTACGAAGATACGATGAAACTGATCGAAGATGTGGGCTTTGATAAAAGCTTTAGCTTTATCTACAGTGCACGTCCGGGAACACCTGCGGCATCGTTTGAAGATAATGTACCAGATGCGGTTAAGAAAACGCGTTTATACCGTTTACAACAACGCATTACTGAGATGGAACAGGAAATCAGCCAGAAGATGGTTGGCACTGTACAGAAAGTATTGGTAGAACGCGCTTCTAAACGTGGTGAAAATCAGGTTGCTGGTCGAACTGAAAATAACCGCATTGTGAATTTTGATGGCGATGCGTCATTAATCGGGAATTTTGCTGAAGTTGAAATAACTGAAGCACAACCAAATTCTTTGCGTGGCACGTTGATTTAGAATTCTAAATGAGAAAAAGTAGTATATTTGTATGACTTTACAATATCTTTACAAGTAATAAACAAAGGTTCCAGGTATGAAATGGCGTGATAGAAAACAAAGCACACATGTTGATGATAGACGTGGTCGCAGCGGTGGTGGAGGCGGAAGAGGATTGCCTTCAATCGGTACATTAATGTTTTTATGGCCGATAGTTAAGCCATTATTACGCTCGAAACTTGGAATCGCAGTAGTAGGCATTGGCGCTGCAGCCTACTTTATCGGTCCATCATTATTAGGCATGGGTGGCAGTTCTAGCTCAAGTGATATTGATCCTAATAGTGAAGATGCGGCATTTATCAAAACCGTTCATGGTGATATAGAAACAGTATGGGCTAAGATTTTTGCTCAGGCAGGGCAACGTTACCCAGTGCCGGAATTGGTTTTATATACAGGCTCAACCAGCAGTGGTTGTGGTCCTGCAAGTTCGCGTATGGGGCCATTCTATTGTCCTGCCGATACAAAGATTTATGTCGACATGGGTTTTTTTGATGATTTGAAGAACAAGCATGGAGCAGGTGGTGATTTTGCTCGTGCTTATGTGCTTGCGCATGAAGTAGGGCATCACATTCAAAATCTTGAAGGTACGCTGGATAAAGTTGAAACGGCTAAACATCGCGTTACCGGAAATGACAAGAATCAATTGCAGGTTCGTGTTGAACTTCAAGCTGACTGTTATGCAGGTGTTTGGGCGAATCACGTGCAAAAGCAATTTAAAGCGTTAGAACCAGGTGATCTGGAAGAAGCGCTTACCGCTGCTGCCTCCATTGGTGATGACCGATTGCAAAAGCAGGCTCAAGGGTTTGCAATTCCGCATACGTTTACTCACGGTAGTTCAAAACAACGCGTTGAATGGTTTGCTCGAGGTGTGAAAAACGGTCGGGTTCAAGATTGTCAAACCTTTGGTGGTTAAAGCTAAAAGTTCTCAAAGCTCAAATTTATTAATCATAAAGACAAGGCTCTGATTGTTAGAGTCTGGTCTTTATGCATTATTCAGTCTGTATTTGCCTTTCTAAAAAAGTGCTTGAGAGCCATTATGATAATGGCACCCCCCTACTTACAGCCCTTTTTCATAAGAATTTCGTATAAATCCCCCTGTATAGTTTCTCTGACTTGGTTTATTCATGCTAGAATAAATTTTTGAATAAAACTATGAAACGGAAAAATAACCTCATTTGAACATAACAAAAGCAGCTTCACCTGCAGACGGCTCTAAGCACGTCACTGACTCTAATCGTCACTCCCTTTCTTTACACCTTGAACCAGAAGACAATCAACGACTGACAAATTTGTGTGGTCAGTTTGATCAGCACTTGCATCAAATAGAAAAACATTTTGATGTGATCGTGAGTAATCGCGCCTTCGATTTCACTATTTCAGGGTTGCCGTTACAAATTCAGAAAACGATTAATCTGTTACAAGAGCTTTACGATTTAACGGCTACGGAGCAATTGGCTCCTGAAAAAATTCATTTGTTTTTGCAGGAATCAAATCACTCAGAAGCGGTGCTAGATGGCGACGGCAAGGTCGATCCTAATAAAGACGCGAGTGTCACAGCTACAATCAGAACCAAGCGTGGTTTATTGCGTGGTCGTGGTCCGAATCAGAACTTTTATATCCGCAGTATTCAAACACACGATTTAACATTTGGTATCGGCCCTGCAGGGACGGGTAAGACCTACCTTGCTGTTGCTTGTGCCGTAGAAGCTTTGGAGCGAGATGAAGTAAGACGCATCGTGCTGGTAAGACCTGCTGTTGAAGCGGGTGAAAAGCTCGGATTTTTACCGGGTGATTTATCACAAAAAGTTGACCCTTATTTACGTCCGATGTATGACGCACTTTACGAGATGCTGGGCTTTGAAAAAGTCGATAAACTGATAGAAAAGAACGTCATTGAAGTTGCACCATTGGCTTATATGCGTGGCCGTACGTTGAATGATTCTTTTATCATCATGGATGAAGCACAGAACACCACCGCTGAACAAATGAAAATGTTTTTAACCCGTATTGGCTTTGGTTCAACCGTTGTTGTTACGGGTGATATCACTCAAATTGATTTGCCGAATAATCAACGTTCTGGTTTAAAGCATGTAATTGACATTCTTCAAGGGGTTAAAGAAATACGATTTTCCTTTTTTGAATCTAAAGATGTTGTCAGGCACAGTCTGGTTCAGCGCATTGTTGATCTATATGAAAAGTATGAGGCTTAATAAACCGTTGCTGATAGTGCGACAGTTAAAGCAATCTTAAAAAATAGTTAAATTGAGTCATGAAGATTTCTGAAAAATTACCGTCTGTTGATGATATGCCCAGCATAAATGTCGAGGTGGAGCTGCAAAATCCCTGCAATTACTCATCGATTCCTTCGATAGAAGAGTTGGAATCCTGGAGTGCCAGTGCCTTGCAATCAGGAGTTGCCGAACAAAAAAAACTGCTTGAAAGTGGGGGGGTGACTTTAGTTGTTCGTGTGGTTGATGATGAAGAGGGGTTAGCGTTAAATCAGACCTATCGAGAAAAACCTAGTACCACTAATATTCTTTCATTTCCTTATGAGTTTCCAGAGGAACTCTTGGCGATTCCAGAGCTCCAAGATCAACCTGTTCATTTAGGAGATCTGGTGGTTTGCGAAAGTGTTGTGAATAGAGAAGCGAAAGAGCAAAATAAAACAGCAAAGCAACATTGGGCACATTTGATTGTACATGGTGTGTTGCACCTGCAAGGCTATGATCATATAGAAGATGATGAAGCTGAATTAATGGAAGCTTTGGAAATAAAAACGTTAGATAAATTGGGATTTAAGAACCCTTACTCATGAATCAAGAAGATAAAAAAATTAAAGCGCGACCGTGGCTTCATAAATGGTTGAGAAGCACGATAGATACCAGTGTCATAGATCAGGAGGAGTTAGTTGCTGAGCTAAGACAATCACAAAAAAATAATATTATTTCATCTGAATCTTTGGGAATGCTTGAAGGTGTTCTGCAGGTGGATAATCTTCAAGTGCGCGATATTATGATTCCGCGTGCCAATATTGGTTTTTTACACCTGAATGACAGCTATCACGATATTTTAAAAACGGTGATGAAGGCAGGGCACTCACGTTTTCCGGTCATTGATGAAAACAAAGATGATGTTGAAGGCATTTTGCTCGCCAAAGACCTGCTGAAATATGTCGGCGATGAGGAAAGTTTCGATATTGATGACATTATCAGGCCGCCTTCGTTTGTGCCTGAAAGCCAAAAACTCAATACACTGCTAAGCCAGTTTAGAAATAGTCGCAACCACATGGCGATGGTAGTCGATGAATATTCAGGAACTTCAGGATTGGTAACCATCGAGGATGTTCTGGAACAGATCGTCGGTGATATCGATGACGAACATGATGATGTCGACGAAAAGAAGAATATTCTGGCGCAAAGTGATGGCAGATATACGATTCAGGCGAGCACTGAGCTAGAAGAATTCAATGAATATTTTAATTGTGATATGCCATTGGATCAATATGACACCTTGGGCGGCTTGATTTCACAAAAAGCGGGCAAGATACCAAGGCAGGGCGAGGAAGTGAAGCTGAATAAGTTTTCCTTCAAAATATTACGCAGTGATGGCCGCAGAATACAATTGGTAGAAGTACGAAGATTAGAGAAGTTATAAGAATAAAAGTATGAAGCTGCCTGGGATTCAATCACATTTATCTAAATGGAATTACTTGCTCGTATTGCTTGCAGGCGCGATGCTGGTTTTTGCATTTTCCCCTTTTAATATTTATCCGTTGGCGTGGTTTAGTCCTGCCATCTTGTTTTATTCCTTAAGCAAAGCGCAAACCAAAAAGCAGTATTTTATGCTGTCCTGGTTTTACGGAATAGGCATGTTTGGTGCAGGTGCATCCTGGCCTTTCTATAGTTTGTACTTTTTTGCGCATGCTCCTTTGTTTGTTGCAATACCGGCTACAGTGGCATTTGTCTTGATCGTTTCTTTATTGAGTCTCGGCTCCTTTGGTTTGCTCGCCTCTTTATTTAGGTACAGACCGTTATTCTTAAAATTGCTGATTTTCTATCCGGCGTCATGGGTGATCGCTGAATGGTTTCGTTCATGGTTTCTCACGGGATTCCCCTGGCTCTATTTAGGCAATAGTCAAATTGATACTTTTTTTGCAGCTTTTGCTCCAGTGGCGGGTGTATTTGCGGTGAGCCTATCGAGTGTCATTATTGCTGGTGCCTTACTGAGTTTCGTCCTGGGTAATTCAGTGCAACGACAGGTGTATATAAAATCTGACCCTGTGCATCAATCTGTCAGTGATAATGCCTTGGTGGAAGAACGTTTTGGTTCATCTATTCGAATTTTATCGGCGCTAATTATTGTGCTGTTGGTGAGTAGTGCGTTTGCGTTACAAAACATAAACTGGACAGAGAAAGTTGATAAGCCATTGAAAGTGAGTGTGCTTCAGTCGAATATTTCTCAGCTTGAAAAATTGAATCGCGATAACTTGATACCCTCGATAGATCTTTATCGCAGTATGACGTTGAAAAGCATGGGCAGTGATTTGATCGTTTGGCCGGAAACGGGCTTATTCGACTCATTTGATCGGCACATGGAATCACTCATTCAGCCATTACAAAAATCAATTGCTAATACTAATAAAACCATACTGATTGGTGGCTTTTATATCAATGAAAATCAGGGAGTAGAGAATAGCGTATTGGCAGTCTCTGCGGATAATCGGGAAATATATTCCAAACGACATCTGGTGCCCTTTGGAGAATATACGCCTTTATTAGAGTACATTCGCTGGTTGAGTAAATGGATTCAATTGCCTTACGACAATATAACCCCGGGCGTGAATAACGGCACACTGAATATTGGTGACCAGATTGCCCAAATGACAATTTGCTACGAAGATGCATTTGGTTCTGAGATTATTCAATCCTTGCCGCTGGCAACTATGTTAATAAATGTAACGCATGATGGCTGGTTTACGGGGTCTTTAGAGCCGCAACAACACATGCAAATAGCCAGAATGAGAGCGTTGGAAACAGGGCGCTATATGGTGCGTTCTACAACCACGGGACCATCGGGAATAATTAATGAAAAAGGCGAGTTAATTGAAACTGCGCCATTAAATACTAAAAGTATCATTACAGGCAAAGTTCAGCCATTTGTTGGTATGACGCCTTATGTGCGTTGGGGAAATTGGTTGATTATTGGCATCTTAAGTGTCATTTTACTACTAGGCATAAGCTGGAAAAGGGAAATTTAAACAATGGCTACGATAAAGAATGTTGCTCAATATATTCATGAATTACTCGACGTTGATGCATTCAAGGATTACGCACCAAATGGCCTGCAAGTTCAGGGTAAAGAAAAGCTGAAGAAAATAGTCATGGGTGTTTCTGCGACTCAGGCATTCATTGAAGCTGCCATTGAAAAAGAAGCCGATGCCATACTCGTTCATCATGGTTGGTTCTGGGATAAAGAAGACCCAAGAATAATCGGCATGAAGCATAAACGACTCAAGTTATTGATGGAACATGATATAAATCTACTCGCGTATCATTTGCCTTTAGATGCTCATCCTGAACTTGGTAATAATGCTCAGCTAGCCAAAGTATTGGATATTCACATGGAAGATGTGATGGATGGACAAGGCGTTGGTAATTATGGTCGTTTAGAAGAATATATGAGTCTTGAAGAGCTGGGACAAAGTATCGAAAAGAAACTGGGGCGTAAGCCGATGCTGATAAATGCAGGTGACCATGCTATCAGAAGAGTTGCCTGGTGTACTGGTGGTGCGCAGGGATATATTGATAAAGCCGCCAAGGCAGGGGTCGATGCTTATATCAGCGGTGAGATTTCAGAACATACCACGCATACAGCGCGTGAAAATGGTGTTCATTATATAGCGGCGGGTCATCATGCGACCGAACGTTATGGTGTGCAGGCATTGGGAGAGCATGTTGCTGCTAAATTTGGCTTACTCTATGAATTTGTGGATATCGATAACCCTGCTTAAAAAAACGCCTCAAAGTAGGGGGGTGACTTATAGAGTAATGAGTTAGAAGTACTATCTAAGTAACTTTAAATAGTCCTGTTTAGTTCTATTTATTACGTTCTGATATGTTTAAAAAGAGATTTATTGTGTGGTTACGGTTACGGTCACGACATCTCTGTAGATACCAGCCGGAATAAACGCATCAAACCCAGCCAAAGACCATCCAACAAGAATAAAATCTAAATCAGTTGGATTTGTATTACATGGAATGCTTAGCTGAGGATTGCTTGTCTCTTCAAAAGTCACCGTTCTATAAATGATTCTATAATTCGCTAAATCATCATTGTTCACTGTGTGACGAAGTTTGAAATTATTCTGTGTAGAAAAGTCTAAATCACAATCTCCCGATACATTTGATGCAAGTCCCATCGTTCCCAGATTTACTTGAACTGGAAAGATAAAATTCAATACATCGCCATTGTCGTAAAAACGTGACGCACCAGGTGCTGTCCCTGTGAAATTCACATAAGGGGCGTAAGTATGAGATAGTGTTATTTCTGTATTATCCGACGCTGCGTGAGCTGTAGAAAATGCAGATACAGTTAATAGTAAAGCTATTGCTGTATTTAAGGGTTTGTTTAATTTCATTATCATTATTAGTATTATTTGGTGGGTTGCCAAATTTGTATGCATCAACAATATCTGATTTTAACTGAACCTTACCTGAATACACCGTTCAGTTTGTCGGAATGGCGTGAACCTATTGCAATTCCAGATTGTTATTTCAGGGTAAAAGAAACCCTTTAATTCGCAGCATTTCAGAAAGTTTAATTAAAGGTAGGCCTATCAAGGATGATGGGTCTTCACCTTCTAATCGTTTGAATAAGGTTACCCCTAATCCTTCAGATTTAAAACTGCCAGCGCAGCCATAGGGTTGCTCTGCCTGAAGGTATGATTCTATTTCTCTTGCAGACAGATCACGAAAATCAACATGAAAAGGTACCATTTCTAGTTGATAGCTCTGGTCGCTGCAATCATAAAGGCAAAGACCAGTGAGGAAGCTCACCCGGTTGCCGGAGCTTTCTGTTAATTGTGTGACTGCGTTCTGATGATTGCCTGGCTTGCCTCTAATTTCGCCATTTAAAACTGAACACTGGTCTGATGCAATGATCAAGGCATCGTCATGCCTTGTTGCAACTGCTTTTGCTTTTTCCAGAGACAGGCGAATCACATAGTCTTCCGGAGTCTCGTCTTGTAATGGGGTCTCATCGATATCAGGTGAGTCAGTGCTGAAATCGAGCCTTAACCTTTCCAGTAGTTCTTTGCGGAAGGGTGAGGTAGAACCTAAAATGAGGGGTTTTTGTTGCTTATCTGGCATGATTTTTTAAAAGACTCTGGTGTAAAATTTATGATAATTACGGTTGGAATCGTATTTTAGCGTTAGCGTATAAAATAAAGAAGTAAATAAAAACATCGTAATAGTATTAATAATACTTTACAGCAGGGGTATATGCTTAATATAATTCCGCTCTTATGTCGGATAACAGTCAAATACAACGTTTACCGGTTGAGGTAGACCCATTCAAACTAGTAGAACAGGGTCGTCAGTTCGAAGGCAGAATGCCTTTAAGTGATTTTCCTCGCCTTAAAGATTTACTTTATAAGAGTGAATCTGAGACTAACGAAAAACTCGTTAAGGTGGATTTAGAGTTCGCCCGAAACGAAACAGGTTTACCTGTTATCAAAGGACAGATTACAGCAGAAATGCAAATGATATGTAATCGATGTCTTGATGCTACAGCGTTAACCGTTGAAACTCAGACTGAAGTAGTGCTGGTTGGAAGCGATGCGCAGGCAGAAAGATTGCAGGATAGTTTTGATATTTGGTTGGTAGAAGACCAAACACTGGTTTTAAAAGACTTCATCGAAGATGAATTATTACTGGCAATGCCTTTAGTGATAGCACACGATGAATGTGAACCAGCAAGAAGATTGATCGAAGCTTTACCTGAAGATGAATATAATGATGAGCAGAAAGAGAAAGATAACCCTTTTGCTGCTTTAAAAGATATAAAACTTAATTAAGAAACTAGAGTTGATAAATATTGTATTTATTAATTTTTTTTACGTATTGGAGTAACTCATGGCAGTTCAAAAAAGTAAAGTAACGCGTTCAAGAAGAGGACAGCGTCGCTCTCACGATTCTTTATCGAATCCTACATTATCTGTTGATCCAGTTTCTGGTGAGACTCATTTGCGTCATCATATGACACCAGACGGATTTTACCGTGGTCGTCAAGTTATCGCTTCTGCAGTAGAAGTAGAAGACGAGGATGATGACGAGTAAAAATTGTGTTTTACCATATTGAACATTAAAATCGCGGGCATAGACTCGCGATTTTTTGTATATAAAACATAAAAGGTTTGCACGTTAATGACAGAGTTACATCGTATTGCAATAGATACAATGAGCGGAGACAACGGCTTATCAGCTGCAATACCTGCAGCATTGTTATTTTTAAAAGAATACAATGATACCGCTCTAATCCTGGTTGGCGATGAATCTAAAATATTAGATGAGTTAAGAAAGCATAATCAGGAACCTAACGAAAGAATAAAGGTTCAACACGCATCTGAAGTCGTGTTGATGAATGAGTCACCCGCTTTGGCCTTACGCGGTAAAAAAGACTCATCAATGCGCGTAGCGATTAATCTTGTTAAAGATGAGTCTGCTGATGCTGCTGTAAGTGCTGGTAATACTGGTGCTTTAATGGCCACTGGCCGTTTTGTTCTGCGAACATTGAAAGGCATCGATCGTCCAGCTATTTGTGCGCCAATACCTGCCGCATCGGGTCACACTTATGTGTTGGATCTTGGTGCTAATATTGACTCAACTTCAGAACATTTATATCAGTTTGCTATTATGGGTTCAGAGCTAGCAACGGCTATTGATGGTGTTGAAAAACCGCGTGTGGGTTTGCTCAATATCGGCTCTGAAGATATGAAGGGTAATGAGCAGGTAAAAGCTGCACATAAACAATTACAAGATGGTGGTTTTAATTATATTGGCTTTGTGGAAGGTAATGATATCTTTCATGGCGAAGTTGATGTCATCGTTTGTGATGGTTTCGTGGGTAATGTTGCACTGAAAACCTCTGAAGGCCTGGCAAAAATGCTTTCACAAGAAATTAAAGCAGGCTATACCAAATCTATATTTACCAAAATTGCAGCTTTGGTGTCTTATCCGGTTCTTAAATCGTTCCGTCAACGTTTTGATCACAGGCGCTATAATGGTGCCAGCTTTCTGGGCTTGAAAGGTATTGTGATAAAAAGTCATGGTGGGGCGGATGATGTCGCTTTTGCTAACGCGATAGGGATTGCGCGAAAAGCGGTTATCGAAAAAGTACCTGATAAAATAGAAGAGCAACTGCAAAAACATTTAGTCGATTAGTTCTTTAATATGTCTGTAGTAATATAGTAACCAAATAAAATAGAGAAAATAATAGGATACAGGATGAATTCTAAAATCACAGGCACAGGTAGTTACTTACCTGAAAAGGTATTAACCAACCATGATCTTGAAAAGATGGTTGATACCACGCATGACTGGATTGTAGAGCGCACAGGTATCGAAAAACGTCATATTGCAGCAGCGGATGAAACGACTTGTGATCTTGCTGAAAAAGCCGTCTTAAAAGCCATGGAAATGGCGGGTAAAACGGTTGATGATATTGATCTTATTGTATTTGCTACAACCACTCCTGATCTCATTTTCCCAAGTACTGCGTGCCTATTACAAAAAAAATTAGGTATTAGCGGCTGTGCGGCTTTTGATATACAGGCTGTTTGTACAGGCTTCGTTTATGCATTAGGCGTTGCTGATAAGTTTATTAAAAGTGGCTCTCATAAATGTGCGTTGGTTATCGGTGCGGAAAAATTCTCCAATATTATCGACTGGACCGACAGAGGAACCTGTATTTTATTTGCAGATGGCGCTGGAGCTGTGGTTTTAGAAGCAACTGAGGAAGAGGATGGTATTCTTTCTACTCATCTACATGCTGATGGTAAGTATGAGAACTTACTCAATACCACAGCTGGTGTCTCTAAAAACAAAGCCTTGATGGATTCTGGTGGGGCTTTTGTGCAAATGAAAGGTAATGAAGTTTTTCGTGTGGCGGTGAATACGCTTGGCCGTATTGTTGACGAAACACTTGAATACAATAATATGGAAAAGTCTGATATCGATTGGTTAGTGCCACATCAGGCTAATATTCGCATTATAAAAGCGACAGCTAAAAAGCTTAAGATGCCAATGGATCGAGTTGTTGTTACTGTGCATGAGCATGGTAATACCTCTGCAGCGTCTGTTCCGCTAGCCTTAGATGTGGCAGTTCGTGATGGACGCATCAAGCGCGGTGAGGTTATTCTGCTAGAGGCCTTTGGTGGTGGTTTCACCTGGGGTTCTGCGCTCATTAAGTTTTAAAAGGTTATTCCAGCTAATTAATGATAGCTCGATCTGCGATAAACGGAATTGGTATTTGTGCTTCGCGAGTTGTTTCTTATTGAGTGCTCTTCGTTTGCTATTATGATGCTTCTGTTTAGTAAGTTATTATGATTTTTCCATTGTTGTAACACTCACGACTCTTCTTGGTTTTTTGTTGTTTCACCGCTAGTTATTAATATCTTCTTATAAATTATATGACGAACGATCCTAATCAAGATGCTGAAAATCACGAAGAAGGTAGTCAAACCTTTGACAGTAAGTCTTTCTTAAAAACAGTTCCACATAAACCCGGCGTATATCGCATGATTTCGGAGGATGAAAAAATCCTCTATGTGGGAAAAGCAAAAGATCTCAAAAATCGAGTATCCAGTTATTTTCGTGGAAACATCGTAAACTCTCGGACCTATTCAATGGTCAAGCAGATTCGAGACGTACAGGTAACGATTACTGCGACGGAAGCTGAAGCCCTATTGCTCGAAAGTAATTTAATCAAAAAACATCAGCCTCGTTATAACATCTTGCTTCGAGATGATAAAAGTTATCCGTATATTTATCTGTCTAAGCATAAATACCCGCGTTTAACATTTCACCGTGGTGCTAAAAAAGGGAAAGGACAGTACTTTGGACCTTATCCAAGCGCAGGTGCAGTGCGTGAAACCCTCGCTTTGTTGCAGAAACTGTTTCAGGTGCGACAATGTGAAAATAGTTATTTCAGTAATCGTTCGCGGCCTTGTCTGCAATATCAAATCAAACGTTGCACAGCACCCTGTACAAATGAAATATCCGAAGAAGAATATAAAAAGCAGGGAGTTAGTCATACCATTAAGTTTCTTCAAGGTAAGAGCCAGCAGGTTATTGAAGAATTAGTAGAATTGATGGATAAGGCTTCGAATGAATTAAATTTTGAACAGGCTGCTAACTACCGTGATCAGATAGAACAATTGCGACAGGTGTCTCAACAGCAAAGTATTAGTGTCGGTCAGTCTAGTGTGGATGTGATTGCATTGCAGTTCGCTTCTAATATTGCCAGTGTTCAAGTGTTAACGATTAGAAATGGGCACAATTTGGGTAATAAGAATTTTTTTCCTAAGTTGCCTACTTTTTTTAAAGAAGCTAAGGGAGAGAAAGGCAAGGGAGAGGATAAGAAAGAATCGGATATTATCAGCCCTGAAAAAAGAATTCTTTCTTCATTTCTTTCCCAGTATTACATCTCGCGTGAAATTCCCTCTGAGATCTTATTGAGTCACAAACCTGAAGATAATGAACCACTGGAAGAGATGCTGTCACTGAAAGCTGAAAAGAAAGTGACTTTGGCTTATAAGCTCCGAGGAGATCGACAACGCTGGGTAGACATGGCAGCAAGAAATGCTCAGCATGCCTTGTCTACGCATTTGGCATCTAAAGCAGGTGTTCAAAAACGTGTATTGGCGCTTCAGGAAGAGCTGGGTCTGGATTATATACCTGCACGCATGGAGTGTTTTGATATCAGTCACATGATGGGTGAAGCAACGGTGGCTTCTTGCGTAGTGTTTGGTCTGGAAGGTGCAATCAAGTCCGAATACCGACGATATAATATCAGTGGAATTGTAGGTGGCGATGATTATGCCGCGATGCATCAGGCTTTAGAAAGACGTTATAAGAAGGCCATAGAAAAAGACAGCAAGCTACCTGATATACTCTTTATTGATGGGGGTAAAGGTCAGGTTACACAAGCCGTTGACGTACTCAATAAATTGCAAATAAGCGGTGTTGAGATAATTGGCGTGACCAAAGGTGAAGGGCGTCGTCAGGATATGGATACATTAACGGTACTTTCGCAGGAGGACGGCGTTTCATCGGTGAAAGAGAAAATAATGTTGCCTGCACATTCAAGTGCGCTGCATTTAATACAGCAGGTACGAGATGAAGCGCATCGATTTGCCATAAGTGGGCATCGACAAAGACGTAAAAAGACGAGAAATACTTCTCCTCTGGAAGGTATTGAAGGCTTGGGCCCAAAGCGGCGCCAGGATTTATTAAAACGTTTTGGTGGAATTAGAGCGATCACCAGAGCAAGTGTGGAAGAGTTAAGTAAGGTCAATGGAATTAGTGCGAAACTGGCTCAAAAGATTTATGATGTATTTCATTCTGAATGATTTATATGAAACCCAACAAACACCCAATTTATAAAGGTAACCGTGACTTTTAATCTACCTATTTTTCTTACAATACTGAGAATACTTGCGATTCCTTTGGTGGTTTTGTTTTTCTATCTGGATATGCCACTTACTGCATCTACCATATTTGGTTTGGCAGGCCTGACAGATTTTATTGATGGCTATTTGGCTCGAAAATATAATCAGGAATCACGGTTTGGTGCTTTTCTTGATCCAGTAGCGGACAAACTCCTCGTCGCTGTAGCCTTACTGTTGATTGTAGAACGCGAAGGCACGATGTGGATAACCATGGCTTCCGTTCTGATTATCTCTCGTGAGATTACAATATCAGCGCTTAGAGAGTGGATGGCAGAAACAGGCCAGCGAAGTAAAGTTGCAGTGGCTTATATTGGCAAGGTTAAAGCCGTTACCCAAATATTATCGTTAATCTTTTTGTTGTATAACCAGGACTTGTGGGGACTCCCACTTAGAGAAGTCGGACTGGTTTTCCTTGTGATCGCGACGGTATTGACTGTTGTTTCGATGGTGCAATATTTACAATCGGCATTTTCATCAGGAAACACAGAGAAATAAATTAAAAAAAGTGCCTGAAAGTAGAGGGGTGTATTAAATGTTTAAATTACCCTTCATTCAACGATATTCACCAGAGTACCTACTTCTACTTGATCGAAAAGGTCTATGATTTCTTGATTTCCCATGCGAACACAGCCATGAGATGCCGGTGTACCTAAGCGGCCTTCTTCGTCTGTGCCGTGAATATAAATATATCGATCGTGACTATCAACGTTTCCACCTGCGTTAACGCCTTGTTCCATCCCTGAAAGCCGGAGAATACGTGAAGTGATATAATCACCATCACTTTTCTCATCCGGTTTTTTGAGAATTTTTACGATCTTTTGGGTGTTTTTACGTGCTTTGAATATTGTACCTAACTCAGCGCCTTCACCAATTTTTTCATCAATTTTGTGCACGCCTAATGGTGTTTTAAAGCTGCCTGATAAATTACCTAGACCTGCTTCTGCGGTAGATATGGAATAGCTGGAAATAACTTTGTGGTTTTTAATTAGAATTAATTGCTGACGCGTTGCAGAAACAACGATTAGAAGGTCGTGAGGGGAGTCAGGAAAGCGCTGCTTCAGCTCATCAAGCATTGGTAACAAAGCTAGACTATCGGGCTTAACAGCGCTCATCGTTTAAATGGTATGTAACGTCATTAGATTATTATGTGTCTATTAATCGGTATCTGACATATCTATAGCAACCATATTGGCTTTATCTTTCTTTTTGCCGTCATTACGACGTGCTTCCAAGTCAGTAAAGTAGCTTTCTGATTCACCAGTGATATATTTTCCTGTAAATACCGAGCAATCAAACTGTGTGAGTTTAGAATTACCTTTGGTAATTGCGTCAATAAGGTCATCCAGTTCTTGATAAACAAGTCGATCAGCGCCGATTTCTTTAGCTACTTCTGCTTCTGTTCTGCCATGCGCAATAAGTTCTTTTGCGGCAGGCATATCGATACCATAGATATTAGGATAACGAATCGCAGGTGATGCAGAAGCGAAATAAACATTCTTCGCGCCAGAGTCTCTTGCCATTTGAACAATCTCTTTTGAGGTTGTTCCGCGAACAATAGAATCATCAACAAGCATGACGTTCTTGCCTTTGAATTCAATGTCGAGTGGATTCAATTTACGACGGACAGATTTCTTGCGTTGCTTTTGTCCTGGCATAATGAAGGTACGACCGATGTAACGATTTTTAATATAACCTTCGCGATATGGCACGCCCAGGGTAATGGCCATTTCAAGTGCGGATGTTCGGCTGGTGTCGGGAATAGGGATGACCACATCAATGTCGTGATCAGGCCATACCTTCATGACTTTTTCAGCAAGGTTGTGCCCCATTCTCATACGGGCTTTGTGCACATATACCTTGTCAATAACAGAGTCAGGGCGAGCGAAATAAACATATTCGAAGATACAGCTATTGTAAGTCGCTTTGTCAGAACATTGTTTGGTATGCACTTCGCCATCTTTGGTGATGAAAATAGCTTCGCCAGGTTCGATATCACGAACAATTGCGTATCCCTGAGTTACCAGAGCAACACTTTCAGAGGCTAGCATGTAATCAGTGCCTTGCTCAGATTCGCGTTTTCCAAGCACTAACGGGCGAATACCATTAGGGTCGCGGAAACCTACAATGCCATCACGAGTTATCATGGCAATAACCGCATAAGCTCCGACACAGCGTTTGTGTACGCCTTCAACTGCAGCAAAGACTTCTTCTGGGTGAACACTGTAAGCTTTGTATTTCTGTAATTCCTGAGCAAATATATTAAGAAGAATTTCAGAATCAGACGATGTGTTTATATGTCTTCTATCCTGTTTATAAAGTTCTTTCTTTAATTCGTGGGCATTGGTCAAATTCCCATTGTGCGCCAAAGAAATACCGTAAGGAGAGTTAACATAAAAAGGCTGGGCTTCAGAGTTTGAAGAACCACCTGCTGTTGGGTAGCGCAGATGACCAACGCCCATATTACCTACCAGGCGTTTCATGTGTTCTTTACGGAATACATCGGTTACTAAGCCGTTTTTACGACGAATATAGAGTCGTTTGCCATCGCTGGTGGCCATTCCAGCAGAATCCTGGCCTCGGTGTTGTAGGACGAGCAAGCCGTCGTAAATTTCTTGATTGACGGGTGTATTACTTAAAATACCAATTATTCCACACATGGAAGATGACCTGAAAAATTAATTACTAGAAGGGACGATTGTATTGATGGGGGTTTCTGTGTCATCTATGGCAGAGTCTCCAGAATTAGAACCATCAGATGGCGTGAGTGTCGTTGTGCCACTCCCACCGTTGTTATCATTAATGTACTGATTTAGATTATCAGGAATTAGCGTCTGTAACCATGCTGAAGCTTCCTGAAACTTAGGTATTAAGGCAGACTCGCTCCACGATTTTTGATTGGGTAACTCTGTCAAGCCCAATAGCATAGTCAATAACGTAATGGCCAACGCACCCAGTGCTACGCCGAGACCAGCACCTAAAATTCGATCAAATGCACCTAAGCCTACGGCATCTACAGCTTTACTAAAGAGGAAGTTAATTATTGCCCCTAATATCAGTACGCCAAGAAAAATCAGAAGTGCTGCTAAACCAGTCTGTGCAATTTCACTACTAAGTTTGATAGGTAACGCTGCAGCGACTGCATCTTTGTACTTAATCGCTAATAAAATTGCGGCTGCCCATGTGGCAAGGAAAATTCCCATCCATACTATACCGCGCATAAAACCAATCAAGGCAGTAATTAATATAATGACAACTATCGCTATATCAAAATAGTTTAAGTCCATTTAAATATCCTGTGTTTTCAAATAAGTGTCTAAAAAGTTTTTCATGATTATAGTTTCTAAAGAGTATGAGTCATGAAAGAAAGTATAAAACTAATTTAGAAAGACTATTTTGAAACCACTAAGCTATTTTGTACAAAGAAATTTTTCTTATAGCGTCTTTTCATTGAGTCTTGAGCTTTGATTGCGCTATTACGATCGTTATGACCACCAACACGAACACGGTAAAGTATTTTGTTGTTGCTTGTTGTTTGTGTGATGAATGCTACATAACCTTCGCTATTCATAGTGCTAGCTAGTTTATTAGCGCGTGATTGGCTTGATGTCGCTAATAACTGGATAGAGTATTTCCCGCCAGTAGGGTTAGTGTTAGCTGCAGGTGCTGCTTTCTTTGGTGCAGGCTTCTGTTCCACTTTCTTTTTTGCGACCACTTTTTTCTTGGCAGGTGGTTTTGCTTTAGGTTCTTCTTCGATAGTTGGTTTAAATACTTTTTTAGCAGGCTTAGGGTTACTGCTTGCGACTACAGTGTCTTTTTTTACTGGAGCTGCTGTAACAGCCGCCGTGGTAGCTTCGGTCGCGCCTTGGTCCGATGTGCCAACATTATCAACAATTTCTTTTTGTTCATTAAGATTAGGAGGTCTGAATGAAAAGCCAGGTTTAGTGCCGTCATTAGTAGCAGAGTCAGTGTTTGCAGAGGTTACATTTTCAACCGCTGTTTTAGCTGAATCGGTAACAGATTTTACACTATCAGTTGCTGTTTTTAAGGTGCCAGTAGCAGATGCGACAACCGCACTTCCTGCATTTGTTACTGTGTCTTTCGCTTCGCCAACTAAGCTGGCAGCCGAATCTGTTACTTTGCTCGTCGCTTCGGATAGGCTTGGTATATTAATTTCAGGTGCTCCAGGGAGTTTCATGTCAACCACTTCCTGACGCTCGCGACTCTTGTCTTTTAGCAAGTACCCTAATAGTAACGCTGCAATTATTGCTAAAACAATTGCCCCAATTCCACGTTTTACCATTGCATTATCCATGATTAAAAAATCTCCTAAAATTACTATTATCTAATACTTCTGATACTACCAGAAAAGAGCCAAAGGCAACTACTCTATCTTCATCTTTAGTGATGTTTTTAAGTAGTTGGCAGGCATCAGAAAAGCGCTCGTGTGTGACTAAATTTGAATCTATAAAACTGTCTGTAAACTGTTGTTTTAAATCGGTTAAGCTTGTGCCTCGTGATCCTTCTAACGGCACTATATGCCATTCGTCTATGACTGGATCCATGAGTTTTAATACTTCATCGATATCTTTGTCTTTCAGCATGGAGAAAAGCGCAAATGTCTTTCCTGATACCTTGTGCGTATCGATGTATTTTGCTAATTCTTTGGCTGAATGAGGGTTGTGTGCGACATCTAATAACCATTCGGGAGATTCATTGATAATCTGTAATCTTCCTGTGATGCTGGCTTTTTGTAAGCCTGCAGAGATTGATTCTGGGCTTGTAGGTAAACGATCTTGAATGGCCATTAAACCAGCTATGGCAGTTGAAGCGTTATTGATTTGAAAGTCTCCCTGTAACCTGGGTTTTGGTAAGGAGAGTTCTATTTTTTCATCGCGCCAGATCCAATGCTCAGGATCATTCTTATCTATCGAAAAGCTAAAGTCTTCGTTTAACTGAATCAATTTTATACCTAGGCGTTCGGCCTCGGTTTTAATCATTTCAGGTGGGGTAGGGTCACCGCAAATTGCAGGAGCGGTAGCTCGCATAATTCCGGCTTTTTCTTTGGCGATTAGCTCGCGATCGTCGCCTAACCAATCGATATGATCGACATCGATACTGGTAATAATTGCCAGATTGGTGTCCCAAAGATTTGCAGCGTCTAGCCTGCCACCAAGGCCTACTTCCAGAACTGCGACATCAATGTCTTGCTGTTGAAAGCACCACATTGCCGCGAGTGTTGAAAATTCGAAATAGGTTAAGCTTACTTCTTCTATCTCATTGTTTTTGTTAGTGATGAATCTAGCTTGGTTGATTGCATCAAAGGCTTCAATAATTAGCGCATCACTGGCTTCGTTACTATTGATGGTGATGCGTTCGTTGTAATTAATGAGGTGTGGAGAAGTATAAGCCCCGGTTTTATAGCCCTCAGCCTGTAACATTTCATTTAGAAAAGCGACAGTAGAGCCTTTGCCGTTTGTGCCTGCAACAGTAATGATAGGAAAAGATGGGGTGAGAAGTCCAAGTTGTTCCGCTACACGACCAATTCTTTCTAGCCCGAGATCTATCTCAGAAAGATGTAGTGTTTCCTGCCAGCTCAACCAGTCTTGTAAAGTTTTTTTCATTAGTGGTTAGTATGGAACGCGAGAAGAGAGTTCAAATTTAATGTTGCGTTCAAATAAATAGTGAAGAATCAAAATATAAGTATTAATCAATTAAATCAAACAGTGTAAAAAAGTGCCCCAAAGTAGGGGGGTGACTTTATTGAATGAATAAAGTTAATTTCCTGTATTTATTTAAAGTGAGACATTTGTGTGAAAGAAATGATTGCTGAAACTGAATTAAAAATCAGAAGCTTATAATCATCGTACTTTCACACAAAGGTATTATTGTCCGTATCATGAATGATACTAGCAGTTATTGCTCTGCTGGCTTTTCTTCAGTTTCATCATCTTCAACTGGCTTAATGACTTCTGGCTTTGCAATGGCGTCGATCTCTTCCATGTTTGCTGGTTGTGGTTTGTGCGTCAACATACACAGCATATCGATAATATCAGCACGAAGTTTGTGGCGGGTGATGATTCTATCAATCGCACCTTTTTCAATCAGAAACTCGCTTCGCTGGAACCCTTCTGGAAGTTTCTCACCCACTGTTTGTTCGATAACTCGAGGGCCTGCAAAACCGATTAACGCGCGCGGCTCTGCAACGATAATGTCACCTAACATGGCGAAACTCGCCGAAACACCACCCATGGTAGGGTCGGTAAGAACAGAAACATAGGGGATGTCAGCTTCAGCCAGCTTGGTAAGAACAGCACTTGTTTTCGCCATCTGCATTAATGAAGAGAGTGCTTCTTGCATGCGTGCTCCGCCACTGGCAGAAAATACGATGTAAGGAATGTTTTGACGAAGCGCTTCGTTGGCACCTTGAACAAATCGTTCGCCAACGACAGACCCCATAGAGCCTCCAAGGAAACGAAAATCAAAAGCAGCAGCGACTAAAGGCACACCATGAACTTGACCTTTGATCACGATCAATGCATCTTTCTCATCGGTTTCTTTTTGAGCTGCAGTTAAGCGATCTTTATATTTTTTGCTGTCTTTGAATTTTAAGAAATCAATAGGCTCTATATTGGCCGCAATCTCTTCGCGATTACTTTCATCCAGAAACATTTCGAGGCGTTTGCGTCCGCTAAGTCTTTCGTGATGATTACACTTTGGGCAAACTTCCAGATTACGCTCTAAATCTGCACGATAAAGCACTGCTTTACATGCAGGGCACTTATGCCAAAGCCCCTCAGGTATGGTTTTCTTTTTTGCTGTAGTAGCATCAGTACGAATTCGTGAAGGTAATAGTTTTTCGAACCAGCTCATATTGAGGGCGTCTCTCATTTGTTTGTCTCAGTGTTACTTTGTGCTAAATCTATCTCAAGTTATTGAAAATACACTGTTGTTTAATTGATGTGTAAATTTCCAGTAACTGTTATTTGTCCATTGCTTCACGCATAGAACTTAACAATGCACCGATTTGATCCAATATTGTATCAGTATCATCTGGATTGTTTTCAATAATTTTTACAATTGCGCTACCAACAATTACGCCATCAGAAACTGCTGCAACCGCTGAGGCACTTTCCGCATCTTTTATACCAAATCCAACTCCGACAGGAAGCGTCGTATGTTTGTTGATTTTTGCGACATTAGAAGCTACTTCGTCGACATTTAATGCGCTCGAACCAGTAACACCTTTAAGCGAAACGTAATACAGATAACCCGAGCCAGCATGAACGATTTTATCAATACGTTCTTCGGTCGTTGTCGGAGAAAGTAAGAAAATAGGGTCAATCTCGTACTTTTTCAACACATCAACAAGTTGTGTGCTCTCTTCTGGTGGTAAATCTACCGTGAGTAAACCATCGATACCGCACTCTTTGGCGGCTTTGGCAAATTCTTCATAGCCAAACGCTTCAACGGGGTTTAAATACCCCATTAGTACGATAGGTGTTGTTGTATTGGTTTTACGGAACTCTGATACCATGTCGATAACATCGTGCAAACTCGTGTGGTGCTCTAACGCTCTTTCACAAGCAAGCTGAATTGTCGGGCCATCAGCCATAGGATCCGAAAATGGAATGCCCAATTCGATGATATCTACGCCCGATTCAACCATGCGATGCATTAATGGTACGGTGATTGTAGGGTTAGAATCACCTGCAGTAATGTATGGAATTAAGGCTTTGCGATTATTTTCTTTAAGAGTGGCAAAGCACTCGGTTAATCTGCCGCTCATAACTTGATCCCTTCTAATGCTGCTACTGTATTAATGTCTTTATCACCGCGGCCTGACAGGTTGATGATAATGGTTTTATCTTTATCCATAGTTGGTGCAAGCTTCATTGCATACGCAAGCGCGTGACTGCTTTCCAGTGCTGGAATGATGCCTTCAATACGGGTTAATGAATGGAAAGCTTCCATCGCTTCATCGTCAGTTACTGCAACTGCGTGAGTTCTACCCAGATCTTTGAGCAAGCAATGTTCTGGCCCAACACCTGGGTAATCCAAACCTGCAGAAATTGAATGTGGTTCAACGACTTGGCCATCTTTATCTGCCATTAAGTACATGCGGTTACCGTGCAATACCCCAGGTTTTGCCATACTCAATGGAGCAGCATGTTCACCAGTTTCCAGACCGTGGCCTGCAGCTTCAACACCGTAGATGGCAACATCCAGATCAGGTAAAAACTCGTGGAACAATCCGATGGCGTTTGATCCACCGCCAATACAAGCGATTAGTGCATCAGGTAGGCGACCAGTTTGTTCAAGACATTGCTCTTTCGCTTCGCGACCAATAATGGTTTGGAAATTACGTACCATGCTTGGATAAGGATGTGGGCCAGCAACAGTACCTATGCAGTAAAAAGTATTATCTACATTGGTTACCCAGTCACGCATCGCTTCATTCAAAGCATCTTTCAGGGTTTTAGAACCTGAAGAAACAGGTCTAACTTCTGCGCCTAAGAGTTTCATTCTGTACACATTAGGTGCTTGTCTTTCAACATCGACTTCGCCCATGTAAACCACACACTCAAGACCTAAACGAGCAGCGATTGTAGCTGTTGCAACGCCGTGCTGACCTGCGCCAGTTTCAGCGATGATGCGTGGTTTGCCCATGTGTTTAGCTAATAGAGCCTGACCAATGGTGTTGTTGATTTTATGTGCGCCAGTGTGATTTAAATCTTCTCTTTTAAGGTAGATTTGCGCACCACCAAGCTGTTTAGACCATCTTTCTGCATGATAGAGTGGGCTAGGGCGACCGACATAGTTTCTTAAATCATTATCGTAATTCGCCTGAAACTCAGGGTCATCTTTTAATGAATTGTAGGCTTCGTCGAGCTCTTGTATGGCTTCCATTAATGTTTCAGAAGCAAAGCAACCACCATAGATTCCAAAGTGTCCATTTTCATCTGCTAAGTTGTCCCAATCAATCGTGCTTAAGTCAACATTGCTTAAATCGTGATCGTTTAGGTCATTCTTTATTTGGCTGTTTTTACGGCCATTTACTGTTTCAGTTCTTACAGTGGACACGTTGTACCTCTTTCATTAACTGTGTAATTTTTTGTTTGTCTTTAATTCCTGGCTGGCTTTCTACGCCACTACTGAGATCAATACCATACACATTACAGGCTTGCATAGCATCAGCAACATTATTGGGGTTTAATCCACCTGCTAAAATGATGGGTTTAGCGTAATTTTGTGGAACATGACTCCAGTCGAATGTCTTTCCCGTGCCGCCTGCTTTTCCGGTTGCATGGCTATCAACTAAAAAACCTTTGGCTGTTGTGTATTGATCTGCAAGCTTTTTAAAATCATCTTCTGTCTCTACAGATTCCATACCTATCGCTTTGATGTAAGGGCGTGGAAATGATTGGCAAAAGTCAGGTGTTTCAGAGCCGTGAAATTGTAACAAGTCTAAACCCACATTAGCTAGTACAGTTTCTACAAATTCAATATCTGGATCCAGAAACAAACCAACGCAAGTGACAAAGGGCGGTAATGAAGCATAGATTTCAGTTGCCGTTTCTATACTTACATTTCTTGGGCTTTTTTCATAAAAAACAAGTCCAATAGAATCAGCACCAGATGCACAGACATGTTGAGCCGCTTCAACGGAAGTAATGCCACAGATTTTCACCCGTGTTCTTGAATATTTTTCGTTTCGATTTGCCATTAGCGGAAGTTAGCATAAGCGGCTGTAACAATGAAGTTACAGTTATAAAGTTAATGATTATAAAAAATAATGTTTAGAGGGTATTGCTAAGCTTATTTTAATTTCTGATAAAAAAGCCTTCCAAAGTAGGGGGGTGTGTTTAAATATACGCTTTTATCGATTGCGATATAGATAACGGTTTTTGTGATGAATTTATATGAACAGGCGTTCTTATGTTTGATGCATAGGGATACTAGCGAAAAACAAAGCATGGTTGCTCAATTAAGAGAGGCTTGGGAAAAAGGGGAACTGGATAGAAAGGATTCTGCGTTGATAGAAATTCCTGTTCCTGGTCGTCCTGATCGTCCAGATTTATTAAACCCTGGGTTACTGAAGCAACGAAAGTTGGGTTCTGAGTTAGGTCGTGCAACGCTTGTCCACGCTATTTTGCATATTGAATTCAATGCGATTAATTTGGCGCTTGATGCGGTTTATCGTTTTCGCGATATGCCAGAAGCGTATTATTCTGATTGGTTAAAAGTAGCTGCAGAAGAAGCATATCATTTTTCTTTACTGGAAAAGCGCTTAGCCGATTTAGGATATGCGTATGGGGACTTTCCTGCGCATAATGGCTTGTGGGAAATGGTTTTGAAAACAGACCATGATGTGTTGATAAGAATGGCATTGGTGCCCCGTGTTTTAGAGGCTCGTGGTTTGGATGTAACACCGGGTATGATCGAACGTTTATTGAAAGCGGGAGACAATGAAACGGTAGACATTCTACGCATCATTCTTAACGATGAAATTGGCCACGTAGCGATTGGATCTCGCTGGTTTAAGTATTGTTGTGCAAATAAAGAACTGAATCCGGAAGAAACCTTCCGTAATCTCCTCATCGAATATATGGGGAAGGGCTTAAGCGGTCCGTTTCATGAAGAGGCTCGCCTGCAAGCGGGGTTCAGTCAGGAAGAAATCGATGATTTAGTCAAAATGGTCTAATTTTATAGGCTATTATCCACTTTAACTTGTTAGGCCATAAGAAGTTGTCGTTTAAATATGTTTTCTGAAATCCTTTAAGCTATCTATGTATTCCCTACGATTGTTTCCAATTCGCTTGTTTTTCCCAGGAACTGGTATGGCTCTTTTAAAGTCATGTCTTTTGATTGTCTTGTTTGGCTATGCAGTAACTGCGAGCGCCATAGACACAGAGTCTCATCCGGAAAAGTACTGTAGTGTAGGGAAGATGGAAAGCTTTAAGAAAAAGTTGAAGACTTATAATCAGTTAATTTCAAAATACAGTCAAAAATATGGGGTGTCAGAATCCCTGATTAAAGCGGTAATAACTGCTGAAAGTTGCTTTAATTCATCGGCAGTTTCTCCGGTAGGTGCGCAAGGTTTAATGCAGTTGATGCCTGCCACAGCGGCACGTTTTGGTGTTCTCGACAGTTTTGATCCAGAACAAAATATTCAGGGTGGAACCAAATACCTGAAGTTTCTACTGTCTTATTATGATCAATATATCCAGAAAGCGGTTGCTGCCTACAATGCAGGAGAGGGTGCTGTAGATAAGTATCAGGGTATTCCTCCATACAAAGAAACGATTAACTATGTTTCGAAGGTCTCTCAGTTACATAAGATCTATTCTAAAGGGGTCAAGGTTCATGCGGTGTTTCGACAAGGTAAATCTCGATCCTATCGTCCTTTTAAAACGACGAAATCTCGCCTAAGTCCTTATAAAAACGGCAAACGAAATTATGCACGTAGTAGCTGTTATAAAACAACATCTCGTCTTAAAAGGGCAACTCGTTACGTCAAAAGGGGCAGGATAAAACAAAGGCTTTATTTTGCCAAAAAAGGCGATACCTTGATGAAAGTGATGCGTAAAACAGGTGTTAATAAAAGCAAAATTAAACTAATGAATAACTTACGATCCAATGCAAGATTGAAAAGAGGGCAAAGATTGTTACTGTGGGAATGTAGATAATTAAACCGTAAAATGTCGTAAAAACAAGAAGCTTATATTTTAGCCAATAGCTTTTAAGAATGAACGGTAAAGAAAAATTTATCTACATACGTTATAATTACGCACTATAAACGCGCTTTACTGGGCTGTAACAGTGCGAGTTGTAGTTGATGTATCCGGAATCTTATAGACCAGCTATAAGGCTCCTCAAGTTAGTCAAATATAATTACTAAAAAGTTATCAGAGAATAAATATGAGACCTGCAAGAGTCATTCTGAACGCTAAGTCACCTCTAATCAATACACCCGCCTGGGTTGCACTGCTTGAGCATTTTGAGCGTATAGAAAAAGTCCACATGGTCGAGCTCTTCGATCAAGATCCTGAAAGATTCAAGAAATATTCTATTCAGTTCAATGATATGTTGTTGGACTATTCCAAAAACCGCGTTACCGACGTGACGATGAAATTGCTGTTTTCACTGGCTGAACAAGCGGGTGTGGAAAAGTGGCGCGATAAAATGTTTTCTGGTGAGAAAATCAATAATACTGAAGGTAGAGCAGTATTACATACGGCGCTTAGAAACAGATCGGGCAAACCTGTTTTTGTGGATGATGAAAACGTCATGCCGCTGGTCGATGCCGAGCTAGAGAAAATGCGGGATTTCTCGGACAAGGTGCGTAATGGACAATGGATTGGCTATGCCGGCCTACCCATCACTAATGTAGTTAACATTGGTATTGGTGGTTCTGATTTAGGCCCTAATATGGTTTGTCGGGCATTAGAGCCTTATTCGCACAAAAGCCTTCGTGTACATTTTGTATCGAATGTAGATGGTTCGCACATCGGCCAGATGCTTAGTTATCTTCGTCCTGAAACTACGTTGTTCATTGTGGCGTCTAAAACCTTCACCACACAGGAAACACTCACTAATGCCAATACTGCGAAAAAGTGGTTTTTAGAAGGCGCTGGGCGTGTTACTGAAGGCGATATCGCAAAACACTTTGTCGCAGTGTCAACAAATGAGAAAGAAGTAGAAAAATTTGGAATAGACCCGGTCAATATGTTCCGTTTCTGGGATTGGGTGGGCGGACGTTATTCATTATGGTCTGCCGTAGGTCTGGCTAGTGCGATTTATGTTGGCATGGATAACTTCATCGAAATGCTGGAAGGCGCTCATGAAATGGATAATCATTTTCAAGAGCAACCACTTGATCAGAATATTCCGGTGATTCTGGCAATGCTAGGAATCTGGTATGGTAACTTCTTCCATGCGGAATCCAGCGCTGTTCTTCCTTATGATCATAACTTGCGTATGCTACCCGCTTATCTTGAGCAGGCAGATATGGAGAGCAATGGAAAATCTGTCGATCGAGAAGGTAGGCAGGCAACTTACTCAACAGGAAAAATTATTTGGGGAGCTGAGGGTATTAATGGTCAGCACGCTTTCTACCAGTTATTGCACCAAGGTACGCGTTTAATCCCGACGGATTTTATTGCGTCGATTCAATCTCACGGCAATCATAAAGAACATTGTGACATCCTTGCTTCTAACTTCCTCGCGCAAACAGAAGCGTTGATGAAGGGAAGGACGATGGAAAAGACGCGAGAACAGTTAAAGGAAGCTGATATCGAACTTCATAAGGCAGAGAAACGTTTGCCTCATATGATTTTTAGTGGAAATCAGCCTAGTAATTCAATCGTTATCAAGAAATTGACGCCAAAAGCTTTAGGTTCTTTGTTGGCTATGTACGAGCACAAGATTTTTGTACAGGGCATCGTCTGGAATCTAAATTCTTATGATCAGTGGGGTGTTGAGCTAGGCAAGAAGTTAGCGAAAAATATTCTTGAAGAGCTCGAAGACGGTGAAAACCTGTATGAACATGATAGTTCTACGCTTGGTCTGCTCGATTGGTTTAGAAAGAATAGTGCAGATTAAATGCACAAAAAACCCCCTATAAGTAGGGGGGTGTGTTTTGATTTTTATAGATGTGTGTTTTTGCTGATTAACAACAAATTTAACGTTTAGTCACTTTGGTTAAAATCCCGCCTTTACCTAAAGCAAAGATACTGTTTCCATCTACTTCAGGCTCGATTGAATAACCACGTGGATCACCTTTGCTTCTCGCGCTGAACTTTCCGTTCGTTGCGTTTATCCAGTGGATATTGCCTTGTTTGTCAGTAATGACAATATCTGAGCTTCCAACAATAGCTGGCACTGAAGGTAATCGTCTTTGAAGGTCGTCCATGCTCCATACTGGTTCTCCAGTTTGTGGATCATATTTCCAGACGTTGCCTTTGTCATCGCTGCTGTAAAGTCCCAATTGGTTTGCGTTAACACCTGTGGGTGTTGAATAAGCGCGAGACCAGGCTTTTTTGCCATTCTCGATATTAATTCCAGTAGAACTACCATTCATTGATGCGGCAAATAAAGCGTTACCGAGTTGTTTGATTTTTCCATCGACGTCTGTGATTTGTTCTGGCTCAGTGCTGGCACGAGGCAAGGCTAGAATTGCTTCCCAAATTCCCTGACCATTTTCAATGTTGTATGCAGCTACCTTGCCGTTATCAAACCCTGCGATAACTAATGGTGGTACTAATATTGGTACACCCGCGCCTAATTGACTAAGGGCAGGGGGGCGTTGAGAACGTTGCCAGACTAGCTCTCCGGTAGTGACTTGTAGTGCATGAAGTTTGCCATCAACCGTTCTGAATATGACTCTATTGTTGGCGCTGGCAGACACTGAAAGTATTTCGCTACTGAGTCTTTCAATCCAGAGAATTTTACCCGTTTTGGCATCCAGTGAAATCGCATTGCCATTTGTGGTACCTATAAATACCTGATTGGTATTAACAGTATTTGAATTGCTGAAATTACCATTAACGCCTGCGCTAATGGTTTCGCCAATAGCGCTTCTCCACAACATTTTGCCGTTGCTTTTTTGCCATGCGCTGGCAGAAGTGCCGCCAGCAACAAAGACATATTGTTTGTCGATAAATGGGTGAACCTTGTTCTCCCCCATTGCACTTCCTGTAGCAATTTGCCAATCAGTGCTAGCTTTTATGGTAGGAGTGACGGCTTTTAATGCTTTAAGTGGTGCTGGAGCAGATTTTTTGCCAGTAATTTGGCTGCATCCACTTTGTAGAGCGAATAGCCCGATTAAAAGCAGTACGTAAGGTTTTAAAGTCACTATTTAAGCTCCGCTTTTTAGTTGGTTACCCAGATCATCGCGCTTCATTTTTAACAACTGTGTATTTTGATCACCTGCGCTCAAAATAGCTTTATCGTATGCTTCGTATGCCTGTTTCAACTCTTTCTTGGCAAAATGGATATCGCCATTTAACTCACTAACCAGTGATTGGTATGACGCTGGCATTTTTTCAGCAAGAATTGATTTAGCTTCATCTAATTTGCCGGTACTCACTAGCGCTCTAGCGAGACGAAGTTTAGCCAGATTTGCGAGACTATCTTGTGGGCTCTCAGCAGCTTTTTTTAATTGCGCTATACAGTCATCTGTTTTACCTGCTTCACAGCTGGTTTTTGCAGATTCTAAAGCGGCTAGATATGAATACGACGTGCCACTGTATTCATCATTGAGTTTTTTCAATATTTCTGCAGAGTCAGTGCCTTCCTGGCCAAGCTGAGCATATAGTTTTGAAGCGCCTTCAGACTGAGTTACTTTGTGTTCTTTCCAGTAATTCCAGCCAAACATGCCGCCAACGGTAAGTGCAACGCCTGCAATTACAGAGGTTCCGTTTGAACGCCACCAGGCTTTCAGTTCTTCTGCTTTTTCTTCATCTGATTTAAGATCGTAATCTGCCATTTCTGTTACTGTCCTATAAATAAATTGTGTCTTTCAATACGGTATTTCTTAAGGTGGAGCGACTATACCATGTTGATAATATGTTCTGCTATGAATTCGCTTAGCGCATCTTGCGCTAAGGTTTGTTGTTGGAAATCGTCTTGTAAGCTTTTCAATAAAGGTTTCACTGTGATTTCGTTATTATTTAACTCACTCTCTCCTAGTATGAAGGCAAAAGCCGCCCCAGATTTATCGGCGCGTTTGAGCTGAGATTTAAAACTGCCTGAACCTGCATTACACATTAAGCGTAGCTCAGGGGTTGAGTCGCGTAATGACTCAGCTAAAGCAGTACCTGCTAATTCAGCCTCATCTCCAGCCATCACAAAGTAAGCGTGTGGGAGTGTTTCATTCTTATTAAGGCCTTGCTCTTCAACCAGAAGTTGAAGTCGATCTAGGCCAATGCCAAAACCGCAGGCTGAGGTTTCTCTTCCGCCTAATTGTTTTACTAAGCCATCGTACCTGCCGCCTGCGCAAATAGTGCCTTGCGATCCGAGGTCTTCAGTAATCCATTCAAATACAGTTCGGTTATAGTAATCGATGCCACGAACCAGACGCGAGTTAACCTCATAGCTAATGCCGATTTGGTCTAAACGTTGTTTCAATCCTTCAAAGTGTATTTTAGATTCTTCATCTAAATAGTCGAGTAGGTTGGGGGCATTCTCAACCAGCTCTTTCATCGATGGGTTTTTGGTATCCAGAATTCTAAGTGGATTTTTGTGTAAACGTCGTTGAGAATCTTCATCGAGTTGGTCTTGATGAGCGCTAAAATATTCGATTAACACATCTCGATATTGTTGGCGTGCTTCATTACTGCCAAGTGAGTTGATTTCAAGCCTTACGTTTTTAAAACCAAGTTTCTTCCAGAAGCGAGCAGCAATTGCTATTACTTCTGCGTCTATTTCAGGGCCATCAATGCCATAGGTTTCAATGCCTGCCTGATAAAATCCTCTGTAACGTCCTTTTTGAGGGCGTTCATGACGGAACATGGGGCCGATATACCAGATGCGTTGTTGTTGGTTGTGAAATATACCGTGCTGGATTCCAGCTCTTACACAGCCAGCTGTGCCTTCAGGGCGTAATGTGAGGCTATCACCATTTCTATCTTCGAAGGTGTACATCTCTTTTTCAACGATATCGGTGGCATCACCAATTGAGCGTTTGAAAAGGTCAGTAGACTCAATAATTGGAGTGCGTAACTCGCTATAGCCATAACTGTTAAAAAGCAGGCGTGCGGTGTTTTCGATATATTGCCAGGAGGAGGATTGTTCAGGGAGAATGTCTCGCATTCCGCGAACTGATTGCAGATTTTTTGCCATTATGTATACCGAACTTGTTCCTGAAACTATTAAACGTTTATTCTAAGGTGAAATTGGCAATACTGCCATTGATATACTGGCTGATATCAACCGCTTTGTCATCAACAAATAGTGATAAACCCTGAGCATTTCCTACTCTAAAAGTTAAAGGTTTTTCGATGGTTAGGTCTTTATTGGTGCCTACTTTGTTCAAGCCTTCAAATACGGTTTTGTTATCTTTGTTTCTGATTCTTAACCAGACATCTTTATTGAACACTAATTTAATCTTTAGCTGATCACTTGATCCTGTTGAAGGTGTTTCTTCGTCAGCGGAAGCTTGTTCTGTGTTCTCGTCTGAAGTGTTAGCGTCATTTGTTGTGCTTGTTTCTGTGTTAGTTGCTTGTTGAGTATCTTCTGTTGCCGCTTCAGCGGTGTTTGAGGTATCCGCGGCAGTTTCTGTTTGAGTGTTTGGTGTATCAGTGCTTGTAGCATTGTTTTGATTGTTTGCAGTCGTGTTTGTCTGGTTATTTCCAATATTCAATGGAAGATTAGTGGTGTTATTGTTATCAGGAAGATCGCTATCAGGTAACGGGACGGGTACAGGTAAAGATCCAGTTAGCAAAGGATTGCTACCAGATTCACCGTTAGGTGATTGCAACTGTGTCGATAAGCTACTCCACGTGGTTTTAAACCATTGGTTAACACCAGGAATCATGGCTAACAGGCTAATACCACCTATTAAAAAGGCCAGTAAAATGAGCTGTGCCCAGATAGGGGACATGCTTTTACGTTTGCTGATATCGATATTAGCTGATGTCTTTATCTGATAATTGAGTTCATTTGCATCGGCACCACGTAATGATTCATAGCGATTAATCAGCTCGTTAGGATCCGTGTCACCAAGTTTCGCATAGTTGCGTAAATATCCGCGTACATACGGTGGTTCGGCTAACTGGTCGAAGTCTTCATTTTCGAGGTGAAGAATTACTTCTTCAGATAAGCACATCGCATCAGCGAGTTGCGATGTCGAATAACCAGCATCCTCTCGAAGTTGAATCAGGCGAGCCTGTAATTCGCCTTCGAGGACGACTGGTTGTTCCGTTTTATTTTTTTCTTTGGCCATTGAATCTTCGTGTCTGGTTAGTTGTGCAGTTGTATGGGTCAGTGATGCTGAGATGTTAGTTAGCCTGTTGTGCTTCTTTGCTGGCTGGGAAAAGTCTTAATAATGCGGCTTTACATTTTCCAGCTTTTGCGTGGTCACCCATTTTAGTGTTGATTTTACTACAGAGCTCTAATGCTTCTGGAGATGAATGTCCCACACTCTCATAGCGTAACATGAATGCTTGTGCTCTTGGATAATTCCCGCGATCACTATATAGCTTCGCCATTTCTAGTAATGCGGAAGGGAAAGCTGATTTTTTCTTTAGCGCCTGACGAAAATAAGTTTCGGCTTTAGCATCGTTGTTGGTTTTTCTTAAGCAAATTCCAGCATTAGTATAGGCAAATTCAGGAGTGCGATATAGTGGGTCGTTAATTGCAACGTTAAACTGTTTAATCGCTGCCTGTGGGCGTCCTGAGTCGCATAAAAAAGAACCGTAGTTGTTCCTGATTTCAGGGTTTTTAGGACTAATATTTACTGCTTTCAGAAAATACGTTTCTGCTTTTTTTGTGTTGCCTAATTTCTGCTGCAAAATCGCATAGTAATGATTCGATTGTGCTGAATTTGGGTTTTGCTCAAGGGCTTTTAATAACTTTTCATTGGCAAGGTTCAAACGACCTTTTTGTAAATAACGGATACCTAAATCAGAATTATAATTTGAAGCTTCGCTAGATTTAACGGTAATAGAAGAACATGCACTCAGAAATAAAGCGCTTGCAATAAATGCAGAAGTTAATAGTGTCTTGGTTTTTATAAGGTTAAAAGAGTTAACATTGTTAACCGAAGCTTTTATGTCAGTAATCCCGGAGCTATATATGGTGCTCATTGAAAATCCCCTTTAGTAAGCATCGTAAGCATTGATGATTAGCAAGTAATCAGCAAACTATTCTTATTTTTTTAAATCTTAAGCTATAAAAAGCCAAAAGCTACATTATAAATTAGGATCATAGTTTCGATAGAAGGTTCAGAATTAAGATTCTATCCGCGCAAAATGTACTTCTCTACGACTTTTGTCATTAACTTTTCCAGCTAACTGCCCGCAAGCGGCGTCGATATCTTCGCCTCTTGTTTTCCTGGTCATCACGATTAGCCCACCGCTTTCCAGTATTTCCCTGAATCTATAAATTCTATTATTAGAAGATCGCTTATAACGCGTTTCGGGGAACGGGTTAAATGGTATCAAATTCACCTTTACAGGTACATCCTTTAATAATTTTATCAACTCTCGTGCGTTTTCGTCGCTGTCATTGACCTTATCTAGCATCACATATTCGATAGTGATTTTTTCTCTAGCTGCTTTACCGTCCATAAAACGTAAACAGGAATCGAGCAATTGTTTGATAGGGTATTTACGGTTTACAGGGACTAGCTGATCACGCAATGCATCATTTGGTGCATGTAATGAAATTGCCAGACTCACATCAACGCGGTCGCGCAGGCGATCAAGAGCGGGCACAACACCAGACGTACTCAAAGTAACACGACGTTTACTTAGTCCGTAGGCATTGTCATCAAGCATTAATTCCATCGCTTTAACGACTTTTTCAAAGTTAAGCAATGGTTCACCCATTCCCATCATCACCACATTACTAATAACGCGGTCAGATTCAGGATCAGGTTGTAGAATTTTCTTGGCTATCCATAATTGACCGATGATTTCACCAACGGTCAAATTACGGTTAAAGCCTTGTCGAGCAGTCGAACAAAATGTGCAGTCAAGTGCACAGCCGACCTGTGAAGAAATACACAGCGTTCCGCGTCCATCTTCAGGAATGAAAACGGTTTCTATACAGTTACCGTCTTCAAGTCTAAGCAACCACTTGTGTGTACCATCTTCTGATTTGTCATCGATGGCTACTTCAGGTGCGCGAATTTCAGAAATATTCTGTAATTCTTCGCGAAGTGCTTTGCTCACATTGCTCATGTCATCAAAGTTATCAACGCCATGCTGATGAATCCATTTGATTATCTGCGTGGCACGAAAAGGCTTTTCTCCTCGCTCGAGGAAAAAGGCTTTTAAGTCTTCTGTATTATAATCCAGAAGGTTGATTTTCTTTGTTGTAGTCATTTTATGTTTTTACTCTAAAATTGCGTTAACAATTTTAAGATTAAATTATTAACGAGTACGTGGGCAGATTTCATCTGCTGAGAAGAAGTAATCAGTTTCGATCTGTGCATTCTCTAAGCTGTCTGAACCATGTACTGCATTCTCGTCAATGCTTTGAGCGAAATCAGCACGGATAGTTCCAGCGTCTGCTTCAGCAGGGTTAGTAGCACCCATAAGCTCACGGTTTTTGCTCACTGCATCTTCGCCTTCAAGAACCTGAATCATTACAGGACCTGAAGTCATGAACTCAACTAGATCACCAAAGAAAGGACGCTCTTTGTGTACTGCGTAAAAACCTTCTGCGTCAGCTTTAGAAAGGTGCTTCATTTTAGCTGCAATGATTTTAAGTCCGCCTTTTTCAAAGCGAGAATAGATTTCACCGATAACGTCTTTACCGACTGCATCAGGTTTGATGATAGAAATAGTGCGTTCAATAGCCACGATAGTATACTCCAAAAACGTGTATTCGCGAGTATGCGAATATCATTAAAATAAGACTCACCACGGATATTCCAGAGATGAGGGTCAAAACCGCGCTATTGTACTGTTGTGATGGGTATCAGTAAAGGGTGCTGTCCATTATTAAAGTGATAAAATTAAGGGCTTTTTAAGGTTAAAAATAAATAAAGTATTTGGTTTACACACTCTGCGCGGTTATATTTTCTTTTTTATTTACTATTACACGGCAAAACACATGGCAGACGATCAATTAAACGAACAAGAAAGCAAAGAATTCTACGCAATGGCAGATACATTTATCGATGTGGCGAATGGACATTGTGATAAAAAAGAAACCAATCATGTAGGTTCAGCAATGCTTTTTGCGACTGCTAGATTCAGCTCCTTTGTGGTTGCATCACAATCACCAGACAAAGATGCGTACGAAGCAGAAATAGAAAATGCTACGGAATTTTTCAGCAACGAATTTAAACGCATGCTGACTCAGAATCTTGAAGATTATAAAACCGCATTTAAAGCGCAGGAAGATGAAGCTCGTTATGAGCACCTAATGAAAAAAGATTAAAAAAGGTAACAAGGTAAAACAAACAGTCTAAAAAACTGCCCCAAAGTAGGGAGGTGTGTTTAAACCGTTAATTTAAGCAGGACGATGTAATAGATTGAAACTTGAAGAAATCATCGATTTAAATCGTTATCTGATTATGGACGACGCCTTCAAAGAGCAATCGCGTCAAAGGGTGGCTAATAAAGGTGCCTTAGCGATGCCTGGCTTTTTAACTGAAGCGGCATTAAACGCAATCCGTGAAGAAGGTGAGCAGAAACAAGATCAGGCTTTTTTCAGTCGTCAGTTGCACAATGTTTATCTGACCGAGAAGAATCCTGAGTATCCTGATGATCACGCATTTAATCGTCAGGTAGAATCTTCTAAAGGCTGTATTACGGATGATATTGTGGGTAAAGAGTCTAAACTTCGTGTGTTGTATAACTCGACGCTCTTCAAAGATTTTTTGAGTTATGTGTTTGGCGAAGATGCCCTTTACCCTTACGCCGATCCTCTCTCTTCGATTAATTTACATTACGCAAAGACTGGTCAGGAATTGGGGTGGCATTTCGATAATTCGTCATTTGCCATTACCCTCATGATTCAGCCCACTGAAAAAGGTGGGCAGTTTGAATACATCAAAGAAGTGCGAGACGCGGACGCGGGCGAGATGAATTTCGATGCAGTGAATGATGTGCTTGATGGGAAAGTAACACCGAAACAATTATCGATGGATGCTGGCGCTCTAGTTTTATTCAGAGGGCGTAATGCAATACATCGTGTGACACCCAATGAAGGTGAGCGCACTCGAATGTTGGTTGTTTTGGCGTATAACTCGCAGCCTAATATTGCCTTGTCAGAATCTGCACGAATGACGTTTTATGGAAAATTGGTCGAATAAGTTAATGTGTTGTGTTTTCAGCCCTGATTGGCCGGGCTGAATGTTTCATCCGCCTTCCAGATACGATATTTGACTAACTGCCCTTTCGGCACATAAATCACAATCGGCAAGCGGCTATTGTAATCGATGGTTAATGGTTGGCCCGATACGAAAGTCTGTAACGATTGCGTACCTGCGGGAACCCCCATCATAGTGCTCATACCCACATCTTTACCTGTTACTTCGTAATACGTATAACCCCAGCCTTTTAATGGGCGAGATTCGATACGAGTTCCAAGGCGAACTCGGTTCACGCCATCTGTCATCATCATTTTTCCTGGCAGTAACTCAACTTTGAATGCGTTTTCTTCGCCACGTTCTTTATGCGGTAAGGAAATCACAAATCGTTCCATACCGGCGGCTGCAGCAGGAAATGCCTTGAGTTCTTTGTGGGTATTGTTTTGTGATGAGTCTTGAGACATTGCTGGCGAAACCGTAAGCATTAGACTAATAAATATCAGAGCACTTAAAATCAGACTGTTTTTCATGGTAGTTTTGGCTGTATTTTATAAAATAAGTTCAACGTGTCTTTACGACGCTAAGTCAAAATTATCAGGCTAAAAATCTACTCCTTAATCATGCCCCATAGCACCTTCAGTGCAGCACCACTATCACCACGTTCGTTATAGAACTCGACATGTTGAGTAGGTTTGGCATTGGGTGATAGTTCGATCCCCCATAAAGGAATGATTTGATGCGGTAATAGTGAGTAACGTATGTCGACAACACGATGAGGATTTTGTTTATCTAAAGCTATATATCCATTTGAGAACCAACGAAATCGCTCGATATCTTTTCGTTGTTGCGATGATTTGTCTAACCATGGTAAATCTCTATCGATATCCAGCTTTTCTACTGTATCTCCTTCCCAGATTTTTACTTTTGTGAGACCTATTTTAATCGCATCCACATGATAGCTGTCGTTTGTTTCAGTGATGATTTTCCAGATGAGTATATTGGCAAAGCTGGGTTTTGCTTCAATACTCAACGTATCTAGTCCACGAGTTGCAGCGAGTTTTTTGCCTTCTTCTAACGCACGTGCGTGTTGATAAGTCGATATACCAAAATAAAGACCTATCCAGATGAGGCCGAAAAGGACATAACGACGCGCTTTTCTTCTCGCTGCAATGATTACCATGGCCAATAGGGGCAAAGTAACCAATGGGTCGATTACGGAAATTACATCCCAGGAAAAACGCTTGTCCGTCAAAGGCCAGAGTAATTGTGTGCCGTAACTGGTACAGCCATCTAATAAGCCATGTGTTGCATAGCCAATGATGCACCAGATAAGGGTTTGCCAAAAAGTGATGCCAAAACGACGCCCTAATAAGGGATGGAGAAATAAGCTACAAATTAATCCGCCGATGGGAATAAAGAGTAAAGAATGGGTGAAATGACGATGGTATTCTATGGCTAACAGTGAATCTTCGGATGAGCGAATCAGAATATCTAAATCAGGCGCCATGCCAGCAAGTCCGCCAATAATAGCGGCTTTGGCGATGTGTTTAACATTGCCCTGAGTTTGTGCAAAGACTGCTCCAAAGGCGCCTTGAGTAATTGGATCCATAGAATTCCTAATATCTGCGCCATAAAGCGTGTGTTTTTGGCAATCGTTGTAATGTTGAATAGTGAATTAAGGCTGAGTTTTTATCAACATAAAGTGGATAACTATTTGGTGATTACTTTGTAATCGTTATTGCTTATGCCACCCCCCACCTTTGGGGCACTTTTTACAGATATTAGTGAAAAATGAATGAGCGAGAGGCAAAACGATCAGCGTTCAATTCATCATTTTGATCGTAGCGCTTTCTTGAAAACGCACCTCTTAAGCTGATAGCTTTTGCATGATTTCTATTGCTATAGTAGTTGTTCGTGAGGCATCGGATTTGATGTGGATCTCGTATAAGCATAAATTCATCGTGTTTTAAAATCACGTGTAAACAAGTGCCTATCTACACAATGTTTACACGCAGATTCAATTCGTATTTATTTCGTATGTATATAAAAGGGAGCTACCATTAAAACGATTCTTTTTACGGTCTTAGCGCTTTTAGCCTTTGCCGGAAACTCTGTTTTGTGCAGACTCGCTTTGAAAGGTGATGTCATTGATGCGGCCAGTTTCACTGCGATAAGACTGTTCTCCGGAATCGTATTTCTAATGCTTTTAGTCGCCATCCAGACAAAAGGAAAAGTGAACCTTAAAAAGGGCAGTTGGTTATCTGCTTTTCTTTTGTTTTTATATGGAATCACTTTCTCGTATGCCTACATTTCATTAGATACGGGAACAGGTGCGTTGATTTTATTCGGCGTGGTTCAGGTCACTATGATTTTGACAGGTTTATTGCAGGGTAAGAGCCTGATTCCGATAGAGTGGATAGGTCTATGTTTGGCGTTTTCCGGATTGGTTTTGTTTTTGGTTCCAGGAGCCTCAGCGCCATCCTTAAGTGGTTTTGGGTTGATGACATTGTCAGGCATCGCCTGGGCGTTTTATACACTAGCCGGCAGAGGATCCCAGAATCCCTTGTTAGATACGACGAATAACTTTTTAAGAACCTTGCCCTTTATATTACTGCTGATCCTTTTCACTGTTGATAAAGCCCAGCTATCCAGCCAAGGTGTGTTGTTGGCAATACTTTCTGGCAGTGTAACGTCTGGATTAGGCTATGCCATTTGGTATTCTGCTCTTTCAGGGTTAGCCATTACAAAGGCTGCGATTATTCAGTTGTCAGTGCCCATAATCGCGGCGATAGGTGGTGTCATTTTCGTTAGCGAAGAGATCACTACTATATTGATAGTTTCATCATTGCTGGTACTGGGTGGGATTTTGGTGGTTATTCTTGGTAAGAATATTGGCAAGAGGATTGGTAAGAACATTGATTAGATCTACTCAAGATATTGAGCAGATCAGGATGAAGTATCTTAATCTGACATATCCATTAATATATTAATAGCTAATAAAACGTTTGAAAAAAAGCGCTCCAAAGTAGGGGGGTGGCTTTGGTATTAAAAGAACTAAAAGTATTAAAGCTTGGTGTATTGCTGGACCGAACTGACTGTTTTAGCAAATGCAACGTCTTCGCCTTTTTTAAGGCGTGCGATCAAGTCATGTAAACCCTTGGCACCAACTCCTTTATACCAGTTTTCCATTGCCTGTCTGGCGATATTATAAACGGGTTTCTCATCGCGAACTGCATCTAGCCATTGGTCGTGAGTTTTTAGTTTATTCAAAGGCATTGTCGGGACTGTTTTAGCGTATTTCGGGTTTTTGCAAATCAATACGGCTAAACCTTCATCAAACCACATCGGTACTTTATTCCAGTGAGATTTGCCTAAGCGTTTGTTGAACTCGGCATGTGCAAGCTCATGGGTGATGGTGGTTTTATTCTGCCCTTTGTTGGATAGAAAAACCGTATCATCATTAATGGTCTTGGCATTTGCATACACGCCGCCAAATTTTTTGAAGCACTTTCTTGTCGAGCAGGCGTATATCTTGGGCGATGACTCTGTGCCACCAAAAAAGGTATGAATACTTTCTTTGGATTGTTTGATGTTAGATAAAAGTTGTTCTCTTTGATGGGTTGACATCTTAGGGTCAACGTAGATATTTGGGGCAATACGCATCATGCCAATGCTAAAGTGATTGGCATTGGAGCTTGTCTTGGGTTTAGGATTCTTGTTGCTAACCTTGATGGGGGCATGGCTACAGGCAGAAAGAAAACTTAACGATATTGTTAAGAACGTTACAACTTTTATCATGGTTGGAATTACTTTTTCCAATGGTAAGTATTTGATTATCATAATATAGAGGTTTTAGTTTAAGCAAATAAAATAAAATTATATGTGTTTGGTTTGCTTTTCTATTTAGATATCGGTTTTTTTTGTTAGTGTTTTTAGGGTATCACCGGGCTTTATTAGAGTTTGATCAGAGTTGAATAAGAGTTGGATAAGAGTTTGATCAGAAATTAAACGTGAAAAATGGCTCATAAGTAGGGGGGTGTGTTTTAATAAAAACCTATAGTAATGACCTTATTTTAAATTTGTATGACAAAACAATTTTTAAAACGACAAAACATTTTTAAACGACAACACCCTAAATAACCCGATAACTTTTATAGCCTGAAAAACCATGTTAAATATTACTACGCCACAAATAATGGGAATCCTCAATGTTACGCCAGATAGTTTTTCTGATGGTGGGCAGAACTATCAAACAGAAGTGGCGATTAAACGCGCATTTGAAATGATGAAAGAAGGCGCTACGATTATTGATATTGGCGGTGAGTCGACTCGCCCTGGTGCGGATGAAGTGTCTGCCGATGAACAAATTGCCAGAGTGGTTCCCGTCATCGAAGGCATTCGTCAGCAAGATAAAGATATCACCATAAGTGTTGATACCACGTCTAATAAAGTGGCGGAAGTCGCGATTGATGCCGGCGCAAACTGGATCAATGATATTTCCGCTGGTGAAGATTCGGTAAGCGCCGATGGTTCTGAGGAAATTCTTAGATTAGCCGCGGATAAGAAAGTACCAATTGTGTTAATGCATCGTCAGGGCAAATCGAAAACCATGCAGGATGCTCCTTTTTACGAAGATGTGTGTGCTGAGGTTAACCACTATTTGAAAGAGCGTGCGGAACTGGCACAGGCTTCTGGTGTTCCTAAAGATAATATTATTCTCGACCCTGGAATAGGTTTTGGCAAGTTACTGGAACACAATCTGGCTTTACTGGCTAATTTGGAATCGTTAGTTAATCTGGGATATCCGATATTGTTAGGAACCAGCCGCAAACGCTTTATTGGCGAAATTATCGGCGCAGGGAATGGCGATAAACAAGGGAAAAAAAATCCTGAGCAGCGTGTTGCAGGTACTTGTGCAACAACAGTATTAGGAGTTCAGGCAGGTGTTCTTGTATTTAGGGTGCATGATGTCATTGAAAATAAACAAGCTTTGGATGTCGCGTGGCGAATTAAAAACAGCTAATAGTATTAAGTAATTAAATTCAATAATAAATACTTATTCGACAAGTTTTGTTGTTCGCCTGTAGTATTCATTTAAATAGAGCGAACGCTCGCTTTTTATTTTTATCCGAATTTTGTGTAAATATTTAACGGTCATTAACACTCAACACTCCATAACCTCTACATAACCACCACATAAGCACTAAAGGTATCGCATGAAAGAAGATGATCGAATTTCTCAAGTATTGTCATTCTGGTATAGCGATGAGATGAAAAAGCAATGGTTTTCATCTACCCCCGAATTGGATACGCATATAAGGATGAAATTTGAATCTCTTTGGGAGGAGGGGGCAAATCATCAACTGGATTCATGGAAGGATAGTGCGGATGGCTGTTTAGCTTTGTGTATTGTTCTGGATCAATTTCCTTTGAATATGTTTAGAGGAGAAGCAAAATCCTTCTCGACAGAACAACAGGCTGTGACTGTTACAAAGCATGCCATTGAACATGGGTTTGATGATGAAATTGACAATAGTCAGCTGTCGTTTTTGTACATGCCTCTTATGCACAGTGAAAACCTGAGTGATCAGGATTTATCCGTCGAATGTTTTAAACGAAGGAAGCTAGATGGCAATACGCGTTTTGCTGAGCACCATAGAGGACTCATTGTTAAATTCGGGAGATTCCCACATCGAAATACGATTTTAGGCCGACAAAGTACTGCGCAAGAAATCGAATATTTACAATCTGATAAGGCTTTTAATGGTTAGTTTTTAACCATTTTCTACTATACTAATTAATAAAGAATCGTTCATAAGTAACTTACTTTATGAGATTTTTGAGGAGCAACCTTGGAAACAACACATCAGCAAACCTTAAAACCTTCAAACGTATCTGGGCATCGCGTTATTCAACTCTGGAATAAGTTGGGCCATAACAAAGCAGGTCGCTTTCTCTATAATATTCTTCTGGGTCGTGCTGTACCTTATACGGGATCTATCGGCGCTCAGGTGTTAACGCTTGAACCGGGTTATGTAAAAGTTGCACTTAAGGATAGAAGAGCCGTTCGAAATCATTTGAAAAGTATTCACGCAATAGCATTGGCGAATTTAGGTGAAATGGCCAGTGGGTTGGCAATGATGTCGTGTATTTCAACATCAACCAAAGCCATAGTGGTTAACTTGGAAATTGAATATGTCAAGAAAGCTCGTGGTCGTTTGATTGCAGAAGGGCACGCTAATCCACCTGCTAATGTCACCGAGAAAACCACCACAATCGTTGATGCGGTGATAAAAGATGCTGACGGAGATGTGGTATCACGTTTGAAAGTACATTGGTTACTTTCCCCCGCAACCGAGAGTAAGTTGACAAAATGAGCCTGGCTTCTGTAACAGACATAACTACTTCAACAAAAATAAACTCGGGGCATTCTCCTATGAAGACAGCATTTACCGAACATGCAAAAGTTGAAGTTCCACTCATTTGCGGACCTATGTACCCTTGTTCGAATTTAGAATTGGTGGCAGCTGTATCAAAAGCAGGTGGATTGGGAGTGGTGCAGCCGGTATCGCTTACCTTTGTCCATAAGCAGGACTTCAGACAAGCCCTTCGGGATATCAAAGCAATTACCGATAATCCAATCGGTATGAATGCGTTGATTGAAAAATCATCAAAACGCTACCATGATAAAATGGTGGAGTGGGTCGATATCGCTTTGGAAGAAGGCGTACGCTTTTTTATCACGTCTTTAGGTAATCCAAAATGGGTGGTTGATGCCGTAGAGCCACACGGTGGTATTGTTTACCACGATGTGACTGAAAAAAAATGGGCGCAAAAAGGTATTGATGGCGGCGCGCATGGTTTGATCGCGGTGAATAACCGGGCAGGCGGACATGCCGGTGCGAAAAGCAAGCAACAGTTGCTGGATGAGTTACAGGGGTTCAATGTACCCATTGTATGCGCTGGCGGGATAGGAAACGAACAACAATATGTCGAAGCAATGGACATGGGTTTTGCGGCGTGTCAGTTAGGTACTCGCTTTATTGCAACTAAAGAGTGCACTAGTAGCGTACCTTATAAAGAAGCAATCGTTAAAGCTGATGAAGATGATATTGTATTGAGTGAACGCATTACAGGCGTTCCTGTTTCAATCATCAATACGGACTTAATTCAGTCTCAGGGCACAAAGCCAGGGAAGTTTGCTAGCTGGTTATTGAAACATCCCAAAGGTAAGCACTGGATGAGAATGTTTTATACTATTCGGGCAGCGTTTAAATTACGTAAGTCTTCGATGGATGAAACGGGTAAACAGGAATACTGGCAAGCCGGAAAAAGCGTGGCAGGTATAAATGAGATAGAACCTGCGGGAGATATTGTTGAACGTTTTAAACAAGCATTAATTAAACGTTAATCAAAACATCGATAAAGACATAGATAAAGAAGGAATAAGCGTAAACCGAATTTTAAACAATTATTGCTATCCATCTGAAAAACCAAAAAAATTAGAGAATTAGAGCTATATTAAAGACATAGACAGTTTGAGTGAGTTATCAGACTACATAGTTTCATATAGTTACATAGTTACATAGTTACATAGTTACATAGTTACATAGTTACATAGTTACAAAATAACGATTAAAAAATAAAAAGACAGATAGAACAATTACCAAGGAGATATTTAGTGGAAAAGGTATGGTTGAAAAGTTACCCGGAATGGGTTCCAGAGTTCATAGATACGAATGAGTATAAATCGTTAGGGGATTTATTCGAAAAGTCGATTAATCAATTTCGCGATAGACCTGCTTATTCCAATCTCGGTACAACTATCTCGTATGATGAACTTGACCAGCAAACCCGAGATTTTGCTGCATATCTGACCAATGTACGTGGTTTGAAGAAAGGCGATCGTATTGCGATTATGATGCCGAATCTTATCCAGTATCCTATTGTTTTATTCGCGGCGTTACGTGCTGGGTTAATCGTGGTTAATACGAATCCGCTATACACGGACCGTGAGCTAGAGCATCAGCTAAAAGATTCCGATGCTACTGCGATCGTGATTCTGGAAAACTTTGCGCATACTTTAGAAGAAGTTATCCAGCATACCAATATTAAAACCGTTATCACCACCAAGATAGGTGATATGGCGCCTTTCCCTAAATCACTGCTGGTAAATTTTGTAGTGAAATATGTGAAGAAAATGGTGCCTTCTTTCAGTTTACCAATGGCAATAAGCTTTAAAACAGCGCTTGCTGAAGGTAAAGGTAAGCCGTTTACGGAAGCAGAAGTTAGTCATGATGATGTCGCCTTTCTCCAATATACTGGCGGCACTACAGGAGTCGCAAAAGGTGCTGCATTAACGCATGAGAATATGATTGCGAACTTGCTTCAGGCATATCACTGGGCGTCTAAAGATTTAATCGATGGCCAGGAAACATTTATCACTGCCTTGCCGCTTTATCATATCTTCTCGTTAACTGCGAATGCGATGTTTGCGTTAAAAATTGGTGCAAAAAGTGTATTAATAACTAATCCAAGGGATATGCCGGGTTTTGTAAAAGAGCTATCTAAGGAAAAGTTCTCGTTTGTGACAGGGGTAAATACACTCTTTAATGGCCTGTTAAACACCCCAGGGTTTGACCAGTTAGACTTTTCAAACCTAAAACTGGTTTTAGGTGGTGGTATGGCAGTACAAGAATATACCGCTAAAAAATGGAAAGAAGTTACTGGGCATGTTCTTGTAGAAGCTTATGGTCTTACCGAGACTTCTCCAGCGGCTACCATTAATCCGCTCGATATTGATGGTTTTACCGGAAGCATTGGTTTACCTATATCTTCGACCGAGATTAGTATTCGTGATGAAAGCGGCAAGGAACTTGGTTTTGGTGAGGCGGGTGAGTTGTGTATCCGTGGACCTCAAGTCATGCAAGGTTACTGGAACAGACCGAAAGAAACAGACAATGTGTTGAGTAAAGATGGCTGGTTAAAAACAGGTGATGTTGCTGTCGTTTCTGAGAATGGCATGGTAAAACTGGTTGATCGTTTAAAAGATTTAATCATCGTCTCAGGCTTTAATGTATATCCAAATGAGATAGAAAACGTCGTAGCCTTACATCCAAAAGTACTCGAAGTAGGGGCGATTGGTGTTGAACATGCAAAATCAGGTGAAGCGGTTAAAATATTTGTCGTTAAAAGTGATGAAAGCCTGACTGAAAAAGAACTTCAAGATTATTGCCACGAAGAAATGACAGGATATAAATGTCCTAAGTACATTGAATTTGTTTCTGATTTACCTAAAAGTAACGTAGGTAAAGTGTTACGTAAAGATTTGCGAAAACTAAACGAAGCAAATGAAGCATAATTGAGTCTTTAGAAGTAGTAATTGAAGAGTAATTGATAGAAAACCAATAACCGGTTTATCTATTCATACCTTGATCATTTTGAGATTCTAATCTTAAGCTTAAAAAAATGCCCCAAAGTAGGGGGGGTGTATTTGGTTTGTTTCTATACTAATCAGTGTAATAGAAATTATTTTGCATGCTATGTATCCGACTAACAGTAATGACTACAGAATAGTTTTATGAGAAAATAGAGTAATAATTAGGCAAATCGTTATATTTGCGAAGGATTTGCTGGGCTTAATTATTTTTTTAATTTTGGAAAATACTAATAATGAAAAAAACAAAAGAAATCCGTAAAGCTGTCATTCCTGTCGCTGGTCTAGGTACACGTATGTTGCCAGCTACAAAAGCAATTCCTAAGGAAATGTTACCTGTCGTTGATAAACCAATGATTCAATACATCGTTAATGAATGTATTGCTGCCGGTATCACTGAAATTGTATTGGTAACGCATTCTAGTAAGAATGCCATCGAAAACCATTTTGATACGAGTTATGAGCTAGAGTCTACGCTTGAAAAGCGTGTGAAACGTTCATTGCTTGATGAAGTAAGATCTATTTGCCCTGAACATGTAACGATTATGCATGTAAGACAAGGCGTTGCTAAAGGTCTTGGGCATGCCGTTTTGTGTGCTAAACCGCTTATCGGTGATAACCCTTTCGCGGTTGTATTACCTGATGTTTTGATCGATGAAGCGAGCAGTGATCTGTCGACTGAAAATATGGCGGAAATGCTCAGATTATTTGATGAAAATGGCGAAAGCCAGATTATGGTCGAACCTGTTCCTATGGAATTGGTTAGCAGCTACGGTGTAGCCGATTGTAATGGGCATGAAATTTCTGCAGGCAAATCAGCGAAAATGACACAGGTTGTTGAAAAACCTCCAGTGGATCAGGCGCCATCTAATCTTGCTGTTGTTGGTCGATATGTTTTACCTGCTACTATTTGGGATTTATTAGCACATACACCCGCAGGTGCTGGAGACGAAATCCAGTTAACGGATGCTATTGCGATGTTAATGGATAAAGAAACAGTAAATGCTTTCCATATGACAGGTAAAAGTCATGACTGTGGATCTAAGCTGGGTTATATGATGGCTAATGTTGAATATGGTCTACGTCATCCAGAAATTGGTGATAGATTTAAAGCGTATTTGAAGACTATAAAATAATCTATAGCTGATCTATCAGTGGTCTAACATTGATAGTTCACTCGCCTATTACTCAAGATATACCGTCTATTAAGACGCGTAAAATAATTCTTTAAAAGTACTGCTGTAAGTCTAATAAATAGACTTACAGCAGTCACTTATCTCACTCTTCTGCAGTATTTTTAATTAGGTTTTTTACAGTATAAATTACGTAAATACCTAATTTTTCTATGATTTTAATTTCTTGATTATCCGTTAATTGCTGACATCTCAAATACTTTCTCTGCAAAAGTATTAGGCGCTATTTGTTACCGTTCTATTAAAAACTACCTATTAAATGGTACATGCTACCAATTATCTCAACTCCATTTGGTTAATCTTTGATCAGTTTTAGAATATTCGCATAACAAAAATAATTTATTTAATTTCTAACAAATATAAGAATTATTATGATCTATGTAACCAAAATATACATGCCTGATAGGGAAAAGTTTAAGTCATATATCGATGGTATCTATGAAAGCGGATGGCTAACGAATAATGGTCCTTTAGTTCAAGAACTCGAGAAAAAGCTCGAAGATTTCCTTGGAGTAAAAAACTTACTGTGCCTTTCTAGTGGTACTGATGCGCTTCAATTTGCGTATCGTTTACTTGAAGTAGAAGACAAAGAGGTAATAACAACGCCTTTTAGTTTTGTATCTACAGTAAGTGCAATAGCAGCGGAAAGGTTAACACCTGTATTCGCTGATATTGATAAGGATACATACAATATGGATCCTAAAAATATTGAACGATTAATCAATGATAAAACCTGTGCAATCGCACCGTGTCATGTGTTTGGTAACGCTTGTGAGATAGATGAAATTGACGCTATCGCAAAAAAGCATGACCTAAAAGTGATCTACGATGCTTCTCATGCATTTGATGTGGAATACAAGGGTAAACATATTCTGGGATATGGCGATATGTCGATAATCAGTTTCCATGCTACCAAGATGTTCCATACCGTTGAAGGCGGAGCCATCGTTATAAAAGATGATGCACTTTACGAAAAGGCCAAGGTCGTTCGTAATTATGGTATTGATGCGCCCGATTCTGTTTCAATGTTAGGAGTTAACTCTAAGCTTAATGAAGTAGGCGCTGCAATGGGTCTATGCATGCTTGAAGAAGAAGACATCATCCACAAAGAGCGTAAAAAAAGTCACGAATTTTATACACGTAAATTAAGAGAGTTCGTTCAACTGCAAGAAAAGAACCCTTCAGCAGATCAGAGCTATAGTTATTTCCCTGTCGTATTTGATGACGAGAATGAAATGGATCAGGTAAGAACAGCATTGTTTGAAAAGGGCGTGGCAGCTCGTCAATATTTCAAGCCATCTTTAGATACACTACCTTATGTGAATTGTAGTGAAGTCATGGAAAACTCAAGAGATATTGCTAGCCGTATTTTGGTTATCCCAATGCATTCAGGCGTAGAGCCAATGGTTGCCGAAACGATTATTGATACGCTGAGCAATATGCGTACTTACGAGCAGGCTAGCTGAAAGTGTTAGTTGGTAGTAATCAGCCTTATTTGTTTCCGTATATTGGGTATTGGCAGCTAATCAATCTGTCTGACAAATACGTGATATCGGACAGCATGCAATACATCAAAAAAGGTTATGTAAATAGAAACTATATTTTGTTAAACGGCGAGCGCCATAGATTTAGCCTGGAGGTTATGGGCGTTAATGGAACGTCGCTGATTAACGAAGTAAAAGTCGGAAATAATGCCCGTAAAATAATTAGCACGATTAAGCTTAATTATAAAAAGGCACCTCATTTCAATGAGGTATTTCCAATGATTGAAGCACTATTACAAAATCAAGAAAAAAACTTAGCCAGATATTTGGGGCATTCAATTCAAGAGATCGCAAAATACCTTGGAATGAATACCAAGTTTGTCTATTTAAGTGATTTGCAAGGTGAGACAACCTTAAAGGCGCAAGATAGAACCATTGATATTTGTAAAAGGGCAAATGCTGAGAAATACGTTAATGCCATAGGTGGCCAAAGCCTTTATGACAAAGAGTCATTTAAAAAAGAAGGTATGGAATTATCTTTTTTAGAAGTGGCGGATGTTGAATATAAGCAATTTTATAATGACTTTGTCCCTCATTTATCAATCATCGATGTTTTGATGTTCAACTCTAAAGCTGAGGCGAATAAACTGCTAGGTCAGTTTGTTCTTAAATGAATGAGTTCTCAGGAAATAAAATTTGAAATCAAAGAATTATCCATTCTGGAAATCAGTGATTTTTTCAAAGTGCATGATAATGACTACTTCGAGAAACTCAGTGATCGAGTAAATATTAATGAATACAGCGAAAAATTACTAGAAAGCTCCATTCAGTTTACTCTATGGGATAACGTCAACTTGATCGGTCTTTCGCCTTGTTACTTCAATAATGCTGAAGAGAAAATTGGATATATTTCTTCTTTAACGATTAAAGAAGGATTTAGAGGTCGAAAATTAGGATCAAAGTTAATTACCAGGATTAGTGAATACGCAAAAGAGCATGATTTCAATGTAGTGATGGTCAAAATTCATTACTTGAATGAAATGAGTCATAAATTTTATAAAAAAAATGGGTTCACTGACTTCATTGCAGATAAAGAAAATGCCTTTCGATTATTAAGACTTGAAGTAGAGTGATTCAAGTTTTTCATCACACATTATTTTTAAAGCTCCACCTTTAAAGACTATAAAAAACAATATTTTAGGAATACATCCAATGAAAGTATCAGATTATGTGATTCAGTTTTTAGCAGACAATCATATCGATAAAGTCTTTAGCTATATCGGAAAAAACGCGCATTTATGTGATTCTATCGATAAGCATCCAGACATAGAGAATGTCTTTACGATTCATGAGCAGGGGGCAGGATTTGCCGCTGATGCATATGCACGTGTTACGGGAAAAAGTGGAGTGGCAACGGTTACAAGTGGCCCAGGTGCGACTAATTTGCTGACTTGTATAGCAGATTGCTATTTCGATTCAGTGCCCACCCTATTTATCATTGGGGATGTTCCCCCGAGTGAATGTAAAGGCGATAGAAATATCCGCCAGTTCGGATTTCAGGAAACCGATATGGTCGTTCTTTCTGAATCAATAACAAAATATGCCATTCAGATCACTGATTTAAAAGATATGAGATATGAGTTAGAAAAAGCATATTTTATTTCACAGGAAGGTCGAAAAGGTCCTGTGTTAGTCAGTATTCCAGAGAATTTACAGTTCTTAACTGACTTTAACCCAGAAGAGATTGAATCATTTTTTGGTAGCGATGAGCATAAAGAGCTACTAGAGAAAAATGCGGTTAATGCTAAATTAGCGGCTGATATAGAAAAGACAGTTAAGTTAATCAGTCAAGCAGAAAGACCGGTCGTTTTAGTAGGTGGTGGAGTCCGACTTGCTGGTGCAGAAGCTGAATTAATGAAGTTTCTTGAAGCGACTCAAATTCCGATGGTTTACTCCTTAATGGGTAAAGATTCTATTAGTAGTGAGTACAAATATAATTTGGGTTTCTTGGGTAATTTCGGAACACGTCACGCAAACTTAACAATCGCAAATTCTGATTTATTAATAGTGCTTGGATCTCGTTTAGATAACTTGCAAACAGGTAGAAAAATTGAAACGTTTGCGCGCGAAGCTCAGAAGGTTCAAGTCGATATAGATGCTAATGAATTAGGTATCAGGGTCGATATGGATTTATTGATAAAGGAAGATGTGCGTGAATTCCTCTATCAATTGAATCTCAGAAAGTATTCAAATGAAATCGACTTTTGGCATGAGAAGGTCCTAAGCTACAAAGCTCAATACCCAGCAGAATACAATAATGATAAAACTGATAGATTGGGTAACCAGATCGTTTACCAAATTTCTAAACATTTAGAAGATGATGATTGTATTTGTGTCGATGTAGGCGAGCACCAAATGCTGGTTGCGCAATCACTTAAACCTAAAGCAAAGCAACGTGTTTTGTTCTCTGGTGGTTTTGGCTCGATGGGGTTTGCACTTCCTGCGGCAATTGGCGCAACACTGGCGACAGGAAAAAGAGCGGTTGTCATTACTGGTGATGGTGGTTTCCAAATGAATATTCAGGAATTGGAAATCATAAAAAGACGAAAACTACCAATTAAGATATTCGTGATTAATAACGAAAGTTTACACATGGTTAAACTTCGTCAGGATGCTTATCTAGAAGGAAACTCTGTAGGTTCAATTAATGATTATAGTGTACCTAATTTTAAGAAAATCGGTAAGGCTTATGGCATCAAAAGTCATCAAGTGACTGACATGGAAAAAATTAAAAAGAGAATCGATAAAAGTTTACAAACTGATGAATGTGAAATAATCGATATTCGTGTGCAGGCGGACATTACAACCGTTGAGCCGAGATTAGACTTTAATCGTTCTTTTGAAGATATGAGGCCGTATTTATCCGAAGAAGAAATGAGTGATCAAATGGTCATAGAGCCAAGCAAAGTTAGCTAGTGAAAAACAAAAGGTGAATTTGTCGATATAATCGTCTATTCGCCTTAGGAAAAAATAGTGAGCGATCTAAAAACAAAAGGGCTAAAGGCATTTATCTGGGATTTACTTGGAAATCTGGGTACACATGCGTCTAGCCTGATCGTCACTATATTCCTTGCACGGCTACTGGAGCCAAGTGACTTCGGCTTGATTGCCATCATTATGGTTATTGTTTCCGTTGCAACCATCTTTTCAGATGTGGGTTTGGGTGGAGCTTTAATTCAGCGATCAAAACTACTACCCATACATTATTCATCCGTTTTCTTTTTCAATATTACAGCGGGATTTTTACTTACCTTACTGACGTATTTATCTGCTGGTCAGATAGCTACATTCTATAACAATCCAGAACTGCTACCTTTGATACAGGTGATGTCATCGCTGTTTATTATTAGTGCTTTCCATGCCGTGCAAAGCGTTATTTTAAGAAAAGAACTGAATTACGAATTACTCACAAAAGTTAACTTGATAGCTTCAGTACTGAGTGGTGTTATCGGTGTTCTGCTCGCGTTTTGGGGAGCAGGGGTATGGAGTTTAGTCGCTCAACTAATATCAAGAGAAGTGTTAATCAATATCCTCATTTGGAGTAGAAGTAGCTGGGTTCCTACTTTAGCTTTCTCTTTCAAAGCATTAAAGCAGCTGTGGGGGTATGGAATGAATATGTTCCTCGCAGGGCTTTTGGATACCATCTATGAGAGAGCAGATTACCTGATTATAGGAAAGCTGTTTGCTCCTGCAACCTTAGGTTTCTTTCATCAGGCGAAGCAGTTGAATATGCTAGTGGTAAAGTACTCTGCGGGTAGTTTGATGTCAGTGCTATTTCCTGTTTTGAGTAAAATTCAAAATGATCTGGAACAATTCAGAAGAGTCGTTATTAAATCTACCGGAATAATCAGCTTTGTTACTTTTCTGATTTTAGGTGGCTTGTTCTTGGTGGCAGATGAGTTAATTGTTTTGTTATTGGGCGCCAAATGGGAAGCATCTATCTTCTATTTTAAAATACTGGCTCTCAGTGGTTTTGCCTATCCTATCAGCGCACTCATGGTGAATGTACTTAGTAGTCGCGGTAAATCCAGAGCTTTTCTAAAGCTGGAAATTTATAAAAAAATAATTCAATCAATCACATTCTATGTGTTGTTTGCTTTTGGTATTAAGGCGTTTCTATATAGCTTAATCGTTACTTCAGCTTTGGGAACCTCACTGAATATTTATTTTGCTGCACGCGAATTAGGTTTGTCATTCTTATCTATTGTCCGACCTATTTTGATTCAAACGTTTATCGTTTTTCCTGCTGTTGCTATTACACTGTTCATCAGTTCGCAGTTAGCACTCTCAGACTTTCCTAGTATGCTATTGAAAGGAATAATTTTTGTTGCTTTATATCTGTTATTCAACGGAGTTTTAAAAGTTAAGGCTTTCAAAGATGTTCTAGAACAATTTGATTCTTTACTCACTATATTTAACATTAGAAAAAAAGAAAAACTCACATGATAAATAAAACAGAAAAAGAGATTAGTCAAAACTGGCAAGGGGATGGCATCAAGGTCAGCATTACCTGTGTTGCCTTTAATCATGAGTACTGTATCAGCGAAGCACTGGATAGTTTTCTAATGCAGGAGACAGATTTCCCCTTCGAAATTATCATTAATGATGATGCTTCCACGGATAGAACGGCAGAGATTTTAAAAGAGTATGAAACTGCATTCCCCAACATTGTAAAACCTGTGTATCAAACAGAAAATCAGTTTTCACAGGGCGTAAATACCATGGCAATTCTGTTTCCCAAAATTAAGGGAGAGTATGTTGCATTCTGTGATGGCGATGATTACTGGATAGATAAAGATAAACTAATGATTCAAGTAGAAGAAATGGAAAAGCACCCTGATGTAGATATGTGTTTCCACTCTACTTATAAATTAATCGATAATGTCAGAGAAGACGTTGCCTCTAGACATGCCGATAAAACAAAAGTATTTACACCTCAGGAAGTCATTCTAGGTGGTGGCGTTTTCTGTCCCACAGCATCATTGTTATTTACCAATCGTTTAATTTCTTCTTTACCAAACTGGTTTGAAACGGCAATCCCGGGTGATTTTGTTTCTCAAATAATGGGTGCAGCCAGAGGTGGGGCATTATATTTAGACCGCAGTATGGCGGTATATAGAGTAGGGGTTGAAAGCAGCTGGACAGTTTCTGAAACACTTAAAAGTTCAAAGCGCAGACAGAGTGTTTTGAATAGATTTAAAGAGCAATTAGATTTTATCAATCAATATTTAGACTTCAAGTTTAAGGATGAAATTGGGAAAGTCATACACGATGCTAATCTTGACTTTATTAAAACAAGGACTATCGACGTATCAGTAAGAGAAAGCGTGTATCAACAAAATAAAGAGTCTTTTTCAGTTAAGACAAAAGCATTGTGGTACTTATTGTTTAGAAATCAGCAGTTGCTCAATTCCTTGAAGTTTCTGGTTACACTAAAAGATAAAGTTTTCTTACGGGCTTAATTAAAATCGAAATACTCTTTACAAAAAAAGCGACCATAAAGAGTCGCTTTTTTTATTGCTTGATATATTTTTTATTCGTGTAATTTAAGTCTTTTGCCAATAGTGTAAGACAAGATCAATATTGTTATTTACTCTGTAATGCATAAAAACGTCATAAGTCATGTTGAAGAAAAATACATAATTACTGTAGCTAATCATTTAAACTAACAGGCTTAAAGGACTAGAATAAAAGGATTCTTAATGGATATTGTTTATATTCGTGATTTACGTTTGGATGCTGTGATAGGTATTTATGATTGGGAAAGACGAATACAGCAACAAATTAATGTGAATATCGAAATGGGCTGGGATAATCGCAATGCGGCTCAATCTGATGATATTAAAGACACATTAAACTATAAAGAAGCCGCAAAACTAGTGAAAGACCTTGTTGATAAAAGTGAATTTCAACTAGTAGAGGCGCTTGCAGAACACATTGCTGAATTATTGTTGGATAAAATGAATATTCCCTGGATAAAAGTATCTCTTGGTAAACCCATGGCAGTCACAGATTCTGCAGAAGTGGGTGTTATAATAGAAAGAACTCGAACAACAGGTTAATTCCTTTTGTGTCAGTTAAATTTTTTTAAATGTTAGACCTGATTAAGGTAATGTAAATGGTTGCTGTATATATCGATATTGGGAGCAATATTGATCGAGAAAAGAATATCCAGTCCTGTGTCGATGAATTACAAAGAAAATTTCCTGATATGGTATTTTCCAAGGCGTACGAGAGCGCATCCTTTGGTTTTAAAGGCGATGCTTTTATCAATATATCTGCCGGATTCGAAACAGATTTAAGCTACGCTGATTTAAAAGATTTTCTAAAAAGTATAGAGAATCAACACGCTCGGAAAAGAAGTAAAACCAAATTCATATCCCGTACTTTAGATGTTGATGTACTTCTCTATGGTGATGAAATTTTACGCCCAGATAACGATGTCCCGCGTGCTGAAATACTCAAATTCCCTTTTGTGTTATTCCCTTTGGCAGAGATAGCGGCTGAAACCGTGCATCCAGAACAAAAGAAAACCATTGCTCAACTAGCAAAAGAGTCAGATTTAGATAAAAATAGTCTCACTGAAGTGCCTGATTTTCCAAAACTCAAGATTCAATAAAACCCTCAACAGAAAAGCTGATTCATCATGTCCAAAACAAATCGTAAAAAGACACTCGCCGTTAATGTAGACAATATTCTTATTGGTGGAGATGCGCCAGTAGTAGTGCAGTCAATGACGAATACGGATACAGCTGATGTCGTCCGAACGGTTAAACAGGTTGCTGAATTAGCCAAAGCAGGTTCTGAACTTGTGCGTATTACGGTAAATACCATGGAAGCCGCTGAAGCCGTTCCGGAAATCAGAGAGCGTCTAGACAAAATGGGTTGTGATGTTCCATTGATTGGTGATTTTCATTTTAATGGACACAAACTGCTAAGTGCGGTGCCTGAATGTGCCAAAGCCTTAGCTAAGTACCGTATCAATCCCGGAAATGTGGGTAAAGGTAAACGCGGCGATGAGCAATTCGCACAGATGATTGAGTTCGCGGTTAAATACGATAAAGCGGTGCGTATTGGTGTGAACTGGGGATCATTAGATCAGAAATTATTAGCAAGAATGCTGGACGAAAATCATCAGCTAGATAAACCAAAAGAGCTTTCAGAAGTACAGCATGATGCCTTGATAGAATCAGCATTGAGCAGTGCCGCCAAAGCCGAAGAATATGGTTTACCCGCTAACAAAATTGTTATTTCATGCAAGCTCAGTAGCGCGCAAGAACTTATCAAAGTGTACGAAGAGCTTTCTGACAAGTGTGAATATCCGTTGCACTTGGGCTTAACAGAAGCGGGAATGGGTAGCAAAGGTATTGTCGCATCTACCGCAGCGCTATCTATATTATTACAACAAGGCATAGGGGATACGATACGTATTTCACTAACACCAAAACCGGGTGAAGCGCGCGAAAAAGAGGTGATTGTCGGTCAGCAAATTTTACAGTCACTTGGTCTGCGCTCATTCACGCCTCAAGTTGTTGCGTGCCCGGGTTGTGGTCGCACAACAAGCGATTATTTTCAGCATTTAGCGCAGGATATTCAAACCTATCTACTCGATCAAATGCCAATCTGGAGAGACCAATACCCGGGGGTTGAAGAAATGTCAGTCGCAGTCATGGGGTGTGTGGTTAACGGTCCAGGTGAGAGTAAACAGGCAAATATAGGCATCAGTTTACCCGGTAGTGGTGAAAAGCCAGTCGCTCCCGTTTATGAAGATGGAGAGAAAACGGTGACTTTGAAAGGCGATAGCATTGCAGAGGAATTTCAGCAGATAGTTGAAACCTATGTTCAAAGTCATTACTCCTGATTGCTTCATACTGTTCAAATCAAAGCCTTTAATTCAATTACTTTTAATTCATAGAAAAATATCGTGCTAAATAATATTCGTGTTGTGCTCGTACGCACTTTTCATCCTGGTAATATCGGCTCAGCGGCGCGTGCGATGAAGACAATGGGCTTAAGTGAGCTTTACTTAGTTGCCCCAAAAGATTTCGAAACGCAACAAGCCAGAGATGAAGCGACAAAGATGTCGACAAGTGCTGACGATATTGTGCAAAGCGCAACACAAGTCGATAATTTATTTGATGCAATAAAAGACTGCACGGTTGTTGTTGCGAGTACGGCAAGAACACGCGGTTATGATCTGCCCGTTTTGAATCCTGAAGAAACGGCAGAAAAGCTCTATACAGCCTCAGCCACGAATAAGGTGGCTTTAGTCTTTGGTCCGGAAAGAATGGGACTGGTCAATGAGGATCTTTCCCTGTGTAAATATCGTGCGACTATTCCGACGAATCCTGATTACAGCTCTTTGAATATTGCGGCTGCTGTTCAGACTTTTTGTTACGAAATTTTCAAGCAACACCTGGCTGTTTCAGGGGATGGGGCGCTAAATTCAGACGATAGAAATAAAGCGCCAAAACAATACCCTAATACGCAACAGATGGATTTGTTTTACACGCATCTCGATGAAACATTAACTGAAACGGGATTCATTTTTAAGAAGCACCCCGGTGAAATAATGCAGAAGTTACAGACCTTGTTTAATCGTGCTGAGATGGATGAGACAGAATTGAATATCATGCGTGGCATTCTTGCTTCTATTCAAAAAGAACTTAAAGACTAAAAGCGTTATTCAATAACAAAGTAATATCATTAGAAAAAAGTGCTCCAAAGTAGGGGGGTGACTTGATAATTTCCCAATTACGCTAATAAATAAAACCTTGAATAGACAGCTCTAAATCCTTTAATTAAACTAGCTACCTTGACCATTTAAAGCGCTAGGGGGTTCAGATGAGCTCGGGTTTGATTCGTTCCGTAACCACAGATGATGCAGCTGCAATCTGTGAAATTTATAACTACTATATCGAGAACACCTGTATCTCTTTTGAATACGACCCTGTCTCTGTTGAAGAGATGACTCGTCGCATTAGCACTACTACCGAGTCTTATCCGTGGATAGTCTATGAGCAGCAAGGCAAGATCATTGGCTATGCCTATGCCAATAAATACGCTGTGAGAGAAGCCTATAAGGGCACTTTAGAGGTGACGATTTATACGGAAAATGGAAACGGTGAAAAGGGTCTTGGCACAAAGCTCTATCAGCACCTGTTTGATCTCATCGATAACACCACTTCAGCGCATACCTTGATGTCAATTATCGCTTTGCCAAACGAAGCTAGCGTGAAACTTCATGAAAAATTAGGTTTTGAAAAGGCGGGCCGCTTTAAAGAAGTAGGTTTTAAATTTGATCAATGGGTCGATGTTGGCCATTGGCAGAAGATGCTCTAGTTCATATAACTACATAAACATCCAGTTCTGCACTAGCTCTATTTACCTTGAAAAAAGCCCTCAAAGTAGGGGGGTGACTTAGTAACGTTTAAAGCTAAACCGAAAACGAAAACGTTATTAAAGTGGCGTGATTAATAATTAATTGTGCCGTGTTTCTCGTCGAGCTAGCTACTCATTTATCAGCTTACGAATAACCTCAACCGCACGATCTACTTCGACAGCATGTGGAAGATATTCTCTGATCTTTCCTGTTTTATCCAAAACGAAAATATAGGCTGTGTGATCAACAAGGTAGCTAGCCGCAGTTGTGCCCTCTGCTTTTCGATATTTAACATCATACCGCGCAGCGATTTCATCAATTTTTTCTTTAGTACCCGTTATTCCCACTATTTGAGGGTGAAAGTACTTTGTATAGTCCGCTAGTTTTTGCAGTGTATCGCGATCTGGGTCTACGCTGATAAGTATCCCTTGAACATGTTTAAGCTCATCTTCGTTGAGCTTTTTAAATGCTGCCCCTACCCGAGATAGCGAGGTTGGGCAAACGTCTGGGCAAAATGTATAACCAAAATACAGAAGAGTAACCTTGCCCTTGTAGTCGCTTAAGCTGACATCACCGTTAATACTTTGTAGCGTGAAATCACCGCCAGGTGGATCGATGTATTCACCAGATTTTGGCTTTGGTGCTTCAAAAAAGCTATTCCCAATAACTAAGCCTAATACAAGCGCGATAATAGAAAGTGGGATAAGGGCTTTTGACATAATTGTGTTTCTCTGGATTTAGTTGATTTAAAATCAGTAGCTTAGAAGAGGTGAATTAATTAACGGCTATTTTCTTCACTTCTGTTTTTACTGTTTTACTCGAACCGTCTTTAAAGGTCAGCTTAATATCGACCATTTCGCCGGGTTGAAGGTCTTTTTTCAAGCCAATCAACATAATGTGGTAACCACCTGGTTTCAGTGCTGCAGATCCATTTGCCTCAACGGATATTTTTTCAACCTGTCCCATTTTCATCATGCCATCAATCATTTTGTGTTCATGTAGCTCCGCATGTTCACTGGCAGTGGTATCTGCAGATACTAGATCTTGTAATGAAGGCGATGAATTTTCCATCGTCATAAACATTGCCGTTACTTTTTGACCGGGAGGCATGGCTCTTATGTAAGGGTCAACAATTGTTATTGAATCTGCAGCTGACATCTCGGCTTTTGCTTCTGTCTTTTTCTCTGACTTTGTCTCTGTTTTAACCTCTTTTTTGGTCTCTACCTCTGCTTCAGGTTTGCTGTTGTCACAGGCATTGAGAACAAAAGAACACAAAAGAATTAACGTCAATTGATAGGTTCTAGACATAAGAAATACCGATATAAGTTTATAAATGAACACGTAGTATATAACTGTGAATACGCATTTTCATAGGGTAGTTATGATTAAAAATTGTAGAGAGAAGTCAGCACGATCCATAAAATATTTTAAGGCTGCGGAAGTCTAAGAAATCCTTATATTTCTTAGCTATTTAGGAGTAAGTTAGTCTTAAGTTACAACTCGGTCACGAGTTTTTTGCTGTAGAATAATGGTGTAAAATACGCCTATCATAAATAATAAAATCGTAAAGAGGTAAAACTATGCCATCGTTTGATGTGGTTTCAGAAGTTGATATGCATGAGTTAAGAAATGCCGTCGATCAAGCCAATAAAGAAGTCAGTACTCGTTATGATTTCAAAGGGTGTGATTGCTCATTTGAATTAAACGATGAAGTCATTACATTAAAGGCTGAAGGTGAGTTCCAGATAAAACAGATGCGTGATGTATTGCGCTCGAAAATGGTCGCTAGAAAAGTAGATACCAGTGCTCTGGATATTCAGGATATCGAAGGTCAGTTAAAAAATACGCGCCAGAGAATTTTACTTAAACAAGGTTTAGATGGTGATGCTGGCCGTAAAGTGAGCAAATTGATTAAGGCTGGTAAATTTAAGGTCACCACTCAAATGCAGGACAAGCAAATGCGAGTTACCGGCAAAAAGCGCGATGACTTGCAACAGGTAATGGCAATGCTACGTGGTGAAGACATAGGTGTGCCTGTGCAATTTACAAACTTTAGAGACTAAGTCTGCAGCAGTATTAATCAGGGTTGATTAATGCTGATAACTGAGACTTGTTAAAGAGAATCCTGCCCAGATAGCGTGCGCCATCTTTACTGAGATGGCCACCATCAAAAGAAATTAACTTCATGTTATCAGTGAAAACAGGGCAACTTGCTTCTCGCCCACATACCCAAAAATGTACATCTACAAATGTCTGTACATCCAGTACCTTGGCCATTGCTGTATTAATGGCTTGTTGATGAATGTCTACTGCTAATCTCAAGTTCTGCTGTTGGTTCTTAGATAGGTCATGCAGTTGTTCTTTGTTAGGCTTTAAAAAGCTACGTCTACCGATTACATACAGTTTTTGTTCTGGAGAAAGTCCAAGGTTACTGATGGTTCTGGGTAAGGCCTTTACTGCCCACATTCTCCAGAGTGCTGAAAATATAATGATATCGGCTTCTGTTATTTGTGCTTTCGCACTTTCCAGGCTATCTGATTGATTACAGAGGCTTACATCATTTTCATGAATTTCTTTATAAGCTGATTTCCCAAGATATATCTGGCAACGGGTGGGAATATAGCGCGTTCTTATCTGACTGTTTTTTAATAGCTTGTTTTCAGCAATGGCGTTTAGAAAGTCCTGAGCGTGACTATCGCCGATTATCAGAATTCTGGTTCTTGAGTCTTTAGTATCGAAAGGCTTTTTCATTAAGCGCAGAAAGCGTTTTCTTACGTATTCACCATTCTCTTTGTGATTCGTTTGTTCGCTACTGTGCCCACTTTCTTCAAGCGCAATAACATTGGTATCAGAGCTAGTATCAGCCCAAACAGTATTAGCAAGAATAAAACTAAATACTGCTAAGAAAAGGCATGCTGCAAGTTTATTAATGGTTTTCATTCTCTGTGTTTTTTCGGTGTCTTTCATCTTCAAATCGTTACGTTGCTATGACATTTGATTGTCGAACAAGTGCAATTTGATTAAGTACGATGTTGATTAAATGCCATGCTGAATATTATAACGTGGCGGCATAGTAAAAGACGAAAGCATAGAAGCTTTAGAATGTTTGTAATCATTTGAAAGGCACGAACAAAAAAACGCCTCAAAGTAGGGGGGTGACCTAAGTAATATAAATAATAAGAGCGTGTCATAAAAAAAGGCGTTCAAATGAACGCCTTTTTTGAGTTGCTTATTTATTCATTAATTAAGCGAATAATTAATGGATAGAGTCGCTAACTAAAACATTTACTTTCTTTTTGGTACGTAAATATCCGTACAAGTACCTTCAGCAACTTCTGCAGCGAAGTTGAATGTTTCAGAAAGTGTTGGATGCGGATGAATAGTTAAACCAATATCTTCAGCATCAGCACCCATTTCAAGTGCCAATACAGCTTCAGCGATTAACTCACCAGCGTTTGTTCCAACGATACCTGCGCCGATGATCTGGCCAGTACCTTTATCAAACATTACCTTAGTCATACCTTCGCTACGGCCGTTACTTAATGAACGTCCACTTGCAGCCCATGGGAATGCACCTTTGGTGATTTCAATACCTTCTGCTTTACACTCTTCTTCTGTTTTACCCATCCATGCAATTTCAGGATTAGTGTAAGCAACAGATGGAATGGCACGAGCATCAAAGAATGCTTTGTGACCCGCAATAACTTCAGCGGCTGTTTTGCCTTCATGTGTTGCTTTATGAGCCAGCATTGGTTGCCCAACGATGTCACCAATCGCAAAGATGTGAGGCACATTAGTGCGCATTTGGTTATCAGTAGCGATAAAGCCATGATCATCCACTGCAACACCTGCTTTATCAGCGTCAATCAATTTACCGTTTGGTGAACGACCGATTGAAACAAGTACGCGATCGAATGTATCAGACTCAGGTACGTTCTTAGCTGTCTTTTCATCAAGTGCTTCAAACTTACATAACATACCAGCATCAGTTGGCTCAATAGAAGCAAGTTTAGTATTCGTGAAAATGTTTTCGTATTGCTTGGCAATGCGACGCTCTAATGGCTTAACAAGATCGCGATCAGTACCAGGCATTAGGCCCGGAGATAGTTCTACGATGGTTACTTGAGAGCCAAGTGCATCATAAACAGTTGCCATCTCTAAACCAATGATTCCGCCACCAACAACTAATAAACGCTCGGGTATATCTTCGAGTTCTAAAGCGCCTGTAGAGTCCATTACGCGTGGGTCATCCCATGGAATAAATGGCAATTTAGTTACACGAGAACCTGCTGCAATAATACAATTATCAAAAGTAACTTCGGTTTTAGTTCCGTCTTCTGCTACTACTTCAATCGCTTTATCAGTAGTGAATTTACCATAACCATGTACTACGGTAACTTTACGCATTTTAGCAAGTGTTTTTAATCCACCGGTAAGTTTAGAGACGATTTCATCTTTATTCTCACGTACTTTGTCGATTTCAATCTTTGGTTTTCCAAAGCTAACGCCGTGCTTTCCTGCTTCTTCTGCTTCACTAATAACTGAAGCAGTGTGTAATAATGCCTTTGAAGGAATACAGCCTACGTTTAAACAGACTCCTCCAATAATTTCATATTTCTCGATCATTATTACTTCAAGACCAAGGTCTGCTGCGCGAAAGGCTGCTGTGTAACCACCTGGGCCTGAGCCTAGGACTACTAGGGGTGCGTGCATATTAATACTTCCTTCTATTGTTTGCGGTAAACTTTATAATTAAAAAAGTCAATCATATAATCAATTATTATTTAGCCGTATACTTTAAACCATCATGCGACGAATGTCAGATAACATTTTACTTAAATGTGAAGTAAATCGTGCGCCATCTGCTCCGTCAATCACTCGATGATCATAAGAGAGTGATAATGGCAACATTAGGCGCGGTTTGAACTCAGTACCATCCCATTGTGGTTGCATGGATGACTTAGAAACACCGAGCACAGCAACTTCAGGTGCATTGACGATAGGCGTAAATTTAGTTCCGCCGATACCACCTAAACTAGAGATCGTAAAACAACCACCTTGCATATCAGAAGGTTTCAATTTCTTGTCGCGTGCCAATTGCGCATATTGACGAATTTCTTGTGATATTTCTACCAGTGACTTTTGATCAACCTCCCGAATAACAGGAACAACAAGCCCATCTGGCGTATCAACTGCCACACCAATATTGAAGTATTTTTTAAGAATCAGGTTTTCGCCAGTATTATCCAAAGAACTATTGAAACGAGGGTAGAGCTTAAGCGTTGTAACAACCGCTCTAATAATGAAAGCTAACGGCGTGATTTTAATGCCATCTTTTTCCATCTCCTTGCCCATTTGCTTACGGAAAGCTTCCATTTCTGTAATGTCGGCTTCATCGAACTGTGTAACATGAGGAACAGTCACCCAGCTACGATGTAAAAACTCACCAGTAAGCTTGTTTATCTTACTCAGAGATTGTGTTTCTATCTCGCCAAATTTTGAGTAATCAATTTCAGGCATAGGTGCTACGCCTAATGATGAACCAGCTGATTTGGTCGTTAAAGCCTTCTTAACAAAACCTTTTACATCGTCTTTATTAATACGTCCTTTACGACTTGTACCTGAAACCTCGCCTAAATCTACGCCAAGTTCACGTGCGAATTTACGCACAGACGGACTGGCATAAGCTTTGCTGAAGCGTTTTTCATCCAGGTGTACTGTTGGTGATAATTTATCAACGGAAGATTTACTTGGCTTAGCCTCAGCGGGAGCAGTAACATTGAGTTTCACTGCATCTTCTTTGGGTTCAGGGGCCGCTTCTGGTTTGGCGTCGCTTCCCCCACTATTAACTTCCATCATTAATAGTACAGAGCCTTCTGAGACTTTATCGCCAATATTTACTTTAACCTTTAGGACTTTACCCGAAGCGCTGCTGGGGATTTCCATAGAGGCTTTATCTGATTCAACCGTGATAAGTGAATCTTCTGCTTCTACCATATCTCCTTCTGTAACAAGTACTTCGATAACCTCAACTTCATCAAAATCACCAATATCTGGTACTACGATCTCTTCAATGCTGGTTGTTCCGGCTGAAGATGTCGAAGCTGCAGCGGGCTTTTCGCTTTTCGACTCAGGTGTTGCTGGTGCTTCGGTTGTCACTGGTTCAGAAGGTTTCTCAGGCGTATCTGTTGCCGAAGAGTCTTTTGATGAAGGTTCTGCTTTTTCAGAATCATCCACTTCTAACATCAACAGCACAGTGCCTTCGGAGATATTGTCTCCGAGTCCAACTTTTAACTTAAGAACTTTACCTGACGCGCTACTCGGGATTTCCATAGAGGCTTTGTCTGATTCAACCGTTACGATTGAATCTTCAGCTTCAATGAAGTCTCCCTCTGCGACCAATACTTCGATAACTTCAACGGCATCAAAATCGCCGATATCGGGTACTACGATTTCTTTAATACTCATGATCGTGGCCTCCCTTAAGCTTGTAGTGGGTTAAGTTTATCGGTATCAATACCGTACTTTTCAAGCGCATCAGCGACTTTCACCGCAGGTAATGTGCCATCATCAGCTAACGCTTTAAGCGCTGTAACTGTTATCTGGTAACGATCAACTTCGAAATGCTTACGTAGTTCAACACGCGTATCGCTTCGACCAAAACCGTCTGTACCTAAAACGGTATATGCACTTGGTATCCACTTTCTTACCTGTTCAGGATACTGCTTGATATAATCAGTCGCCGCTACTGCAGGACCACGATGACCCGTTAATTGCTTGGTGATATAAGGCACTTTCGCATCTTCTAATGGATGTAATCTATTCCAACGCTCAACTTCGTGTGCTTCACGAGCGAGTTCATTAAAGCTGGTGCAACTCCAGATGTCAGAATCCACACCCCAGTCTTCGAGTAATAAATCGGCTGCCGCAATGACTTCAAGCAAGATAGTTCCTGAGCCCATTAACTGGACTTTGTTCTTTTTCTTGCCACCATTTTTCAGCAAGTACATGCCTTTAACGATGCCTTTTTCTGCGCCTTTCGGTAAAGCAGGTTGTTTATAAGATTCATTCATTGCAGTGATGTAGTAGTAAACATCTTCCTGCTTGTTGTACATGCGATTCATACCGTCATGAATAATGACTGCCATTTCATAGGCGAAAGTAGGGTCATAACTGATACAGTTTGGAATCAATCCGGCTTGTACCATGCCATGTCCATCCTGATGTTGTAAGCCTTCGCCAGCGAGTGTTGTTCTACCTGCCGTTGCCCCAATAAGGAATCCGCGTGAGCGTGAATCACCAGCAGACCATGCAAGGTCGCCAATACGTTGGAAGCCGAACATAGAGTAGTAAATATAGAACGGAACCATATTAACGCTGTGCGTACTGTATGCCGTAGCAGCTGCGATCCATGATGAGAACGCGCCAGCTTCGGTGATACCTTCTTCAAGGATCTGACCGGTTTTGTCTTCCTTATAGAACATCACTTGTTCTATATCCTGCGGATCATATAGCTGACCGACAGATGAGAATATGCCGAGCTGTCTGAACATGCCTTCCATACCGAAGGTGCGCGCCTCATCAGGAACGATTGGTACCACGTATTTACCCATCTTCTTGTCACGGGTAATCATCGTTAATATACGCACAAATGCCATGGTAGTAGACATTTCGCGATCACCTGATCCATCAAGTAATGGCTGGAAGATATCGATAGGTGGAACTTCAAGTGGAGCCGCTGTACTTTTGCGCACAGGTAATGAGCCACCGAGTTGTTTGCGACGATCTAACAGGTATTTTTTCTCCGGACTGTCATCATCCAGTTGATAGTATTGTGCTGCAGCTGCATCTTCATCGCTTAAAGGAATATTGAAACGGTCCTTGAAAGCGATCATTTCATCTTCTGTTAATTTCTTTTGTGAGTGAGTACGATTCTGACCTTCACCTGCAGCACCCATACCGTAACCTTTTACCGTATGCGCAAGAATAACCGTAGGGCCGTCTTTGTGATTCACTGCAGAATCATAAGCGGTATAGACTTTATGTGGATCATGACCACCACGATTCAAACGCCAGATATCATCATCGGTCATGTTTTGAACCATTGCGCTCAACTCAGGGTAAGCACCAAAGAAGTTTTCACGAACGTAAGCACCATCTTTCGCTTTGTAGTTCTGGAATTCACCATCAACAACTTCAAGCATGCGCTTTTTCAAGATGCCGTCTTTATCTTTAGCCAGTAATGGATCCCAGTAGCTTCCCCATAATACTTTGATAACGTTCCAGCCTGCGCCACGGAAGACTGCTTCCAATTCCTGAACAATTTTACCGTTACCGCGAACAGGGCCATCAAGGCGTTGTAAGTTACAGTTAACAACCCACGTCAGATTCTCTAATTTTTCACGACCTGCCAACGAGATAGCACCCAGTGTTTCGGGTTCATCGGTTTCACCATCACCTAAAAATGCCCACACGCGTCTGTCTTTAGTATCAGCTAATTTACGGTGTTGCAGATACTTCATGAAACGCGCCTGGTAGATCGACTTAATTGGACCGAGTCCCATCGAAACAGTAGGGAACTGCCAGTAATCAGGCATTAACCATGGGTGAGGGTAAGAAGATAAGCCTTTGCCGCCAGCTTCTTGTCTGAAAGTATCGAGTGTTGCTTCGTCGAAGCGTCCTTCTAAATAAGAACGCGCGTAAATGCCAGGGGAAGCATGTCCCTGAAAATAGATTAAGTCGCCACCATGATCCGGAGTAGGTGCGCGCCAAAAATAATTGAAACCCACATCGTATAAAGTTGCGGATGAGGCAAAAGATGCTATATGTCCGCCAAGTTCACTCGCTTTGCGGTTTGCTCTTACAACCATTGCCGCAGCATTCCAGCGTATAAAGGAACGAATACGACTTTCCAGTCCAGCATCACCCGGGCAGGTTTTTTCTAAATGAGGAGGAATAGTATTTATATAAGCAGTACTTGCACTATAAGGGAGGTTTGCACCGTTAGTACGTGCAGTATCGATTAACTTTTCGATAATGAAGTGAGCGCGTTCAACGCCTTCGGCCTCAATTATCGCTTCGATAGATTCTGTCCAATCCAGCGTTTCCTGTGGATCAACATCATTTATATGGTCGTTACTCATTATTTCATCTCAGTGATTTTATTGTGCCACAAAGTGTAGCTTCTATTTATTTTTTGTCAATCCAAAATAAATCGGTTTAAATTTCAATCTGTTACAGAGATAGAATAATATATTAATCGTCTGGTGTTATTTTTAGGGCGATTGTTGTAAGCTCGCCTGATGGAAATAAATCTAAAAACACCACTGCTTAATACAAGTACATCAGAAACAGAAGAGACTGAAAATATTGAAGAATGTCTTCATCCACTAGGAGGAAGATTTCGCGGCTTTTTACCCGTAGTGATTGATATGGAAACGGGTGGTTTTAATCACCACACCGATGCTCTATTAGAAGTAGCTGCCGTTACACTCAGATTTGATGAACATGGCATGCTTGCACCACACCGTACTTATGGTTGGCATGTCAGCCCTTTTGAAGGTTCTAACCTTGAGCCAGCTTCTTTAGAAGTAAATGGTATAGACCCAAATCTACCGTTTCGTCAGGCTATTGCCGTCGATGAAAAGAAGTGTCTGGATGAGCTTTTTCTGATTGTTAGAAAAGAAATGAAGGCGAACAATTGCAAGCGTGCCATTTTAGTAGGCCACAACGCGGCGTTTGATCTTAATTTCTTGAATGCAGCGGTACAGCGAATTGCTAAAAAACGTAATCCGTTTCACCCGTTCAGTACGTTTGATACGGTGACATTAGCGGCAATGGCCTATAAACAGACGGTTTTAGCTCGCTCTGTTAAAGCAGCTGGATTTCCGTGGGATGCTAATGAAGCTCATTCGGCTGTGTATGATACTGAAAAGACAGCAGATTTATTTTGTAATATCATAAATCAATGGGAAGACAAAATAGGAACCAAGAAACTAGATGGTGCAGAAGACTAGCGTCTAAGGTCTACAAACGAGAATAACAAATATAAGAAATAACCACGCAAAAGCCAAAATGAAACTCAATGAAAAAAGACAGCGCTGTAACTAATCAATTCCTGTGCAAGCTTTCTGATCTTGAAGATCTATCCTGTAAAGGTTTTACCGTTGATGTAAAACAAAACTCATCACGAATATTTATAATAAGAAAAGGCGATGACGTTTTTGGCTATCTAAATGTATGTCCGCATGCCTTGGCTCCTTTGGAATGGAACCCCGATGATTTTCTTGATGAAAATAAAGAACATATAATTTGTTCTATGCACGCAGCGAAATTCACCATAGAAGAGGGAGTCTGTATAGAAGGGCCTTGCATAGGTGCCAGCCTAACTTCCGTTAACCTTGTGATTAAAGATGGTGTTATTTATCTTAGTTAACTCATTGAAATATAAATACTAAAAAAAGTCCCTTAAAGTAGGGGGGTGTCATTGATATTAGATTCGATTATTTTTCACGTTTCTTCATCTTAATAGTTCAATGAACTTTCAGGCCCTTGATTCTCTCTTAATTTAAAGTTTTTAACCTTTCGTTTATTGTTTACAAAAAGGAATAGCCAAGAGCATGTTGCAAATTAACGTTGTTTTAAATCAAAGTGTTTTTCGATATACAGCTGTCCTTGGTTTTATACTCTCACTACTGTTTGCATTTCCGGCTTACGCTAAAAAGCCAAACCAGTGTTTTGAAATTCAGAAATCATGTCCCGCATTTCAATCTTTTCGTAAGAAAACCAACCCTGGAAATGTGACTGTCACAGAAGGGAATAGCTATTCGATCATTCAAAAAAGTAAGAAAGGTACTCACTATCGGGTCAGAATAGAAGGTATCGATAGACAGGAACGCTGGATTGATAGCCGCTGTGGAATAAAAACAGATCAATGCGGTATTTCGAACAATAACAAAAATGCTCTAAAAACAATCGCATCAAAACCTGGCAAGACAAAAGCAAAATCAGGTCAGTACTTATTGGCATTGAGTTGGATGCCAACCTTCTGTGAGTCGAGATCTAGGAAAAAAGAATGCCGCAGTCTGGGTGAAAATAGATACGACGCAACGCATCTTTCGTTGCATGGCTTATGGCCTCAGCCACGTGCAAATGCTTATTGCGGTGTGAGTGATACCGACAAAGGTATCGATCGAAATAAACGCTGGCATCTTTTAGAGCCACTCAAACTCTCTCATGAAACGGTTAAAAAACTCGCATTTGTGATGCCCGGTTATGCGTCAAATCTACATCGTCATGAATGGATAAAACACGGTACTTGCTATGGCACTGACGCTGATACTTACTATCAGCATTCGATCGCTCTAACGCAAAAAATTAATGAGTCTGCTGTCGGTCGTTTATTATCTAAAAATATCGGTAGAAAGGTTTCCTTAAAGCAGATTCGTCAATCCTTTGATAATTCTTTTGGCAAAGGTGCGGGCAAAAAAGTCGATTTACGCTGTGACCGCAAAGGTCGAATCAGTGAATTATGGATAAACTTTACCGGTGTGGTTACGGATAAATCTGCAGATGATTTAGATGTTTCTAGATTAATGAAATCTGCCATTGATGCAGGCTCTACCTGTTTTAAAGGTTATGTAGACAGGGCAGGTTAGAGCTTGTTTAAGATATCTCACGCACATTTAGTAAGATAGCCTTAATCATTTAATCTCAAGCGTTTTAATCAAGATCCTAGCCAAGGGCTTTTACGATCTCGGTCTCATCAAACGGCCGCTTAAATACAGCATGCAAAGGTAAAATATCGTTCAGTTTGTCCACGTATTGACGTTCGTTTTTATCCACAAAAACTAAGACCTTGGTATCCGGAGCATAGCGTTGTAAGGAGTACAGCATGACATCAAGATTGCTGATATTGACACCTGCATAATTATTTCCATAACCGTAAAAGAATTCAGCGGCGATAAAATCAGGTGGTGTATTTTTTATTTTAGCCATCAACTTACGCATCGATTTAAAACACAGCTCTTCAATACCTAGCGTTTGATATAACGCAGTTAAGTGAGGGTGTGTTGGAGATTCAATCACACTGTAAATCGTTCGTTGAGGCATGCAGTTATTGTTGTCTCAATTAAATCATTTGTATATATCTCGAATAGCTAAAGCGATGGCTGGGTTCATCTTTTATAAAAACGAACAAATAAAAAAATGCCCCTAAGTAGGGGGGTGACTAAAAAGTCTTTTATTGATATAAGTCACGTTCAAAAACGAGAATCATTTGCATTTAAGTATTTGCTTATTTACACTTTAAATATCCCGTTTATTAGTGAAATCCAGTTTGAGCTAAACATGTTAAAAACCAGCCCTTTAATTAATCAACAAGAGTCTTCTCACGTTTATGTAAAGAAGATTGTGTCTGACTGTAAAACACAGGTTCGTCTTCTTGGGTTGGGTATTGGCATTGGTTCTAACCTACAGATATTACGTAATCGCGGTGGTGATATGGTACTGGCAAATAACAATAGCCGTATTAGTCTCGGTAGATCAATCGCAGAAAAAATTCTTGTTTCTAAGGAACATTAATTAGCGCCAGCTTTGGTAAAAAAAATGGCAAAAAAATGTTGTGGTAATGGTTGTGATCAAGAGCAAGTCTCTTGTGATAATCTGAAAGTCGCATTGGTAGGAAATCCCAATGCGGGTAAAACTACCTTATTCAATAAACTCACAGGTGCACGACAAAGTACGGGCAACTGGCCAGGGGTAACGGTTGAGCGCAAGCAGGGTTATTTCAAATATAACGGTGAAAGTATTCGCGTTATCGATTTACCCGGAACCTATTCACTGGATTATTCCGATGCCTCTGAAGATGAAGTCATTGCACGAAAGTTCTGCCTTGATTGTCCCGAACATATCTTCGTTAATATTCTTGATGCAAGCACTCTGGAAAGAGGCTTATACCTAACCCTGCAATTGCGTGAATTGGGTATCCCGACACTGGTCTATCTGAACATGATGGATGTGGCGAATAAACGTGGGATGACAATCAACGTTGAAGAATTAGCTCATCAACTAAAGTGCCCAATCATCCCGATATCTTTGAAAGGTAGTCAGACCTCAGCGCAGATACAAAAGCAACTGATTAAAACCAGTCAGGCTAACAAAAACCCTGAAGATTTTACCCTGCAATACGATGAGAATGTCGAGATTGCCTTGGCTGAATTACAACGCAAACATGAGTGTAATCGCCCACAAGCACTAAAAATATTACAGGAAAATCAGTCTGAATTGACAGCGAAGATGATCGCTGAGATTGAAACAAAAACAGGTGAAGAACTTGATTTTCTGCTGGCAGAAGTACGCTTCGAAAAAGCCACAGAATTAGCCAAAAAAGTCGTTACAGAACAAGGAAAAGTCAGCCGTACACGATCTGACAAAATTGATAAATACGTACTGGGTAACTGGCTCGGTGTGCCAATATTTTTAGCGATGATGTATTTGCTATTCACCTTCAGTATCAATCTTGGTGGAGCCTTCATCGATGTTTTCGACCTTACCGCACAAGCATTCTTTGTGGATGGCTTGGGCAGTTTGATGGCAAACATTGGCTTACCCCAATGGTTAATTACTATTGTGGCCAATGGCGTTGGTGGTGGTGTTCAGGTTGTTGCTACATTTATTCCTATTATCGGCGCTTTGTTTTTATTCCTTACGGTTCTTGAAGAGTCCGGTTATATGTCGCGTGCGGCATTTGTCATGGATCACTTTATGCGCAAACTGGGCATTTCTGGTAAAGCCTTTGTACCGTTGATTGTCGGATTCGGCTGTAACGTTCCCGGTATTATGGCGACACGTACTCTGGACGATGCGCGCGAACGCATCATCACCGTAATGATGTCTCCTTTTATGTCGTGCGGTGCGCGTCTTGCGGTGTATGCCTTATTCGCTGCGGCTTTCTTCCCCGTAGGCGGGCAGAATATTGTTTTCTTGTTGTATTTGATTGGTATCTTATTTGCCATTATGACGGGTTTCATTCTGCGTAAAACCCTATTGAAAGGCGAAGCGGAAGACTTCTTTATGGAGCTTCCCAATTACCAGATTCCTAGTGTAAATAGTGTTTTGATCAATAGCTGGGGCAAGCTCAAAGGGTTTATTTTTGGTGCGGGAAAAATCATCATCATCGTCGTAACCTGTATCAATGTAGCAAATTCATTGGGTACAGATTTGACCTTTGGTAATGAAAATTCCGAAAAGTCAGTGCTCAGTGCCACAGCCAGAACGGTGACACCCATCTTCAAACCGATGGGAATCGAAGAAGATAACTGGCCTGCAACCGTGGGAATTATTACTGGCCTGTTAGCTAAAGAAGTGGTGGTCGGAACTCTCGATGCGCTTTATTCTCAAATCGATAAGCCACAAATGGCAGATGCAAATAAGGTTGTAGATGGAAATACAGACGAAAATAAAGAAGACGCTTTTGATTTATCCAGCAGTTTAAAAGCCGCATTTTTAACGGTTCCAGAAAACTTAACAGGTGTCGCAGATAGCCTGCTGGATCCATTGGGCTTATCCATCGTCGATGATATTTCGGATAGCGAGAAAGCAGCCGCGACTCAAGAGGTTGATATTTCAACCTTTGGCGCAATGCACAAACGCTTCGATGGAAAAATTGGCGCCTTCGCCTATCTATTATTTATTCTGCTTTATTTTCCCTGTGTTGCAGCGACAGGTGCCATGATTCGTGAAACCTCAAAAGGTTGGGGAATGCTGGGTATCGCATGGACCACAGGTCTAGCCTACGCATCAGCAGTGATTTTCTATCAACTAGCAACGATCTCACAGCATCCAGCTCAATCAATTATCTGGGTGGTGTGTTTGTTAGCGATACTGACGGCAACAATTTACGCGTTTAAGGTCGTAGGTAACAAAGAGCCGGATAACCACAAGCCATTGAACTCCTCGGTGAGTTAACCATGAAACTCGGTGAAATCAGAAACTACATACAACAACGTCAGCAATCTTCGTTAAACGATGTCGCGATTCATTTCGATATCAGCAAAGAAGCTGCGAAGCTTGCGCTCGAATACTGGATTAAAAAAGGAAAGATCGCAGAGCAGGGCGCATCGTGCGGAAGTAGCTGTAATGGCTGTGGTGATGCAGATGAAAGTTATCAATGGGTAACAAATGAGAAGATCGTTCGCTGGTTGTAGCTATTTCTATTTTATAATTTTAAATGCACCCCCCTACTTATAGCGGCTTTTTTATATGACTTAAAAAAGCCGCTATAAGTAGGGGGGTGGCTATCGATGCTTTAAAGCACCGATAGCATTAAGCCTTTGGCTATTGCTCTCAGACAGGCTTCAAAGCTTTTGCAGCTTTGCTTAATCCAAGATACAAACTGACACACATCGCCAAAAGTACAAAGGTAAACGGCAAACCGGTTGAAACGGCCATGGCCTGCAATGCGCCTAGTGCTTCTTTACCACCCACTAATAATAGTGTGATCGCAACAAGCCCTTCGAAAGTACACCAGAAGATGCGTTGTCCTGCGGGTGCGTCGTCTTTACCGCCGGCAGTAATGGTGTCGATAACCAAAGATCCAGAATCGGAAGAGGTCACAAAGAATACCAGTACCAAGACAATACCGAGCAGTGAAAGTACGCTGCTAAACGGAAAGCCTTTAACCATTTCAAACAGTTTTAATTCTTGCGCGACTTTTGCCACAGGTGCAGAAGCGTCTGCGATAACTTGTGATATTGCTGCACCACCAAATGCACTCATCCATAAAACACACAGAAGAGTTGGCACAATGATTACTGCAAGTACAAATTCTCTAACCGTTCTGCCACGTGATACGCGAGCGATAAACATACCAACAAAAGGAGACCATGAAATCCACCACGCCCAGTAGAACGAAGTCCAGCCTTGAGAGAAGTTAGTATCTGCACGACCAAATGGCGTAGACAACGGGATTAATTGTTTAAGATATTCAAATCCGCCGGAAAAGAAGGACTTAAAAATATCGGCTGTCGGCCCAACGATAATGATGAAAAGTAACAGTAAAAGCGCTAGCCCCATATTAATTTCAGAAAGGATTTTGACACCGCCGTCCAAACCACGCAGTACCGAAATTAAGGCTATCGAGGTAATCACCGTTACCAGAACAAGAGCAGCGACGCCGCCAGTACCCCAGCCAAACAAGAAGTTGAAACCGGCAAGTGCCTGTGTGGTGCCAAAGCCTAATGAAGTGGTTAAGCCAAATAAGGTTGCAAATACGGCGGATATATCAATCAGATGACCCGGCCAGCCCCAGACTCTTTCTCCCAGTAATGGATAGAACGCAGAGCGTAAGGTCAGTGGTAAATTATGATTGAATGAGAAAAATGCCAGCGCTAATGCCACTGTGGCGTAAATCGCCCATGGGTGTAAACCCCAATGGAAAATGGTAGCCGCCATCGCTAAACTACGGGATGCATCAGCATCACCAGCTGCGCCGCCTAACGGAGCCCAGTCGGTTCTGACACCACCTTCACCTAATGTGACACCGCCCATGGAAGAGCTGAAATGAGACATCGGTTCGGATACCCCAAAGAACATCAAGCCAATACCCATGCCTGCGGCAAACAACATCGCAAACCAGCCTATATAGCCGTAATCTGGGGTAGCCTCTTGACCGCCTAACCTGACTTTACCCAGTGGCGATAACGCGAGGAAGAAGGCAAATATGACAAAAATATTTGCAGCACTTAAAAAGAACCAATCGAATGTACTGGTTACTGCTGGCCGCAACCACTTGAAAAATGTTGCGGCTTGTTCTTGAAACATCAAGGTTAGTAGTACGAATGCGACTACTGAAAGTCCTGAAATGATGAAAACGGGATTGTGAATATCCATTCCAAATGGTGTTACATTATCTTGTCCTATCTCATAATCAGTTTTAATTTTGGGCACGAGTTCCTCCGTAAATTGAATTAGGGTGGAGCCAAGTTATAGCGTTTTTTGAAAGTTGCTAAGGACACGACTCCGGCATCTATTTACCCACCAAAAAGCGATGGATTGTAAATAGTAAGCTTCAGGGTAACGCGTGCAGCCCGATAAAAGTAGGGGGAGGACCTACCTATTTTTATCTATTGATTATTAAGTTTTACCTATTACTCCGGAAAAACGGATTAGTTGAGTCAGGACACATTTTCGATTGACGTTAAAATCATGTGCATAAATGACTTCGCGGAAGAGCGCGGAGAAAAGAGTAGATATTCATTTTCTCCTTCCTGCATGATGATTACGGATAAATGTTCCATTGCGGTACGGGTCACAGAAAATGTATTGAAAGCAGGGGGTTGTAAGTCGATAGGGCAAACACGTTCTAATGCAGTTTTTACATTTTTGCCGCTTAGTTTTAGCATCACCCAGCTGTCTGATTGATCACTGAGATACGCTGCGTCTTTGGTTTTCTCCCGAATATGAGGGACCGCATTGCTGCTTGTATCATTAGCTTCATTAGCAGCTTTATTTTCAAAAAGCACAAAACACTGTTCTTGCTGTAGTCTTAAAATGCGTGTGTTATCAACGGTTGATGCCGTGAATTTACCAATCTCGGGTAAATTCACATCATAAGCGGCTTTGATGTTTTTTGCTAAAGCGTCTTTTTGATCGTCAGGCATCGCCATCGACACTAGAGAGTGCCCGAGTAATTCAGATACTTTGATTCCATCAGAGGCGCTTCCAAAGTTTTGATCAAACCCATTTAGAGGTGTTTGCGCAGTAAGTTTAAAATTAGACACGTAGACGTTCTCCATCTGGATCAACAAAGTGGGCAGAGACAATTTCAACATCGACGTCTTTGCCTAGAAGTGGATTACTCGCGGTCACGATTTCGCCCATGCGTTGATGTCCGCTTTTTATAAATCCGATGCCAATCGAATGGCCAAGAGAAGGAGAGAAGGCGACCGAACTCATCCAGCCTTCATCGTTCTCAGTGATGGCGCTTTTTCCTTTCTGGATGAAATGAGCACCTGCTGAAAGTTTCTCGCTTTTATCGACGGGTACAAACCCAACCAATCTATTGGCATCTTCTTTAATAAGATTCGGACGTTCAGACATCATATTACCGATGCTGTCTTTCTTCTTCGATACCATACGACCCATGCCAAGATTATGCGCGGTGGTTTGACCCGTAAGTTCATTACCCGCAGCGTGTCCTTTTTCGATACGCATTACGCTGAGTGCTTCGGTGCCATAAATGACAGCATCAAATTCTTCGCCAGCCTGCATCAATGTTTTCATCATGCTGTAACCGTAACGGGTAGGGACTGCGATTTCATAAGCGAGCTCGCCGGAGAATGAAATGCGGAATAAACGCGCCGCTGTTCCACCACACACTGTAATGTCGCCACACGCCATAAATGGAAACGCTTCATTACTGATATCAAATTCGGGATCAACAATTTTCTGTAACAGCTTGCGAGCATTAGGACCTGCCACAGAATATTGCGCATATTGTTCAGTGGCTGAGATCACGTGTACATCTAAATCTGGCCATAAGCACTGTCGGCAAAATTCCAGATGTCTGGATACGCCAACCGCATTGGCTGTGGTGGTGGTCATCAGATAATGATGTTCACCAAGACGCGCGGTAGTGCCGTCGTCCATGGCGAAGCCATCTTCTCTTAACATTAAACCGTAACGCACCATACCGACTTTGAGGGTAGAGAAGGTATTGCAGTAAACGCGATTTAAAAATTCTCCCGCATCACGACCCTGAATATCGATTTTACCTAAAGTACTCACATCGCAGATGCCCACAGAGTTTCGTGTTTGGGTAACTTCACGATCGACACTTTCGCGCCAGTGAGTTTCTCCATCTTTAGGAAACCATTGCGCGCGCATCCAAGCGCCGACTTCAACAAATTCTGCACCTTGTTCTTTGGCCCATCGATGACTGGGTGTGAGACGTGTCGGACGGAATTCTTTACCCCGGGATCGACCCGCATACGCCGCGATAGATACGGGTGTATAGGGCGGGCGGAATATTGTGGTGCCCACTTCAGGAATTGTTTTGCCTTCATTATCCGCCATTACAGCCATCGCAGGAATATTGGAGGTTTTGCCCTGATCTGTTGCCATGCCCAAAGTGGTGTAGCGTTTTACGTGCTCGACTGCGGTAAAGCCTTCTTGCTGTGCGAGTCTGATATCTTTGGTGGTAACGTCATTTTGAAAGTCTAACCAACTACGTGATTTGGTGTCTGTCTTTACAAACCAGAAAGCGGAGTTCGCGATAGACTCGGATTCTGCCTTAGGGCACCCCCCCACTTTGGAGGCATTTCCTAATTCTTTGGATAATGATTTGGCTAATTCGTGTCCGCTACTTAAAGCAGATGACAAGTCTAAATCACCGTTTGCGGCTCCAGCAATATGCATTTCTGGAGGGAGTCCTCCACTACCATCTCCACTCGGCACAAAAGCGAGAATATCTTTATTCCATTGCGGTCTACCACGATGATGACAACTCAATTGTACATTCGGGTTCCAGCCACCAGAAACGGCTAGGCAATCGGTATCGTAAGTTTTACCATTGGATAACTGGATGGATTGCAGTGCATGACGACCTTGGGTATCGATCACTTGAGCACCCATTTCGATGTTTGCACCAGAAATTTCAGCAACCGGTTGAATGTCGCGGCTATCGATTACTGCCTGGATATTTATTCCCTTTGCTGCGAGATCTTGCGCAGTTCGCCATCCATCATCATTATTGGTAAATATACTGACGTTTTGCCCTGCGGCAACATCGTATCGATTGGCATAGGTTCTTACTGCGCCCGCTTGCATGATGCCGGGACGATCATTATTGGGGAACGCAATCGGCCTTTCGGTAGATCCTGCACTTAAGATGGCGCGCTTGGAATAGATTTTCCAAAGCACTTGTCGAGGCTTGGTTTTATAGACAGGGTCTGTGGATGCCAGATGATCTGTTTTACGCTCAAGCGCGCTATATATGCCGTGATCGTAAGCACCGAGGACAGTGGTTCGTTTCATTAAACGTACATTATCCATCGAGGCTAATTCAGCCAAGGTTGTCTTCGCCCACTCTGCGCCATGCATTCCATTGACCTGATAGGTTTCGTTATTTAAACGACCACCCATGACAAAGTCTTCATCAGCCAGAATCACTCTGCTTCCTGCCTGACCAGCCGCTAATGCCGCAGCTAAACCACTAGGGCCTGCGCCGATGATTAAAATATCGCAGTGCAAAAAGCCTTTGTCGTATTTATCGGGATCTTCTTGTCCTGATAGTTCACCCAAACCGGCTGATTGGCGAATGATTGGCTCGTAGAGTTTTTCCCAAAATGCCTTTGGCCACATAAAGGTTTTGTAATAGAAACCAGCAGTAAGGAAGGGAGATAAGAAATCATTGATCGCCATTAAATCGTGCTTTAACGAACCACGATGGTTTTGGCTTCGCGCTTCTAACCCTTCAAAAAGTTCAGCGACGGTTGCGCGCACATTCGGTTCCTGATACGCACCTGTACGTAAATGCATCAATGCATTTGGCTCTTCCGAGCCTGCCGTGAAAATACCGCGGGGACGGTGGTATTTAAATGAACGAGCGACGAGTTTTTGATTATTAGCGAGTAATGCAGAAGCGAGTGTATCGCCCTGATAACCTTCAAACTGTTCACCATTGAAATTGAAATGGATGGTTTTATCACGATCAATGAAGCCGCTACTTTTGTCTTTATTTAATCTGTTTTTTTGGCTCATTTCTTACCGCCTTGAGAAGCTCGCGCGGTTTTATTAGCTAACGCAACATCTTTAGCTAATTCAACATTATAAATTTCATGGGTGATGGTATTGCGAGTCACAACTAACCATGATCGGTCACCTTGTTCGTGATACCAAAGTTCTTTGTGTTCGCCCGCATTGTTTTGTCTTAGGTGAACATAGTCGTGGTATTGCTGGAGTGCTTCTGCCGTTTTTGCGTCATTGGCATCTTCACCTTCGATTCTTTCTCCAACCCAGGCTGGTCGATTCATTAAACATGCATCACCCAGATAAACGAATTCAGATGCGTCTCGAGGGCCGAGAAGAGGGTGGTTGATAATCATAGGAGGGCACCTCTTGAATCAATAAGTAATGTCACCCCCCCACTTACAGCGAGTTTTTTAGATGAGCTTAGTGAGTTAATTGAGTTGTAATTTAGGATATTCATAATTAATGCGTATTCGGTTGCGCGCCTCGTCCGTTTTCATCAATAACATTACCGGTTTGGAATCTATCCAGACGGAAACCTTTGGCAACTTCATGGGGTGTATCGGTTGCAAGTAAATGGGCGTAACAAAAACCACTCGCGGGTGTCGCTTTGAAACCGCCGTAACACCAGCCACCGTTAAAATACAATCCCTTGATATGGGTGCGATCAATAAATGGCGAGCCGTCCATCGACATATCCATCACTCCGCCCCAGTTTCGTAACAGTTTTGCGCGACCAATTGCAGGTAAAATTGCCATGCCGATTTCACAAACATCTTCGACGACTGGCAGGTTGCCGCGTTGTGCGTAGGAGTTATACATATCGAGATCTCCTCCAAACACCAGACCGCCTTTGTCCGATTGGGAAATATAGAAATGTCCCGCGCCGAAAGTTATTACGCCATCTATAATCGGTTTTAATCCTTCACTGACAAATGCTTGTAATACATGACTTTCAATCGGTAAATTCATACCTGCTTGTGACATTACACGGCTAGAAGAACCCGCCACACAGGACGCTACTTTTTTAGCGCCGATGTCACCTTTGTTGGTTTTAACTCCAGTGCATTTTCCATCTTTAATCAGGAAGCCCGTGACTTCACAATTCTGGATAATATCGACGCCACGGCTATCAGCACCACGCGCATAACCCCAGGCCACCGCATCGTGTCGTACTGTGCCACCACGTTTTTGCAAGAGGCCGCCTTTGATAGGGAAACGTGCGTTGTCAAAATCGAGGAAAGGGTAGAGCTCACGCACACCCTCCTGATCCAGTAATTGCGCATCAGCACCCGACATAATCATCGAATTGCCTCGACGAACATACGCATCATTTTGTGAATCGCTATGGGATAGATTAAGAACACCGCGTTGCGAGACCATCGCGTTGTAGTTTAAATCTTGCTCGAGTCCTTCCCAGAGCTTCATCGATAATTCATAGAAAGGTTGGTTTTCCGGGTGTAAATAGTTGGAGCGAATAATGGTGGTATTACGTCCCACATTACCGCCACCAATCCAGCCTTTTTCCAAAACAGCCACATTGGTGATGTTGTAACGGCTTGCCAGATAATGTGCCGTGGCTAAACCATGACCGCCGCCACCAATGATAATAATATCGTATTCTTTTTTTGGTTCAGGCGTGCGCCAAACTGGCTTCCAACCTTTGTGGCCGGTGAGGGCTTCTTTGATAACTTTAAAACCCGAATATCGAAAACCCGTATATCGAAAACCAGAATTACGCATATTTAATTCTCTAGCAGTTAATACAATTAATGTTCATCAATAGTGGCAGGTTTATTGATACCTTGGTTTCTTAAAATAGACGTAATGTGTTTTAATTAAGACCTTTTCACGAAAGATATGACGGACTAAAATGGCTTAAAACTCCCAGATTTCCCCTAAAAATGCGGTCAATAGCCGTGCTATTACCCTTATTTTTATGAAAAATCTGGAAATTTACGCTCATTTTCCTCTCGCCATACTTTCGCTCAAAGGTCTTGGGTCAATGTCAGAAAAAAAGTTTAAATTATTCAGAGTGGGTTTTTTACTGATCGACGATTTTGCCTTGATGGCTTTCTCTTCGGCGATTGAACCATTGCGTGCGGCAAATACATTGCTTAAGCGGGCAAAGCAACAGGCGTTTTACAAAATTGATCTGTTTTCTATCGATGATGTTTCAACAAAAAGTTCGATGGATATTCAGGTAAATGCAACCGCAAAACTGGAAGATGCAGAGAATGTGGATATTCTGTTTGTGGTCGGTGGTGGTGAATTCAATGTCTTGAAGAAACCAGAGATTTATAAATTACTGAGAAAGTTAAGCAAGCAGGGAATGATCCTAGGCGGTGTTTCAGGTGGCCCAGTAACATTGGCTTTAGCGGGGGTTATGAATAACCGTCGGATGACCGCGCATTGGGAATACACCACCGCATTGCAGGAATTAATGCCAGACATACTTCTTGAAAACTCATTGTATGTTATCGATCGTGACCGCTATACCTGCGCCGGTGGTGTTGCGCCAGTAGATATGATGAATGCGATTCTCACCAAACATCATGGTGCAACATTTGCGCAAGAAGTCAGCGATTGGTTTATCCATACCGAAGTCAGACCTTCGGCAGGGCCGCAACGTTCAAGTTTGGCAGAACGATATCCATCAGCCACACAACCGGTAATTCTTGCGATTGAAGCGATGCAAAACCACATTGCTGACCCTCTGGATTTGGAACAGTTAGCGCGACTCTCAGAAATCAGTCCGCGTCAGTTAAACCGCTTATTCAAAGATAAACTGGGGCATAAAACCATGGATTTTTATCGGCAGCTACGCCTGCAAACCGCCAAAAATCTGCTTCAGCAATCTCCAATGAAAATTATAGAAATTGCTCAGGCGACAGGTTTTATTAGTGCCGCACATTTTTCATCATCGTTTAATAAACAATATGCACAGACCCCTTCGTCATTGCGAATGAAAGCTTAAAAGGTACATTTTTCTTTGAGCAGAACGTTAAAAAATTGACTTGGGCTTTTCTGTTTTAGGCGTATCCTTATACAATAATTTTAAACGATGATCTGCGAATGAGTCCTCAATTACCTATCCTGATACAAGCCGCGCGCTTTCTTGAAAATATGAGTTACGAGCAGTTGCCAAAAGACGTGGTCGAATTGGCGAAACGTGCCGTGCTTGATTACATCGGGGTTGCCATTCCTGGCAGCAGTCAGGCTGTTACCCAAAATTTAATGCACTGGGCAAGTGTTAGGAGCTGGGGCAAATCCGCTTCTATCATTGGTAGTGATCTCAAAATGGATATTGAACATGCTGCATTGATCAATGCGGCGGCAGGACATGCGCTTGATTTTGACGATACCAGCTGGGCAACGATCGGACATCCAACGACAGTCATACTAGCAGCATTGTTGGCGGTTGCAGAGGAGCGGGGTAGCTCAGGGAAAGAACTACTTCTTGCCTATATTGCTGGTGTAGAGGTCGCGCACAAAGTGGCCGATTTGATGATGCCGGAGGCATCTGAACGCGGTTGGCATACGACTGGGATTTTTTACACATTTGGAACAGCCGCAGCAACGTGCCAGTTAATGGGCTTAGATGAAGAAATGACTGTCCGTGCTTTAGCGCTTTCGCTGTCACGAGCCAGTGGCATACGTAGTAATTTTGGTACTCAATCAAAACCTTATCATGCGGGAATGGCAGCCAAAGCAGGTTTGGAAGCGGTCAGTCTGGCGCAGTCGGGCGTAACATCCTCCCCGATGGCACTTGAAGGACAGGATGGTTTTATACAATGCTTTGCTGGTGATACCTTAGCGAGTAAGGCGAGAAATGCTTCTAAGCCCATTATGTTTGGAGAGGGATGGGATATTTCTACCCGAGGCTACGCGTTCAAAAAATACCCAAATTGCAGTGGGAATCATCCTGCCTGTGATGTGTTGCTCGAATTACTCGAAGACAATCAGCTCGAAAACAAAAACATAGATTGGGAAGATATCAAATCCATTCATTGCGGTGTGAGCTTACTTGGCCCTAAAGAGTTGGTGTCTCATCAACCCAAGACACCCGTTGAAGCTCGATTTTCTTTAGAGTTCTCTGTTGCTGCTGCTTTGATCTATGGTCAAATTACATTGAGTGAATTTACCGAAGAGAAAATTCAAGATCCTAGAGTCCAGTCATTGATGCAATGTATCACCATGGAGGTTGACGAAGATCTTGCCAAGCTCGGATTTATTGGCACTGCACCAATAAAGATCTGGATCAACAAAAAAGATGGGGAACAGTTATTTCTAGAGAACGATCTGGCTAGAGGTAATCATGAAAAGCCGTTTACGGATGAAGAGTTTATCGAGAAATTCAGTAAATGCGTTCAGGGCAGAGTGGGGGAAACCCAACTCAATAAGTTGATCGACATGCTCTTTAATCTAGAACAGCTTGGGTCGATTACTGATCTATTCAAACTCTTAGAGCTGAATCAAAAAGGCTAACAACATTCAATTCCAGCAATAAAAAAAGCCTCTAAAGTAGGGGGGTGACCTTAAGAATTATGAATGAGTATTTATTCCGGGTAGGGATTCGCGTCAATTTCATTTAAAAGCCTGTTGAGTTCATCCTGCCAATCACTTTTTAACTTTTGCGCCAGTTTAGATAATGGTCTGAAGTTTGACGATAACACCGCGTATTCATAGCGAAGGTTTTCCTTCAACGGTCTGAAAACGACTTTTCCGTGTGAACTATTCATTTTCATTTCTGTTACCGCGGTTAAAGGATCGGTTATCGCAACACATTGGCCCGCACTGACAAACTGTAATGCGGGTAAAAATGTCTGACTATCTACAATTTGATTAAACGAGAGTCCTTGTTCATCAAATAGACGATTCACGCGTTCGGTGTTGATGTGTTGTTTCATCAGCCCGCCCATGGGGAGATTATCCAGATCAGAAATGCTGATTATTTTTTTGCGTGTCAGAATATGATCCTGAGGCAGGGCAACAAAGCAGTCTGCGGAAAACTTTTCTATGGAGTATTGGCCTGCTTCACCATTCAGATTTGCAGCATCAGCAAAACCAAAATCTATACTTTGAGTGGCTGCTAATTCATGAACCTGGTTTGAAGAATGGGCGAATAAGGTGACTTTAATGTGTGGGTTGTCTCCAATACTACGACTGATAAAGCGTGGGAAAAGGTAGGTTGCAGGTCCGGGCATGGCGGCGATCCTCAAACTTCCCATCTCTGCGTTCTGCATACTATGCAGGGTGCGTTCAATCGTTGAAACACGTTTCAAAATAGCCTGTGCTTCTTCCATAAAGTAAAAGGCTTCGGGAACAGCAACCAGTTGCCTTCCTTGTCGTTCAAATAATTTAAAGCCAATGGAGTCTTCAAGGTTTCTTATCGATAAACTTATCGCCGGTTGCGTCCTGTGGAGCAAAACGGCAGTTTTAGAAATAGAGCCAGTTTTCATGACTTCGGTAAACACTTTTAGCTGGGTTAGGTTCATATAATCATCGTAAGAAATTAATAGTAAGTATTTTCATATAAGTAAAACTTCATAAAAAGCAATATAAACAAATTAGTATTTATATTGCAAGCGACTACACTCTTATCATCGCAAACCTGAATTACGGTGGTTAAGCGTGATTTTTTTAATTTAACAGGAGTATAACGATGTCCATGAGTTCCAAGTTAGCAAGTGCGTTGCTTGCCACAATAGTTACAGCCGGACCAGCAATAGCGGCTGATCCCACATTCTTTCGTATAGGTACAGGTGGTGCTGGTGGCACTTACTTCCCTATCGGTGGAACCATTGCCAATGGTATTTCTGCTCCTCCTGGCTCACGCCCTTGTGAGAAAGGTGGTCAGTGTGGTGTTCCTGGTTTAATCGCTATCGCACAATCTACAACAGCTTCTGTATTCAATAATGCAGCTGTGGAAAACGGTGAGTTAGAAGCAGGTCTTGCTGCAGCTGATGTCACACGCGCCATGTTCAAAGGTGAAGGTAAATTTGAAGGTAAACCACACCCGAAGTTACGTATTGTGGCAAATCTGTATCCGGAAGATTTACATTTAGTTATGCCAAAAGGCAAAACGATTAAAGATTTGGGTGATTTAAAGGGTAAACGTGTCGGTATTGCTCAAGCAGGTTCTGGTACCCAGGTTGCAGTATTGCAGATGCTAGATAAGTGGGGCGTCAATCGCGATAATATGGAAGAGGCTGAGTTAAATAACTCACAATCTGCAGAACGTTTGGCTGACGGACAGATCGATGCGTACTTTTATGCGGCTGGTTGGCCGGTTGCTGCAATGATACAACTTGCTTCTACAAAGGGTATGAGCTTGCATTCATTTACTGATGAAGATTTAGCTAAAATCAATGAAGCTGTTCCAGCTTATATCCCTTCAATGATTCCAGGAGGGGTTTATGAGGGGGTAGATAAGGATGTTAAGACGCCAGCTGTAAGTGCCCTATTGGTTGTTTCTTCAGATTTATCAGAAGATATGGTTTACAAACTAACGTCTGCGTTATGGAACGATAATACGCGTAAACTGTTAGACAATGGTCATGCCAAGGGTAAACAAATCACGTTGGAAACAGCACTCGATGGTATCAGTGCGCTTGGTGTTCCTTTACATCCTGGTGCAGAAAAGTTCTATAAAGAAAAAGGCAAACTCTAAGCCTATTCGTTTTTTCAGTTAAAAAAATGATGTTGAAAAGTGACCAGGTATCTCGATAAATTCGAGATACCCCGGTTTACCCTACCCAATAACAATTGACCAAGTTGCAGCATTAATATGAATCAAAATACCAAACAAAATACAGATGACCTCACAGCAGAAGAGCTTGAAGCGATTGAGCGTAAATATGATGAGAGTAGCGCAACGCGTGCTGTAACCAATAGGGCAGGTTCTATTTTACGTGTAGTTGCATTAGTATTTGCTGCTTATCACTATATTACTGCTGGTTTTGGTTTGCCTGCAGATCACTGGCACATGGGCTGGCATTTGTCTGGCTTGTTTATACTGACCTATGCATTTTTCCCGGTTTTTAATACAAAGGGTTTATTCAAGCTAAAGTCCACACCTTTCAGAATCGGGAATATTCCTATTTATGATCTGATACTGATGATACTTGGGGTGTCAGCTGCGCTTTATCTTGGGTTTGCATGGCGTGGAGTGCCGTTTTTAGGGATAGAAGAACAAACGTTCAGAATGGGCAATCCAAATAAGTTCGATTTGTTCTTTGGTGTGATTATTATTTTGTTGGTGCTTGATATTGCGCGTCGTACGCTGGGTTGGGTGCTGCCATTTATCATTGCAGTGTTTATATCTTATGCTTTATTGGGGCCTTATTTCCCCGGTTTACTGCAACATCCAGGGGTTAAATTTAATACGTTTGTATCTTCCATGTATTTCCCGCAAGAGGGTATTTTTGGTGTCACACTCTGGGTTGTATCAACCATCGTGTTTCACTTTGTTTTATTTGGGGTTATTGCACAACGTACCGGATTAGGTCAGTTGTTTATCGATAACGCCACGATTCTCGCAGGACGATATACAGGTGGCCCTGCAAAAGTGTCTGTTATTTCTTCTGCTTTCTTTGGCACGATATCAGGTTCATCGGTTGCCAATACGGTTTCTACAGGGGCACTGACTATTCCTAATATGAAGCGTTTGGGTTATCCCGGACATTTCGCCGGTGGGGTAGAGGCTGCTGCATCTGCAGGTGGTCAAATCACACCACCTATTATGGGTGCAGCTGCATTTATTATGGCTGAGTTTTTAGAACTGCCGTATACCACAATTATTATTGCCGCTATTTTTCCTGCATTTTTACATTATGTCGGTGTATTTACCGTTGTCCATTTGATGGCGCGTAAGCTCGATCTCAAGGGCTTAACTAAAGAACAATTGCCTTTGTTAAAAGAAGTCTGGAGCAAGGGCTGGGCAAATATCATTCCGCTTATTGGTTTATTAGCTGTTTTATTTGCCGGGTATACCCCATTTATGTCAGCTTTCTGTGGAATTTCGTTGGCTATCGTTACAGGTATGTCGCGCATAAAACAACCGATAACAATGGTATATGCCGCGGCGTTCATCGCTTTTGTTGTCTGGAAGTTTTCCAATGAAGGCTTTAGCGGAACAATGTCTCTGATTTTAATCGCGGGTGCTCTAGTCGGAACACTGAATCCTGTAGAGCGTACAAAACTCCCTGAAATGTCGGAGTCTGTGCAACTGGGCGTTAAATATGCCTTAGCTGTAGGTGCTGCATCTGCTGCTGTGGGTATCGTAGTAGGTGTTATTAACACTACGGGTATCGGTTTTCGTATCGGGTTTATGGTAACGCAGGGGGCTGGTGCTTTAGCGTCTGATTTCCACTCAATAGTCAGTCTTGGTTCGCTAAACCTGTTTTCTGTAGAAGATTTACAGCTCTTTATCTCACTTGTTTTCATTGCGATTGCTTGTATTTTAATGGGAGCAGGTATCCCGACTACCGCGTTGTATATCATGCTGGTTTCTGTAGCTCAGCCTGCATTGGCACAGTTAGGTATACCGCCAATAGCGAGTCATCTATTTGTTCTTTATTACGGGGTAGTCGCTGAGATAACCCCACCGGTCTGTACCTCCGCTTATGCCGCAGCAGCCATTGCAAACTCTAATCCTTTCCGAACCGGTATTTCGGCATTCACACTCGGATTGGGTAAAATCATTGCGCCCATGGCTTTTGTCTACGCACCTGTATTATTGATTGTTTCCTCTGCTGGTTTTGATTTGTGGACATTTACATACTCTGCCGTGAGTTGTGTGATGGGGGTCATCTGTTTGTCTGCAGCTGTGGTTGGGTTCTGGTTAGCACCAATGGGAGTGATTGCACGTATTCTGGCTGCTATTGCCGGGTTGGTGTTTGTGGCGCCATCTTTAAGCGCGGATCTTGCTGCGCTCATTATCGTTTCTCCTGTGATCATCACGCAGGTTTTAAGTAAGCGAAGCGCAGTGTTGGTTTGATGATTGCCATGAATAAAGAACCTGTCACTATTATCGGCGCTGGCATAGTTGGTATCTGCTGTGCGCTATCGCTTGCAAAACGCGGAGTACCCGTTCGACTGATTGATCGCGATCAACCAGGTCAGGGAACATCTTTTGGGAATGCCGGAGTTATTTCGCCTTGGTCAATCATACCGATGGCATTACCTGGTCTGTGGAAAAAAATACCGAGTTTACTGTTAAGTCGTGATCGACCTTTGTCTGTGAGCCCTGAATTCTGGCCTCAAATGATTTCATGGGGGAGTAAGTTATTATTAAATTCGAATGAAGAGTCAGTGCGTAAAACAGCCGATACCATGTCTTATTTGTGCGGCCCTTCAATCGAATTATTCCGTGAACACCTAATGGGAACGGGTCACGAAAATCTCATCGTGGATAGTTATTACGTGCATGTATTTCGGGATGCGAACAAGGTAAGTCTGGATAATCTTGATTACCGTATTCGTCTCGAAAAAGGCGGAGATCTTGAATTAATTACCGATAATGAGTTGAGACGTTTTGAACCAGCGTTGTCCCCTAAGTACAAAGCAGCCGTTATCATCAAGGGTCAGGCCAGGACTTTATCCCCTGGTAAGTTGAGTGAAGTATTGGTTGAAAAAGCAAAATCTTTAGGGGTTGAGGTTATTAATCTAGATGTGTCTTCGATCCGAAAACAGGCCGATGGTTGGGAAATTGAAGGAAATGGCAGTCACTTAACGAGCAGTAGGGTAATACTTGCAGCGGGTGTCTGGTCTAAAAAATTATTGGAGCCGTTAGGCGTGAAGGTGCCATTGGCTACCGAGCGTGGTTATCATATCGAAATATCTGATCCTCAAGTCGAGTTGAATAATTCGATTATGGATATGGAGGCAAAGATTGTTGCTAGCACAATGATGAATGGTTTACGTCTGGCTGGAGCCGCAGAATTTGCTCATCCTGATAAACCTGCCGATCAAAGTAGAGAAGGTTTATTAACCACTCAAGCTAAGACGATGTTTCCTGATTTGAATGTTGGTAAAACAAATTTCTGGATGGGGCGTCGTCCATCATTTCCTGATAGTTTACCTATGTTGGGTGAAATTGAGGGACAGAAAGACTTTTATGCGGCATTCGGACACTCCCATTTTGGGTTAATGATGGCACCTAAAACGGGCGAAGTCTTAGCAGATATTTTAACCGGTAAAAAACCTGATTTTGATATGAAAGCATTTTCTCTCAGACGTTTTAAAATGACTAACGGGGCAAGTACATGATTTTAAAAGGTGGGCCTAACTATTACGGAGTAACAATAGGGGTGCTGTGTCTGGAATCTTACTTTCCTAAACCTCCCGGTCATATTAAAAATCAAGAAGGCTTAGGTTTTCCTGTGCTCTATGAAACCATTCGTGGCGCAACTATTGCAAAACTAATTGAACAACCTAGTGCTGAATATATTGCCCCATTTATTGAGGCAGCAAAGCGTTTAGAAAAAGAAGGCGTGGGTGCAATTACAGGTAGTTGTGGGTTTCTAGCCTTGTTTCAGAAAGAACTTGCTGATGCCGTAAATATTCCCGTATTTGCATCAAGTCTAATACAAGTGCCGCTTGCTTATCACATGTTAGGAAACAACAAAATTGTAGGCGTACTGACTGCCAATGCTTCAAAATTGACCAAAAAACATTTCGCCGCAGTAGGGGCGGGAGATATTCCTGTTGCTATTCAAGGTTTAGAAGATTCAACAGAATTTCGTGAAGTCATACTGGAAGGAAAACGTGATGATATGAATATCACGCTTATTGAAGAAGAGGTAATGCAGGCAGTCAAAAAGTTACAAAAAAGTTCTCCAAATATGGGTGCCTTGGTTCTAGAGTGCACCGATTTGCCACCATTCTCAGCTCAGATACAACAGCAATTAAACATCCCTGTTTTTGATTTAACGACACTTACAAAAATGGTGCATGATGTGGTTTTACGCAAACCTTATTCAGGGTCGATGAAAACAGTGTGAATCTATCTGATTAATTTATATGCTCTTTTAATCTGGCTTATCAGTAACTATCCTTCAAAAATAATAGATATACCACTAGGGAAAAATAAAAAGACTGATTTTCTGACAACACGTTTTATCTCTACTACGATTGATTTATTAAATGAAATTGTAGAGATTAGTTGCCACCTGATTTGATCAATTTTCTTTTATGTTTTTTAGCGTATTTTTGTGGCATATATTAAAGAGGATTCATGATGATTAAACCTATCTTAAGTAAACTTGTAAGCGCTTCCGTGCTTTGTGCAATAGCGATGAGTAGCCAGGTTGCTCAAGCTGACGCGATTGATGATATTAAGAAAAGCGGTGTTTTAAAAGTAGCAGTAAAAGCCGACTACAAACCTTATGGTTTCCGTGATCCTTCTGGTGCAATCATAGGAATCGAGCCTGAATTAGCAAAAGATGTTGCTGATCGTTTAGGTGTAAAGGTTGAATATGTACCGGTCGTAAGCTCAAATAGAATGCAATTTTTGGAGCAGGGTAAGGTTGATTTAATGATTGCGACAATGACTGATAAGCCAGATCGTCGTAAGGTTGTTTCAATCGTAGACCCTAATTATTACTCATCAGGTACGAATATTTTAGCCCCAGCGAAATACGGCTTCAAGAAATGGGAAGATCTAAAGGGTAAACCAGTTTGTGGTATTCAAGGTGCTTTCTATAACAAGAAAACCGGTAAAGAATATGGTGCTCAAATCGTAGCCTTTAAAGGAACGGCTGAAGCGTATGCTGCATTAAAAGGCGGTAACTGTGTAGCATTTGTGTACGATGATTCGGCAATTGTTGCTAAAACCAAGGATCCTGCTTGGGAAGGTTATGAAATGCCATTGAAAACTATTGATGATGCACCATGGGGTTTAGCGGTTAAATTAGGCGAGACTAAATTCCATGAGTTAATGAGTGATCAAATCAAGAGCTGGCATAAGTCTGGTCGTATTCTTGAGCTTGAGAAAAAATGGGGTGTAGAAAACACGCCTTTTGCATTAAAAATGCATGAAGAGTACAAATAAGCTTTAGTCCTTTGCTAAAGTTTATCCTAATGGGTGGAATTTGATTTCAAGTTTCACCCATTTCTATTTGTTTTAATATCCAATACTGAGATTCATGCATGGAATCATTTTTTGAATGGTTTAAATTACTCTATGATAATACGGGTATAAACCTACCTTTTTTATACGATAGTTACGATCGGGACCGCATGTGGAATGGGTTCCTGATGACAATTAAGTTATCCGTTGTCGCCTTATTTTTCTCCATAATTATTGGGATAATAGGCGCATGGTTACAAAACTCACCGCTGAAATGGACACGCCGAATTGTTAATGGCTATATCCAGATATTTAGAAATACACCTCCCTTGGTGCAACTTTATTTCTTCTATTTCGCGATAGGCGCTCTGTTGCCAAAAGTCTCTAATGGTTATGGTGGCGAAGTCCCCATTTTAGGTGGATTTGCCTGGGCCGCTATTTCGCTGTCATTCTTTGCTGGTGCATTTAATGTAGAAATATTCCGTTCGGGAATGGAAGCTGTTCCAAAATCTACAACTGAAGCCGCTGAAGCATTGGGCTTTTCTCGTCTTCAGATTTATAAAGATATTACGCTGCCTTTGGCATTTCGCGTGGTATTACCAGCGTTAAATAATAACCTGGTTAATCTGGTTAAAACGACGACCTTGGCGTACGCGATTGCGGTGCCGGAAATGCTCTACGAGTCCAATCAAATCTGGTCAGATAATGTCAATGTCACCGAGATGATGATCTTCTTATTACTCGCATACTTCTTCCTGGTAGGTATTTTAGTCTGGGGTATGAATCGTTGGGAAAGATCGCTTAAAATTCCGGGGTTTGGCACATGAATCAGTCTTATTACAATGGCTTTAATAGCCGCAAAAGAAAGCAGGAATATAAAACCGATCTGCCAGTCATGATCACTCCTGAGGTTAAAGAACCCGGTTCAATTCTGTCGAGTCTAAGCGCTTATATTTTCAAGCCTTGGCATGGCTTTGTGATCCTGTTCTTTTGTATGGTTTCATCAAGTATTGCCTTTGGTGTCGATGACAATGCCAAGTCTTCGATTGCAGAAGTATTGTGGCGCTGGATGCCGTTGTTACTGAAAGGTTTTATCTTCAATATCGTGATCTCTATTTGTGCGATGGCAATTGGAACGGCTGCAGGCGCAGCACTCGGCTTAGGTCAAATTTCATTGAATAAATGGGTGCGCAGGGTTTCGTGGTTTATCACTCAATTTTTCCGTAATTCACCGTGGTTGGTTTTACTCTTTTTCGCGATGTTCTTACTACCGTTTGAAATAAACATTGGCGGATTAGCTATACCGTTACCTGACTGGGTAAAAGCCATCATTGGCTTATCATTACCCGTTATGGCGAATGTTTCAGAGATCGTTCGCGGTGCCGTTGTATCGCTACCGAGTGGTCAATGGGAAGCTGCAGAAAGTCTGGCATATACACGCAGACAAACGCTGTGGTTAATCATCTTGCCGCAATGTGTAAAACGCATGTTACCGCCATGGATGAACCTCTACGCGATACTTACGATGGCAACCGTATTGGCATCTATCGTTGGTGTATCAGAGGTAATGACGCTTACGGGACAAGCATTGGCAGCAGAAGGTGGTAGAACGGATTTACTCGCGCCATTCTATTCATTTGTACTGTTGATTTTCTTTATGTATTGCTACCCGATTGCACGCTGGACAGTGCGTTTAGAAAAGAAATTCTCAGTGATAGGTTAAGGAGCGTTTTCTTAAGAAAATACTCTTTAAGAAAAAGTAATAAACACACTGTTGTTCTTCAGAACAACAGTGTGATTAAAAGTCAAAGGAATAATATATATGAACTGGGATGACAGCATGCCAATGGTTTCGATTAAGGATGTGCACAAAGCATTCGGTGATCTTGAAGTTTTGAAAGGTGTCTCGATGGACATAAAAAAAGGTGAAGTGGTGTGTATTATTGGACCATCTGGTTCTGGTAAATCGACACTGATTCGCTGTATCAATGCGCTTAACGATATCCAGCAGGGATCAATTTTAGTTGAAGGGCAAGAAGTCAATGATCCTAATCTCGACAAGCTAGAGCTTCGAAAAAAAGTGGGAATGGTGTTTCAACAATACAACCTTTTTCCGCATAAAACCGCGCTTGAAAATGTCATGATGGCGCCCATTCGCGTATTGAAACAAAGTAAAGCTGAAGTAGAAAAAACGGCAAGAGCACTGATTAAAAAAGTACGTCTTGAAGGCAAAGAGGATAGCTATCCGGGTGAGCTCTCTGGTGGTCAGCAGCAACGTGTTGCTATCGCGCGATCACTGGCAATGAATCCTGATGTAATGCTGTTTGATGAAGTCACCGCGGCACTCGACCCTGAAACGGTTAATGAAGTTTTACAAACGATAAAAGACCTGGCGGAAGAGGGCATGACTTGTATTCTGGTAACCCATGAAATGAATTTCGCGAGAGAAGTGGCTGATCATATCTACTTTACGGACAGAGGTGTCATCGTCGAGCATGGCTCACCCACTAACTTTTTCGATGAAGCGAAAGATCCACGTACCAAAGAGTTTTTGAGTCAGATTCTTTAGTTAGGCACCCCCCTACTTATAAGGGGTTTTTTTATTAATCAATAGAAAAGCCTCTTTATATCCTCAACTATTTCCCTTAAATTTACGATTCTGCAAAGGTCGCGATAACTCTTATCGAATTCAGAATCATTCTATCTTTATTCTATCTTCTTACGGGCTTCATCCCACTAGCGGATAACGTCTCACTAATTTAAATGGCTCATGGTAGTTGGTTTGGTGAAACAAACAGATTTGGTCGACGTGGAAGGGCTTTCCTAAAAAAGATCTGAATAATTGTTTGAGACATTTACGAACAATCTTGATGTCTTTTTTCTTCAATTGATTACTCAGCGTCATGTGAAAATTAAACTCATCCATCACAAACGGATAACCCCATTTGTCTAACAGCTCGGTTTGATGGGGGGTTAAATTATCGGGATCTCTTCGTGCTCTCTCAATCTCTGTGTTGGGTGCGCGGAAATCTTCGAATGTGGTGACGCAATCAGACGCTAGAGCAGTTAATTTTTTACACGGTTTAATCGGGGTCAATGCTAAAAGCTTATCCATTTTTTTGATTTTTAGTGGTTTGCATTTAAATGGACGATAGTTTTTGCTGAATTCATCCAGAGCTGATTCTAGCTCTTCAATATTTTTGCCCGATTGCAGTCTGAATGGTGCTTTAAGTGTTGCGTGAAAACCGTACTTTTTAGGATTTGTCGAAAATTTAGCTAATTCATCCAGGTCACGGTGGTAAACAGTTTTTTCAAAGTCTTCAATATGTCTGCCGGTGCATACATCGTACCCAAGCCACAAAGTTGCTAAGCGATAAACAGGATGATCCGTTGGCAGAGTGAAATAAATCGCATAGCGCTCCTGACTTTGTATGTCGCTTTCAGGTATCTGAGTAGATGAGCTAGGGTTATTCATTCTCGTTGATGTGTCCATAATAAAAAGTGGTTAGCAGTGATCTCTATTAAACCATCGTTACGATAGGTTTTAAATGACCTGAACCTGATTCTCCATCTATTTTTGAATTATCTGTTTTGAAAAAGCGGTGAGCCGTACTGATTAATCTTCCTAATAAAAGACTAGCTAGCATACGCATGTAGTGAGTTCAGTAGTGGAAGGTAGTGATCAAAATCTGCATTTGAATTTTCTGACGTTTTCCCACAATCATCAAATCGACTAAGTTGAACGGCTTCCTTGAAATACGGCTTGTTTTCAAACGCTTTGATTTGTTGCGTGTTTTGGTAGCGTCCGCCTTGTAGCTTTAAACTCTGTTTAGAAGTTGGGGAGAGGTCGTTATAGTAGTGACTATCAATGGTGCATAAATACCTTTTGGCCTCAACGTGATAGCGAACCGGCTGAAACACTTCGGGGCCAAAGAATTGACTTAAAATGATCGCGCCATGTACTTCGTGCACATCATCTCTGTCTTCAAGTGTCAGGTCAGTATCAAAAATTAAATGGCCAATGTCATGTAATAGACAGGCAGCAATCTGTGCATCGGTTGCAAAGTTTTGCTCAGCAAGTTTGGCAACTTGCACAGCATGTTGAAGCTGCGATAGCGCTTCGTTATATTTGTTTTGATTATCAGGCGTGTAGAACGCTTGTAATTCTGAGATTTTTCGCATTCTAAGCATCCTCTGTCTAAAAAGCAGAAGATAGTAGACGCTGAACATGACAAGAGTATTACAGATTTATGATTTTTCTATAAATTTAAATATGCGCCGTCTAGATTCAATCCTTACTTCGTTTTACTGTTTAAAAAAACTCCAAACATAAGAGAGTGTCTATAGATATAAGCTGAACTATAAGTTTTTTCATGGTCTGCATAAAATACTATGAATACTTGTGAGACTGTTTTGTATATAAGATATTATGGTGAATAATATATAGTGAACATCCGCTGGTGTGCACACTACTCACTAGTACTCACCTTTATAGAAGTTAAGAAATGACCAAGCTAATAAAAAAAATACGATCCTCCTGTTTACGATCATTTCTTATTATTATTTCCTTTTCGGTGTTTTCGCAATCTCATGCGGATCATGAAATTGTACTGTCTTATGCCAAAGAGTCGGCCTATCAATTAATGGCTAAACGCATACTTACGGAGGCTTATCATCAGATTGGTTTCAGTCTTAGCCTTGAAAAGTTACCTGCAATACGCTCGGGTTATTATGTCGAAGATGGTTCTGCGGATGGTTTATTAGCAAGAAGTCTCGGTATTAAAGCACAGCATCCAGATCTTATAATGATTTCTGTGCCAGTGGCTTATGACGTGATTTCTGTTTATGCCAAAAAGGATATAAAAGTAGAAGGATGGGAAAGTCTTTTACCTTATAATATTGGTTATGTTGCAGGCTCCAAAACGATTGAACAAAAAACACAAGGGATGAAATTTGAAGGGGTCAGATCTGAAACGCAAGGTTTAATCAAACTGGATCTGGGAAGGAGTGATGTGTTTATCGGATTAACCGGTGCTCAGTGTGTTATCAATAAACTGAATTTGTCAGATATTAAATCCTTAGATCCACCCTTGGAGACTGTGATTTTATTTCATTTTTTAAATAAAGAGCACAGTGAACTCGCTAAAAAATTAGAGCTGATTCTAAGAAATATGAAATCATCAGGACGAATCGAGGAGTTACAGAAACAATCTGTTTTAGAGTTTATGAATCAATGTTAATGTCTGTTTAATAATATAGTTAGAGTTTACTCTGGTAGAAGTTAATCAGCTAAGTATCGTTTTCATAATAGTTATTGAGGCAGCACTTATTATAAATTATGAATTTACACATTAATTCTAAACAAACAGGTTTTTATGCATAAGCTGCAACAGCTTTTCATCGCTGCTATTTTCGCTATTTCTACAATGGCGTCTATTTCAATTGCATCTCAACATGTTCACCCAAGCGTTTCTCAAGCAGAGCCCCAAGTGCAAAACGATAGTACTCCTGTTAACGATAGTACTCCTGATAACGATAGCCTAGATAGCGGTAACAAAATTGTTATTTCTCAGCCAGACCTTGATAGCTCATTATTTATAGAAACAGCCAGACGCATCCTTAAAGTCGCTTATTCGCGAATTGGAAAAGAAGTCGAATTTGAATTGTTCCCCCCAGAACGATCTTTAGTATTTGCTAACTCTGGGGTGACAGGTGGTGAGTTAGTGAGAATGACTGGGCTTCAAAGTGAATATCATAATTTGATAAAGATACCGATTTCGATTGTTTCAAATGAGATTTATGCGTATACCAAAAAACAGGATTTTGTCGTAGAAGGATGGGAAAGCCTTAAACCATACAAAATTGATTTTATTTTTGGTAATAAATTTGCAGAACAAAAAAGCAAGGGATTCAACTCAGCAAGAGTGAAAACGAGCTACCAGGGTTTAAGGAAATTAAGTGCCGACAGGAGTGATTTTTTTATTGGGGTATATGGCGTGAGATGTATCGCAAATAAATTCAAGTTTAACGATATAAAGGCATTAACTCCCATTTTAGATAACTTTCAGATGTACCATTATTTGCATAAACGTAACGAGTCTATTGCCGAACAACTAAAGTTAGAGCTGCTAAAAATGCAAAGAAGTGGTGAGATGGAATCAATACAAAAGGAAGCCAAAAAGGCGTTTCTGAGCCAGTGCCAATAAATTGCCAATCCGAAAATCATAAAGAATAAATCTCTTTTTCCCTCATTCACATTTCTTCTCTAATTCACTCTTCCTTCGCTTCCTTACAACTATCCAGTCGAAAGCGTTCAGCTTTATGATCACATTAAAAACAAAGGTAATGTGCGTTTAATAAACAAACGTAAAATAGCCTTCAAAGTAGGGGGGTGCCTTTAGTTAGTACATGCTGAGAAGTATTTCGACGCTAAGATTGCTTAAGCCCTCATTAGGGTTGTTTTGCTATAATCGGCAAAAAATAATAAAAAATGGCTTAAATGCATAAGCTTAAAAGAGCATAGGACTCGCTAACAATGAACGAAGAATACCAATACAAAGAAAGGCAAATAGAAAAAGATTCATCCAAAGAATTTCGTTTTGGCGAAGGCAAAATCAGCGGGGTTTTATCTCTGGTTTTAGGTGTTTTAAGTTTATTGGCGGTATTTGCGTATTTATACCCTTCATATCTCACCACAACCGATTTGCGTAAAACCTATGATGCGGGGCAATTACAAATAGTGCTCAAATACGGGATGTATTTTTCATTATTGTTTGGTGCGTTGACGCTGATATTGAATAAAGCCCGCTATAAATATTTTGGTCTGGCTGGCATTACACTGACCTTGATAGGCTTTGCTTTAGGCGGGTACAAAATACCTGTCGGGGCGGTTGAGCCTAAAGAGTTATCGTTAGGTGTCGATTGGTTAATACTCGCATTTTTAGGGTCAACTATCATTTTTATGGTGCTGGAAAAACTGTTCCCTAAATACCGTGATCAGATCATCATGCGTCCCGAATGGGATGTTGATCTGTTTTATTTTTGCTTTAATCATTTGGCTATCTCCGCAATCCTGATTTTTGGCAACTACCACGCCAGTCATTTTGATTGGGCATTAAGCCCATCGTTACAAGAATCTATTCAATCCATGCCGATTACGCTGCAAGTGATTTTAATTGTCTTGAGTGCTGATTTTGTCTTGTATTGGGAGCATCGGGCGTATCACGAAATTAAGCTGCTGTGGCCAGTACATGCGGTGCATCATTCGATTGAAAACATCGATTGGCTGGCAGGGTCACGCGGTCATTTCATTCAAGTATTTTCCGAACGCGCCATGGTGATGATTCCATTGTATTTATTAGGTGCCGATGAAACGGCGTTAAATGCTTATGTGGTATTTGCCGCCTTGCAAGCCATCCTGATTCACACGAATTTATCGATACCGTTTGGGCCATTGAAATACGTGTTCGTGACGCCACAATTTCATCATTGGCATCATAGTTCGGAAAAGCCCGCGATTGATACGAACTACTCAGCGCATACCGTTCTTTATGATCGATTATTTGGCACCTATCACTTGCCCGGAGAACATTGGCCGGCGGAATACGGCACCACTAAACGCATACCCAGAACGGTGATGGGACAGGTATTGCATCCTTTCTTTCCGAATAAGAATACGTCCGTGAAACAAATGAAAGACAAGTCTTAAAACATACTTCCATAGAACATGCTCTGAAGGTCATGTTCTAAAAAAGTCATACAATAAAACCTCAAACATAAAGCCAAACCCAAACCCAAACCCAAACATAAAAAAGCCCCCCAAAGTAGGGGGGTGACTTTGACCTATGTATGTTTTTCCAACATTACCCTTAACTATGATGATTATTTTCAAAACAAATCATTCACATAGGCTACAATCAAACCAACTGATCTAAGAAAAAAATTATACGTGTTACAAATAGATAATCTGCATAAAAGTTTCGGGTCCCTGGAAGTTATCAAGGGTGTTTCAATCGATGCTGCCAAAGGGGACGTAATATCCGTTCTAGGTCGCAGTGGTTCAGGTAAAAGTACCTTTCTACGCTGCATCAACTTTTTAGAAACCCCCACAGAAGGGACAATCAGTCTCAACGGTGAAGCTATTACGGTTAGCCCGAATAAAAAGGGTGACTCGGTCGCGAGCGACAAAGCACAAATTCGTCGTTTGCGCACAAAAATGCCGATGGTGTTCCAGCAGTTTAATCTCTGGTCTCACATGACTGTTCTAGACAATGTCACGATTGCATTAAAAACGGCCCTAAAACTTCCTAAAAAAGAAGCCAAACAACGCGCCGAAAAATACCTCGCACAAGTCGATATGATGGATCGACTGGATTATTACCCAGGCCAGTTATCTGGTGGTCAAATGCAGCGTGTGGCGATTGCCAGAGCGTTAGCGATGGAACCGGATATTTTATTATTTGATGAACCAACATCTGCACTCGATCCCGAGCTGGTTGAAGAAGTGCTGAATGTCATCAAGAAATTAGCCGAACAAGGGCTAACGATGCTGGTGGTTACGCATGAGATGGCATTTGCCAGAGATGTGTCTAACCGCGTTATTTTCTTCGATGATGGCGTTATTGTCGAAGACGGTCCCCCACAAGAAGTATTTACCAATCCTAAATCACCCCAATTTACGCAGTTTATTTCAAAGGAGTATTAGGTATTACTCAATATAACGATTTTTAACAGCCTGTTATATAAAGCGTTACACAGGAATTTGATACTTATAGAGTTTTTATTAAGCAAAATCTGAGATTCCTCAAAACAAACGCTCGTTTTTTGTCTAAGATAGACGAGTGTATTGATTAAATACATCAATTAAACCAATAGAAAAGGATTTACCTTATGAAAAAACGTTTAACTATTAGCTCATTGTTATTGAGTGTTTCTTTGCTTTTTACTGCATCGGCATTCTCAGAAACGCTACGCATCGGTGTTGAAGGCGCTTATCCTCCATTTAGTAAAGTAGATAAAGATGGAAAGCTTAGCGGTTTTGATATCGATATGGCTAACGCACTTTGTAAAGAAATGGGTGTTGAGTGTAAGCTAATCAAACAAGATTGGGATGGCATTATCCCAGCACTTATCGCTAAAAAGTACGATGCGATCGTGGCTTCTATGTCTATTACAGAAGAGCGTAAAGAGAAAGTTGATTTCACTAATCATTACTACAAATCACCTGCGCGTTTCATCCACAAAAAAGGTGCTGACCATGTGATCTCTGCTGAAGGCCTAAAAGGCAAGAGCGTAGGTGTTCAACGCGGTACTGTTTCTGACAAGTTTATCACTGGTACATTTGGCGAAGGCGTTGATATCAAACGTTACGGCACACAGGAAGAAGCGTACCTAGACTTAAATGCAGGTCGTTTAGACTTTGTATTCGCTGATGCATTCGTACTGCTTGAGTTCATCAACTCTGATAACGGAAAAGACTATGAGTTTATCGGTGATAGCTACACAGATCCGAAATACTTCGGTGAAGGTATCGGTATTGCAATACGCAAAGGTGATACAGAGCTAGCGAATAAATTCAATACAGCATTAGAAAACTTACGTAAGTCTCCTTACGATAAAGTTCGTGAAAAATACTTCGATTTCGACGTGTTTGGCGAATAAGATCTCTACCAGCCTCTCCTCGTAAATCGAGGAGAGGTTTTTTAGTTAACCTTCCTAACAGATTTATCCTATGACAGAAATATTTGGTGGCTACCTTCCCATGATCCTAAAGGGCATGGTTGTAACAGTCGAAGTAGCCCTGCTGTCATTAATTCTCTCACTTGCTTTAGGCATTCTTGCCGCATCCGCCAGACTCTATGGTGGTCCTATCGCGAAAGCTATTGCCGGCACCTACACCACTGTCATCCGTGGTATTCCAGACCTTGTTTTAATGATGCTGATTTTCTTCGGTGGTCAGGTTCTGGTAAATAAAGTGGGTGATAAATTCGGCTGGGGTTATATAGATATCGACCCATTTATCGCCGGCATTCTTACCATTGGTTTTATTTTTGGTGCCTATATGGGCGAAACCTTCCGTGGTGCGATTATGGCGGTTTCCAAAGGTGAAATTGAAGCAGGTCATGCATACGGTATGACAAGTTTTCAGGTATTTACCCACATTACTTTCCCGGGAATGATTCGTCATGCGATTCCAGGGTTTTTCAATAACTGGCTGGTATTGGTCAAAACAACGGCGCTAGTGTCTGTTATTGGCCTCGAAGACATGGTCTTCAACGCGAAAGTTGCAGGCGATACATTACGCCAGCCATTTACGTTTTACGTATTAGTGGGTGTTCTATTCCTGCTGATTACAGCGATCAGTGATCTCGCCATGAAATGGTTAGAACGCCGCTACAAAATAGGAGGTCATTGAAATGGATTTTTCGATTATCTTCGACAACCTACCGCTCTTATTTAAAGGCTTAGGTCTTACTTTACAATTACTCATTATATCTTTAATCGCCGGGTTTGTTATTTCCATACCCTTGTCGATTATGGCTGCCTCAAAAACGAAGTGGGCAAGAATACCGGCTAAAAGCTTTATCTATGTATTCAGAGGCACCCCCCTACTTATACAGATATTTATTATCTATTATGGTTTATCGCAATTTGAATGGTTACGCGAGAGTCTATTGTGGGGCTTCTTCAAAGAAGCTTATTGGTGTGCGATTCTCGCATTTGCACTGAATACTGCTGCTTACACGGCAGAAATTTTCCGTGGCGCGATTGTACAAACACCTAAAGGTGAAATAGAAGCAGCAGTGGCTTACGGTATGTCCCGATGGGACCAATATCGCCATGTTATTCTGCCGAGTGCGTTAAGGCGTTCTATTCCCATGTACGGCAATGAAGTGATCTTTATGTTGCACGCGACGGTACTTGCTGGTGTGATTACACTGGTGGATTTGTTCGGCGCGGCGAAAATACTGAACTCGCGATACTATGCGCCGTTTGAATCTTTCATAAGTGCAGGTCTTTTCTATCTGGTGATTACATTCACCATCGTGTTTATCTTCAAGCTTATAGAAGGGCACTTCCTTAAGCACTTGAAACGTTAATCGTTTAGATATTACATTAGCCGCTACTGCAAACTTCCCGGGATGAAGACAACGCCTTTTTATACGGTAGAAAAATTATAAAAACCTCATTATTTTCGTACATTTACGTGTAGAACGTTTTTAATATCCTATACTAGTACCGACGAAAATTATTTAGAGATTTTTATAGGTTTTGTTAATTTTTGTATAATCCATTTACAATTTTTAGCCAGACCTAATTTTGTTTTTAGTCGTTACATACATAAAAATTTCAAAGTTAAAATTATTATCTAATAGGAGAAATAATAATGAAAAAAACACTGATTAAACTACTTTCAGTAAGTGCACTAACTCTAGCTGTCGCTGGCGTAAATGCGGCAGATACAAAAGACTATGTATTGAATACAGCGTCAACAGGTGGAACATACCACCCGGTTGGAACGGCTATTTCTACGTTATCTAAAGTTAAATTATTACCTAAAGAAGGTTTCAGCCTTACAGCAGTTAACTCGGCAGGTTCTGGCGCTAACGTTCAGGCATTAGGTGCTGGCACTGCAGATTTCGCCATCCTTCAGGGGCTTTACGGTTCTTACGCGGCAACGGGTACAGGTCCGGTAACGGCAAAACAAACCAATATGCGTTCGGTTACCATGCTTTGGCAAAATGTTGAGCAGTTCATCGTAAGTAAAGATGATGCAAAAACCGGCACTATGGCTGATATGGTTGCATTAAAAGGCAAGTCGATGGGCTTTGGTAAGCAAAACTCAGGAACGCTAGGTTCTAATAAAGTATTGATGCAGGGTCTTGGTGTTGATATCGAGAAAGACTACACGCTGGTTTACTCAGGTTACGGCCCGACAGCAGATGCATTAGCGAATGGTCAAGTATCTGGTGTTGGTATCCCTTCAGGAACGCCAACGGGTGCAATCACTAAGTTGATGGCTGCAAACACAGGTAAATTCACCCTGCTAAATACAACCCCTGAAGAAATGAAAAAGATGGATGGCGGACGTGAATTATGGACTCCGTTCACAATCAAAGCAGGTACTTACCCAGGACAAGATAAGGATGTAACAACGATCGCACAGCCTAACTTCCTGGCAGTTAATGCAAGCGTTGATGAGAATCACGTTTACCTATTAACTAAAGCGCTGTATGAAAACCTACCATTCTTGCAAGCGATTCATAAAGCGACTAAAGCGATGAATAAAGATGCGGCAATGGCTGGTCTACCTGTACCACTTCACCCGGGTGCAGTTAAGTACTACAAAGAAATCGGTTTGACAGTTCCAGATCGTTTAATCGCTAAGTAATTTCTTAGTTCGATTAGTTAAACTAGTTAAATAAAAAAGGCGGTCGTTAGTAATAACGACCGCCTTTTTTATGTTTAGTGATAGCGTTTTATTTTTATCTTGATTAGCTAGATGCCTACCTAATTACTTACCAACCTAATTACTTACCAACAAAGAAACCATTCTGCACAGGCATCAATACTTTATTCGATACGCCTAACTCAGTCGCAGCATGTATTGGCCAGTAAGGATCTAACAGGCTTTGACGAGCCATTAGCGCGATATCTGCCTGACCGCTGGCAATTAACGCTTCTGCCTGTTTCGCGTCTGTAATTGCACCCACTGCCATCGTCATGATGTTTGCCTGTTCACGAATTTTTCCAGCCAAAGCTGGTTGGTTAGCCGTACGTTCACCCATCGACGCTCTGGCTTCCGGGGTTGCACCACCACCTGAACAATCGACAATATCGACACCACGGTCTTTCAGCCATTTAGCCATTTGAATATTATCTTCAACGGTTAGCCCGCCTTCGATCCAGTCAGCTGCAGATAAGCGAACAGCCAGGGGTAGATTTTCTGGCCATACAGCTCGTACAGCATCGACGGTTTCCAGCATCATTTTTGCACGACCTTTGATATCTCCGCCGTAGGCATCATCACGCGTATTTACTAACGGTGTGAAAAAACTGTGCAATAGATAGCCATGTGCGCCGTGAATTTCCAGTAACTGATATCCGGCGGTTAATGCGCGTTTGGCGGATTCTGCGAAAGCGTTCTGGATATGTTTGATTTCATCCAGACTCATTTGATGCGGTGCTCTCATCAAACGCGTGCCATCCTGATCGAATGCCTGATCTGTGGGTGCGATCATCTCCCAGCCACCTTCATCAACGCTTAAATGCGCACCACCATCCCACGGAACAGCTGCAGAGCCTTTACGGCCAGAATGACCAATCTGAACGCCAATCACAGCGCCATGATCTTTCACAAAGCTATTGATGCGCGTTAGCGGTTCTATTTGCTCATCGCTCCACAAACCCGCACATTTAGGTGTGATTCGTCCATCCGGTGTTACTGCTGTCGCTTCTGACATGATGAAACCTGCGCCACCGACAGCACGAGAACCGAGTTGCACCAAGTGCCAATCATTAGCCATGCCATGATTCGACGAATATTGACACATGGGTGAAACACCAATGCGGTTACGAAAAGTAATATCTTTGATTTTGAGTTCAGAAAAAAGCGCTGACATCGGATTGATCCTTAAAATGCAATTAACAAGAAGTAAGGATAGTACAAAAGACACCCCCCCACTTACATGAGTTTTTTATTTCAAGGTGCTATTTAATTCTTCCAGATAGCTTTCTAAAATCAGATTGGTTCTTGCACCTTTGCGAACAATCGCGGAATAGTGAGTGATGAAGTTATTTTGTTCGGGCTGAATCGCTACCATCAAATCATCCTTAACCCAGCGTTCGGCAAAGTGAGTCGGCAAGAAACCGATGTAATGTCCTGTTAGTATTAAGAAAGCGATACCTTCGCGATCTGTCGATGTCGCCGTTGCTCTGAGTTTTTTCTGTTGTTGTTTGATTTCTGCGGCTTGTGGGTAGGCGGGTAACACAGCATCAAATTCAGCGAGTTGCTCCGAACTCAACTTGGTATTATCTTTTGAAAATAGGGGGTGTTCCTTGCTGCAATAGAGTAATGATTTTTCTTTATAAAGCGGTATGTAATTCAACCCCGAAAGCGCGCGCAAATCTGGCACAACACCGATGTGAAGTTGTCCATCAATGACCGCCGTTTCAATATCTTTTGGCGGAATCATGCGGATATTGACGATGATTTCAGGTCCACGATTTTTTAACTTGGTCAATGCCCGACTGATGTACATTTGCGGGATCGTCGCTAAATTATCCGTAATGCCGATATTGAACTCGCCTTTTAATTCTCTGTTGATGGCATTCACTTGCGATTTGAACGTCTCAAGACTACCCAATAATTGCAACGCCGCTTGATACACTGTTTCGCCTTCATTGGTCACCGAAAAGCCAGCGCGACCACGGTGACAGAGTCGCATATCGAGTAATGATTCTAATTCAGATATAGCCAGACTGATTGCAGGTCGACTGATATTCAATTCAATTTCTGCAGAAGCAAAGCCGCCGGATTCGATAACGGTTTTATAAATCCGTAACAAGCGAATATGGGTGTCGCCAATCTTGTGGGGGAGTAACGTTTTTTTAGCGTTTTGGCTTGTCATCTGATGGGAGTGGGATAGAAAGGTTTTAAGAAAATTCTGTTAGTTAAGTAAAAGCTTAAACTAAGTTTAATATGTTTTGATTTAATAACCTAATAATAAGTCCATAATAGCGTACTCACATTTGATAGGGACAATTGCTGGGTATGCAAAGCCATACAGCAATACGAGGTAGATATGCAAAGTAAGAGTGAAGTACTAGCCAGTTGTAATCTTTCACAAGAGCAACTAGACAGCTATTGGATGCCTTATACGGCGAACAGAGAATTTAAGAAAAATCCTCGTATGATTGTTTCTGCCGAAGGTAAATATTATACCGATGCAGAAGGACGTCAGGTATTTGATGGACTATCAGGATTATGGACGTGTGGAGCAGGGCATAGTCGTCCTGAAATCACCGAAGCGGTGAGTAAGCAAATCGCACAACTGGATTATTCACCCGCGTTTCAATTTGGTCATCCAAAAGCGTTTGAATTAGCACATCGCATCACTGATTTTATGCCTGATGGGATGGATCGTGTGTTTTTCACAAACTCAGGATCAGAATCTGTAGAAACTGCGTTAAAAGTAGCTCGTGCCTATTGGCGTAAAAAAGGTCATGGAACTAAGAATCGATTTATTGGCCGAGTGAAAGGCTATCACGGTGTGAACTGGGGTGGAATCAGTGTCGGCGGAATAGGTCCGAACAAAGCTATGTTTGGTCCGGCGTTAGAAACCAGTCATATTCAGCACACCATGTTACCTGAAAATCTGTTCTGCAAGGGTATGCCAGAAACGGGTGCGCATTTAATCACTGAGCTAGAAGAAATGATCGCACTGTACGATGCGTCGAATATCGCTGCCGTTATCGTAGAGCCAATGGCTGGTTCGGCAGGCGTTATTCCACCGCCAGTGGGTTATTTAAAACGCCTGCGTGAAGTGTGTACCAAACACAATATTTTGCTTATTTTTGATGAGGTTATCACAGGTTTTGGTCGAATGGGATCAAACACGGGTGCGGAAGAATTTGGCGTAACGCCAGATTTAATGACCATCGCTAAACAGGTTACCAATGGCACAGTGCCAATGGGTGCGATGATTACCAGAAAAGACGTGTATGAAACGTTTATGGAAAATGGTGGTCCGGAATACGCGCTAGAGATTCCTCATGGCTATACTTATTCGGGTCATCCTGTGGCATGTGCAGCAGGCTTGGCAGCGTTAGATGTGTTAGAAAATGATCAATTGGTTTCACGCGTGAAATCGATGGCACCCTATTTTGAAGAAAGTGTACACAGTCTCAAAGGTACGCAGTATATTAACGATATTCGTAACTACGGTTTAGCGGCAGGTCTCACAATAGAGGCAGCACCGGGAGAACCAATGTTGCGCCCTTATCAGATCGCGATGAAATGCTGGGAGAAAGGATTTTATGTCAGATATGGTGGCGATATGATCCAGCTAGGCCTACCTTTTACGGTAGAAAAAGAAGAGATCGACAGCCTGATCAATGCGCTGGGCGAGTCAATTAGAGAACTGGATTAAAAGAGAGCAATTAGAGACTTAAGCGATCTTTTTAACCCATGAATTAAAGAACAAAAACATAACGATATAGGACGGAAAAAATGACAACGATTGGACACTTAATTAACGGCGAGACATATACGGATAATGGCCGTACTCAAGATGTATTTAACCCAGCAACAGGTGAAGTAAGCAAACAAGTTGCACTGGCATCAAAAGAGACAGTTGAAGAAGCAATTGCTGCTGCACAGGCTGCTTTCCCCGCGTGGAGAAACATGCCCGTCGGAAAACGTTCTGCGATTATGTTCAAGTTCAAAGCATTGCTAGAAGCAAATGCAGATAAGATTTGTGAATTGATCGGTGATGAGCACGGTAAAATTTGTCACGATGCAGCGGGTGAATTACAGCGCGGAATCGAAGTAATCGAATACGCATGTGGCGCGGGTGAATTTCTAAAAGGCGAGCACAGTAAAAACGTTGGTCCAAATATCGATTCGTGGAGTGAATTTCAGCCATTAGGCGTTGTTGCTGGTATTACACCATTCAACTTCCCTGCAATGGTACCTTTATGGATGTACCCAATGGCGATTGCTTGCGGTAATACATTTGTACTTAAGCCTTCAGAAAGAGATCCATCATCGACTTTATTCATTGCTCAACTATTCAAAGAAGCAGGGCTTCCTGATGGCGTAATGAATGTTGTTAACGGTGACAAAGAAGCAGTTGATACCTTATTGCATGATAAGCGTGTTCAAGCAGTTAGCTTTGTTGGTTCAACCGATATCGCAGAATACATCTACACCACAGCGACTGCTAACGGCAAGCGTTGTCAGGCACTTGGTGGCGCTAAAAACCACGCAATCGTAATGCCAGATGCAGACATGGATAACGCAGTTAACCAACTATTGGGTGCGGCGTTTGGTTCATCAGGTGAGCGTTGTATGGCGCTATCAGTTGCGGTTGCAGTGGGTGATAACGCAGCAGACGCATTGATCGAAAAGATGAAAGTTGGCATGGCGCCGCTAAAAGTCGGTGAAGCAAAAGTCAAAGAAAATGACTTCGGTCCGTTGATTACTCGTGAAAGTCAGGAAAGAGTGGTTGGCTATATCGATAGCGCAGAAAAAGACGGCGCAACGGTTGTCGTTGATGGTCGTAAACCAACAGTTGATGGTTTCGAAAACGGATTCTTCGTTGGTGCAACACTGATTGATAATGTAACGCCAGAAATGGATAGCTACAAAAATGAAATCTTCGGTCCAGTTCTACAAGTGATTCGTGCTGAAACTATGGAAGAAGCAATGCAGCTAATCAACGATCACGAATACGGCAACGGTACTTGTATCTTTACTCGTGATGGTGCGGCAGCCCGTTACTTCTCAGATAATATCCAGGTGGGAATGGTTGGTATCAACGTACCGTTACCAGTGCCAGTTTCTTATCACAGCTTTGGTGGTTGGAAGCGTTCATTATTCGGTGATTTATACGCATACGGCCCAGATTCAGTAAGATTCTACACACGTCGTAAAACGATTACACAACGTTGGCCATCAACCGGCGTTAAAGAAGGCGTTAGTTTCTCATTCCCGAGCTAAAACGCTTTCGGTATAAGACTTAGTGGTTAGGCTATCATTTTTGATAGCCTTTTTTTTGTTTTAAAAAAGTGCCCCAAAGTAGGGGGGTGGCTTAGGCCCCTTTAAAAGCAATGCGTATCGCAAGAAAGAATGGATCGGAATTATCTGAGAAACTGATACTATATCGATAATTACACATTGAGTAGGAAGCATGAACCGTCGTAAGAAAAGCATTCAGATCGTAAAGTCTCGTATCAAAAAGGCCAAAGCCAAATTAGCGACAAATAGCAAACCTAAATACATTAGCAAAGCTGAGCGCGCTAAATTAGCAGAAGCGGCAGATCAAGAAACTAGCACAGACACAGAGAGCTAATATTAGGCTGTGAGTCAGATAAAAATGATGTCACCATCATTAGAAAAATACGCGCTTCTCAATGGTTATATGAGCACAGCACAACAAAGATTTTTGTCCTTCATATAAAAACAGGTAAACAATGAAATCATTGATTACCTGATAATTCTAACTACGTAAAAAGGCTTCGGAATCCTTCTTTCAAGAACCTAGTTTCGGCCTGCGATTACACCACCATCCACATCCCATATTGCTCCTGTGACCCAACTCGAGTCATCACTCAATAAAAAGCTAACGGTTTTAGCGATATCTTCTGGTTGGCCAATTCTGCCGATTGGGTGAAAACCGTTGAAAGTAGCTAGTGTTTCATCCATGGCACTTGGGTCGATGAATGATTCAAAAATCGTTGATTTTACCAAGGCTGGAGATACCGCATTCACACGAATATTATGATCTGCTAACTCCATAGCCATGTGTTGTGTCAGTGCGTGCAAGCCTGCCTTAGCCATTGAGTATGCAGAAGAAGGGGTTGCCTTAATCGCTTGTTTCGCCCACATCGAACCAATATTAACAATAGAACCACCACCGTTAGCAATCATGTTTTTAGCCACAGCTTGAGAGATAAAAAAGATGGCTCGGTTTAATTCCTGATAGATGTCATAGTCGTCATTGCTGTGATCAACAAATGGCGTTGGTTTAAAATAACCCGCAGAATTCAGTAAATATTTAATGTGTTGATTACCGCTGTTCGCAAATTCAACAATACTCTGTAAATCTTCAGCCTTGTATAAATCTGCCTGCAGGGTTTCAACCTCACCAAATGCAGAAAGCTCCTGACTTGCCTGATTTAATTTTTCCGGGTTTCTGCCGACAATGATTGTTTTTATATTACGTTTCAACAATAATTTCGCGCTCTCTAAACCCATTCCACTTGATCCACCAATAATAAGTGCGGTAGGTTGGCTTGTATTTTCCATCTCATAATCCTCTTTGTATTGTGTTAACTATGTTTTGTAAACTAGTTGTGTAAACTGAATTATTTGAACACAATCTGTGTAAACAAATCTGTGTAAACAAATCTGTGTAAACAAATCAGTGCAAAGTGAAATGAAAGATTACAAGTAAAGGTTGTTCCTAAACAGTAGGTACAATTCAGTAAGGTAGGTACAGTTAGGTATATCTTTATGATAAGTAACAGAAAAATATTTTTGAGAAACTCCGCTCCGGAACGCAGTGCGCGTATGGTAGAAAATGTGTTTCGCTGTAAATGGTCTCTGACGGTCTATCAACTTCTGTCCGAAGGCATTAATCGCCCGGGAGAAATGGTACGAAGTGTCGAAGGCCTAACCACAAAAGTACTGAATGAATGCCTGCGCAAAAACATGGAATACGGCATCATCAAACGCATCGAATACAACGAAGTTCCACCAAAAGTTGAATACGTCGTGACACCTTTCGGCAAAAAATTCATTCGTATTCTTGATGAATTAAAAGAATTACAAAACGAAATGAGCGCTTAACTAACACCAGAAACGTAACAACAGTTAGTTATTCAATGTTGAGTTATAAAAATAAGCAAATACTGCAATGCCTATAAAAATCTGGCACTTTACCGTTAGGAGAATAACAAGATGTATAAGCTATTCTATGCCCCCAGAAGTGCATCAATGGGTATTCAGGTCATTCTGGAAGAAATTGGTGTTCCATACGAACTGATCCCCACGACCACCGACAGGAACAAACCTTGCCCACCAGAACAACTGGCGATTAATCCCAATGGCTGGGTGCCAGTTCTCTCCTGGGACGAAAGTACGACAGATACGACAGATACGACAGGCGCGATGTACGAATACGCCGCTATAACCATGTTCTTATGCGATCGTCATCCGCAAGCAAATCTAGCTCCCGCCATCGATGATCCTTCTCGAGCGCTTTATTTACAGACGCTGGTCTATTTCTCCAATTCCATACAGAACGCATTTCAGCTCAGCTATTATCCAGATCGATTTGTAGACTCCCCAGCGGACGAACCCAGTGCGCAACGACGCGGTAACCGACGCCTCAAAGAAACATGGAAAGTGATTGATGATCAAATAGGGGGCAAGCAATGGATGCTAGGCGATCGCTTCAGTGCTGCTGACATTTACCTATATATGCTTAGCACCTGGCTAAACCCTGCCCTGGGTCATCCAGCCATCGACGAATTCCCCAGCGTCAAACGCATAGCCAATTCAGTGGCGCAACGACCAAGTATCCAGCTCGTTTTTGAAACATGATGAGATAGATTAAGGACTTAACAATATTTTCAATTTATAAAAAAGTGCCCCAAAGGTGGGGGGTGGCTTTTAGTGATCAGGGGACAGCAAATTGTGCTAAATCGATTTTTTCAAGTGAGTAAGGCGTTATAACCTCGTTGTCCGTGCAAGTAGATATCCTATTTCCATTAAGAAAGATATACGTCAGTTCCCACATTTATTAGCGCTTGTGTGCTTATGTCTCCGTAAATACCTAGATTTTGATCTGCTTCGTTTACAATTGTGCGCAGCATCGATTTGTCAAAGCCAAAAGTTTGTTGTTTTCTCGTTACGGCACCACAGCGCGGAGCCGCACTCATACACTTAATACTTGTATTGTCGATATGTAAGGTTTTACCAAGCCATTCTTGTTCGACTAAACCTGAGATTCCTTCAGTGGTCTCGATCAAAATATTAGGGCGGAAACGTCGTATGTCCCAATCTGAATCAGGGTGATTCTTCTTGAAGTGGTCCATGGTGGCAGTAGTAATGATGTGACAGGGCGATACGAGAAAGAATGTTCCGGGTAGCGTCACATAATCAATAAAGTCCTGAGGTAGGTCGCTAAAGTCTGGCAGACTCTCGCCCGGTTCGCGCGTAAATGTGTCTTTCAGTTCCTGGAGCCAATTGTGATTTTTAGCTTTAAAGCGCTTGTACAAATCATTATCGCTATCAGGCTGAAGTGTTTCGAGTATGGATTCGTGGCCTAGCAGCTCTGAGATTTTTTGATTAATTTCAGCGGTCACGCCCGAGTTGAATATTTGTCCGTCGGGGAAGTTTAGTGAAACAGGCGCTTGGTCAATATTTGCTGCATTGTCAGTATTATAGGTTGCGATACAGCTGAGTAAATTGGGCCTGAATTTACAGCTTTGGATTTCATTTCTTTTTACGTCACGAACGGCAAATTGTCGGTCACCTTCTAAACCATGCTGATCGATATGACAACTCTCAATACTTTCACCAGCCATGCCTTTTACGGGGTAGCGCCATATCTCTTTTATTGTTCCGATTTTAATCATGGGTTGCTCGATACTTATTTTTGGTTTGAATAATGCTCTGTTATTGAACCTGAATTTATGAAATATGGACATTTTTGGTGCAAAATCAGGATGAATGTTTATTCCGGTTAAGTTATGCCTAGAGGAGCAAAATATATGCCAATAATGCTAGGACTTTTAGTTTTGTTGAAAAATACGTAATCTGACAGTATCGAAGTGCCAGTATTGTTGGACAAATCTAGCTTGTATTTAAGGTACACTATTCGATTATGGCAATAAATGTATAACAATATGTGCCAGTGGATATTTCTCATTTCGATTTTTTTACAATAGCTCCGCCATTTTATTGTAAAAACACTACGTAAAAATTGCCGTTGTACTGAGCGTTATATGTCTGCGACGCTGAATAGAAAAAGTGCCTAAAAGTACGGGGGTGTGCTTTTATTAAACGAAGGTTATAAATGAAAACATATAAAGGCTCATGTCACTGTCAAACAGTTCAGTTCGAGATTCAAACTGACTTTCCTGAACTTACTACTTGCGACTGTTCAATTTGCCTTCGCAAAAACGCATTGATGGTGAAAGTACATGAGAGCAAACTGAAAATATTAAGTGGTGAGGAATCGCTAACAACGTACACATTTCATACGCATACAGCTAAGCATTATTTTTGTAGTATCTGTGGCATTTATCCATTTCATCGAAAACGTGTTACGCCTGATCACTATGGTGTTAATGTATATTGCCTTGAAGGTTTCGACCCTACTGGTATTCCTGTTAGGGCTACAGATGGAAAGGGTATGGCGTAATTAGTCGTTAAAATAAGGCGTCATATTCAAGTAGCAGAGCAATCTTTCTAGATCAGGTTATATCAATGACAGTGGTTTGTGAAACAGACAGATTGATTATTAGACACTTTCAGCTTTCAGATGCTGAGTTCATTGTTCGATTATTAAATGAAGAGTCTTTTATTCGTCATATTGCTGATAAAAAAGTCCGCACGAATGCTGATGCTGAAAACTATCTATTGAATGGCCCTTTAAATAGTTATAAAACTTTTGGCTTTGGTCTTAATCTGGTTGAATTAAAAAGCTCGAGAACTCCAGTAGGCATGTGTGGTTTGTTGAAAAGAACAGAGCTTGATCATCCTGACATTGGTTTTGCTTTTTTACCTGAGTTCTTTGGTAAAGGCTTTGCCTATGAGGCGACTTTATCAATACTAAATGATGGGTTTTCAACGCATGCTTTGCAGACGATTTTAGCGGTAACACTGCCAGATAACATAAGCTCTAACGCTTTGTTAAGAAAAGCGGGGTTTAATCCTATAGGTAAAATGGAGTTATATGGCTCTGAGAATAATGTCTATGAATACCGGGTAAAAAACAACTAACAAGAATACCGAACGTTTCATATTGGGCTTTAGCAAACTATCTACTCTACCTTTCACTCCCTTAAATGAATATTAAAAAACTCCCCCAAAGTAGGGGGGTGACTTTGATCCTTATTCTAATAATAAAGTGGCGAACTACAACGGTTCAGACGCTGTCTTTTCTCGCAATAACAACATCCCGGCAAATATCAACGCTAGCGCGATATAGTCCAGTGTTTGAATTTCTTCTCCCAGTAAAAATACCGCAATAATCATGGCGATCACAGGCGGTAGATAGGTTACTGATGATGCTCTTACCGCACCGAGTTTATCGACGACGTAATAGTAGGCAATAGAAGCGATGGCGGTATTGATTAATCCCAAACCGATGATAGTGCTGGCGATGGCTTTAGGCGTGCTCCAAACGTTTAAGATACCTGTAAAATCGATAAACGGAATCATCATCAATAAGCCCAGACCGAGTTGATAGGCGGTTAAGGCGATGACTGAGATTCCGAGTGGGGCGATATATTTTTTGGCATAAACAAATGATGCGCCTACCGCGGCTGAGCCTAAGAGTAAATACATCACGCCATAGAGGTTTGCACTTCCTGCTCCAGCATTAAACGGGTTGGCAATTAATACGACCCCAAAAAACCCTAATAGAATCCCGCCAAGTTTTACCCAGGTGGCGTGTTCTTCTTTGATGAAAGCGATCGATAATACAAACGCAAAAAGCGGTATCGAACCACTTAAGGCGCCGGCTATGCCTGAATTTAATAATACCGTTCCTTTGGCAAAAAACAGGAAATGCATCAGGGAAGCCAACACTGCAATCGCTATTAAATGTTTCCAGTGTTTTAGGTGTTCACGATCGAATGATTTGCTGATGATTCCGTAAACCGCTACGAGTAAAAATCCTAAAAATACGCGATAAAAGGCAATCTGTTCGGCACTGATAAATTCGTTAGCGATTTTAATAAAGACAAAAGTACAGCCCCACGCCAGCGCCAATAATAGGAAGGTTAGATAGGGCAGATATTTTTGCATGGAAACGGGTAGAAATCTCATGGGAATCTTCTTCTAAAAAAAGCCCTGAAAGTAGGGGGGGGGCTTTTTGTTTAAGTGGGTTGTATGTAATTGCTAGTGTTTGATAGGAACCTAAGTATAAACAAAGTCTTGTTCTACCGTGAGAACAATGGCGCGAGAATGTATCCTTATGTCGCGCAGATACTTTTCGTCTCTACAAGCACGTAAGATAATGTTAAATGTATAAATAACAACTAAAGAGCGTATCACTATGCCTAGTCCAAGTCGCGGTCGTCGTAATCGTCGTTCCAAAGGTGGCGAAAAAGCAGCCCCAGTCGCTGCACCTGCTTACATCACTCGCAAGATTCCCGAATACGAAATACTCGGCGAAGAGGGTTTGGCGATTATCGAGGCGAATGCCGATACGATTCTGGAAGAAACCGGCATCGATTTTAAAGATGATCCGGAAGCGTTGGAAATGTGGAAAGAAGCGGGCGCTTCGGTTGATGGACAACGCGTACGTTTTCCCAAAGGTATGTGTCGTAAAATTATTCAGGACAATGCCCCTAATCAATATACGCAGCATGCGCGAAACCCAGCCAAAAGTGTCGAAATAGGTGGCAAGCATACGGTGCTTGTGCCAGCCTACGGCAGTCCGTTTATTCGTAATCTGGATGAAGGACGACGCTATGCCACTATCGAGGATTTCCGTAATTTCGTGAAGTTGGCATACATGACGCCGCATCTGCATCACTCAGGTGGAACGGTTTGTGAGCCGGTAGATTTACCTGTCAACAAGCGCCATTTTGATATGAATTATGCGCACATGAAGTATTCGGATAAACCCTTCATGGGCTCAGTAACGGCAGGCGAGCGTGCGCAAGATACGGTCGATATGTGCGAAATTCTATTTGGCGATAATTATATCGATGAAGCAACGGGCAGGCCAAAAACAATTACGACGAGTTTAATCAACGCCAACTCGCCGATGTCATTCGATGACACCATGTTAGGTGCGCTTAAGGTTTATGCGAAGAATAATCAGGCGTGTATCGTTTCACCGTTTATTCTCGCGGGCGCGATGTCACCTGTTACCGTTGCAGGAACTTCTGCTCAAGCATTGGCAGAAGCACTCGCAGGGATGGCGTTTGCGCAGTTAGTAAACCCGGGAGTCCCCGTTATTTTTGGTACCTTCGCCAGTTCCATGTCGATGGCATCAGGTGCGCCTACATTCGGTACGCCAGAGCCTGCATTGGTATTAAATGTGATGGCTTCGCTGGCTCGTCGATTAGGCGTTCCGTTCCGTTCTGGTGGTGGTTTCTGTGGTGCTAAAGTTGCAGATGCTCAGGCAGGTTATGAATCATCAAACTCACTCTGGCCAGCTATCAATGCGGGTGTTAACTTCGTATTACACACCGCGGGCTGGATGGAAGGTGGTCTGGTAATGGGCTACGAAAAATTCATTATGGATTGTGATCAGGCAGGCATGCTAGCGACATACGCTAAAGGTGTAGACCTGAGTGAAAATGGACAAGCGATGGATGCCATCGAAGAGGTTGGTCCAGGCCAGCATTTCCTTGGTTGCGCGCATACTCAGGCAAACTTCCGCGAAGCGTTTTATCATTCACCCATCAATGACAATAATAGTTTTGAACAGTGGAAAGAAGACGGCGAACTCGATCTCGCACAACGCGCGAATGCCTATTACAAAAAGCAATTAAACGAGTACGAATTGCCAGCTATGGATCCTGCTGTGGATGAAGCACTGATTGAATTCATGGAAAAGAGAAAAGCCTCTTTTCCTGATTCGAATATTGCCTAGATAGGTGTTTCATTGAACGCTGTTTATAAGCTTAAAATATCACCTCTGTAATTGTTTCTACCTGAGGTATATGCCATACGGCAATAGTTTATAAATGCTTTTACATTAGCTTCATTGTTTGATGTTTTCCAAGCCAGTCCGATATCCATAGTGGGGATGGGGTCTGATAGTGGGATTGTAATTATACGATCTCCCTCAAGTGACCATGGGCGATAAACCACGTCAGAAAGAATTGTTATTCCAGCTCCTGTCGCAACTAAACTTCTCATAGCTTCGATTGAATTCGTCTTAAATGTAATATTGGGTTTTAAATCTAACTTTCCCCAAAATCTTGGGTGAGTGACTCTGGCTTCGTCTATTGTTAATTGTATATAAGGCTCATGAGAGACATCTTCTAAACTAACTGAGTCTAATTCAATAAATGGATGATTAGGTGGAACCCATAATTGTCTTGAAGACTCAATGAGGGTTTCGCTGGTTATGTCTGAATTGTTTATTAGGTTTGACGTAATTACCAAAGCTATATCTAAACTTCCATTAATCAGCTTTTTCTCAACTATTGATCGTTTATGTTCACTTATTGTTATATCAAGATTTGGGAATGATTTTTTAAATCGTGCAAGCAAAGGCGCGAGAAAGTATGAGGCTATAGTGTAAGTCACCCCAATCGATAGTTTTCCTTGTGCGGTCTCTTGTTGACTATCAAGAGCATATTTAGCATTAGATACGGCATCTAGAATATTCTGGCTGTGTTGTACGAAACGATGTCCATCGTACGTCAACTTTAATCCTTTGCGATGTCTTGAAAATAGAGAAACCCCTAATTCCTTTTCCAAATCTTGTATGGCCGCTGTCACGGACGATGCTGAAATACAAACTTCTATAGCAGCAGATGATACCGAGCCAAGTTCTGCTACAGCCATAAAATATCTAACTTGCTTTAAAGTGAAGGACATTTGTTGTTCTCAAGGGTGAAATTTCTAGGTAGCGAGCAACTATAGCAGTAACTCGAAAGGCATGTAAATTCGGAAAAACAGAATTTACATTTGTAATTTTCATAATTTACTTAAAATCGATTTTATAGAATTATGGACTCAAGAATCAGTTCTTTAAGTAAGTCATCATTATTTGATACAGATTATTTAGAGTCTTTTTTAGTTCCTTAAATCACATAAAGGTATTTATCATGAAAAAAAACATTACTTTACAAGCTACGAAAATAGTAAGCACGGCAGCGTTAGTTTTAGCGACTACCGGAATGAATTTTGCAGCGGAAGTATGGTATCCATTTCCTGTAGAAGAGTGGACCCCAGCGTTTGACATGACAAGCCCAAGAACTTCTATTGAATATAAACCTTTAGAAAAAGCTGAAAAGAAGTGGGATATCTGTGTCTCTTTTCCTCACATGAAAGATGCATATTGGTCAGCGGTTAACTATGGCGTAGTTGACGAGTCAAAAAGACTCGGGGTGAAGATGCAACTTGTAGAAGCTGGGGGCTATACAAATTTAAGTAAACAAATCTCACAAATTGAAGATTGTGTTGCCGGTGGTGCTGACGCGGTTGTTATTGGTGCAATTTCTAATGAGGGTTTAAATAATCTTGTTAAAGAAGTTCGCGGCAAAGGTGTTCCCGTTATCGATATTATTAATGGTATGTCTTCTCCAGATTTGTCTGCAAAATCATTAGTTTCGTTCGGCGAAATGGGAGCCCAGACAGGTGAATATATTTCTAAATTACATCCTGCGGGTGGCAAGCCTGCCAAAGTAGCATGGTTTCCAGGTCCTCCTGGAGCAGCTTGGGTAGAGGCTGGTAACAGTGGTTTTCAGAAAGGGATTAAAGGCAGTGCTATAGAAGTTGTTGAGACTAAGTATGGCGATACCGGTAAAGAGGTGCAGTTAAAATTAGTCGAAGATACTTTGGAAGCTCATCCAGATATTGATTACATCGTAGGTACTGCTGTAACAGCAGAAGCAGCCGTGGGTTTACTGAGATCAAGAGGCTTACTGGATAAAATCAAAATAGTTTCATACTACTTTACTCCAGGGGTGTATCAGGGTATCAAAAGAGGGCAAATTCTTGCCGCTCCAACAGATTCAACAGTAATTCAGGGACGAATAGCAATAGATCAAGCGGTTCGTATATTAGAGAAGAAACCATATAAGAAGCATGTCGGTCCTAAGCTTTATGTGATTGATAAGCTGAATATCGAAACGTTCGATCGTAATTCAGCTTTAGCTGCAGACGGTTTCAAACCTACATTTTCAGTTAAATAATTCTTCATTTTGGAACTTGGTTATTTTTATGAATAGTAAGTCTCAACTTTTATCTGACTCTGTTAAAGAAGGCGAAACATTATTAAGAGTTGAAGGGGTTAGTAAACGTTTTCCTGGGGTGTTAGCCCTCGACAATGTTTCATTTAATCTAAAAGCTGGAGAGGTGCATGTACTGTTTGGTGAAAATGGTGCAGGTAAATCCACAATGATTTCAATGATTGCTGGTGTTCACACCCCTACAAGCGGAGAAATTCGCTTTAGGGGGGAACCCGTGGATTTGAAGTCAGTTCGTTATGCTAGATCTCTAGGTATCAGCGCTGTTTTCCAAGAGTTTTCTCTTGTGGGGCAACTAAATGTTGAGCAAAACTTATTTTTAGGTGATGAGCGAGTTAAGAATAAGATTCTTAGAAAAAAGGAATTGCACATTGAAGCTGAGAAGATATTGAAAGACTTAGGCTTTGATCTGAAACCTTCTCAGATCGTGTCTTATTTATCTAGGGCTGAGCAACAGATGGTAGAAATTGCGAAGGCATTTAGATCGGAGGTTTCAGTCTTAATTCTGGATGAGCCGACGGCTTCTTTAACCGAACGTGAAACTGATCAATTATTTAGATTGGTTGAAATGCTAAAAGCTCAAGGCGTTGGTGTTATTTATATAACGCATCGTATGGCAGAAATCCGTCGAATAGCAGATAGGATAACTGTGCTGAGGGACGGTAAATATGTTGATACGGTTGACGCTAAATCTACCACTGAATCAAATTTAATTAACCTGATGACGGGGCGAGTTGTTGGTGAAATTTTTCCAAAAATAGACTTTAAGCCCAAAGATAAGATTCTCTCCATAGAAAACTTAAGTACCAAAAACCACAGAATCAAAGATGTGTCAGTTCATGTGTCTCCTGGCGAAATTGTTGGGTTAGCAGGTCTTGTTGGTGCAGGGAAGTCAGCTTTAATCAGAGCATGTTTTGGAATACAAAGCGTTTCTTCTGGGAAAGTCATATTTGATGGTGAAGATGTTACCAATATGACAACCAGGCAAATGCTAGATAAAGGGTTTTTCTATAGTCCGCCCGATAGGAAAGGGGAAGGGTTAGTGATGATTAGAAGTTGTCAGGAAAATATCTCTTTACCTTCCTTGCATTTACCAAAATTTAATAAATGGAATCTTCTCAGGAGATCTCATGAATTAAAGGAGACCCTAAGTTTAGCGACAAAGCTGCAATTGCATCCTTTAAAAATTAATCGAGAGGTAGAGCATTTTTCTGGAGGAAACCAGCAAAAGGTCCTATTGGCTAAATGTTTAACTAGAGATGTTAAGTTATTTGTTTTTGATGAGCCAACGGTTGGTGTTGATGTAGGTACAAGGGTAGAAATATATAAATTCATTGCGAAATTATGTGAAGAGGGTGCAGCTGTAATTATCATTTCTTCAGACCTACCTGAGGTTATAAATATGAGTCATCGTTTATATGTAATGCATCGCGGTAAGTTACAAACAGAGCTTCGTGGTGATGAAATCACACAAGAAAACGTACTAATGAACTTTTTTGATAAAGAGGTAGCTTAAGGTGTCAGCAGAAATAGAATTACAGCTTGAAACAGCGAATACAGATTCTGAAAAGAAAGGAGCTTTAAATTTTTTCAAAATGGTGTTTGTGAAAATTGGCGTTTTGCCCTTTCTTTTGATTATTGCAATTATTGTATTTGCAGTAACTTCAGATAATTTTTTAACCAGCCGAAATTTATCAAGTGTCGTTCGACAATCATCCTTTCTAATTTTAGTTTCAGTGGGGCAAATGTTCGTACTGTTAACCGGTGGCTTTGATCTTTCGGTAGGAACTATTGTTGCTCTAACTTCCGTTGTAAGTGCAACAGCAATGGCTATTTTACATACGATTATGCCAGATTCAGTTTGGTTGGTTATAACACTCGGCTGTTTTGCAGGAATTTTAGCGGGTAGTTTTGTCGGAGTAATAAACGGACTTGGTGTTTCCTTATTAAATGTTTCTCCTTTCATGATGACGTTAGGGATTTCATCTGTTGGATTTGGAGTTGCCTTATACATGACGGGTGGCACACCAGTATATGGAATGCCTCCTGAGTTCGGAAATATATTCGGTTATGGCAAATTTTTAGGAATACCTGCTCCGGTTTTCATTGGCGGGGTACTAATTTGCATGCTGTATTTCCTTCTAAATTGGACTCGTTTGGGTAGATATTTCTACGCAGTTGGTGGGAATACCAAGGCTGCGAGCTTATCTGGAATAAATACAGGACTTGTGAAATTTTTAGCTTATTTGATTTGTGCCGCAACTACTGCAATTGCTGGTCTACTGTTAACTGCTCGATTGGATACTGGTGAAGCCAATATTGGTTCAGCTATGCCTTTGGAGTCGATTGCTGCATGTGTCATTGCAGGTGTCAGTTTACGTGGTGGGCATGGTCGTCTAGAAAATGTCGTATTAGGTGCTTTGTTTATAGGCCTTGTGCAGAATGGCATGAATTTAGCGCGGGTTGAATCATACTTGCAGACGGTCGTTATAGGATTGCTTTTAATTTTGGCAGTTATTGCGGATCAGTTGCGAATTCGAGTCATGAAGAGTCTTTATAATTAAATTATAAAAAGTACATAGGAGGGAGTTATGAATATAGATGTAAATATTAACTGTGATATGGGAGAAAGCTTTGGAATTTATCAATTAGGAAATGATGAAGCAATTATGCCTTTTATTACTGAAGCAAATATTGCTTGTGGGTTTCATGCATCGGATCCAAATCACATGATGAATACAGCAGTACTAGCAAAAAAGCACAATGTCAGAGTTGGGGCACATTTTTCACTTCCAGATCTAGTTGGATTTGGTCGAAGAGAAATGAAAGTAAATAAAACCGAACTTTACAATATTGTGGTTTATCAGGTTGGCGCACTAATGGGGTTTTTAAAAAAGCTAGATGTTCCACTAAGCCATTTAAAAGCTCATGGAGCTTTATATGGAATGGCATCAAGACAAGAGCATGTTGCTGAAATCATTGCTGATGTCGGAGATTTATTTAAAGTCCCTGTTTTAGGGATTACAGGAACAAAACAAGAAGAGCAATGTAAAGCAAAGGGGGTTGAATTTAAATCTGAGTTTTTTGCTGATCTCGATTATGACGATAATGGTGGGTTAATTATCAGCAGAGTGCATGAGGCAGTGGACCCAGAAAAAGTTGTTGAGAAATGTTTAAGTGCAATAAAGAACGGCACAATTTTAAGTGTCAATGGGAAAGAGTTAGCGGTTAAAGCTGAAACCATTTGTGTTCATTCAGATACACCAAATGCTGTTGAAATTGCTGAAAGTTTATCCACTGCTTTGAAACAAATGTAAGTTGAATTATTTGTAATATTTATAAGAGGATTATGTCATGGCTATTAAAGAATTTATGTCTCCAGTACCAGGAATATTTTATACACAGCCCAGCCCAGATGAACCGGTATATAAACAAGTAGGTGATGTTGTTTCAGAAGGCGATTCGCTGTGTTTGGTTGAAGTGATGAAATCTTTTCACACAATTGTATCTGACACATCAGGAACATTTAAAGGTTACCTCGTTGAAAATGAAGATGAAGTTTCTCCAGGGCAAGTTTTACTAGAAATAGAAATATCAGAGTAATAGGAAATTTGTCATGAGTATAAATAAACTGTTAATTGCAAATAGAGGCGAAATTGCTGTACGTATTTGTAGAGCAGCACAAGAGCTTGGAATAAAGACTGTTCAGGTATACAGCGATGCTGATGAAGATTCTCTGGCTGTAAAAATTGCTGACGAGACTGTAAATATTGGTCCAGCTTCGGCAAGTAAGTCTTATTTAAATATGGAAGTAATACTTCAGGCAGCAAAAGAAGTAGATGCTGATGCTGTTCATCCGGGTTATGGGTTTTTCTCAGAGAATGCTGAATTTGCTGAGGCAGTTACTAACGCAGGGATGATCTTTGTCGGCCCTTCTGGAGAGACTATACGTCAGATGGGAGATAAAATTTCAGCACGTTATGCAGCGGATAAAGCAGGTGTTCCTACTGTTCCTGGAAGTAAAGGTTTATTAAGTGACTTTGCTGAAGCAAAAGATGTAGCCGATCAATATGGATTTCCTTTAATGGTTAAAGCTACAGCAGGTGGTGGCGGAAGAGGAATTCGAATTGTAGAAAATATAGAAGAACTTGAACGTGCTATCGCTGAAGCCAGTACTGAGGCTAAAGCGGCTTTTGGAAATGGAGGGCTATATATTGAAAAATATATAGAGACTGGTCGTCATGTTGAGGTTCAGTTGTTAGGTGATGGTACTGATGTAGTGCATTTCTTTGAAAGAGAGTGTTCTCTTCAAAGAAGAAGGCAAAAAGTTTGGGAAGAGGCTCCGGCATTTTTATTAACCGAGAGTGTTAGAAATAAACTCTGTGAATCTGCAGTTTCTTTAGCCAAGTCAGTAAATTACAAAGGTGCTGGTACCGTTGAGTTTTTATACGATGAGACTTCAGAAGATTTCTTTTTCATAGAAATGAACACACGTATACAAGTAGAACACCCTGTGACAGAAATGATAACGGGCGTAGATTTATTGAGAGAAATGATTCGTGTTGCAAATGGTGAAAAACTTAGATTTAAGCAAGATGAAATTAAAATTAAAGGCCATGCTATCGAAGTCCGTTTAAATGCAGAAGATGCTTCTAATAATTTCTTACCTAATCCTGGTGTTGTAAGTAAAGTTCATTTTCCTGGTGGTCCCGGTGTGCGAATGGATACCCATTTGTTTGCAAATTATAAAATTTCTCCATATTACGACTCTCTACTCGGTAAATTGATTGTTCACGATGAAGATAGGCTTAGTGCAATCAAAAGATTAGAAAGGGCGTTATCAGAACTTGAAATTGAAGGGGTCAAAACTACTAAACCTCTCTTTCAAGCGTTAGCTAAAGACCCATCAGTAATATCAGGTGATTACGATACAAAATGGCTTGAATCTTGGTTAGAAACAAATAGTAGTAATTTGAGTCGCTAATTTAAGGAGAAACAAAATGAAAACACGCTATTCCTTTGGCGGTGATGAGCACATTTTCGTTGAAGTAGATAAAGAAATGTCTCTAGAAGCTTTTTTTAAAAGCCTAGCCATGACCAATCAAATTAAAGAAAAGAATATTGATGGGATTATTGAAGTCTGTCCTGCAAATGCCTCTTTTCAAATAAAGTATGATCCCGACAAAATACATCCAAACGATATGATGGATACATTAGTTGGAATTGAAAATGATGTAGATCATATTGAAAATGTTTTAGAAACACGAATTATTGAAATTCCTGTTTACTACAATGATCCATGGACCCATGAAACATTAATGAGATTCAGAGAAAGACATCAAGATCCTGATGGAACCGATCTAGAGTATGGGGCACGCATTAATAATTTTGATTCTGTTGACGATTTCATCAACGCTCATCAAGAAACACCCTGGATAGTCACAATGGTAGGTTTTGTTGCGGGTTTACCATTTATGTATCAGTTAGTTGATAGAGAACATCAAATAGAAGTTCCGAAGTATCTTCGACCTCGCACAGATACCCCAAAGCATACTGTAGGTCATGGAGGTTGTTTTTCGTGTATCTATTCCGTACGGGGTGCAGGAGGCTATCAGATGTTTGGTGTAACCCCAATGCCAATTTTCGATCCAAACCAGAAGGTAAATCATCTGAAGGATTTCATGTTGTTTTTTAAACCAGGAGATATTGTTAAATATAGATCGGTCGATAGAGACGAATACGATCAAATACTACTTGATGTGGAGGAGGGTACATTTGAACCTCTCACAAAACCGGTGACTTTCGTGTTAGATGATTTTAATAATGACATGGAAGGCTATAACAAAGTTATTAAGGAGGCTTTATATGTCAATTAAAGTAATCACACCTGGGTTATCAACTAGTGTTCAAGATCTTGGTAGACCTGGTTATTATCATTTAGGCATTCCTTTATCTGGTGGAATGGATCGTTACGCTTTAAGAGTTTCAAATTTATTAGTCGGTAACGATGAAGGTGCTGCAGTTCTTGAAGCAGCTTTTATGGGGCCTGAATTACTATTTAACAAAGATGCTATTGTTGCAGTCACTGGCGCAGGAATGCTACCTAAAGTTGATGGTGAGGCTAAAAGTACATGGGCTTCTTTTGTGATAAAAGCAGGTCAAACTTTATCGTTTGATTTTCTTACCTCTGGAGCAAGAGCTTATATTGCGGTTTCAGGTGGAATTGATGTACCAATAATATTAGGTAGTCGATCAACATACACGCTTGGAGCACTAGGAGGTTTTGAAGGTAGGGGTTTAGCTGCTCAGGATGAGTTGCCAATAAACGAGTGTGACATTAGTAAGCATACTGAAAAAAGTATTGATGAAAGCCTAAGAAATCTTCCACAGAAGCCTGGTGAACTAAGATTTATACCTGGAATTTACTGGCATCGTATAACAGAAAAATCTCAAGCAACTTTTATTAATGATACATGGAAAGTTGCACCTGAAGCTGATCGTATCGGTTACCGTTTTAAAGGCGGGGAAGCATTAGATTTTGTTGATAGAGAGCAGGCCTTTGGTGCGGGTTCTGATCCATCAAATATAGTTGATAGTTGTTATCCATATGGATCAATTCAAGTTCCTAGTGGCTCAGAACCTATTGTCCTACATCGTGATGCCGTCTCAGGTGGTGGTTATTTCATGGTTGGTGTCGTTATTTCTGCTGATATGGATTTAATCGGTCAACTTCAGCCAAATAAACCTAGCACGTTTGTCCCTGTCACTATGGAAGAAGCTCTTATTGCTCGAAGAGAAAGAAAAGAAAAGCTTTCAAAAGTAAGAGATTTTCTTAGTTAAATCAGAGTGATGATTTAGCAATAAATTTGATTTTTATACGCTTTTTAATTTGGACATATATTGAGGATATAGGAAATATTAAACAATCTGTTAAATGTATTTCTTAATCAGCATATATCTATTTACTTAACTAATTAATAATTGGAGGAACAGTATGTTCTTTAAACAAATTACCTACCCAACACTCATCCAGGAAGTATCTGGATTAAAAGACTCGATGCTGACAAAGGTATTTCTAGCCCTTGTGGGTTCCTTAGCTCTATGGGCGTCAGCCAAAATTAGTATACCTTTCTATCCTGTGCCAATGACAATGCAAACGTTTGTTGTCTTGATGATAGGGATGTCTTATGGTGCGAAGCTCGGTGGAGCAACTATTACGTTATATCTAGTTGAAGGAGCATTAGGACTTCCTGTCTTTTCAGGAAGCCCAGAGCGTGGTATTGGTCTTGCCTATATGTTTGGCCCAACAGGTGGGTATCTTTTAGGATTTTTAGTATCAGCTGTAACTGTAGGTATTCTTGCTGAGCGTGGTTTTGGTAAAAATATTTTATCTACCTTGATTTCTATGACAATTGGTACCGCAATAATTTTTGCTTTTGGCTTACTCTGGTTGGGCAGTATTATTGGTTGGGATGCATCTTTGTTAGAACTAGGTTTTACGCCTTTTGCGTTAGGAGCAATTTTGAAAATAGGTTTAGCTGCTCTTTCACTACCTCTTGCTTGGAAATTACTAGGAAAGAAAAGCTAGAAGGATAAATATATTGTTAGTGTATTCTTTGAAATTATCCAAGGGGTACACTAACAATTTCTAGCATCACCCAAATCATAGTAATCCTGCCACACAGAATCAGGAACCATACTTCCACCCGTTGCCCATGCAATATGCGTAGCATTTTCCATTTTTTCCATGAGTCCTTTGGCCTTTAGGTAATTCTCGTTCTTATTCACGATGTTGATGCCAGGGAAACCTGCGAGTGCAGAAGGTTCTAGTTGGAGTTTCTCAGTGTCTGCGGCTAATCTAAGTAGTTGATACAGTTCTTTATCTTCAACGGTGTATACACCATCGAGTAGTGGCTCCATGTTTTTACACACCAAGCCAGAGGGGCGGCTAACGGCTAAACCATCTGCTGCCGTCAGACCATCTAATCCGATATCTTTGGCACTTATGTCTTCGTGTAACCCCGTTCCTAAACCTAAAATAACAGCGGGTGCATGAGTGGGTTCGGCGAATATGCAGTGAACATTATCTCCAAATGCTAATTTTAGGCCAAAGCTAAGACCACCAGGGCCTCCGCCAACACCACAGGGTAGATAAACAAACAGTGGGTGTTCGTCATCAACGTTAATTTCAAGTTCTGCTAATTGCTTCTTCAATCGTCTGGCGGCTACAGAATAGCCGAGGAATAAATCGGCTGAAGATTCGTCATCGACAAAGTGACAATTTGGGTCTTTATCTGCTTCAGCTCTTCCTTGAGCTACCGCGAAGCTGTAATCATCTTCGTATTCTTGAACGGTCACGCCTTTACTGCGCAATAAGTCTTTCTTCCATTGTCGGGCATCAGCTGACATGTGTACCGTGACTTTTAAGCCGAGGCTTGCACCCATAATGCCAATGCTCATGCCAAGGTTTCCGGTAGAGCCGACGACCAAAGCGTAATCACCAAAGAATTCGGTAAACTTTTCAGTGCTTAAAACGGAGTAATCATCGTTAGTGTTGAGTAAACCTGCTTTGATCGCGAGACTCTCAGCATATTTGAGTACTTCATAAATGCCGCCACGTGCTTTGATGGAACCAGAAATAGGTAAGTGGCTATCGAGTTTAATCAGTAACCGACCGGCAAGATCCATATCGTAAAAGGTTTCAAGCGCCTTTTGCATCGTAGGTGCGGTGACTAAGTCCGATTCAATAATGCCGTTAGTGGGACGAGTTTCAGGAAAGGTTAGAGCGATATAAGGGCTAAACCGATCAAGGCGAGCCGCCGCATCGTGCTCGTCAGATTCTGAAAAATCAAGTGTAGAGCGCGCATCAGCAAAAGGTAATTGATGGTTGTTTACCCAAAATACTGCTTTAGCATTTGCTAGGTCTTTGATCTCTGGGAATTTTAAAGAGTGCTCTGATATTAGGTTGGATTTAAGATTTGAGTGAGTATCGCTGCTGCGGGTCATTGATTGAAATTCCTGAGTAATCGTATCTTTTTTAATTATAGATGACTGACCAGAAGTATTATCTTAATTAGCGTTTTTTGGGAAAAAATGTAGGTGGTTTAAGTAGCCTTTGTGTTATTTATAGGCAAAAAATAACCCACCAAATGGTGGGTTATTTTAGTGTTTAAGCGATAGCCAGTATGACTTAGCCAGGTTGCTTAGTTGTTCTTAAGTAAGGCTTGATAGTTTTCCATCCTGCTGGGAAAAGTCCTTTTGCTTCTTCGTCTGACACAGTCGGTACAATGATCACGTCATCGCCATCTACCCAGTTTACTGGTGTCGCTACCTTGTACTCTGCGGTTAATTGCATCGCATCGATAACACGTAAGATTTCCTGGAAGTTACGACCTGTTGCCATTGGGTAAGTTAGCATTAGTTTAATGCGCTTATCTGGTCCGATAACAAATACAGTGCGAACGGTTTGGTTGTTAGCCGCGGTACGACCATCTGCATCAGCTTCTTCATCTGCAGGAAGCATATTGTAAAGCTTCGATACGTTAAGGTCTTCGTCGCCAATCATTGGGAAGTTAACGGTTGAACCTTGCGTTTCTGCAATGTCTTTTTCCCATTCGCCATGATTATCAATTGAATCTGCGCTTAGACCAATTGTTTTTACATTGCGTTTTTCAAACTCAGGTTGTAGACGTGCAACTTCACCTAACTCTGTGGTGCAAACTGGTGTGAAGTCTTTAGGGTGTGAAAATAAAACAGCCCAACTGTCACCAATCCACTCGTGAAAGTTGACCGTGCCTAAGGTTGTGTTTGCGGTAAAATCTGGTGCTATATCATTTATTCTTAATGCTGACATGTTTAATCCTTTTTTATTTGGTTTGAGTGTTGTTGTTAATGTGGAACGGATTATTCATGAAAATTAATTTCTGTAAAAGTGATATAAACAGATTTATATATCACATTTTAAGATAACTGGTTTTTGTTTGGTTTTTATTTTTTGTATGTGATGAAAATTGAAATCAGGAAGAAAGGGTTAAGAATTAGTTAAAAAAGCTCACCCATTCTAATATTGACTTAAAAAATGTTAGTAGTATCGTGCGCAAAGAAACACGCAAAAACTACACTTATTATTTACTTAAGTAGCAATAGGTAGCATTAGGTAGAAAAAATTATAAAAATGCGTTTTATTAAATTGTCATTTATTCTGTGTTTGGTGTCGCTGTTCTTTATCGTCAGCGTCTCAACGGATACCTTTGTATCGAATGATGAGCATGCGAGCGTCCATAAACACTATATTCCTGATGTCGTTGATTTTGACGATAGTCCAGATCTTGCACCTGCGCCTCAAACAAATTCCCATTTAGTAGTAAATGTATTTAGCATCGGCTTATTTGCTGTCTTGCAAAAAGCCATTCTCAAAGTCAAAAAGACCCTTTATATTCGCGGTCCTCCTATTTTCTGATTGATCTAGCCCAAATCAGTTTAAACAACTAATGCATATGCCTTTTATTTATTCTCCATAGGAATTCGTGGGCGTGTGTTTTGTAAAAAATAGAATAGGTATTTGATTATGAAGAAGATGAATTTACACCCATTAAACCGTGTTGAACATTTGGTTCGTCCAGAAGATTTTGATGAAATAACCCTGAGTTCACCGGCAGTTTCTGTGTTTACAGACTTTAAAAAACACATGCCGTTAATGATTGAATCTGATATTTCAGCGGTTCAAGCCAAATATCTCATGCAAAAGACGCATGTACGTTTACAGATCGCGGTAGATAGAGAAGGGGAGCTGCTAGGTACAATCAGTTTAGATCAGCTCAGCGATCAAAATTTGTTAAAAGAGCACACGAAAGGACGTGATCGTGAAGATGTTCTGGTCAGGGATTTGATGACACCAAGAGAAGATATCATGGCTCTGGAGTATAAGGAGTTGATGGCATCTACCATTGGAGATGTTGTAGAAACGTTGAAGAAAGATGGGGTGCAGCACTTTTTGGTAGTCGAGCCGAATAAGCATCAAATCAGAGGAATTATTTCAACGTCTGACATCGCGCGTCGCCTGCATATTCCGTTGGATATTGAGACCAAAACCGCATCGTTTGCGGATGTGTTTAATGCGATAGGAAGTCTTTAGATAATAGAAAGTCCTTAACGAATAAAAAGACTTTAGGATAAAGACGTATCAGTGAATAACAGACGCCCATATTACATAGGCGTCTGTTTTTTCCAGATAATATTGCTTGAATCAAGAGTGCGTTTTAATTCCCTCTGGGTCGTACATCGCGCCGTATCCAACCGATTCGATTTTTACTTTGTAGATTTCATCGAAGTAGTCCATATCTAAAATTCGACCTTCCTGACAGTATTCATGTGGAATGAACGCCAGTGCGATATTTTTACCAATGCTTGGGCCGTATTCGATACTGGTGGTGTAAGAACGTCTACCCACAGAATCGATCAGAACGTCACCGGTTTCTGGGTCGATGATTGGACAATTCCCTAGTGGATAACGTTTTACACCATTGGCATCGGTATTATCTTCCATACTCAAAGTACATAATGTTGCCGGTTGGTGTTCTCTGTCGCGAATTTTCAGGTAAGCTTCTTTACCGTAGAAATCTGCTGCTTTTACCAGTTTACGCGCGAGATCGACTTCTAGCAGATTGTATTCGGTGAGGATGTCGGTATTTTGAATACGCAAACTTTTTTCTACGCGACGACTGCTGGCATATGTTTCTATACCCACCGGTAGCACGCCTTCTGCGTAAAGCGCATCCCATACTGCGAGTCCATCTTCGTATTTGAAATGTAATTCCCAGCCTTGCTCACCAACGTAGGAGATGCGGAAAGCGGATACTGTTTTACCCGCAATCTCGATATCTTTAACCGCTACGAATGGAAAGTTTTCATTGCTGAGTTCTTCCGGGTTGGCGACTAACTTCTCTAAAGTTGTACGTGCATTAGGCCCCCAAAGTCCGATACAGCCAAAATCAGGTGAATGATCAACAATAGATAGTTGTGTGTAGCCGTGATCTTCAGACAGACGCTTCATCCAGACAAAGTCACGGTTACCGTTGTAACCACCATCGATAACACGGTAATGGTTTTCAGCAAGGCGCAAAACGGTTAAGTCAGCGCGAACACCACCCGTATGATCCAGAAAGTGTGTGTAAATGCCTTTGCCTGTTGGTGTATCACCCGCAACCTTTGCTACGCAGAGGAATTCCATAAAGTCTGCGGCTTGGTCACCCGTCACATCGTAAACCGCAAAATGACAAAGGTTAATCATTCCCACGTTTTCTGACATTTCCAGATGTTCTGCATTGGATACGCGCCAGAAATGACGGTTCTCCCATTCCACTTCGCGCACAGGGACTTTATCGCCCCATTTTTCGAGTAGATGTTCGTTAGAGGCGTAACCGTGCGCGCGTTCCCAGCCCACGGCTTCCATGAAGTAACCGCCAAGTTCTTTTTCGCGTTCCCAGAAAGGGCTTTTGTGATGATTACGAGCTGCAGTATAAGGTTCGCGATTGTGAACTGGTGGATTATAGATTTTGAATGCCGTCTCGTAACATCGATCAGCAATGTATTGTTCGGTCTGTTGGAACGGGTAATAACGGGCAACATCGATACTGGAATGATCAAACTCGGTAACCCCATCAGTCATCCAGTCAGCAACTATTTTGCCAGTGCCGGGACCATCTTTGACCCACACAGATTCTACGTACCATAGCCCACGAACATTGGCTGATTCGCCAATAGAAGGGCCACCATCAGCGGTAACTTGTAGTAAACCGTTAAACGAGTATTTCTCGTCGTAACCCAGATCGCCAAGAATAGGGGTAAGCTCCATGGCGCGTTCCATGGGCTCTATGACTTGTTCTAATTCCAGATCGCGCATTGACGGAGATAAGCGACAATCTTCTTTTTCTAAAATATCGCGAGGATGACACATACGCGGCACTTTCTCTTCGTAATAACCCCATTCTATTTGACCACCTTCGGCAGATTTAGGGTCGCCGGTATCGCGTAAGTACGCGGAGTTCCCCTGATCTCTTAGTAATGGATAACCGATTTCTTTGCCTGTATTGGCAAATTCGTCAAAACCGCCAAAGAAGGTTAGTGGGTGATCGACAGGCATAATCGGTAAATCTTCACCGGCCATTTCTGCGATTAAACGCCCCCAAAGGCCGGCACAACACACCACATAATCTGCTTCGATATAGCCGCGATTAGTTTCTACCCCTTTGATATGACCATCTTCAATTTTTAGACCGGTACAGGAGGTATTGGCGAAGGATTGTAACTTTCCGGATGCGACGCCCATCTCCACTAATTCACCGGCAACGGTTTGTGAGCGTGGCACAACGAGTCCTGCATCAGGATCCCAAAGCGCGCCCTGGATAACGTCTTCTTCAAGGTGCGGAAATTTCTCTTTGGCTTCTGCGGGTGTAATCATTTCAACGCGATTACCGAAAGCCTTGCCAGACGTTACACGGCGCTTGAGTTCGACCATGCGTTCATCATCACCAACACGTGCTACTTCGATACCGCCAATGCGCTCGTAGCGACCCATTTTCTCGAAGAAGTCGATACTGTATTTCGTGGTGTGCATGGTCATTTGATCGTGCATGGTGTTAAAGCAAAAATCAGATGCGTGTGCGGTTGATCCAATATCTGTTGGAATGGCTGACTTATCGATGCCGACAATATCATCCCAGCCGCGTTCGATTAGGTGATGCGCTACTGATGAGCCAGTAATGCCGCCGAGGCCGATAATGACGACTTTTGCTTTTTCTGGAAATTTTGCCATGTGTTTCACTCTCTAGATCAATCGGTAGTATGGTAGGTTTCAATTTCATTAAGATACTTGCTCTTACAATATCCTAACGTGATTGATTTTGCCTGAAACAAATTACTGACCTTATTTAAAAACGATATTTTATGTTTGATATGCGTCGGACTCGCTTATTCAGATAAACCATTAGTAAAAGAAAGCTGCCTAAAAAACGCCTGTAAGTAGGGGGGTGGCTTAATAAATTATACAAAGCTTTAAAATTCATATTTCTGTTGAATGAACCAGTATCTTTAATCACAGTCTGAGTAGTTTCAATATTTGCAGTATCGACGCAACGCGTTTATTAAACTGATACTGCAAATGATTAAAATGGGTTTGCGAGGTTTACATGAATAATAATAGTGAAAATAAACAGAAACAATTAGCAGAAAAAAGCCGTGGTGGTTTTTCGATCAGGTCTTTATTTGCAGGGGCATTTTCTTTCTTGTTTTTTGTTTTATCAGGGCTGATCGCCATCTCAATGTTGGTGATGGTGGGTGAAAGTATCATTGCTGGTGAAGAGTTCATGCCAGTCATTTTAAAGAGTATTAATACTGGCATTATTGCTTTAGCGGTGTTTGAGCTAGCTTTAGTTATCAATCAGGAGTACCGACTAGATAAAGGTGAGCATAATGTAATCACCAGCCTTAGAAGAACACTGCCACGTTTTATCGGCACGGTGTGTGTGGCTTTATCTCTTGAGGGTTTGATTATGGTGATTAAGTATAGTCAGCTTGATATGGCAGGAAATCTATATTATCCCGTAGCCATTATCATTAGTACTGCGATATTGCTTGCTGCTTTAGGTTTATTCCTGAAGTTATTACCAGAGCCAACACAAAGACAAAATGAAGTGAAACTGGTGACTGTTCCGTCGAACAATAGCCTAGATAGAGAAAAAGCAGATTTTCCCGTACCTACATATAACTAGTTTACTTATTACATATAAAGACAAGCAAAATAAAGATAGGTAAAAAAGATAAGTAAAAAAAAGCCCCCAAAGTAGGGGGGTGGGTATACATTTTAAAATAACCAGACTAGTAAGGCACTAGTCTGGTTGTCTGCTAAATGTCGATCATTTTGTTCTTATTGTTAGATCCTGATCAGTGCCAAATGGGTTTTTGTGGACTTCTAATCCAGAAAAACTATTGCGTGCGTTTAAGCGGTTAAACTTACTGATTAGGTGTTTAATTAATGATGACATTCCTTTCTCCTTTTATGAATTAACCTGTTCCTTTCAGGTTGAGATCAGTATAGGACTTGAAGCGAAAACACTTTGTGACATATTCACGGTGAGTTTGTGAGATATTCACCTTTATGGAGTGATAACCGATGCGGCGAGCAGCTCTTCGTGAGTTGGGAACCACATTTGATCTGGCTTTTTACTAAAGACTTTATCCAGAAAGCTTTGATTGATTCCTCTGGATTTAAACAACTCAATATCCCGGCGTTGTTCCTCTTCCGGCTTGTGAAAGGGGACGAGCTTTTTGTGGTGTGAATAATCCAGTTTGTACTGGTGGAAGCCTAGTTTTGCGCCTTTTGAAAGGTGGCGTTTGTTACCGCCAATGAACGCACTGGCACAAGCGCTGCTGCAATACTTATCTACTTCTGTATCGAGGTTATATCTGGAAAATAATTTAGATAAGCCTCGGCCTTCATAAATGTGCCCACCATTGCTTTCTAATAGCACCGAGGTAATGGTTTTATTCTTTTCAATCAATGAGGTGACGGCTTTTGTGATACCAATGTCTAAATCGCCTTTTATGGTTAATTGTTGTTTTTGTGGGTCTATAGAAAGGGTGTAGGACGGTTGCTCCTGTTTGGCTGCCAAACGTTCGATTTTGTTCTTATACAAGTACGCATCCTGAATTAATTCAAGACTGTAAGACAGCGTGAATAATACCGAGAGGACCATTGCTGCCTGAATAAAACGCGTTTTGATTGTACTTGAGGCTTTAACAAAGTCTCTGTCGACAACACGTATCAAACCGATCAGTTGCCAGGGAAAGATAATCAGTCTGGTAATAGCCAGCGATATAAAGGTTGCACTAATGCGTTGCTGCGGGTCATCAAAGAAAGTGCGGAGTATTAGTGGTTCTAACAGGCTCAATAATATCAAAAGAAAAAGAAACACAACCCAGAATGAAAAGCTGATATTCAGCTTTCCATTCCAGTAATTGATTAAGAATTTGATAATCGACCCTTTGCTCAATGAAAGCCTTTTTAAAAAAAGGCCTAAAAGGTGGGGGGTGGCTTTTCGTTTTTAGCCGTTGTTTGTTCTCAGATAATGAGTCACAACTTTATTCTTCATTGTTTACGTCGTTCGTTAGTGAGGTGTAATGCCTCTTAATCTTTCATTTCTACGGCGTAGTAACTCAACCATAAACAATAAGATTATTGAGAACGTAATCAATAGCGTCGCAACTGCCAAAATTGTTGGGCTAATCTCTTCACGTATACCAGAGAACATCGCCCAAGGTATGGTACGTTGATTAACACTACCTACAAATAACACCACTACCACTTCATCAAAAGAGGTGATAAAGGCGAACAATGCGCCTGAAATAACACCTGGTGTAATCAGAGGAACAGTGATGCGGAAGAAGGTATTGGTAGGTGATGAACCAAGGTTTGCTGCTGCACGGGTTAAACTGTGGTCAAAGCCTGTCAGCGTCGCTGTAACGGTTATCACAACAAAGGGTGTAGCTAACGCAGCATGCGCGAGGATTACACCAATGTGTGTGCCTAATAAGTTAATTTTGGCGTAGAAAAAGAACATACCTGCAGCAGAAATGATAAGAGGCACAATCATTGGCGAGATCAGGATACCCATCATCGCTGTCTTGAATGGAAAATCTTTTTGACTTAAACCTAAGGCGGCTAAGGTGCCGAGGAAGGTTGAGATAATAGTCGAGAACAACGCGATGATTAATGAGTTTTTAACAGCGGCTCGCCAGTTAGAATCACTGAAGAAGGCTTCATACCATTTCGTTGAATAACCTGCCGGATCAAACGCCACCATTTCAGGTGTAAACGTAAAATAGGGCTGTGCATTAAACGATAACGGTATGATGACCAAAATCGGAATAATAAGAAAAGCAAAGATGAGCACACATATTGTTAAAAATGTGTAATGCCAGATTCTTTCGCCAGTTGTTGCGTGTAGTGGAAGTGCCATATCTATTTCCTTTTCCTTAACCCAGTTTCATATTGTCGATGCCGACAATTTTGTCATAGAGGATATAAAGTGCGACTACTAGCAAGAGTAATAGCGTTCCTAAAGCGGCAGCTAAGCCCCAATTAAGTGATCCTGAAATATGATAAGCAATAAAGTTACTGATCAACGTACCTTGTGTTCCACCGACTAAAGCAGGGGTAATGTAATAACCGATTGAAAGGATGAAAACCAGGATGCCTCCTGCGCCGATACCCGCTATGGTATTGGGGAAATACACGCGTCTAAATGCCGTGAATGAATCTGCGCCCATAGAACGCGCGGCGCGCACATAGCTAGGATTAATAGTCTTCATCACACTAAACAACGGTAGAATCATGAAGGGCAATAAAATATGTGTCATGGCGACCACAGTACCTGTCTGGTTGTGGATCATCGCTAGTCTGCCATCATTACTAATCAAGCCGATGGCGAAGAGGAAGTCGTTGATAACACCTTCCTTCTGCAATAAGGCAATCCACGAACTGGTTCTTACCAGTAGTGATGTCCAGAAGGGCAGTAGTACCAGAATGATTAATAAGTTACTGGTGCTGGTTTTTAATGTTGCTAATAAATAGGCAATTGGGTAACCCAGTAACACCGTTAAAAAGGTAATTAAAAAGCTCAGCCACAGCGTGCGTTTAAACAGATTTAAGTAAATCTGGCTGTCTTCCGCTTTCCAGGTAACACCATCAACGTCCTGTTTCATATCAACAGCTGATAGGAAATACGATTTGGTATAAGGACCGCTTTCTCTATGAAGGAGTTGCCATGTTTCCAGTTTTCCCCATTTTTTATCCATACCTATGAGGGCTTCTTGATACGTGGTTGTGAGTTTTTCAGGGTCTAGTTTTCTGAGTTTACGGCCTGTTTTTCTAAACAGACTCGATGTGCCTGATTTTTCATAATTCAAACGCTTACCTAAGCGATTGATGGTTTTCTCTTTGGCTGCGACCTTGCCATCGATGATGAATGCTTTAAATACTTCTTCATCGGGAAGCTCGCCCGACTTAGGGTCCCACTTTAATAATAAAGGTGCTGCAGTGGGCAGAATTTCTTGAGTAATAGAATTGTCGACACTTTTCATTAACATGTAAAAGATCGGCAATATAAAGGTAATTAGAATGAATAGGAATAAGGGAGCCACTAGGAGTAGGGCGTTGCGTTTCTTTCTTCGTAAAGAGCGCTGGAGGCTTAACTTTAATGAAATGCCGTCTGCTGTTTTTAAATCGCCCGTTTCGCTTTTTGTCATTCTAGATCCATGAATTTAGGGTTGTACTTTTATGATGAGAAACTATTAGTAAATGCTGTTTCTAGCTGTTCTATTAGCTGTTCTATCTAAATATTATCTAACGTGTATAAACTATCTAGCTTGTGTAAATTAGATTAAAGGTGAATAAAAATAGCCGGAGTAAATCCGGCTATTTTTAAGCGCTTTAATTAGCCTTTAGCTAACCAAGCTTCAAACTTCTCAGCAAGTTCTTCTTTGCGATCAGCCCAAAAGTTAATGTCTTTAAACAGTGTGTTTTTAGCATTAGCTGGGTTTGTAGGCATGTGTGGAGCCATATCTATACCTAGCTCAGCATGCTTACCTACTAACGCTGCAGACGACTTACGTGCTGGACCGTAAGAAATATACTTAGCCTGATCAGCTAAACGCTGTGTATCTGTAGCGAATTTTAAGTATTTCTTAACTTCTTCCAGGTTAGGAGCACCTTTAGGGATAATCCATCCGTCTAGTTCGAATAACTGAGCATCCCACATCATGCCAACAGGTTGCTTGTTTTCTACAATTGCAGAGAATAGACGACCGTTATAAGCAGAAGCCATTACAACTTCGCCATCAGCAAGTAGCTGACCAGGTTGAGCACCTTTCGTCCACCAGATTACATCTTTCTTAATGGTGTCTAGCTTTTTGAATGCGCGTGCTACGCCTTCTTCAGTCTCTAGCTCTTTATAAACGTCTTTACCTGCAACACCGTCAGCCATTAAAGCCCACTCAAGGTTACCGATTGGGTTCTTTTGTAGAGCACGTTTTCCAGGATATTTTTTAGTATCAAAAACATCGTTTATGCTTGTTGGTGGAGTGCTGCCAACTTTATCAGTACGGAAACCGATAGTTGTTGAGTAAACAATCTGTGGAATGAAACATGGTGAAACAAGAGAATCGCCAAAGTCTTCAGAAGCAGGTGTTCCATCTGGAGCTGGTGCTAATAGTTTATCAACATCAACTTCGAGGGCTAGACCTTCGTCACAAAGTGCAACAGCATCATCAGGAACAACATCGACCAAATCCCATGAGATTTTTCCAGCTTCTGCTTGAGCACGTAATTTAGATGCGCCTTCAGCTGCAGAGTCATCATTGATGATCTTGACGTCTGGATGTTCCTTCATGTAGGGCTCGTGATAAGCTTTCTGCTGACTTTTTGTATAAGCGCCACCCCAAGATACAACAACCATTTCGGTTTTTGCTTGAGCTGTGCTTACGCTTGCTGCAAGTACTGCAGTAGCTAGGCTACACTGGATAAAAGTTTTCATTATTAATCTCCTTTGATGGTAATAATGTTCTTGATGAAAAGTGCGGATATTGTTTCTTCCGCACAGGTAAGAGGCTAATGCCAAATCCGTATATGACTCTGGGGTTTAGAGTCTTTAATTATCAAACGCGTCTAATGCGCGACAATCATATTCATTCCAGCCGATCTTGACGGTATCGCCTTTATTAAGATCAGCATGGTGTGAAGAATTGGGGATCTTCACGTAAAAATTATCATTTCCACAGACTTCCATGCGCGTACGAATGTGGTCGCCGAGGTAAATGAGTTCCGCAGCCTTGGCTTCAAATATATTAGGTACCTGACCAGGTTCTGGGTTAACAATAACGCGTTCAGGTCGGATAGATAATGTAGAAGGCTGTCCGACTCCCTTGATATTAATTTTATTCGCTTGTATCTGAGAGCCATCATCGGTTTTAACTACGCAGCTGTTTTCAGTTTCACTGGTGACTATGCCATGGAGGCAATTGTTATCACCAATAAAATCAGCAACGAATGCATTTTCAGGCTCTTCATAAAGAATATTGGGTGGTGCTAATTGCTGGATAACACCAGCATCGAATACTGCAACGCGGTCTGACATTGTCAGCGCTTCGCTTTGGTCGTGCGTTACATATAAAACTGTTACACCAAGTCTTTCGTGTATGTGTTTGATTTCATACTGCATTTGTTCGCGTAAGTTTTTATCTAATGCGCCTAAAGGTTCATCCATCAGGACAACATCTGGATCAAATACTAAAGACCTTGCTACGGCAACTCGTTGTTGCTGACCACCAGACAATTGCGCTGGACGTCTATCTGCAAAGTTACCTAATTGCACCATGTCTAAGGCATTTTTAACTTTTGCTTCGCGCTCTGATTTTCCCATCTTTCGAACTTCTAAAGGGAAAGATAAATTTTCACCGATAGTCATGTGTGGGAATAGTGCGTAGCTTTGGAAAACCATGCCGATACCGCGTTTATGCGGAGGAACACGGTTTATTGGGACATTGTCTAGGTATATTTCACCGTGTGTGGCTGGCTCAAAACCTGCGAGCATCATGAGGCAAGTTGTTTTGCCTGACCCTGAGGGGCCTAACATGGTGAGAAACTCACCTTTTGCCATATTTAAATTTAGGTCTTTAACAACGAGGATTTCGCCATCATAACTCTTTTGAACATTTTCGAATCTAACTAAGTAATCTTCTTTGTTTACAGGCATAAATTTAAGGGTCTGTGGTTTTATTATTAAAAAAGCTGGTTTTATTCATTAATTCTGTAAAAAATATAGGTTAAGGAATATTCATTGTCAAACTTATGATTAATATTAATTTTCTAAGTGTTTAATATGTATTTATATGTCGTTTTATGGCAAATAACAGGATTAAATCCTGTCTTTAAGAATTATTTAGTCAGTTTTTGGAGTTATATATTTCTGAGGTCGTTGTAAGTAGTGTCTTTCACTTCTTCACTGACAATATTGGTATGAGTGAGTGAAACATAGGGCAATGTATCTAACCCTTTTCCCAGAAACTCTCGATATTGTTGAATATCGCTAAAGCGAAGCTTCAATAGATAATCAAAACCACCTGCTATCATGTGACATTCTAGTATTTCAGAATAGTTTTTTACTCTGTTGGAAAATTCTCTAAAAACTTCATTGTTCGTTTTTTCCAGAGTGACCTCGATGAATACTAATAAAGACGTGTTTGTTTTTACGGGACAAATGATGGCGTGATAGCCTTGAATAACTTCTGCTTTTTCAAGACGTTTGACTCTTTCAAGACAGGGTGTGGGACTTAGGTTAACACGTTTTGATAATTCAACGTTTGAAATTCTTGCATTATGTTGTAGCTCTTCCAGAATGCGTTTATCTATGGAATCCAGTTGAAGTACTTTATTTTTTTCTATCACGATATTTCATCCTGTTTACTAATGCAGATGTTTGGGTTTGTTCTTGGTACTGAAGGAATAGAGAGATATTATGCCAAAAAAGTTCATTATAAAGCATCTTAATTTCTTATTAATTATAAGGACAGTTTATCTGAGTATATAAAAGGCACCTCCCCACTTACAGGCAGTTTTTTTATAAGCTATGAAAAAATACATAAGGATTTGCTTATCAAATAATGATAATTAAAAGATGCTAATTTAAATTATTAAATTATACTCTGAGTAATATTGTGACTGTTACATAGGTATAAGCATCGTTGATCACTGAAGACTTAACAAGTGAGAATTTCTCTCCGAAACATTTTGGATTTCTGGCGTTGCCCGGATTTTCTTTGATTGCGTATGCGGCTGCAATCGATACGCTGCGATTAGCAAATCGTTTACAAGGCGCTGAACTGTATACCTGGGAGACGATTACGCCTAATGATGAATTAGTCATGGCAAGTAATGGGCTAGAAGTTAAACCTAACCGTAATTATCAAGATACTGATGTTTATGACATGCTGTTTGTTTGCGGCGGCGTAAAAATCAGCAGTACCTGGTCAGAATCAATAGGCAAGTATTTACGTTATCAGGATAAAAGAGGGGTCGTGCTCGGTGCCTTATGCACTGGTGCCTATATTTTAGCGAAGGCAGGCTTACTCGATGGCTATCGTTGTACTTTGCATTGGGAAAACATAGCGTCTATGCGCGAAGAATTTCCCCATTTAAATATCACTGATGATATTTATGAAGTGGATCGTAATCGTTATACCTGCGCGGGCGGCACAACGCCTTTCGACATGATGCATCATTTGATTTCACGTCAATATGGAAGAGTACTTGCGGCGGCTGTGAGTGAAACTATTCTGGTTGATCATGTGCGTAATATGACCGACAGACAACGTGTTCCCTTAAGACAGCAAATCGGTACGAGTCAACCTAAATTGACCGAAGCCGTAATGCTGATGGAAGCAAATATTGAAGATCCATTAACGCCTGACGAATTATCCAGTTTAGTCAGCATTTCAAGACGTCAACTCGAGCGTTTATTCCGAAGTTATTTGAACTGCACACCTACGCAATATTATTTGGGATTACGTTTACGCAACGCCAGAAGACTGTTGTTACAAACAGAAAAGGCGATTATTGATATATCACTTGTCTGTGGTTTTTCATCGGCTCCTCACTTTAGTAAATGTTATCGCGATATGTTTGGTTTACCGCCACGAGATGAACGACGCCTTCTTCTTAAGCGCGGCGAGTCTGAAGATGATTCTTCTTTTGCAGGCAGAAAAACAACCTGAGATAGGTGTTCGAAGGTATCTATCTTGTGTGGAATTGCCATGGCATTTACGAAGTAATCCTGAAAACTGGCTTCCGTAGCTGTTTCAATTTTTTCCATGCGCAATACCTCATTTTCGATTTCACGACGTCCCGCCAGATTGGTTAAGGCAATTCTTGCGCCTGTTCCGGCGGCATTGCCTACAGATTGCACCTGATCGAGAGGACAGTCTGGAATCATTCCCAAAAGCATGGCGTATTTCGGATCGATGTGCGCACCAAATGCACCGGCAAAACGGATCTGCTCGATTTTCTTGACGTGTATCTTATCCATCAATAATTGCACGCTGGCATAGAGCGTGCCTTTTGCGAGTTGAATGGCACGAATATCATTTTGAGTTATCAGAACACCTGTTTCAGATCTGGCCGAGTTGATGTCGCTATCATCGTTTTTACTCGCCACCATTTTGTAAGCCCAGGTTTTTCCATCGTTAACAATGCGCGCAGATATACTGGCTTTTTCACCGTTAATGACGCCATCAGTGGTCACAATGCCTGCGAGATACATGGTGGCAATAGCTTCGATGATGCCCGAACCACAAATGCCGGTGACGCCCGTCTCGCCAATAGCTTCATCGAAACCAGGATCGTCCGACCAGAGATCTACCCCTATCACTTTATAGCGTGGTTCCAGCGTTTCAGGATCAATTCGAACTCTTTCAATCGCGCCCGGTGCAGCACGTTGCCCATTATGAATTTGTGCGCCTTCGAAGGCAGGCCCAGTTGGGGATGAGGCCGCTACCAGCTTTTTCTTGTTGCCTAGAATAATTTCAGCATTGGTGCCCACGTCGATAATGAGTGTCATCGCGTCATTCTTGTAAGGTGCTTCAGATAGCACTACTGCAGCTGCATCAGCACCAACATGTCCGGCAATACAAGGCGGTAAATAAACCTGTGCGCCAGCTGCCAAATGTAGATCTAAATCTCTAGCGGGTAAGGTCATCGAAGCTTGGGTCGCTAATGCGAATGGCGCTCCACCTAACTCAACGGGGTCGATCCCAAGAAAAATATGGTGCATAACCGGATTGCCGACAAAGGTGGCATCTAGCAGTAAATCTTTAGTCACTGGTTTGTCATCAGGTCGAGGTGAGGTATTTGCCTCAATCAACAGCTGATCAACTAAATGATTAATGCCTTCTCTGATTGCAGCGGTCATTTTTAAATCACCGCCTGGATTCATCATTGAATACGAAACCCGGCTCATCAAATCTTCACCAAAGCGTATTTGAGGGTTCATAATGCCGTGTGATGCGAGCACTTCACCGGTAGCTAGATTACACAAATGACCAGCAATGGTAGTAGAGCCCATATCGACTGCCAAGCCATAAGCATCTTCTTGTTTACCTGACCAAATACCAATAATGCGCTGGTTCTCATAAATGGCAACAGTCACTGTCCATTTACCTTTTCGAAGCGCAGGTTGTAGATCGCGTAATAAATGGGTTTCAATCGATAAGTCAGTGAGACTTGTCTCGAACTCAATGGCGTCTTTGAGCCTTTCTAAATCTCCCGTGGGTGAATTTAAATCTGGTTCTTCAACATCGACTGTGATCAGTTTAACGGCTGGTTTGTTTTCTATATCTAACACGGTCGCATCTTTACGAATGACCTGCTGGTGTGTCTGACTTTCTGCTGGAACATCAATGACGATGTCGCCTTGTATCTTTGCACTGCAACTGAGTCGGTAGCCTTGTTCTAAGTCTGCTTCACTGATCCGCTCTCTTTCGGCAGAAGTAATAGGGGAGAGGTGTTGTGTCTGAGATTCTATTTGGTGTTTAGGAAACGAGCCTGTACTTAATTTAACTTTGCAACGGGTGCATAAGCCATTGCCACCGCAGAGTGAAGCAACATCTGCGCCTAATTCTCTCGCTGCAGATAATACATCTGTGCCTTCTTTTATGTCTCCGCGAATACCTGATGGCGTAAAAACGACTTTAAAAGTGCTCATTCATTTATCTCAATCTATTTATCATTTTCTAGAGCAGGAATAACACAATAATCACTGGCATCTTCAGTGTGGATGTTGCCTACCGTTTTTAAGTGTGTTGGTGCATCTAGAGTTCCCGCACCAATGCTGATTTGATTATCCTTATTGTTGTCCCAGAAGACATTGCCACCACAATTTTCGCAGAACCCCTTAAAAGTGCCAGGTGAACATTCATACCACTTTAAGGTGTTTTCAGATTCTATTGTTAAGTGATCTTTATTGATGCGTGTTGCCGCAACATGATGACCACTGGTTTTACGACATTCTGAGCAAAAGCAATTAACCACGTCCCGTGCTGGTCCATCGATGCGGTACTTTACGCCACCGCAATGACAACTCCCGGTTAAGTGAGAATCCTCTTTGTTATTAATGCTCAAAATGTCTGTCATGTTAACCTCTGCGACGGCGACGTCCAGAACGTTCGCGTGCTCCTGCTGCAGGTGGTTCACGATAATTAGAAAGCCATTGTGCGCAATCAGGGTCATTGCCCATCACCACATCAGCTGCTCGTACAGCCTGAACCACTTCTGTGTGTAATGGATTCACGATGGCTGATGTCATCCCAGCCCCCATTGCCATACTAATGAATGACGCATTCATACCATTTCGGTTAGGAATACCAAAACTAAAGTTAGATGCACCACAGGTGGTATTTACTTTTAATTCATTACGTAAGCGACTGATTAAATGCAATACCTGTTTTCCAGCATCGTTGATTGCACCAACTGGCATCACCAGTGGATCGACCACTACGTCTTCGGCTTTGATACCATAATCCTGAGCTCTTTCGATTATTTTTTTCGCTACTTCAAAGCGTACATTCGGGTCTTCCGAGATTCCTGTTTCATCGTTTGAGATTGCAACCACAGCACAGTTGTATTTTTTGATGAGAGGTAATACATCTTCCAGACGATCTTCTTCACCAGTAACTGAATTCACTAAGGGGCGACCTTGATAGACTTCAAGTCCTGCTTCCAAAGCAGCGACGATGGATGAATCAATAGACAGTGGGACATCCGTAATTGATTGGACCAATTTGATGGTGTCTGCGAGAATTTTAGGTTCGTCAGCTAAAGGTATGCCGGCATTTACATCCAGCATTTGAGCCCCGGCAGCTAGCTGAGCCAGGGTATCCATTTCTACACGTGTAAAATCACCGTTTTTCATTTCTTCAGCAAGAATTTTCCTGCCAGTGGGGTTGATTCTCTCACCGATCATGACAAAGGGTTCATTAAAACCAATCGCAATTTCTTTACTGTGCGAGCTTAATATCGTTCTGGTCATTTTACTTCTCCTCTTTTTACATTGAGTTTATCCAAGGTACAGCAAATGAATATTCAGATTACTCAGCCTGATCTGGGTGCCAAGGAATTCTATCTCCTAAAACGCCAGATTTTAAAACGATGTCTTTTACAGAAGATTCTTGTCTGTATGCCATCACGTGTACTCCTGCAACACCTTCGATTTCTTTTAGTTGTTGCATGAGCTCGATACAAATTTGCTGACCTTCCTGTTTCGGGTTTTCAGCATCTTTCAATCTTTTTATGACCCAGTCCGGGATATGAATCCCTGGTACGTTGTCACGTATCCAGGTCGCAGAACGTGCTGACGCCATAGGACCAACTCCGGCTAAAATAAACACTTTATCTAGTAAGCCTTTATCACCAGCACGCGCCATATATTCTTTAAATACCGGAATATCAAAACAGTACTGTGTTTGAATAAACTGTGCGCCAGCTTCGATTTTCTTTGCCAAACGATCAACTCTGAATTCCCTGGGTTCTGCAAAAGGGTTTGCGGCAGCGCCAAGAAAAGAGTGGGGTGGTGTATCAAGTTTACGCCCGCTTAAAAAACGTTTCTCATCACGCATTATTTTAATCGTTTGAAGTAGTGTCATAGCATCAAGATCAAAAACGGGTTTAGCCTCTGGATGATCGCCAGCCTGAACACCATCGCCGGTTAAGCAAAGCATGTTTGCCACACCCATGGCAGAAGCACCCAAGACATCACCTTGAATAGCGATACGGTTTTTATCTCGACATGAAATTTGCATCACCATCGAATAGCCTTTGCGGGTTAGCAAAGAACATACGCCAACACTCGACATATGACAGTTTGCACCTGAACCATCTGTGGCATTAATAGCATCCGTGACACCATCGAAAAGGGCTGCTTGTTTATAGACTTCTTGTGGGTCTGCAGAATCTGGAGGCGCCATTTCAGAGGTGACGGTGAAATGTCCTGCGCGTAAAATACGTTCTAATCGACCAAACGAACTGTGCCCCGGTAATATGCTCAGGTTTTCTCCTGGGATAGGTTCATCCGAGAATTTCATTAAACCTCATCCTTCACTTTTAGATGTTTTTCACGAACCTCTTTAAGCCATGAAGAACGTCCTTTAAGACTATGATCTACCGCAATTTGTACATTTAAAATTGATTCTCTTGACCCAGCTATTGATTGATTATCGTTGATAATTTGATCACCACGCCAGGCTTCAACCCATACACAACGCATCTCGGGTTTTACTTCGCAATTGCCGTTAGCTCTCACGCCACCACAAGGACCATTTCTTAATGTTTTAGGGCAATTCATGGGACAGGACATGCCGGTTTCATGAAGTACGCATTGACCACACATTTGACAGTCAAAGAGTAAGCCTTTTACGTGTTTCTCAACAAAGGCGACAGGCTTTTCAACACGCTCATAACCTATTAGTTTCCAAACAGGGTGCAGGGCACTTAGAGTATTTTCTAATATTTTATAAACGCTATTGAAGCTCTTCGCATGACTCACTGTCCATTTACGAACCGAGTACATTTTTAAGCGTCTCCGCCTGGGTTTGCCTGATCTGTGTTTTCTGGGAGTAAGCCTTTGTTTCTGACAATGCTATCGAGTTTTTCATCAGTGAACTCTGCTTCAATCTGATTAGCTACGCTTTCCACAAGTTCGTTTATATCACCTTCTTGTTTGGTATTTGTGCGCTTCCAGTCCTCAAGATAAGCATCACTATCGATTTTCTTAGCGCGCATAGCAGCGCGGTCAATTGCTTCTTGAAATCGAGCGGGTAATAGCTTTTTTGCTCGTTTACGTCCTTCCTGAACGGTGACTTGCGATGGAATATCGCGCCAATAAATGATAACTATTTTAGGCACTAGGCTGTTTTCTCCAGTGAAGTGTTTAATGTCAGATTTTTAATATTAATAACCTGATTTGATATTTTATTTAATTCGTCTTCCATTTCACCATAACCGGTGAAAATGCGCTCATAAGCAAGACCAAGACGAGATGCGGATTCCTCAGCTTTCTGATCGAGTTCCGGGTTATCAGTTTGCGCTAAATAAATAAGTTTTTTGTAATTGCCAAAATACATTTCAAGCAGTTCAGGCTTACGATCAAGACCTAGCATTTTCCATACATAGGTCTCGAAATGCTGGGTAAGGAAGTCAGTTAGATAGAAGGTGCCAATTTCTGCTTCATGCAAGTCATTAAAGGCATCATGACCGGCAAAAAACTGATAACAATGTGCCCCAGGTAATCTGCTTGTGCCGGTTTCTTCTAAAACAACATCTAATAACCCGCCAGTGCCGCAATCCCCATAAGCGACGAGAATTTCCCCGTCGTTATGTGTTCGAATTTGTATGATTTTTTCGCGAACTGCATCAGGTATTAATGCCGGTGTTGAATGGTATTTCGCGGGTAGACAGTCAATATTAAAATGATCCCATTGGTTTAATGTTTTCAAAGCAACAAGCTCATTCGCGAGTGCACCACAAGCGATAATATTTACAACTTGTTTGGGATCAGATTTCATTACATTAGCTAGCTCTGCGCAGTGCTACCTGCTCTTTGGCAATGTCAACGGCAGAAGCGGCATCACGACAATAGGCATCTGCACCAACCGCTTCACTAAATTCTTCATTGAGTGGAGCACCGCCGACGAGCACGATGTAATCTTCACGCATGCCTTGTGCAACCATCTCATCGATGACAACTTTCATATACGGCATAGTTGTGGTGAGAAGAGCTGACATTCCCAATATATCCGGTTTGTGTTCTTCAAGAGCCGCAAAGAAATCTTCAGCTGATTGATTGATGCCCAAATCTATAACTTCAAATCCTGCACCTTCCATCATCATCTTAACTAGGTTTTTACCGATATCATGGATATCACCTTTAACGGTGCCAATAACCATTTTACCTGCGCGACTTCCGTCTGATGCAGATAGAAGAGGGCGCAAAATTTCCATTCCGCCTTTCATGGCATTCGCTGAGGAAAGCACTTCGGGTACGAATAAAATACCATCTCTAAAATCGATGCCAACGATGGTCATGCCACCTACTAAGGCTTTGGTTAAAACATCTCCCGCTTCCCAGCCACGTTTTAATAGAATTTCTGTTCCTTCAATAACTTCTTCTCTGAGACCGTCATAGAGATCATCTTGCATTTGCTCGACTAATTCATCGTCATCAAGTGCATTTAAATCAATATCTTCTTCGTCATCATAGTTTGAATCATTATCGTTTTCAGCCATATCTAAACCCTGTAAAAGTGAACCTGATTAGTGAGCGCATTTCTGTATCTTTATTAAGTGTATGGTTTAACCATTATTTATGCTCCAGAATTAACGACTTACCGTTATCTGATTACGACGTACTCAGGTGAAATTACAAAGTCTTTTATACATATCGTGGGCGAAGACTCTATGGGTGATATAAAATTTATGAGTTATTTAAAAGTAAAATTAAATCAAAACGCAAACTAAACTAAAAGTATGCTTGATTATTAAACGCGAGTGAGAGGAAATAAGTTATGGATAAGGATAGATTTGAATTGGGCTTAAACCAACGGAAAGCGACGCTAGGTGCGGAATATGTAGAAAACACACTTCAATCAGCAGATGATTTTAGTCGACCGTTTCAGGAAATGATGACCGAATGGTGTTGGGGATTCGGTTGGGGCGATGACGTAATCGATCTCAAAACACGATCACTGATGAATCTCACCATGATTGCGGCATTAGGCAAAATGCAGGAATGGGAATTACACCTGAAAGGCGCGTTAAAAAATGGCGCATCGGTTGAAGAAATTCGGGCAGCCATTCATGCCATTGCGATCTATTGTGGAGTGCCACAAGGGGTAGAATGTTTTCGTATCGCGCGAGAGGTTTTAAAAGCCGAAGGTAAGCTTTGATCTAAAAAAGTGCCTCAAAGTAGGGGGGTGTCTAATATTGGTTCTTAAATACCTTGTTTTAAGTCGTTGCCAGTTGTGGTTGGCGCTTTGCCCATGGACGTTCATCAATGGGCAAATGGATAATCGCCGAGAACCCGCCCACTCCAACCCCAATCCACCACACAATATTGTAGTTACCAAATAAATCGTAAAGGCTTCCACCTAACCAGACTCCGAGGAATCCGCCGAGTTGGTGTGAGAAAAAAACCAGTCCATATAGCGTGCCCATATAGCGTAAGCCATATATATGCGCAATCAGTCCCGAGGTTAATGGCACCGTTGCTAACCAGAGTGCGCCCATAGTGACAGAGAAAAATACCACAGAAGCAGGTGTGATTGGATTAAGAATAAATAGCGCAGCGATAATTGTGCGCAACATGTAAATGCTTGCTAATAAATACTTTCTTGAATATCTGCTTCCGAGCCAGCCAGCGAGTAAAGTGCCGCCAATATTAAACACACCGATGATGGCAATCGATACCGCACCAAGCGTGGTGGTGCTCGAAACCCCAAGCGTTTGCATAATGCTGTCGGGAGAAATCGCACTGCACATTTCAGCAATGAACGCGGGGAAATGCGCGGTGATAAAAGCGAGCTGATAACCACAGGAGAAAAAGCCAAGGAAGATAAAAGCAAAGGTAGGGTCTTTAAAAGCCTTCTTTAAAACAGTACCGAGGGATTCATCATTTTTTTCAACTTTAGGTGGCGGTGGCACGCGCATAAAGGTTAATGCGAATAACGACAATAAGATAAAGCCTGCAAACATCATGAAAACAGATTGCCATTGCATGCTTTGAAGCATGGCTTGCGCTAACGGAGGCCCCACAATCTGACCAGCAGAACCAGCTGCCGTTGCGATTCCAAGAGCCATGGAGCGGTGTTTGTCAGATGCGGCGCGCCCCACTACGGCTAAAATGACGCCGAAACCAGTTCCGGCAATACCAAAACCAACTAGAATTTCCAGAAACTGGTGTTGACCCGGGGTAATCGCAAACGAAGAAAATATCAAACCCGCGGCATAAAAAAGTGCACCCGTGATAATCGCTTTACGGTCGCTATATTTCTCTGCAAGCGCACCAAAAATAGGTTGCCCGATACCCCAGAACAGATTTTGAATGGCAATGGCAAAAGAAAAATCAGCCCTTAACCAGCTGAATTCAGTGGCAATAGGGATTTGAAAAACACCAAATGACGCCCTGATAGCGAAGCTCACCAGAATAATAATGCAGCCCGCAATTAATACCGGCGTAAATAAGGAAGCACTCTTGGTTGTCGTGTCAGCAGTAGTCATAGTAACGGTGTTTAGGGAGAAGTAACTTCTCGGATTAATTTATTATAGACACAAACGGAGTCCTGCCTAGTTTTTAGTGATAGTTTGTTTAACGATGATCAAAATAGTCTTATTACAAAAATATATCTAATTGTTAATACAGAAGGCTATCATCACTAAATCGGATTGGTTTAGCTTCGCATCCTATTGCTTCGTTCGATGAGAAAAAAAAGTGCCTCAAAGTAGGGGGGTGACTTAAACAATAATATGCACCCATAGTGATACTTAATTTTTTACAGGATCATGTTAGCATAACGCTTCTTCAACCTAGTCCAATGAGAACCATTAATGGAAGACAAAATCGATGGGGTTTTTTATCCCAGTGAAAACCCTGGCGCGCATGAACGTCACTTAATAAGACGCAATAACAATGTATTGTTTGGTGCACGTCAAACTGAAGTCGACAGTGATTCTTTGCAAAAAAACCAGAAAAAAGATCACGATATTTTGCAACAATTCATGTCAGATTTTCGCGACTTGATGACTCAGGCCGTTTCTCTTGATTTGAATGAGGACAGCGACGTCATTCTGAAAATTAAAGACCGTCTGGATAAGATGTATGCGGCGTCAGTCAGTGTTGCGGATGATCAGAGCAGAGTGAAAGAGTCGATTAAAAAGTTATTGGCTGTGATTATGCAATCTGTGCGTCAGGGAGCGGGAACGGACTCTCATGCATTGCAAGAACTAGATCAGGAAGATGCTGCGCGAAAAGCAAATTTTGCCTTTTTAGAATCTAATTTAGTGGCTGATATTCTGGACCCTGATTCACCAATCGAAAATGTTGATTTGGTACCTACGTTATTATCAGCAGAGAAAGATGACTTGGCGTTGGCGATTCAGTTATTTGATGAACAGCAAATGGAATATGTCTTATCTCAAAGCGAAAGCTTAGTGACAAAGTTAGATGCAGAAGGTCATGATGTAAAACAGGCTGCTGAAAATTACGTATTTATGGAAGGCTTCATGACATTTTTAAAAGAACAGATGGCTTCTAAATAGTCTTTTAATAACATCAGAAGCAAAGCATATATTTAAGGCAGTTTTTGTAATAATTGCTTTATAAAAATATCCATATCCGGGAAGCTTAAATTGGCTTCTCGTTGTTTTTTGCCCCACATCGGTTCGGGGAAAAAACTATCTTCTTTAAAGCGCGCCATAATGTGCCAATGCACCTGAGGTAAATAATTGGCGAACGATGCGATATTGATTTTTTCAGGTTTGAAGTATTCCAGCATCTCTCGTTCGATTAGATCAAGCAGCATCCAGATTTGTTGTTTGGTTTCCTGATCACAGTCGGTCATTTCTTTGCTGTTGTCTTGAGCAAAAATCTTTAGCCATGGAATTTCAGAATCTTCTACTTCTATGCGTATGTGTTCGTTTTGGTAAATGCTAGTCATTTGCAGAGTTAAACACGGATGCAAAAAAAAAGCCAAGGAGATTCCCTGGCTTTAAGTGTATGAAAATTGAGTTACTCAGTAACTGTGATCGTTACATTACCTGAGCCGTTGTGCCCATGACCATCGTGAACACCGTAGTAGAAAATATCAGTACCTACAAACCCGGGGTTAGGAGTGTATAGAACACCACCGCCACTTTGTTTAACAGCAGTTCCATTATCTGGAGGGCTGATTTGGTCAAGTATCAAAACATCACCATCAGCATCGGAGTCATTGGCTAATACATCAATAAAGATTGCTGTGTTCTTAGGCGTAGTGACAACTTCATTGGTTATAGAAGGGTAAGCATCGTTACCGTCATTAGGGTCAGTGCTAGCCACTGTTAATGCTGCTACATCTGTACCACCTCGACCATCAGAAACCGTGTAGAAAACTGTAATACTTCCAATATTTCCTTCAGGATTAAAGAGAATCGTACCATCGTTATTCAGGACAGCTGATCCAACCGTAGGTTGAACGATTGATTCAACGGATAAAGTATCACCATCAGGATCTGTGTCATTGGCTAATACATTGACTAATACGGTCTTATCGAAATCTACATCAGCCACATCTTCAACAGCATCAGGGGAATTGTTTGGTACCGTAACAAATACTGTAGCTGTCGCTGTAGCTCCACTTCTATCTTGAATAGTATAGCTAAATGTATCTGTACCAGTAAAAGTTGGATTTGGGGTGTAATCAAGCGTTGATGGCGTATTTCTAGCTACCGTTCCATTACTTGGTTGAGTGTAATCATTGGTAAGGTCAGTGCCATTATTATCTGGGTCAAAGTCGTTGTCTTTTACTCGAATTCGTAAAGTATTAATACCATCAGTAGTTACATTATCATCAACAGCCACTGGAGGATTATTTTTAGTAACGACAATAGTTACAAGGGCCTTATCTGTTCCACCATTTCCATCGCTAATAATATAAGTGAATGTATCAGTTCCTAAGAACCCAGTGTTTGCCGTATATCTAATAAACGCTGAATTTGAATTATGGGTAACAGTTCCATTTGAGCCTTGAGAAATCTGTATGATTGCTAAATTGTCTCCATCTGGGTCAAAATCATTACGTAATACACTTATTGATGCTTCATTAGTTTCAACTGTTGTTACTGAGTCATCCTTTGCTTCTGGGTCTTGATTTGGTATTGACTGAACCGTAATTGTTAATACAGCAGATGCAGTTCCTCCGTTGCCATCACTAATTTCATAAGAGACTGAATCAGTTCCTGTGAAACTTGTGTTTGGTGTGTAAATAATATTTCCACCAGAACTTACAGCTTGACCATTTCCTGCTTCGCCAACACTAGAAATACTTAACGTATCGCCATCAGCATCACTATCGTTCTCTAATACATTAACTGCAATTTGCGTATTGTAAGGTGCGCTGGCAGAGTCATTTTTAGCAATAGGTGCACTATTAGTTGGTGCTGCTACCTCAACTGTTACAGTGGCTACATCTTCGTAAAGTCCTGTTGCTACATCTGCGATTGAATAGCTAAAGGTGTCTGTACCCGTAAAGCCTGCATCGGCTTTATATTTTATTTTATTTGAAACAATAGTCGCCGTTCCGTGACTAGGAAGTTCATCTATAAGAATAATTTCAAGAGCACTTCCAGAATAAGAAATATCATTTGCCAGTACATTAATAGTGATGGATCCTGCATTAGCCACAGTGATGCGGTCGGCATTTGCTTTCACTTGATTAGAGTTAGTTGGAAATAACAAAGTATAAACAGGCATTGCTTGCTCAGGAATCTGATACATCACATTCCAGTTTTCATCACGACTCATAAATGCCATTGGAATTTTATTCCCTAGATATTCAAAGTCTGACTTTTTGATGGCTACTTCCAGAATATTTCCTGCTTTAACAAACTCTGTATCACCAATTGTATAGTCCCATGCCCATAGTGCAGAGTTACTTGTGGATTTATCGAGTGAGTTGTTTTCTAACATATAGTCAGCACCTGCCGACCAGCCACTCATGTGTGCGGCTAGATCTAAACCGGTGCTCGCTCGATTATCGGTATCCATGAAAATTTGAGTGTTTTCATTGAGGTTATCGGCGTTTACTAAAATATAGATTTTTTCAGCATCATCGGTGACCTTCATGATGCCATTTGATGAACTCGTTAAGGTCGGTATATTTATCCAATCTGAAGCATTTCCGTCAACAGTAATACCTTCAGGCGTAACTGCTGTGATTTCAACTTTTCGAGTTTTTGTTGCTTTATTACCGGCATTATCTTTAACGCTATAGTTAACAGTGTAACTACCTGCTACAGCAGTGTTTACATTTGATGAGATAACAATACCTGTACTTAAATCACCATCGATATTGTCAATAGCTGTTGCACCTAGCTCACTATAGATAGACCCAACTTCAAGATTAAGTGGGTTTGCACCAATCAAACTAAGAAATGGCGCTTCTGTATCTACAGGTGTTGTTGAGCAATAAGATAGGGTGAATGACTGCATCTTCGCAGAAATTGGGTAGAAGGTTGCTATATTCCAATCATCATCGCGAGTCATTACACCCACGTTTAGATTGTTACAGATGTCACCGAGTAGGGTGAGATCGATATTGATTTTTAATTTATCAATGCTTACTGCATAAGTGATATCGCCTGCATTTGTATCCCAACTCCAGGTGGTGTCGTTTGCGGTTGATTTGAATAGGTCACCGTCTTCTATGATGAAATCGACCCCACTTTGTGACCAAGCCTGATTTTCAAATTGAAAGCCTGTTGCAGCGGTATTGTCAGTATCCAGATAGATTTGAACATGATCACCATGACTTAAATTGTCAGACTGAATGGTAATGAGTAATTCATTGCCAACCACTTCGACTTCTAAGTCGGTATCGCTTTGGGGCGTTAGCAACGGAGCACTTTTCCAGTTAGTGGTATTCACTATTCTCGGCAGTGCGGTGACTGATGGTGCATCACTGATAACAACATCAACAGTGTCATTTGAGTTTGAATTATCGGTTGAGTCAGATGAAGCAGACGAAGAGCTTCCACCTCCACCACACGCACTTAAAATTATAGATAATGATGCAGCAAAAACGATAGATAGAGATCCATTCAGTTTCATCAGTGAGTCCTTTCAGTATGAAATATAGTGTGTTTGAACCATTGATAGATTCAAGCAAAGGAATTATAGGGGTAATAAAGAACAGAGTTTTCGAATCACTCTAAACTAAAGATAAGGGGTTGTATTCATTGGATGTAAGGATTTTATGCAAGCGTGGAATACGAGCTTGGTATGCAAGCCCATTAATGATTTTATGCGCAGATAGATTACAAATTGCATCGTTGCAGACATCGCTCTATTATCGGCTTTTTCCAGAGTCTTGTGTTTAATTGACAAGACTAAGTAGGCGATAGTAAATAGAATGAGTTTTCTCGATCATATCAAGCAGTGTAATCATTATAATCCACTGAATTACATGCCATTTCTTGTGAATGGTATTCAATACGGATGGGCAAAAAAAGAGTTTGTCGGACAGCTAAAAACCTATGACAAGGTTTTCGCTATCGAATCAGATTGTCTAACGATTAATCCTGCCTTAAGCACTTGTGAAGAGCGTAGTGCCGCAATAAAACCTGTGTTGGAACAACTCCACAAAGAGGGTGTTATTGATACCTGGGTGAATGAGCTATATGCCATTACCAATCACTTCGGTGATGAGCCTGCGGTGCTAATTGAAAGAGCATCCGTCAGCTACTTTGGAGCACGAGGTTATGGAGTACATATCAACGGTCTGGTCGAAAAAAATGACGGTGTGTACATCTGGATTGCAAAACGCGCCAAAGATAAACCTTTCTGGTCTGGTAGTCTTGATCAGATCGTCGCAGGTGGTCAGCCTGCTGGAATAAGCTTGATTGAGAACGTCATCAAAGAGTCGGCAGAAGAAGCGGCAATCCCAGAATCTATTTCAGCGAAAGCTGAATTAATGAGCGAAATTCATTACCGGGGTGAAACGCATAGCGAAAAGAATAGAGGGTTAAATGTCGACACATTATTTAATTACGATTTATGGCTGCCCGACGACTTTACACCCGTCAATACCGATGGCGAAGTTGATGAGTTTATCTTGATGTCACTAGAAGAAATGGCAGATATCACAGATACAAGCAATGACTTCAAAGCCAATTGTAACCTGGTCAATATTGATTTATTAATCAGACGAGGTTTGATAAGCGAAAGCCGCCCAGACTATAATGAAATCACACAACTACTGTATGCCCCAGCGGCACTGTAACTTGTCTTTTTTTAGAAAAGATTATTAACGAACACAAACTGAGAAATTTATGAGCTATACCACCGAGAATAACCACAGTATTCCTTTGAATCCTGTGTCTAGCAGTGAACTTGAAACTACTTTAAAACAGTACCCAGAAAACGTATCAAAATGGGTTGTGAGTAACGGTTTCGAGGCCAAGCCAGATCAGTTTTGTGTCGTGCCAGATGCAAATGGTGCGCTATCAATGGTATTTGTCGGTGTTGAAGAAAACATCACAAGTAAACCTGAATTATTAATGTGGTCAATAGCTGGTTTACCGAAGAATTTGCCTGCGGGTCAGTACCATCTGGAAGCGAACTGGTCAGAGGCTGAGAAACTAAAAGCCACAATCGGTTGGGGACTTGGTGATTACAGTTTCGATTTCTTTAAAGCTGATTTCCTGGAACCTAAAGAGAAAGCCGTATTGCGCGTTGAAGAGCAACAGCTGGATGAAGTAAATGCCTTTGTAGATGCATTCACACTCGTTAGAGATATGGTCAATACACCAGCAAACCACATGATGCCAGCAGATATGTCTTCGCTAGTTCAAGAGTTAGCCGAACAACACGATGCAACTTTTAGTGAAGTGGTCGGTGATGATTTACTGGAAGAAAACTTTCCCGCGATACATGCGGTAGGTCGTGCCAGCGATCACGCACCAAGACTTTTGCAAATGAATTGGGGTGATGAGAAAAATCCAGTACTTAGTTTGGTCGGTAAGGGCGTTTGTTTTGATACAGGTGGCCTTGATTTAAAACCATCCAAGTTTATGCGCAATATGAAAAAAGACATGGGTGGTGCAGCGCATGTGTTAGGTCTGGCGCATTTGATTATGAGCAGAAATCTACCTGTTCGACTTCAAGTATTGATTCCGTCTGTGGATAATGCGGTTTCAGGAGATGCCTATCGTCCGGGAGATATCATTGATACCCGCGCACATAAAACCGTTGAAATCGATAATACTGATGCTGAAGGTCGCGTTGTATTGTGTGATGCATTAGCCCTGGCGTGCGAACAAACGCCAGATTTAATCATCGATTTCGCCACCCTGACTGGCGCTGCTCGTGTTGCCGTAGGTACAGAAATACCGGCATTGTTTAGTAACACCGATTCAGTCATTACTGATTTACAAAAAGCCTCGAAAGAATCCGGCGAGTTACTATGGCCGTTACCTTTGCATCAAGGTTATCGTTATCAATTAGAAAGTGCAGTCGCCGATATGGTGAATAGCTCATCAGAAGGTTACGGTGGTGCGATTACTGCAGCGTTGTATCTCAATGAATTTGTTACTGAAGGAACTCAGTGGGCACATTTTGATGTGATGGCGTATAACACAAGAGATCGTGCAGGAAGACCGAAAGGTGGCGAAGCGATGGGCTTATTGGCTACGTTTGCTTATTTAGAAAGCCGTTATTCTTAATCTACGAATTAATCTAAATTTAATTAGTCGTATAAAAATCTAAATACACCCCCCCACTTATAAGGCTTTTTTAAATAAAGCCTTATAAGTGGGGGGGTGTATTAGTTTATAAATTAGTGTTCGGAAGGCTTTTCAGGTTTATAAAACTGAATAGGCTGTTCTTGTTGCGATTGTTCATAACTTCTATCGTAGATGAATTCGATAGAAATTCCGCCATCTTTTTCTTTCTCAGTTCCATCTTTCTCACTGCTATCCTTCGCGCCTTTTCCTTCAGTACCTTCGCACTGTATTTGTTGTAACTCTGGCATGCGTTTTCCCAGAAAAGTGCACATCGCAATCGCCTGGTTAAAATCCTGTTTTAATAATGCATTGACCAAAGAGTTCGCGACAAATTGTGCGCGTTGCAAAGGGTTAGGATTTTCGATAAAGGTATCTCCCAGCTGAATACCCTGATTCATGCGTTCATCCATACGATCCAGGTATTGTCGTTGTTTTCCGGGAAGCGGTTTATTTCTATCAAATTCTAATACGGGCTCTTTATTGAAAATGACGAGTAACTTGTTATCTTGCATGGCTATTAATCTTGCGTTGTTAATTATCGTGAAACACTTTTAAGGGCTGGTAAAAAAGTGCCCCAAAGTAGGGGGGTGACTTTAATTCTATTTGATAATCTATCGAGAATACTTAAACAGATGAAGGATGAAATAGTTTAAGCAAGATCATCAAACCCCGCCGCTTTATACAACTCTTTAGCCTTTTCTGCATTCTGCTCAACGCCTTCACCTTGTTCATACATCATCGCAAGCGTCGTCATTGATCCTTGCAAACCTTGTTCTGCTGCTTTTTCAAACCACTCAACGGCTTTCGCTGAATCTTTCTCAACACACTCACCTTGCATATACATAAAACCTAAACCGTGCTGGGCGATTGGATAACCTTGCTCGGCAGATGCCGTCATCATTTTCACTGCCTGCGTGGGGTTTTCAACAGTCCCCAGACCATTTTGATACATGATCGCCAGCATGTGTTGTGCGTGCGCATCTCCATCGTTGGCAAAGGGAGAAAGTAATTGCATCGCGCGGGAAAAGTGTTTGGCTTCAAAAGCGGCGAGGCCACTGGAAAAGTCCATTTCTTGGTTATCAGAGCGTGTCTGTTCAGTCATATTATTTTCACTATTAAGGATTGATAAATAGAGTTCTAAGTTTGAATTTTAGCTGGAAATTACTGGTGATTGAATATCTCTAAATACCCAATAAATACGTTTTCAGAGAGAAAGTTGGGTCATCAAGGATGCATTGCTTTGTTTATAAAGAGAGTGATCGTTCAGGTTCAAAAAAAATTAAAAATATTTTTACTGGAAATTCATCTTGTTTTTCTGCGGCTAAAAATAGACTTGGATATAAAAATATATATTTAATTATCAGTCCATTAAGAGGTCTTATGAAACCATGTTATGGGATGAGAATTAATCTTATATTTAATGCAAATGAGAATGATAAGTATTGGATTCATTCAGTTCGTTCATTTTAAATTCAGTAACAATAAAATATTATTGCATGCATAAACATTGCATAGCAGCATTTTGCAGATTTATTGTTAACGTCTTCTCGTTCAATGAAAAAAGTAGATTGCTAAAAATAAAAATTTATATCTACACATTTAATATTCCATAAATAACTAAATAAAATACACGGGTTTGGGTATGGCATTTCTAAAGGAACTTCAATTTCTAGTTTTCTCACTTTTAGCTAAAAAAACAAATAAAAATAGAGCTAAAAACAATTTTGAGGTTATACAGAATAGTCGTATTAATCATACGAACGGCCCTTCAAATAATATAAAGATTAGACCCTTAAATTCTAAAAAAATTACAGCATTAGTATCATTATTCCTGTTTGCGTTTTTAACTCCTAACATCGGTTTTGCTGAAACAAGAACTTTAAATCAGGCAACTGCGATAACTAGCGGTATGAGACTTTGTGATTCGGCCGCTGAGTATTGTGTCGATATCACTCGTAACTCATCAAGTTCTCCGGGTGCATCTACGGTATTTGTCCCGGGATCGACTCCAACAATAGGGTCGACAGGTTCTGACGTAGGAAATGATGAGTTAATAACTCTTGATTATGCTGTGTCGGCATCATCTCTACCATTCGAGTTAGATGATATAGCTATTGAAAACATCCAGAGTCTAACTGCGGGTAAAAGTTGTGTAATCGGAGCGTTAGGTATTGAAATTCTCTGTACATATAGCGCTACGAATATCAGAGATGCCTATGCATGGTCAGCGCCAGGCAGCTGGACACTAGGCACTAATCCAGGAGGTGCCGTAGTTTCTGTAAATACCGGAAATTCGGATAATGTGGGTTCATTTCTGATTAATGATCCTGACGGGGATAACAACCTAAATCTCATCGGACAATTTACCGAGTTACCTGCAGACGCGACATCCGTATTGTTGAACATGAAAGGTGAAGAGAATGGACATACCGTCGGTTACAATTTAGATACGCCTACTAGTAGCCTGAAAATGTATATTTTCAATTCAGGTGGTGGTTTGATGTCCTGGTCTTTTGAACCATCTATGACCATAACTCTGGATACTACTGCTCCTACCGTTAGTGTCGATATTGTAGATACTGAGCTAAACGACTCCGATCTGGAATCATCAGTAATCTTCACCTTTAGTGAGCCAACTTCAAATTTTGATAACAGCGACATCACCGTAGTAGGTGGTATTTTAAGTAATGTTACAACATCAGATAACCAGACTTATACCGCAACATTTACGGCTACTGATGGATTGAGCACAACAGGTTCTGTCACGGTAGATGCTGATAGTTACACCGATGCGTCAGGCAATTTAGGTGCAACGGCTACAGATTCGGTTGCAATTGATACTGTGAATCCATCCGTAAGTGTTGCTATTGCGGAATCTGATTTAAACGATGATAGCAACATATCATCGGTAACTTTCATTTTTAGTGAAGCTACAACTGATTTTGATAACGCTGATATTGCCTTAGTGGGAGGTAGCTTAAGCGCTGTAACAACGTCGGATAATATTACTTACACAGCTAACTTCACGGCAATTGATGGCGAGAACACAACAGGTTCAGTCACTGTTACAGATGCGAGCTACACAAATGCAAATGGTAATGTAGGAACATCAGCTTCAGATACTGTCGAAATAGATACTGCCAACCCATCCGTCAGTGTTGATATTGTGGACACTATTTTGAACGGTGCTGATAATGAATCTTCAGTTATCTTTTCTTTCTCTGAAGCTACTACTGACTTTGATAATACCGATATATCGTTGGTAGGAGGTACATTAAGTAACGTATCAACATCTGACAACATCACTTATACCGCAACATTTACTGCAACAGATGGGCTTAGTTCAACCGGTTCTGTGACTGTCAATGGAGATAGTTATACTGACGCAAGCGGCAATTTGGGGATAACAGGCACAGACACAGTTGCTATCGATACTATTAATCCTTCTGTTAATGTAAACATTATTGATTCCAGCCTAAACGATGGGGATAACGAATCTACAGTTACTTTCACCTTTAGCGAAACCACCATAAACTTTGATAATACAGATATTACTTTAGTGGGCGGCTCTTTAAGCGGCGTAACAACATCAGACAATATTACTTATTCAGCTACTTTTACTGCTACAGATGGTTTGAGCACGACGGGTTCTGTGACAGTGGATGCTGATAGTTATAGCAACGGCACTGGTAACCTTGGCACAGCCGGTTCAGATACGGTGATAATAGAAACAATTAACCCATCAGTCAGTGTCGACATTGCTGATACAACGTTAAATGATGCCGATAACGAATCATCAGTAACGTTTACTTTCAGTGAAGCGATTACGGACTTTGATAATACAGATATCTCTTTAGTAGGCGGTACTTTAAGCAATGTGACGACGTCGGATAACATTAATTATTCGGCAACCTTTACTGCAACAGACGACACTAATACCACCGGTTCTGTGACCGTAACAGCAGGCAGTTATACGAATACAGTAGGGAACTTAGGAACTACTAATTCGGACACTGTCGTTATCAATACAGGAAACCCATCAGTCAGTGTCGATATTATTGATGCTAACTTAAACGATGCCGATACTGAATCTACAGTAACTTTTATCTTTAGTGAGGCGACTACAGACTTTGATAACAGTGATATCACTGTAGTAGGTGGTAACTTAAGTAACGTCAGCACATCTAACAATATTACTTATACCGCCACCTTCACAGCAACAGATGGTGAGAACACAACTGGCTCAGTAACTGTAAATGAAAGTAGCTATACAAGTGGCGCTGGTAACCCCGGAGCATCAGGTACAGACACAGTCGCAATCAATACATCTAATCCATCAGTGAGTGTTGACGTCGTCGATACAGAGTTAAACGATAGTGATAATGAATCAACGGTTACTTTTACCTTTAGCGATGAGATAACTGACTTTGATAATAGTGATATTACTTTAGTAGGTGGCACCTTAAGCAGCGTAACAACATCAGACAATATTATTTATTCAGCAACATTCACGGCTACTGATGGATTGAGCACAACGGGCTCAGTCACAGTAGATGCTGATAGCTATGCAAACTTAGCTGGAAATTTAGGAGCCACAGATTCAGATACGGTTGCCATAGATACTGTCAATCCATCCGTGAGTGTCGATATCACAGATACAAATTTGACTGATGTTGATAATGAGTCATCAGTGACTTTCACCTTCAGTGAAGCGACAACAGATTTTGAAAATAGCGACATCACAATAGTAGGGGGTAGCTTAAGTAGCCTAACAACATCTGACAATATTACTTATTCAGCTATCTTCACGGCTACTGGTGGTACTAATTCAACAGGTTCTGTAACTGTTGATGCAGGCAGTTATACAAACGCTGCTGGTAACTTGGGTATAGCAGGTTCAGATACAGTAACAATTAATACCACTAACCCTTCCGTTGTTGTAAACATTGAAGACACTGATTTAAACGATACCGATAGTGTATCAAATGTCACTTTCATATTTAGTGAAGCAACATCAGATTTTGATAACAATGATATCACTCTAGAGGGCGGTACCTTAAGTAACGTTAGTACATCTGACAATATTACTTATTCAGCAATATTCACCGCAACAGATGGTGTTAATACGACTGGTTCAGTGACGGTTGATGCCGGAAGCTATACAAATTCAAGTGGAAATTCAGGTACAACAAGCACAGATACTGTTGCTATTGATACCGTTAACCCATCAGCAAGTGTCGATATTACAGATAGTAATTTGAGCGACCTTGATAATGAATCCAATGTGACATTCACCTTCAGTGAAGTGATAACAGATTTTGATAACTCCGATCTCACCCTGGTAGGAGGAACGTTAAGTAACGTCAGTACATCTGACAATATCATTTATACCGCAACTTTCACCGCGTCAGATGGTGTCAACACAACGGGATCCGTGACAATAAATGCAGGTAGCTATACAAATGGCGGAGGGAATTTAGGTACAACAGCTGACGCTACGGTAGCTATTAATACCGCTAATCCTTCGGTGAGTGTGGATATTACTGATACTGAATTAGATGATACTGATAATGTTTCTAATGTAACCTTCGCTTTCAGTGAGGCGACTACAGACTTTGATAACAGTGACATTACATTAGTAGGGGGCACACTAAGTAACGTCAGCACATCTGATAACGTTATTTATACCGCTATCTTTACCGCAACAGACGGCTTGAGTACAACTGGTACGGTCACCGTAAATGCAGGTAGTTACACAAATGTTAGGGGTAATAGTGGGTCAACAGGAACAGATAGCGTTTCTATCGATACTGCTAATCCATCTGTAACTGTCAATATCGAAGATACTAATCTGAATGACGCTGATCTTGAATCAAATGTCACTTTCATATTTAGTGAAGCAACACCAGATTTTGATAATAGCGACATCACAATAGTAGGGGGTACCTTAAGCACTCTAACAACATCTGACAATATTACTTATTCAGCGACATTCACTGCATCGGATAGTGTCAACACGACAGGGTCAGTAACTGTAGAAGCAGATAGCTATAGTGATAATGTTGGTAATCTGGGTTCAACTGGGATAGATACAGTAACGATTAATACTGAAAATCCATCGGTAAGCGTAAACATCGTAGACAGCACATTAAGTGACGCTGACAATGAATCGACAGTAGTATTTACCTTTAGTGAAGCCACCGCAGACTTTGGTAATTCTGATATTTCGTTATCTGGTGGCACTCTTAGCAATGTAACAACTTCCGATGGAATTACTTATTACGCAGTATTTACCGCAACAGATGGTTTGAACACGACGGGTTCAGTCACCGTAGATGCGGATAGTTATAGTAATGCAGCTGGGAATTTAGGAACTGCTGGTTCTGATAATGTGGTAATCGACACTTCTACAGACACCACAGCACCAGCTGCACCAACGCAAGTGATTACGGTAAACACTGACGGTACACTCAGTATCTCTGGAACGGGTGACCCTGGAAATAC
>NZ_SMFQ01000004.1:0-619802 GCF_004339015.1 Cocleimonas flava | reverse complement strand
ACCAGACGGTAGCTTTGGTCCAGTAACCTCGACGGCAACACAGCCTTCGGGAGATGTCTCAACAACCCAAACCGATCCAGCGAATAACATCTCGCCAGCGGTAACGGATACCTATACAGACACCACAGCACCAGCTGCACCAACGCAAGTGATTACGGTAAACACTGACGGTACACTCAGTATCTCTGGAACGGGTGACCCTGGAAATACGGCTACCGTGACGTTCCCGGATAACACGACCGGTACAGCGACAATTCAACCAGACGGTAGCTTTGGTCCAGTAACCTCGACGGCAACACAGCCTTCAGGAGATGTCTCAACAACCCAAACCGATCCAGCGAATAACATCTCGCCGGCGGTAACGGATACCTATACAGACACAACTGCACCAGATGCACCAACGCAGACTATAGAACTTAATCCTGATGGTACTTTAACCATTACAGGTTCGGGTGAGCCGGGTGCTACTGCGACTGTTACATATCCAGATGGAACGACTGATACAGCAATAGTTCAACCAGATGGCACGTTCGGTCCAGTGACATCTACAAATCCACAAACTTCAGGTGAAGTTACAACCACACAAACAGATCCGAGTGGGAATACTTCATTACCGACTACTGACTTGTTCACAGATCTATCAGCGCCTGACGCACCAACGCAAGTGATTACGGTAAACCCTGACGGTACGATAAGTATCACTGGAACCGGTGAACCTGGAAATACGGCTACCGTGACGTTCCCTGACAACACTACGGGTACAGCGACAATTCAACCAGATGGTACGTTTGGCCCAGTGACCTCAGTGGCAACACAACCGTCGGGAACGGTATCAACGAACCAAACAGATGACGAAGGAAAAATTTCTCCTCCTGTAACTGATTATTATACGGATAACTTGTCTCCTTCAGCTCCTACGATAAACGTTGTAGATGGCGCAGATGGTTATTTGTCGGCTAGTGAAATTTCAGCGGGTATTACAGCTGTGATTACAACACCAGCGGGGACTGTTGCAGGTGATGTCTTGACGGTTGATACAGATGGAGACAGCTTAGCTGATCACACGATCGTACTGACAACAGAACAATCTTCAGGTGGTACAGTTAATGTCATTGTGGACCCTTTAGATATTCCTGCTAACGGCACATTTACGATTGAAGCTCAGATTACTGATGAATCAGGTAACACAGGTGATAGTGCTTCAGTAGCTTTGAATACAGACTCTGTAGCACCAAGCTTGACAATTACAGCACCTAGTAATTCCTCGGATGCAACACCTGGACTTACTGGTAGCAGTGATGAAATAGGGGCGGTAGTTTCTATAACGGTTAGAGATAGTTCAGGTGTTATACAAACAATATCTGCAACAGTTCTTCCTAACGGTTCGTATTCAGTTGAAGTTCCATCATCGATGGCGAATGGTGATTATACAGTTAATGCAACGGTTGCTGATGCTTATGGTAACAGCACCAGTATTTCTGCTTCAGGTTCTATAGATGCTGAATCTGCTCCTGTTGCTAATAATGACAAAATGGATGATCAACCTTTAGGGCAAACAGTAACTATTCATACTGTTGGTAACGATATTGATGCGGATAATAACCTTGATCCTAAAACGGTAACGTTGCGTGATACATCTGGTAATTCTGTCACTTCGCTATTAGTAAGCGGCGAGGGTAACTGGACAGTGGATGCAACAACTGGTGATATTACCTTTACCCCAATAACTGGTTATTTGTTAGATCCTACACCTATCAGTTATACAGTCAAAGATACAACTGGACTTGAGTCAAATGTAGCAACGGTAACAATTGATTATGAAGATCCTGCTGCACTAGAAGGGGCTGTTTGGCTAGACAGCGATCAAGATAATACGATTGACGCTAGTGAGACACTCAAGTCCGGATGGACACTAAAGATCAAGAATGACGATAGTGAAGTCGTAGCATCGACTACTACAAATAGTCAGGGTGGTTATTCAGTAACAGGTTTAATTCCACAGGAATACTCAATTGAGCTCTTTAATACCAATGGCACGTTGATTGGAGTCAAGTCTACACAAGGTTCTTTAACATCAGGACAAGTACTCAACTTACTCTTATCAGTAGACCCCAGCGGTATCATGTATGACAGTGCAACTAGTGAGGAGTTAGCTGATGTAACCATACAACTAGTTAACTCTCAAGGTACTGCGGTGAGTGATAGTTGTCTGGGAGAAGGCCAGCAAAATCAGGTGACAACAGAAGATGGAATATACGCTTTTGATGTAAACCCAGCTGCGCACTCAAGTTGTCAAAATAATGAAACCTATACGATCAAGGTGCTATCTGCTCCCGCTGGTTACTTCACAAATAGTACGATAATACCTCCGCAAGCAGGTGTTTATGACAGTGATTCAAATGAGTCTCGTTGTACTGTTGATGTAATTAATAATAGCGGCAGATGTGAAGTGCAGGGTCAGCCTGATGCTCCAAAGGGTGATCAAGATAAAACCTACTATATGAATTTCTCAATGAGTTCGGGTGACAGCAATGTGATCTATAACCATATCGCGCTGGATTCAGAGATAGCACGTCAAGCAGACATAGCTGATGACACTATATTAATGAGTATATCTGCGAGCAAAAAGCAAGTCAGTGTGGGAGACCAGCTTTACTACACGATACGTGCTGAGAATACTGAGGAAGATGGTATTGATGTCGACGTTCGAAATGATTTACCTAAAGGTTTTAAATTTGTATCAAATGAAGCAAAACTGACAAGAGCAGGAGAAGACAAAAGCATAGGTACTGATGACGATATTGTTACAACAATTAAAGCAACAGGTACTGACGCAATAAGTTTTGGCCCATTAGCATTGGATGGTAAAGAAGTCGTACAGATAGGCTATATCGCTAAAATAGGTACCACAGCAAACCAGGGGAATGCTGTGAATACAGGTCAGGCATTTGCTACAGACTCTGACAGCGATGTTGCTAGTAATATCGCTACCGCGACCGTTGCGGTCGTTGCTGACAGTGTATTGGATCAATCTACCTTGATAGGTAAAGTATTCCATGACCGTGATGGTGATGGCTATCAAGATCCAGCAAGTGTCACTGGTCTTACGGTGAAAAGTGATTACTTTGGTTGGAATAGTTTAAACCTTGGCAGACTTAACGGTCGTATCAGCGCCAACGATGATCCCGGTAAATACCGTAGAGTTGTTCGCATGCCTTATTCGAAGAAGAATGACTTCAAGGTTACGACTCAACAAGGCACGGTAATTACAGTGGATAACCAGGGTCGGGTTAAGACAGCTCATAGAGGTGAGAAGAGGAGAGGTCTTACCGCTCAGGATATTCGTGTAACGACACGTAGAATCCGGGGTGTGCCAACGCAGACACCAATCAAATCGAAACGTGTTCCTGCAAAAGACACAGATGTTCTTGAAATTACGATGACAAACTACGGAATTAATGAAGAAGGTATTCCAGGTGTGCGTCTTGCTACAGCTGAAGGTCTCCTTATTGAAACCGATAGTTACGGTCGTTATCACATACCGGATGTAGATGGTGGTCGTCGTGGCTGGGGTAAAAACTTTATTATTAAAGTTGATGTGACTACCTTACCTAAAGGCTCTCGTTTTACTACTGAGAATCCAAGGGTGCTTCGTGTCACAAGCTCTGCGCTGAGTAAGATTAACTTTGGTATTCAATTACCAAACCAACAGTCTTCAAACACACAATCAACAGAAAAAAGTGCCCCAAAGGTGGGGGGTGTGATTGAAAGCGAGATGACTGTCGAAGTTATTCTTAAAAGTGACTTCTTTGTGAGCAATCAAGTGAATATCTTAGCGGGTAATCTAAAAGTGTTGGATGAGATCGCTGCAGCCGTAAAAGAACATGGAAGCGCAATCATTCAAATCAAATCTGGTAAGAATAAGGCTCTGACTAGATTGCGGGCAAATGTAGTGAGAAAAGCACTTCATAAGAAATTAGGAAATCTTATGGGACAGGTAAAAGTGGAAGCTCACTAAATAGAACACTCAGAGAACATATAAAAAGCATAAGACATGGATGTCTGCTATTTCAAAAATATAAAAATAAGACCAACGATGAACAGGTTTAATAATGAATACAAGACTAACAGTAAAGACTGATTTAATTACCAATTTGAGCACCAAGTCGGGCAATGATTTAGGTATCAATCTGGGCACTAATGTTGATACCAGGAAGCCATTCAATAGCGCACCAAAATTTGGTAAAGCGTTGTTTGGTCTTGTTATGTGTAGTGTTTGTGTGATCACACATGCAACTGAAAGTGATGAAAACACCAACGATTCTTATTCGATTAAAGTGGTAAAAAAGCAGGCTGCAGATAAAACTGTCTCTTACACAGTTAAGCCTGAAAAAACAGACCCTTTAAAGTCAGCGGATTCAAATGATGCAAGGACTATTCGATTAGGAGAAGGCGGAATCATCTGGGTCAGTAATGATCCTGTTTCCTTGACGCCACTGTTGAATGTATCAACAAATAAAGATGTGAAATTTTCAGGCAATGCATTTGAATCAGACGTCACATTTACGTTAAATACAAACTATGCAGCATTTATCGATAGCTGGGAATTAGATATATACAGAGCCACTGATGAAGACGAGCGTCGACCATTAAAAAGTTTTAGTGGCTCAAATCTCATCAACGGTCAGACAATCGCATGGAATGGTGATGTCAAAAAAGGAGAAAAACTCACAGCAGGTGATGAATTAAAATATATATTAACCGTTCGCAATAAAACGGGGCACAGTGATACAACCAATGCTCGCACAATTACCCTTCAAGGACCGGGTCGTAATTTCGAAACCGATACGGTAAGTACACAAAGTGTTGAAAATAATCTCGATCGACAGACGATTCCTTTATACGGGTCTAGAATTCGTTTGTTTGGCAACGATATCTTCGATCACAATCAAATATCCATTGATGGGGAAAAGGTAACAATCACCGAAAATCGTTTTGTCGTAGAACGATTACTCCCAGAAGGTAAACACGAATTTAATGTTGAAATCACTGAAAATAATGAAGCCAGCTACAGTAAAAAACTCAATGTTGATGTAGATGGCCGCTATATGTTTATGGTGGGGCTGGCTGATGTCACAATTGGGGAAGGTAGCGTTTCTGATAATCTGGAAACATTAACCGATGGGGATAAGTATCTGGAAGGTGATATTTTTGTTGATGGTCGTATCGCTTTTTATCTGAAAGGAAAAGTAAAAGGTAAATACCTGGTTACGGCTCAGATGGATACAGGTACCGCAGACATTGAAGATCTGTTTGATGATATTCATAAGAAAGACTCACAAAGTCTATTCAGACGTTTAGATCCAGACCAGTATTATCCCGTCTATGGTGACGACTCAACCATCATCGATGATACAGACAGTCAGGGTAAGATGTATGTACGTGTCGATTGGGATAAGTCACGTGCACTCTGGGGTAACTTTAATACGGACATGACTGGCACCGAGTTGAGTTCATTCAACCGCAGTTTATACGGAGCAAAGTTAAGCCATAAAAGTACTCAGGTCACTAGCGACGGTGATCATAAAACGGATGTTACGGTGTTTGCATCAGAGGCTCAAAGCGCCTTTAGACATAATCAGTTTCTAGGAACTGGTGGAAGTCTCTACTATTTAAAAGACACAGACATTGTGGTGGGTTCAGAGAAAGTCTGGGTAGAAGTGCGCGATCGAAACAGTGAACGCGCCATTGAAACCATCGTGATGGAAGAGGGGCGAGATTATGAAATTGATGACTACCAAGGTCGCATCATTCTGCATCGTCCGTTATTGCAAATTGCAGAACAAGCAAGCCCATCTTTAGTTAAAGACAATCCCTTAGATGGCGACCAAGTTTATCTAATGGTTGATTACGAGTATGTGCCGGATGATTTTGAAAGCGATAAAGCCAGTTACGGAACACGTGGCAAAGTCTGGTTAAATGATCATTTTGCAGTTGGTGGCACTTACGCTCATGAAAATCGCGATAACGATGATTACGATTTACAGGGCGTTGACATCACACTGAAGAAATCCAAAGGCACATATTTCACGGCAGAATATGCTGAAAGTGAATCTTTGCAAACTGCGGGTAGTTTTAAGTCTATCGATGGTGGTCTCAATTTTAATGACTTGATCTCTGATGATGGATTAACAGATAAAAAGGGAACTGCTTATAGTTTTGAGGCGCGTGCAAACCTTGAAGACTTTAGTAAACATACAGGGGTTTTAGGTGCCTGGTACAGCCATCGTGACGCAGGGTTTTCAAGTGCGCGATTAGAACAGGGCACTGAAACGGTTGGAGCTGGTGTAGAAGCAATCATCGAAACAATGAAAGCGATGAAATTATCCGCTAAATCCACTTTATTAGATAAAAAAGATATCAGCAAAGTCACCACCGCAAGTGTTCAAGCCGACTATACCTTGAATGATAAAGTGACATTGAGTGCTGAAGTCAGGCACATCAAAGAAGAAGATCAAAGCGAAAATGTAAACACCTCCGAATCGATTGATGGGGAAGGCACATTAGCTGCATTCAGAGTGGGCTACGATGTGAATAAAGATATCAATCTTTATGTTATCGCACAAAGCACCTTGAGCAAGAGCGGCGCTTATACCTCTAATGATCTGATTACACTTGGAACAAAAGCCAAATTAAACGATAAAATTGATCTTAACGCAGAATTCAGTACAGGTGATCGTGGCGAAGCGGTTACTTTAGGTGCTGACTACAAAGTGAGTAAAGATCATACGGTTTATACCAATTACACCCTATCGACAGATGATAGCAGTGATCAAGGAAACCTATTCACGGTCGGTCAACGCAAATCTATCAGTAATCGATTGAAAGTTTTTAGTGAGCATCAATTTACTCATGAAGACAAGCAGTCGGGACTCGGTCATACCTTCGGTATTGATCACGAGTATGACGATGATATTACGCTAAGCGCATCTGTCCAAACGGTTCGACTAGATAAAGAAGACGGTGGAATTACAGATCGTGATGCATTCTCAGTCGGTTTGACGTATGAAAAAGGGAAAAGCACAGGAAGCTCACGATTAGAATATCGTCGAGACAAAGGACAAACTAATCTTGTCCCTGAAGATACGGAACAATGGGTCACAACTAATCGATTAAATTATCAGTTAAGCCCTTCGTTACGCTTGCAGGGTAAAGTGAATTACTCGGTAACCAAAGATATTATCGGCAATAGTAATGATGCCAAATTTGCAGAAGTAGGTTTTGGGTTTGCATTTAGACCAGTTGATAATGACCGATTAAATATTCTTGGTCGTTTAACCTATCTTTATGATTTACAACCTATCTCGCAAAGTACAGAGGCTGATGAAAAGTCGTTAATAGCGAGTCTGGAAACAACCTATCAACTCAATCAAAAGTGGCAAGTTGGTGGAAAAATGGCTCACAAATTAGGAGAAATTCGCACTGATCGAGATTCAGGTTCTTGGGAGAAAAATGATGCGACCCTAGTGGCTGCAAGTGTTACTTATCACCTGAATAAAAAATGGGATGCAATGGCTCAGTATCATTGGATGAATTCTGATGAGTCACAAGACGCACAGCATGGTGCTATGATTTCCGTTGATCGTCATATTAATGAAAACATGAAGGTTGGAATCGGTTATAACTTTACCAACTTTGACGATGATTTAAGCAATACAAGTGGAGATGCAGAAGGGTGGTTTATCAACTTGGTGGGTAAGTTCTAATCCAAACTGCGCTTTAAGTTTAATCAATAATGGCCCACAGAAATGTGGGCTTTTTTATTGATTTAAAATAAAAATATATACACCCCCCTACTTATAAGCCGTTTTTTTGATCGTATTTTACCCCAATAGGGATATTCAGAAACTCTAATATACACGTATACTTTGTGAATCAAATTTCAATCAATATGTTATCAAAAGTGTATCTAACGTATTGCTTACTGATATTTATATAAATTTAAAAAAGATGTTAGAGGAATAGTCAATGAATCAGGAATATTACGATGCAGTTGTTGCAATGGAAAAAGCAGGCGTAGATGCTGAATATCTACAAGGCTGGCAGGGAGGATACCTTGTAAATCCTGAGCGCGAAGAACAGCGTGTGACCGAAGCATACGAAGCAGGATATGCAGATGGTACTGAAAAAAACATGGATGGCTACAAAGAGTGGATTAAATAATCACTTTGTTTTAACCATTTAGACAACATAAAAAAAGCAGGTTTAACCTGCTTTTTTTATGTTTAGCTTTTATGGGTAAATTATCTAAAAGCCACCCCCCCACTTATACCCGTATTTATAGAGGTATACTTTTTAACTGTTTTTAAGCTGGTTTATCCCTTAGTAAGACATGACGAGAATCCAGTGCTTCGCCGCCTACATCTTTAATTTCTTCGTCCACTAATCCTACCGATTTTACTGTCTTTTTAAACAGCCCATAAAACTCCGGCATAAGCACTTGCTGAATATAATCCAGCGCCCATTTTCTATCATTGGGACCAAGTACATCAGCAATATTATTACCGAATTCACGCCCCATAGAGAAACCAGGCTCGTGCTTTTCTTCATTCCACTTGGTGTCGGAATAAGATTCAAAGCGACTATTTAGCTTTTCGATAAAGGGGGTTCTGTAATCGCCTGGACCACTAAAGTCTCTCGCATTGTCTTGCACATGATCCGCTACTTTTTTCGCGTAAAGGCTGATGAGTGTGGCGCGATCTTCATCGCTCATCGTTTCATGCACCACGCGATCCAATGATTGAATCATGAATGCCATCACTTCTTCGATGACTTCGATGCGTTGTACTTGCGAATCTACCTGAAAATTTTCATTTTCAATTTCTAACAAGGTCTGCATGCCGATTTTCCAGCTATTAAAAGCAAGCACACTGACGGCATCTTCAACCGTTACTTCGCGCTCTTCTTTGCTCCACTTTGTTTTGATACGAATTCGCATAATGATTTCCAAACGATAGTTATTAGAATTATAGGTATCTCTTTAGGAAAAGCGAATACCTCTTTAAAACCTTGTATTATGCCTTTATGAATAGCCAGTTAGAAGAACTCGTAAAAACAGTGCAACACAACTGCCATATAGCGGATGCCAGACATGCGGGTGATTACACCTTGTGCGTATATTTGCTGAAAATGCGGGAAATGTATCGCTGGGAGCAGGGGATTAATTTTAAGACGATGCTAACAACCGATGATGTTGGAGATTGGTTAACGCATCGGGAAGGTGTCTGGGATGAGCTGGAAGAACAGGAATATAAACCTCTGAATATCGAACAGCAGCACTTTAAAGCATTCGATAATAAAGCGATCAACGCTGTATTAGGTAAACAGAACCTTGTATATAACGCGGGTCTGGGTATTCGCAGCAGACCACACTTTTTTATTGCAGAACTTGAAAAGTCCATTCGGCACGATGACTACACAATTAGCATTTCTGACAAAGAATATGCACGGGATATGGCCGCTCCACCGGCAATGGCTCAAGGTAAACATATCTTTATTCGGCGCGAATCATTAAGGCGTGTTATTTGGGAAATTCTGGATGATGCGAGGGTGTCTGGTTTAGATAATCCCTTGACCAGAGCAATGAGTTTTTATGATTTCGAATCAGACCCGGAAGTTGCAATCAACCAGATGACAGAGTTTGAAATCGAACACGTAATTCAACATGAAATAGGTGAAGTTAAAGCCGGTGAGCTATTGGCTCAAATAGCAGGCGATGAAATCTGGAATGAGATGCTCAATAACTACGCCCGTACACATGCTGAAATCATGTTACGAGCAATACGGGATCATCTGGCAGATTCTATAACTACCTTAATTAAATTGTTAGATGATAGCTGTATTGAACAAAATAGCGCATCCATACATTTTTATTTTGGTAATTTGACAGCCATGCGAAAGCACCTAGCGCCAAAGCTGGTGGATGCGTATCAGCATTGGAATAAAACGGGACAGCTAGATCAAATTCAGCGGGTGCTTGAATATTCGCAAAATCATTGGTTAGGTCTTTCCAGAAAATTAATTGAACAGTATCAAGCCGGGAAAGATGCAGCCGCAATCGAAGCATTAGTGAATGACAATAAATTAGTATGAGTAAAATAGTAGAAGTAAAATCAGGAAGTTTTATTTTTGAAATCAAGGATGCTTTACCTGATTTCCTATGCGATGACATGGTTGCCCGTTTTGAAGAAAACCAATCCGACCAATATGCCGGACGTGTAGGGTCGGCGATGACAGACAATACCCAGTTAAAGAAAACCACAGATTTAGTTGCCAGTGGCAAAGAGCACTGGAAAGACGTCGATAATAATCTGTTTAGATCACTGGCGATGGCATTAAAAAGCTTTAAAGAGAGCTATCCCTATTTTGCCGATATGAGTCGATATAAAGATATGGGCTATAACTTACAACGTTATCAACCGGGCGAGTACTATCACTGGCATGTGGATGCGGATAATCTGGCACTGGCATCGCGCCAATTGGTTGCCTTGTGGTATTTAAATGATGTGGAGCAGGGTGGGCAGACTGATTTTATGCATCAACACGTATCAATCACCCCAGAGAAAGGAAAACTGGTTTTATTTCCACCATTCTGGACACATGAACATCGTGCAGCGGTGGTTGAGCAAGGCGTTAAATATATAGCAACTACCTGGATAACCTTTAGATAAATGAAGCTGGCTAAAACTAGGCTACAAAGCTTACTTAAAGACTGTTCTAACAGTTCTAACAGTTCTAACAGTTCTAACAGTTTAAGACGTAGAAGGCTCATCCCTTCGAGACAAACGTTTATTCAAAGCCTGACGTGTGATACCTAAAATGCTGGATGCTTTCTTCTGATTGTTATCGCAGCGTTTTAACGCTTCATCAATAAGATTGTTGGTTGAATTCTTTATTGTCGGTAACTCATACATACTTACAAAATCCCCCCATACTTCTTTGGCTTTTGCGCTATCACCAGAGGAAGTTAATGCTAAATGTCTTTTGATGTGATCAAGGCTTAAGGTATCACCCGTGGTATGGATAGCTGCGTCATAAAGCAACATTTCCAATTCACGTACATTGCCTAAAAACAAATGATTATTAAAAAGATCATATAATTCATTGGGAATCGCAGGTGATTCTTTGCCAAGTTCTTCACAAGCGCGTTTCAGGAAGAATTTTGTTAATACCGGAATGTCATCCCGTCTTTCTCTCAGAGGCGGAATTTTGATGGTGTGTATTTGCAGTCGGAAATATAAATCATTACGAAAACTTCCTTCAGAAATGAGGGCTTCCAGGTTTTGATGCGTAGCGGTGATAATCCGAGCCGTATTTGTTTCTGATATATCAGAGCCTAACGGGTAATAGGTATTTTCCTGAATCAAACGTAATAATTTGATTTGTGATTGTGGTTTTAAATCACCTATTTCATCAAGGAAGATGGAACCGTTTTTAGCTTTTTTAATCAGACCTTCTCGATTCTGAAGCGCCCCTGTAAAAGCGCCTTTTTTGTGCCCGAAGAGGCTATCAGAAAACGCGGTGTCATCAAGTCCGGCAGCGTTTACGGTAACGATGTTACCCGTGCTATTCGAAACATTGTGAACTGCATGTGCAAAAAGCTCTTTACCTGTGCCGGTTTCTCCCAAAATTAAGACAGGTCTATTAGATTGTGCAATCGCCTCGATGTATTTAAACAGCTTCTTCATTCCTGTATTTTCAGTCAGAATATTGGAAAAGTGTGCGGATTGAGTGACTGTATTATCAAGAAGGTGTTGCTGGATTTCTAACAGTTCCTGTTTGTGATTTTTCTCTTCGATTGAATTTTCAATGACGTGAAATAAGCGCTCATGATCAATTGGCTTAACAAAATAGTCGGAGGCACCGAGTCTGGTACATTTGATAGCAACGTCGACAGTATCATCACCTGTAATCATGATGACTATTTTTTCCGGAAAATCTTTTTTTATTTTTGATAATAAATCGAGTCCACAGACGTTGGGCATATGCAAATCAAGTAGAATAATATCAGGCTTATTAGTGATTATTTCCGGTATCACTTTTTCAGCATCGGTGAGTATTTGCTGTTTGGTATAACCCTTAGTTTTTAATATGATCGATAAGCCGAGCAAGGTCTTCTCGTCATCGTCTACCATCATAATTGATATATCTTTATTCACTCTGTGTTTCCTTAAAATATGTCTAAACCATTTCTACTGAGGTTTTCTTAAGCTTGATCGGAGCTCGTTTTAGTCGTTACTTCTGTCTGGTCAACTTTGTGTAATATCTCTAAAAGCCTGATGTTGTCTAAAGGCTTAATGAAGTAGTCGAGTGCGCCTAACGCTTTGCATTCCTTAATGGTATCCCGGTGATCCATGGCAGAAATGATGATGATGTTTAGGTCAGGGTCGATTACCAAAAGAGGGGCAATTAGATCTTTACCCGATAAATGCGGAATATTGAGGTCGAGCAATACCACATTAAATTTGGTGGCTGATACTGCTTCGAGTACTTCGCGGCTATCGGTTAAGGTGGATACATCTTTAAAACCTTTAGTTTTTAAATATGTGGATGTACTCCGGGTGATCATTTCCTGATCGTCTACTATTAATATTTTCATGTTCACATGCTCGCTAATATTTTAGTTTTTTTATTGTTCTGTTTCTGTTGGTTTTCTTTATAGTGTTTTCGTTTTTATGCCTTTTTTAATAACGCACTAGTAAATAACAAACTGGTTTATGACAGTCTGGTTTATGGCTATCTGTTTAATTAATCCCTAGTTGAACATCCATCGGCTTCACATCGATTGGAAAATCAATGGTAAATTCTGTGCCTTGTGTGAATGCTTGATTGATTCTGATTTCGGTATGGTGTTGTGCCGCAATACTCTGGGAAATGGCTAAACCTAAGCCTGTACCGCCGGTATCCAGTTTGGTTGAGAAGAAAGCATCAAAAATCTTATGAAGATTTTCTAACGGGATGCCATCACCGTAATCTCTCACTCTTACCGTAACGAAGTTTTCTTTATCGTTTGATGTGTGGATACTAATTTTTTCTGATGGATTATCGATTGCTTCAAGTGCGTTGATAATCAGGTTAATAAGCACTTGTGAAATACGTCTTTTATAGCACCAGATATCAGAAGGGGAAGCTTGTAAATCCAATTCAAAATTATTACAGCGTGTATTAATTTGCGTTCTCAAGGTGTATCTGACTTCTTCAATCAGATCGTTCAAAGAACACACGCTGATGTCCTGATCTTTGTCCTGTCGAACAAAAGACTTTAGATCATTAATGATGTTGGTTATCTGGTCACTGCCATAATGTATATCATTAATAAGCTCAGGGATGATTTTGATTAATTCGTTAAGGCTTATATTGTTAAAAGTAATATCCGGATGCTTTTCTGCATAGGCATTAAGCTCGGGTTGCATTGCATTAAAGGTTTCCTTTAAAACGATAGAGTTCTGTTTAATGATGTGATTAGGGTTATTAATTTCATGCGTTACGCCGGACAACATTGTTCCAATAGAAGCCATTTTGTTTTTCTGGATGAGTTGTAACTCGTAGTCTTGTTGCTTCTTCTTTAACTCCAACTCATTGGTAATATCGTTAAACACAATCTGGATGACTTCATCATCATCTTCTTCTTGAGTGATAAGCATAAACATCGCCTTTACATATTTGGCGGTATTCTTCTTTGTGATTAACTTTATTTCGTTATAAACAACGGGTTCGAAGCTGATTGTTTTTAAGGTGTTATGTATGTCTTTGGGGATGATTTCATTTGGGAAATGAATAAGTAAATCACCAATGATGTTATTGTCATTTGTATATTCCAGAATATTGAACGCTTGTTTATTGCCGTAGATGAATTTCCAGTTTTTATCGACAATGATAATCCCTTGCAGAGAACCTTCGACCAATGCTCGATAGCGTCTTTCACTGGTTTCAACTTCATTCATGGACGAGTGTAATTCTCCACAAAGTTTATTGAATGATTGTGTGAAAACATCCAGTTCGTCATTAATGGTGTTATTACTAGAAGGTCGATTGAGTACTAATTGTTTTTTATCTTTAAAAGCGCTGGGATTTTGTAAGAACTCACTAATCGTACTTAAGTGTCTCGCAACGAGTTTCTGGAAAATATACAGAATGAATAAGGCAACCAGAAAGGTCTTAACAAAATTAGCGGAGAGAACAATTAATAGTCGGTTTTTAAGGTTGTTATAGACATATTGACTGTTCTGGGCGACTTCCAAAACACCGATGACATGGCGTCTATTTCTCGTCGGGGATAATATTTTTTGAGTAAATGTGCTGATATTTTTACTGTGATGCTTAAAGTCTATTTTTGAGTGTTTAAACAGTGTATTGACTTGGCTATCTGCTTTGATGCTGGCTTGGGTAACGGTAGGTAATGCCGTAATTCCTTCCAGTAACGCCTCGATTTGGCGTTTGTTAATACCCCAAACCGCGTTTTCAATACTCTTTAAATAACTCTTATTGATCTGCTCCCGGACTTCATTGATTTGATTCAAATCCTTTTTATACTCGATATACAGTTGAATGCCGGAGAGTAATAGCGTGACCAATGAACTAAACAGCAATACCCGCAATAGAAATGCTCTGCCGATTTTGGAAGAGATATTCGGATTGAAAAAATTAGGACTCGCTGCATTCATTGAATAATGTGATCTACTTTTTATTTTGTTTGTTAATTATTGACTCGCTTAGTTACTTATCAATTAAGCAACTATTGTGCCAATAGAAATAATTGGACAAAGCCCTATATACAAGGGTTTCAATGACTTGGGTGGGGATTAGAATGAGTGCCGGATTTTTACAAATAGACACATGGAGACATAAGTCTCAGATTGGGGACATAAGTTTACATTTTTTATTACTTTGATTGCTACGTTGATTGCTTATTTTGAAAGTATGTATTCAACGACTTTGACTCAATCTTCAAAGCAATATCCTAAAAAAGTGCCTCAAAGTAGGGGGGTGACTTATTGATTAATCTTGGAATAACTAAACAGCGAATGAAAGTCTTATCGGGTTTCCAGATCATAGAGTGTCATGTCGCCTTCGGTATTAAGATGCAGCGCATAAGCATTAGGTACACGAGATAAAATATATCCAGCCATCAACGTTCCGGTTTCTTTATTGCCCGTTTCAAGCGCAGTTAGAATTCTATCGCCGACGATTTGGCAACGTTGCATTAAGTCAGGTTTTTCGATCCACGAACGGCTCATTTGATAGCCTTGATCCATGTCTTTGTCTATCATGTCGAAATACTCACGAGCATCCGTAATGATTTCATCTGGCACGTGTATATCCTGTTCGTGTTCATCAACAAAGATTTTAAGTATCATGAAGCTACTTCCTACAAAAGGGGGGTAAAGAATACTGGAAAACGACGATTAAAAATACGCTATTTAAAGTATGGTAACCTGATCATTATGTTATTAATAATTAAAAATGTCCTTAAGCAAAATCAACTAAAAGTCATTTCTACCTTGCTAAAGCAGGCTGATTTTGTGGATGGTAAATTATCAGCAGGAAAAGAAGCGGTAAAAGTAAAAAATAATGTGGAACTAGCACAGCAAAGCCCACTGCATGATCAGCTTAATCAAATGGTAATGACATCTCTGCTTCAGCATCCTGAGTATCAGGCGAGTGTTTTTCCGCTTAAAGTAGCGACTCCTTTTTATGCTCGTTATGCGAAAGGTATGGAATATGGATTTCATGTGGATGACCCCGTCATGGGAGCCGCTTCTGGGGGAATGCAAAATCGTTATCGATCTGATATTTCCACAACCGTTTTCCTGAATGATGACTATGATGGCGGAGAACTCATCATTAAAACCGCGTTTGGTGAACAAAGCATTAAGTTATCCGCAGGCGATGCGGTTGTCTATCCATCCAGCAGTTTGCATAAGGTAACCGAGGTTACCAAGGGTGAGCGTTTGGTCGCTGTCACTTGGGCACAAAGCATGATCAAGGATAATAGCCAACGCGAGTTATTGTATGAATTAGGTCAGGCGCGAGAAACGCTGTTAGAGAAAAGTCCAAATAGCGATGAAACTTCTAAAGTCAGCAACGTTTATGCAAATCTGGTGCGTCGCTGGAGTGAGTTATAATTGAGTGATAATTGAATTGTAATTAAGAAATAAAAAAAACGCCTCAAAGTAGGGGGTTGGCTTTATATCTTTGTTACTTATTCTAATCAGAAATTAATGCCTTAAGCGTTTGTATTTGAGACAAGTAGGGTAAACGTGCCTGCGCAGCTTCTACAGCGTTGATGCTTATTTTCGCAAAAATCGTTTCTTCACCCGCACAAGCTCTGGCAGCATCAACCCCATCGGGTTGAACAATACAACTCCCCCCATAGTAACGTAAGCCATTTTCAGTGCCGGAATGATTGGCATAGATGACCCAGATTCCATTTTCAAAGGCTCTGGTGGGCATGACTTTTTCGGAAACGACTCCCCAGTTTTCCGAAAGTGCTGTAGGAATAATCACCGCATGCGCGCCTGCCAAGGCAGCGGCACGAATTGATTCTGGAAATTCGGCGTCGTAACAAATCAACACACAGCATTTAAATGCACCGATATTGAAGTAACTCATGCTTTTGCCAGAGTCAAAATGATCAGCCTCAAAACCCGGGGGGAATAATAATTTACGGTGATTGATTAAAGTCTCACCGTGCTTGTCGATGCACAGTGCGGAATTATATATCCGCTCATCTTCCTGTTCTGGGTAACCATATACAATGGCGGTGTTAAAGTGCTTCGCCAATTCTGCAACGTGCTTCGCGGTCTCGCCTAATTTGGATTCAGCCCGCTGTTTGAGTTGCCCCCCCATATTATAACCAGAACTAAAAAGTTCAGGACAGACTAGCAAATCAGTCGACTCAGGTAGGTTTGCTAATGCCTTATCTAGTTTATTAACCCGGTGCCTAACGTCCGACTCATCGGCATCACTTTGGAATATGGCAACGTTTAGTGGCATCGTTTAACGGTCTGAAATGAGAATTTCGCGGGAGAAATTAGTTAAGTATTCAGAGCCTGTAGAAGTTACCACCACCGAATCGCCTATGCGGCCACCGAGTTCACCATCGACAGAGATACCGCCATCGACAGCGAAAGTCATTCCCGCTTGTAAAATGGTTTTATCACCGGTTTTGAGTTCGGGCGTTTCCAGATAGGCCATACCAATCGAGCGTCCGGTTCGATAACCGGTTTCATAACCCTGTTTGTCATAAACTGCATTCGCCGCTGCTGCGATAGATTCTGCAGTGACGCCTGGGCGTATCGCTGCAATCGCAGCTTGTTGTGCGTCAATCGCAACTTGCTGCACTTTGGCCGCTTCATCTGAGACTTCTTTGATAAAAAACATACGGTCAAAGCCAAGTTTGTATTGTTTAAATTGCGCCATATTACAAAAGCAGAAATACACTGGATCACCCAATTCCAAGGCTTTAACACTAGCGCGTCGGTGCACCATAGAAGTGTCTTTGCCAGATTGCATAATTTGTAAATTATGAATCATTGGTGAGATAAATGCTTCCCAGCCTTTGTCTGTGAGAAACCCCGCTGCTTTGCGTGTGCCTGCATTAATCACCGCGAGCGCGGCTTCGTATTCCGGAAGTCCTTCTGCAAGGCTATCTGATGCAGCTTGCATCATCGAACCAGCGATACTGCCAGCCTGTTTCATAACTTCGATTTCTTCGGCAGATTTAATCATGCGCATTTCACCCAGTAACGGTGAGACATTGATGAGTTTATTATCCGGCAAAACTTCATCAAACCAGTTTCTAACTATGGGGGGCAATGCTGCTGCCTCGACAGCAATCGATTGCTGTTTACTTTGATCGCTGTTTAAAGCTAGTGCTTTAGTTAAAATATTTTCCCAGCGATTTGGTCCTGAATCTTCCCAGGTCATAATGTTTTCAACCCAGGTCATTGCAGAAACCATTTCGCTTTCCATCAATGGGGTAATCACAATCGGGTCTGATTCTGGTCGAACAATTAAGAAAGTAGGGCGTCCAAATTCTACTGAAAGATATCCCCAAAAACCTGCAAGATACGCGATTGAACTTTCATCGGTGATGACTGCGATATCAATATTTGCGTTTGCGAGTCGTTGTTGAAATTCGGCGGTGCGAAGTTTGGCTTGTTCTAGCATGAATATTCCTGAGTAGATTCAAGTGAGTTTTTGCACTAATGCAACCTTAGAAATAGTTTAGTAATCTAGATAAGTCAATTAATAGGAATAGGTGTTGAAAAAACGGCCTGTAAGTAGGGGGGTGACTTGGTCATTTAAATGTTTAACAAACACGTACAAAAAAACCGCTATACAAGCGGTTCTTTTAAAATGATTTAATGCTGATTATCGCTAAGCGATTATTTCCAGAAATTAGCTTCTTCAGATGCTAGGTCACGAACTTGATTGGTTAATTCCTGGTAACGTTCACGATAAGCTTTCCATTCACCAACATAATAATCTTCGGCATCAAACTCGCCACTTTGCTCGTATTTAATAAACTTAGCCTGCATATCAAGCATTTCTTGGATGAGTTCTGCTTTGTTGCTCATGTGTCGTCTCCAGAGATATATTTTGGATGAATTATATGTTCAATAATATACCTGTAGCGCCGTTTAAGGGGTATACCCATTTAAGGATATTAGAATTGATTAATATTTATTTCCTTAGTATAGGAGGGGGTGACAATCGATTTAAGCTATGACATTGTATTTCTATATTAGAAAATGCTGAATTGGTTTTAGTGGGCATTTTCATCTTTTGTCTATCCAAAAAAAGAGAGGAGTTAATAGATGGCACTTGAAGTTAATGGTAATTCTATCGCGACGACTGAAGCGGGATATTTAGTAGATTTAAATGACTGGAATGAAGATGTGTGCAAGGCACTTGCCGACGCAGAAGGTATCGAGCTAACCGATAAACACATGGATGTTGTCGCTTTTTTGCGAGATGAATATATCAATAACGGTGGAAATCAGCCCATGGAACGTGCCATTACCAAGCACATGTCCGGCGTTTGGGGCGAAAAATTAAAGGGTAAAGATTTGTATAATCTATTCCCGGGTGCGCCTAGCAAACAAGGCTTAAAAGTATCTGGTTTGCCAGCGACAACACGCAAAGGCGGTTACTGAGCCTCCCTCAAGTGTTGAACAGTTGATAACGGTTTGATAGTTAAGCTATCAGACCGTTTCTGTGTGTTTGGATTGAGAAAAATTATCAATCCACTTAGTTACTCTATTCAGTGTTTCTTGCAGTTTGTCTCGTTGCGCAGGTTTGGTCAGATACGTTGTAGCACCTGCGATCACTCCCTGTACTTCATCCAGAGGAGAGGTTTTACCACTGAGCATAATGATTGGTGTTTTTTTGTATTCCGCCATCGCACGAATCTGCTTGCAGGTTTCATAACCGTCGATGCCAGGCATAATAATATCGAGGAAGATCAGATCGAACTGTCCTTCTTTAACTTTCTCCAAAGCATCTTCACCCGATTCTGCAAAGTCTGATGTAACACCAGCATCGCGTAATTCTAATTCAAGCTGCTTTCTAATTGACGCACTGTCATCGATGACTAAAGCATGATGGGCTTTTTCTGATCTGCTATCTGCTTCAGTTTCTATTTTGCTCTCTGTTTCGCTTGATGCGCTTAACGTGGTGATGCTGTTATCAATGATCGTATCTGTGCTGGTTTGGTGATCAGCAGTTAATGATGTTACGTTTTCAGATAGGTCGACTTCTGATGCAATATCTTCCTGTAGGTTTGCTACAGGCACTGCTAAACGTTTTTGTTTTACGATTTCAATCGCTTCACCTAAGGCATTCATGACTTTGGTGATTAATAACGGACGTTGAATTTGAGCATCTACGCTTTCATTGGATGGTTTATCAGAGACCAGGAAAACGGTTTTATTATTCAGTAGTGTTGATTGGAGTGAAGGATACTCATTCTGACTAACAATGATGAGATCTGCTTCTTCACTATTTGTTGTTTTATGCGCAACCAATCCATGCGTGAAATTGAAAGCTACCACACGATCGAAGATGGCTAACTCTCTAGCATCTAAGCCAATCGTGTGAATGCCAATACTTTTTTCAGTATTCATATCATTAGTTTCGTTTTCGGGGCTTGTGTCATTCATCGTTTAGTTATCCATTTTTTTAACTAATTTTGTCTTTTTGTCTTTTTGTCTTTTTGTCTTCTTATCGTCTAGCGTACTTGTATGTGCTGAATAGACTACTTACATCTTAATCTGGCTTAAATCTTGTTTAATTGATTTAGTTAAAAAGTGCCTGTAAGTAGGGGGGTGTGTTTCTATTATTCAGTCGCTTCTTTCTGTTTTAGCCAGGTATTCATTGATTCGAGTAAGGTCTCGGTAACAACGGGCTTTGTTAGGTAATCATCGACACCGGCTTTTGCTGCAAGGTTTCTATGTTTTGCGGTGGTTCGCGAGGTAATCATGATTACTGGAGTGTCTTTTTTATCATTCCATGCTCGAACGGCTTGCGTGAATTCCAAACCATTCATACGGGGCATTTCAAGATCGGTGAAGACCATATCAATGTCGTTGTCGTTCATCACCTGAAGTGCATCAAGACCATCTACCGCTGTTAGTACTTCGTATTCGGTTTGTTCGATAATCAGACTCAAGGCTTTACGATTGCTCATCGAATCGTCGACCACGAGAATCTTTTGTGCAGCTTTGATTTCTGCTTCAGGCTGTTTGGTTTTGACTTTATGAGTCTTCTTAGTCGAGGATTCTGTAGCCGCATTCTTTAAAATAGTGACCAGATTAATTACCGGAGCAACGCCACCATCATTCAAGTGACAAGCACCTGTTATGCCTTTTCTGGCGTTAACCCAAGGCTCTAGGTTTTTTACCACCACTTCGCGTGAATAGATAATTTCTTCTATTTGCACGGCTTGTAAATGCTCACCTGTTTTAATTAACAGTAGCGTATGTGGTTTACTGAAATCGATTGCCTCGTCGGACCAATCTAGCAACTCCGATAAGGAGTGGATAATCAGTTCTGTGTCATTATGGCTTACATAATGTCTGCCCTTCTTTTCAATAACGCGTTCTGGCGCTAGATACAGAATTTGATCTATGTTTTCTGAGGCTATCGCGACTGGATTATCGGACGCCTTAACCAACAATGTAGTATTGGTAATCAGTGTTAGCGGAATCCTGACGTTAAAGCGCGTGCCTTGATTCATCTCGCTGTTGATCTGCAATTCACCTTTGAGGTTTTCTACAGATGTGTTTACGACGTCCATGCCGACACCACGGCCTGACACTTCGCTGACACTTTCCTGTGTGCTAAATCCTGGGTGTAAAATGAGTTTTAATGTTTCAGCAGGGGAGAATTCCTGATCGGGTGTGATAATGTCCTTATCGATCGCGCGTTGGTAGATGAATTCTGGGTCAATACCCGCTCCATCATCTTGCAACTGCATCAAGATATGATTTCCTTCACGGCTAAAGTCGAGCAGGATAATACCAATCTCATCTTTGTTTTTAGTCGCTCTTTGTTCGGGGGATTCGATGCCGTGATCTATTGCATTGCGCAATAAATGTAGTAGCGGATCTACAAGTCCGTTAAGAATATCAGTATCAATATTGATATCATTACCGGTCACTATCAATTCAGCTTTCTTGCCCGTTTTACGACAGGTTTCGCGCACAATTCTTTCTAGTCGAGGAATCAATGTATTCAAAGAAACCATGCGAGAACTCAGAATAACGTCACTTAATTCTTTGTTTAATTTATCCAGCGACTGCAAGTCTTCCTGAATATCACGTAACTGTTTCGACAGATTATTTTCTATCGTTTCACTATCCAGAATACTTTCTGTTAATAAACCAACAACACTATGAAGTTCGTTATAAGTGTCCATTTCCAGCGAGTCAAAATCACTTTCCTGAAGACTGGACAGCATTTTATGCTGATCTTTTTCTTGCTGATAGATCGTGTCATTCAACTCATTCAACATCTTATGCACATGCGTATCTTGTGTCTGAATGTCTTTATTGGTGATTTCTGTTTGTTTCAGTTGGTCAGATACTTTCGTTGAGGTTGTTACCAGTTCACCCGCCAGATTGAGTAGCTTATCAATAATATCCACGGGAACACGTATATGTGTTTCAGAAACGGATAAGTTTGTATCGACGGTATTGCCTGAATATGATGTTGCTGCCGGGGTCGATAATGTATTAGCCACAGTATTAGACACGGTATTAGACACGGTATTAGACATAGAATCAGACACAGACTCTATAAAATCAGGTAATTCTGGGCTGTCAAATTCGAGGTCGTCCTGTCCACTTCTGTCTGCAGAGCTATTTTCTATAGCGTCTAGTTCTTCGGTAAATGTGGTTAATTTGTCGAGTACAAATGATAACTCTTCTGGAGCTTGTCGCTTTTGCTGAATTGTTTCAAACAGGCTTTCCAGACAATCGGAAGTGTCAGCTAAAAAGTCAGCAGTATCTTTGGGTAGTTCATTGTTGACTGAAAAATCCAGAATATCTTCAAGTCTGTGGGTTAAATCTACCAGTGACGTTAAGCCAACAATGCCGCTCGCACCTTTGATGGTGTGAGCGATGCGTGATGCTTTTTTATAGTCATCCTTGCTTGCTTTATTGTTTGATATTTTATGCAGTAATCCTGCAACTTCAGCGACTTGGTCTGGGGTTTCCTGAAAGTAAGTGGATAGTAATTCAGGGTGTATATCACTATCCCAACTGATTACTTCTTCGGATTGCTTGTTATCACTGCTATTACTGTTATCACTATTGTCGCTACTAATGTTCTCCTGTGTACTGTCTTCAAAAGGGTTAGTGGTATCTAAATCACTTACGTCGTCTACTTTGGGGAGCTGATTTGCCGTAATTTCATTATTATCTGTTGTAAATTGCAGGGTGTTTTCTATAGTTTCTATGTTTGATGTTATGTCGGTATTTGTGTCCGAATTTAAATTGTAACCATCCTCTTCAGGATTATTCACATCATCATTAGCAGAATCTTTAAAAGAACCTTCACTAGAGCTGTCACTAGAGTCGTCGTCAATAGAAACATCAAAAAATGCTTCTTTTCTAATCGCTAACAGAACATTTTGTAACTCATTAATATCTAGCGTTTCGGTCCATTCTTCGCGTATCAGCTCGGCTGTAAGAAATGATAGATTCGAGGGGTCTTCTGGATCATTAAGGCAGATTCCAAGATGCTCTAACCATGCCCAGCATTCACCTGTAGAGATAAATTGTTCGCTTGATTCTGTTTGAATATTTGTGAATTCAAATAAGTTGCTTTGACACCACTGGCTTAATTTTGCAAGTTCAGGATAGCCCGAAATTTCAGCCAGCATTTCAAAACGATCTAACTCGAGATTGTATTTTTCGATGTTTTGGAAAACATCTTCCGAGTTTGCTGTAATACTCGCCAAGGTCATAACAATGTCATCTATCTCGACCGTGATGTCATTGCTGTCATCTGCGATATCGAAATGATCGAGGTTGCCAAAATCGTTGTTCTGCTTATCATCAACGAAGTTATCTATTTTTTCTAAAGCGTTAGGGATTTCGTCAGGGAGTCTTATCTCTTCGAGGGAATGTGCGGCTGATGTAATTATTTCATAATTACTTGTAGCGTCTTCTTGATTATTTGCATTGGTGCTTTCATCAAAAAATGCCTGTTCATTTTTCAGAATGGCATCTTCTAATGCTTCTTCAGATTCATCGGCCAAACCTTTAAAAATCTCAGTTTCGAGTGAATCATTTAAGGAATTCTGAGATTGAATGAAATCTGGTAAATCATTGATATTTAATGCTTCAAGCTCTTCTTCTTGATTACTTATGTCTTGTTGTGACGTGTCGTCATCAGTTTGGTAATCTTCAAGATGATCAACAAAATATGATAATTTATTATAAATACCTAAAAATTCTTGAGGTTCTTTTTGCTTGCTTTGAATCGCATCAAATAAGTGTTCTAAGCAGTTTGCAGTGTCAGGTAATATCGACAACAGTTCGTCTGGTAACGGGTGCTCTACAGAAAAATCCAGTAATGTTTCTAGTCGGTGTGCATATTCAGAGAGTGCGTTGATACCTACAACAGCGCTTCCACCCTTAATGGTATGCGCCAATCTGGCTGCCGTATATTTTTCATCATTGTCAGCTTTGTTTTCGCTAATGGCTGAAAGTAGGGGGGTGAGTTTGGTAATTTGGTCTGGTGTTTCCGCTAAATAAACAGATAGCAACTCAGGATGAATATCGTCATTCCAGCTCGTTTCTAATCCTGATGTCTCATAGCTTTTTCCGGAGCCATCATCAGCGTTATTGTCAAAAAGAGGAATTTCTGAAACTAGATCTGTGACTACTGCGGAATCAAGTAATTCGGGTATTTCAAATAAAGGAAATTCAAGATCATTGTTAGTCTGTAACGAGTTGAAATCATTATCATCATTACTATTAAGGGTCTGATCAAAGTCGTTATTTAAGTCATATTGATGAGTATGGTCTTCAGTATTTTGATTTATATCTATCAGCAGTCTCTCTAGATCTTCTTCCTCAAATGACTCCAACCATTCTTTTCGATTTAATTCTATTGTTAGATTATTTAAGTGAATGGTTTCATCAGAATCACTCATGCTGATGTTTAGCAACTCAATCCAGGTCCAACATTCACCTGACTTCACGAAATGCTCATTGATTCCATTTTGATTTTCTTTAAATAAACGAATGTTTTTTTGACACCAGTTTGATGCATTTGATACACCTTCATAATTTGAAATTTCAGCAAGTTGTGTCAAACGTGATAATTCTTTTAGATAAGAATCAATATCTTCTAAAGGTTTGGTTGATGTTGAAGAACTCGCTGAGAGATTCATTACAATATCGTCAACTTCTAAGGCAAAGTCAGATCGATCATTGTCGTCAAAACCAGGAAAATCCATCTCATCGTTGTTATCTGATTCTGGAACAGTGCTGTTTTCATTGATCGGGGGAGTATCAGACAAGCCCGTTTTATCTATCTCAATCAGCGATACTTTAAAATCAGGGTGTTCTTTTAATTCCTTTAGAATTGCTGCCGTGTTGTGGTTGTAATTTTTATGTAATATCGACAGGTCTACTTCTTCAAAGACATGTTTTTGAAGAAACTCCTCTTCCAGGGTATCTATAAATACCTCATCTGAACTTTCGTCTTTGGTCTCTTTGGTCGGTTGTTTCTTTGATGTCTCAGTTAAAACATCTGTTGATGTTTCTGCTTCTAACTGCGACTTTACATCAACGTCTTGAGAGGGGGCGCGACCTTCCTCAATCCATATGGCAATACTTTTTAGCAGGGGAGCTGATGGCTTAATGAGCCATGGTGGAGAGGTTAAACTCTGGTGTAATTGAGGAAGTAATACAGGGTCATAGTGACGTAACACTGACGCTAAAATATCAATCCATATAGAAAAATGATCTTCCCTGAGTAACGTTGTGATCTGCTCATGGGTATCATCGTTTAATTCAAGATTCATCCCCATCCAGTGAGAGATTACTCTTAAGGCAACGGCATCGTGCTCTTGAGAAATAGCGTCAATGCGCTCCAAACCCTTTTCTACGGTTTGCAACGATTGTGTAAGGTTGTTTTTTTCCAGCATGGAAAAAACAAGTACGATATCTTCAAGCTCATCAGCAATTAATTGCTGTTTTTCTATGGTGTCAGTCATATCAGTCATTTCCATGAGTTCCTTAACTAAACCTTATACTTTTGCGTTATGTATAGTTTTGGCGGAGTCTTCTTCGTCAATCTTAAAGACATTTACAGACTTCACGAGTTGTTGTGCATATTCGGCCATATTGCGGCTCAAACCTGTTAACGACAGTAATTCTTGTCCGGTAGATTGGGTAGATTTAAGAATACCTTCAGCTTTGTGTTTAAGGCCCTCACTGATACTCACCTGATCTTTAGATGCGATGGCGATCTGGTCAACCGAATGTACAAGCTCAGAAGTCGTCTCAAGTACGCGTTTCATCTGCTCTGCAGCATCTTCGGCTTTTGTTGATCCGTCGATTACTTGCTCGATAGTCTGGTCCATGGTGGCAATGGTGGTATTGGTTTCTTGCTGAATGTTTCGTACCAATGTTGAAATCTGGCTGGTAGATTCACGAGAACTTTCTGCCAGTCGCTGAATTTCTTCCGCGATAACAGAGAAGCCACGTCCTGCATCACCAGCTGCAACTGCCTGCATACTGGCATTAAGTGCCAATACTGTTGTTCTTTCAGCGATGGTGTTGATGATTTCAATAACATGAGAGATTTCTTGAGAACGCTCACCCAATTGTTTAATACGTTTCCCCGTTTCTTGAACGGTTTCACGGATGACGGACATTCCGTTTAGCGTGTCTGATACTGACTCATGCGCTCTCTTAGTTGAAATAGAGGTATTGTCAGCCATGGTGTTGGTGGCCGCAGCAGACTCTGCAATGGAATCTAGACGTAGTAACATTTTATTCATTTGATCGGTTGTTTCTATCGCACGTTCCTGCTCTTTCATAGCGAGTTTATTTACCGACATTAAGTGAGTATTTACCTTCTGCGACGTTTCGTTAACTTCTGTGGCAACATTACGAACTTCGAAAAGTGTCGCTGAAGTTTCTTCAGCAAGTAAGTTGATCGCATCCGCTACAGGACCTGTTGCATCTTCTGTTACGTTGGCGCGGATCGTTAGGTTACGTTCACTTAACTCAGCAACGGCTTGCAGAAGACCAAATACTGATTGGTTTAATTCCTTATGCTCTGAGTCAATGGTGTTAAGTGTGACAGCACGGTCATCAAGTAGAGAGTTGAATGCAGTACCTAAACTAAAGAATTCATCCTTACCTCGTGTGGTTACACGGGCATCGTATTCACCAGACGCTAAACGATGAACAACGTCTGTCAGGTTCTTAGTCGGGATGGTGATTGATTGCATGATCAAATTACCAAAAATGATCATAACTAATACGCCACTAAATAAAGCGATAAGTACGTTGTTACGCGTAAAGCCGGCTTGTTCTAATGCGGTGCTACTTATGGCCGATGTTTCAGCAAATTTTTCATCAACAATACTGTTGATTTTGTCTTCCACAGTTTTCGCAAGAGGGAGCATCTTGGTTTGAGCGTAGTTATTCAAAGCAATTTTTTCTGCTTCACCGTAACCATCGCTAAAGAATTTCTTGATCGATACGTAACCTGCGATTAGATCGTCCTGTGCGTTGAAAAGCTCTTTAACTTCGGGTGTTCTTTTTTCTTCTGAAGAAAGCGCACTATTAAACTTTGAGAAGCTAGATTGAATAGTCTGAATGCCTTTTCTGGTTTTAGATTCACCTTCAGACCATGGAATAAATCCCATGTTTATATTCGATAGGAGTAGGCTGTAATGTTGATTGATATTGTAGTTGACGTTAGATGACGCTAAAACCGTCTTTAGGTTTTGGTCGCCCGTTTTTAATGCGCGATGATCCTGGTCAATACCATTTAAAGAAATAATCCCAATCACGAAGAATATGATAACTGGCAGCATGATGAATACTAGCATTCTCATACCGATGGATAGTCTATTTAACATGGTTTTTCCTTTATTTTTTATTGTTGTTTTAGACGCGTTTTACGCATTTATTATTTTATTTTTATTTAATTGAATCTAGCTAAACTCTTTTATCTGACTCAATAATTGATGGTGATCTATCTCAATGATCGAGTTTGTATCATTGTCTAACGTATTTAACATCCACGCAGGTTTATTGTTTATTTTGGTTCTTTTCTTAAGCTTATTAATACTGATCTGTCTAGGAAGGCTATCTACTTTGAACACAATCGGCGAATGATTTTGATGTTCAAGTTTTAAAAGATAACTTTCATTTTGCTGTGTTTCATCTGAGTCACTGTTATCTTGACTCACAGCATTAGTTTGAAAATTGACAAACTGCTGTATATTGATAACGGGCATAATTATCCCGCGTATATTTACGATTCCCATAAACCAGTTAGGTGTAAAAGGAATCTGGTTGATAGGCATGTTTTTTATTGTTTCCGCCTTTAAGTTTTTTTCTAAAAGGAAGTAGTTTGAGCCGCTTGAATAATAAAATTGCTTATCGTTTAATTCGGCATCTTCATGTCCGTTTTGTGACGTATTGGTACTAAAATCAATGGCTTTTTGAAGCGTTGCAGAAAATGATTCGTCACTGTGTTTAGTGAATGTATTTGTGTCATAGAATGCGCTATTTGTTAGAGATGTTTCTAACTGAGTAACTGCTCCCATTTCTACTTCATTTTCTAGGTTGTTTTCAATCTCAAGTGTGGTCACTTATTGCTCCAAATTGCTCAAAAGTTATCATACGAAAAGTACTGAATTAAAAGCGTCGTTTATTGTTATTTTTAGTTATTGAGTATGTCTGTGATTTTAATTAAATAGCCTGTAATTTTTCCAAAACTTCAGAGTTTTCATAGGGCTTTACGATGTAATCTGTCGCGCCTAATTGTCGCGCCCATTGTTTATCAACCGGGTTTGATTTACTGGACACCATAATGATAGGTGTGTTGATTGTTTCCGGGTTCTTTTTAATCGTGCGACACGCTTTATAACCGTCACCATCTTCCATCACAATATCTAGCATAATTGCATCCGGAGATAATGTCTGGCTCAATGAGATTGCTTCGTTTCCTGAATTTGCAGTAATTGTTTGGTAACCAGCGGCTTCCAGAATCGATTTCAAATGCAATAGTTGTGTATCTGAATCATCAGCGATTAAAACGGTGTGAATTGCAGCCATGTATTGCCCCTATTTTATGTTTATTATATTAGAGTGAATCGTGAGTAAGCATCAGCGGTTAGCCATTCACGAACTTATTTATACACCCTAGGTTCATTTTTGGTAGTTTTCGCTGATGAGCGGTTGCTAATTAAGCTTGCTGATAAATTCACTTTTTCAGATGGAATCGCTGATTTTATTGGGAGTGCTATATTGGGTAAAAAGTAGGCAGATTTAGGTCGTAATCACTTCAAGACAGATTTTACATAAGTGAGCGTTTTTACCGCTTTTTTTTATCAGACTAAAAAAACTCGCTGTAAGTAGGGGGGTGACTATTGTTTGTTGAATAGCTAAAAAAATAAAGATAAAAATAAAGATGATACCGAGTAAACTCGTTTAGTCAGTTATTAGCTATGTTGATCTCTACTCGTCTGCAGCAAAATCCACATGTATATGATTTCCGTCAGGGTCCCAGATATTGATTTGTACTAAGTTTACTGCAGATAGGTCAACGCGACGGTATTCTTCCTTCAATTCATTTAATCGTGCTTCAAATTCATTGAGTCCTGAGGCGCTAAACGCAAAATGCTCCAGTTTTAAGTAAGCTTCAGAGCCAATACCTTCTGGGCCATCAATACCAATTAAATGCACCATCACGGTGTCGTTTGAATACAGCCAGGCTCCAGGGAAAGGAAAGTTAGGTCGATCTCCGGTTTTCATGCCTAGAACATGACTATACCAATTGATCATGTTATCAAGTTGAGTGGTTCGTATATTGACGTGATCGAGTTTTTCGATTTGCATTTTGAACTCCATTGAGGAGGTGAGCGTTTACAGGTTTTTTAAAATAAAGGATTAACTAATAGTAGTACAAGCTGTGAAAAGTACTCAGATTCCATTTCAAGCTACGTTTATAAAAGACGTAATATTATTCAAAGTCGGGGTGTAGCTACACAATTATTCGGTGGGTTTTAACGTCTTGATGCTTTTATGTGGCAAGAATAAACCGCATCCTAATTCTCTTGAGCCACCTAAACCTAGTTGCTGAATTTTGATAGAGGTATCGCTGTCTAAGTCAGCAATCATGAGATGTTTGGTATGTAAATCAAGGTCTGGCGTTGTAATGTTATGGCTTTTTCCGCAGAGCATTTTCTTCACTTTAAAGCCGGTTTTAGTGTTGATTTCAGCAGCCATTCGGGTGAGAAAGGTGTTTTCATCTTCGTTAGGTTCGCACAAAACGTAACGTGCGAAGAGTACGCCGACATTGGTAAATATTTTCTTTTTTGCTTTGCCAACAACGAGTTCATGGCCATCGATATTCAGCGTTTGCCCTATGATATTGCTTGCTTCGTCATATTTTTCTAAGGGGATCCGGATTGTGAGTTTGGTTCTTTTTGAGGGATATAGCACAGCGCCTATTTCATCATCCTCTGGGCGCATCCAGCCGTTATTGCTTTCGGCGACATGGATTTGATGGATACCTGCAAAGTCATAGTCTGTGAGCCATGGCAGGTGTTTAATAATCTCTCTCGATAATGGCCAGGCATGATTTAAGGGAAGCGTTTTGCTTTGCATCGCAAACACCATATCAATTACGTCATCAGGCGCTTGATAGGGTAATGTTTTATCTTCATCTTCTTCCCAGAACATTTCTAATCTCTCTAGATTGCAAGTTTTTAGCGTGCAGATTCAAACGCTAGATTGAGTTGATCGTGCCAGTCACTAGGACGATCATCATAAGCTGGCGGCTCGATATCCACCTGAAAATGTAGCTCGCGAGTTTCTATTGCCGTTTTTTGGATGCAGCTTTTTAGTTCTTCAAAATTGGATATGTTATCGCTTTCTTTTAGCAGTAATTCACTGAGTGATAGCATAGTGTATACCTTGTTCTAATTAATAAATATGGTTGCTTTTATAAGTGTTTGCTTGCATCTATAAGCGGTAGTTCGTCATAAAAACGACCACGAAAGAGTAAACGTTTTTCCTCTGGATGATCAGAATCCACATAAGCCGTACGGCAATGAAGCACGTTTCGACAAATGATTCCTTCTCCCGATTTTAATCTATGTTTAATGATGTATTTTGACTCACTTTCAAACATTTTTTCTATAAATCCCACAGCATCTAGTGTGGTGGCATCTTGCTTCCATTCAATATTTCTTTTACGAGCCGAGTAACGCATGTGTAACTGCCCTTGAGTATTCAATGAAAAAACCGGACCTGTTTGCGCTGCTCTGATTTCCTTTCCATTTTGTATATTGGCGGGAATGGTTAGAACATCTTTCTGCATTAAGGCTTCGATATAGTCGGGGTTCTCATCACGCAGCAATATATAAGCAATTTCGTGATCCATAAATTTGGACTCGCCGCCTTCTTCGGCTTGTCGAGCACAATGCAATAGCATCGAATGTATGGTGTTCTGCGGTAAATTATAGTATCCGTCTGTGTGCCAGCTTAGTCGTTTTGTGGAATAGGGAATGTACTCGTGTTGACCCGCTCGGCTTGTCTGTGTGATTGAGGTTAGGCTATCTTCGTCAGCACAGATATTGCCATCTAATTGTGAAAGTCCCAATTTATTGGCAAGTGACAAAATCATACGTTTCGTCTGCTTGATATCGTAGCTTTCATGGTCTCTGATTTGATACAGAGAGAGACAATAATCATTGCATTGTTTGATGATGTTATTTAATTCATTCTCAGTAGGCGAAAGACCATTTTGAATAATGCCCTGAAAGTGGGGGGGTGACTTTTGATAAGCACTTTCAACCCTTGCAAGCTTGGCATCTCTCCAGCGTAGATAACTTTCTTGATTGGCTAAGGAAAAGGGTGAAGGCATAGTTTTACCGGTTTATTTGCTCTTGAGTTATCGCAATATTTACTTGCTATTTAAGCATATTCGAATATTCTTTACTGCTTTTCTAGGACTCATTTGTATTAACGCAAATTTCGTCGAAAAAAACACCTACCCACTAAGGGATAGGATAATTATTTCATAGCATCCCATGGGTGAGATTCTTATATCAGCGCTTAACTATTAGAATATGCTTATATCGTAAATATACCAATATCAAAGACGGTGTAGTGCGGCTTAAATTGAGTGACAGAGTGTTTTTATTCTCTGTTAGATAATCAAAATTATGAGGAGGCAATAATGGCTGATATTAAGAAGTATCCTACGCCGATGCTAGACGTTTTAGAAGATGGTCCTTGGCCAAGCTTCATCAGTGGCATTAAAAACCTACGTGACAATCACCCTGATGAGCGTATCAATAATGTAACGAACGGATTACTCGGTCAGCTTGAGCATTCATACGAGACCAAGATGGGTTACTGGAAAGGTGGCACGATCTCGGTATTCGGATATGGCGGCGGTATTATTCCTCGTTTCTCTGAAGTAGGGGATAAATTCCCTGAGTCTAGAGAGTTTCATACATTACGTGTGCAGCCAACTCCGGGTAACTACTACACAACTGACATGATGCGCAAGCTTGCAGACAGTTGGGAAAAATGGGGTTCAGGCCTTCAGACTTTTCACGGTCAGACAGGTAATATCATGTTTATCGGTGCTGATAATGATAGTTTTCAGCACTTCTTTGATGAGATCAACGACTATGGTTGGGATCTTGGTGGAGCGGGTCCCTGTGTACGTACAGCGATGTCATGTGTGGGTGCAGCACGTTGTGAGCAATCTTGTGCTAACGAGCACGCGGTTCACCGTCATCTAGTGAATAACTTTACTGACGATGTTCACCGTCCAGCGCTTCCTTATAAATTCAAATTTAAAGTTTCGGGTTGTCCTAACGATTGTCAAAATGCTATCGAGCGTGCTGATTTTGCTGTTATCGGTACCTGGAGAGATCACAAGAAAATCAATCAGGACCATTGGAAAGCATTTGTTGCTGACAAAGGTGTTGAGTATGTGATGGATAACGTTATTTCACGTTGTCATTCAAAATCACTTTCACTAGGTGAAGATAATTCATTAATCGCCGATGAGAGCAACTGTGTACGTTCTATGCATTGTATGAATGTTGTGCCCAAGGCTATCAGTCCTGGCGATGACAAAGGTGTAACGATTCTTTGTGGTGGTAAGCGTACGCTGAAGATTGGTGACTTGATGGGAACAGTGCTAGTTCCATTCATGAAGCTGGAAACTGCAGAAGATTATGAGCAGATTGTTGAGCTTGCTGAAGAGATCATTGATTTCTGGGCTGAGAATGGTCTTGAGCATGAGCGTACAGGTGAGATGATTGAGCGTATTGGCTTAGTTAATTTCCTAGAAGGTATTGGCGTTGATCCAGATCCAAACATGATTGCGCAACCACGAAACGTATCTTATGTGCGAACAGATGGTTGGGATGAGGCTGCTGAAGAGTGGTTTAACCGCAAGCGTGAAGAGAAAGCTGCTAGCTAGTAGCTGTTTAACTCTAACCTTATTACAGAATGAATGACTAATTGGCGAGATGTAGTTTATATCTCGTCTAATTAACAGATTTTAGGAGCAAAACCATGTCAAAACCACAGATGCGTGAACCGATAGAATCAGGTTGTCCTGATGGCTTTCAATATATGCACCCGACAATGCGTCGTAACTTCGGTATGTGGGATTATCACGAAGATACGCAGCCAGGCGTAATGGTCCATGTCGCTAAGAATGGTGACAAACTCTATACAGTAAAAGCGGGTACTCAACGTATCCTTGATGTGTTCACTCTGCGCGATCTTATGGATATCGCTGATGAATATGCAGACGGGCACGTACGTTTCACTATTCGTAGTAATATCGAATTCTATACCGATCACGAAGAAAAAGTTCAGCCACTAGTGGATGCCTTAAAAGATAAAGGTTACGCAGTAGGTGGTACACGTAACTCGGTTGCTTCGATCTCGCATACACAGGGTTGGTTGCATTGTGATATTCCTGGTACTGATGCATCGGGCGTTGTTAAATCGATGATGGATGAGTTATACGACGAATTCACAAACTGGAATATGCCTAACCGTGTTCATATCACGACTTCATGTTGTCAAATCAATTGTGGTGGTCAAGGTGATATCGCGATCAATGTACAACACACTAAGCCACCTAAGATAGATCACTCTCTTGTAGGTAACGTGTGTGAACGTCCATCGGTTGTTGCTCGTTGTCCTGTTGCGGCGATTCGTCCTGCCATGGTTGACGGTAAGCCTTCGCTGGAAGTGGATGAGAAAAAGTGTATTTGTTGTGGTGCTTGTTACCCGCCATGTCCTCCGATGCAGATTAATGATCATGAGTTTACTCAGCTTGCAATCTGGATCGGTGGTAATCACTCTAATGCTCGTGGTAAGCCAACATTCCAACGTTTAGTTGCGGCTGGTATTCCAAATAATCCACCACGCTGGCCTGAAGCGACTGCAGTAGTTAAGAAGATTCTTGAGAGCTACAAAGAAGGCGCTCGTGATTGGGAACGTATCAACGAATGGGTTGAGCGTATCGGATGGCCGCGTTTCTTTGAAGTGACAGGTTTGCCTTTCACTAAGTACCACATTGATAACTGGCGCGGAGCGCGTGCGAATTTGAATTCGTCTACGCACATTCGTTTCTAGATCGTTTTTACATAGTTATCAATTAGGATTTATAGATGAAATTTACAATTATGGTTAACGAAGGGCCTTATCAGCATCAGTCTGCTGATTCGGCACTTCAGTTCGCTCGCGCAGTATTGGCGCAAGGGCACGAAATTTTTCGAATCTTCTTTTATCACGATGGCGTAAACAACGGCACACGTTTAAGTGTTCCGCCGGCAGATGATCGTTTGATCCAGAAAGAGTGGTCAGAGCTTGCAAAAGAGCACGATCTTGATTTGGTGATCTGTATTGCTGCTGCACAACGACGCGGCATCATGGATGAAGATGAAGCCAAGCGACAGGGCTTGGATGCTAACAATATAATTGAAGGCTTCCGTATTTCTGGTTTGGGTCAATTGATCGAAGGTGGAATTGAAGCTGATCGCACTGTTGTATTTGGAGATTAAACGAAATGGCTACTAAGAAATTCATGTTTGTTAATCGTAAAGCGCCTTACGGTACAGCTTATGCGCTAGAGTCACTGGAAGTTGTGTTGATATCTGCAGCATTCGAGCAAGATGTTTCACTTGCTTTTATAGATGACGGTGTTTATCAGATCACTAAGGGTCAAGACACAACAGGTATTGGGCAAAAGAACTTCTCTAATACTTATAAAGCTCTAGGAGACTATGAAGTGAATAAGCTTTATGTCGAGAAAGAGTCTTTGGAAGAACGTGGTTTAACTCAAGATGATCTTATGGATCTTGTTTGGGAAGACGAAGATGAGGATTGGACAGAAAAGCCATCAATTATCATGGTAAGTCGTTCTGAAATGGCTGATGTTATGGCCGAACAAGAAGTTACTCTTAGCTTCTAATCACCTAACGGAGAATACTAGAATGGCAATGCTACATATTGTAAACAAGTCACCGTTTGAAAAGGTGGCTTTTAGAAGTTGTTTAAATCATGCTAAAGCAGGTGACTCAATTTTGATGATCGAAGATGCCACCGTTGGTGCAATCGATGGAACATCATTTTCTGAGAAACTTAAGGCAGCATTGGCAGATAAGTCAGTGTATGTTTTAGGTGGTGATCTTGCAGCACGTGGTTTAAGTGAAGATCGTATGATCGATGGTATTAAAGCTGTTGATTATGCAGGTTTTGTCGACTTGACCGTAGAAAACGAGACGACACAAAGCTGGCTATAACCTGTATGACATTAACTTGGATTTTCCAAGTGACCTGAAATACGATTTTTAGCTGATATTTTTTATTTTTATATTTTTTGTATATAAACAAGAGGAGAGCTCACATGGCACTCGAATTAGATGGTCAATCAATTGAATTAGATGAAGAAGGTTATTTAGTTGACCTTAGTGCTTGGACGCCAGAAATTGCTAAAGCATTAGCATCAGGTGAAGACGTAGAATTAACAGATGAGCACTGGGATATCATTAACTTCCTTCGTGAATATTACGAAGAGTATCAAATTGCTCCTGCAGTTCGTGTTCTAACAAAAGCTGTTGGTAAACGTTTAGGCAAAGACAAAGGCAACTCTAAGTACCTTTACTCTTTATTCCCATACGGTCCTGGTAAGCAAGCGTGTAAGTATGCTGGTCTTCCAAAGCCTACGGGTTGTGTGTAAGCCCAGAGCTTATAACGTAGTCTGAAAGATTTCGGAGCGTAATATCTCCGAATTCTTTTTCTCAAACTCATCAAAGTTGGTCTTTTTTATAAGTCCCGAGTACTTTTGTGAGTTTTAGAAAAAGAAGTAAAGTATAAAAAATTAAGAATTACAATAAGTTATAGAGATAGAAGAATTTTAGGAGCTACATAGTGCAAATGACCATTGGTGTTATTTATGCCGTATTATTTTGGGCTGCGACACTTGTATTGGTACTAGGTGTTGCAAATAAAATCCGAATATACGCTAAAGTCCCAGCACCACTCAAAATCCCTACAACGCCAGCACCTGTCACACAGGGTGGGGTAGTGATTCGAATGATGCAAGAAGTATTCTTATTTAAGAGTCTCTTCCGTTCGGACAAATTGTTGTGGGCATTGGGTTTTCTGTTTCACTATGCAATGTTGCTGATTGTGATTCGCCACTTCAGATACGTGCAAGAACCAATTTGGGGTTTCGTTCAGTTTATGCAGCCGTTTGGTAAGTATGCTGGATTCCTGTTTATCATTGGTTTGTTAGGTTTATTAGCCCGTCGACTTTTTATCGACCGCGTTCGTTATATTTCAGCACCTTCTGACATCGCCATGCTGTTATTGCTAATCATGATTGGTATTTCAGGTTTGCTAATGTCCTTTGTTAGTCATACTGACATAGTAATGGTTAAAGCATTCTTTAGAGGGCTAATTACCTTCGATTGGCAACCGCTTCCTACTGATGGGCTATTACTATTACATTTAGGGCTAGTCGCCATTTTGATGCTGATTTTTCCAATCAGTAAATTATTGCATGCGCCTGGTATTTTCTTTAGTCCTACTCGAAATCAAGTAGATAACCCGCGTGAAAAACGACATGTAGCTCCGTGGGCTGAAGAGTTAGAAAAGCAAAATAAAATGTTCCTGGATGAGTTGGATTAAACGATGCTAATAAACCTGAAACTAAGCAGCAAATTGGTGTCTGAAATCGAGAATAAAGTATGGGAGAATCATTGTGGCTGATTATGATGTTCCTGAAATAACCGGTGAAGATGGCATAGTAGATGTGCCAGCTTTGCAGCCTGATGCAATGAAATCTCATGGGCCCTGGGTTTCTAAACCTGAATTTCAGGATGCAATGCATTTTCCAACAGACTTCAATATGCCTGAAGATGTTTCTGCATACGGAAATACTGATACCTTAGTTGAGAATTGGAAAGAGCGTGCGCTAGACAAAATGGCGGACCTAAAGGGGCGCTACCGATCGCTTCAGGTATTTTTAGACATTTGTGTAAAGTGTGGTGCGTGCACAGATAAGTGTCATTACTACTTAGGAACAACAGATCCTAAGAACATGCCCGTCGCCAGACAAGATTTATTGCGCAAAGTGTATCGTCGTTACTTTACCTTTGCTGGTAAGTTTTTCGGCAAAATGGGTATGCCCGGATTTGTTGGTGCGGCTGAACTAGACGAAGATGTGGTTAAAGATTGGTATAACTACTATCACCAGTGTTCACAATGTCGTCGTTGCTCGGTTTTTTGTCCTTATGGTATCGATACTGCTGAAATATCAATGGCAGCGCGTGAGATTCTTGATCATATTGGTATGGGGCAGAAGTACTGTACTGAGATCATGGGTAAGCTTAATAAGATTGGTAATAATCTTGGTCTACCAGAAGCAGCATTAGCTGATACCTTAGAAGGTCTGGAAGAGGATATTTACGATGAAACAGGCGTCGAAGTTAAATTACCTTTGGATAAAAAAGGCGCAGAAATACTTCTAATTACCCCTTCAGCTGATTTCTTTGCAGAACCCCATGTTGATGGTTTGATGGGTTATGCAAAAGTATTTCATGAGCTAGGACTCGATTGGACATTAAGCTCTTATGCATCTGAAGGTGCTAACTTCGGGATGTTTATCGGCAGTTACGAGAATATGCGTAAAATATCTCTGCGTATTCGTAAGGCAGCTCAAGACTTGGGTGTTAAACGTATTGTATTTGGCGAATGCGGTCACGCGTGGCGTGTGGCGTATAGCTTCTTAAATACACTAGCTGGACCCTTTGATTTTCTTGATCAGAATTACCCAATTCCACAACACGTATTAGAAATTACTGAGCCTGCATTAGCGGCCGGTAAGCTGAATATTGATAAGTCAAAGAATGACGACATGGTTCTGACTTTTCATGACTCTTGTAATATTGCACGTGGTAGTCGTATGGGAGCAAAACCCGGTGGTCAGTTCGATATTCCCCGTAATGTGATTAGAGCAGTTTGTAATAACTTTGTAGATATGCCGGCGGACACAATTCATGACGCAACATTCTGTTGTGGCGGCGGTGGCGGAATCCTGACTGATGATCTGATGGATATTCGTATTAAAGGTGCGCAGCCAAGAATGGAAGCACTTAAACATGTTACTGATAAGCATCAGGTAACTCACATGGCGGCGATCTGCGCTATTTGTAAGTCCCAATTCACAAAGGTCGTTCCTTACTATGGATTCAGTATGGATATGATTGTCAGTGTGCATCAGTTAGTGAGTAACGCGATTTTCTTGACGGGCCAACTTACTGAAGAAGAAATAGAAGCAAAAGAAGCTGCTGAAGAGGCAGAGTGGGCAGCTGCAAGAGAAAAAGCAGCGGCAGAAAAGGCAGCAAAAGAATCCGAAGAAGCTGAGAAAGAAACTAGCGATAAGTAAATTACGCTATTTTTGACTATTAAGAGTTGAAAATCTTTAACAGCGTTTTAGAAATTAAATTATCTAGAATTTTCTGGATAGAGTAATGGAGATATAAGCATGGCAACTTCACCTGATGATAAGAAATTGGCACAGACCCACACATTTCGTCGTTACGATGATGGCGATGATACGTGGAGCAGCATGGGAGACCATATCTTCCAGGAAGATACATCGTATAAATGTCCTACCTATATTCAGAAAACTCCACCATGTCAGGGAAGTTGTCCTTCTGGTGAAGATATCCGTGGCTGGCTACAGATTGTCCGTGGCATAGAAAAGCCAACAGGTGACATGACCATGCAGGAATATGCATTCCGTCGTTCTACCGATGCGAATCCATTTCCTTCTATGATGGGTAGAGTTTGTCCTGCACCTTGTGAAGAAGGTTGTAACCGAAATGATGTTGACGAGTTTGTAGGAATCAACTCTGTAGAACAGTACATTGGTGATCAAGCGACAGCGGCAGGTTTAACTTTCGATGATTCTGCAACGCCAACAGGTAAGAAAGTTGCCATTATTGGTGGCGGAGTTGCTGGAATGGCGGCAGCGTATCAATTACGAAAAATGGGGCATTACTCAACAATTTTTGACGATCATGCACAATTGGGTGGCATGGCTCGTTACGGTATACCGGGATATCGTGTACCACGTGACAGCATGGATGCTGAAATCGCCCGAATTACAAATATGGATGGCGTTGAAGTAAAACTAAACACACGTGTTGGTAAAGATGTGGCGGTTGCTGATCTTGAAAGTGAATATGATGCCATTCTTTGGGCATTAGGTTGTAAAAATGGTCGTGGTTTATTTGTAGATAACTGGGATCAAGTTCCTAATGCTGTTACGGCAGTAAAATTTCTGGAAGCCTTTAATCTTGGTGATATGAAATACACTGCACCTAAAGTTGTTTGTGTGGGTGGTGGTGATACTTCTATCGATGTGGTTTCTGTCTCTCGTCGTATCGGTTCATTAGCTAATTACACAGAGCACGCTGAAGATGTTGCAACGGGTAAAGTGAAGCATGATGCAGAACCTGCGAATAAAGTACCTGCGGAAGTTACCTTAACGTCATTGTTTCCATTGGATCAAATGACCGCTGCCGAGCATGAAGTTCAAGACGCACTAATCGAAGGCGTCACAATTTTAACCGAAGTAATGCCTTCTGAAATCGTTGTTGACGAAAATGGCAGAGCCATTGGACTTAAAGTGGTTGAAGCTGTTATGGAAGGCAATATGCCTAAGCCAAAAGAGGGCGGTAAAGAGACGTTAATCGAAGCTGATCTTATCGTTTCTGCTATCGGACAGTTTGGTGACTTAGAAGGTGTCGAGGAATACGGTAATGACCGTAACGCTATCGATGCTGATAACTTTTATCAGGTTCCTGGAAAAGAAGGACACTTCGTTGCTGGTGATATTGTTCGTCCTCACTTATTAACGACTGCAATCGGACAGGCTTCAATAGCTGCTGAAACCATTGATCACTATCTTGTTCATAACGAAGAAAAGTTAAGCAAACGTCCAAAAGTCGATAAACACCATTTTGACTTATTAGACAAACTAAAAGAATTTAACTTGAGCCCGGTTTCTTATGAAGAGGGTAAAGAAGAAGATCTTCGTGGTACAGATAAAGACGATTTTGCAGTACATAACTTTGATGATCGTTCTGAACATGAAATTGTCGCTTCCAGCGAACTATTCCTGGGTCATTTCGAAAATGTAGAGCGAAATAAACGTACTGAAGATGTGCCAAATGAGAATCAGGTACTAGGTCACTTTGTCGAGCGTATGAACGCACTTGAAGAGCAACAAGTTGTCGATGAAGCGGAACGTTGCATGAGTTGTGGTATGTGTTTTGAGTGCGATAACTGTGTTATTTACTGCCCTCAAGATGCTGTCTTCAGAGTCAAAAAAGACCAATCTACAACGGGAAGATATGTTGATACTGATTACAACAAATGCATTGGTTGTCATATCTGTTCTGATGTTTGTCCTACAGGCTACATTGAAATGGGCCTAGGCGGTTAATTCTGGCTATCAGCAATTTTCAGAGAACAATATGTTGAGAATTCAATCTACATTCACACGGTTTTTAAAACAGTCAGTACCTTTGGCTGTTTTATTATCGTTTTTATCGGTAACACTTCTAAGCTTAAGTGCCTGTGATAGTGAGCCGCCTGCATTGATGAAAGCATCAAAGCAGTTTGATTCTGATGAAATCCGCGATAAACATGTAGCTCACATGCGTAAGAATCACATGGATGAGCTTATGCATAAACGAGATGAAACTGTCTACAATGGAATTCGAACGCAAAAGTATAGTTTGAATGCCTGCATTAATTGTCATGTGCCAGAACAGCATAATGGTGAAGTTTTACGGCATACCAACCCCGAGCATTTCTGCTCGACGTGTCATGGCTATGTAGCTGCTAAATTAGATTGTTTTGAATGTCATGTTGATCACCCTGTAAAGCAACCAACTACATCAATATCCAATTCAATACAGAATTATCATAATTCTAAAGCACATACTGAAATTAAAAGTTATATCCAGGCAAATGTAAGCGATGAAATTGCAACACTGTCATTGGCTAAAAACGTCACTTTTGATACCAATGAAGTTTCAGATGTGAAAACAGATCAAAGTAATAAAGCGAGCTCTAAAAAAGGGAGTGATCAGTGAGTAAGATAGATTCATACCGCCGAAATTTCCTCTCTGGCCTAGCAGGAACAGCAGCAGCTGTAACAATTGCGCCGGGTGTATTCTTGCGCGAAGTGCAGGCTAAACCTGCCGATGAGCCAATCAGCGATAAAGTACGTTGGGGCATGCTGATAGATATTAATAAGCTGAGCGATGGCGGTGATGCCTGTATTGAAGCCTGTAAAAAAGAACATGGTTGGGGTGATGAAAAACACTCAAACGATCAACAAGATGCACAATGGATACGTAAAGTAAAAGTCACAGAAAAAATGACTGGTAAAACAATGAGTTTACCCGTTATGTGTCAACATTGTGAGACTGCGCCTTGCGTCGATGTATGCCCAACTGGTGCATCAATGAAGCGTGCAGATGGAATCGTCCAGGTGAATAAACACATCTGTATTGGTTGTCGTTACTGCATGATGGCGTGTCCTTACAAAGCCAGAAGTTTCGTTCATGAAACTCTGGTAGATCAACGCCCAGGCACTCCCCGTGGTAAGGGTACGGTTGAATCTTGCAATATGTGTGTTAATCGCGTCGATGCAGGAAAGAATCCAGCGTGTGTTGATGCAGCGCCTGAGGCAATGCTATTTGGTGATTTAAACGACGAAAACAGCCAAATCAGCAAAGTATTAAAACAATATGGTGGAACGCAGATTCGTGCTGATCTCGAGTTGAATACTGGCGTGCGTTACTGGGGTATATAAAATGTCTACAAATACCGTATTCAGTGAAGTTAAAAATAGTGGTCTCGGCTATTGGGCTGTTTTGGGTTTCTTTGGTTTATTGGCTTTGGCTGGTATCGCTGCGTTTTACTACATACATCATCATGGTCATTATGTTACCGGGATGAATAATCAAATCGTATGGGGGATGCCTCATGTGTTTGCGATATTCTTAATCGTTGCTGCATCAGGTGCTGCTAACGTGGCGACTGTTGGTACGGTCTTTGGTAAAAAAATATATCAGCCATTAGGGCGTTTATCTGCTTTTCTCGCAGTAGCGCTACTGATTGGTGGTTTGGTCGTTTTATTGCTTGATTTAGGAAGCATAGGACATGTTATCGAAATGGCATTTGGTTATATTAATTTTAAATCGATATTTGCGTGGAACATTATCCTTTATTCCGGTTTCATAGCAATTATTGCCGTCTATCTATGGACGATGATGGATCGCAGTAAAGCGTCTAAAAAACTGTATAAGCCTGTTGGTATCATCAATATGATCTGGCGCTTTGTGCTGACTATGGGTACTGGCTCAATCTTCGGTTTTCTGGTTGCGAGACAGTATTACGATGCCGCAATTCTAGCGCCATTATTTATCGTAGCATCCTACGTATATGGTACTGCGATCTACACATTAGTGCTGATGGCAAGTTTCAAAATGACGGGTCGTGAATTAGGTGATGCCGTATTAAATCGTTTACGTTATACCTTGGCGATTTTTATTGCCTTGGTATTTTTCCTGGAATTAGTGAGGCACTTAACCAATCTCTATGCCACAGAACATCATGGTGTTGAGTCCTATATCCTTAATGGTGGTCCGTTCTCTAATCTATTCTGGTACGGCCAAATCCTTTTTGGGAGCTTGGTACCTATGTTTCTGGTTTGGTGTACCTTCCTTAGAAATAATAGAATGGCATTGGCTGTGGCCGCAGCATTAGCTGTTTTTGGCGGTCTTGCCCAGATTTATGTGATCTTGATTGGTGGACAATCGTATCCATTGGTGTTGTTCCCAAACTCGGAAACCAGTAGTACATTCTCTGATGGTGTTTTCAATGCATACTCAGCTACCTTGCCGGAATATCTTTTAGGTATAGGCGGAGTAGGTCTTGCCATTTGTTTCCTGATTATCGGGATGAAAATCTTCCGGTTGTTACCAACGACGTTGTCAGATGCGAGTGTAGACCCACATCATTCTTAAAAACTCATTACTTAGTATTCACTAGGTAATGATCTGAGTGAATAGTTTATTAGTTAGTGTTTAGTCATGTATTGAGCCATGTATTGAGAGCTATGTAGAACTCCATCTAGTCAAAATTAAACTCACAATGAATTAATTCAAAGATATTTTAATCTCTGTAAAACCCTGTAAAAAAAGTGCCCCAAAGTAGGGGGGTGCCTTTAATCAAAAACAACAGTCTCTTTTTATTGAAAATATCCAGTCTCGCATCTCTGAGATTCCACCAATCTAATAGCTGTTTTTGCCTTAAGAAATGCATTGTATTTCGTTAGATAACTTGAGTTGAACACCTCATTTTACAATCATTTATATTGTTATCTAGATATGAGTTCACTATGTAAGACTGGAGTTCATTCAGAAAAGGATGAGAAGCTGATTAAAGTAAACGATACGAAACGACTTATCACATCACAACTAAAGGAAAAGCGTAGCCAATAATCAAAGAGAGAGAGAGAACTAGATTAAGATTAAATCTATAGTGAACTAAGCGTTTGGCGTAAAAGACAGCAGAAAAACTGCCTCAAAGTAGGGGGGTGTCATTTTAATCAGAAGCTATTCGTTGAAGTTAGCTTCTGATTAAAATGAAGTAATAGTCGTGTTTTTGCTTAGCTAACCATACTAATCATCACACCTGCTGCAATAGCAGATCCAATAACACCAGCAACATTTGGTCCCATAGCGTGCATAAGTAAATGGTTGTGTGGGTTTGATTCTAGTCCGACTTTATTCGATACACGGGCCGCCATAGGCACAGCAGAAACACCTGCAGAACCGATCAACGGGTTGATTGGATTCTCGCTGAATTTATTCATCAGTTTAGCGAGTAAGATACCCGAAGCAGTACCAATACAGAAAGCAACTGCGCCTAATGCAAGAATACCCAGTGTTTCCCAGTTAAGGAATTTATCTGCGCTCATTTTTGATCCAACACCCAGACCAAGGAAGATTGTTACAATATTGATCAATGAGTTTTGAGCAGTATCACTCAAGCGATCTACCACGCCCGCTTCACGCATTAAGTTACCAAAACAGAACATCCCTAAAAGAGGAGCCGCGCTAGGTAATACCATTGCGACAAGTCCAAGTAGTAATAATGGGAATACGATTTTTTCTGTTTTCGTTACATGGCGTAACTGAACCATTTGAATAGAACGTTCTTTTTCAGTGGTTAATGCACGCATAATAGGCGGCTGAATAATCGGAACCAATGCCATATATGAATAAGCAGCAACCGCTACAGGTCCGAGAATATCCGGGGCCAGTTTACTGGTTACGAAGATAGCTGTTGGGCCATCTGCACCACCGATAATACCAATAGCTGCAGCATCATTCAGACTAAAATCAAGGATACCAAAGTAGCTTAAGCTTACTGCGCCGATGACCGTTGCGAAGATGCCGAACTGAGCTGCAGCGCCTAATAATAAGGTTTTAGGATTAGCAAGTAGCGGACCAAAATCAGTCATCGCGCCCACGCCCATAAAGATAATAAGCGGGAACATACCTGAGGCGATACCAACGTTATAGATGTAATACATCATGCCGCCAGGACTCGTCATGTGTCCAAGCGAATCATAAACGGGGGCCGCTTCAAAACCGCCACCTGGCACATTAACCAGAAGTGTACCAATAGCGATAGGCACTAAAAGTAGAGGTTCAAACCCCTTTTTAATCGCAAGATAGAGCAACACCAAGGCAACAAGCATCATAGCTGCCTGGCCAAATTGTAATTGAGCGATACCAGAATCGCCCCATAATTTTAATAGAGTTTCCATGAGCGAGTCCTAGGCCAGTGTCACTAATATATCGCCGAGGGCTACATCGTCGCCTTCTTTTACTGCGACATCTACGACAGTAGCGGACTTAGGTGCGATCACCGTAATCTCCATTTTCATTGCCTCAAGAATGATCATTACATCACCTTCATCAACGAGATCTCCCGGAGCGACCTGAACCTTAAATACGTTTCCTGCCATCGGTGCTGGGAAACCTTCCCCTTCCGAAGAGCTTGGTGCGGCACCCGCGCCAGCTGCTGATGCGCCTGCAGCAGATCCGCCAGAGGTAGGAACAACACCCGTGATATCACCACCATTGCCAACGGTAACAACATGATCAACGCCATCAACGGTTACGGTGTAAACCTCTTCTCCCGTTGCTGATGTTACTGTAGAACCTTCTTTACCTGTTGGGATAGGCTCAAATGCATCAGGGTTGTTTCTGTTTTCAAGGAATTTCAATCCCACCTGAGGGAATAGAGCATAGGTCAGAACATCATCGATCAAGCCTTCGCCTTCAGTAAGTTCTATAGACTTCTCTTTAGCAATTGCGACAAGTTCGTCTTTGATCTTATCTAATTCAGACTCGAGTAAATCAGCAGGTCGGCAAGTGACTAGTTCGTCTCCAGCCAAAGCTTCCTTTTGTAACTCTTCATTCACGTTAGAAGGCGTTGCGCCATATTCGCCACGAAGAACACCGGCAGCCTCACCGGTAAGCTTTTTATAACGCTCACCTGTTAATACATTGAGTACAGCCTGTGTCCCAACGATTTGAGAAGTTGGTGTAACCAGTGGAATATAACCAAGATCCTTTCGTACTCTAGGAATTTCCGCTAATACTTCGTCTAGTTTGTCGCCAGCACCTTGTTCTTTGAGTTGACCTTCCATATTGGTAAGCATGCCACCAGGAACTTGAGCCAGTAAAATACGTGAATCGATACCTTTTAAAGAACCTTCCCACTTTGCGTATTTTTTACGAACTTCACGGAAGTAAGCAGAAATTTCTTCAATAAGGACTAAATCAAGACCCGTATCGCGGTCTGTGCCTTGCATGGTCGCAACCATTGATTCTGTAGAAGAATGGCCGTAGGTCATCGACATTGAAGATATTGACGTATCAACGCGAGCCGCACCAGCTTCAGCACATTTAAGATTGGTCATGCAAGATAAGCCAGTCGTGGCGTGACAATGCACGTGGATGTCTAAATCAACAACCTTCTTTAATTCAGAAACTAATTCAAAGCCAGCATAAGGTTTTAGTAATCCCGCCATATCTTTGATACAGAGTGAATCACTGCCGATGTCTTCAAGGCGTTTAGCCATATCGAGCCAGCCTTGTAGATCATGAACAGGGCTAACGGTATAAGACATGGTAGCTTGAGCATGCTTACCTGTTTCCTTGACCGCCTTTAACGCTGTTTCCATATTGCGGGTATCATTCATCGCATCAAAAACACGGAAAACATCTACGCCGTTTACGGCCGCTCGTTCTACGAATTTATTAACAACATCGTCTGCATAATGACGGTAACCGAGGATATTTTGAGCACGAAACAGCATTTGTTGAGGCGTTTTAGGCATTGCTGCTTTAAGTTGGCGAATACGATCCCATGGATCTTCACCGAGGAAGCGTATGCAAGAGTCAAACGTCGCTCCGCCCCATGTTTCAACTGACCAATAACCCACATTATCTAGCTTTTCAGCAATAGGTAACATGTCTGCAAGTCTCATTCTAGTCGCGAATAAAGATTGATGCCCATCACGTAAAACCACATCAGTGATTTGAAGTTTATTGGGGTTGTTGCTTGTATTTTGTTTCTGACTCATAGTGCTTTAACTATTTCATTTAGGTTATCGTTTACCCCAACAAAAAATGGGAATTCGTTTATTTACCTTTACGGTGTTGGTCTATGGCTGCTTGAAGTATTTTTAAGGTAGCAGGAGCAATACTAGCCCCACTAGCTGCCGTAGCTCTCTTTTTTGGGGTAGGTGGTTCAATAATTTTTTCAGGAAACCAGCGTAATATCGTTTTAGACATGCCCGCGGTAGCGAAAATAAGTATCGTAAGGAAAATAAATACTGTCCCCATGCCAAAAAGCATGAGATTAAACCCTTGTTCTATTAAAGAATTATCCATATTTATAGAGTGTTCTTGAATTAATGATTAAAAACTGAAAATTTATTTCAGGAGGGATACTACCATCATAATAGGAAAAAAAGCTGACAATCACAGCAAAAGTTTCAATTATGAACCAGATACAAATTATCTTTCCTGTTAAGTGATGTCAATTCAGATCGTTTTCATACTGGAAAAGCAATTTTAATTATTGGAAAATCAATTGATGAAAAAAGTGGCTCAAAGTAGGGGGGTGTCATTTTTTATTATTTATTTTTAATTGATAACTACCTTAACTCTATTAATTCATTTGTGCATTAATCAGACTTTTGAAGACACATGTTTACATGTGCACGCTTTTTAAATGAATCTGATTATCCGAGTTATTATTTAGGTGGAATTAAACAAAAACTGACAAAAGGACTATTTTGTTAACCGTTTATTTAAATAATTTTAATTCTTTTGATTAAGTTTTTTGGGGTTTATAGTGAGCATTAATTTTTACTAAAAAACAGGTGGTTACATCAAATTTTATTGATTTTTACTCGATTCAAAAACTCACTTATTTAGCAAAGCAGAGTACATATGCTGTCTCAAGCAATTGCTTGTAAATTTAGTTTGCGTATATAATTATTTTCGAGACATGTAAAAAAATATAAACGTTGAAACGTTTTAAAATATAAAAATAACTAAATATATTCGATTTTCAAATGCAGTAAATGGGATGAATCGCAGCTTATCTCTTTTACTTCCAATATAAAAATAATGAGGGATATACCAATGATGTCTATAAGGAAACATCAATCTTTAGCAGTAAAATTAACTATGGTTCTAATGACTTTTTTAATGTTATCAGCATGTGGTGGCGGTAAGAGCTCTACTTCAGTTGATGAAAATTCACAAGAGACGTTAGAAGAAAAAGCTAAATGGGGTTTTAAATGGGATGACGGCCACGTTTGGCAGTAAGACAGAATATAAAAATAAGTTTTAAGTATAAATAACAAGGGAGATTGGAAGTGTATAAATTAAGATCTAAGAAAACGTCATGTTTATTAGCGATACCTTTAATGGTAGGAGCTAATTCAGTATTTGCAGAAAGCACAGTGGTAACTCATACATTTGTAGCAGGCCAACCTGCACTGGCATCAGAGGTGAATACAAATTTTTCTGACTTAGCGAGTGCTATCGATACCAATAAAGAATCACTAACCGTACTTAGTACCAGCGTAAATGAGATGGTAGGAATACCCGGACCTCAAGGTGAACAAGGTCTGAAAGGGGATACTGGTAGTACCGGGCCTCAAGGAGCTACAGGTCCTCAAGGTGCCACTGGTGCTACAGGAGTAGCAGGTCCTGCTGGGGAAAGAGGCGCAACAGGACCTCAGGGAATTGCTGGTAATACTGGTGCTACGGGCCCACAAGGTCCAGTTGGGCCTATGGGAGTCGAAGGGCCACAAGGACCAATAGGCCTTAGTGGTATTGCATGTTGGGATATAAATGGTAACGGTTTAGGTGATTTAGCAACCGAAGATACGGATAGTAGTGGGGTTGTTGATGTCCTAGATTGTAAAGGCGCTTTAGGAGCTGAAGGTTCCGCAGGCCCACAGGGTCCGATTGGCCCGCAAGGTTTAACCGGTGCTATCGGCCCGAAAGGAGATACTGGGCCTACTGGTGCAGATGGAGTAGCCGGACCTATTGGTCTTCAAGGGCCAATAGGAAATACCGGGCCAGAAGGGCCTCAGGGTTTAGTGGGACCAATTGGACCACAAGGACCACAAGGTGATACAGGACCTGAAGGACCGCAAGGAGCTCAGGGTTTGCCTGGTACCGAATTGCCTGATGGCGCTAATACAGGCGATATTATTGTGTGGGATTCTGATCTAACGCCTCCTGCATATAAAACGGCATCAAATCCAGTACCTACTAACGGTGTTCCAGTCGGAAGTATGCTGTACTGGGACAATGTTAGTGAAAGTTATGTTGCTGGGGGGAAGCCAAGTTATACTGCAAACTATGATCAGCCTGTGAATAATATGCAACCTTTTAACACAATCAATTATATCATTGCATTGCAAGGTGTTTTCCCTTCACGAAGTTCAGTTGACCCCCTTTTGGGTGAAATAATTATGTTTAGTGGAAACTTTGCACCTAGAGGTTGGGCTTTTGCAGATGGTCAACTATTAGCTATATCGCAACATTCAGCATTGTTTTCGATTATTGGTTGTACCTATGGTGGTGATTGTAGAACCTCATTCGCTTTACCAGATCTTCGTGGGCGTGTACCCATTCATCCGGGTAATGGACCTGGACTCTCCCCTAGAGTATGGGGTGAAAAAGGTGGTGCTGAATCAACTCTTATCTCAATTCAATAAAAATTTTACTATTATAAATGTAGAGGCCTGCGCAAAGCAGGCTTCTTTTTGTATCACTTACGCGTTATATGAATTTATGATTAAACAACTGCAAATTGCTTTAGTTCCCGCTTTAATTATTGGTTTGCTATTAAATATGGTAACCGTTCAAGCCCAAGAAATAACTGAACAATCATCTTATTTAGCGCAAATTAAATTGCCGAAAATGATTGGTAGTGGAAATCCCAAAAACAAAATTCTTATTGCCATAGTAGATGATGGTATTAGAACTTCTCATAAAGATATCAATAAATATATTTGGAATAATCCACTGGAAAACCCCGAAAATGGTATGGATGATGATGGGAATGGCTATGTAAATGATATCAATGGGTGGGATTTGGCTGATAATAATAATTCTGTGATACCGCCTTTAAATACTCGTTTCGACTTTTATCATGGTACGCATTTAGCCGGTATTATTACCAGAATCACAGAATCCATTTATGGTGATAATGCCCCAAAGTACATAAAGATAATTCCAGTTAAAAGTATTAAGAATGAAGCGAATACACCATATATAAAATACGGCTATCAAGGTATTGAATATGCAATAAATGCAGGCGCCGATATTATCCTTACAGCTTGGGGAGTAGGGCATGTTTCGGATCATGAATCAAAAATTCTGAAGCAGGCAAAAGATAAAGGAATTTTAGTGGTTGCGGCCGCTGGAAACCTTTCGACAAATAGTAAGCAATACCCTGCAGCAGAAGCTAGCGTCTTATCAGTTGCGGCACTTGATATTGATAATAAAAAGATTAAACCGTCCAACTTTGGTGCATACGTTGATATTTCAGCCCCTGGTGAAGATATTTACAGTGCCAGTTTTAGTACGGATAGCGGATACGAAAAACATACGGGTACCTCGCAATCATCGGCAATAATCACTGCTGTTGCAGCAATTGTAAAGTTACAGAATCCTGCTTATTCCTGGGAGCAGGTTAAAGCGTGTATCAAGAACAGTGCTGATCAGATTGATGCGATTAATCCTCGTTTTAGCAATAAGCTCGGGGCAGGTGCAGTTAATCTGGCTAAAGCAATAGCCTGCGATAGCTTGAAGAACAACAATGAAAATAATAAGCGACTAATTAATCCTCAGGGTTATTTAAATTTAACTTCCAATATAAATATTAGTGGGGATCAACAATCCCGTACATGGTCAATCAAACCTAATGGTCGTTTTAAAGGTATAAGGTTTAGAAAAGTTTCATTATCAAGTGATACAGGTGATGCAGTAATCAGTGTCCACAAGGGTTTAACCGCAGATTCACCTGCGTTTCTTCAATATTCCCTAGCGAGTATGCCAGACAGTTTCTATATTCCCGGGGCTACAGCTTCGGTGCGTTTAAAAGCTAATTCACCCTTAGAAGGGCTTGTAGAATATAAAGTGGAGCCGATTGATTTCACGACACTATATTGCAGTGACACTAAATTTTTAAAAAAGGAAGGGGTGCTTGAGGATGGCAGTGGCGCAGATGATTATTCTTATAATAGTAGTTGCAAATGGTTAATTACAGCACCACAGGGAAAAGTGATTCGTTTTAACTTTGCCGAACTAAATACAGAGGCAAAAATAGATAAGCTCTATTTCTTCAATGGAGAAAAAACCAATGGAAAAATCATGGCACTTATCAGCGGTTCTAAACTCCCTCCAGAAATAGTGAGCTGGGGTAATAAAGTATTAATCTGGTTTGTCTCTGATGGAAAAAATCAAGGGCAGGGCTGGAAATTTAACTATAGTTTTGAAGATCTCTAATGAATGCAACTCTTTCTATAAATAGGCATATCTAATAATAGAAATGATGTCATATTTATACCTTTCTGATATTTTGTAAACCATGTCTAAATTATCATCAGCTACGGGGATCGATGCCTCAATTCAAAAATATATTGGTAGTTATCCCGCTACAGTTGTAGGGCAAGTTAGGTCATTAGTGGCTAATGACAAGTTGACTGATTTTTTATTACAGCGGCATCCTGTGCCACATACTATTTATAATGATCACGAGTTACGTGAGTATGCAATAGGGCTGAAAAATCAGCATATTAAGAAATCTTCACCGTTGAGCAAGGTGATTTATGACAGCAAAATTCATGTGGTACACAATGCTTTGGGTTTGCACAGTTATGTCTCGCGCAAACAAGGGAGTAAGCTTAAGGCAAAAAACGAATTGCGCGTTAGTGCGGTGTTTAAGCAATCATCCGAAGCATTGTTAAATATGATTGTCGTGCACGAGCTAGCCCATTTGAAAGAGAAAGAACATAACAAAGCATTCTATCGACTGTGTTTACACATGCTACCTGATTATCATCAATTGGAATTTGAAATGCGTTTGATGCTTATCCAGTTGGAGCAGGGTGGTTCGATTTATGATTAATAGCACTAATATTTCTAGCTAACCCCAATAATCAAAAACCAAAACACACCCCCCTACTTACAGGCGTTTTTTTCATAACTATTCATTCTGTATTACGTTATCCTGTGTTTCGCATTCCCGCTGCAATGGCATTAATTGTCAGCAATAGCTCATCAATCCAGGGTGATTCTTCTTCGGATTTGCTGATAAATTCCCGGTGTCTTCCTAGTACCGTTATCTGGATATGATTTAATGGATCAAGATATGGTTCGCGACGTTCCAGTGAATATTGCAACAATGGTGTTTCTTGAAGAAGATTATCGATCTGTGCAACGGATAATAATTCTCTAACGGTTAGGTGATATTCAGCGGCTATTTTGTCGTAGATAATGGCTGAGCGTTTCTTGTCTTTCCACAGGTTTGAATATTCCTTGGCGATATCCATTTGCGCTTTGAATAAAGACATTTGCACATTACTCAACAACGCTTTGAAGAATGGCCATTTCTGGTACATTTCTCTTAACAATAACTCGCCATGTTCTTTACGGAATGTTTCGAGGGCTGTTCCAATACCATACCAGGCAGGTAGCGTATGTCGTGATAGTGACCAGCCAAATACCCAGGGAATAGCACGAATAGACGCTTTAGAGCGATCTGTTTTACGGTGTGAAGGGCGTGATCCGATATTCATCTGCCCAATTTCGGTAACGGGTGTGTTTTCGTAGAAATAATCCTGAAAACCTTCGGTGTTATCCGTCAAGTCTCGATAACTTTGCTCTCCTGAAACGGCGATATCTGCCATTGCCTGAAGATAATTATCTGCATATTTCCCATGCTTTTTGACGATAGATTGACTCGCTTTTAACAGCCCTGTGATTCCCACACCCAATTCATACACTGCGGTTTCGGTATTACTGTATTTGTTTGATAAGACTTCACCTTGCTCGGTGAATTTGATTTGACCATGAACGGTATCAGGCGGTTGCGAAATTATCGCTTCATGCGTTGGACCGCCGCCACGTCCTACAGTCCCTCCACGACCATGGAACATACGGCATTTAACGCCATAGGAGTCTGTTAGTGCGATAACCTGTTTCTGGGCATTGTATAAATTCCATTGCGACGCGAGGATGCCGCCGTCCTTACATGAGTCGGAATAACCCAGCATGACTTCCTGTAAATTCCCCGAAACTTTAAGTAATTCCATATACACAGGGTTTTCGAATAGATTGGTGAGTACTTCACTGATGTGACGTAAATCTTCAATAGTTTCGAATAGCGGGGAGATTTGTATATTGCAGAATGGTTTGCCATCGGCATCTGTGCCAACGATACCTGCCAGTCTAGCCAGGAACATCACTTCTAAAACATGGCTGGCGGTATGCGTCATTGAAATGACATACGTACCAAAAATGCTATCGCCTGTTTCGGCGCGCATTTCCTCCATCGTATCAAATAATTCTAATGCCTCGACAGATTCTGCAGATAGTGATTCCGGATTGGGTTTTGGTAAATTAACCCGCGATATTAAATTTGCCAGAGTTTCAATGCGTTGTGTTTCAGATAATGTCTCGTAATCCTGATCTGGGGTAAATTGCTTAAGCACTTCGGTAACCGTTCGTGTATGCACGGTTGATTCTTGTCGAAGATCTAATTTATACAAAGTGAAACCACAGGTTTCTACTAAGCGGATTAAATCTTTAAGTTCTCTGTTAGCAATATACTGATCGTTGTGACTGATCAGAGAGTCGCGTATTAAATAGAGCTCATTGAGAAACTCAGTAACTTCTTTGTAGGTGCCTTTTAACGCGCCAGAGGACATATCAGCTTTTTCTCCACTGATATAACTTCTCACGATGAGAAAGTTTGCATTTAATCTATGCGCCATATAGTCAAGTTTCTGTCTATAGGGCTCATTTTCAAACAGTTCGGTTTTTCGTTTAGAAATAAATTCTTTTAGTTCTGCTTCATCCGCTTTCAGTGAAGTTATAAATTCTGCACTTGGTGTTATGTATTCTATATCGTGAGATAAAATACTACGCAGTTTCACAATACGACAATGGTATTCGTTGAGCGCTTCTTGCATATGCAGGCGAATGGCATTTCGAGTGACGGCAGGGGTTACAAAAGGGTTGCCATCTCTATCACCACCAATCCAGGAACCGAATTTTAATAGGCTGGGTATGTTAATTTTTCCAGAGCCATACACTTTACGTGTTGCTCGTTCAAAATAACGATAAACCATGGGTATTGCTTCAAACAGGCTTGCCTGAAAATAAAACAGCCCGTAGCGCACTTCATCTTCTACCGTTGGTTTGTTTAACCTGACTTCTTTAGTGCGCCATAATAATTGAATTTGCGATTTGAGCTGGTTTTGCAGTGAGCCTCTTTCTTCTGAAGTGAGTTCGTCTCTATTCAGTTGATCAATTATAAGAAAGATACGACGCTGTAATGTCATCATCGTTCTTCGGCGAGCTTCAGTAGGGTGGGCCGTAAAAACCGGGGTGTAACGTAACTCATCGATAATTCTTTGCATATCTTCTGCAGAGATTCCAGATTCTGCAATTTCATCGACCGTTCTCAGGAATGAGCCTTGCCAGAGTTTTCGATCGTCTTGTTTATAGAGGTTACGCCGTTCGCGGTGCAAATAATCTTCTTCAACAATATTGGAAAGTACATAAAAGGTATTGAAAGCACGGGTCACTTGTTTCAGTGTGTGTTCGTCAAGTGTTTCGATATATGCCATGAGATCCAAACGTTTTTGTGGATCATCTTTATGACGCAAGCTGATATAGCCTGTTCTTAAGTATTCAACCGTATCAAAAATCGCTTCACCTTCTTGTTCTTTCAAAACCTCGCCAAGAAGGTTTCCTACAATACGAACCTGCTTTTGCAGTGGTTCCATATTTGTTTCTGGTTTTTTTGTTTGTACTTCATTATTCATAAGAATTTAATACGCCGTTAAATTTATTGGTTAATGATTACTTGCTCATTGTGGTTTTTCTTAAAATGCGGTTACTTATGCTTTTTTACAAGTGGTTTGCAAAAGCCTCACCTTATTATTTAGATTAGAATGAATAAAAAATCATAAATAAATTATGTGGTTCAGCTTTTAGACAGCTAAACCTCGGTATTATAGACGACGCTAACAACAAGAAATCGCTTGAGCGATCACATTCAACGGGCCTAGTGCCCGTTTTTTTTCGCCTAAAATTTGTAAGATTTCTGTGACACTCTCTAAAACTATGTAAGAATGCGTCCATGAATGAATCAACCAAACCATCTCCACGTAAAGGTATTTATCTCTTACCTAATTTGGTCACTACAGCGGCTTTATTCAGCGGATTCTTCGCCATTCTAGCTGCGATGAATGGTCAATTCGAAAAAGCCTGTATCGCTGTTTTTGTGGCCATGATCCTAGACGGACTGGACGGCAGAGTTGCACGCTGGACCAATACTTCTTCCGAATTCGGTGAGCAATACGATAGCCTATCAGATCTGGTTTCATTTGGTTTAGCACCTGCATTGGTCATCTATCAATGGTCATTAATTTTCATGCGAGACACGAGTGTATCGTGGGGCAAACTAGGCTGGATGGCTGCGTTTATCTATGTGGCTTGTGCGGCATTAAGATTGGCTCGTTTTAATTCTCAAATACATGAAGTCGATAAAAGACATTTCATTGGCTTGCCAAGCCCAGCATCTGCAGCGATTGTTGTAGGAATGGTATGGATGCTTCACGATTTGGAATTTGAGGGTAAAGCACTTCAGATTCCGGCATTGCTGATAACCATCTTCGCAGGATTATTGATGGTAAGTAATGTTAAATACAATAGTTTCAAAGACTTTGACTTGAAAAGTAAAGTGCCGCATCTGGCGATATTAGTCATTATTTTGATCTTTGCTTTAGTGCAGGTCGCACCTCCAATAGTGCTGTTTTTTGTGTTTTTTATCTATGCCTTATCTGGACCTTTCAACTGGTTACAAACCAGAAGGAAAGCATTGAAGCGTTTATCTGAAACACAGAATAAAAAAACGGGTGATGATGCGTAAAAGCACATCATTAAATGTGATTTGCTTGAATAAATTAAGAAATGAAATTATATTCGAAACATGAAGCACCGACATAATAGAGTTCATTTTGCCAAGACCAATAACATTATTGCGTCAAAAGCCAAGGCAATTACAAAAAATCAATCTTCGGATTTGATCGTGTTAGCAACGCTTGTTTCACTTCTACTGCTCAGTTTGTTACTCCTTCTGCCTTTGGGCAGCTGATAATTGCCTTTGCGAGGCTAAACGCAACTTCCATTTATTTTTTTGTAAACTTTCTCTGAAGCCTTCTTTAGACCTATAATTGGTTATTATTCGCGCCCAGAGAATGGAGTAAATACCAATGACAACTAATACTAATTCTAACGATCGTTTGATCGTTTTTGATACAACTTTGCGCGATGGCGAGCAAAGCCCAGGGGCTTCCATGACGTTGGAAGAAAAGGTGCGTATAGGCAAAATGCTGGAACAAATGCGTGTAGATGTTATCGAAGCTGGTTTCCCGATTGCCAGTCCCGGTGATTTTGAGTCAGTAAAAGCCGTGGCTACTGCTGTAAAAGACAGTACTGTCTGTGGTCTGGCTAGATCGTTGGATGCAGATATCGAACGCGCTGGCGAAGCGCTAAAGCCAGCTAACTCGGGTCGTATTCATACCTTTATTGCGACATCACCGATACATATGAAAGAAAAGCTTCGTATGCAGCCGGATGATGTACTCGCGCAAGCTATTCGTGCCGTTAAAAAAGCGCGCCAATACACAGATAACGTTGAGTTTTCAGCAGAAGATGCGGGCAGAACAGAGTTCGATTTTTTATGCCGTGTTGTAGAAGCCGCCATCGATGCAGGCGCAACTACCATCAACATCCCTGATACTGTTGGATATAATATTCCGCATCAATTTGGTGATTTGATTCGTCGTTTAATCGAAGCAGTCCCCAATGCTGATAAAGCTGTTATTTCAGTTCATTGTCATAATGATTTAGGTTTGGCAGTAAGTAATTCTTTGTCTTCGGTGTTAAATGGTGCGCGTCAGGTTGAATGTACTATCAATGGTTTGGGCGAGAGAGCAGGGAATGCGTCTTTAGAAGAAATCGTAATGGCTATTCGTACCCGTCATGATGTATTCGATTGTCATACTAATATCGATACTTCCTTTATCGTTCCGGCATCACGCTTAGTGTCTTCTGTTACAGGTTTTCCTGTTCAACCGAATAAAGCCATTGTCGGTAAGAATGCTTTTGCACATGAGTCTGGCATTCATCAGGATGGCGTTCTTAAATCAAGAGAAACCTATGAAATCATGCGTGCACAGGATGTAGGCTGGTCAGACAATAAAATCGTCTTGGGTAAACACTCAGGTCGCAACGCTTTGAAATCGCGTTTAGAAGAGATCGGTATCATTCTTGATAATGAAGAAGCTTTAAATGCTGCATTTTCGCGTTTTAAGGATGTTGCAGATCGCAAGCATGAAATTTTTGATGAAGACTTAATTGCAATTGCATCTGAATCACAGGCTGCTTTAGAACATACTCGTTACCATCTAGTCTCTTCTTTTGTCTGCTCTGAAACGGGTGAAACACCAAGAGCTAAAGTCGTGTTAAATATCGATGGTAAAGAAGTCACTGGCGAAGCAGAAGGTGGTGGGTCAGTTGATGCGGTATTCTCTGCAATTAAAACCATTGTTGAAGACCATGGCACACTTGAACTGTATTCTGTCAATAGCATCACTAGCGGAACCGATGCGCAGGGTGAAGTGACAGTTCGCATTGAGAAAGCAGGGCGCCAGTTTTATGGAAATGGGTCTGATCCTGATATAGTCATAGCGTCTGCTTATTCTTACCTTGATGCACTGAACAAGTTAGCCAGTGACGAAAGCCGAGCTCACCCTCAGCATAGTGTTTAACAGACATTGCTTAACAGACAGCATTATAAATAATGTCACACATAATCTATGACTAGTCCTGCACAATTAAACTATCTAAATGCCATGGGAATCCCTGTTTGGGTTTCCCGTGAGTTAGTCATTGATGAAGCATTGTTGATTGATGAGGGACGCTCAGCATCAACGAGCTCAGCATCAACTAATGCAGCACCTAATCAGTCTGCAGAACGTACTGCGGATAATTCTTCTGGTGGCTCAAATGCGATAGAAAATATTCTGCAAGATCTGGAGCAAAAAGAAGACAAAAGCAGAACCGCGAGAGCTAGAACTAGTGAAGCATCACAGGCGGCCAGTGAAACCATTAGACGGATCACTGAAACACTTGAGTCTGAGCCAACAGCCTCTAAGCAAGCACCAACAAACCTCCCCAATATTTTCAATAAAACCGCCGAACATACTGTTTACGCAGAAGGAAGTTTAGACGCTAAGTGGATGATTATTGGGCAAAACCCCGAGTTTATAGAGCACGAACACGGGCAGCCTTATAATAGAGAAGAAGGTGTGTTGATGGAAAACATGCTGCGAGCAGTAGGAATTCCAAACCCGAGAAACGATGCCTATTTAGTCAACGTATTACGAAATTCACAGCAGAATGAAACTGATGCTAAAGTCTCGAAAGCAGAACTCAACGTCATTCTTCAAGAATGTATCAAGCAAGTGCAGCCAGAAATCATAGTCATTGTCGGGCAGTTGGCAGCGCAGAATATATTACATAGCGATGAGCCTTTAGCACGTTTAAGGGGCAAACCATTTACCTTGCCAGAAACAAAGATACACATTGTCGTTACTTACTACCCAAGTTACTTATTGAGTAAACCCTCGGATAAGCGTAAAGCCTGGGAAGACTTGAAACTGGCAATCAGTTTGATTGATTAAAATGAGTTTGATTACAGAATGAAACAATCTACTCAATCGACTCAACTTCAATACCTTCGCCCCATGCTGCATGAGGATTTGACAGAGGTTATGGTGGGGGAGCTTGCCTCTTATCCATACCCATGGACTCTGGGTAACTTTAAAGACTGTATCGATAATAAGGCTTATTCTTGCTGGGTGTTTCAACAGGGTAAACAGCTCAATGGACATGTCGTAATTTCCGCGGTGGTCAAAGAAGCGCATATCCTGAATATCTGCGTTTACCCAGAATTACAGGGAAAAGGGTGGGGAAGAAAGTTACTTGCAGAAGCAGAAGCTATCGCTGAAAAGCACGACGCAGAAACTGTTTTTTTAGAAGTCAGGCCCTCGAATAAAGCGGGAATCAATCTTTACCAAAGTGAAGGTTATAATGAAATTGGTTTAAGAAAAGGTTATTACCCTGCGGATAATGGTCGTGAAGATGCAGTCGTGATGGCAAAGACTTTAGTCTTCAAGTCGTTATAAGAGATCGTAAATAAGAATTCGTAAATAAGAAATCGTAAAAACCTGCTAACTGCTAACTAATTACTCTGTTGTTATTGCGTCGCTTTCTTTAAAAAAGCAATTAACGCTTTTCTTTGTTTATCATCCGCTACTTTTTGCAGTGGCATTTTAGTACCAGGTACCACTTTCGCTGGCCCTTCTACAAATAATTCGTCGATGGTTTTTTCATCCCAGATAATGGGTGAATCCTTCAAACTGTCCGAGTAATTATACCCTGCAAGACTGCCCGCCTTTCGACCAAAGACGTTATGCAATGTCGGTCCAGCGCGATTTGCATCATTTTCGTTCAAGGTATGACAGACACTACACTTGCGTGCGAATTGTAATTCTCCCAATGGCAAACCTGTTTTAACCTGAAAGCGTCTGGGCTTGTGGTCTATCCATAGGTTTTCATCGTCTTTATCGGTGATTTTCCAATATTTCACTTCGTCATCGAGTGAACCATAATAGAGCGATTTACCATCATGATTAAATGCCAATGCCCAGACAGGACCCAGGATGGTTATGGTTTGTCCTTTTAACTCCCAATTAGTAATATCCCAGACCCGAATTATTCCGTCATTTCCACCGCTGGCAATCAAATTATGCTGTTTAGATACGGCTAAGCCCAGGACAGGTTTTTCATGCGGAATCAACACCTTGACGATTTTTTCTGCGGTAGGATCGAATATTTGAACATCGCCATTGGTAGTGCCAAAGATGAGTTGTTTTTGCTCCGGTAACCAACGCATGATATTGATCGGCCAGCCGTGAGAATGGAGTACTTTAATGAAATCACCAGTGGTTGCATCCCACGAGCGAATCTTGCCATCGTAACCTGCGGAATAAAGTGTTTTTGCATCCTCTGAAATCAACACAGCATTGACAGGATGATTCTGCACATGGATTTTATGGATCAGCTTATGAGTCGCTAAATCCCATAAAATCACATGACCATCCCAGCTGGAAGTGGTGGCAACTTTGGCATCATTGGAGATATCGATGGAAACGACTTTGGCGAGATGTCCTTCTAGCTGAGCGATGACCTTCTTTTCTTTCAAGTCCCAAACGTACACATTGCCATGATCGCCAGATGATATGGCTTTGTCACCTGATGGGAAAAACTGAATCGCACTTACTGCGCCTTTGTGTGCAATAAAACGGTGGTGTTGGCTATTTGGTTTGGTTTTTTTAGCAACTTTTGATGCGTCTGGGGATGCGTTCAGGGATGCGTCTAGATCCCACAACATTACGGCATAATCGAGGCTGCCAGAAAGCGCAGATTTACCATCAGGACTAATTGCGACGGTATTAACCGGACCACCATGACCTACCAGATTTCTATTATTTTCGGCAGCGTCAGCATTAAGATTGCTGTGAAACAGCAAACACATAGGGAGAACGAAAGTAATGAAGAAACGTTTCAATTGGTGGCTCTTTTATTCCTTACCTAGAGTTTATAGAATAAAAAGTCGAAAAAGCCAAATCAAGAGTTTGTTTTTGGATTAGCTTTTGTGTGTTTGTAGTTTATCCATGTTCTAAAAAAAGCCTCCAAAGTAGGGGGGTGCATTCAATAATTAATGATTCTTTAACTTAAAGATTCTTTAACTTAAAGGACTCTTTGCCAGTGCTACTTATCTGATACTTTAATTAAGCCATTTATTACGCTCTCTATTTCAGGCTCTTGCCAATCCATTGCTCCCGTTGCGGCGAAGCTGAGCTTTCCGGTTTTATCGACGATGAAATTACTCGGATAGACATAAACTTTCCAGGCTTCAGTTACGGCCGAGTCGCTGTCTTTTAAAATAGGAAAGTTGATTCCCATCGTTTGGGTAAATGCCTTTATCACCTCGGTGTCTTCACGAACGTTGACAGCAAGTATTTCCAGATCCTGTTTGTATTTTTCTTTGAGTTTTACCAGTGATGGCATCTCTTCGATACAGGGACGACACCAGCTAGCCCAGAAACTGACGACAATGATTTTATCGTGATAGTCAGTGAGATTGTGTGGCTTGCCACTCAGGTCGGTTAATACAAGTGATGGAGTAGTAAGTGTTACTTTTTTTAGCATGTTCAAGCGCTTTTTGGTTTTAACGACCGTGTATTCTTTAATAGGTTTCAGTGGCGCTGACTCAGCAAATGCCAGCATACTTAGTGCATTGTTTATTTGTTTCGGAAAAGCATCTTTTGCTTTTAAATCTATGGGAGTTAGATCTTCTTTATTTCTGGCATGAAATCCACCCGTAATGCCTTTGAGGACATGCGTGTATACTTGACTGCCACCTTGTTCAAGCGCTTTGATGAGTTGCGGTAATGGCACGTAACGCGGTGATCGTTCCGCCTGAAAAACATACAAAGGCAGATTACTGTGTTTTGCAATATCAAGATATTCAACCCTTTTACCTATGTCAGGCGTTTGTTTTTGCAAATAGGGGGCGATGAGAATTAGTCCCGCAATAGTGCCTGTATTTTCACTGGTGTTTGTATGGGGGGTATTTATGGCTTTTTCTGTTTGTAGCTGATGTAACGCTTTTAGGGTGTGGCTTGCTGCTCTATCACTGGCAACGATAAAGAGCGTATCGAATTTGTCTGCGTAGTATTTGATGAGGTCCCTATAATCTTCTTCGGGGATTTTTTCCAAGGCAGATCGGGAAGGGCTTAAAAAGTAACTGTCATGCCAGTCGGGCATCAAAATGTGCAGATCATTTTGTTTGCTAATTTCTAGAACCGTTTTTTGTAGTTCGCCAGAGATGCCTCGTTCCGAGGTAAGCCAGAGGATATGCTTTTGACTTTCAGCTGAGCCGTTTTCTTCTACATTGATTTCTTGCTCTGAAGGTAAAAGTACTGTTTCTGCGGATGCGTGTGAACAAAACAATATCGTAGATATCAAAATACCGAAAAAATAACCAGAATATGTTTGTCGTTGCATTTGCCGATAGTAATCGTTTTTATTTTAAATTTAAACACACCCCCCTACTTACAGGGCATTTTTTGAAAACTAGTCTATAACTAAGTAAGTGGTATTCGAAATCGAAATTGATGATGTTTTCTTAAAATTAAACGGTTCTTATTGAGCTAGATGCGAGTGAGATCAATGAAGCCGATACAAAATGCAGTATCTATATTATGAAACGTCATGGCAGTATCAACTTATGACAGGCGTAAATCTGAAACACTGTTATTGTTAATTATGCAGAGGGTTAATCAATAGCAATTTCTATATTTACTTCATTGGTGATATTTCTGTTTAGAGGGGTTAGGGATATTCTTCTAAGCTTGAGTTTTCTGGATATTTAAATTTTAAGGTATCAGATTAGTAAAACTTCGGAATTTCAATATCGGTAGATAAATACCACTGAATTTATGAATACTATTTTTCTTAAGTTGATCTCGATTGAGTCAAATTTACAGATTTATAAATCAACTATGATTTTAGAGTAACTATTTATAACTGGTAAAATGATAATGGCTAATACTAACAAAGAAAAACCGTCTCTAACTACATTGCCAGCTTACAAGAAATTGCAAAAACACTTTGCTCAGGTAAGTCAGCTTCACATGCGCAGATTATTCAGCGTAGATCCACAAAGAGTGAATAAATATTCCATCGAATATAACGGTTTATTTCTGGATTATTCAAAAAACCGGATCTCACACGAAACCATTCCTTTGCTCTGTGAGCTTGCTAAAGAGGCAGATTTGGAAAGTTGGCGAGAGCGCATGTTCAGCGGTGAAAAAATTAACAATACCGAAGGCCGGGCGGTATTGCATACTGCGTTACGCAACCGAACCAATACGCCTATCATGGTGGATGGTGAAGACATCATGCCAATGATCAATTCGACCATTGATAAGATGGACGCTTTCTCTGAAAAAGTCAGGAAAGGAAGCTGGAAGGGTTACACCGGTAAAAAGATCACTAACATTGTCAATGTTGGTATTGGTGGTTCAGATTTAGGGCCGAAGATGGTCTATGAGGCATTGACCCCTTATCACCATAAGCGTTTGAGCGTAAATTTCATTTCAAATGTTGATGGCGCACACATTGATCAATCGCTAGAAAAACTCAACCCAGAAACAACGTTGTTTGTGATTTCTTCGAAAACGTTCACCACACAGGAAACATTGACCAATGCACACGTTGCCCGTGAATGGTTTTTGCAGTCAGCGGTAGATGAGGCGCATATAAGCAAACATTTTGTCGCTGTTTCTACGAATCGTGAGGGCGTCATCAAATTTGGCATCGATCCAGAAAATATGTTCGAGTTCTGGGATTGGGTTGGAGGACGCTATTCGCTCTGGTCAGCGATTGGTTTATCCGTGGTTCTGGCAGTTGGTATGAAGAAGTTTAAGAAGATGCTGAGTGGCGCGCATTCGATGGATCAGCATTTTAGGGAAGCGCCACTTGAACAAAACATGCCGGTGATTCTGGCTATGCTTGGAATTTGGTACAACAATTTCTTTGAAGCAGAATCCTACGGTATTTTTCCGTATGACCATTATTTAAGAAGTTTAACCATGTATCTGGAACAGGCAGATATGGAAAGTAATGGTAAATCTGTCGATAGAGATGGTCGCAAGGTTGATTATGCAACCGGCCCCATAATTTGGGGGATGTCGGGAATTAACGGCCAGCATGCGTTTTATCAGTCGATTCATCAGGGTACGAAAATGATCCCATCGGATTTTATTGTATCGATGTTGACGCACAGTACCCATCAGGACCAACATAATATTATGTTTGCGAATGCTCTGGCTCAAACTGAGGCATTGATGCGTGGCAGAAATTTTGATGAAACCTTAGCCGATATCAAGGCAAGTGACGCTGATCTGGGTGATATTGAAAAGCGGATCCACCACATGGTTTTTGAAGGAAATCACCCGACTAACACCATACTCATTCGTAAATTAACACCACGCACTCTGGGAATGCTTTTAGCACTTTATGAGCATAAGATATTTGTGCAGGGCATAGTCTGGAATCTCAATTCCTTTGATCAGTGGGGAGTTGAACTGGGTAAGCAACTGACCAAAACCATTCTCGAAGATATCGATCAACCGTACGAAGTTAGAAGTCATGATGGATCAACCAATACACTCATCAATTATTACCGTGATGTTATTGGTGTAGGAACAGAATAAGTTTAATAACAAAATACTGGCATAGTAATTGCTTCATTTTACATACTAATGGCTGTTTTAAACAGTCATGCGAATAAAGGGATAACAAAATGGATAGTGGTTCAACAAAGCTAACTCAAAGTCGAAATCAAAACTTTGTGCCAAGAACTGCGACAGAAATGACACGTAAAACACTTGTGTTAATTCTTGCAGGTGGAGAAGGTTCGCGTTTGAAGGATTTAACCAAATGGCGCGCCAAACCTGCAGTGCCAATTTGTGGTAAATATCGCATTATCGATTTTGCACTTTCAAATTGTGTGAATTCGGGTTTACGAAAAATCACCGTGTTAACGCAATATAAATCACACTCCTTGTTAAGGCATTTACAACGTGGCTGGAGTTTTTTACGTGCAGAAATAGGTGAGTTTGTCGAGTTGTTGCCTGCACAGCAACGTACGGCAGAGAAAGCCTGGTATAAAGGTACTGCGGATGCTCTATTTCAAAATATCGATATTATGCGCAGTCACCGAGCTGAGTATGTGATTGTGTTAGGTGGGGATCATATCTACACCATGGATTACACCAAAATGTTACTTCAGCACGTTCAATCAGGCGCTGATTTTACCGTGGGTTGTATCGAAGTGCCCAGAGCAGAGGCGTCGTGTTTCGGCGTCATGGCGGTTCAGGATGATATGCAAATTTCCAATTTTACTGAAAAACCAGAGAACCCCGAACCGATGCCGGGCAAACCAGATTCTGCATTGGCTTCTATGGGGATTTATATTTTCTCTACCCGTTTTCTTTACGAAACGTTGAAAGAAGATGCCAGCAATCCTGCGTCTACTCATGATTTTGGTAAAGATATTATTCCTGCAAAAATCAAAGACTCAATTGCCATGGCCTATGCCTTTGCTGACGAGGAAACCGGTGAGCCTTCTTACTGGAGAGATGTTGGAACGCTGCAATCTTATTGGCAAACCAATATGGAGTTATGCGATATAGAGCCAGAGTTGAACTTGTATGATCAGGAATGGCCAATATGGACTTATCAAACACAAAGCCCACCCGCAAAATTTATTTTTGACGATGAAGGCCGTCGTGGCGAGGCAATAGATTCATTGGTTTCTGGTGGCTGTATTATTTCAGGCGCGCGCGTCAAACGATCTGTGATTTCATCAGGAACAACCATTGAAAGTTATTCGCATGTGAAAGACAGTGTGATTTTACCCAAGGTTCGCATCGGCAAGAATTGCCGCATTAGCAAAGCTATTATCGACAAAGCCTGTGTGATACCTGATGGCACTGTAATTGGTGAAGACCTTGAGGCTGATCGTAAAAAATACCATGTTTCTGATGAAGGTATCGTACTGGTAACTCCAGGGATGCTTGGTCAGGATTTGTTTTCATTTGAAGGTGATTGATTTATGAAGTCTAAGCTTAAAGTAGTACTGTGCTGGCATATGCATCAGCCTTACTATCGTGAAGGGCCTAATGGTACTTTCCATCTGCCGTGGGTTTATCTGCATGGCATAAAAGATTATACCGATATGGCGAAGCATCTTGAAAACCACCCAGATATGGCTGCTGTTGTTAATTTCTCTCCGGTATTGCTGGAACAGCTTGATCAATACGTTGAAGAGCTTAAAAATTATCAGTCGAGTACTTCACATAAAACAAACCCATTATCAGATCCTCTGCTTTCGGTACTGGCGGGAACAGCAGATATCCCATCAAATTTAGCGCAAAAAAAGCGTTTATTTGAAGATTGTCAGCGCTGTTATGCACCAAGAATGATTGAGCCTTATCCTGCTTTTGATCAACTGATGAAAAGTATGGAAAGTGTGTTTGATAAAATTTCCAGAGAGAATGAGTCAGCTTTTGATTCGCAAACTAACTCGCCCATTGACTCATTTGTTGAAGGTCTGGAAGATCAGAAATTTCATGATCTAGTGGTTTGGTATCATCTGGCCTGGTTAGGTCATTCTTTGAAAGGCTCAAAACAGGTCACTGCACTATTTGAAAAAGGTCATGACTATTCTCTGGATGATCGAAAACAGCTGCTGTCAATTATCTATGAAGCCTTAAGCGGCATCATCCCTCGTTATCGTGCCTTAGCAGATAGTGGGCAAATAGAGTTATCGTTAACTCCGTATGCGCATCCTATTGTGCCCCTGTTGAATAAATTTGAGAACATGAAATGCTCATCCCCAGAAGCTCCGATGCCTAATTGCGATGATTATCCGAATGGTGTAAGTCGTTCAGAATGGCATATGGAAAAAGGCATTCAATCGTTTCAGCATCACTTTGGTAAAAAGCCTGATGGTGTGTGGCTATCAGAAGGCGGAGTGAGTGAAGACGCCATTGAGATGTTAGATAAATTTGGTATCAGTTGGACCGCTTCTGGTGAGCAGGTTTGGCGAAATACATGTCATCTGAATCAGATGGATTCTGAAGAAGTACATAATAAAAAGGCATTATTTAAGCCTTATCAATATAAAGATCATGGCACTCAGATGTATTTTAGAGATGATGGGTTGTCTGATTTTATTGGTTTTGAATACAGTCACTGGAACGCTGATGATGCAGCGCATAATTTTGTAGAAAACCTGCAGAATATTGCGAAATTTGTCGGCGATGATGTGGAGCAACAAGTCGTCTCGGTGATCCTCGATGGAGAGAATGCCTGGGAATATTATCATGACAATGGTTATTATTTTCTGGATGCCTTGTATCAACAAATGAGTCAATGCGAAGACATAGAAGTAACAACGTTCGCCAAATCAGCAAAATCTGTGACAGCAACCAAAGTAGATAGCATTTGCGCCGGCAGTTGGGTGTATGGCAGTTTTACTACATGGATAGGGCAGGAAGATAAAAATCGTGCCTGGGAATACCTGGTTGCTGCCAAAAAAGATTGTGACGAGGTTGTCTCTGCTAGCGCTTTATCAAAAGATGAATTGCTGGAGTTAGATGACCAACTCGCGATTTGTGAAGGCTCTGACTGGTTCTGGTGGTTTGGTGATTATAACTCGTCTGAGAGTGTGAATGACTTTGATGAGTTGTATCGTATCCAGTTGAAAAAGCTCTATACATTGATTGATAAAGTGCCTCCTGAACATCTTAATCACCCTATATCCATAGGTGGAGGAAATGCCGAAAACTCAGGTACCATGAGGCGTAATGTTTAAATGGAAACATATTCCGAATTAACCGATAAGGAAGCGCGATTAGGAGGGGTGTTACTGCATCCAACCTCTTTACCTTCCGGCGTCTTGGATAACGATGCTTTTCGATGGTTAGATTTTCTGTCGAATGCAGGTATCAGTGTATGGCAAATATTGCCATTAGGTGTACCTCAGGAAAACTTGTCTCCTTATCAATGCTACTCGGCATTTGCGATAAATCCTGCATTGCTGGCAGCTAACGATTACGAAAATATTAATGTCGGCGATCAAGAATTCATACGCTGGTTATTTGCTCAGGATTACTGGATACATGACTACGCCTTATTCATGTCGTTAAAGCAAACACTGGAATTTAAACCCTGGTATGAATGGCCAGATGAATTTCGCCATCGTGAAGAACACGCCTTAGATCAGTATAGAACAGAGAATCATGATCAAATAGATGCCATTTGTTGGCAGCAATTTTGTCTTTATCGACGTTGGAATGAAATCAAACACTATGCTGATGAGCGTAATATTATGATCTTTGGCGATATGCCAATTTTTATTGCTCACGACAGTGCGGACACATGGAGTAATCCAGAATTATTTTTATTAGATGACCAAAGTCAGCCCACTGTAGTTGCAGGAGTGCCTCCCGATTATTTCTCCAAAACTGGGCAACGCTGGGGTAACCCGCACTATAATTGGGCGCAAATGCGACAAGATGATTTCAAGTGGTGGATGCAACGCCTAAAAAATCACTTCAGTCTTTTTGACTTGGTACGTATTGATCATTTCCGTGGCTTAGAAGCTGTATGGGTAATCCCAACAGAGTGTGAAACGGCAGTCGATGGCGAATGGCAAAAAGTACCAGGTGAGGAATTGCTTGAGCATTTAAAGCAAGAAATGGGCTCATTAGCGATTGTTGCTGAAGACTTGGGAATCATTACGCCTGAAGTGAATGCCTTGCGTGAGAAATATAAACTTCCGGGAATGTCGGTGTTGCAATTCTCATTCGACAGCTTTTCGGATAATCCGCATAAACCTGAAAACATTACTTATGATCGTATCGTTTACACGGGTACACATGATAATGACACGACTCTCGGCTGGTTTACGAGCCAGGATACAGAGATGCAAAATCACATTTTGCATACTTTAGAACTTTCTGACCCAAACAAAATATCGGAGAAGCTCATTGAGGTTGCATTCAATAGCAGGGGGCAATTAGCGATTGCTCCAATTCAAGATTTGCTGAATTTGGGCTCAGAAGCTCGCATGAATGTTCCAGGAATCTCAGAAAATAATTGGACCTGGAAATTCGACTGGGAACAAATAACCAAAAGCATCGCCAATAAAACTAGAGAGCAGCTAGAAAATGCTGGTCGCTTATATAAAATGGATTCTCACTAATGGCACAAGCTAAGAATAATATGACGGGTAAGAAATCGTGAAAAAAGCTAGTCCAAGCACAGTAAGCTCTGCCAAAAAAGCCGCTAGCAAAAACGTTTCTAGCAATAAAATTGAGGTCGAAACGTTGACGCCAGAATTGTCCAAACTACAGCAGGGTAAACATCATGACCCGTTTTCTGTTTTGGGTGTTCATGCCCTAGACAAAAAAGAAGGAGCCATTGTCCGCAGTTTTCTCCCTCAGGCAGAAGTTGCAGAATTGAAAGGCATAGGAAAGATGTCGCGAATTCCTGACAGTGACTTCTTTGAGTATCAGTTATCGGCTAAGGAAGCCAAATCACTGGATAAACATTACACACTCAAATGGCAACAAAAAGGCAGTGAAGAATGGCATGAGTCAATCTCTGCCTACAGTTTTGAACCGCAAATAGGTGAGATGGATATTTACCTATTTGCTGAAGGAAAACATCATCATGCCTATCAATTTATGGGTGCGCATATTCAGACAATTGATGGGGTAAGCGGTTGTCAATTCGCCTTGTGGTGCCCCAATGTTAAAAGGATTAGCGTTGTTGGTGATTTCAATGGCTGGGATGGCCGCAGACATCCAATGCGGAGCCGAGGATCATCAGGTCTATGGGAATTATTTATTCCGGGCTTGGTCGAAAATGACGTGTATAAATATGAAATCTGTACGCAACACGATGAGATCTTAAAGAAAACGGATCCCTATGCTCAGTCTATGGCATTACGTCCTGATACAACATCGCATATATCGTCGGCAAAAGCATTTAACTGGGAAGATCAAGACTGGATAGAACAGCGTGAAGTTTTCGATTGGCAACATAAACCAATCAGTATCTATGAGTTGCACGCGGGCTCATGGCGTCGTGATGAAGACGGTTATTTCCTCAATTGGCGAGACATTGCTAGCCAACTCATTCCCTATATCAAGAAATTAGCCTATACGCATATCGAATTACTGCCGATAGCAGAACACCCGTTAGACCAATCCTGGGGATATCAGGTTACAGGTTTCTTTGCACCTACGGCACGATTCGGTACGCCGGAAGATTTTCGCTACTTTGTTAACGAATGCCACAAAGCAAATATTGGTGTGATTCTTGACTGGGTTCCTGCCCATTTTCCAAAAGATGCGTTTGCGCTGGCGAAGTTCAATGGCGATGCGCTTTACGAGCATGCCGACCCTAGAAAAGGTGAGCATCAGGATTGGGGGACTTTAATCTTCAATTACGGGCGCAATGAAGTACGCAATTTTCTGATAACCAACGCAGTCTACTGGATTGAAGAATTCCATTTAGATGGACTTCGTGTAGATGCGGTTGCTTCTATGCTTTATCTGGATTATTCAAGAGAAGCTGGCGAGTGGTTGCCGAATGAGTTTGGCGGTAGAGAAAATCTGGAAGCCATCGAATTTCTCAAGCAAATGAATACCACGGTTCATGGATTGCACCCCGGTGTACTGACCATGGCAGAAGAATCAACGGCATGGCCGATGGTTTCTAGGCCTGTAGAACTCGGTGGTTTAGGCTTTTCCATTAAATGGAATATGGGTTGGATGAATGACAACCTGAGCTATATGGAAACCGATCCGGTACACCGTAAATACCATCATAACCAACTGACTTTCAGTCAAATCTATAGCTATTCTGAAAACTTTATTTTGCCGTTATCGCATGATGAAGTGGTGCATGGCAAACGTAGTCTGGTCAGTAAAATGCCAGGAGATGACTGGCAGAAGTTAGCCAATTTACGTTTATTGTACGCGTGGCAATACATTCATCCGGGCAAAAAATTATTATTCATGGGGGGTGAGTTCGCGCAATGGATTGAATGGAATGACAATGCGGAACTCGATTGGGCGTTAACATCTGTAGAACAACATCACGGCATTAGTCAGTTAATCACAGACCTGAATAAGCTCTATCAGAGTGAGGCTGCGCTGCATTACTGGGATTTCTCTCACGATGGTTTTGAGTGGATAGATTGTAACGATTCAGATCAGTCAGCACTGAGTTTGATACGTAAATCTAACGACCCGCAAGAGTCGATAATTTGCTTATTGAATTTTACACCAGTACCCCGAACTAACTACCGAATTGGCGTTCCAGCGGCAGATACATACCACGAGTTGTTAAATACAGATTCTGCATTTTATACGGGCTCAAATTGTGGAAATGACAATCCCATTGTTGTTGAACCGACACCATGGACGGGCTATCAACAATCAATCAGTGTTACGTTGCCACCTTTAAGTGCTCTGTTTTTAAAAGGTGATTTTTCTCATTAGGATGAAATAAACATTTAACAACTACTGGCATGAGAATTGCTTATATACGACTAAAGAGAACCCTTAAAAAAAACGGCTGTAAGTAGGGGGGTGACTTTCTACTTTAAATAGCCTGGAGAAAACAGTAAAAAAAGCAAAACAATGTCTGAATGTTAATGATATGACGAATATTTATAAAGAGAATGTGTTAATGGTGATTTTAAGGTGAAGGTTTTATTCGCGACGAGTGAAGTGTGGCCATTAATAAAAACAGGTGGCTTAGGTGATGTCTCTTACAGCCTGCCGCATGCGCTACAAGAAAAGAATCTCGATGTTCGTCTGGTACTTCCTGCCTATCGGGATGTGTTAAACAAACTAGACTCTTTCAAGACGCTAGGTTGGTTAAGCATTAACCTCGGCGGAAGCAATAGAGACGTTCGCATATTAGAAGCAACACATGAGCAGTTTAAAATGCCCATTTGGCTGGTTGATGCTCAACACTTATTCGATCGGGAAGGTAATCCATACAGTCATTCAAATGGCTATGATTGGCCCGACAATGCAGAACGCTTCACATTGTTTTCTCAAGCCGTAGCAGCCCTAAGTTTAGATAAACTGGATCAAGGCTGGAAAGCCGACGTAGTGCATTGTAACGATTGGCAAACCGGTTTAGTTGCCGCATTTTTAGATCACGAACCGGAACGTCCGCGTCGTGTTTTTACTATACACAATCTGGCTTATAGCGGTAGCTTTTCCAAGGATGAATATGACCGTCTTCGATTACCCAGCGCCTGGTGGTCGATGGAAGGCGTCGAATTTTACGGTAATTTATCGATGCTAAAGGCAGGTATTGTTTATTCCGATGCTGTTACAACCGTTAGCCCAACTTATGCAAAAGAAATCTGTACCGCAGAATTTGGTTATGGACTCGAAGGCGTACTTTCGTCGAGAAGTTATAAATTAACCGGAATTCTCAATGGCATCGACACAAACGTCTGGAATCCCTCGACGGATACCTTAATACCTTTTAATTTCACCGCGCAGCGACGAAACCCTGGCAAACAAAAAAACAAAAAAGCGTTGCTCGAATCGTATGGCGTAACGGCTGAAAAAGAACAGCTAGACGCACCATTGTTAGGGCTAGTAAGCCGACTGGTCGAGCAAAAAGGCATTGATATGGTGCTGGAAGCCATTCCTACAATTCTTGATGAAACCACGGCGCGTATAGTCATTATCGGAACAGGGCATGCCTACATCGAAGCTCAGTTGAAACAGCTAAACCAAAAATACCCCGATCGGGTCTTAGTCACTATCGGTTACGATGAAGAGAAAGCGCATCTGCTAGAAGCTGGTTGTGACATCTTTCTAATGCCTTCCAGATTCGAGCCGTGTGGCCTCAATCAAATGTACAGCTTAAGTTATGGCACTTTACCCATCGTCAATCGTACTGGAGGTCTTGCGGATACTGTCGTCGATGCCGACGAAGCGAATGATGAAGAGTCTTCATTTAAACCGAATGGTTTTGTGTTAGAAGCGCCGAATACAGCAGCATTAATTAAGACTATTCAGCGTGCGCTTTCATTGTATGAAAACAAGAAAAGCTGGCAACAACTGCAACGAAATGCCATGACGCAAGACTTTAGCTGGGAAAAAAGCGCCGATGCTTATATAGAAATTTACAACAATTAAACCGTTTAAAACGCCAAGATAGCGACACCACTATTTACTAATGAGAAAAACATGATCGAAAAAGCACAGTTAGAAACCTGTTTACCCACTAACATTAAATCTTTACCAAATACGTCTAAGGCGATTAGTGAAAGCTTTGAAAAATATCTAACGTATCACCTTGGTCGTACTCAAGGTTGCCACTCATTTTATTTTTATGAAGCACTGTCGTTTACCTTACGAGACAGGGTTGTCGCCAATTGGTACAAAACCTGGGAAGCCTATCGCCAGCCAAATGTCAGGCGCGCTTATTATCTGTCATTGGAATTTCTCATGGGCAGAGCCCTGGGCAACCATCTACTCAATCTGGATGCGACCGAAAGCTCCAGAGAAGCGATGGAAAAATTCTGTTTGCAGCTAGAAGACGTTGAATCAATCGAACCCGATGCAGGCCTAGGTAACGGTGGCTTAGGTCGTCTGGCAGCGTGTTTTATGGATAGCTGTGCAACCTTGCAATTACCCGTATTAGGTTATGGTATTCGTTACGAATACGGCATGTTTAAACAAGCCATTGTCGATGGTCGCCAAGAAGAGAGACCTGATCACTGGTTAAGAGACGGAAATCCCTGGGAGCTGGAACGCCCAGAATATACGCAAACTGTAAAGTTTGGGGGGCATACCGAGTTTTATCGTGACGAGCATAATAATCTGCATGCTCGCTGGGTTGAAACCAATGATGTGCTCGCGATTCCTTTTGATGTACCGATTTCCGGATATAAAAACAAAACCGTTAATACCTTGCGCTTATGGAAGTCTTCTGCGACGGATGAATTCGATCTTGAAGAATTTAATGCGGGTAGTTACACCGATGCGGTGGCTGCAAAAAACAATGCCGAAAACATCACGATGGTTTTATACCCGAATGATTCCAGTGAAAACGGTAAAGAGTTGCGCTTAAAACAGCAATACTTCCTGGCTTCAGCCAGTCTTCAAGATGTTTTCCGTCAATGGGAGACAATTCACGGCAATAATTATGAAAATTTTGTCGCACAAAATGTGTTCCAGATGAATGACACACACCCAACCATTTCAGTGGCGGAAATGATGCGCATACTGATGGATAAGAAGTGCTTAAACTGGGATGACGCATGGAGCATCACCACTAAAACCATGGCGTATACCAATCATACGTTATTGCCAGAAGCGCTTGAAAAGTGGCCAGTTCATTTGTTTGAAAGTCTGTTGCCGCGATTATTGGAAATTATTTATGAAATCAATGCGCGCTTCATGCGCGTTGTGCAACAGAAATGGCCGGGTAATACCGAACGCCATGCAAGAATGTCGATCATAGAAGAAGGTCCCTACAAACAGGTTCGTATGGCTAACCTTGCTATTGTCGGAAGTTTCTCGGTAAATGGTGTTGCAGCACTGCATTCACAGTTATTGTGCGAAGGTTTGTTCCATGATTTTTACGAATTATGGCCAGATAAATTTACCAATAAAACCAATGGTGTAACGCCTAGACGCTGGATAGCACACGCTAATCCTGAAATGACGGAATTAATTTCTAGCCACATTGGTGAAGACTGGATTACCGATCTCTCGCACATTAGCGAGATTAAAAAGCTTTCAGCAGCCAAACAGAAAACGTTTGCCAAAGCATTTAAACAGGTAAAGCAATCCAATAAGCAACGCCTGGCAGATTTAGTCGAACAGCTCTGCGGCGTAAAATTTAATACCGATTCATTGTTTGATATTCAGGTGAAACGTATCCATGAATACAAGCGACAACTATTGAATTTACTGCATGTGATTCATCTGTATATTCAAATAAAGCAGGGCAATACCGAAAACTGGTCAAATCGCTGTGTACTCATTGGTGGCAAAGCTGCACCGGGATATATCCTGGCTAAGGATATTATCAAGCTTACCAATAACATTGCTGAAGTGATCAACTCTGACCCTGATGTGGGTGATAAGTTAAAGCTGGTTTTCTTCCCGAATTATGGTGTCACCGCCATGGAAGTCATCGCGCCAGCTGCTGATTTGTCGGAGCAAATATCTACCGCCGGTAAAGAAGCTTCTGGAACTGGCAATATGAAATTCATGATGAATGGCGCCTTGACCATAGGTACTTATGATGGTGCTAATATCGAAATAATTAATGAAGTGGGCGAGGAAAACTTCTTCTTGTTTGGTCTAAAAGCCAATGAAGTACAAGACTTGCAAGGCAATTATGATCCTATGCACTATATCAATCAGGATCAGGATTTGAAGGCAGTGATGGAATTACTTCAGTCTGCGCATTTCAATGCCAATGAGCCAGGGATTTTCGACAGTATTATCCAGAGTTTATATAATCGTAATGACCCATGGGTGACGTTCGCTGATTTTAGAAGCTATGTAGATGCGCAAAATGAAGTCGCTAAAACGTGGCAGGATCAGGAAAAATGGGGACGCATGAGTGTTATGAATACCGCTTGCAGTGGATTCTTCTCAACCGATAGAACCATGCAGGATTACAATAGAGATATCTGGAAATTAGACGCTCTTGAAATCAAGTAGCTAATATTGTCATTCGTTAGTGTTTATTTTTTAATCTAATTAAATGGAGTTAATTGTGAGTATCAAAAAACAATTTCTGAAGTCACGACCAGTGTGTAAAGTGACATTTCGTGTTGGAAAAGATGCAGCTAATTCTGCTGAAAAGATGTATATCGTTGGTGAGTTTAACCAATGGGATAACAAAGCAACACCGATGAAGCGCCTTAAAAGTGGTGATTTCACACAAACTGTAGAACTGGACCTAGCTAAGCCTGAGTATCAATTTCGTTATCTAAACGATCAAGGTGTTTGGGAAAATGATTGGGAAGCTGATAAATATATTCCTAATGGCATTGATGGTGAAAATTCTGTTGTACAGCTTTGTTAAAGCAGTAAGTAAACGCTAAGCAAATTTTTAGAATTAATGTGATGGAAATGTCGGCAGAGTTTTACCGAATAAAACCCTATCGACACTTCCCAATAAAAAAAGCCCCAAAGTAGGGGGGTGTCATTTATTGTTAGTTGTTTTAGTTGTAAAGAGTAAAGAGTAAAGCTATGGATCTTGAAATATGAATGCAAAAGCAAAGTCTAAGCTCCCCGCAAATAAGCGAGTGATTGCCGATATCGGTGGCACCAATGCACGTTTTGCATTGCTAACCAGTAATAAGTTTATTCAAAATGAAAAGGTGCTGGCAGTCGGTGATTATCCTGATTTTGCATCAGCTTATAAGGACTATTTGCAGCAGGTTAACAACCCTCAAGTACTCGAAGCGGCGATAGCCATCGCTAATCCTATTGATGGTGATCGCATTAAAATGACAAACCACGATTGGGACTTTTCGATTGAACAAACACGGCAACACTTGTCCCTCGATTCTTTAGTCTTCAAGAATGATTTTGAAGCACTGGCCCTGTCGATTCCACATTTAGCGCGTGAAGATTGCCATCAAATAGGCAGCGGCGAAATCAAACAGGATGCGCCAATTGGTATTCTAGGTCCTGGTACGGGCCTTGGTGTTGCGGGGTTAATATTTTCGGGTGAAGAATGGCTACCATTAGCGGGAGAAGGTGGCCACGTAAGCTTGAGTCCAACCACTCAACGTGAGAGTCAGATACTAGAAACGTGTTGGAAGGAATTTCAACATGTATCCGCAGAACGGCTGATTTCCGGTAGCGGCTTACAACGCCTCTATCTGGCTATCTGTGAGCTTGATCAAGTAGATCCGAAACCGGATTTAACCCCGAAAGATATCTCCCAATATGCGCTTGATCAAACGGATAAACAGTGCGAGGAAACGTTGAAAGTCTTCTGTGGCTTACTCGGTGTAGTGGCAGGAAATCTTGCCTTAACATTGGGAGCGAAAGGGGGCATTTATATCGGTGGAGGGATAATTCCGAAGCTTGGCAGCTATTTTGACAATTCTCTCTTTAGAGAGCGTTTTGAATCCAAAGGCCGTTTTAAGGATTACTTAAAAGAGATTCCTGTATTTGTCATCAAGTCTGAACATCCTGCCTTGGTGGGTATCAGTCAGGTTTTTGATTGATGTGCTTTCTTCTACTTCAAAATCCAATCCAAACTCAAACTCAAACCCCTAAACGATTCACACGTTAGCTAATTAACCCCCCCCCCCCCCCCCCCCTAAAAAGGCCTCAAAGGTGGGGGGGGGCCATTTTTACTGTGCGCTGAAATATGTCATTCACACCTATTTCAACGATGCTTTAGACCTTGGTAAATTCAATAATAACGCCACCACAATCAAAATTACCGGCAGAATAAATACAGTCAAGGTATCACCGAGCTCTATCTGTTTGGCATTTGCCGCGAGCTCAGCCGGCATATTGGCAAAACTTTTTTCTATCGCATTTTGTTTGTACATGAACTTGACCCAGGCCAAAGCAATTACGATAAGGCCAAAAATATTAAATAGCTTGCGACCACTGTCTAATTTTTTTATCAGTTTAATCCCGATATAAAGCGCTCCTAAGGCAGTAAGCAGGGAAGTGATAGAGAGCGCAATAGTGTATTTATCTTTGGATGATAGCGGGCCAGTATCTCCAGAAGCGGCTTGTAAAACCACAATAGTTATTAAACTGAAAACGGTTGCGACAAGAAAAAACACACCAACGAATGCGATAAGAAAACCCAGTGTTCGCGGAATTTCACTGTGTTTTTTTAATGTGGACTTTGACTCTGAATCTCTGGAATTACTCATAAATTTTTTTTCGCAACCAGCAATTAATTACACACATCTTATCGGCTTTTTCAAAATATAGCCTCTCTTTTTAGTTGTAATAAAATCAAACATATAAGTAATAAGAAATAAGAATTATTCTAAGAAAAACGACTTATATTTCACTAAATGAGATTATTTGTCCCAATAATTAGTTTGACAGAGGTTTGTATGAGCTGTTAATGTCCGTATCACTTGTCGGGGTGTTCACCCCTTTATGATTATTTTTCAGTCTTTACGGAAAATATGATGGAGGGATGAGCTGAGATTTTTACCCGTTGCACCTGATACGGTTCATACCGTCGTAGGAAACAAGAAGATAGTATTTTCAACTACCAAATTGGCAGTGAATTTCTAATCCGACAGGTAATTTTTTAATTAAACTGTTGGAGGAAGAATGCTTAAAACTGCGAAAGCTATACCCGCTAGTATTGTCACTAGCGTCACTCGTGAACCACTCTCTGGTTCCAAAAAAATCTATGTAAGCAACGAAGCAAATACCTTTAAAGTCGCTATGCGTCATATCGAGTTGAGCCCGACCTTATTGCGTGGTTCAGGCGATACTGCAGAATATGAGGAAAATGAGCCGGTTCGTGTTTACGATACATCGGGTCCTTATACCGATCCTTCAATTGATATTGATCTTAATAAAGGCTTACCGAAGTTTCGCAAAGACTGGATAGATGCGCGTAACGATACGGTGCAATTAGAAAACTTCAGTTCGGACTTTACCAATCAACGTTTGATTGATGAGCTTGATATCGAGCCTTTTGAAAACAAGCCAAAACCACGTATTGCGGCAGAAGGCAAAAACGTATCGCAGATGCATTACGCTCGCCAAGGCATCATTACTCCGGAAATGGAGTACATTGCGATTCGTGAAAATCTGGGACGTGCATCAATCCCGCAAGATCAAATTGCCGAATTGACCGCAAAAGGATTGCCTAAAGAAATCACAGCTGAATTCGTGCGCAAAGAGATTGCAGAAGGGCGTGCGGTTATGCCGATGAATATCAACCATCCAGAATTAGAGCCAATGATTATTGGTCGTAATTTTTTGGTGAAAATCAACGCGAATATCGGTAACTCCGCATTAGGCTCATCGATCGACGAAGAAGTTGAGAAGATGGTGTGGTCTACCCGCTGGGGTGGCGATACCGTGATGGATTTATCGACCGGTAAAAATATTCACGAAACGCGCGAATGGATCATCCGTAATTCTCCCGTTCCTATCGGTACAGTGCCAATCTACCAGGCTTTGGAAAAAGTAAAAGGGATTGCAGAAGACCTGACTTGGGAATTATTCCGCGACACACTTATCGAGCAAGCGGAGCAGGGTGTGAGCTACTTTACAATTCACGCAGGCGTATTGCTTGAATACGTACCATTAACGGCTAATCGTGTGACTGGCATCGTTTCTCGTGGTGGTTCTATCATGGCTAAATGGTGTTTGGCGCATCACAAAGAAAACTTCCTTTACACACACTTTGATGACATCTGTGAAATCATGAAAGCCTATGATGTAACGTTTTCGCTGGGTGATGGTTTACGCCCCGGTTCTATCGCTGATGCAAACGATGCAGCCCAGTTTGGCGAACTAAAAACGCTGGGTGAATTGACTCAAAAGGCGTGGAAACACGATGTTCAAGTGATGATCGAAGGCCCAGGTCATGTGCCTATGGATAAAATCAAAGCGAATATGGATGAGCAACTGCATCACTGTTACGAAGCGCCTTTTTACACCTTAGGTCCTTTAGTGACTGATATTGCGCCGGGTTACGATCACATCACATCGGGTATCGGTGCGGCTCAAATCGGTTGGTACGGCACAGCGATGTTGTGTTACGTGACGCCTAAAGAGCATTTAGGACTACCCAATAAAGATGATGTTAAAACCGGGATTATCACCTACAAGATTGCAGCTCATGCGGCTGATTTAGCTAAAGGGCATCCAAACTCACAAGTGCGTGATGATGCGATGTCTAAAGCGCGTTTCGAATTCCGCTGGGAAGATCAGTTTAATATCGGTTTAGACCCTGATACTGCACGCGCTTATCACGATGCAACCCTGCCTAAAGAGTCCGCTAAAGTGGCACATTTCTGCTCTATGTGTGGACCCAAGTTCTGTTCGATGAAGATCACACAAGAGGTACGTGATCAATACGGTACAGGCAGTGAGTATGCAAAACAGCAGGAAGCTGCGGCAGTAGGGATGCAGGAAAAGTCGATTGAATTTGTTAAGTTGGGCAGTGAAATTTACAAGCCCGATTTTAATGAAGCTAATAGCTAATCCTTAGTCCCAGTTTCTAATTCTGAGGTTTAAACGTTTAGATGAAAATAGCAATTATTGGTGCGGGTTTAGCAGGTCGTGTATTGGCATGGCGGCTAAATGAATGTAATCAGGATATAGAAATTACCCTGATCGACCAACATGATCGCCATCATAAAGGCACAGGTCTAGTTGCCGCAGCAATGATTGCTCCTTTTACAGAAGCCGTTACAACCGAAGCCATTACGCAACATTTAGGCGTTAGGTCTTTTGAGTTATGGGCGAAATGGCTGGTTGATTTAGAGAACACAACCCATCAGAAAGTGAGTTTCAATCAGCAAGGAACGTTAGTGGTTTCGCACACTCAAGACGACGCTAGCTGGCAACGGTTTCAGATTAAGGCTAACGCCATGATTGACGAAAAACATGTGCAGGCATTAGACCAAAAAAACTTGCATAAGCTTGAGCCAGAATTAGCGCATAATTTTAGTAAAGGTCTATTTTTCCCTGAAGAAGGGGTGATCAATAACCAGACACTTTACCCTGCATTAAATGATTATTTTGACCAATCAAGTGCGATTGAATGGCATGAGTCATTGGAAGTGAGCCTAGATGAATCTGCCAATTATGGAATCATCGATGGGTTTAACGATTGTGTTTTCGATTTCGTTTTTGATTGTCGTGGCAACGGTGCGCGAGCAGATCTAACACAGCTTCGATCAGTTCGTGGTGAAGTGGTTAGCGTGTATGCACCTGAGGTTAATTTTACCCGTGCCATTAGGCTGATGCATCCGCGATACCCCTTGTATATTGCTCCTCGTGGTGATCATCATTACATCATCGGCGCAACACAATTAGAAAATGATAATGATGGACCGATCACGATAAGGTCAGGTTTGGAATTGTTGTCAGCGCTTTACAGCTTGCACCCGGGTTTTGGCGAAGCACATATTATCGATATGCTTTCAGGGCTTCGTCCCACATTTAATAATAATTTACCTGAAGTGTCCCTGCAGGGACGATTAGTCCGTATCAATGGTTTATATCGTCACGGTTATTTATTTGCCCCAGCACTAGTCAACGACCTGATAACACATTTATTTGGAGAGCAGGAGGATGTCTGCTTTCCCCAATTTTTATCCATGAATCCAGTAAATCCACCCGATCAAGCAAGTCAAATATTATGATAAAAGTCAGTATAAACAATAAAGCAGAAACATTTGAAAAGAGTCTCACCATTAGCCAGGCACTGATCAAGTTAGGTTATAAAAGTGATGGTATGTTAGGGGTTGCGGTTAATCAGGTGTTTGTTTCTAGAGATCACTGGGAAGAGACACTCTTAAATGATCTGGATAAGGTCGATATCCTAAATCCTGTCAGTGGAGGCTAACATGACTCAACTAAATAATTGCAAAGGCACCCCCCCACTTATAGAGGCTTTTTCTGATAAGCAATCAAGTACATGGAATGTCTATGGTGTTGAATTAAGTAGCCGTTTCTTTATCGGTTCGGCACTTTATCCTTCACCAGAGGTTATGCAGCAGGCGATTAGAGCATCCGGAGCAGAAGTCATTACGCTGTCATTGAGAAGACAGTCCCCAGAAAGTAACGGCGGTGAATATTTCTGGGATTTTGTTAAAGACTTGGGTTGCCACTTATTGCCCAATACAGCAGGTTGTCATAGCGCTCAGGAAGCTATCACTATTGCGCAAATGTCGCGCGAAATCTTCGACACAGACTGGGTTAAATTAGAAGTGATAGGTGATGATTACAATCTGCAACCTGATCCCTTTGCTTTGCTTGAAGCGACAGAAATATTGATCAAAGAAGGGTTTAAAGTATTCCCTTATTGCACCGACGATTTAGTCCTCTGCCAACGACTTCATGATCTGGGTTGTGAAGTGATTATGCCTTGGGGATCACCGATCGGCACAGGAAAAGGCCTGATGAATCCTTATGCGCTTAAGATCATTCGCGAACGCCTTCCAGAGGTGAATTTATTGGTCGATGCCGGTATCGGTAAACCTTCTGATGCTTGTCAGGCATTAGAACTTGGGTTTGATGGCGTCTTATTAAATACAGCCGTAGCCGAAGCGGTGAATCCTGTGATTATGGCGAGTGCGTTTGCCGATGCCATCCGTGCAGGGCGTGCCGCATACGAGAGCGGCATTATGCCAGCACGCGAATCAGCAACACCCAGTACCCCAACAATCGGCACACCGTTTTGGCACCAAGGCTAAACAGTGCCATTAGATAATTGAATAATTATTAGTACTATCGTTTTAATACCGCTATCAATAACTTAAGCAAGACACGATTCAATGAGCAAAATACTTTTAATAGGTGGCACTGATCCTAGCGGTGCCGGTTTACAAACCGACTGGCAAGTAGCGCATTACCTTGGGGTAAATGCGAGTAGTGTGGTTAGTGCAGTAACTTCGCAAAATAGTGAAGGGGTCTTCGATCAGGGAGTATTAGCTTATTCTCAAATAAAATCACAGTTGGACAGTATAAAGTCTGAGCCATTTACCGTGATCAAAATCGGCATGTTGGGCAATGCAGATGCGGTTAAAGCAGTAGTCGAATTTATTGCTTCGAATAATCAATTATTAAAGAGCAAACATCGTAAAGCATTTGTCATTGCCGACCCAGTACTGGCTAGTAGTTCAGGCGGAGCACTGATGGATGAAGCCGGTAAGCAGGCATTCTTATCAGATTTACTCCCTCTGATTACACTTATTACTCCCAATAGTGATGAGTTAGAAAGCTTGACCGGAATATCCATTAGTAATGAGCAGGATTTAGCAACAGCGGCACAACAATTAATTACATTGGGTGCAAAAAATGTATTGGTAAAAGGTGGTCACTTGTATAACGCTAATGATACGAATCAGAGTAATGATCTCTTCGTAAGTGTCGATGGAAGCGCCAACATCAAAGGTGAAGAAGAAAGCTTTTACTTAAGTGGCGAACGCTGGAAAAACAGAAGCAATGTACGCGGTACAGGTTGCTCATTAGCGACAGCTATTGCCTGTCAATTAAGTCTGGGATTTCCTCTTAATGATTCTATCGTTTATGCCAAGGCACTCATCAGTAATGGCATTCGTAATGCCAGCCTGACCGAAAACAACCAGTATAAATTACAGTTTTCTCATTACGATACACATCACCCGTTTGAATTAATGGATATGCCGAAGCTGGTGAAACATGCAGAGATGTTATCTAAGAATTTTAATTTTGCCTGTTGCGATGCTGTCTCTGATTCCAATTCTGGTAATATTATTTGCAACAAAGAACCTAATAATAAACTAGGAATTTACCCCGTTGTTGATTCACTTGAATGGCTACAGAAACTCATTCCGCTGGGTATAAAAACCATTCAACTCCGTATTAAAGATCAACATCCTGATGATGTGGAAGAGGATATTATTGCCGCTATTAAGCTCGCAAAGAAATACAATGTCCGTTTGTTTATCAATGATTATTGGCAGTTGGCGGTTAAACACCAAGCCTATGGCATTCATCTTGGGCAGGAAGATCTGGATGATGCTGATATGGCTAGCATCGCACAATCGGGTTGTCGTTTAGGTGTGTCTACGCATAGCTATACCGAAGTCGCCAGAACACTCGCAATAAACCCTAGTTACATTGCGTTGGGACCAATCTACGAAACGACCAGTAAAATCATGCCCTGGATTCCACAAGGTGTTACTGCGGTAGAAAAGTGGGTGAATCTCTTAGGTAAGCAATTTCCGCTGGTTGCCATAGGTGGTATCAACTATCAAAGAGCAGCCGCATTAAAACAGACTGGTATTGGATCAGTCGCCATGATTTCCGCCATTATAAAAACTGAAAACTACGAATTAGCGACAGAAGAATTACTCGAACTTTGGGAGGACGTTTAAAGCCAGTTTGATAAAGCTGTCAGGTGGTTATAGATTCTTTCTACCTGCTTCATACGTATTAATTTCGTTATTGCATTAACGATTGATCAAGAACGATTGATCAAAAACACTTGTCAATTTGAGCAATATTTTTTGTTATTTATTCTCAATAAATAGTGCAACAATTATTTTATCTCGAAGTTTCAGTACATACATTACAAAAGTACTGTTTAAAAAATCGAGGTTTATAAGCTGTTAATTATTATTTTGGAGAATTGATAAATGGCTAAGAATCAGAAGCACGATTATGAAGATGATTTCGACGACTTTGATGATGACTTTTTAGAAGTATCGGATAATGATTATGATCTGAATTTTAACGATAATAAAACGTCTAGAAAATCACATCGTGCAAAACCCAAGAGAAGCGCTCGTCATCGTATCGAAGACTATTTCGAAAGAAAAGCGATGAAAGATACCGACTGGAATTGGGATTTTGATTACGACTATGACTAGTCGTTAAGACACAACTACAAGTCACCGAATTACCCCTTGAGGGTATCCCCCCGGCACCTGGTTAAGAAACATCGTTTTTTTAAGCAGGTGCTTTCCTATATGTGAAATTTCAATGTGAACGGTTAGATAAACTATTAGCGCTGTCATTCAGGGCTTTATCCAATCTATCAGTTTTTAAGCAATAATCGATTTGATGGTGTTGATGATTTCTGCAATATTTTCATGCACTTCAGTATCTTTTCTATAAAGCGCATAGAGCTTTCTTTTAAAGATAAAGGCATTTTCAACTTCATAAAGTGGCAGTGTTGGGTCATTTTGCAAAGGGCTTAAATCGGGAAGGTAAGCGGCTCCGCCATTATCCTTCATAATGTCAATCGCCATTAAGCCGTAGTTAGTGCGCACATTTGAAATTGCCTGATCTTTATATTCCTGTGAATATTCGTATTCAAACGAGACTCCCCAGTCTATTTTTATGTAATTTTTATCCAGTGCTTGTTCGGGTGTTTGGTTTGGCGTGGTCGAAAAAAGTTTGATTTCAAATTCAAGCACTTCGTGCGCTTCAATCGAAGGCAATTGAATCGGCTCGAAAACAAAACCTAAATCCAAAGCGCCGTTGATTAATAAGTCCGATACATCATGAGACTGGTTGATCATCAAGTTAAAGGCAAATTCAGGTCGTTGATCTTTTATTTCGACAATCCAGTTTTTAAGAAACAAATGCCAGATATCAGCCATACAGGCTATTGAGATGGATAGCTCATATTCATCTGGTAAAGCCACCACTTGTTTGGCTTGATCCCAACCAGTAACCACCATTTCTGCGTATTTGAAGAAACGATGTGCGGCAGGTGTCGGTTCAATATTGCGTTTATCCCGTGTGAATAAAGCAACGCCTAATCGGTCTTCGAGTAATTTGATACGAGCACTTGCTGCTGATTGTGTAATGAATAATTTTTCAGCGGATTTTCTGAAGTGCCGAGTTTTATAAATCTCGAGAAAGGTCTTTAGGTGGGAAATATCCATGGGTATAACCGTTAAAAGGGATCAAGATCATCATATTTTCTTGTTCGACTTAAGTCACTAAAAAACTCATCTAGCTTTGCATAAATTCCAATATCGTTTTTTACAAAACAAAAACGAGTTGTCATTCCGCAAAGCATAAATTCCAATATCGTTTTTTACAAAACAAAAACGAGTTGTCATTCCGCAAAGCATAAATTCCAATATCGTTTTTTATAAAACAAAAACGAGTTGTCATTCAAGTAGGGGGGTGACCTTGTGATTATTCTCAGATCAAACGGATGCATAATCCTCAGCATGTTTAATCCAGCGTTCGATTAAGGATTCTATATTCTCCGGATATTGCTCTAACATTTGTTTTGCTGCCTGTTGGACTTTAGGCAGCAGCATTTGGTCTTCCATCAGGTTGGCAATTCTAAATTGTAATTCGCCGGTCTGGCGGGTACCAAACACTTCCCCGGGACCGCGAATCTCCAGATCTATTCTGGCTATTTCAAAGCCGTCGTTGCTGTTGCGCAATGCTTCCAGACGTTTGCGTGCGTTATCTGACAAGGGTGTTTGATACATCAGTACACAACTACTGGCTTTGCTGCCACGACCGACACGTCCGCGTAATTGATGTAATTGTGCCAGCCCTAAGCGTTCTGCATTTTCGATAATCATCAGGGTCGCATTGGGTACGTCTACACCCACTTCAATCACTGTTGTAGCAACTAATAGATGTAGCTTGCCGGATTTGAATTCAGCCATAATTGCTTCTTTCTCGGCTGACTTCATGCGTCCGTGAACTAATCCAATCTTTAAGTCTGGTAAGGCTTGTTGGAGTAATTCGGTGGTTTCTTCGGCATTTTGTGCTTGCAAGGTTTCTGATTCTTCAATCAGCGTACATACCCAATAAACCTGAGCACCTTCATTACATACCACATCAATTCTTTGCACGATCTCATCACGTCGCGAGTTACTAATAACGACGGTTTTGATTGGCGTTCGACCGGGTGGTAATTCGTCGATAACAGAATAATCCATATCAGCGTAGGTAGTCATGGCTAACGTGCGTGGAATAGGCGTTGCCGTCATGACTAACTGATGCGGATAAATATCTTCTTGTTGGGTTTGGGTCTTACCTTTTTCACGTAGCGATAAACGTTGGTGCACACCAAAACGGTGTTGCTCGTCGACGATGATTAATCCCAGTCGTTGGAAATTCACATCATTCTGGAATAGGGCATGCGTACCAATAATTAAATGGCTCGTTCCATTTTCAGTTGCTGCTAGCGCTTCTCGCTTTTCTGCAACTTTTAGTTTTCCTGATAATAACGTGACATTTAAACCTAACGGGCTCAACCAGTCGGTGAAGTTCTTAAAATGTTGTTCCGAGAGTATTTCGGTCGGTGCCATCAGCGCTACTTGATAACCTGCTTCTATGGCTGTTAACGCCGCGGCTGCAGCGACCAGGGTTTTACCCGAACCCACATCACCTTGTACCAAACGACTCATCGGCCATGTTTGCTGCAGATCTTCATCTATTTCTTCGATGACGCGATTTTGTGCGTTGGTTAAGTCGAACGGCAAGTTGTCTTTTAGCCGATTGAAATAAGTCGATTTGGTATTAAATGGAATTCCGTTTGCTTGTTTTTGTTGCTCTCTGAGTTTTCTTAAACTCAATTGATGCGCGAGTAATTCTTCGAAGATTAAACGCTGTTGCGCGGGGTGATTACGCGCTAATAACTGCGCCACTGAAACCCCAGCTACGGGTTGATGCAATGCTTGTAGTGCATGATTCAAATCGTATAAATGATTATCCGCGACTATTTGTTGAGGGATAAGGTCTTCAAGTCCATTGAGGTGACTTAACGCCGCTTGAGCCAATCGTAACAAGCTGCGTTGTTGTAAGCCTTTGGTCGCTGGATAAATCGGTGTCAGTGCTTTGGCTAAGCCACTTTGGGTATTTTGACTATCTGAGTTCGTCAAAATTTTATATTCCGGGTGTACCATTTCACGGCTGGTTTTTCCGATGCGCACTTCTCCAAAACATCTCACTTTGGTGCCACGCGTCAGTGCCTTCTGCTGAGCATTACTAAAGTGGAAAAAACGGAGTGTGAGTAAGCCAGTGCCGTCTGAAATGGTACAGATCATCATGCGTCGACCGCGATACACAATTTCCGAGTGTTCGACTTCGCCGATGACCATCACCTCTTGTCCATGCGAGACCGCACCAATCTCATAAAATTGAGTTCTGTCTTGATAGCGCAACGGCAGATGGAAAAGCAAATCCTGTACTTTTTCGATATCCAGCTTTTCAAGGTTCTCGGCCATTTTTGGGCCTACACCTTTTAATTCGGTTACCGGTGAAAAAAGGCTTATAAGTGGGGGGGTGACCATAAACTACGCTTGGAAGTGCTGGATTAATTCATGGATGGCAATCGCACATGAGGTGGCAACATTCATCGATGAGTTTTCGCCATACATGGGAATATGGACGGTTTGATCTGCAAGGCTGAGTATTTCGTGGGAAATTCCTTCATTTTCAGAGCCGATGACTAAACACAGTTTGCTATTATCAGAGAGGTTTGTTGGTCTGAAGTCTCTAATATCGATGCTAGATTCGGTAATCTCTAAACAGATAATGTTCGTGTCTGTGGTTTTCAGCGTGTTGATGAGTGTGCTTGCTGACTCGTGATATTCAAAATCGACATGTTTATCACTGGCGCGTGCCGCTTTGCGAATTTTGTATTTTGGAGGTGTCGCAGTCGTTCCGGTAAGGTAGAGTTTTTCAACACCCAACGCGTCTGCAATCCGGAATAAGCTACCGACATTACCTGCGATATTAATATCATTGGCGAGAATGCAAATAGGAAACTTCTGCGTTTGGCTCTCTTCGAGAGGATTAACCTGAGCGCTAGCCTGAGCGTGATCGAGTTGCCTATTCATCCGCATATTTTTTCCGCATACTTTACTGGAATGATCTGACTATTTTTTCTCAGAGATTTTATCTTCTGTACCATCGATGATTTCAACGATATTGGTACGATGACGCCAGTAGATAATAGCCGTGATTAAGACTAATCCCAGAAACAGATCTAAGGAGCTTGTTACCCAGAAAAAGTAGAGTGGTGCGAGTAGTGTTGCAATCAAGGCAGACAGAGAAGAAATATTGAAAACCAGTGCGGATATTAACCAGGTTAAAATAACCACAATACCAACGATTGGATTCAACGCTAAATACACACCTAAAGCAGTCGCAACACCTTTGCCGCCTTTGAAGCCATAATAAATCGGGTATACATGACCAATGAATGCAGCAATACCGACTAATATTAACCAGCCCCAGCTAAGGTCCAGTGCATGACCAATCGCGACGGGAACCAGACCTTTCAGTAGATCACCTAATAACGTGAAAAAAGCGGCTTTTTTTCCTGCGTAACGCAGTACATTGGTTGCGCCCGGGTTTTTAGAGCCTACAGTCCTTGGGTCAACTTTTCCAAGCATCTTACAGCTAATTACAGCGGTTGATACTGAACCAAGAAAATAGGCGAGAATAACCAGGAAATAAGGCATGATATGACCAAGAAAATGAGTGTCTGAGCAGTGTAGCAAAAAATGAAAAAACTTTTAGTAAAATCATCAGGTTTTGGATCGTCATCAGATTATAGACCCACACTTTTGTTGTTACACGGTTGGGGTATGAACTCAAATGTCTGGAAACCCGTGTTACCGGCGCTGGAGCCACATTATCAAATTCATTTGGTAGATTTGCCGGGTCATGGCATTAATAACGACGTCAACGCAGACTCGATGCAAGACATCATGGCGCTATTCTCTGATTTGATCGATGAATTGGGTCAGGAAAAAGTGCATATCATGGGTTGGTCGTTGGGTGGTTTAATCGCTCAGGCTTTAGCCGATAAAATACCAGAAAAAATACAATCTTTAACCTTGGTGGCTAGCACTTTACGTTTCTCTCAGGATGAAAGTGCAGAAAGTTTGTGGCCGCATGCCATGAGCTTGAAGGTGCTGAATAATTTTGCGATCAATTTACACAAAGATACGGAAGGCACGTTGAAGCGTTTTATTGCGTTGCAGTTTATGGGTGTTGCAGGTTCGAAAGAGATCCAGCGCGAACTGATTCAAGATATCTGTCCTGCAGAAGACAAAGCAGCATCTTCAAAAAAAGTGCCTCAAAGTGGGGGGGTGACTAGTGGGGTGAAGATTGGAATAAAGAGTGGGGTGACTTCAGATTCTTTAGCATTAGGCTTGAAGCTACTAGCAGAGAGCGATTTCAGAAACAGCGTCAGTCAACATCCACAACACTGGTTGTTCGCAGGTAAAGACCGATTAATACCGGCTGATGTGATAAATGATTTGAAATCTTTACGTTCTGATGCTCAAATCACGCTCCTTGAGAATGCCGGGCATGCGCCTTTTATGACGCACCCCGATGAGTTCGTTAGAGCAGTATCGACTTTTATAGATACTTCAAAGTGATGTTATTAAACAAGCAGATGTCTATAAACGAAATAAATGTCTATGAACGAAATAGAAGTCATTAAACAAATAAAAGTTGATAAATATTAATCATGTTCGATAAGAAAACCACACGCCTTCACTTTGAACGCGCCGCAGAAACCTATGATGCCTCTGCAGTGCTGCAAAAAGAAGTAGCGAATCGACTTTCGGGACGTTTGGATTACATTAAACATTCGCCAAAAACCGTTTTGGATGTCGGATCCGGTACGGGTTTTATTACTCAGGATTTACTCAAGCGTTATCCCAAATCTTCAATAGTCGCGTTAGACCTGGCGCATAGCATGGCGCGCAAAAGCCAGCAATTGGGCGGCTGGTTTCGCAAGCCACTTGCCGTTTGCGCCGATGCCGAACAATTACCACTTAAGCCAGATAGCATAGACTTAATCATCTCTAGCTTAATGTTGCAGTGGAGTAATGATTTAAAACAAACCTTTGCTGGTTTTCACAGTGTATTAGCGCCCAATGGGCTGTTGTTATTCAGTACTCTGGGTCCGGAAACTTTACGCGAGATGCGCGAGAGCTGGGCAACCGTAGATAATGTGCCACACACCAGTCATTTTCTGGATATGCATGAAATTGGTGATGCGCTATTACAATCAGGTTTTATCAATCCGGTGACAGATATGGAAATGATTACCATGACCTACACGAATGTGCGCCAGATTATGCGTGATATTAAGCAGATTGGCGCGAATAACAGCCACAGCGGTCGCAGTAAAGGATTAATGGGTAAGCAAAAATTAAAAGCTTTTGAAACAGCCTACGAGCAATTTAAAACAGATGAGGGTTTATACCCCGCTACGTGGGAAGTCATTTATGGTCACGCCTGGGTGGGAGAAGGTTTAAAACTTGATAATTTTGATCATGTTATTCCGATTCAAAAGGTATAATTTCTTCAAAATCTTTATAATTTGTTTATTCTAATATTTAACCCCACATGAAATTTATACGTATTTTATACAAAATCCCCGCTTTAATTATTTTGTCGATTATTGGCATGATTTTGATGGGCGCATTCAGTTCTCGTGATAAGTCTCTTAAAAATAAAGGCATACCGACCTTAAAACAAAAACAAGTGCGTAAGTGGTGGCTGGCTACGGTGATTAAAATTGTTGGTTTAAATTTCACCGTTAAAGGTGATGTGCCATCTCCAGATCAGCCTGCATTGTGGGTCGCAAATCATGCTTCGTGGTTGGATATTCCGGTGGTTGGTAGTATGGGAGCTGGTTTTCTATCAAAAGCAGAAGTACGCAAATGGCCTGTGATTGGTTGGTTGGGCGAAAAGGGTGGAACGGTTTATATAAAGCGTGGTGGTGTAAATGCTTCGCAACGCGCCTCACAGGAAATCGCTAACAAAATAAATGCTGGGGATAATATTTTAGTGTTCCCGGAAGGTACTACATCAACAGCGGGTGATGTGCGTCGTTTTCATGCGCGTATTTTTGCGCCAGTGATGGATCATAATTTGGCAGTTCAACCGATAGCTGTTCAGTATTTAAACGATAAAGGTGAGCCACACCCTAAAATATTGTGGCAAGATCAAAGCTTTATGTCGAATCTGCTCGGTATCATTGGTGAATCGAGTATTAATGTTATACTGACGTTTCTGTCTTTGATCCCTGCGGGAGAGTTTAGCGAAAGAAAGAGAATAGCTGAACTTTGCGAGAACCAAATCAAGTCTATTGTTGTCAAAAAAATATCGATGGAGAGCAAAGCAATATCGTCTGAGCAGTAAACACGCTTCACAACAATATTTTTACAAATAACAAATTAAAAAAACGTTATTAAATAGTGTGTTATGAGTAAGTAAATAAGAAAATATGTTAGAAGGAAAGGAAATAAAAAAATGCAGCAAGGAGAAAAATTTAACACAATTACGCATTTTCTTGCCGCAGTTTTGGCTGTGCCCGGACTTATCTATTTAATTGTTTTAGCCGCTAATACAGGCGATACCTGGAAAATTGTCAGCGCCAGTATCTATGGCACTACCTTATTGCTTTTGTATATCAGTTCTACTCTTTGTCATGGTCATAGCGGGCGCTTTCGAGACTTATTCGAAAAGCTCGATCATCTATCAATTTACTTGTTAATCGCAGGTACCTATACACCCTATATGTTGGTCACGCTTCGTGGCAACTGGGGGTGGACAATATTTGCTGTGGTTTGGGGCTTGGCGTTGATTGGCATGCTGATAGATGTCTGGCCTAAAGATGCCAATAAAGAAAATAAACGAATAATTCCGCTAATCATCTATCTGGTTATGGGCTGGTTGGTCATTATACCAATACAACCGCTAACGGAGAGTCTAGCCTCCACGGGTGTGTGGTTGCTCGCGGTGGGTGGTGTGCTTTATACAGTGGGCGTTGTATTCTTTATTTTAAGCGATCGGGTAAAGCATGCTCATGGTGTGTGGCATTTGTTTGTTATAGGTGGCAGCCTTAGCCACTATATATCCATCTCTGCTTATGTGATTTAGTCTTCTCTATGGGGTAGCTAAAAAAACGGCTATAAGTAGGGGGGTGCCAATAGTTATGCCAATAAAAAATGTAAATTAATGTTGTTTTCTGAATGTTAATTTGAACGAGAAACACACAAAAAAGCCTGAATTATTTCAGGCTTTTTTGTGTGTTTTGGTATGTCATTGATCTATTGTTTGATGCACGGATTAATATATCTCTGCATCTGCCATTCAGATAACCAGAATAGACAGCTTTAAATAATAGAATGTCTTTTAAGTTTCGAGCGAAGTGTTGCTCTATTGATTCCCAAACACGCAGCCGTACGTGATTGATTGCCATTGGTGTGTTGCATCAGCACTTCTAACAACGGTCTTTCAACTTCATCCATGATTTGTCGATATAAAAACGTCGCGTCATGATCACCTAACAGCATTAAATAGTTTTCAACAGTATCGCGTGTGGTTTCTGATAAAGAACTACCTGTAGTTGTGATAACTGGCAGTGTTTTTAAAGGTTGATTCATGGCTTGTTCTTTCCTTGTTATTAGGTTTTGTTAGAGCAGCTGACTCTAAGCAAAAGGCTAATTATTTTTTAATTGATCAATACTAATACAATACGGGTACATTGCTGGTTTGTATTAAATTGTTTCCATGGCCTTTAAAGAGCTAACAGAATACTTTCTAACTTTTGTAATTGCTTCTTCGAGCATGAGATTGGGTAGATCTCTTTGGTCAAAGGTTTCAGTAGTTTCTGTTGTTGGCCTACTAAACTAGATAAATACCAGCCGATATGTTTTCGCGCAATGCGAACTCCTTGATCAGTGCCATAGTAGCGATGAATGGCATCGATATGTTTTAACGTAGTATCAATCTTCTCCTCCAACTTAATGGGAAAAGTTGGTGCTGCATCGACCAAAATATCATTAATCTCTTTAAATATCCACGGTTGACCGTGACTAATTCTACCCAGCATGAGTCCATCTACGTTGGTGTAGTTCAAAATAAACAGCGCATCTTCAATGGTTTTGATGTCTCCATTTGCCAATACTGGTATGTCAATAGCGTGTTTTATTTGGCGTATGGTTTCGTATTCGGCATGTCCCGTATAGCCTTGATTTCTGGTTCTACCGTGGATGGCGAGTGACGCTATTCCTGCGTTTTCCGCTATTCTGGCGACTTCTAATGCATTGCGATGAGTTGATTCCCAGCCAGTACGAATTTTTAATGTGACAGGCACATCAACGGCAGCGACAATTTTTTCTAAAATCTCTGCAACGAGTTTAGTGTCTTTCATCAATGCCGAACCAGCGGCTTTATTACACACTTTTTTTGCCGGACAACCCATATTGATGTCGATGATTTCTGCACCGAGATCAACATTGAATTTCGCCGCTTCTGCCATCACATGAGGTTCAGTACCTACGATTTGAGCTGATCTGGGGCTGGGTTCATTTCTTTGCGGAAGTCGTTGTTGTGTTTTTCGTGTTTTAAGTAGAGAAAGGTCTGAAGTAATCATCTCTGACGAAGTAAGACCCGCGCCATACTGGCGACATACGTCTCGATAAGGGCGATCGGTGATACCTGCCATCGGAGCCAGCAAAAGTTTGCTCTTGAGCGTATATGAACCTATCTGATACGACATAATGGTAATGATTTAGTGCTTTATAAAAAGTTAAACTGAAAGCGGGTTGCTTTGCTTCCCGGATCTTTGATTTTCAATTTAAGGTTGGTGACTAAATTCTTTTTTAACAACATGGACTCAGTGTAGTTTTCCAAATATTCGTTGGGCTTAAACCTTCTTAAAGCGACGAGTTTGGATTGTGAATCAGTCAGCCGAACTTCTAGAATAGGGAATTTCTGATCAAAATCAGCCTCGTTTTCCATGGACGCAGAAATCAATAGCACACCTTTTTCAATGGGGTGCGTAAAGACATTATGGTTGACCATGTGGATTTTATCAGGCTCGTAGCGGTTTACACCTAAAATTTCATCTTTGTAATGGTATAAAACCTGAGTAATTAGCAAAAGAAACAGTAATAAGGCGGTGGTTTTTAATCGCAAACCAACACCGTCGGAGTCTTTTTCGACCCCTTTGATTGCTGGTTTTTTGTCTGCTTTGGCAGCGTTATTGCCGCCATCCTTATTATCATCAGTGATGATATCCGTGTGCCTGATTTCTTCGGGCTTTTTGGATTCTCGTGTTTTGGCAGATTCTATTTTTTTATCAGAGTAGGGCTCAGGCATATTGGTAGATAATGTTTTTGATCCATTAAAAACCTGATGACATTCACCACAACGCAACATGCCTTTAGCGATAGTGACTTCGCGCATATTGATTTCAAATATGGCTTTACAATGTTCGCATTGAGTAAACATGGATGTGGTTTTAGAACCTCTGCTATTAAGTTTTTATTGCGCTGATTCTTACCCAGTCTTCAAGAATTTTAACCTCAAAATCTTTAAATGCTGCAGAATATGTTTCGAGTATCTGATCTTTTTGTTCGCTCAGAATTCCTGATAAAACGAGTTGCCCACCGCTGCGGGTAAGTGAAGCGAATAAAGGAAAAAGTTCACGAAGTGGTCCGCAGAGAATATTGGCTAACAATAAGTCGGCTGGCTGTTGCGGACAATCATCCGGCAAGTAACACTGGATGGCATCTTTGCTGATGTTATTACGCTCCATATTGTCGTAGGTTGCAGTAAGCGCCTGAGGATCTATATCGGTCGCGATAATGTTTTTTGAGCCGAGTTTAGCGGCTGCCAACGCCAAAATACCACTGCCACAACCATAGTCGATCACTAATTTATCGGTTGGATGATTTTGATCTAACCATTCCAGGCAAAGAGACGTAGTAGGGTGGGTGCCGGTACCGAAGGCTAGCCCGGGATCAAGCAATATCTTAACGCTGTCATCTTCCGGAACGTCATAATTACTGGGGTATATCCAGAGATTGTCACCAAACTGCATGGGATGAAAGTCTTTCATCCAGACGCGTTCCCAATCCTGATCTTCGATAGTTTCGACTAACACGCTGCCTACATGCCATTCTTCACGGTGTGTTTCTAAAGCGTTGGTCAACTTTGATAGATCGGTGTCGTAATCAAACAAGGCGGTGATGATAAGCTCATCCCATAGCGGTGTTTCACCCGGTAAAGGCTCTAACACAGGCGTATCTTTTGCATCTTGAAAGGTAATAGAGAGTGCATTTGCACTCTCCATCGCGTTTTCTATGATTGCGTGGTTCTGCTGATCTGTTTGGCAAACCAGTTGTAACCAACGTTGTTCAGACATGCTGTTGTATCCTTAAGATCAAAATATCCTATAAACCTAATTTTTTCTCAAGATAGTCAATACCGGCACCACCTGCAACAAAGGCCGTATCTTCCATGATACGTCGTTGTAAAGGTACATTGGTTTTGATGCCTTCGATAACCATTTCAGAGAGTGCGCCGCGCATACGTTTAATCGCAGTTTCGCGATCTTCTGCATGCACAATCAGTTTACCGATCATGGAATCGTAATAGGGCGGTACGGTGTAGCCACCATAGATATGCGTGTCGACACGTACACCTAAACCACCTGGCATATGAAAACGTTCGATCTTACCTGGAGAAGGGACAAACGTTTCAGGATCTTCAGCGTTGATTCTGCATTCAATCGCATGACCACGCGGAATCAATCCTTGTTTGATTTTCAGTTCTTCACCAGATGCAATAAGCAGCTGTTGTTTAACCAGATCAACACCCGTAATTAGTTCAGTCACTGGATGTTCAACCTGAAGACGGGTATTCATCTCAATGAAATAGAATTCACCATTTTCGTATAAGAACTCGAATGTACCTGCGCCACGATAGCCAATATCAACACAGGCTTTAGATACCGCTTCGCCCATGCGTGTACGTTGTTCCTGAGTAATTCCAGGTGCAGGTGCTTCTTCAACCACTTTCTGATTACGACGCTGCATAGAGCAGTCACGTTCACAAAGGTGGATGGCATTGCCGTGCGTATCGGCAAGTACCTGAAATTCGATATGACGAGGCTTTTCAAGGAATTTTTCCATGAATACCACATCGTTATTGAAAGCCGCACCGGCTTCTGTTTTGGTGAGTGAGATAGATTCTAATAAATCAGACTCATCATAAACCACGCGCATACCGCGACCACCGCCACCACCCGTAGCTTTAATGATAATAGGGTAGCCAATATCTTTTGCCATTTTTAAACAAACTTTTGGGTCATCTGGGATGGGACCATCAAAACCTGGCACACAGGGAACACCCGCTTTTATCATTGCCGCTTTGGCTGCAATTTTATCACCCATAACACGGATGGTTTCAGCTTTAGGGCCAACGAAAATAAAGCCGCTAGACTCAACACGTTCTGCAAAATCGGCATTTTCAGAGAGGAAACCATAACCCGGATGGATCGCATCTGAATCTGTAACTTCTGCAGCACTAATGATAGCCGGAATATTCAAGTAGCTATCCATAGATGAAGGTGGACCAATACACACCGATTCATCTGCAAGTCTTACATGTTTTAAATCACGGTCTGCTGTTGAATGAACGGCAACAGTTTTGATATCCATTTCATGACATGCGCGAAGAATTCTTAATGCTATTTCACCACGATTGGCGATGAGTAATTTTTTAATCATTTAATTGTCTCAATATCTGACTCGATTATTATTTATCTGTCTATTTGAAAAATTTAATATAAAACGGGTTTATAAAAAACTGTGTTTAAAAGACAAGCTTATTCAATAACATAAAGTGGTTGCCCAAATTCAACAGGCGTCTCATTTTCTAGTAAGATTTCTTTGATAGTGCCGGCTTTGTCAGACTCAATCTGGTTAAGCATTTTCATTGCTTCGATGATGCAAAGCGTATCGCCAATAGCGACTTTAGAACCAACGCTAACGAATGGTGGAGACGTTGGTGAAGCGGCACTATAAAACGTACCTACCATTGGCGCATCAATCGTTTCGCCTTGTGGTGCACTCGTATCCGGAAGTCCAGGAGAGGCCGACATATCAGTAGCCACTGGTGGCGCACTATACTGTGGAGCTGCAGCTGGAGGTGCAGCATATACAGGCGTTGTAGAGTTACGTGAAATTCTTACTGATTCTTCGCCTTCAACAATCTCCAGTTCTGCGATATCGCTGCTTTCGATTAGCTCGATCAGTTTTTTGATTTTTCTAACGTCCATAATGTGTTCTCTAATTTAAATTTCTATAAGTTAGTCATATCGATACAGACATTTAACTGCAGATAATGACTTTATGGTTAATCCAACTGGTTTAAAGCTGCCTGTAAGCCAAGCTCGTAACCGAGCGCACCCAAGCCCACGATAGTACCAACAGCAATATCTGAAAAATAAGAATGCTGACGGAATGCTTCGCGTTGATGCACATTGGATATATGTATTTCTATAAAAGGAATTTGTGTCCCCAGAAGGGCATCGCGGATAGCGACACTGGTATGGGTATAAGCAGCAGGATTGATCAAAATAAATTCGACTCCATCTCTGGCTGCCTGGTGAATAGTTTCTATAAGCGTTGATTCTGAATTACTTTGCACATGTTCAAAGGTGTGAGATTTTTCAGAAGCTTGTTTTTCAAGGCGTTTGGCAATATCGTCTAAAGTATCAGAACCATAGATTTCAGGCTCTCTTGTCCCAAGCAAATTCAGGTTAGGACCATTCAGTAGTAGTATTTTAGCCATTTTTGCTTTTTTCTTGATTTTAGAGGAAGTTGAAGACAAAACGCGTCAAATTTAGTGAATTTTAACCCGATATATCGACAAAGGCTATTCTATTTTAATAAAAATAATGAATAATAGCGGGTCTTATCATAAATTGAGGCTTTCTAGCGTAATTCAAGAAGTTTTACGTTTTTTGTGCAGAAATAGGGTGTTTTTTAGTATTTGTAGTGTCTTTGTTTTGCTCTGGTCATTGATTGTTATTTTGAGGATACTTACGCATCAGATGTCGGAGGAATTAAAACCAGTTTGCCCGTATGTGTTTTTTGCAAGAAGTCCGTTTGGGCTGCTGCGATATCAGAAAGGGGATAGGACTTCGCTACTAAGGGTTTAATCTCATTGGCCTCAATGTACTTGATCAAATTTTGAAAAACGATTTCATCTTGAAATGTACAGCCAAAAAAGGTGAGGTCTTTTAAGTATAATGTTCTTATGTCTAGCTCGACCATAGGTCCAGCAATCGCGCCGGCGGTTGCATAACGACCACCACGTTTTAAAGCATCGATAAACATGGGCCAATCTTTTCCAGCGACCAGATCAATAACGACATCTAATTGGTCGGCACCTATTTTATCGGTGATAGATTCTCCGCGAAAGACAATCTCATCTGCCCCAAGTTGTTTTACTTCTTCGGCTTTTGATTGGCTGGTAACAGCGATAACCCAAGCACCACGGCGTTTCACTAATTGCACTGCAGCTGATCCAACACCGCCAGACGCACCCGTAACCAAAACCAAAACCGTTTCGCCTGCTTTTATACCCGCACGATGTAGTATGTTTTCAGCCGTAGAATAGGCACATGGTATCGATGCAAGTTCAGCATCACTCCACTCACTTTTTACAGGGTAACTTTCTGCTGCTGGAGCCACGGTATATTGCGCAAAACCGCCATCGATTTCTGAGCCAAATGTCCAACACTCGTAAGGTCTAAATTCAGTGTAAGTTTGCATAATGCTTCTGATCAGAACTCTTTCACCAATTCGTTCATTACTCACCTGATCACCCACTGCAACAATCACCCCACAAACGTCTGCACCTTGAATGCGGGGGAATTTAATGGCTTCACCTGTCCATGAGCTATCGTCTGCATTCGCATCATCAAAACCTGCTGTAGCAACAGAGTCTGTGGCTGTGTTAACCGATTTTGAATACCAGGCAATGCGGGTATTAATGTCGGTATTGTTGATGCCTGCCGCAGAAACTTTGATCAAAACCTCATTGGCTTTAGGGCTTGGTGTAGCAACATCGTGTCGATATTCCAGTTTATCCAGGCCGCCGTGTCCTGTGAGTAGAGCGGCAGTCATGGTATTCGGTATGGTGTTGCTCATTATTTCGATTCCTTACAGAATATTTCTGGGTGTATTACACAAGTGTAGTTGTATTTTCTAATTATAAAATAATAGAAAGCCACCCCCCTACTTATGGGCAGTTTTTTTAGATTCGATATGATCTTTAGGATTTTCGCTCGAATTGTACAGAAAGCATTTTGAGGTTTTCACTATATTTTTTAATTTGGGTTTTAAGCTAAAAATTTAACTATTATTTAATAAATACATTGATTGTTTGGTCTATAAAGTTAATTCACAGGCTTGTGTTTTTTATCCTGCTAACAAAGCCTTTTCATACACTAACTAAGAGGTTGCTATGGCAATACGTACAGAAAAAGATTTCCTTGGTAGTTTAGATATTCCCAAAGACGCTTACTATGGCGTACATACTGCTCGGGCACTGGAAAATTTCACCATTACCGGGGTTCAAATTAACCATTTTCCACGAATTATTATCGCATTAGCGATGGTCAAAAAAGCCACCTTGGCCGCTAATCTAGAATTTGGTCTGATTGATGAAAAATTAGCAGCTGCGATTAATCAGGCCTGTGATGAAATCATTGATGGCAAATTGCATGAGCACTTTGTCGTCGACTTGATTCAAGGTGGCGCAGGTACCTCGACCAATATGAATGCCAATGAAGTCATTGCTAATCGTGCCTTGGAAATACTTGGTCATGAAAAAGGTAGCTATAAGAATTTACACCCCAATGACCATGTGAATTTATCGCAATCCACTAATGATGTTTATCCAACCGCTTTTCGTGTTGGATTGCTATTGAGTCATGCAGATTTACTGGCAGCCCTAGAGCAATTGATTGGGCATTTCAAAGATCGTGCGGAATTATTTAAATCGATCTATAAAATTGGTAGAACCCAATTACAGGACGCTGTTCCCATGACCCTGGGGCAAGAATTTCAGGCGTTTGCCGATACCTTAAGCGAAGAGAAACAACGCTTTCGTGACTTAGAAGGTTTACTTGGGGAAGTAGGGCTCGGTGGCACAGCGATAGGCACAGGTGTCAATGCACCAAAAGGGTTTGCAGCAGTCGCATGTAAACACCTTGCTGAGATCAGTGGTTTCTCGGTCACACCTGCTGCAAATCCAATCGAAGCAACGTCTGATACTGGTATTTATCTCACATGGTCTGGAGTGTTACGCCGTACTGCGACCAAGTTATCAAAAATCTGTAATGATTTACGTTTGCTGTCTTGTGGTCCACGGGCAGGCATCGGCGAAATTAATTTACCACCTGTACAAGCCGGCTCATCAATTATGCCGGGCAAGGTGAATCCGGTGATTCCAGAGATGGTTAATCAAGTGGCTTATCAGGTGATGGGTAATGACCTGACCGTCATGCTGGCGTGTGAAGGTGGGCAATTGCAATTGAATGCTTTTGAGCCGGTGATGGTTGCAAACCTGTTTCAATCGATTGACATTATGAAACGTGCAATGCGCATTCTGGGTGATCGTTGCGTTTCAGGTATCACGCCGAATATCGAGCATTGTCAGAAAAATCTGGAAAAGAGTATCACCTTGGTGACGCTTTTGAATCCGCAATTGGGTTATGAGATTTCATCTGAAATAGCGGTCGAAGCATTAACGTCGAGACGTACTATTCGAGAATTAATACTGGAACGTAATTTGATGAGTAGTGAAGACTACGATGCGTTGATAAAGGAGTCTACAGAGCTGGATTAAACAGCTCTCTATCGATAGAGGCTCAATTAGAATGTTCTAAAAAAGCGCCTTTAAGTAGGGGGGTGGGTTTGCTAAACAGCAACCACCCCTTTTATATGAGGATGCGCTTCATAATTCTGTAATTCAAAATCTTCGAACTTGAAATCGAAAATAGAATCCACGTCAGGATTAATTTTCATCGTTGGGAGTGGCAGTGGATCACGACTTAATTGTAATTCGGCCTGTTCCATGTGATTAGAATACAAATGCGCATCGCCCAGCGTATGAATAAAATCACCCGCTTCCAGTCCAGTAACCTGCGCCACCATCATGGTCAACAGCGCATAAGAAGCAATATTAAAAGGCACGCCGAGGAAGATATCTGCACTGCGTTGATACAATTGGCAAGAAAGCTTGCCATTCGCCACATAAAACTGGAAGAATGCATGACAAGGTGGAAGCGCCATGTTTTCAACGTCAGCAACATTCCATGCGCTTACGATAATTCGACGTGAATCAGGCGTATTTTTGATTTGATCAATAATCATTGAAATCTGGTCGATATGATCACCTGACGGTGTTGGCCATGAGCGCCATTGCGAACCGTAAACAGGTCCCAGGTTTCCATCTTCATCAGCCCATTCATCCCAGATACGCACACCGTTATCTTTGAGGTATTTGATATTGGTATCACCTTTTAAGAACCATAATAGTTCATGGATGATAGAACCCAGATGGCATTTTTTGGTGGTTACAAGAGGGAAGCCTTCTGATAAATCGTAACGCGCCTGGTAGCCAAAAACAGATTTGGTGCCAGTACCTGTGCGGTCTTCTTTAACCGTACCGTTTTCATAAACGTGACGCATTAAATCGAGGTATTGCTTCATGCTTTTGCTCCCTTTTTGGTTCTCGGCTCTATGTCTGCATTGTTACTTTTGTATGCCCATACGATTAATCCGATACCAGCAATGATCATCGGTATGGATAATAGTTGGCCCTGTGTGAGCCATTCAATTCCAAGGAAATCACTATTATCCGGAACTCTGAAAAACTCTACGGTCGAACGGGCAATACCATAACCGAGTAGGAAAAGCCCTGAAACGGCACCTAGTGGACGTGGCTTTTTCGAGAAGAACCACAGAATAAGAAATAACAACACACCTTCACCAATAAACTCGTAGAGTTGCGAGGCATGTCGCGCTTGGTCATCAACGTGTGGGAAAATCATTCCCCACGGAACGTCAGTAGGGCGTCCCCAAAGTTCGCCATTGATGAAATTCCCCATTCTGCCAGCGCCTAAACCGATAGGCACCATTGGGGCGATAAAGTCACCGAGTTGTAGAAAGCGTAGATTCCATTTTCTGGCAAGTATCAACATGGCGATTAAAACGCCAATTAAACCACCATGAAAACTCATGCCGGGTTCCCATAAGCGGAACAGCTTCATCGGGTCAGCCATCAATTCTGAAAATTGATAAAAGAACATCTCCCCAATTCTGCCACCTGCGATGACGCCAATTGCGCCATAAAACATGATGTCGTCAACTTGCTCTGGTTTAACCGGGCTGTGTGGGCGTCTGGCTCTGATTTTTCCTAAAACAAGAAAAGCAACAAAGCCGATGACATACATTAAACCGTACCAACGTACTCCAGTGGTTTCAGAGAAATGGATAAGAATAGGATCAATTTCAGGATAGGTGAACATGGGTAAAAATTACCAAATCATTGTGTTAGGTTTATGAGTACGTATTGTTGTTACGTTTGGATTGTTTTAAAGCGTTTTAAACGTGTTTAACTTGGAAAACGATTAAAAATAATTACACGTGACTAAAAGAATAATTTCTTTAGCTCTTCGCCTGGCTCATCTGCGCGCATAAAGGCTTCGCCGACAAGAAATGCGTTGACCTGATGATCACGCATCAATTTCACATGCTCGGCATTATGTATGCCGCTTTCTGTCACCACAATGCGCTCTTCAGGTATTTTATCAAGCAGGTTCAGAGTGGTATCTAGCGAGGTTTCGAAATTTCGCAGATTTCGATTATTGATGCCGACCAAGGTTGCGTCTAGCGGTAATGAACGCATCAGTTCTTCTTCATCATGCACTTCAATCAATACATCCATGCCGAGCTCACGCGCCAGATGATACAGCGATGACATTTTTTCATCGCTTAATACAGCGACAATCAGCAGTATACAATCTGCCCCCATCGCGCGTGCTTCGTAAACCTGATAAGGGTCGACCATAAAATCTTTACGAATTACCGGTAATTCACAAGCTGTTCTTGCTTGTTGTAAATACTCGTCACTGCCTTGGAAAAAGTCGATATCCGTCAGAACAGATAAACAGCTAGCGCCACCGTTCTCATAACTTTTGGCAATTTCTGCAGGAATGAAGTGCTCGCGAATTACGCCTTTGCTCGGCGAGGCTTTTTTAACTTCTGCAATTACCGCAGCATCACCATTGGCAATACGTTGTTGCATTGAGTTGACGAAACCACGTACAGGTGAAGCGTTTTCAACACGTTTGATAACGTCGTCCAAACTATTTATTTGAAGGCGTTCAGCTATTTCTTGTTCTTTACGAAGAATAATCTTCTTTAGAATGTCAGGGGTGTTACTTTCCATGGTGTTCAAATTCCAGTATCGCTAGCAAAGGCTAGAACGAGTTAGTTTCGTGGATAAGGTCGAGCAATTTCTGGCGGGCCGCACCAGATTCAATCACTTCTAAAGCGCGTTCAACGCCAGCCTGATGTGAAGCAGTCAAGCCGGCAACATAGATAGCCGCACCAGCATTCAAGGCAACAATATCTCTCGCCGGACTATTGTCATTGTTTAAAACCGAATTGACCATTGCCAGACTTTCTTCGGCATTCTTGACGCGGATATGGCTAATAGGGCTTTGCTTTAAACCGAAGTCTTCAGGTTTGATTGTGTACTCTGTAATCTCTCCATCTTTGAGCTCGGCAACATAGGTATCTGTAGAGATGCTGATTTCATCCATCCCATCTTTGCCATGCACAACCATTACATGGTTCGAACCTAATTGCAGGAGTACTTCGGCAACCGGTCTTACCCATTGTTTACTGAAAACCCCCAGCACTTGATTCGGTGTGCCAGCAGGACTGGTCAAAGGACCGAGTAAATTAAATAAGGTGCGTGCACCCATTTCTTTACGCGGGCCGATAGCATGCTTCATTGCGCTGTGATGCTTGGGTGCAAACATAAAACCAACACCAATATCATCGACACATTGTTTTACCTGATCTGCAGTTATTTCAAGATTGACACCCGCTGCTTCGAGTAAATCCGCAGCACCGGAGCTACTGGAAACAGATCGATTACCATGTTTGGCAACACGTCCACCAGCTGCTGCAACAACCAGACAACTAGCGGTTGAAATATTGAAGGTGCTACTGCCATCTCCGCCTGTGCCGACGATTTCAACCAGTTTATCTTTATCTAGATTTACCGGTGTAGCGAGTGATCTCATCACTTTTGCTGCTGCTGCAATTTCTTCAACGGTTTCACCTTTCATGCGCATCGCGATAAGAAATCCGCCTATTTGAGCATCGGTTGCCTGACCTGTCATTATCTGGTGCATGACATCAGTCATCTCATCAATGCTAAGGTTTTCTCTTTCTATCGCTTTGTTAATTGCTGATTGGATATTCATGTCGTTACTGTCATTAGTTATTTGTTGCTTTCACGTAAATTCTACGTTTTGGATGGCAGAGAATATTAACATGGAAGTTTTTCAGATGTTAGAGCAAACACTTTAAGTTTCCATCAAATAAAAAAGTGCCTCAAAGTGGGGAGGTGGCTTACACTTTGCAATAGATTTGTAATAGACATGTGTGAATAAGCCGATTTCTACGTCATGCTTGATAACCGTTGCGACATCTACTCAAGGCTTAATGAAAGTACCTGCATTTAGTGGGATAATGCCTTTATACCTTTATATACAACAAGTAAGAACTAAAACCATGTCGACACTATTACACGATTTACTCGAAGAAAAAGGCGTACTTCTGGCAGATGGGGCAACTGGCTCCAATCTATTTGGTATGGGGTTACAAACCGGTGATGCGCCAGAACTCTGGAATACAGATCACTCTGATAGAATTTCTCAGCATTATCGTAATTTTGTCGAAGCGGGTTCAGACATCATCTTGACCAATACCTTTGGTGGCACACAATATCGAATGAAGTTACACGGTGCGGAAAAACGTGTCGAAGAACTCAACGTAAATGGCGTTAAATTACTCAAAGCTGAAATCGAAAAATCGGGTCGTCAAATTGTCTGTGCTGGCTCGATGGGGCCAACCGGTGAATTGATTGTGCCGTTAGGAACGATGACTCATGAAGAAGCGGTCGTGGCATTTCGTGAACAAGCAGAAGCGTTGAAGAAGGGCGGTGTTGATGTCTTCTGGATTGAGACACTATCCTCAAAAGAAGAAGCTGCAGCTGCTGTTGAGGCGTGTGCAGGTTTAGGTTTGCCGATCGTAACTACCTACAGTATCGACACCAATGGCCGCACCATGATGGGTTTATCTCCTGATGATATTGTGAAAGCCTCAGAGGAAATGGATACACCGCTGATTGCATTTGGCTCTAACTGCGGTATCGGAGCGGCAGAGTTACTCGCGGCGGTAATCAATATCAAAACCTCTCTTTCTAATCTTGATGGCAATAAGGCTGATGAAGCGATTATCATCTCCAAAGCTAATTGCGGTGTTCCCGAATATATCGATGGCGAAATCGTCTACAGCGGAACAGAAGCCATTATGGCCGACTACGCCGGAATGGCAATCGATGCAGGTGCCAGAATCATCGGTGGCTGTTGCGGTACATCTTATAATCACGTCGCAGCAATGCGCAAGGCGATTGATAATCACAGCAAAGGTGATTCTCCATCTAAAGAAGAAATCGAACAACGATTGGGTGAGTTAAGCACCGGCGCAATTGCACAGCTTGAAGGTAAGTTATCTATTGCTGAAGGGGCGTATGTGCAGAAGGATGCGCCAAGACGTTCTCGTCGTAGAAAGTGACCTTTCGAGGCTCACCGGGAGCCAGAAAGGTTCATCGTAGATTCCGTAAGGAATTGTCGATGCACAATGATTGATAAGTCTCAGCTCTATTTCCGATAACTCATAATTTACCAAGTCGAGGCTCACCAGGAGCCAGAAAGGTTCATCGTAGATTCCATAAGGAATCGTCGATGTACAAGATAATCTCTGGGGAAATTGTTTTTTATTCATTATTAGGTAAATAAAAAAGTGCCTCGCAAAGCATAAATTCTATTTACGCTTTTAAAAGACAAAAGCGTAATATCATTCAAAAGTAGGGGGGTGACTAAGTCATTTATTGAATTGCTAGCCCTATCTCTTGATTAATTGTTAATTCCCTCTAGCTTCTGATTCGCCATGTCTTTACCAATACCGATGAATTTCTGAATGTAGCTGATCTCCGTATCGTTACTGCGCAGGGCGATATACAGTTTTTTATGAATACTGTTTTCTCCGATCTGTAAGGTCTGCAAGGGATATTTTCTGGTCGATTCTTCTGCAAGCCATTGCGGTAAGGCGCAAACACCACGGTCAAGCGCTGTCATTTGCAGCATCAACTCAATCGATTCGATTTGCTTCATTTTAGAGGGTTTGAGGCTCGCGGGATTTAAAAACTCAGTAATAATATCCAGTCTTTCCAAAGGTACAGGAAAGCTCAACAAGGTTTCTTTTGCCAGCTCAGTCGGAGAAACGATTTTGTGATTTGCTAATGGATGATCTTTGGCGACCAGCAATACCAGTTCGTATTCTGCAATGGTTTCATAATGCACTTTATCGCGAATTTCCATGTCAGGTGTCACCAACATATCGATGTGTTGATTGAGTAAACCTTCCAAGCCTGAAAACTGAAATTTGTTCACTATATCAATATCTACCTCGGGCATCTTCTCTAAAAACACCCCAATTACACCTGTTAACCATTCATAGCAGGGATAACATTCGACACCAATACGCAAGATTCCCTGACGACCTTCGCTATACGCCTTAAGTGTTTCTTCGGTTTGCTTAATCACGGGTAATACTTGTTCGGCCGTTTGTAATAGCAATTTACCAGCTTGAGTCAGGCGTAAATTTCTGCCTTCTCTTTCCCATAATTTGGTATCTAATTTATTCTCTAAATAACTGATTTGGTGTGATAAAGCAGACTGGCTCAGATAGAGGGTGTTGGCGGCTTCGGTCAGTGTGCCGTTGAGATGGAGTGCTTGAATGATTTTCAGGTGTTTGTTTTCAATCATGAGGTTTCTTCATGGATAGTGCAAAAACCATCACTATAGTTCATCTTAAAATAAAAATACACTGTCTGTTCTTTCACACATCGAGCACAAAACAATGGCAATTACACATAATTTGGGATTCCCTCGAATCGGTAAAAAACGAGAACTAAAATACGCATTAGAGAAGTATTGGAAGCAGGAAATCTCGCAACAGGAATTATTAAACACTGGTGCATCACTGCGACAGAATCACTGGAAAGAACAACAGGCGCTGGATTATTCTCCTGTCGGTGATTTCTCTTTTTATGATCAGGTGCTGGATACTAGCTTCATGCTCGGTAATATTCCTCAGCGTGTGCAAAACATATCTGACAATTCCCTGGATGATTACTTCCGTGTCGCGAGGGGACGATCATCTGCAACCGAGTCTGACTGTTCCTGTGTTCAAGCAGGCGAAATGACCAAATGGTTTGATACCAACTATCATTACATCGTGCCTGAATTCGATAAAGACACCACATTCAAGCTGGATGCGAGTCGTATTCTGGCGCAAATCGAAGAGGCAAAAGCACAAGGAGTAAATGTTAAACCTGTCATTATCGGTCCCGTAAGTTACCTTTGGTTGGGTAAAGCAAAAGACGCTTCGAATAAACTCGATTTACTTGATCAATTAATTCCAACCTACGCGCAGTTGATACTTGAATTAGAGAAAGCTGGGGTAGAGTGGTTACAAATTGATGAGCCAATTCTGGTTTTAGAGTTAGACGAAGACTGGCAGCATGCTTTACGAAAAGCCTATTACAGTTTAAAGCGAACCAGCGTTAAATTCTTATTAACCACCTATTTTGGCAAGCTACAAGAGAACCTAAACCTGGCCTGCGAACTACCCGTCGATGGTATCCATTTAGACGCGATTAACGCCAAAGATGAAGTGTTAAAACTCATCGATTGGTTGCCTAATTTCAAGGTGATCTCTTTAGGTGTGGTGAACGGTCGTAATATCTGGAAAACAGATCTGAATAAAACACTGGAATGGTTGAAGCCTATTCATGAGTTATTGGGAGACAGGTTATGGCTAGCGCCTTCCTGCTCCTTATTGCACGTACCTGTTGATCTGGAAAGTGAAGAAAAACTGGATGCCGAGGTACTGTCCTGGTTGTCCTTTGCGATTCAAAAATTAGACGAAGTGACGATTCTTTCTCGTGCTTTAAATGAAGGCGAAAAAGTAGTCGCCGATGCCTTAGCCGATAATGCCAAAGCCATTGAAAGCCGAAAGAATTCAGATCGTGTGCATGACAATGCGGTTGCAACGCGTGTGGCACAAATTAATGATGAAATGCAAAACCGCGTGTCATCTTTTACAGAGCGCGCAAAACGACAACAACAACGTTTCGACTTGCCTTTGTATCCAACCACGACCATCGGCTCCTTCCCGCAAACCGGTGAAATTAGACAATCTCGCCGTGATTATAAAGCTGGGACTTTGTCTGATGATAACTACAAAAACGCGATGCAGGAAGAGATCAAACGTTGTATTCGCGAACAGGAAGAACTCGGTTTAGACGTATTAGTCCACGGTGAAGCTGAGCGTAACGATATGGTTGAGTACTTTGGTGAGCAGCTCACAGGTTATGCGTTTAGCCAATTTGGTTGGGTGCAATCGTACGGTTCGCGCTGTGTAAAACCACCGATTATTTATGGCGATATTTCACGCCCGACGGCAATGACCGTCGAGTGGAGCAGGTATGCGCAATCACTCACTGAAAAGCCAATGAAAGGCATGCTGACAGGACCCGTGACTATTCTCAACTGGTCATTCGTCAGAGACGACCAAACACGCGCCGATACCTGTTTGCAGCTGGCATTGGCGATTCGTGATGAAGTGTTAGATCTGGAAGCATCAGGCATCAGCATGATTCAGATAGACGAAGCTGCATTAAGAGAAGGGCTACCGTTACGCAAAGCAGAATGGCAGGCGTATCTGGATTGGGCAATCAAAGCCTTCCGCATTACCGCCAATGGCGTAAAAGATGAAACGCAGATTCACACGCACATGTGTTATTCGGAATTCAACGACATCATTAAAGCGATTGCCGATATGGATGCGGATGTGATTACCATCGAAACCTCACGTTCGGATATGGAATTACTCGATGTGTTCGACCAATTCCAATACCCGAATGAAATAGGACCGGGCGTTTATGATATTCATTCGCCAAATATCCCAACGGTTGAAGCGATGGTCAATCTGATGCAGAAAGCCACGCAGCGAATTCCCGCAGAGCGTCTTTGGGTCAATCCGGATTGCGGTTTAAAAACGCGTAACTGGGAAGAGGTAAAACCAGCGTTGATAAACATGGTCGAGGCGAGTAAGCAATTAAATAAGGCAGCTGCATAGGTGCTTTTAAATGAAGTTATCTATAAAACATGGATAAGTTTTCAAATAGTGGAGGGGAGTGTTTTACACAAATACACCCCCTCACTTTGGGGCATATTTTTATTTGAGGATTAATCGATCTAAGCTGACTCGTGTTTGTAAATTTATGTAAAGAACCAAAATAATAGCGAGAGAGTCCTATAATTTTTCTCAGTCATCGTGAATTCAAATTATTTTCTAAAGAGATGACTATTCAATTCCCGCTAAATAGACCTATTACAGTTTTTCAAAATTATTCTGTCGTACTTCGATGCTGTGATAACCACGTTTAAAAGGATACGAGTGAGAACCATGTAAGTGGCTTAAATCTCCGTTAGTTCGGATATAAAATTAAAAACACATTAAGAAAAGACGAGGTTAAGATGAATAAATATATACTAATGCTAGTTGCTTTCTTTGTGCTCAGTACACAGGTATTGGCCGAAGAAACGTTAAAGTACAACAAAGAACTGGATGGGTTTGAATATCCTTTTGAAGTGAGTACTTTCGAGTTTAACTCACAGCAACAAGTCTTGAAAATGCGTTACATGGATGTCGGAGATAAAGATTCTGACAAAATCATAGTCTTATTACATGGCAAAAACTTTTCAGGTTACTACTGGGAAAAGGTCGCAAAAGACCTGCTTAAGAAAAAATACAGAGTGATCATGCCGGACCAGATCGGTTTTGGTAAATCATCCAAGCCAGATTATTACCAATACAGCTTTGGGCAGTTGGGTTTAAATACCAAGTCTCTACTGGATAGTCTGGGCATTAAAAAAGCGGTTATTGTGGGGCACTCTATGGGCGGTATGGTCGCTGCGACCTTTGCTGTGAATCATAGTGAATACGTGGATAAACTGATTTTAATGAATCCATTAGGATTAGAAGATTACGGTAAATATGCGCAAGTCAAAGACGTGAATTTTTTCTATAAAAGAGAACTGGCTAAAACCCTCAAGGGCGCAAAAGGCTATCAAAAGAAGAATTACTACGATGGCGATTGGGATCCAGAGTACGACAAGCTTTTGATTCCACTAAAAGGCATGCTGGCAAGTGAAGATTGGCCGGTGGTTGCATGGAATAATGCCTTAACCTACGGTCCTATATTCTCAGAAAATGTTGTTGCTAGATTACCTGATATTACCAGTGAAACCTTCCTGATTATCGGGACTAGAGATAAAACAGGTCCTGGCAGAGGCTGGAAAAAAGAAGGCGTTACCAGAAAGCTTGGCGAATATAACAAACTAGGGAAAAACGCACAAAAGCTTATCAAAGGGTCAACCCTGCTCGAATTAGAAGGACTGGGTCACATGACCTTATACGAAGATCATGCGCGATTTATGGAAGCATTAAATACGGCGCTTGATAAATAAGGTTGCTGTAGGTTTTGATCACCATAATAAACAAGAAAAGCTCTGAAAAGAGCTTTTCTTGTTTTAAGAGTTTGATCCCATTGTTTCATTCTTATCAAAAGTTTTAATAAGTTTAAATGGCACCCCCCTACTTATAGGCAGTTTTTCAATTAATGCTTTTAGAAACAATACGAATAACGTGGCATTCGACTCTTATCTAGTCTTAATCAATAGGTCGCAATATAGCCCATCACAGAAGATATTTTCATCCCGGTATCTTTGAGTTTTTCTAATACGGTTGTTTCCAATTCTTCAGTCGAAATTGTTGCAATAGGGCACGAGACACTAACCGCCGCAACGCATTGAGAATGTGAATTTACAATAGGAACAGCAATACACTGCAAACCCATTGAGTGCTCTTGCAAGTCCATGGCATAGCCGCGCTCTTTACAGCGTATTAAGTCTTCTTCAAATTCAGTTACGTCTGTGAGCGTGTAAGGCGTGATGGGTTTTAATTTTATATTTTCCAGAATAGCATTCAATGATCCCTGTTCCAGATTCGACAACAACACCTTGCCGGATGCCGTTGAATAGAGGTCGGTTCGTTTTCCAATAAACGATGAACATTGCAATGCGCCAGGCTGGTGATTGACATCCACTTTATCAATATACACCGCTTCGTCGTGATCTAGCACCAGCATGTGAACGGTCTGGTTTAGTTCGTTGCTTAATTGCTCCAGATAGATATGTCCTCTTTCACGTACATCCAGACGCTGTAAATAAGATTGCCCAACTCTTACCAGATTAAGACCAATATCATATTTCCGTGAATCAGAATCTTGTTGTAAGTATCCAAATTCGGTCAGGGTCTTTATATGGTGATGTAGCGATGATTTATTCAAATCTAAAGCTTCAGCGATCTCTTTGATTCTAAGTGGACGGTTTGCCATTCGAATCGTTTCAATAACACTAATTGCTTTGCCAATTGTATTCAATTTTGTAATTTTATCTTCCATAGACGTTTCATATTATGAAATGGCATATGATGTCAAGAAATTATATTTCATTATTAGAGGTTTTTTATTGACAAGTTTTCAATTCAGTTCTACTTTAAGTTAAACGTTCAATACTAAGCAACGTAGTTTCATAATACGAAACATATAATAAAGTGGCATTGACCAACCCCGCGTATCGTCATGTCAGGAGAATTTACCTATTAACTGAATAGGCCATGTATTCAAAGTAAACGACAGGCTCGGAAACTTTGTATACCTGAGGCATTGAGTGAATAGGAAATTTAGGCGCAACTCATTTTGAGTTGTCTTTTACTTCAAGGAGATAGGAAATGAAAATGTTAAAAAAAATGGGTGTCGTATTAACGGTAGCCCTGCTAACAAGCTTTAATGCTCAGGCAGCTGAAGAGTTAAAGTTTGCCCATGTATATGAGGTGAGTCATCCATTACACAAAGCCGCTGAAATGGCCGCTGAGAAAATAGAAAAAGCCACGGAAGGCCGCGTTAAGGTCAAAGTATTTCCGGCTTCGCAATTAGGTAAAGAAGTTGCAATCAACGAAGGTCTTTCTTTCGGTACGGTTGATGTTATCTATACTGGTGCGAGTTTTGCTGGTGCAGCCTATGGCCCGATTTCAATGACAAACTTTCCTTTTACTCTAAGAGGATTAGATCACTGGAAAAACTATCGTGATAGTGATCTGTTTAAAGAGATTGCGGCAGGTTACGGTAAAGCAACCAATAATAAATCGCGCGTTGTTGCACTGAATTATTATGGCGCAAGACATGTTACTTCTAACAAGCCAATCACCAAACCTGACGACATGAAAAATTTGAAGATTCGAGTGCCTAATGCACCTGCATTTATCATTTTTCCGAAAGCGACAGGAGCAAACCCTACACCAATGGCATTTGCTGAAGTATATCTAGCATTACAACAAGGTGTAGTAGACGCACAGGAAAATCCACTAACAACGATTAAAGCCAAGCGTTTTTATGAAGTGCAATCTAACATTAACTTAACAAGCCATATCGTAGACTCGGTTGTGACTATTGTGTCGGAAAGAGCGATGGGCAAGTTGAGTGATGCCGATCAAAAAGTTGTTATCGCTGAATTAAAAGAAGCGGCTAAATGGACGACTGAAGAAATTATCGCTGCGGAACAGACTTTAGTTGATTGGTTTAAGGGTAAAGGCATCACTGTAAATGACGTTGATCGTGCGCCATTTATTACCAAGGTAACTCCTTTACTTGATGATCCAAGCTTGCCTTTCACTGCAGAAGACTTGAAAAAGTTACAGGCTATTCCTGGTAATTAATTAAATCTCCCCCTTCTTTTTATAAAGACGCTTGTTCTTTAGATCGTGCGTGCACGTGTTTTGCACTGGCTCTTTAGCGCCAACTCATGTGTAAAAAGAAGGGGGACATTAATACACATATAATTATGAATACAAAAACAGAAAAGACGATCGAAGAATTAGAAGCTGAAGCAGAAGTTAGCGATAATATTTCCGATGTGAAATGGTTTGATATACCGGTCTTATTAATTTTCTTTGTTTTATTTGTCATCGTGGCGTTACAGTTTATTACGCGTTATGTCTTAAACGACAGTCTATCCTGGACTGAAGAAATCGCACGATACATTCTGATTATGTTAGCTTTTGTTGGTTCTGCCAGTAATGTACGAAAGCATAAACATATCTTTTTAGAGTTCTTTTATCGCTACCTAAGTGCTAAGTCAGTAAAGGTTATCGTGCTTCTGGTTGAAGTATTAGTCGGTGGCTTTTTCACTTATTTAGGCTGGTTATGTTATGTGCTGGCCAGCGAAACTACGCAAAACATGGTGTCCGTCAACCTCCCCAAAAATATTGTTTATTACATCGTGACCATCGCTTGTTTTGTATCAGTGGTATTTGCCGTTTTTAATATTGTGAAATACATAAAAACCTCGGCTCAAGATATTTACACTGAAAAACTGAATATTAAGGATTATTAATGGCTCTCACACTTTTATTTGTTACTTTAATCGTTCTGCTAGTCATTGGCGCACCGGTGGCGGTGTCTCTGGGCTTAGCCTCGTTAGTCTATATTTTGATTGATGGTCTACCCGATGTCGTATTGGCGCATAATATGATCAACGGTATCGACAGCTTTCCATTGCTCGCCATTCCATTCTTTATTCTGGCTGGGCACTTAATGAACACCGCAGGCATAACCACCAAGATCTTTGCCTTTGCCAGAGCAATGGTAGGGTGGATGCACGGCGGTTTAGGCCACGTAAATGTAGGTGCCAGCGTGATCTTTGCCGGCATGTCAGGCGCTGCTGTTGCTGATGCAGGTGGTTTAGGAAATATCGAAATCAAGGCGATGAGAGATGCCGACTATGATGATGAGTTTTCCGTAGGAATTACGGCCGCATCATCCATTATTGGTCCTATTATTCCACCATCTCTGCCTTTAGTGATTTATGGTGTCATGGCCTCGGTTTCTATCGGGGAATTATTTGCAGCGGGTCTTATTCCAGGACTTTTGATGGCTTTGTCATTGATGATAATGATTGCCTATTACGCTAAAAAACGAAACTATCCTAGAGATAGTCACTTCGAATTAGCAGTACTTTCACACACCTTTAAGAAAGCCATATTACCTTTGCTCACACCTGTGATTATTATCGGTGGTGTCTCTACAGGTGTGTTTACACCGACTGAATCTGCAGTGGCTGCTGTTATGTACTCTTTATTCTTGGGATTGGTTGTTTATAAAACGCTGACCTGGCGACATATCGTCAGAGTCTCCATGGATACTATCGAGACCACTGCCGCTATTTTGATGATTATTGCCAGTGCCGCGGTTTTTGCCTGGGTTTTGACGGCGAATCAGGTCGCGCAACACTTGGGTGATTTTCTGTTAAACCTGTCAGACAATAAAACTGTTATTTTATTAATAATAATGGTTCTGGTTTTGCTAATCGGCATGTTCATGGAAACGATAGCTGCGATGACCATACTCGTTCCTATACTTATCCCAATCACAACAGCAGTCGGTATAGACCCTGTGCATCTGGGCATTATTGTTGTTTTAAACTTAATGCTAGGTTTGCTTACACCTCCCGTGGGAATGGTGCTATACGTACTCTCTGATGTCTCTGGGGTCAGTTTCGAAAAATGTGTTAAATCAACGGCACCTTTTTTAATTCCCCTTATCTTCGTTTTATTGTTAATCACATTTGTTCCGGAAATCGTTTTATACCTTCCTGAAATGTTTTACCGATAAACACCAGATTAGAGTAACTTTTTAAATTTACACAAATAATCAATCATTTAACCAATTAACTAACTAATTAAACAAGCAGGTCAAAAATTATGACAGATACAAAACTCCCAACAATAGGCTTTATCGGACTCGGCCTCATGGGTGGCAATATGGTTGAATGCCTTCAAAAGAATGGTTTTCAATTAAACGTGATGGATCTCGACAAAGATGCCGTTGCAACTGTACTTTCGCGTGGAAATGCGAGCGCGCCAAGTTCAGCGAAGGAATTAGCTGAAGCGAGCGACATCGTCATGCTTTGTCTGACAACTTCAGATGTTGTAGAAAACATGATGTATGCAGAAGACGGAATTCTGGCAGGCATAAAAGAAGGTTCTGTAGTGATCGATTTCGGTACATCTATTCCGGCTTCTACACGCAAAATAGGCGCTGACCTTGCGGCAAAAGGGGTAGGCATGATCGATGCACCATTAGGTCGTACTCCAGCTCATGCTAAAGATGGTTTACTGAATATCATGGCGGCTGGTGATAAAGAAACATTCGAAAAGGTTAAGCCAGTTCTGGATGTGCAAGGTGAGAATGTCTTCTACCTAGGCGCGTTAGGTACAGGCCATACCACAAAGCTAATCAATAACTTCCTTGGCATGACGACTGTTTGTGCAATGTCGCAAGCATTTGCTGTGGCGAAACTTTCGGGTATCGATGGTCAGCAATTGTTCGACATTATGTCGGCAGGTCCTTCTAACTCTCCTTTTATGCAGTTCTGTAAGAACTATGCCGTAGATGGCGTGAGTGATTTGGGTTTCTCAATCGCAAATGCAAATAAGGATATTGGCTATTTCGTAGAAATGGTTAACGACCTCGGAAGCAAAACAGCCATTGCTGAAGGCACTTCTGCAAATTTAAAAGCGGCACTGGATGCTGGTCTAGGTGAAGGTAATGTCCCCGAAATCTTTGATTACTTCCTTAAACTAGAAAAGTAAATCAAACATTACATTAGCAAAGCACAAGGCTAAAAAATCACATCGTTAAAACCTTTTCTTTGAAGAAAAGGTTCCACTAAATATGGGGTCAAAATATATGAAGCATGAAGAAATCGCACAACAGGCTATTGAATTAGTTAAACCATCAATAGAAGCTTTGTTCGAACGGACTAATCGAAAAGAACTTCATATCGTTATTATGGATCCCCGGTTAAAACCCTGGGAATGTGACTTTAACGATGCGATTTTATATCAGGAATCCATTCGTAATACTGATGTTTGGGAAAATCCTTACGATGAATTTGCACGTAGCAAAGCGGAACAGGCATGGCGCGACAGTCAGCCAAACGTTGTAACACAAGCAATGCACCCATCATCTTTACGAGAGGGTGATTTGCCTTTTTACGGATCCTTTGTTTACGGCAATGTGGTCGTCGCGTGTAGCGGTGTAGAACAATGGTTTGATATGTTAGTCAGTGGCTGGGTTGCTCTCGCCTTTGAACAACTGGCCGTGCATCAGCATCAAACACGTTGATCAACCTGTAAAGACACTCTTGATGAAGACAGGGCACTTCCAGAAAAAAGTGCCCTAAAGTAGGGGGGTGCCAGACGTTTTAAGCTAATACATTGGAAACGTTGTGAATATATAGCATAGTGCCTTATCGATATTCATCAATTAGCTGTTTAAGTTTTTCAGGGTCGTCTTTTTTCAATTTATCCAGATCAGCTTTTACAGTTTGCTCAAGTTTATCTTTGTGTCTATCCTTGACTGCCTCTATTTCAATTGTCAGCTTTTGTAATCTTTTCAGGGCATCACCTTGTTTACCTTCAGCAATTTCAATCAATGCCTCTGACAAAATTCCAAGCTGTTTACCGTAACTGGCAACGTCAGCCACGACTTCTGATTCTATGCTGCGGTCTCCCGCGAAGTTAAATTCGAATTGCGGTGAAAGCAGACTCGTAATAGGAGAAATATCCTGAGTGACATCGCCACTTAATGGTCCCTTAAACATTCCTAACCACGGAAATAACCATGGATTCATATCGGACTCCTTTCAATCGAATAATGTACGTTTGATAGAATTAGTTTTTGTTAAGTGCCTTCTAATTATTCACTGTGTCAGGCTTTTGCAAAACCTATTGTAAACGCTTCATTGAACAAAAATACCGCAAACAGTAAGAGTAGACCAGTAGCAAGATAAGAAAAATTGTCTTTGAGTAAGCGCGTGCCAATTTTACCAATGGCTGCATACACCACAAACATAATGCTTAAAACCAACATCATGCTCGATGCAAATACCAAGGCATTGGTGATGGTGCTACCTGTCAGCTGATTAACAATAGCCGCGCCCGAAGGAAATAATAACCAGATTTTGGGTGATAACAACATGATCACTGCCAGATTGACAAAGCCCAGAGTGAATAAGGTATTGGACTGTTTACTCTTGTACGTTTTGTAAGCGAGGTAAGTGATGTACATGCCGCCCAGAATATAAAATAACAAACCAACCTGAGAGAAAAACGTAGAGACAAATCCAATAAAGAAAACAGAAATGATAGCCTGAGTAGATTGTATAAAAAGGCTGGCTGGGAAAAACACCTTCAAGAAAAACGCAATAATTTCGGGCACAGAAAGCTTTCGTGTCGCTTCCATCACCGACACCCACACAGGTCCGGGTGTAATAAAAAAAATCAGCCAGAATAAAATGACTTTGTAGAGAACATCAGAATCCATATTTTTAAATGCTTATTGTGCTTGTAGAGTTGCTTTAGATCGATCGCTTGAGAATAGGGTTATATTTTAAGCCACCCCCCACCTTTAGGGCACTTTTTTATTGGATATTTCTTGGGTGTTTGATAATTCTTATCTTAGGTTTTCAATCGCTCTTTTCAGTTGAAGCAATTTCACGCAATAAATATGCGCCGGGCCCATCGCGCCATGTAATCAGGTTTCCTGAATAAACAGAACGAGATGAATAGACTATCCACGCATCCTGTGCAGAACCGATCACAGAGTCGACTCGAAATTCCTCGGGATTATTATCAGCAATGTCCAGTGCCGTAATTCCAGAATGATATTTTCCGGATAGGAGTCCTTCCGCTACCCTGACGGTAGATTGCTCCTCGAAATGCTCTGTCCACTGATCCAGGTTCACGTATTCTCTAGTCGCTGGGTGAAAGCCTATGGATGTTGGCTGTTTTATTCCAGTTTGTGTAACTACCGCTAAGGGTTTGCTCTCAGAAATAAACGTATCAATGACGAAAATATCACCGAGGTTAGCCCCAATGTTTTTACTGACATCGGGATGAGCAGCGCATTGGATAATACAATCGACTTCTCCACTTTTTAATAATGTTACAGCACTGTCAAAATCTTCAAATAGCACAATACAGGATTTCTTAATATCAAGTGTCTTGAGGTATTTTTTCGTAACAAAATCATGATTACTATCCGAAGGACCTAAGGTAGCCACTTTAAGCATGATTTGTTCCTGATGATGTCTTCTGAAGGAGAAAATTTCTTTCGATAATATAATGCTGTGGCGAATGGTTCTATTAAATTTTGCTCTATGCTTGTCGTGAGGTGTTCTTCAATAGAACTCAATTCTGAAATTGCTCAAACTTGCAAAACCTACGTCAACTTTCTGCGTGTCTCGGCTTATTTGAAGGAGATGGAAAACGATCGTTAGACAGGAAAAAGTGTCCAAAAGTAGGGGGGTGTGATTTTCTATTCTTAATTGTGCTACATCCATTTGATTATTTATATCGTTATTGCTTAAGTCGGGTTCATATCATTGCTAATTGGCTGAAAATAAAAGCAGTGGTTAACATAGGTATGTCTCAATAGTATTATCAACTAACAATATTTTGATCAGGAATTTATTCGATGATGGCCTTTAAGAAGACAAGCAAAGCTCGTACCCAGGATCTACAAAAGGTAGAAGCACCACTGCTAATTTTTGGTGGCTGTTATTCTAATTTGCAAGCAACTCAAGCGTTACGAGACTGGGCTTCTGAAAATAATTTCCTTCCCGATCAATGTATCTGCACTGGCGATATTGTTGCCTACTGTGGTAACCCATACGAAACGGTGGAACTCATTAGGGACTGGGGCGTTCATTGTATTCAAGGGAATGTTGAGCAATCACTCGCCACGAAAGCGGATGATTGCGGTTGTGGTTTTGATGAAAACACGACTTGCGATATTTTATCCCGAGGTTGGTATCCAATTGCCGATGCGGCGACTACACAAGACCAAAGAGATTGGTTTAAACAATTACCCGAACATTTGCAGTTTACCGTTAAAGATAAATTAGTTCGAGTCGTTCACGGTGCGGTTTCTGATACCAGTCGATTTATGTTTGCTTCCCAATCAGATAAAGACTTTATCGATGAGTTCTCACTGTGTGATGATACTGATACTGATATCATTATTGCAGGCCATTCCGGTTTACCATTCACAAAAAAAATTGATAACAAGCAGTGGCATAACTCAGGTGCATTGGGCATGCCAGCGAATGACGGTACTCAATCCGTTTGGTTTTCGCTATTGGAAACTGTTGATGATGAGATTCGTTTTACACATCATCGCTTAAAGTATGATGCTGAATCAGCCCGCCAACAAATGCTGAAAATACATTTAACCCAAGGCTATCATCAGGCCCTTAAAACGGGGTTATGGCCAAGTATGGATGTCTTGCCTGAGTATGAAAAGCGACAGCAAGGCATTGCTTTAGCGCTGATCTGATGCACTCGCACCCAACAGATTGGAGTGTTCTCACTTTAAATTTACAACAGCTTTTCGTCTTTTTTAAGATGCCAATTGCTTGAGGTGACTCCATTGTTTAGGTGACTCCCCATACAAACGTTTAAATTCCCGGCTGAATTGAGAAGAGCTGGTGTAGCCCACTTCCATTGCCGCAACGTTTACATTCATTCCGCCTGCTATCTTCATTGCTGCACTGTTTAGCTTCATGGATTTAACAAACTGAATGGGCGACAAGGTAGTCGCCTGTTTGAATTTTCGATGGTATACAGCGCGACTCATTCCTGCTTTTGAGGCCATCTCTTCAATAGTCACTGCTTCGTCTAGTCGGGTAGATAAATATTCAATGGATCGCGCAATTTCATTACCCACGCCAAAGGCGCGCCTTGCGGAATCTCCAGCGTCGCCCTTTAAAACAGCATAATACAATTCGCGCAATCGCCCATTCCCCAGTACCGAGGTATCTTCAGGAGTATCTGTTAATTGAAGTAAGCGTAATAATGCTTCTGAGAATGAGTCGTCCCATTGGGCAAGTGCAAAACCTTGTGGGAGCGGGCCACTGTTGGGCTTTCGTATAGCGCCGGGGGCAGTTTCCATCTCTATCGTTAGTTCGGTCATCACTTTCGTATCAAGTGAAATATAAACACCTATAAGGGGATTCTCTGGTGAGGCTGTCGGTGTACCTGCTTCAACCGGCATCGACATGCTACAACACATGTATTGATTGCTGTCATATACATATCGCTGACCATCTAATATCGCTTCTTTTGCTCCATTAAGGATGGCTATAACCGTCGGTTCATAGACGGCTGGCGCGCATCGAATAGAGTCTGTCACTCGGAAGAGTTTTACTCCCTCAACGCCAGTTCCCACCATACCGTCTTCGAAAATTTTGTTTTCAATCAATTGTTTTATTTGTTGTTTACTCATAACCGGAAAGTATCACTAGAAATTACATATTTCAATTATGATGATACAAATAGGCAATTTTTAGAGATTATTTCGCCTATTTAAGAGTATTTATGAGAGTTATAGTTATCTCAATCGAGACGTTAGTCTCATCAATTATTTAACTGTCTTAGACAGGAGTATTTACATGGAAACTACGAAGAATTTTGGAGAAAAGGGATGGACCCCTGAGGAATTAGATTCTCTCGCAGGTAAAACTTACATTATTACGGGCGCTAATAGTGGTGTAGGTTTTGAAGCCAGTAGAATTCTATTGTCTAAGGGTGCAAAGGTTGTGATGTTAAACCGCAATGCAGATAAATCGACAGCCGCTATTGAGTTATTAAAACAGGAATTTGGTGCAGGCACTGATGTGACGTTCATTCGGATGGATCTTTCAGTGTTAGCGAGTGTGCGCGAAGCCGCAGCAGAAGTCTTAAATACGGTTCCTCAAATCGATGCACTGATCTGCAATGCTGCTATTGCACAAGTTCCGACACAAAAGCTTACCGTAGATGGGTTTGAAAGCCAACTTGGTACTAATCATTATGGCCATTTTGTTCTGTGTGGAATGCTCTTTGGTCGTATTGAAGAGTCTAAAGGGCGAATCGTGGTTGTCGCTAGCCTTGGCTACAAGCTAGGACTGAGGACAATCCAGTTCGATGATATGAATTGGGACAAAAAATACAGTGCCAATCCTGCTTATAGTCAAAGTAAGTTGGCGCAAATGATGTTTGCCTACGAACTTCAAGACAAGGTCAAAGCAACAAACAAAAACGTCCAAGTCTATGTTTGTCACCCCGGATCATCCGCAACATCTTTGATCAGTACAAGTGGCGGCATTATCACGAGGATTGCCTGGTGGCTTATGACCAAGTCACCGATGGTTCAAACAGCTGAGAAAGGGGCTTATCCAGAGGTGATGTGTGCAACTCAAAAGGGTCTGGAGCAGAGGGCGCTTTATGGTCCCACTGGACGTATGGAAATGATTGGCCCAGTAGGCAAAGGCACCTTGGAGCCTTACGCATATGACAAAACCGTTATGGAAAAATTATGGAGTCGGTCGGAAAAGGAGACCGGGTTTGAGTGGACTGTTTAACAAGATAAAGTTAAGAAACAGTAAACAGAATTTATAAATAGGTGCATTCACCATTCATAGATAGGAAAGAGTTATGAAGAGTTACAACAACAAAGTAGTTGTCGTTACTGGCGGAGCGACAGGTATCGGAAATTCAATAGCGAATAAATTTGCTCATGAAGGCGCAAAGGTAATTATTTGTGCCAGACGCGAAGACAGGCTTCAGCAAGCAGTAAAAGAAATGACAGATAAGGGGCTTGATGCCCATTACAAGGTTTGCGATGTGTCAGATTTAGATGATGTTAAGGCACTGGCAGATTATGTCTGGAACAATTTCGGACAAGTCGATGTTCTTGTCAATAATGCCGGTGTCTCTGGGGTTCCGCAGCCAATTATCGATTCATCGAAAGAAGCTTTTCAGCAGGTATTTGACGTCAACATATTTGGAATGCTGAATGGCATTTGGGCATTTGGCAAGCGTTTGATTGAGCAAGGTTCCCCCGCATTGATCTTGAACGTGAATTCTGAAGTGGGCTTATATATTCCCAGCCCTATGGTCGGAAGCTACGCCGCATCAAAGTATGCTGCCAGAGCAATCTGCGAAACATTGAGACTAGAGATGCCTGAATATATCCAAGTGAGTTGTATTTATCCGGGGATAGTTCAAACAGAGCTGGGAGGCAGCAAAGCGCTAACACAAGTTGGTATGCCTGCCGATGAGTTTGTAGAAATTATTTGGCCACAGATTGAAAATCGTGAATTCTATATTGTATCTCATCCCTGGGCAAAAGATTATTTCGGGGAAACAGCAGAAGAGCTCACCAAGGCCTTTGACCGTTATGCTCCTCATTTTGAAGGTGATGAAAAATATGATTCAAAGTTGTTAGCAAAGCAAGCGTTCAAAAGCTAACTACAAGATGGACAATACTAAGAAGGTTTATTACGAAATTGAGTATTTCTATCCCGATGTTGACCAGCAAAAATTTTGGGATATGTTCTTCGATTATGAGGCTTGGTCAAAATCGGATATCTTGCCAGGGGAGATATCTATCATTAAGCCCGGCAAAGATGATCCTCTCGGAGTAGGGGCCGTTCGCTCTGTGATATCAGGTTCATTGAATATCACTGAGGATATTGTTGGTTTTCGTCCGCCTGAATATTTCAGTTATGCAACCCGTAACGGCAGCATGCCTGTTAACGACTTTGGTGGCGAGCTATTCTTAGAAGTATACAAAGGTGGACTGCTTTCAAAATATAAAGGCGGTTTTAATCCGAAATACTTTGGAACGGGTTGGCTCATGAAATATGTTTTTCGCAGAGCGCAGAAATCAGCCTTTATAGGACTAGGAAAGGCCTATAAAGCTTACTATGAAAAGTAGAACAAGCAGTTAGTTCAGTCTTGTCAGAATTAGACTGTATAACACAATATTTGAGTGGGTTGCATTATCAACTGTGGTGCAATGTCAGGAGTATATTATGGATATTAGTATTTTTAGATTTATTGGTGTTGCATTAATTATTGTTGGCTTAGTCTTAGTCTCAAACCCAGAGCTTGTAAGCAACAAGCCAATCCCCAGTGATACATTTGAAGCTGTTGAAAGAAGAATATGGTGGGGTTTATTGATCGGTTTCGGATTTTTACTTCTGTTTCATCATCAAATACAACCCTGGATTACAACAATAGCAGCTACCCTCTCTTCACTTTTTTTTGGTTTATTGGTAGCTCGGTTAATTGGGATAATGCTGGATGGTTCAGTGGCAAAGCAATGGCTAAACATAGGCATTGAAATTGTTATTTTAGTGCCTTTGGTATGGTGGTATTTCAGAGTCCGCACATAATAAATAAGGTGGGATATTGAGAAAGAAATTTTGTGTATACAGGTTGTATTCTTGTAGCGCGTTGTGGAAATTTTATTGTAAAAATAATGACTTAGATAAGGTGTTTTTAGGTGATTTATCTATACTAAGTGAAGGTAGAGTGAAGGTAGAGTGAAGGTAGAGTGAAGGCCGATTTTATGTACTTTTATTTATGAAACCGTTAACAACTTGGATTTCTAAAAAGTTTTTAACTTACAGTGTTCTAAAACGCTCCTTGCTCTACATACATTCGCTTTATATTATTAAATGACAAAAACACAAGCTCATTCCGCAAAGCATAAGTTCTTTTTGTCATTTCAAGAAATAGAATAAAAAGTGCCCTAAAGTAGGGGGGTGACTAAAAAAGATTAATCCAATCCAAATACACAAACTTCACCCGTTTCCAACCACAAAGGATATTTGAACATGGCTCTGGAAAATAAGCGACTTTGCAAATGCTTGCTTAACCATAGGCGCAAATTGGCGTATTCGTCTTGTGCAAATACCGCTTTATTTACGCGTGAAAACTGTCGAATAAAAGGCAGCAGCGCGAAGTCTAATAAGCTGGGGGTTGCACCCATGAAGAATTCATTCTCAGATAAACGTTGTTCCAGCTTTTGCACAAAGGGTTCACATTCCAGGCGGCATGTTTCTAGATCGTCGCCGTGAAAGCGTTTAGCTCGTTTGTATTTTTCCAGACTGGGTTTGAATTCTTTGTCGTTTTCTTCGATGACCTTTAGCATTTCTGTGAGTGCTTCTAGGTCATTATAGTAGAGTAGATTTTCTGGGTCGTTGCGTTTCAGTGCCCACAACATTACATCCAGGCTTTCTTCGACAACTTGATCATTCTCTGGATCAAATCCATCGTCTTTGCTGTGTCGTTCTTTTTTGACGATCAGAACAGGCACCGTGCCTTTGGGTGAGGCGTGTAACATATCCTCTGGCTTGTCTTTCATCGTTATTGCGCGTAATTGCACCTGTTGCTCAGCTAATAACAGTGCCAGCCTTGCGCGCATCGCGTAAGGGCAGTTTTGTAACGAATATAGAATCGCTAATGGCAGTGGCGTGTTAATCGACATAAAAGCGTTACAAACCTTGACTGTATTGGGCGTTTGTCGAGAGCGTGACCATGTGGCTTAACTCTAGTTGCGCCTGTTCTTTGTCGTAATCATTGTCTGCATTTAACAGGTTTTCGAAGTGCATAATCAATTCTGTTTTGTCGTGTTCCTGTTTAGAACCTGCACCAATATTGGTGAGATCGATAAAGAACTCGTCAAATAAATCGCCCAGATCATTAACAATTTCCGGGTTCAGGAATTGCTCGTGATTGTATATGCTGGGGTAACCACCACGTTGTTTATCGACAGCATACTTCACACCTCTAACGCTGGTAATCGTGGTTTCTTTTTTGCACTTCAGCATGCAGCCATCTTCAATGCTGGGTTTTTTGCAGCCAACGGTTTGCTGGAAGAAACACTGGCGGCTGGTCATCATCAGAATAGGGTGATAGATGCTGTAGAGCATTTTGAAGTTTTCAGGGCGTGCGATATTTTTGATTTGAATGCGATTTATCTCGTTAGAAATAAAGGCACCGGCACAATTCAATTCTTCTTGCAGCGTTAATAGCGCATAGGAATTGGTGGTGTTCAAGAAAGGTCCTGCAATCCATTCGATACCCATTTCGTAGGCGACAAAAGCGATACCGGTATTATTGCTGACAATGCGAGCAGGGCGGATACGTTCGAGTAGACGCACAGACTCATCATAATCTTTGCCGATTAAAACGGCAGGGAACCACGGAATCAATTGCGGATTACGTTCAAAGATTTCGATGTATTTGTCGTTATCTTTTTTCCAGCTTTCAGGGAGTTTGAAATAGACATCTGCATCGGTGAGGTCACACAAATGCACATCTTTTTCGTCAGCGATGAGAATCGACATGCTGTGTTTAGTCGACGTTTTAGGATGATGTTCTAAACGTGGCACTTCCACATGAGGAACAATCTCAACTTCACCGTTTAATAAATAAGCGGCCTGATTTTTCATTAAAGTCAGTTCTTTAAACGGAATACTTAAGTCTTCGCCTAAATCGCTACAATCAAACCCTTCAACGGTATAACCATCGCTAGCAAAGTTCTTGAAACGCTTTTCAATAACGCCTTGAGTGATGGCTAAATCTTTGGTTGTGCGCAGTTTTGATTCGGTCTGCAAAGTATGGACTTTGTTAGCCGTCACTCCATTCGTACCATCAACATCATCGATAGTAGAATCGCCAATTGTCATGATTAACGTTAATGGTTGATCGAGTTGACCAGAAAAAGTCATCTGCAAGGGAAGTTTTGCAATGCTCAGGTATTGGGTTTTCTCTGCCAGTTCTTCGCCAATCTGATCTTTTTTAACGAATAAGTCGTCTTTGATTTCCTGAATCTGAATCACTGTTTTGGCGCTACTATTATCAACTGCGTGTTTAATACTGTGATCACGAGGGTTGTCGATGAACATATCCTTCGTCAGGTTGCCCTGTAAAAACGAGTTGGTAAAATCGCGATTAAAAACACGATGCAAATTCGAATCGTCAGCAAGTAACTTACCCGATTCAACAAAGGAATCGATCGACTTGCGCCAGGTGTCGGTCACGGTATAAACATAGTGTGCGTTTTTGATGCGGCCTTCAATTTTCAATGAATCAACCTGTGCTTCAACCAACTGAGGCAGATCAAAATAGGCCGAATTGTCTTTGAGATTCAGCGGGAATTTATTACCCGCTTCGGTGATTTCATATTCTTCACGACAGGCCTGGCTACAGCTACCGCGATTACCCGAGTTACCCACACTCACCGAGCTGGAATAACACTGACCAGAAAACGCGATGCACAAGGCACCATGTACAAACACTTCGGTAAGTACATTGTGTTCGTGGGCGAGGGCGGTGAGTGATTTCACTTCGTCGATATTCATCTCGCGCGATAAGTTAAGGCGTGATGCGCCGATCTTGGCGAGGAACTTGATCTGCCCTTCGTTGTGTGTGGTCATCTGTGTAGAAGCGTGAATATCAAGCGTCGGAAAATACTTCTTCACTAAATTGAATACGCCAAGGTCCTGCACGATGATGCCATCGATGCCCGAGTTGACTAATTTATTCAATAGTTTGATCAGGGTAGGCAGTTCTTGTTCCAGAATCACCACGTTCATCGTCAGGAACACTTCACAATCGTATTTGTGCGCTAATCGGATAACACCGGTTAAGTCATCAAAAGAAAGGTTAGAAGCGCGATTGCGCGCATTGAATTTATCCAGACCACAGTAGACCGCATTGGCACCGGCTATGACGGCGGCTTTAATGGCTTCAACATCGCCACCGGGTGCTAATAATTCAATTTTTCTACTCATGTTGCTACTCACTAACTTCTTTAACTTTTATGTTACTAATTGGGCTGACCGATATGATTCGTTGGATACGGACAGTGGATGGTTTAACGCGCGATTTTAACGGTAATGGAGAAGTATCGCTATGTTTCTTATGAATGCCAAATAGTACATTCGTAGCAGGGTGAATAAGTAGCCGAGTTTAACAATGAAAAATTATTGGGATTGAAGATGAGTAGACAAGGTACATCGGCGATTACTTGAGGAATCTACAATGGGCTTTCTTGGCTCCTGGTGAGGTTTAGATTATAGCTTTTGAGTCTTAAGGATATTAGTTGTTGATCGACCATTGTACATCGATCATTGTACATCGAAGATTCCTTGCGGAATCTACGATGTGCTTTCTTGGCTCTTGGTGAGCCTAAGAAAGCCACCTCCCCACTTATGGGCATTTTTTTTCAGGCGATTTTTTCTACATCTATTTAAATGGCTAAAAGACAAAACTCTGCTTTCTTCTTAGACCTAGAATATAGGATAATTCAAATTCAATAATCAGAAGTACATTCTCCTCTCTTGTAGCCAATTAGCAGTCACTTATTTGTCATGATCAACGCCATTCTCCCCATATTTTTATTAATCGTGATGGGTTACACGATGCGTCATTATCAATTAATGAGCGAAGCATTCTGGAATGACGCAGAGAAACTGGTTTACTACGTGTTATTCCCCGCGATGCTGGTGTCGAAAATGTCGGATGCGGATCTCTCAGATACGGATGCGATTCCGCTAATATCTGCCTTGTGCTTGGGCATGGCGATCATCGGCTTGATTACCTTATTGATAAAGCCTTTGTTGAAGGTTGAAAATCCGAGTTTTAGTTCGGTGTTTCAGGGGACAACTCGTTTCAATACCTTTATCTGTTTGTCGCTGGCGGAAAACCTTTTTGGTAATTCGGGCTTGATTACTGCGGTCATCATTACCGCGATTCTGATTCCTGCATTAAATTTTCTGGTGGTGATCGTATTGCATCGTTATGGCACAAGACACGGACCTGCAAACTTCATGGCGGTGCTGAAGCAAATTATTAAAAACCCTTTGATTATTGGCTGTGTTATCGGCATTGGGCTTAATTTGAGTAATATCCATCTACCTTCTCCGGTGCAGATTACGATTAGTTTGATGGGTTCTACTGCCTTGCCGATTGGCTTGATGGCAGTTGGTGCGGCGCTGATAGTTAAAGATTTGAAGTCGGTATTACGACCGCTTTTAACAGCCAGCGCGTTGAAATTATTGATTTACCCCATTATCGCTTTTGGCATCACTCTCGCGTTTGGTTTTGATCGTCAGACACAGATAATTATTCTTATTTTTGCAGCATCACCCACTGCGCCAGCCTCGTATATTTTAGCGAAAAATATGGGGGGAGATCATAGTTTGATGTCTCGTATCATTACGTTTCAGACGATATTTTCCAGCTTGTCTTTTTTTGTGTTGTTCTGGATACTGGGAATATAGCCGTTATTTCTTCTCAAACACGTTAATATGCATCCGGCGAGTTAAATATGCCGTATTAGTTTGAAAGGTCCATCTTTGATATATATGTGAAATAATAATCAAAGGCAAAACCGTTGTTTTGAATTTGAACGTATACAAGATGGCTGATCTAAATAATTCAACTAATTATGATAATTCGAAAGAGGATAAGTACATGCAAGTAGGCAAGTTTAAGACGTTTTTTCTTTATGGTAGCTTAGCTCTTTTTCTATCAGGGGTAGGATTTTCGGTTTATGCCAATAAACCTACCAGCGTTAGCGCAGATGCGGCAATGAATGCTCAGCATCAAATGGCTCCAATTAAAAATATAACGGCTGATTGGGTTCGCCCCAGCGATGCAGAACTTAAGAAAACCCTGACTAAAATTCAGTTCGATGTGGCACGAAGAGATGCGACAGAGCGAGCATTTTCCAATGAGTATTGGAACAATAAGCAGGAAGGCATCTATGTGGATGTGGTTTCTGGCGAACCTTTGTTCAGTTCGAAAGATAAATATAAATCAGGAACTGGCTGGCCGAGTTTTACCAAGCCTTTAGTCGCTACAAATATCGTCGAAAAAGCCGATAAATCACTGTTTTATTCACGTGTTGAGGTTCGTTCAAAATTTGCTGACTCTCATTTAGGACACGTTTTTGATGATGGTCCAGGTGCAAATGGCCTACGCTATTGCATTAATTCAGCGTCGTTGCGATTCATTCCCAAAGATCAGCTTAAGCAAGCAGGATACGAGAAACTGGCGCTTGAATTTAAGTAAGATGCTCAGTGCTTAGCTGAAAAACATAGATTGATAATTTAAAACCACGTTCATAGTAAATATGGACGTGGTTTTTTTATATTTGCTGTCTCTACCAATTAAAATATCGACGTGGATTCATAAAGTTACCGCCATTATTGTAACCATTGTTGTAGCCGTTATTATTGCCACCAAAGGGAAAGAAGTTACCGAAGTCGTTATTTGAATTATTGTAAATAGGGCGTGTTGCATTGAGTAATTGCTGTCTTTCTGCCTGTGGTAAATCCTGAGCATAATGAGCTTGCTCAAAAATTTGTGAACGGCTTCCTTCGTACGAACGTATTTGTTTATTGCCGTTTGACCCAACAAATCTCACGATCGCGCGAAATTTATTATTACCGATTTGTCTAATTTCAAGGCTGTTAAATTCTCTGGGGTCAGGTGTTTTTTGTGAGCCAATCACAACCGGAATCTCCAGAATTTCTCCTTTACGAACGACTTTGATTTTTACCTCACGTTCTGGTTTATCTTCTCGAACGATTTTGATGAACTGGGCAGGGTGGTTAAGTTTAATATCATCGTAGGCAAACATGACATCGTATGGCTTTAATTCACTGCTTGCTGCTGGCGCATTGTCTGAAAAACCTTTAATCAGAACACCCTGTGTTACGCCGTCTGGTAATTGCGCGATTACGGCTTCGGGTAAAATATCCAAAATAATACCTAGAAAGCCTGAGTACTCTCTTTCAGGCTTTTGAGGTGGTTTCTGAAGCTGTGATTGCGTCAGGGTTTGAGGCTGCGTCTGAATCAGTTGATTTTGATTGATTTGATAAGGTTGTGTCGCAGCTTGCTGATTTCCTTGAAAGTTATTCGTGAAATTATTAGTGAAATTATTTGGAAAACTACTTGAGTAATTTCCCGGAAGACTAGGCTGATTCATCTGACCATAAGAATTGCTGTAAGCGTTGTTTGGTGAAACCGGATAAGCAGGAATCGGGTTTTGAGGGAATACTTGTTCTGGTGGGAAAACAGGAGTTTGCGCCTGACTAGTGCCCGTCAATAACGCTATCGCCGCAACGGAAAAAATGGGCGGTATTATTTTTCTAATCCGAAAATTTAGTGCACTGTTTAATACTCTCTTCATTTTCATCACTCATATCACAATTCAATAGAATGAGTATAAAACAGTTCGCTGAAAATCACCCCCCCACTTTGGGGGAGTTTTTAAAACGAAGAACAATCAAGCTAGATAATATTGTGCTCAGGCCCATACGGGAAACCCGTAATATTATTCGCGCCATCATCAGTCAGAACCAGGATATCATGTTCGCGATAACCACCTGCACCTGGCATGCCTTCTGGCAGCATAATCATTGGCTCCATTGAAACCACCATGTCTTTTTCGAGCACTGTTTCAACTTCTTCGCGCAGCTCAAGACCTGCTTCACGACCATAGTAATGACACAACACACCAAAGGAGTGACCATAACCAAAAGTACGGTATTGGAGTAAATCGTGTTCTGCATAAATCTCATTCAATGCATAAGCGATATCGCAACAGCGTGCGCCAGGTACGATCAGTTTTTTGCCTTCATCGTGTACTTTGCAGTTAACTTCCCACATGCGTAGATGTTCGTCAGAGGCTGATTCCGAAAACAATGTTCGTTCCAGCGCGACATAATAACCCGCAACCATTGGGAAACAGTTCAAACTTAAAATATCGCCACTTTCGATTTTTTTAGAGGTAACTGGGTTATGCGCACCATCGGTATTCATGCCCGACTGGAACCATGTCCATGTATCCAGTAATTCGCCATCAGGGAATACCTTGGCGATCTCACGCACCATTGTCTGGGTCGAATGCAATGCGACTTCGTGCTCTGGCACACCTACACCAATTGCTTCGACACACGCTGCGCCACCAATATCTGCAATCGCGGTCATTTTGGTGATGTGTGCAATTTCTTCAGCTGATTTGATCATACGAAGTTTCATGGCACCGGCGCTGATATCGACAAACTCAGATTCCGGCATCGCTAGTTTTAGTTTTTCCAGAATCTCTAGTGGAACTTGATCAAATTCGATTCCAACGCGTTGTTTTCCTTTGATTAAAGATGCGCTGGCTTTGTAAAAATTATCGTTCTGCCAATCGGTATAAACCAGGTTTTCGCCAAAGGTTCGACGGTAAGGTTGCCCGCCATCTATGTTTGCAGTGACTGTAATTTGGGTGTCGTGATTGATAACAAGCCCATATTTGCGACCAAAAGAGCAATAGAGGAAATCGCTGTAATAGTTGATATTGTGAATCGATGTCATCAGACAACTGTCGATATTCAGTGTTGACATCAGAACGCGCAGTTTGTCGACGCGTGACTGCATTTCCTGTTTACTAAATGTTGGGTTGACCGCCTCGCCATTCGGAATGTTGATGTAGCTTGGCATATTTAGTGTCGCATTTTTATTCATTGGTAATGAACCTCTTTAAACGTAATCCCCGTTCTTTATGAATACATCATGTGCAAAACGCCATGCAAAAAGCGCTATGTGAAACACCTTGCAAAAACATCGCAAAACAAAGCACAACGTAATGTACAAAAAAGTGCCCATAAGTAGGGGGGTGTCATTTGTAGCTTGAATAAGCTGTTGTAGTAATGACTAAGTAAGTAAACATCACTGTGGTTTTGCTTTGTTTTAAAAAAATTAAATACAAAAGCAAACCACAGTCATGACTTCGCTTGTTTTCCAACGTTAGCGTTGTTGTTTAAATTCTATTGTTCGTGGTTGATATTAGTAGTTGAAAATCGTTGTTAAAGTTTGATTCTATGCGCGTGAACCAGCATCGACAATCCATTGCCAGATGTAATCACTGAAACTTCTTCTAACCACCAGTTGAAAACTATCCGCACCGGTTCGTCTCATCACAAGCTGTGATTTGGCAAATACGGTCGTGACTACTTTTCCAATGGGAAAGTTACTGATATGTACATCGTAAGTACTGGATTTCTTTAGGATTTTTTCAGCGCGTTCGCCAGATAAAGATAATACCGTTTGACCTCCGCTGACATCCACAATGGCAAAATGTCCTGACATTTCTTCGCGCAGTTTAGCTTCTAAGGCATGCTCTGTTTTATCCGCGGTAAGAATCAAAAATTCATCGGGTGCGATCCAGTTAATCACAAAGTGATTGTTTTCAACCGATGACAATGGCTGTGTTGGTAAATCCAAACCAATCACTGATTTAATCGCTTTGATGGCGTCTGTATTCGTCTCTGGAATACGAACCATCAAATGACCAAGCGCCATTTCCTGCAAGCTGTAGTGAACGCTTTCAGCAGGGTGTTTCTGCGATACATGATGCATGGATAGACAACGTTGAATGCTTGTATCCTTGGGATTGAGTTCCATCATAAAGCCACCCCCGTACTTTGAGGCGTTTTTTTGCAAAGTAGCATTTTACTTGCTCGGTTTTTATTTAACATTTTGACGTTCTCCCTTTGGATCATAGAAAACAGGGCTGCAAATTTCTGCTTCTATGGTTGTTCCATCCGCTTGTGGCATATACACCTTGTCGCCCATTTTATCTAAGCCGCCTTTAATCACCGCCATTGCAATACTGCGCTCTAACACTGCGCTGTAATAACTGGAAGTAACGTGTCCGACCATTGTCATCGGAATTTTTTGATTCGGGTCCAGGACAATTTGCGATCCTTCTGGAGCAACCGTTTTGGCGTCTGTGGTTTTTAATCCCACTAACTGCTTTCTGTTTTCTTTGACCGTATCTTCACGCGCTAAGGAGCGTTTACCCAGGAAGCTGAATTCTTTCGCGGGTGAAACCGCCCAGCCCATATCCAGATCATAAGGTGTCATCGATCCGTCGGTGTCCTGACCTACGATGATGAAGCCTTTCTCAGCACGTAATACGTGCATGGTTTCAGTGCCGTAAGGCGTGATGTCGTATTTTGCACCATGCTCGAATAACTTTTCCCAGACCGCTAGCGCATAGTTGGCTTGCACGTTTATCTCGTAGGATTGTTCGCCAGTAAATGAGATGCGGAAAACACGCGCAGGAACACCCGCGACAACGCCTTCACGTAAATCCATAAATTTGAAGGTATCAGGATTAAGATCAATATCGGTGAGCTCACCCAGTAATAGTCGCGCTTTAGGGCCTGATATAGAAAGCGTTGCCCACTGATCGGTGACGCTATTGAAGTAAACTTCCAGCTCTGGCCATTCGGTTTGATGCCAGATTTCCAACCAGTTGAATACATGAGCTGCGCCACCTGAAGTGGTCGTCATGATAAAGTGGTTATCCGAAATGCATGAAGTAACGCCATCATCAAATACCATGCCGTCTTCGCCACACATCAAACCATAGCGACAACGACCGACAGGTAATTTGCTCCAGGCATTGGTATAAACCCTGTTGAGGAATTCACGTGCGTCCGGACCCTGAATATCTATTTTACCCAGTGTTGATGCATCAATAATACCCACGCCGTTTCTGGTTGCCAAACACTCGCGATTAACCGCTTCGTGCATGGATTCTTCACCTTTCGGGAAGTACCAGGGGCGTTTCCATTGGCCAACATCTTCAAACTCAGCGCCATTTTCCACATGCCATGTGTGCAGGGCAGAATAGCGTTCGATGTCGAAAAACTCGTTCACATTACGACCAGAGATCGCACCGAAAGTTACAGGTGTGTAATTAGGACGGAAAACAGTGGTGCCGGTTTCTGGTATCGTCTTACCTAATTTTTTAGCTGCAATCGCCATACCATTGATATTGCTTAGCTTTCCTTGATCGGTTCCGAAACCTAAAGCGGTATAACGCTTTACATGTTCGATGGATTCAAAACCTTCCTGAACTGCAAGTTCGATACCTGCGGCGGTTACATCCAACTGAAAATCAACAAACTGCTTCGGTGCACGACTGGTCGGTTTAAAGTGCGGAATATGAAAAATCGGCATGGATGGTGCAACGTCTTCAACTGCAGCTTTCGCATAGCTCGTTTTAGTCGCGTTAAAGCCGCAGGCATTAGCGGCAAATGCGCCTGCAGAGGCCGCGTCTTGTAAAATCTCAGTAAGCGGATACAAACCGTTACCCGCACCGGTTGCGATCATGTTTTTATTGAAGTTATCCGGAACAAAGCCTTGAATATCTTCACGCCAGGTAGGGCGACCGCCTGTGTGACAGGATAAATGCACCGCCGGGTTCCAGCCGCTAGAGGTTGCAATTGTGTCGCAATCATATTGCTTAACACTACCGCTTAGTTTTTCACCGGTTTCATCCAGAGGCGCAACCATCGCATTACTAATACAAGTGTTACCTTGTGCCTGAACGATAGCGCTGGAGTAGATGATTTCGATACCCGCATCTGTGGCCTTTTTAACCACAGTTTTTCCTGCCGCAGGACGGGTATCGATGATTGCTCTGACGAGACGACCACTGTTATGCCAATCAAATGCGGTGTTGTACGCATTGTCATTAGACGTCATCAACAATAGTTTTTTGCCGGGTACAACGTTATAACGGTTGATGTAGGTTGATACCGCAGAGGCCAGCATACAGCCCGGAATATCATTATTACCAAATACCAAGGGGCGTTCATGTGCGCCGGTTGCGAGAATTACTTGTTTGGCACGAACTCGATGCATTCTTTGGCGAATTTCACCTTCGGGCGCTAAATCAAAGCTTTGATCAGTACAGCGTTCGTGAATGGTCAGGAAGTTATGATCGTGATAACCATTAACCGTGGCATTTATTAGTAGTGTTACATTATCTGCCGTTGCTAATTCATCGATTGAATTATCGATCCAATCCTGGGCAGGGGCACCATCGAGTAGATCAGTCTGACTTAATAGATTGCCACCAAATTCGTTTTGTTCATCCGCCAGTATCACGCGTGCACCTGTGCGTGCAGCATTCAATGCGGCGGTTATGCCTGCAGGGCCACCACCAACGACTAATACATCGGCATGTTGATTAATGGTTTCATAAGTATCGGGATCAACCGCTTTGGGAGAACGCCCCAAGCCCGCACCTTTACGAATCATTTTTTCGTAAGTCATCCACAGCTTGCTGGGTGCCATAAAGGTTTTGTAGTAAAAACCCGGTGGCATAAAACGTCCGAAGAGTTTACCGACGACACCCATCACATCGCGCTCAGTGCTAGGCCAGCCATTGGTACTATGGCATTCAAGTCCTTCGTAAATCAGTTGTTGAGTGGCGCGAATATTGGGAACCTGGGTCGCTTCTGTTTTCCCTAATTGCAGGATCGCATTGGGTTCTTCCGCACCGGCAGCAACGATTCCACGAGGTCTTCCGTACTTGAAACTTCGCCCAACCACATCAACATCATTAGCTAATAGCGCCGAAGCGATGGTATCGCCAGCATAGCCCGTATATGGTTTATTATTAAAGCTAAAGGTAATTGGTTTGCTCACATCAACACGGCTTTGTGCTGATGCGTTGTTTCCCTGAATTCTATTTGGCTGGCTCATTTTTTCACCGCCTGTTCACTGCTGAATTGATCGTATTTATTCGGAACCGCAGGTGCAGTGGCAACTTTTGGTTGTTCTCCGACTTTGTAAATTTCTTTGATTTCGTAGGTCGCGGTGTCGCGGGTCATGTAAAAGAATTTTCTGCAACCCGTGGTGTGTTGCCATAACTCGTGGTGATTACCGCGTGGATTTTTACGGAAGAAAACGTAATCTCCCCATGCTTCATCACTCAATGACTCGGGATCAGTAGGGCGCACGATATGCGCTTCACCAGAGGCATGAAATTCTTCTTCTGCGCGTTCTTCTTCGCAATATGGACAGTAAATAAGGAACATTAGTGTGCTACCCCCGCTGCGCCGTGTTCATCGATTAAAGCGCCGGTATTGAATCGATCGATTGAGAATGGTTTTGCCAGTTCGTGCATTTCGCCTTTCGCCAGAGATGCTGCAAAAACATGCCCGGAACCCGGTGTGGCTTTAAAGCCGCCAGTACCCCAGCCGCAGTTGAAATAGAGATTTTCAATTTCAGTTTTACTGATTAATGGACACGCATCAGGCGTAGTATCAACAATTCCACCCCATTGTCGATTCATGCGAACACGACTGAAAATAGGGAATAGTTCTAAAATCGCAGACACAGTGTGTTCTATTGTTGGGTACGAACCACGTTGGCCGTAGCCGTTATAGCCGTCGATACCCGCACCAATCACCAAATCACCTTTATCGGATTGGCTGACATAGCCATGCACGTGGTTTGACATTACCACGGTATCTAAAATGGGTTTTATCGGCTCAGACACTAATGCCTGCAAGGGATGTGATTCAAGCGGCAGGCGTAATCCCGCCATATCTGCAAGTACGCCGGAGTTACCCGCAACCACACAACCAACTTTGCCTGCTTTGATAGTGCCGTATTGCGTTGTTTTGACGCCCGTAACCGTGCCATCTTCTATTTCGAAACCTTCTACTGCACATTGCTGAATGAGATCAACACCCAGGGCATCAGCACCGCGAGCGAAACCCCATGCCACTGCATCGTGTCTGGCGACACCTCCGCGAGGTTGCCATGATGCGCCCATTACTGGATAACGGCGATTCGCGCTGCAATCCATATCAGGTACAATTTCTTTGACCTGTTGTGCATCTAGCATTTCACCGTCTATACCATTCAGTCGATTGGCATTAACGCGTCGAGAAATGTCTCGCATATCTTGTAATGTATGACCTAGATTTAATACGCCGCGTTGTGAAAACATTACGTTGTAGTTTAAATCCTGTGATAAGCCTTCCCAGAGCTTCATCGCGTGTTCGTACAAAAACGCAGATTCATCCCAGAGATAATTGGAACGCACGATGGTTGTGTTTCTTGCTGTATTACCACCACCTAAATAGCCTTTTTCGATAACCGCGACATTGGTTATACCGAACTCTTTAGCTAAATAATAAGCGGTTGCCAGACCATGTCCGCCACCACCGACGATAACCACATCGTAGGATTTTTTTGGGGTAGGGTTACGCCAAACACGTTGCCAGTTTTCGTGGTGACTCATGGCATGCTTTAACAGGCCAAAGCCCGAGTAATGCTGCATAATCTTTATCTCTGCGTTTTATGGTTAATCGTGGTTGTAAATAATCATCATTAATACAGTGTAAGTCTATTCAGACTCATGTGCCTGTCATTTTGACTTTTTGCCATTTTAACGATTACTTTTCTGAGCCTTAAAGTATCGTTATAACGACATAGAATAAAAAAAAGCCTGAAAGGTGGGGGGTGGCTTTGTTATTACTTATAGATTTACAACTAATACACTGTTTTGTGCGTATCTAGTTAAATAATGCGTTTTTACTTAAATAAAGAATACAGTAAGCGTTAATAAATACACCAATTAAAAGTAATTAGAGGATTTATGCGATCTAAACATACCTTGTATATTGTGGCTCTGTTAATGCCTGTTTTGTTGTCGACTAGCGCACTTGCGAAACCGGTTAAGAATGGTTTTGATCTTGAAAATAGTATCATCCCAGTGGATAAAATATTACGTGGTGGGCCACCACGTGACGGGATTCCTTCCATTGATAAACCTGCTTTTTTAAACGCTGATGATGTGGATTACCTGAAAGAGTCAGATCGTGTTTTGGGGATTGTAGTAGGAGAAAAAGGAGATGAAGAAGCACGCGCTTATCCCATCAAAATATTAAACTGGCATGAGATTGTGAATGATGAGATCTCAGGTAAAGCTGTTGCGGTAACCTATTGCCCCTTATGTGGAAGTGGCATTGTTTACGACGCTGATTTTGAAGGTAAAGCACATAAATTTGGTGTGTCTGGCTTGTTATATAATAGCGACGTGTTGCTGTTTGATCGAGAGACAGAAACACTCTGGTCACAAATACTGTCAAAAGGCGTAAGTGGCGAACTGGTGAATAAGAAGCTGAAGGTGATTCAATCTGCTCATACCAGTTGGGCATCGTGGAAAAAGCAATATCCAGACACCAAAGTGCTCTCTAACGACACGGGCTTTAATCGAGATTACAATCGCTCTCCTTATGGTACTTATGATAATGATGTCAGTGTCTATTTTCCGGTAGCTTTCAAAAGCAAACGCTATCACCCGAAAGAGAGAGTCTTGGGAATTACGATTAACGATAAGCAAAAAGTGTATCCGTTTGCGGAGTTATCTAAATATTTTGCAGAAACTCAACAAACTTCACTAATCGATCGCGTTGATGGGCAAGAATTAACGCTTGAGTTTGATGTTGAAAACAGAGGCGGGACTTTCAAAAATGCAAACGGTGAAGTGGTGACCAGTACCAATACTTTCTGGTTTGCCTGGTATGCGTTTCATCCTAAAGGCGAGGTGTATAAGTTCGTAAAAGGCGCTAAATGATCCTAATAATGATCTTAATTAAGTAATATTATCAATTAAGCAATATCGAACCTATGTCAAACTTTTAAAGTCTCGTTGGTATTAGTATAAGTGTTAACTACTATCAATCTAACAGGAGTTTGGTGATGCACTCGATATTGAAAGGACTGCAAAAAGATCATATAAACCTGGCTAAAGTGCTAGATATTATGCAACTTCAGCTGGAGCGCATTGCAGAAGGCGATGATGTTGCACTTGCTTTGATGTTTGACGCGAGTACTTATATTCAAAACTACCCTGATATGATTCATCACCCCAGAGAAAACAAGGTGTTTGAGGTTTTCAAATACCGTTCTGGCGACGAGGCTGAGGTGTTTAAAACGCTAATTCAGCAGCACGAAGAAATGCCTGATGTAACGATTAAGTTTAAGCGATTGCTCAATGAAGCTATCAATGGCTTGGGTTTTATCAGTCGTGAAGAGTTGGTGAAGAAAATTCAGGAATACATTGATCTGGAAAGAGAGCACATGAATCTGGAAGAAGCAGTTGTGTTCCCCTTGATCAATAAGACTTTGGAAGATAAAGACTGGAAATTACTCGAAGAGCTTATTGAGACTGAATCTGATCCATTGTTTACGGATAAGATTGAAGAGTCTTTCAAGGTGCTTTATCAATCTATCAGTGGACAGGCAGCTTAGCTCAAGTCCTATTGGACTATAAAAATCTAAAGTATGTTTTTGATAATATGCATAAGGTTAGCGCACATAACATTCATGCGTATTGATTAAACATACTTTAGAATTTCAGTTCGACGAGGTTGGCTCGTTATTTAACGCGCATTCCAGGTAAAGCACCTTCATCCGGATTAAGCACGAAGATATCTTTGCCACCAGGGCCGGCTGCTAATACCATGCCTTCTGACATACCAAAACGCATTTTTCGTGGTGCTAAATTAGCCACCATGACTGTCAACTTTCCTTCAAGTTCAGCAGGCTCGTAAGCAGATTTAATACCTGCGAATACGTTGCGCTGACCTTTGCTTTCACCTTCGCCCAGATCGAGTGTCAGCTGAAGTAATTTATCAGCACCTTCCACATGTTCTGCTTTTAGAATCTTAACCACACGTAGATCAATCTTTGCGAAATCATCAAATTCGATGGTTGGGCTGATTGGGTCTTGTTCTTTAGTAGCCTTAGTAGCAGATTCGCTAGCATCACTCATTTTTGTATCCGTATCTTTCTCAGTGTTGTTTGTATTGGTTTTCGCCTGTAACGTTGCCGCTTCAGCCAAAAGTAGTTTATTCGCTTCCAGCATGGCATCTACTTTATCTTCTTCGATTCGCGTCATTAGCGGTCTGAATTTCTTAATTTCGCTTGAAAGTAGGGGGGTGGCTATATCATTCCAGCTTAATTCGCCAGCATTCAGGAAATCTTCTGATTTCGCAGCCAACTCAGGTAACACAGGTTTTAAGTAGGTAATGATCGCGCGGAACATATTGATACCTAAGGAACAGATATCTTGTACTTCCTGCTGGCGTGTTTCATCTTTAGCTAAGACCCATGGCTGTTTTTCATCAACGTATTGATTAGCAAGATCAGCTAAAGCCATGATTTCACGCATTGCCTTACTGTAACGGCGGTCTTCGTAGGCTTGTGCGATTGAGTCGCTGGCATCAATAAATTGCTGATACAAGGCTTCATCTGCAAGCGTAGCAGACAGTTTTCCATCAAACTTTTTGCTGATGAATCCTGCGCAACGAGAGGCGATATTCACGACTTTTCCTACCAGATCACTATTAATACGTAGCTGGAAGTCTTTTAAATTCAGGTCGATATCGTCAACGGTATTGCTTAGTTTTGCCGCATAGTAGTAACGCAAAGGTTCAGCAGGTAAGTGATCAAGAAATACGCGTGCCTGTATAAAGGTGCCGCGTGATTTAGACATTTTCTGACCATTCACGTTTAAGAAACCGTGACAGAAAACGGCTGTAGGTAAACGCATATCTGCTGATTTTAAAACTGCGGGCCAGAATAGAGTATGAAAGTAAGCGATATCTTTACCAATGAAATGATACAGCTCGGTTTCATTGTTCTGGTTTCTTTCTGCACTCCAGTACTCATCGAAATCGATATCGACATCTTCACGATCACAGTAGTTTTTGAATGATGCGATATAGCCAATAGGCGCATCTAGCCACACATAAAAGTATTTATCTTCAGTACCCGGAATTTTAAAGCCCCAGTAAGGTGCATCGCGAGAAATGTCCCAATCATTCAGGCCGTCTTCCAGCCATTCATTCATTTTGTTAGCGATTTCTTTTTGAACGCTGCCGCTATTTACCCATTCTTTAAGAAAATCAGCATAGTCGCTGATTTTAAAGAAATAATGTTCACTGTCTTTTTCGATAGGGGTTGCGCCAGTAACGACAGAATAGGGGTTAACCACTTCTGTGGTTGAATAAGTTGCGCCACAACTCTCGCAGTTATCACCGTATTGATCGGGTGTGCCACAATTCGGGCATTCGCCTTTGATGAAGCGATCCGGTAAAAACATATTCGCTTCAGGGTCGTATGCCTGTTTGATGGTTTTGGTCGCGATATTACCTTTAGCTTTTGCGGCTAAATAAATGGTTTCTGAGAAGTACTTATTTTCTTCAGAATGCGTAGTGTGGAAGTTGTCGTATGAGATCAGGAAATCATTGAAATCACGCTCATGTTCCTGCTTCATTTTGTCGATGAGTTCCTGCGGCTCGATACCTTCTTGTTGAGCGCGCAACATGATCGGTGTGCCGTGTGCGTCATCAGCCCAAGCAAAGATGCAGCTATTGCCTCGAAGTCGTTGGAAACGTGCCCAGATATCCGTCTGGATATACTCCACCATATGGCCTAAATGGATCGGTCCATTGGCATAAGGAAGAGCAGAGGTAATCAGTATTTTGCGTGGTTTTTCAACGGGATTCATAAGGCTAATTTTTCAGGACTAATTGTAAGAAGTAAAGACCGTGTAAATTAACAGACTGGCGTATTAATCGCTAGTAAGGATTGCGTATCATTAGTGATCATTTGGTATTTCTTTTTCAGTAGTTTATCGTTCTTTGATCTCGTATTTTCACTATAATGTTTTATTTTTGATTTGTGCATTCTATGGAAAACCGTCGTTTATTGTTTCGCGTTATTTTGAAATCATTATTTTTCGTTGGTTTATTCGTTTTAATCGCGGTATTTGTTAATTCTTTATTTACCAATCAACAAGACAATAATCAGAAAGTTAAAAAAGAAAAGCAAATTGCTACGGTTGCTATCGATATCAGCGATATGCGAAAAGGTGAAATAAGAAAAGTGCGTTGGGGAGTAAAAGAAGCCGCAGTGCTTTATCGGCAATTTACTAAAAAAGCTCAATCAGAAGAGGGCAGTGACTCATCAAAAGATACCTTGCATAAGTCCTTATCAACCGAGACTCGATCAATCAAACCAGAATATTTTGTTTTCATAAATCATGGCGATTCGGGTAACTGTCCTTTGTATTATGCCAAAGGTGAGTTTAATGATACCTGTTCCAAGAATGTTTTTGATGAAAATGGACTGCCCGTTTTTCCGAATCAGTTGAGTTATCAATTAACCATTCCGCCACATTATTTTGATGGTAATTTGATAAAAATAGGGGCCTGGGAATAATTGCTACCGGAATTCTTAATTATTCAAGCACCCCCCTACTTACAGAGGGTTTTATTGCTTTTATTAATGACTAAACCATAAGTTTGCATACCAACCGGTATGTATGTATGGTACTGAATTAATGAAATCACTTTCAAAAACTATTGAAACTCCCCAAAGCTGGTGGAAATTATGGTCAAGTTTATGCCCGTGTTCCGCTGACGCTGAAGGTTCTGAGCCTTTAAGTAAAAGCTCAGCTACTCGTGAAAAAATCCTGCTTGCAGCCTTTAATGAAATCTATCACTGTGGTTTTCAGGCGGCTTCTCTAAATAATATTCTTAAAAATACCGGCACCACCAAGGGTGCTCTATACCATCATTTCAAAAATAAGATGGATCTTGGCTATGCGGTGGTTGATGAATTTATTTTTCAGTCGATTAAAGAAAACTGGATCGAACCATTGAATCAAACCGATGATCCGATCAGAACGATTCAGGATATTTTGATCAATACCTCTAAGATTATGACTGATGCGGATATCCGCTTAGGTTGTCCGATGAATAATCTGGCTCAAGAAATGTCACCGATAGATGAAGGGTTTAGAGAGCGTATTTCAAAAGTATATTCGGAGTGGCAAGAAGCCATCGAAGCGGCTTGCGAAAGAGGAAAGCTGGCAGGTAATTTCAAGAATAGTGTCGATTCCAAACAAGCCTCATTGTTGTTTGTTGCATCCCTAGAAGGGTGTCTGGGATACGCTAAAAGTTTGCAAAGTAAAGATGCCTTGCTGAGTTGCGGTCAGGGTCTTATAGATCAATTAGAATCGTTACGGCCAACTAAAAAAACTTAGGAAAAAGAGCATGGTAAAGAAGTATGCTGAGAGTGTTATTCAATTTCGTTGGGCTTTGTTAATACTGTCTGTTTTATTTATGTTATTAGCGGGTGTTGGCGCTAAGAATCTATTTTTTAATAACGATTACCGGATATTCTTCTCGGCAGATGATCCTCGTTTACAAGCCTTCGAAGAATTACAAAATACCTATACCAAAAATGACAATGTCATCCTTGTATTGGCGCCTAAAGACGGTGTTGTGTTTAAAACAGAAACACTCACTGCAATAGAAGATGTCACCGAAAAAGCGTGGCAAACACCTTATTCAATTCGAGTCGATTCACTATCAAACTATCAACACAGTGAATCTGTAGAAGATGATATGTCGGTGGCTAATTTGTTTGAGGAAGCGAGTGAGCTGGATGCAGATGAGCTCACTCGTATTAAAGCGATTGCGCTGAATGAGCCACTATTACTGCATCGTTTGATATCAGAAAAAGCACATGTGAGTGCTATCAATATCACCATGGAATTTCCCAAACAAATTCCCGATGGTAAAGGTGGAACAATCGCTGCGGACCCTACTAAGCAAGTTTCAGAAGTGGTTACTTCTGTCCGCGAACTAAAAAGCTATATCGAAAAAACATACCCCGAACTAAGCGTTCATTTATCAGGCATCGTAATGATGAATAATGCTTTTGGTGAGGCGACTATTTACGATATGTCACATCTTTTGCCGATGGCGTTATTGCTGATATTAATTACCGTCTTTTTATTGTTAAGAAGTGTTTCCGGAACCTTAACGACCTTGCTGGTGATTTTGTTTTCTGTCATTACAGCGTTTGGTTTAGCCGGTTGGCTGGGAATCGAACTGTCTTCTCCTGTGATGTCTGCACCCGTCATTATTATGACGCTGGCGGTTGCGGATTGCGTGCATATCCTTTCCACCTGGTTATCTGAAATTCGTCAGGGGTCTGACAAGAAAACGGCAATGGTTGAAAGTCTTAGGGTCAACTTTATGCCGGTATTTTTGACTTCCGTCACCACTGCTATAGGTTTCTTATCTCTTAATACAAGTGATGCGCCACCTTTTCGCGACCTGGGGAATGTTGCCGCAATGGGAGTAATTGCAGCATTTATCTTCTCTATATTCTTTCTGCCAGCAATAGCGACTCTTTTACCGATTAGGGAAAAGAAAAAAGATACGCACACCTTAAAAATCATGTCTTCGTTTGCGGAATGGGTGATTGCGAAGCAAAAATCTCTGTTAGTAGGTATGAGCTTAATCGCAGTTGTCTTGATTTCGCTTATTCCAATCAATGAATTAAACGATGTGTTTGTTGAGTACTTTGATGAACGCATTGAGTTTCGTCGGGATACTGATTTTATCAGTCAAAATTTAACCGGTATTTATAATATCGAATATTCTATTAATACAGAAAACACCGGTGATATCTCCGATCCCGATGTGTTGGTGAATATCAAGAAATTTACGGATTGGCTAAATACTCAACCAGAAGTGGTTCATGTTAATACTGTTACGGATACTTTCACCCGTTTAAATAAAAATATGCACGGCGATGATAAGAGCTATTACAAGCTACCTGAATCCCGAGAAATGGCTGCGCAATATCTGTTGCTATACGAAATGTCTTTGCCCTTCGGTCTGGATTTGAATAATCAGATCGATATCGATAAGAAGAGTACGCGTATCACCGTGACGTTGAAGACCATATCGACAAAACAAGTGCTAGAGATGGAAACCCGGGTTGATCAGTGGATGGAACAGAATATGCCACATCTGAAAGCAGTTGGCGCTAGCCCTACAATCATGTTTGCCCATATTGGTATGAAAAATATTATCAGTATGATTAGTGGAACAACCATCGCTTTAGTGCTGATTTCGTTGATTCTGGTTTTTGCCCTGAAGTCGTGGCGATATGGTTTATTGAGTTTAATCCCTAATCTTGTCCCTGCCGGCATGGCATTTGGTATCTGGGCGCTTATTAGTGGTGAGATTGGCTTGGCATTGTCGGTGGTTACAGCAATGACGTTGGGGATTGTGGTAGACGATACCATTCACTTTTTATCTAAATATTTACGCGCCAGACGAGAAAAAGGATTGGGTGCTGAAGATGCGGTGCGTTATGCCTTTTCTACGGTAGGCGTGGCTCTTTGGGTGACCTCTGTGGCATTGGTTGCAGGCTTTTTGGTGTTAGCAACATCCTCCTTTAAATTGAATTCAGGCATGGGGCTGCTAACCGCGATAGTTATCGCAATCGCGTTGATTGTTGATTTCTTGTTGTTACCGCCACTTCTTATAAAGCTGGACGCCTGGTTGAACAAAGATAAAAAAGTGACAGAACCTGTTGCGGCTGTCATTAGTGAAAATCAGATTTAATGTGAAATGTATAAAAAGATCATAAAATGAAAAGGTCGTAGGTATTCGTTGCAAAACGAACACGAATATAAAGAAAAGGTTCGATAGTAGAAGAACCGACTATCGCAGTGATTGAACTGCAAAGTAATTATCGAGTCTTAATTGGATAGATAAGACTTAACAAAAAGTATGAATAATTGGAGAGAGAATGAAAATCAAACTGTTACTAGCGACATTGTTAACTGTTTCATCATTGGGTGTATTTGCTGAAACACCTGCAGAAAAAGGGCTAAGAATTGCTAAAGCGGCAGACCTCAGTGACCAGGGCTTTTCTGATTTCACTGCGAATATGGTAATGACCTTGAAAAACCGTGCGGGTAAAACCAGCCGTCGAATTATTCGTATCAAAACCTTAGAAGGTAAGGGTGATGGCGATAAGTCTTTATCCTTATTCGATGAGCCGGCTGATGTCAAAGGCACGGCGATGCTGACCTTTTCTCATGGTTTAAAACCTGATGATCAATGGCTTTACCTTCCTGCACTTAAGCGTGTTAAGCGAATTAATTCGAAAAACAAATCTGGTCCTTTTATGGGGAGTGAGTTTGCCTTTGAAGATTTGGGATCACAGGAAGTCGAGAAATTTACATACAACTACCTCAAAGAAGAGCCGTGCGGAAATGGCATGAAGTGTCATGTGATTGAACGCATTCCTGCGTATAAATATTCCGGCTACACAAAGCAGGTGACGTGGATTGATACCCAGGCTTATCGACCAGTAAAAGTGATGTACTATGATCGTAAAAATTCTTTGTTAAAGACCTTAAATGCTACTGGATTTAAACAATACGCAGGTAAGCATTGGAGACCAGCGTTGATGGCAATGCAGAACCATCAAACGGGTAAAAGTACCACTTTAGAGTGGACTAACTACAAATTTAAAACCGGTTTATCAAAACGTGATTTCAATAAAAAGTCACTAGCGCGTTAAACGTATACGAAATAAGGCGTTGAGAAAAGTCTATGTCAGTATCAGCAGAGTATCTCGCATATATTCAGGATTTACTCTGCGATGTGCCTGATGTCAGTGTTAAAGCATTCTTCGGTGGTAAATCGTTAAGATCTCGTTATCGGGTGAGCCCAGAGGGTGAGTATCAGGAGCAGTTGGAAGAAATCCAGTTTGCAATGATTATCGATGATGTTCTGTATTTTGTGGTTGATGATCAAAGTCGTCCAAAATATGAAACGCTGGGCATGACGCCTTTTGAATACGAAAAGAAAACGGGTACGGTTAAAGTGCGTAAATTTTATACCGCCCCAGAAAGCTGTTTTGAAGATCAGGATGTAATGCACGAATGGGCTAAAGAAGCGTTACAAGCAGCGAGCCGTTCGCAGTAAAATACTGAAATAGAAAAGACAAATTTAACCAAAAGCACGGAAGCTTTTACATGTTACAACTTAAAATCCCACCACCCGTTTATGCGATCAGTATTGCCATTCTCATGTGGTTACTGAGTAAATACATGCCAGTTGCCGAGATTATTCAAACACCCTGGAACAAAATTGGTTTGGTGATTATTGTTATTGCAGTGAGTTTTGATGTCTGGTCGTTATTACTGTTTTTGAAAAAGAAGACCACGCCCAATCCGATGAAACCCGAAAATACTTCTGGTATTGTCACCAAGGGATTGTATCAATATAGCCGTAATCCTATGTATCTTGGTATGTTAATTATCTTGTTTGGTTTCGGTATATGGCTAGGTAGTTTGTCTCCTTTTATTATGTTACCTGCGTTTTATTGGGTCATTACAGAGATGCAGATAAAGCCGGAAGAACGCATGCTAGAGCAGAAATTTACGAACGAATATTTAGACTATAAAAACAGGGTTAGACGATGGCTTTAAAAAATCAACATCTATTCAACAAATGTTTCGGGGGTAATTTGTCGCTATCAGTAAAGAGACTGGCTGTGTCTATTGCAGCTTTGGCGTTCACTTCTACTGTGACTGCTGCTGAGCTCTCAGGCAATGTTGCGGTTGAAGGACGTTTGTTTACTACCGATCCTGCTTATGAAAAACAGGCCGAAAGTGGGGGGGTGTCATTGAGTTTTCTGCCTGAGTTTAAACACAAGTGGGATAATGAAGACCAGCAGTTTACCTTCACACCTTTCTATCGTTGGGATGAAAATGACGACGAAAGAACCCATGGTGATATCCGTCAGCTAGATTACCTGGTGAGTAAAGGAGACTGGGAATATCAGCTTGGTATCAGCAAAAAATTCTGGGGTGTAACAGAGTCGCAGCATCTAGTAGATATTATTAATCAGACCGATGGTGTTGAGGGGATCGATGGCGAGGATAAACTCGGTCAGCCCATGTTTCGTGTGAGTCGTCTCACAGATACGGGTTCAGTGGATTTCTTTGTATTGCCTTATTTTCGCGAGAGGACGTTTTCGGGTGTTAATGGACGGTTTCGATCGCCGTTGGTGGTCGATACAGATGCTGCAACGTATGAGTCAGCTTCTGAAGATAAACACATAGATTATGCGGTGCGTTGGTCAGAGTCGTTAGACGAATTTGATTTTGGGGTGCATCTCTTCGACGGTACTTCGCGCGATCCGGATTTACGTATAGGTCAGAAAAATGGGGAAGCAGTTCTGGTGCCACATTATCCGTTAATTACCCAGCTTGGTTTAGATCTTCAATACACAGGGGAAGCTATCATCTGGAAGTTAGAAGCGATACATCGAAAGCGAAAGGGGGATGATTACTCTGCAGCGGTGGGTGGTTTTGAATATACCTTACCCGCTATCTCAGAATCTGGTGCAGAACTGGGTTTGCTGGCTGAATACCATAGAGATTCGCGTGGAGAAGTAGCCAACGCTCCCTTTCAGAACGATCTGTTTTTTGGTGCGCGTCTGGCGTTAAATGATGAAGACAGTAGTGAGTTGTTAGCAGGTGCTTTTGTCGATTTAGATAACTCTTCAAAAAGTTTGAGATTAGAAGCAAGTCGAAGAATTGGTAATGGTATGAAGCTGAATATAGAAGGACAGGTTTTTACCGATGTGGATGAGAATGATCCTTTTTACACCTTTAGCAAAGATGATTATATTCAGGTAGAGCTAGAAAAGTTCTTTTAAGATTCAAACGTCATCACGTTTCGAAATAGTCGTAAATGGGTCTTGATAGGTATCATCCTGAAACCACAGTAATTCCGTTAAATAACAATATTTAATGAATAAAAAAAACCGCCTTAAAGTAGGGGGGTGACTTTAAAGGCACCTCCCCACTTACAGGCGGTTTTTTTGCTTATAAATACCTAATAATCATCTATCTGATTATTAGGTATTTAATGGGCTATTAACGATTTTCGCGATTATCAATCAAGTCATCCACAACAGATGGATCAGCAAGTGTAGATGTATCGCCCAATCCATCAACTTCATCTGCCGCTATCTTACGTAAGATGCGACGCATGATTTTACCAGAACGTGTCTTAGGTAAGCCTGGAGCAAATTGAATAATGTTGATTTTTGCAATCGGTCCGATTTCGCCACGAACAAGTTTAACCAGTTCTGCTTTAAGCTCTTCTGATCCTTCTTCGCCATCCATTAGTGTAACGTAAGCGTAAATTCCCTGACCAGTAAGATCGTGTGGGTAACCAACAACAGCAGCTTCCGCAACAACTTCATGTAAGCCAAGAGCCGCTTCGATTTCAGCCGTTCCAAGACGATGACCAGATACGTTTAATACGTCATCAACACGTCCTGTGATCCAGTAGTTTCCATCTTCGTCACGTTTCGCGCCATCACCCGTAAAGTAATAACCTTTAAACATTGAGAAGTATGTTTCGTAGAAACGCTTGTGGTCACCAAATACCGTGCGAATCATGGCAGGCCATGGACGATCGATTGCCAGATTACCTGATGCAGGGTTTCCTTCAATCTCGTTGCCTTCGTCATCCAGTAATACAGGGTGAACACCAAAGAATGGCGCTGTCGCAGAACCCGGCTTCAATGCATGCGCGCCTGGTAATGGAGTCATCATGTGTGAGCCTGTTTCTGTTTGCCACCAGGTATCAACGATAGGGCATTTTCCATTACCGACAACACCGTGGTACCACTCCCAGGCTTCTGGGTTGATTGGCTCGCCAACGGTTCCAAGTACGCGTAAGGTCTCGCGAGAGGTTGATTCTACAGGACCATTACCAGCACCCATTAATGAACGGATTGCAGTTGGAGCAGTATAGAAAATGTTAACTTTGTGCTTATCAACGACTTGCCAGAAACGTGAAATATCAGGGTAGGTTGGTATGCCTTCAAACATTAAGGTTGTTGCACCGTTGGCTAGCGGGCCATATACGATGTAAGTGTGTCCTGTTACCCAGCCAACGTCAGCCGTACACCAGTAAACATCACCGTCTTTATAATCAAACACAGCTTCGTGTGTCATTGCGGCTTGAACCAGATAACCACCAGTTGAGTGAAGTACACCTTTTGGTGTTCCTGTAGAACCAGACGTGTAGAGGATAAATAGCGGGTCTTCTGAGTCCATTTCTTCTGGAGGACAATCTGGGCTTGCAGCTGCAATAGCTTCGTCGTACCAGATATCACGGCCTTCTGTCCATGCTACGTCATCACCACCACGACGAACAACGATACAGGTAGTCACGCCAGGGCAATTATCAATAGCTGTGTCAGCATTCACTTTCAGTGGGATTTTACGTCCGCCACGCATTGATTGGTCAGAAGTGATGACAACTTTACAATCAGAATCGTTGATACGACTTGCTAATGCGTCAGGTGAAAAGCCACCGAATACGATTGAATGGATAGCGCCGATACGCGTACAAGCAAGCATTGCCACTGCAGCTTCTGGAATCATTGGTAGGTAAAGTGATACACGATCACCTTTTTGCACGCCGCGATCTTTCAGTACGTTTGCGAAGCGTGAAACTTCTTCGTGAAGTTCTTTGTAGGTAATCTTGCGGTCATCTTCTGGGCTATCGCCTTCCCAGATAATTGCAACCTGATCGCCGCGTTTTTCTAAATGACGGTCAAGGCAGTTATATGAGACATTCAATTTGGCATTTTTAAACCATTCGATATGAAGATCTTCCTGATCAAAGCTCCAGTCTGATACCGTATCCCAAGGTTTGAACCAGGATACATATTTATTGGCTTGTTCTGCCCAGAATCCGTCGGGGTTGTCTATGGACTCTTTGTACATAGCTTGGTATTGCTCTGCATTAATATTTGCATTTGCTGCAAATTCGACAGATACGGGGTGTACAATGTCTGGCATGTGCTTCTCCTATTAGTTATCGTTATGTTTATGCTCGCGTACGAATACGACTTCTCACAATTTGATAATATTGAATGCTTATATTTTGCATCCTCATTAATTAGTTGTAATAGCATAATGTAATACTTACATTATATTTGGCAAGTGCTGTTGTCATGATTGAGCAAAAGTTGTCTTTAATAGTGTCAGTATTTGTCGCTATTAAATATATGTATAAATAGAGTAAAAAATATTTTACTAATAAAAACAACAAGATACAAAGTTGGCATGTGATTTGCTATTAGTATTGATATCTTGAAGTGTTTACTATAAAAAGATCAATGATTTAAAATTCAAGATGTTTTTATATTAAATAAATGAATTAAGGTGAATTGAAGGTGTAAAAAATATGGGTGCTTTATCAATGACAATTTTGATTGGAGTTCTAGTCATGTTGATTGTCGTTTTTGCGTTTGTGCTGACGGTGAAAAGTGGTCAGTACGATGATATGGAAGGACCAGCACATAGGATTCTGATGGACGATGATGATCCTAGAATTCCTGGTAATTCATCGGAGCAAAAAAAAACCGAGGTTTCTCAAATAGATAAAGAGCAAAATCAGATTTAGATTTTTCTGATACCGTATCATTTTGAATGTTACTTTAGTATTTTTAGTAACAGAGTAAAGTACAAGGGTTATATAATAATTTTATAGTGTCAAAAAAAGTATCTTGTAATAAAAATATTTTCTAGACAGGGTCTAAAAAGGTCGGGTTTCTTGATTTTTAAAGGAGTTCACCTACTATATAAGTTGATTGTTATATAAATACAGTTGCTAAGGATAATAATAAAAATATTTCTTAGCATTCAATTATTGCGAGTAAGAGTTAATTTAGGAGTACAAAAACCTATGTCAGATAGGAGATTACAGGTATTTCATGCTGTAGCTAGACTGCTGAGCTTTACAAAAGCTGCAGAAGTACTACACATGACACAACCTGCCGTTACGTTTCAAATTCGTCAGCTAGAAGAACAATTTGATACAAGATTATTCGATCGTGCTCATAACAGGGTTAGCCTCACAGAGGCAGGGCATGTCGCGTTTGAATATGCAGAAATCATTTTTGAAAAATATTCAGAAATGGAAAATGCTATTCGTGAGATAACGGGCAGTATTAGTGGTTCGTTGACACTTGGGGCTTCAACAACCATATCCGAATATATGCTACCGGCATTACTAGGAGACTTTAATGCAAAGAATCCTGAAGTGTTGCTGAGGCTTAGAGTATCTAATACTGAGGGTATTGTTTCGATGGTCGAAAACAATGTCATTGATTTAGGTGTGGTTGAAGGTCCTGTTACAAATAAAAATTTGTTGGTGGAAATCTGTCGTAAAGACGACCTTGTGGTTGTTGTACCTCCAGATCATGAATTGGCTAAACAAAAAGCTATCTCTGTTAAAAAGATGCTTGAATATCCTTTCATCTGTCGTGAAGAAGGATCAGGCACAAGAGAAGTAATCGTTGATCACCTGAGAGCTCAAGGTGTTGGCAAGCATGCTTTGAAAGCCTGTTTAGAGCTAGGTAGTCCAGAAGCTATAAAAGGTGCGATACAAGCGGGAATGGGTATTTCTGTATTGTCTAGTGTGAGCTTGGCAAAGGAATTAAAACTTGGTACGTTGGTAACAGTTCCACTAGACCCGCCTCTAAGCAGAGAGTTTTCTTTTGTTAGGCAGCGTCAAAAATTCCGTGTAAGAACCATGGAAGAGCTACTGGATTTTGCCAGAAGCTATTGTAAAGAAAATAAATAGTAACCTTGTTGTTAGCTAAAAAATCGGAGACTTTGTTCTCCGATTTTTTTGTCCGATTTTTTTTGCTTATCGTGCTATTATTTTGTTTTAATACCTTTAGTAATAGTTATTTAGCGGTAGAGTAGAAGTAAATGTTGCCAACCTTACCAACAATGCCTATTCAAGGCAGTAAAACTGAGCGAAAGCTGCTCAAGCTTTTTAAAGGGCTTGATGCTTCCAAGCAACAGACATTAGTTTCTTTTGCAGAATTTTTACTAACTCAAGCATCTGAAGAAGCTAAAGTATCGTTAGAGCAGGAAGGTAAGGAAACATCCCTTACTGAACCTCTTGATATTGAACGCCCTGAAAATGAGAGTGTCATAAAAGCTATTAAAAGACTGAGTGAGACTTATCCTATGGTAAATAAGGATAATATTTTACACCCGATATCCGATCTTATGACGGCTCATATGTTGCAGGGAAAGGAAGCAGAACAGATTATCGATGAGCTTGAAGCGGTATTTTTGAAAGAATACCAAGGCCCAAACAATTAAGCTCATCAATAAATAAAAATAAATTATAAAGTACAAAAGAGATAAGCTTAAATTATGTTAAAACTCGTTAATGACTGGTATCGCCGGCATTTTACAGACCCTCAGGTAGCCATATTAGCGTTATTGCTTGTTTTAGGTGCAACTGTTTTATATTTTATTGGTGATGTATTAACACCTTTACTTGCTTCAATCATCATCGCCTATTTGCTCGATGGCGCTGTCAGCATGTTAAAAAAACGCAAGGTGCCAAGGCTGGTTGCAATACTGTCTACCTTTAGTGTGTTTATTATATTGTTATTAATCGTGCTGTTTATATTAGCGCCGTTATTGTTTAGACAAGCTACGCAGTTTGTTTTGGAAATTCCTAAAATGTTTGCCCAGGGGCAGGCATTATTAATGCAGTTGCCTGAAAAATATCCGAATATTATTTCTGAACAGCAAGTTAGCGAGTTGTTGATAGGGATAAGAACCCAGATTACTGATTTTTCTCAAGCCGTCGTTAGTTTCTCTTTATCTTCTGTGTCAGATTTACTCACCTTTATGGTTTATCTGGTGGTTGTGCCTTTATTGATATTCTTCTTTCTTAAAGATAAAGAAATCATTATCAATTGGTTTAAAGCATTCTTACCTACTGATAGAACATTGGTATCGCAGGTTTGGTATGAAATGAACGGTAAAATCGCAGGATACGTAAGAGGTAAATTTGCGGAAATCGTTGTGGTATGGGTCATAACGTATATTACCTTTATGGTGTTTAACTTGAACTATGCGATGCTATTGTCATTTGCTGTTGGTGTTTCCGTATTAATTCCTTATGTTGGTGCAGCTCTTGTTACCTTGCCTGTTGCGATTGTGGCTTATTTTCAATGGGGTTATTCTACTGAAACGGTGTACGTGATAATCGCTTATGGGGTTATTCAGTTTCTGGATGGTAATTTACTGGTTCCTTTATTGTTTTCAGAAATGGTAAATTTGCATCCCGCTGCAATCATCACTGCGGTGTTATTATTTGGTGGTTTGTGGGGTGTTTGGGGCGTCTTCTTTGCCATTCCATTGGCTACGTTGGTTCACGCAATTATTAATTCCTGGCCAAGGGCACAAAAAGAACTTGAAGAGTGATACATATTCTTTAGCCTTATCTGATGGTGCTCACCCCTATCTAGTCGTCCGCTCTAAACGGGCAAAACATATTAGAATCAAGTTATCTAATTCAGGTGAGTTGAGTCTTGTCCTGCCCGCAGGAACCCCTGATAGCTTGGGGCATTCTTTTATTCAGTCGAAATCTGTCTGGGTAGAAAAAAATCTAAGCAAACTTTCAATTTCTGAAAAAGAGACAATCCCAACGTCATTGAATTTACGTGTTTTGAATGAACAGTGGAATATCGATTACATTAATCCATCAAGTACTCAAATGAGTTTGCAAGAGGACGATGATTATTGTTTGAGAATTTCTGGTGATATCTCTGATATCAGTGAACTGCATTTTCTTATTAATCAATGGTGTAAAAAAAAATCAAAAAAGATTTTTACCTTGATGCTCCAACAATTGGCAGAAGAACATGGTTTTCATTATAACGGTTTGAGTATCAGGGCACAGAAAACACGCTGGGGAAGCTGCTCGAGTAAAAAAAATATCAATCTCAACTGTAAATTACTGTTTATGCCTGTAGATGTGGTGCGATATGTAATGATACACGAGCTTTGTCACACCCTTGAAATGAATCATTCTTCCCGATTCTGGGATTTAGTCGAAGATTGTGACCCAAATTATAAAAAACACAGGCGAGAGTTAAAGCGATTAGGCAAAGAAGTGGTTTTGTAGTTGCGAAGCACGCTATATCCTATTTTCTTATTAGGCTGTTACTCTAATAAGGTTCCCAGTTACCGTAAAAAGTGTTTAAAAATCAGCCTATAAGTAGGGGGGTGACTTATAAATTACCATTTATCAATGAGTGTCTACCGCTAGTCTTGGGATTGGCAAAATAATATTAATTATGATAAAGAAAATGTAGAATTATTGATCAATAGATGAGCTCGGTTCAACTGAGCTTAAGAAACATACAGTTATAATAGTTAAAATAATAGAGTTGTTGTTTGTGATTGCTGTTAGATAAAACAGTAATATAAGAAAATATTCCATCGTTGTAATTACTGAGTTTTTATAACTTCGATGAATAGTTTTACTTACCAATCATTAGTTACTTCAACATAAATATAAAAATAATACAGAGAATAATAGTGAAAAGACTGACTTCCAAAAATTTTCAAATTATTAATAGTAATGCATCAAAACAATCAGGCTTTAGTTTGATTGAAGTAATGATTGCGGCACTCATTCTATCAATTGGAATTCTTGGAGTAGCTGGTCTGCAGATAGTGGGCATGAGAGGAACTCAGCATTCATACATGCAACAGCAAGCGATGAGTTTGGTTCATAGTCTCACTGAAAGAATGAATTCTAATAAAGCCGGAGTAGTAGCTGGCGACTATATATTTACTAGTACAACTTTTGATTGCTCTGCTACACCACCATCTTGTTCTGCTAGTACATCTAGTTGTACAAATGCACAAATCGCTCAAATAGATAAACTAGATTTGGTTTGTGGATATCAATCCGGAGCTGGTAATCGAACAGGTGGAGTTCAAATTACATCAGCTAATGATATCGCTACATTTTCCGGTGGTGAATTGAATGTTACCTGTCCAACTGACCCCATTTGTGCGAATGGTGAAGTTAGGATTGAAGCACTTTGGGATCAAAGGGAATATAAAGCTGAAACAAACGGTACGACCGAATCCATTATTATAAATACGAGAATCATGCCATGAGTTTTACATTAAGAGCTCGTAATAATGAGTCAAAGAATGCGCCCCTTAAAAAACAATTGGGCTTATCACTCATAGAGTTATTGATCGCGATGATCATAGGTCTGTTTTTATTAGCCGGTATAACATCTTCTTTTTTAAGTAGTAAAAAGTCTAGCATTCAGAGAGATCAATTTTCACTGCTTGAAGATAATGGCCGGATAGCATTAGAGGTTATGTCAGATATTCTTGAACATACCGGATATGCATCAAATATTGGTGCTCCATTGTTGAATAATTTCATTACCGGTGGAATAACGTCTCGCACTTGTAGTGGCGGTGAAGCCAGTGTGGTTAATACAGGTATTTTCGCAGGCATTGAAACAGAAGATGACGATGTAAATGGTGACACTATAGGTGTTGTATACCTTGGTGATGATCAAGTTTCAAGGGATTGTTCTGGCTTACCTTTACCCGCAAATTGTCAGATTTCACCAACAACTGATCCAGAGACTGCCAGCATTTATAATGCATTTTACCTTAATAATGATGACACTCTAATGTGTGCGGGTTCGAGGATTAACGAGGCTCAAGTCATCGCTGAAGGCGTTGAAAATATGCAGATTTTATATGGCATTGACGCTAACGGTGATAAAACTGTTGACCGTTATGTAAATGCAACAAATGTAAATGGATCATGGTCAGATGTCATTAGTGTTCAAATTGGTGTTCTGGTAAGAGCATTGAAAGAAACTAAAGATGAGCCTGAATCAATTACTTATTCCTTATTGGATACAGCAGTAGTTTCACCAAATGACAGATATAGAAGAGCTGTATTTAGTACTACTGTAAACATTAGAAATACACTTTAAAGAGAATATTCATGACAGCAAATAAAATGACAATGCAAAAACATCAAAAAGGCATAGCGCTGATTATGGCTTTAATAATGCTGTTGGTAATTACTATTCTTGGTGTAAGTGCAGTAAAAATGTCGACTTTAGATACACAAGTTGCAGGTAATTCTATTTACTCAGCACTTGTTTTCCAAGGTGCAGAATCCGCTCTTGGTAAAGTGATGTCAGAGAGTGATTTGAGCAATGTAGATACAGCGGCATCTACTAGAACTGCAGTCATCAATGTACCCGATGATTATTTTAATCCTGCTGAGACAGTATCAGCTGGTGCAACTCTAAACTCAAGGGCTACTGTTGCGTTCGATGGTGTTTTGGATTCGCCCGTATTAAACAATGTAGCTAATTCTTCTGAATTTCAATATCAAGTATTTAGGGTGGTGGCTGAAAGCAGATTAACATCGAGCTCGGCTAAAGACACACACACGGACGGAAGAGCTGTTCAGATTCCCAAGCAATAAACTAATTAAAATAATAGGCAAGAAAATGTGCAAATTTAAGAAAATACTGCTCACGATAATTTTCTCGATTTTTTCAACAGCTTCAGCTGATGATATCGATTTGATAGATTCTGAGACACTGCTGAGTGCAAATATTCTATTTGTTATGGATCTTTCGGGTAGTATGAAATGGTGTCCAGGTCCTTATACAGATGATGAATATTGCGCAACAGGTCCAACGCGCCTAGATATTCTTAGAGGGGCTTTTCAAGATATAATTGCTGATACAGACTTTGATAATATTGATTTTGGTTTATCGTTATTTTCTGGTGGAGCTCAGGGCGCTAAAGGAGCCTCAGTTGCTCATGGAATTAGGTATCCAGTAAGCCCTGTTATAGGAACGTTAGCGCAAGATGAGCTAAGTAAAGCTGGGTATGCTTTTCCGGGTACATCTCCCAACAATAGTTTTATGCCTGCTGCAGGTTCTAACGATACTCGCCAATACTTGAGTTTGTTTGCAGATGATACTTCAATCTGGAATTCATATGGTAGTACACCTATTGTGGATGCATTATTTGAAGCGGCTTTATATTTTAGAGGTGAAGACGTATTTGCAGGAAAGTATCCAGCAAGTGATATTAGATCGGCGCATCCTTCGACTTTTACTGGTGTCGGTTATTCGGAAACGAGTTCAACGTCTACGCCTAGCTGTGATGCATCAACAAGACAGTCTTGTACCAAAGGGTCTTGTGGTACTTCAGAGGTTTGTACTGCTACAACTGGTACAACAACAAGCTCAACAGATACTGGTGGCTGTACGCTACAAACTGGGAATAGGGCTTATTGTGGGTCTGGGTCAACTACTTGTGGTTTAGGTACTGGTTGTGTTGATGATACATATACTTACACTAGATACTGTAATTCATCATATACCACTGCTGCCAGTTGTGCCGCTGATAATCCTGACTGGTATGCGTGTGAACCATACCCACATACAAGTACAGAAACTAATAGTGAAGGTGTAACTTCTAGCACCACAACTACGCGTGTAAGGTGTCAAGAGCAAGTTACTTATTATAATTGTGATGCCGCTGATAATTATTCATGCCCCACAACTGGTGAAAGTTGTACAAAGTGTCCTGATGCCGTAACAACGACATCATCTAGTTTTGTTGGGACTTATAAATCTCCAATCGTAGGTGAATGTAGAAATAATGGCATTATCTTACTTTCTGATGGCGGTCCAACAGAAAATAATACTGCTGATTTAATCAGCTCTAAAATCGGTAGCTATGCTCAAGGGTGCGAGGCAGTTACTACTGGATCGGATACAGAGGTTCATGGACGTTGCGGTCCTGAACTAGCAAAGTATTTGGCTTCGGAGGATCATGCCGATGGAAGTACGTCTGTAGCAGATATCCCTGGTCTACAAAATGTTAAAACATACACAGTTGGTTTATCTTTATCAGCAGGATCGGATGAAGCAGTTTATCTTGATGATGTTGCTACCCAAGGTGGTGGTTCGTTTGTCACTGCTAACGATAAAGCGGGATTAACTAAGGCATTTAAAGATGCAATTTTAGGAATTGCTGATGCTAAAGGGCGTTCGTTTGCAGCTCCAACTTACTCAATTGACACCAGTAATTTATTGTCACATGGAAATACAGTATATGTTCCTGTTTTCGATAAAGATGGTGTGGTTTGGCCTGGTAACTTAAAGAAATTCCAGCTTGTTGATGGCGTTTTGTCCGATGCGGCGGGGAATCCTGCTATAGATTCTGGCGGAGCATTATTGTCTACAGCCAGAGATATGTGGTCTAGTGTCACGCCAACCGATATTATCAGAAGTGGAGGAGCAGCTAATAAAATTGATGCTGATACTAGAACTATATTAACTGATAATGGATCTACAGCTTCTCCTTCTTTAATTAGTTTAAATACAAGTATCGATAATTCAAAATTTGGTATTTCAGGGACTGGTGCTGCGGATAATGCACTAAAAAGTGATCTGGTAAAATTCATAAAGGGAATAAACCCAGAAGACGATACAAAACGTTTTCACATGGGAGATATACTTCATAGCAAGCCAATTCAACTTGTGAAAGCGGATGGCAGCAAATATATTTTTGTAGGTACAAATGAAGGTTATTTACATGCTATTGATGATAGTGATGGAACAGAAATATTCGCCTACATGCCTCAAGAGTTATTGCCAAATATCAAAAGACAATATGAGAAGAATATTGATAATGGTCATATATATGGTGTCGATGGACCTATTACATTATGGATTGATGAGAGAGGTAGTTCACCTAGTGAATATGGAAATGGTGTTTTAGACCCAGGTGAAGAAGCGTATCTATTCTTCGGTCTACGTCGAGGAGGAAAGCATTACCATGCCTTGAAAGTTACGAATCCATCTAGTCCAGAGTTATTATGGAAAGAACAATTTGGTACTGGTGATTCCTGGTCACAACCTGTTCTTGCGATGCTTAAGCAGCATGATAAAACCGAGGTAACCCCGGTTCTTGTTATAGGTGGTGGTTATAATGAAGATAGTGCTGGTAATCAAACTGCTGGCGGAAATGCGGTTTATATTGTAGATGCTATAGATTCAACGGATGGCGGAGATATCATATGGCAAACTCCTACAGCTAGCCAATTTGCTCCTCATGGTTCAATAGCAGCAGTGGATGCGGTGCCTTCAAGAATTCGAGTTCTAGATGTCGATAGAAATGGATCAATAGATAGACTCTACTTTGGTGATACTGGTGGTAATATTTGGCGTGTCGACTTAAATGCTTCTTATTACGATAGTGGTACAGGAAATGATGGTGAAATTTCTGAAGCAAAGTTATATAGAATTGCAAGATTAGGTGCGACAGGTTCAGATACGGAAAATCGTAAGTTCTTCGAAGAGCCTGATGTGGCGGTATTTAGGCAGGGTGGCAAGTATGTGGCATCTATTGCAATTGGTAGTGGTGATAGAACAAGACCACTAGACGATACTGTAGATGATAGATTCTTTGTTATTTATGATAAAGAAGTACTCATAGAGCCTACGGCGACTCCTTTATTATTAAGCGACCTAGATGCCTCAACAGCAATTACTTTGGGTGCTACACATAATGGTTGGCATAAAGATCTAACGAGTACAACAGGTGAGAAAGTGCTCTCAACAGCTGTAACTTTCCAGAATAAGGTGATGTTCACTACCTTTGGTACCACGTCAATTACGACTACTACTGATGGGTGTCATACAAGTAATACGAATGAAGCTCGCCTTTATATCATGGATTTGTTATCAGGCGATGTGGATGAAAATGTAGTAGCGGCAACAGGTGAAATTTTAGGTACTCCACAAATTATTTTTGAAGGATTGCAATCTCAAAGTGGAGGAAGCTGTGATAAAGGCGACTGTGAGCGTAAAGTCGTGATTCGAGTTGGAAAGGCTGGTCCATTCGTATTGCCACCTGTAGGTGCGGCTTCCCCAGTGCCTAATTCTTTGCCGAGAGTTTATTGGATTGATAATGAATAATAAAAATAGGTGCAAAATGAATAATAGGAAATTTAATAAAGGTTTTACCTTAATGGAGTTGATGATAGTCGTTGCAATTTTAGGAATTATTGCTGCTATCTCTATTCCTTCTTATATGGAACATGTTAAAAAGAGTAAAAGGACAGATGCAAAAGTTGAGTTGTTGCGGATAGCACAAATTCAAGAGAGTTACTATGCTCAGAATCTAAGTTATGCATCGAGTCTTACAGCGGCAAGGAACGCTGGTGGTTTAGGCATGACTGCTCCTGTAATGTCAGAGCAGGATAACTATGCAATTGAGTTGACCGCATTGCCAGCTGCATGTGGAGGTACTGCTGTATCACCGTGTACTTCATATACGTTAACAGCAGATGCTCAAGCTAAACAAAATGATTCTCATTGTGATAATTTTACTATTACCAATACGGGTTTGAAACGAGTTTCGGCTGATGGTGGGAGTGTTGATCGTTCAAAAGAGTGTTGGAAATAAAATCTAACACTTCAATCTGGATGAAATGAAAAAAGCGCTTATATTATATATAGGCGCTTTTTTTGTGTGCTTAGAGTAGAACTAATAAGACTTTGCTAAAGTTATTCTTGTATTACCAGCAAGATCTTTTCTACTTTCAATCTCAATAAATTCAGATATTGCTAAATATTCTTGAGTCTTTTCATGCTGATCATATCCATGTTCCAACAGCAGCCACCCGGATGATGTTAAATATTGTTTACAGTTTTCAATAATATTCTTAATATCTTTAAGTCCATTTTCCTTCGCCACTAACGCCGAATATGGCTCATGTCTTATTGTTTGCTCAAGATGAGGGTCGTTTGGTTCTATATATGGTGGGTTGGATATGACCAAATCAAATGTCAAATCTGGCGCTATTTCTAAGAACCAATTAGAATGTAAAAATTCAATTTGATGATCTAGTTTAAGGTTCTTGGCATTTCTCTCGGCTACTGCTAATGCTTTTACTGAAAAGTCGCATGCCATAATTGATGAGTCGGGACGCTCAGAAGCAATTGCTAATGCAATAATTCCGGAACCTGTGCCTAAATCTAATATTCTTGGGTTTTTAATATCTACTAATTTCTCTAAAGCTGTTTCAACAAGCAGTTCGGTTTCAGGGCGTGGGATTAAGACATCTGGCGTAACTTCTACGTCGAATGTCCAAAAAGATTTTTTCCCTAATATATAAGCTACTGGATAATCGTCTTTGCGACGTGTGATAGCGTCTTCAAAGCAGGTTAATTCTGTCTCGGTTAATTCGTGCTCGGGCCATGTATGGCAATAAGTCCTACTTTTATTGAGACAGTGTGCAAGCAATAACTCCGCATCTAATGCAGCCGAGTCTGATACCCCTTCTAATTCTTTTCTAGCTTTAGATAAAACACGTTGAATGGTAATAGCTGTCATAAGCAACAAAAAAAGTGCCTGAAAGTAGGGGGGTGACTCATAACTTTATTTTGAACTACGTTCTAACTATTTTCTTCGCTTAACGCAGATAATTGCTCAGCTTGATATTCATTGATCAATGGATCAATAATCTGATCTAAATCGCCAGATACAAACTCATCTAGTTTATACAGAGTAAGATTGATTCGGTGATCAGATACGCGTCCCTGAGGGAAGTTGTAGGTACGAATTCTTTCTGAACGATCTCCACTTCCTACTAAAGATTTACGTTGCTCAGCTTGTTCTGCATCTTGAACCGATCGTTCACCTTCCAGTATTCTGGCTTGCAATACAGACATGGCTTGCGCTTTGTTTTTATGTTGCGAGCGTTGGTCCTGACATTCAACGACGATACCTGTTGGTAAATGTGTAATACGAATTGCGGAATCTGTTTTATTAACGTGCTGACCACCAGAACCAGAAGCTCTGAATGTGTCTACGCGAATATCATTCTTGTTAATGTTTTGTGCTTCAACCTCATCCGGTTCGGGCATTACCACGACAGTCGCAGCAGAGGTATGTACACGACCTTGAGATTCTGTTTCTGGAACACGCTGTACACGGTGCGCACCTGATTCAAACTTTAAACGCGAATAAGCACCAGCACCAACAATACGGGCGATAATTTCTTTATAGCCACCATGTTCGCCCAGGTTTTGACTCATGATTTCTACTTGCCAGCGCTTTTGTTCAGCGTAGCGTGAATACATTCGGAATAGGTCGCCTGCAAAGATTGCTGCTTCATCTCCACCTGTGCCAGCACGAACTTCCAAAAAGATATTGCTATCGTCATGCGGGTCTTTCGGCAGTAATAATTTCTGCAAGGTTAATTCAAACGTTTCAAGAGAATCCTTAATGTCAGAAAGCTCTTCCTTTGCCATATCTTTTAGTTCAGGATCATTAAGCATCTCTTCTGCAGTTTCTTTGTCATCGATGATTTGCAGATATTTTTTATATTCTACAACCAAAGGTTCTAACTGGCTGTATTCCATAGATAGTGCACGAAAATGATTTTGATCAGCCATCACTTCTGGCTCTGCCAATAATCCAGCAATTTCTTCGTGTCGATCACTCAGTGTATCGAGTTTATTTAAAATGGATGCTTTCACTGTTTATTGTTTTCCTTATCAATCATTTGGTTTTGACTCTCAACTGTTGAAAGATTGAGTATTTTATTAGAGGCTTCGAGTAATTTATGGTCCCCTGAATGAGCGGCTTTATTCATCGCCACTGTAGCATCATGAGCCAATTTATTGGTCAATGTATGCGCCAGAAATGACAATGCTTCATCTGCAGTTGAACCATTTCGCAGTAATTTAAGTGCTTTTTCAAGCGTCTCATCCTGAATTGTATTGATTTTATCACGATAACTTTTAATGAGGCTCATTTGATCTTGTGCACGCATCCATCCCATGAAGTTTTCAACTTCCTCGGCAATCATTTCTTCGCCTTGCGTGGCAGCCTCTTGTCGAGACTTCATATTATCTTCAATCACGGACTGTAGATCATCAACCGTATATAAATAGATATCATCTAGTTCGCCGACTTCTTCTTCTATATCTCTGGGTACTGCGATATCCACCATAAAAATCGGTTTATGTTTGCGCTTTTTCAATGCAGCCTCAACCGTTCCTTTACCAATAATTGGCATAGGTGCAGCGGTTGATGAGATAACAATATCAGCATCGGGTAAGTAATCACCGATATCTTGCAAAGTAATGCCGAGCCCATTGAAATCATTCGCAAGCTGAGTCGCTTTTTCTACACTTCGATTGGCAATAATGACTTTACCAATATTGGCGTTACTCAGGTGCTTACCAACCAGTTCGATGGTTTCACCTGCACCAATTAACAAGGCAGTTTTATTATCCAGATTACTGAAGATTTGTTTGGCAAGGTTTACTGCTGCAAATGCGACAGATACGGGATTGGTACCAATGCCCGTTTGAGTACGTACTTTTTTAGCTGTCGAAAATGCATGTTGCATTAATCGTTTCAGCGTAGTGCCTGCGGTCTTTTTTTCAGAAGCGGTTTTAAGTGCCCCTTTCAATTGGCCAAATATCTGTGGTTCACCTAACACCATAGAATCCAATCCACTAGCAACACGCATTACGTGCTTTATAGCTTCATCATTAGCATGGTTGTAGATATATTCTTTTAAGCTTTGACTATCCAGACCTTGCTGTTTAGATAACCAATTCAGGATTTGTTCTTCTGTGTAATTAGAATAAGTATAAATTTCTGTTCTATTACAAGTAGATAGGATAATTACTTCGTTTTCTTTGTGATTGCTCTCTATGTCATTTTTGATCTGAGAAAGTGTTTCAGTCAATCCATCTGGTGAAAACGCAACTTTCTCGCGGATCGCGACGGGCGCTGTTTTATGGTTGATTCCAATTACACGTAAAGACATAGGGGCGCGATTATAGCGTGAATTCCGAGGTTTATTACAGAGTAGTTTACTGCTTTGTTTTATAAATTTATCTAGCTTGATTTATGAGTAGTCTTATTTATTTTATAAAAGGTGAAGTACAGCCGAATTCTTATGGTTGTAGCGTGAACACTTTCGGTCGTTTGGGGAGTAAACGAATAAATCCAGAGATAATTTTTATGCCCGTTTCTGCTGGTAGGTGTCATAACCTACGATTTATACAGCCTGTTTTGTTTTATCTACCAGTTAGCTGATGATAGCTGGACTTTATTCTTTACCATGCAACTGAGCACAGTTGGCCTATGTACACTATAGTTAATATATCGATAGTGTTTTTTGTTGATATAGGATCTATGCAGTCTCAATAATCCAGGGAAGGATTTTATATATGATATTTGCTATTTTAAAACAGGCCTTAATCTATTTAGAGAAAGGCAAACAAGGCAAGCATGTCATATGTCTTGGCTCTTGGGTTGTTCATAGTAAATCATCGAAGTCGCAAATATTTCTTTATCCTTTAAAACTCATTACTGTTGTTACTGTTATATGTTCTTCATTGGTTTTACCTGCTCATGCGCGTGTTTTAAATCAAGAAAATACCGAATCAGGCAACTTCAAAGCTGAATTTCTTTATCAGGCGCTTGCTGCTGAAATTTACAGAGAAATGGGTGATGAAGTCCTTGCAGTTGAGCAATATCAGCACCTGGCCTTAGAGAGTAAAGATCCTGCAATTGCCAGAAGAGTTACTATTCTCGCCGCGGCAACAGGGCAGCTACCCAAAGGATTAAAAGTAGCAGAACGATGGGTTGCATTGACTCCTGATGATCTTGAAGCACGACAATACCTTGCGTTACTCTACCTTAGAAATAATAAAATAAAATTATCGTCTGCCCAGTTTCATACCATTCACGAATTGGTAGAACAAACATCTTTAAAAGATGAAGAGGTATCAACTCGACAAGAAAAAAGCATACCAAAAGAAAGCATATCAAAAGAAATCGATAAAACAGACTTGCCAACGAATACCCAAACTATCAGCGAGATGAAAGTCAGTCAGGGGTTGACCTTTATTGGATCTGTTTTAGCAGCAGAGACCCATAGAGATAAGGCCTATCGTGTCTTTGTTGATTACATCAAACAACATGAAAGTAGGAATTATTATCGGCAGCAAAAACTAATTGCCGCCAATCTAGCCCTAAAGGCTAAAAATTATAAGGCCGTAATATTTGAATTAGAAAACCTTGAAAGACTTGATTCTCAAAATCTGGTTGATGCCATGGCAATGAAGGCGAAAGCCTTACATAAGCTCAATAGAAATTCAGATGCTATCAATGTGCTAATGGCGATTAAAGATAATCCTATGGTAAGTGATAGCAGTCGGCTTGAGTTGGTTCGCTTGTTTGTTTTGCAAAAACAAAAAAAACAAGCATTACCCATTCTTGAAAAACTCATTATCAGACATTCAAAGAACAATGATTTATTGAAATCGTTGATAGCCTTGCAAATTGATCAATCTCAACTTAAAAAAGCAGAAGCCAACATAGATAAATTACGTGCTACAAAAAGTTATGAGTTCGATGCAGACTATTTCGCTGGTGAGGTTTTTCAGGCAAAAGGGAACTTAAAAAAAGCATTAACGTTTTATGAAAAAGTAAATGGTGGAGCGTTCTTAAGAAATGCGCATCAGAAATCGATATCACTTTCGAGTGCATTGAAAGGTGATAAGGGTATTGAGAGTTACTTTGAGAAAAAACAAATATCTTCAACTGATCCGGTCGACAAGGCATATTGGGCAAAACTTTATGCAGATCATCTCTTTAGTCTAAAAAAATACCCTCGGGCACTTGTGCTTTATAATCAGGCAATCAATTTATCGCCCTTGAATGCACAATATTATTATAGGCGTGGTCTGTTGCATGAACGCATGAGGCAATTGCGTTCTGCGGAGAATGACTTCAATCAGGTATTGTCGATTAGCAAGAACGATGCAGATGCGTTAAATGCGCTGGGATATATGTTATCGGTTAATACCCAGCGCCTTGATGAGGCAAAAAACTATATTAAAAAAGCACATCAAATTAAACCGCATGATCCCGTTATCATGGATAGTTTGGGTTTTGTGCATTTTAAAAATGGGGATTTTGCGAAAGCTGAAAAGTACCTGAGGAAAGCATTTAAACTGATTAAGGACCCCGAAGTTGCGAGTCATTTAATCAGTGTTCTGGCAGAAAATGATAAGCAGGAAGAAGCTTTGAGTATTTATGAAGAAATGACTAAAAAATTCCCTCATAACAAAGTTTTACACGAAGCAAAACAATATTTACAAAATTGATATATACCAATGCAGGCCTAAATTGATACTATTCAAGTATGTTACATCGTTTTTGTAACGGCTTGATCTTTCAAAGGATAATATAATGTCAATAAGGTTAGTGTCTTGGTTAAAGCCACGCGCACTGTTAATCAGCAGTGTTATTTTACTTGGTGGTTGTACGCAATATGGAACACAGCCACCCCAGGTTAAATCAGTAGTAAATCCTACGGTTAAACAATCTTCATGGGAACAACGCCAAGCTTATCTGGCTCGCAGACAAAACTGGAGTCTGGGTAGCAAAATCTCATTACGCTATGGTGACGAAAATTATATTTTCGGTCTAAGTTGGGCGCAACAAAACGCCAGCCAATATACCATGCAAATCACACACCCGTTAACAGGAGCACTGGTCGCAAAATTAAGCCGCCAAAGTGGGGGGGTGACATTACTCGCCGATAATGGCAGAACGTATCGCGATACAGATGAAGAGCGCCTATTACAGAATCAATCGGGTGTAAGAATTCCAGTCAAGGGTATGCAGTATTGGGTAAGAGGAATGACATCTCCCGAATACAAGGTAGATCAATTGATTCTGGATAACCTAGGTCGCCCAGAAACGCTTTATCAGGCCGGTTGGAAGGTAAGTTATTCGAATTATACAAATAACAGTACACAGGCGATGCCACGAAGAGTGGTTCTTACGCGCAGTAAAGATAAGCTGTATATAAAGCTTATTGCAAAAACATGGCAGGGTGTTTAAAGCGTTTCAATGGTTGCAAAGTTAACGTTACCCGCTCCGGCAAAGCTTAATTTATTTCTCCATATCACGGCACAACGTGAAGATGGTTATCATTTGTTGCAGACAGTATTTCAACTACTGGATTATTCTGATGAAATTACATTGGAAATTCGTCAGGATGGAAAAATAATTCGCAACGAATCAAACAAAAATTTTAATGCTTTAGATCAGATTCCTTTAGAGTCAGATTTATGTGTAAGAGCAGCAAAATTACTTCAATCACATACCAATTCAAAATTTGGGGTTGAGATTACACTTGATAAAAAATTGCCAATTGGAGGTGGTATCGGAGGAGGAAGTTCTGATGCAGCCACCGTATTACTTGGTTTGAATGAGCTTTGGGGTTGTCAGTTGACCATTCAGGAGCTTGCAGAATTAGGGCTGAAATTAGGTGCGGATGTCCCTGTTTTTATCCACGGTCATTCTGCCTGGGGAGAAGGAATTGGTGAACAATTAACGCCAATAAATTTGCCAGAATCATGGTTTTTAGTGATTCAACCGGATATCTCTGTATCAACGGCAGAAATTTTTGCAGATCAGGGATTGACACGAGATTGTGATGCCCTCACAATAGCGCGCTTTCTGAATGACGACGTTTTCACCAAACAGTCAAATGTTTTTGAAATAGTTGTTAAAAAGAAGTACCCAAAAATAGCAAATGCGCTAGAATGGCTAACTTCTTTTTCAGAAGCACGATTAACTGGAACTGGTAGTTGTATCTTTGCAAAGTTTAAAAGCGAAGATGAAGTAAATCAGGTACTTGATGCTTTAGCAAAGTCGCCGAATAATTGGCAGGGCTTTGTAGCTAAAGGGGTTAATCAATCGCCATTGCATAATGCAATAGCGGCGTTACAGAAAACGTAACGAAAGCAGTAAATGTAAGTAAATATTGGGGCGTCGCCAAGTGGTAAGGCTCTGGGTTTTGATCTCAGCATGCGTAGGTTCGAGTCCTACCGCCCCAGCCATATTTTATTGATACATTGTCATATTTCATTTCCTTCAGAAATATGACAATGTGTTAATTCCTTCATAACTTCAAAAGAGATCGTTCATGTCAGAATCAGACAGGATAATGATTTTTTCCGGTAATGCGAATCTTGATCTTGCTCGAGAAGTCTCAGAACTATTAGATATCAAACTAGGTAACTCAACAGTCGGTCAGTTTAGCGACGGTGAAGCCCATGTTGAAATTCTAGAAAATGTTCGTGGTCGAGACGTATTCGTACTTCAGCCAACATGTGCACCTACCAACGATAACCTAATGGAACTACTGATCATGGTAGATGCATTGTATCGTGCTTCGGCAGGTCGTATAACGGCAGTGATACCATACTTCGGTTATGCCCGACAAGATCGTCGTGTGCGTTCAAGACGTGTTCCTATCTCAGCTAAATTAGTGGCAGATATGCTGTCTACCAGTCGTGTAGATCGTGTCTTAACCGTTGATTTGCACTCAGATCAAATTCAGGGCTTCTTCGATCTTCCCGTTGATAATATCTATGCTTCTGCTGTGTTACTTCGAGATATCGTAGAGAAAAACTATGATGATCTTGTTGTTGTATCACCTGATGTGGGTGGTGTAGTTAGAGCAAGAGCAATGACAAAAAGCCTCGGTGGCGATGTCGGATTGGCTATTATCGACAAACGTCGTCCAGAGCCTAATGTGTCTGCTGTGATGCATATCATTGGTGATGTGAAAGATAAAACCTGTGTATTGATTGACGATTTGGTCGATACCGGTGGTACCTTGTGTCATGCCGCAGAAGCCTTAAAAGAGCATGGTGCAAAAGCAGTTATCGCTTATGCAACCCATCCTGTTTTCTCTGGCCCTGCTATTGATAACTTCAATAACTCTCAATTGGATGAAATTGTGATAACAAATTCAATTCCATTGAGTGAAAAAGGTCAAAACTGTGCTAAAATCCGCCAGCTTTCTGTAGCGGACATCATTGCAGATACTATCTCACGCATTCATTACGATGAATCAGTGAGTGATTTGTTCGCGCATGTAGTTGACGATTAGTCATAAAAATTCGTCAAACTAGCGTTATTGTAAAGTAACGCTGGTTTGACAAAATGTTGCAAAACTTGGTCGCGAGTTTTGCTTTTTTGTTTATGGATTGCTTACTCATTTTTATTTCTTGTTTAAGAATAAAAGTAACAATCCACAATTTGGAGTAGAAAAAAATGGCAACTAAATATGAGTTGGCCGCGGAAATGCGTGAAGACTTAGGTAAAGGTGCGAGCCGCCGCCTACGTCGTGTAAACAAAATTCCAGCGGTACTATACGGTGCAGGGCGTCCTGCATGGTCTTTAACGTTAAACGAAAACCAATTAATGCGTAACCTTCAAGAAGAAAGTTTCTACGCAGCGATTATCGAATTAACGCTAGAAGGAAAAAAGCAAAAAGTGTTCTTACGTGATTTACAACGTCACCCAGCAAAACCATTTGTATTACATGTTGATTTACAGCGTGTAAGAGACGACGTTGAGATGACTGTTGTTCTTCCATTACATTTCGTTAACGAAGAAGACGCTCATGGCGTTAAAATGGAAGGTGGTGTACTTACACGTAACCTTTCTGATATCGAAGTTGTATGTTTACCAGGTGATTTACCTGAGTACATCGAAGTTGATCTTGCTGAGCTTAAATTAGGTGAGTCTTTACACTTATCAGATATCAAGTTCCCTGAAGGCGTATCTTCTACAGAACTATCTCACGGCGAAGATCATGACCATCTTGTGGTTAGTATCCATGCACCAAGAGCTGTTGAAGAAGTGTCGGATGAAGCTCCAGAAGCTCCTGAGACTGAAGTTGATGGTGAAGCAGAAGGTGGAGATGACGCTTAATTAATTTAAGCTAATTTCAATATGCCTGATCAAGCAATCACATTGATTATAGGTCTGGGAAATCCAGGCGAGAAGTATTCTAAAACCCGGCATAATGCCGGGTTTTGGTTTATTGATGGATTAGCAAATGAGTATGGCGCAAGCTTCAAAACAGAAACAAAGTTTTCTGGAGAAGTAGCTAAAGCCACCATTCATGGCAATCAGGTTTGGTTGTTAAAACCGTCTACATTTATGAATCGTAGTGGTTTATCCGCGCATCAAATATCTTCTTTCTATAAGATCAATGTAAAACAAGTGTTAGTCGCCTACGATGAGCTGGATTTACCAGTAGGCACTGTGCGTCTTAAATATTCAGGCGGTCACGGTGGTCATAATGGCTTAAGAGATTTACACGCGCAAATTGGCAAAGACTATGCACGTTTGCGTTTTGGGATTGGTCATCCCGGTGATAGTAAGAAAGTAGCAGATTATGTGCTTTCCAGACCCAGTCAAAATGATGAAATTGCAATACAAAATGCTATCGACCGTGCTTTAAAAGTAATCGATCTGATCATTCAAGGTGATGATCAAAAAGCCATGAATGTACTGCATACAGATTAAGTCATACAAACTAAAATCATTAAACACTAAAATACACCCCCCCCCCCACTTATGCACACTTTTTAAGTGGATCTTTTGAGGATTTAACATGGGTTTTAAATGTGGCATCGTTGGACTTCCCAATGTTGGTAAATCAACGCTATTTAATGCATTAACGAAAGCAGGAATCGCTGCTGAAAACTATCCTTTCTGTACCATCGAGCCAAACGTAGGAATCGTACCAGTACCCGATCCACGTCTGGATGCACTCGCTGAAATAGTACAACCTGAAAGAGTATTACCTACCACCATGGAGTTTGTGGATATCGCAGGCTTGGTAGAAGGTGCAGCATCGGGTGAAGGTTTAGGTAATAAGTTTTTATCTCATATCCGCGAAACCGATGCAATCGCGCAGGTTGTTCGTTGTTTCGACAACGATGATGTCGTGCATGTAGATGGCAAAATAGATCCGGTCTCAGATATCGAAACCATAAATACCGAATTGGCATTAGCAGATTTGGATGTGATCGAAAAAGCCATTCATCGTGCTACCAAGAATGCGAAATCTGGCAATAAAGATGCAAAAGCACAGCTAGCTGTATTCGAGCGAATTCACGAGCGTCTGGCAGAAGGCCATTCAGCACGATCTGCAGACCTAAGTGCAGAAGAAAAATTACTCGTCAAAGAATACCAGTTGATCACCATCAAACCGATTCTGTTTGTGGCGAACGTAGCAGAAGATGGTTTTGAAAATAACCCTTACCTTGATTCAGTTAAAGAAATCGCAGCTAAAGAAAATGCTGAAGTAGTTGCTGTAAGTGCCGAAATGGAAGCAGAAATGTCTTCATTGGATGATGAAGAATTAGCCATGTTTCTCGATGATCTCGGTTTGAAAGAGCCAGGACTCAATCGTGTGATCAATGCCGGTTACCAATTACTACATCTACAAACCTTCTTTACAGCAGGCGTAAAAGAAGTACGCGCCTGGACAGTAAAACAAGGAGCAACAGCACCAAACGGAGCAGGTCGAATTCATACAGATTTCGAACGTGGTTTCATCCGTGCAGAAGTAGTTGGCTACGATGACTACATCGAATGTAAAGGTGAAGCCGGCGCGAAAGATGCAGGTAAATGGCGTTTAGAGGGTAAAGACTACATTATGCAAGAAGGGGACGTAGTACATTTTCGATTCAACGTCTGATTATTTAGCCCGATTGCACTCTGCTTTTCCCAGACGCAGCGTTGAAAGTGCTCACTTATACTTATAAGCTGCGCTGCTTTCGCCTTGCCTCTGGAAAAATCAAAGCACAATCGGGGTAAATAATAATTAGTAATAGCATAAAGTTAATCACTTACACTTGTAAGCTCATAATTTCCGCCTTGCTCCTGTGCAAGCTAGAAACTAATTTGAAGAATAAATCCATCCTTTTAGGGATTTTAAAAAATGCTCATCTTATTCAATTAAGCTGAGCATTTTTGCTTTGATCGTATGTGATTAACGTAATATCTAAATAACAAATTTACCCTCATAAGATACGCAAAACAAAGTGACTAGCCAAACGCATTGAGACAATGTCGGAGTGAAGCGACGATGGCCCGAAGGGTGTGTTTTTCATTTAAAATGAATAAAAAAAACACATAAAAGTAGGGGGGTGTGTTTAAATATCCATTCCTGATCTAAATAATTGAAAAATCATGTTAAATAACGAAAACCAAAAAGCTATTGATGCTTTGAAAGATGTCGCGATGGCTGGCATTAAAGAGCAGCGCAGTTCCCGTCGCTGGTCTATCTTCTTCAAATTTGCGACTTTGATTTTATTGTTCTTGTTGATAATGGCGGTTGTAGGTTCTGCCATGTCTAAAAGCACACGTATGAGCGCCGCTCCGTCTTACACCGCAGTGGTTGATGTTCAGGGTGTGATTTTGCAAGGTGCTGAAGCGAGTGCGGATAATATTATCCCTGCGTTGCAGGATGCGTTTGCAGACAAAAAAGTGAAAGGCATTATTCTGCGTTGTAATAGTCCTGGCGGAAGTCCTGTTCAATCAAGTTATGTTTATAACGAAATCAAACGCTTACGTGGTATTTATAAAGATAAAAAGGTCATCGCGGTAGCGGCTGATTTATGTGCTTCTGGCGGGTATTTTATCATCTCGGCAGCGGATGAAATTTACGCGAACCCTTCTAGTTTAGTTGGTTCTATTGGCGTGCGTATGCAAAGCTTCGGTGTAGTAGAAGCGATGAAAAAGATCGGTGTTGAAAATCGTGAACTAACGGCTGGTGAGAATAAAGCCATTCTTGATCCATTCTCGCCACGCAAACCGGAAGATGAAGCCTTCGTTAAAGACTTATTAGCAACAACCCATAAGCACTTTATCGATGCGGTTAAAGCAGGTCGTGGTGATAGATTGAAAAATGACCCTGATATATTCAGCGGTTTATTCTGGACCGGTGAAGACGCTAAAGCACTGGGGTTGATCGATGATTTTGGAAGTCCTGCTTCGGTTGCACGAGATGTGATTGGTGCAGAAACCATGGTTAATTTCAGTCCTGAAAAAGATATTTTCGAACGCCTGAGTAAACGTATCGGTGCATCGGTAACGAAACTGTTGCTGGAATCGAATAATTCTCCTGCACCTGTTTTATATAAATAAAACCCGCTGTAAGTAGGGGGGTGTACTTATGAATTATTTACATCTTTTAGATTATGCCGGTGTTGCTGTATTCGCAGCAACGGGAGCATTGGCGGCATCACGTTTGCGCCTGGACATTGTTGGCTTTATCTTTTTTGCCGCAATCACAGGCGTGGGTGGTGGCACCTTGCGTGATCTACTGCTCGGTAAACTCCCCGTTTTCTGGATTAAGCAACCGCTGTTTATTGGCATTTGTGTCATCATCGCTGTACTTGTTTTCTTTACCGCGCACTTGGTTGAATCTCGTTATCGTCTTCTCCTGTGGTTAGATGCTATTGGAATGGCAGCGTATTGTGTGATGGGTGCAATGATTGGGCTTGAATATGGCATATCGCCTTACGCAGCGATTGTAACGGGAATTTCTACGGCCACATTCGGTGGTATTTTCCGAGATGTCATATCGGGTGAAAAGTCAGTACTACTCAGTGATGAAATTTATATCAGTGCAGCCTTATTGGGCGCGACCAGTTTTGTGTTTTTATTCTCAATGGGTGTGCCACAAATAGTTGCTGTTTTTGTTGGCGTGCTATTAGCATTTGGTTTGAGGGCTGCAGCATTGCTATTTGGCTGGACAACCCCACGTTATAAACCACGTCAAGGTAGAAAGATTAAGTAACTGAAAACACTAAAACTCTCTTTTGGTGTCAATGTCCAAAAACAGACCAACCAGTGCGTTGCGTTAACATTTCCAGAGCGAGGGTTCCCAAATAGCTATTGCCGACTTTATCTAATCGAGGTGACCAAACCGCAATAGACGCTTTGCCTGGCACAACCGCCATGATTCCACCGCCAACGCCACTTTTTCCGGGTAGTCCGACGCGGAATGCAAACTCGCCTGATCCATCATAATGACCACACATCATCATCAGTGAATTAATTCGTCGTGCGCGTTTTTCAGAGACCACATTCACGCCGCAACTTTTATCTAAACCATCCGATACCAGAAAAAGTGCCGCTTTTGCCAGTTGCTCACAAGTCATGGTGATCGAGCAATGGTTGAAATAGGCCCACAACACATCATCTACCGCGTTCTCAAAAAGACCAAAAGAAGCCATGAAATGCGCTAAAGACGCATTTCTATCTCCCGTTTTTAATTCCGATTCTGCGACTTTTTTATCAATCTGGATACTGTCGTCATGCGCAATCTCGCGAATAAATTGCAGAATTTCTTCCATTAACTCATCGGGGGTACGACCTTCCATAATGGTATCGGCGATTGTGATGGCGCCAGCATTGATAAAGGGATTACGCGGTTTGCCGCATTCCATCTCTAATTGAACAATAGAGTTAAACGGGTCGCCTGATGGTTCGCGGCCTACGCGTTTCCAGATGTCGTCGCCAAATTTTCTCAGTGCAATGGTGGTGGTGAACACTTTTGAAATACTCTGGATAGAGAATAGCGTTTGCGCATCACCTGCATGAAAAATCTGTCCGTCTGCCAGAGCAACCGCAATGCCAAACTGATCGGGATCTACCTCGGCAAGTTGCGGTATGTAACAAGCGACTTCGCCCTCGGCAGGTAAAGCCGTCACGGCTAACGTGATTTCATCAAGAATTGTTTGTAAATCTTCCACTGTAAAGGTCATACCAGGCTATAAGTAATCGCTAATGATAACGTGATTTAGTCGTGTGACTAAGGATTTTAAGCGTCATAAAACGGATTGGGAGAAGATAGGGGTAAATAGCGAGTAGAACAAAAATTTAGAAGAATGTTAACCCGTCTTAATAAATTCTAAATAACTCGCTTTGAGTTCAGGCATCACCTCAATAGTTGATTGATAACCCAGCTTTACCAGCTCCACATCTCTGGTGAAATCTTCAAACTGGTATTCAGAAGTATCGGGCAGGATTAAAAAGTCGCTGTCATTTTCATAATGATTCTCTAAGCCATTCTGTCCGACTTCCAGTGCGCGAAACAGGGTTCCGATTAAGCCCACTTTTTTCATTTTAGCTTTACTGGTGGTGCTATCGTTTTTACCGAAAGACTTTTGCAGTTTTGCGCCAATACTTACAGAAACGATGTAATCAACGTTGTTATTGCGTAACACCGAGCTGGGGACATTGTTCAAAATGCCTCCATCAATCAAGGCTTCACCATCACGTAAAATGGGGCGTCCCAGTAGCGGGTGGTTGATGCTTTCGCTAACGCTATCTGCCACATTGCCACTACTTCTCACAACCTCATTGCCGCTAATCAAGTCAGTGGTGATGATATGCGTGGGTAATATCAATTGTTCAAACTGGGTGTTCTTGCCGAAGACTTTATGAAAACGTTTTTCGATTAATCCAGATCGAAACATCGCCAGTAAATACCATTTGTTTCCCTGCGGAATATATTTCACCCATTTCGGTGGTTTAATGCCGATATCGAAAAGTTGCAACATGTACTCACTATCAAAACCAGCGGCATAGAAAGCTGCGACAATCGCACCACCACTGGTGCCTGAAATTCTGTCGAAATAGATTTCATGTTCTTCTAAGGCGGCTAATACACCAATGTGTGCCAACGCTCTCGCCCCACCACCGCCGAGTGCAATACCCAGTTGAATATCATTGGCTAAATGGAATAAGCGGCTTAAATCGCGTTTAACTAATGTTTGTTTCTGGTTATCGTCATCTTCATCGCCACTGCCATTATCAATATCCGAGTTAACGTAATGAAGGCGCAATGCATCATACGGCGTATTTTCCGAGGTATTTTTCGAAGTACTGATGACAGGGGCGAGCGTTGTCGATTTCTCCTGCACCCACACCCATTGGGTTTTAAGTAGAATACTGCTCCGATAATCCAGTAGTTGCATCGCACTTGCCAGGGTATTTTCAGAACCTCTTGATTGTTCGATGAAACACCAGATACGATCACATTGTGATAACAATGGAATGAAATCTGTTGCTTGATGGCCAATATCAATAAACACATGATCGACAGCCTCTGAGGCTTTAATCACATATTGTTGAGTTCTCTCAATAGCCCCTTTTTCGATTGATGCCGCTGGTACACCAATGCCTTCCCAATAATTCTGCCGATCACTAAACACTGCGATCTTTTTATCTTTGTCCGCGAAGAACTCAATGACCTGTACCGCAAAATTAGCAGTGATGCCACAGCTATACACCAGACCAATAATGTGCAATTTGTTGCGAACACTATCTCCCTTAAGTTCACCCTGCAGCCAACTACCAATGGTACGACTCAGGTTAATCGAAAAAGCAGGGATCTCATTGAGCAGGGCTAAAAAATCATCTTTGGCGACTTCCAGAATAACGGCATCACTCAGCGCAATCGCAGATGCGGTTCTAACACCACCAGATAACAGCGCTAACTCACCGAAATGGTCGCCTTCTTTGAGTATATTCAGGTTTTTTTCAACGCCATTCGCTTTCGTAACACGCATATTGATGCGTCCAGAACGAATAATAAACAGGCTTTCGCCAATCTCATCCTGCTTGCAGATATATTCACCGGTTTCGAATATTCGTTCTTCGGCTTTATCGATAACGCTCTGAATCTGAGCCTCAGTAAAGTCCTGAAATAATCGCCACTGTTGAAAGGTGTCGTTGATGATAGCCTCTTTTGAAATATAGTTGATGGTGTAAATAATTAGATCACTACTATAAATATAGCTGATAGAAAAAAAAGTGCCTACTCTACGTAAACCCTTTTTGTATTGACCCGAAGGAAAGTTATAACTACAAAAATATCATTCAAAGTAGGGGGGTGCCTTAAAAACTATAAATATATTCCCCGAATCAATTACACTCAGTGCTTTATAGCAATACACTCAATAAACACTGAACTCCATCCCTTATGAAATTACTCCCCACTACCCAGGTAATGCGTCTCTCCTTATTAGCCTTTGTCGCAACGCTATTTTTGGCATTATTCAGCATGGGTTTTTTAGGCTTGCTGTTGTATTACATGGTGTCACCCGTTTTGAATCTGTCATTTCCGGATATAGACTCATTACACGGAGACTGGATATGGCCAGCAATCATCGTGGCAGGTATGGTTTGGGCGTTCGGTTTTCTCATTGCAGGAAAACTCTATCTATTCATCAAAGCGCGTTTCAAATTAACAGGCTCTAAATCATTGCTAATAACGACATACACGATCGTTTTGGTAATCTGGGCTTTAGTGATATGGACAGCGATATTTATCGGAAGACCAACTTAACCTATCTTTTTTCATAGCTTGTCAATATGCAAATCGTAATAGCAATAGCAATCCTAGTATTTGACTAATGCTTGAGTAGTCAATTATAATTCAAGTATTGATCGTCTTGAAGGAGATTACAAAATGACAAACGCAACAGATTTTATTTTATTAAATACACTCCTAAACACAAAGTTACAAAAGGGTGTAGAAGGGCAGTTAAGTTTACATGGCATTAGCTTTACCGAGTTTATGATCATGCATCAATTGATGCAGGCACCCAATCATACATTGCGCAGAATTGAACTAGCCGACCAGATTTCTATTACAGCATCCGGTGTCACCCGAGTACTGGCGCCAATGGAAAAGATTAAACTGGTCGAAAAGCAAGCTAATCCAAGAGATGCCAGAGTGAGCCTGGTAAAACTAACCGAAGCAGGCGAACGTATATACACAGAAGCGTTGGTAAGTTTTGAGCACTCAGCAGAAAGCTTGATGAGTAACGTGAGTGCAGGGCAGCTGGATGAAATGTTAAAGCTAAGTGGCAAGTTGTTGTAAAAGTATTGTAGAAAAAGCAGTGTAAAAAAAGTCCATCGTAGATGCCGCAAGGTAACTACGATGGACAAGCATTGATTCACCACTCGGCATGGCAATAACACTTTTATTTTTTTGACGTTTGAAAATTAGATTGACCCTGATTTATATCACCATAATCAAAAAACTTTTGATTCTTCTTTTGAAACGCCCATGTTGCATCTAACCAAAGTCTTGAAGAATTATCACCTTTTTGAACGGCCTTATTTGCAACCTTATTTAAGCCATCAGGCATTGCATCACGTAATTTCTCCAATATGCCTTGTGGCCATTTAAGATGAACAACACCTGCTGCCTCTAATTGTTCAATAGCTTCACCTTGCATGCTAAGAAGTCTCGCTTGAGTATCAACTATACTTGCTTGAGCAACCGTTTTAATGAGATCTTGTTGTATTTTGGTGAAGCCGTCCCAGAAGTCTCTATTAAATACTAGTTCTACTAATAGGATGGGCTGGTGCCATGATCCTGCGTATTTGTACGGTGCAACGATGCTACTTAAATCTGCGTCAGCATTCTTCTTATCCAGCTGCTTACTCGCAAGTTTCAAAAACTGAATGTCTTCTGTTGGCATGTTCAATTCAAATGCATCAATATTGCCACTGCCAAACATTTGATGAGGAATCACACCTGGAGCAAAGCCACCAAACGTCAAAACAGTAGGTATGTTTTTCACTGGGTTAGAAGGGTTTTTAATAGGATCACAGGTTGCTTTAGGGTCTACGCAGCGGGTCTCTTTACCAATATAAGCAGTTGTAACCCCAACTCTAGAGCAGGCTTCTTTTATGACTTGAGCAGCAGAGTCAGGCCAGCGAACAATTAATGGCATGTTACAAAATTCTGCCATAGCATCTTCATTACTTAAACTTGGATTGTTATCAGGGTCTGGTAATTGCTTAGGAAAAAAGCCAGATCCTTGTGCGCTTGTTAGTGCAACAGGAATGGTTACAAGTTTACTATCGAAAGCATCGTCGTAAATTTTTTGCTGCAAATCAAGACCACCACCATAATATATATAAGCAGCATATTCATCTGTAGACATACCAAAGGGAACTCCTCCAGATAGCATCTCACCAAAGGCGAGGCCTGACTCAGCAGGAATTGAAAGTGCTGCGTTGATACCACCTTGCTTGTCCCCTAGAGCAACTGCTTTATAGAGATTTCCATGTTTTTTTCTATCAACTAGTTTAGGAAGAATATTCTTTTCATCATATTTATTCACTTTGCCAGAGTTATGCATAACAAAATTGATTCCAAGAGGGCTCAATGTATCATTAGCTTTTAAAACGAAGGCGTGACCAGGCCCACCAATTGGGTGCGCCCCTCCAAAAGCTGAATCTATGAATTGCAAGGGTGAGTATCTTGATTGAACGTTGATTTCTAATACATCCGCAGCCCAGCTTTTAAATGGTGCAAATGCAATTATTGTGGCTATAAGTAATATTTTTTTTAAACGTAACATTGAATTCTCCTCAAATTAATGTCGATAAGACAGCAAGCGGCAGCTTGTAGTCTGCACTTCATATTCTTTCGATAGACAAAGATCCATCGACGTCTTAATACGTTCTTAGATTGTTGTTGTTATTATCACTTCGAACTCAATTAGGCTCTCTAGTGGCTATTGACCCAAACAACTAGGTGCCAGATATTGCAGACTTTCTGTTACTTGCCTGGAAAGTCCGAATTCATAAAAACCTTACCTCCGTGTATGTTTATAAGTATGCCGTACTATCAAATTTCAGGACTAGGAGCCATCGCCAGAGTTGAGTTAAGCGGGTCTGTAACTTTTTTTGAATCTGTTAATCAGGAACTACTTTAACGTATGTGAAACACTAGTATGAGCGGGTACATAGTAGTTACACACATATTCAATGTTAATGGTCTTTCAAATAACTCATGTAGCTTTTGATGCTCCTCTGGTAATTCGGGAGAGTTGGACTTTAAGACGTGAAGTTAAAAAATTTCCCATCTGCTAAAAATGTTTTTTCTAGAAAATATTTGCTTGCAGCGGGGTGCTTTCCTAAATACTGAATGCTTAAAGTTGCCGTTTTATCTCCAGATTTTGTTATTTACAAAAAACCTTAATTGGGAATTAAGCTAAGGAAAAATCACTATAACTATAATTGAATGATCATTCAAGAAATAATTGAGTGATCGCTCAAATTATAGTCGAATCGTCGTTAAAAAAAGATTAAGGGTGAAAGTTGGGGATAGGCTCAGCAAAAGCCAACAATGTCCGTCAGGTTTGCCTTAGAAAAAGCTAGCGTAAGATAAAGACCGATAAGAGAAAACTCAAGCAGAGCAAGGCGGAAGCTTGATCAGTGCTTTGCCATTTTTGTTAAACGATGCTTTATATGGTTTTTTATTTTTTAAATTAACGGCAACTAAGCCGTTTGATATTTCTGATCCAGATACACGAATATTTCCTAGCTCACTTTGCGCTAAAGTATCATCAACATCGATACTGAAGCTGGCCGACTTGTTAGGCCCAATGCTCTCGATACTTAGCGACAGCGTCTTGTCGCCATCCTTCACTGTAGTGGAAGAAATCAGTGTTAGTTTACCTTTGACGACTTCAAAAGGCTGGAAAACTTCAACCCCGGCACCCGTTGCACTCGTATCAAAAATCAATCGTCCAGCGCTGTTGGATAAATCTACATTCAGTACAAAATCCTTTAAAACGCACTCGCTAGTATTCTTAATTTCAAATCTATCTTTAGGTGCACTTTCTACAAAGGTCACTTCTAAGTCTGCATAGGCAAGCTGTCCGCCAAATAACAGCACGTGAAGAATAATAAATAACACTTTTTTGATCATGGTAACTGTCCGTAGTTAAGAGTGAATCACTGTAACGAGCTGATAGTAATAAGGTATATCTTGAAAATCAGAATAGCATCAACGCTGATTCTTATAAAAATGACCTTAAAGTGGGGGGGTGACTTTACTTCAATGCCCTGAATGAACTAGCAAACGACAACGAATTAAAAGCAGTCATTTAGCCAATCACTATTGTTTTGAGTTTTTGATTAAGTGGTTGATTGAGTGGTTGACTAAGAATCCGCAAATCATTTTTTGAGAAGAGATACCAGCGTGCACAACATAGAGGCAAATGCCAAGAAGCTAGTCACCATTCTTGCGTGATTCCACAGAACCCACGGACCAACGTAGGAAGCCCAATTAGAACTATTTGCCAACTCATCATTAAGAGGCAGATGTTTGGTAAAAGTAATAACCAAAGTAGAAATGGCAAACACAAGCGCAAATGATACCCAAAGCAAAAGCCTCTTATTTCTTGCCCCAAATATCAAAATTAACGAAAACAGAATTGATAGGGGAGTACCAAAAAATATGACACCAAACCAGCCATTGCGAATATTGGCATTGATAGAAATCATCGCCGTAGCTGCATTGCTATCACCAATAAGATCAAGGCTTTGCATGATGGTGAAAGACCAGGTATAGAAAAACCCCGCAAGCAGCCCAGCCAATAGGGTCGCTAAAAATAACAGTGGGAATTGGAGATTAGATTTCATTGTTTATATTTCCTTTCCTTTCGTTTCGTTTTCTTTCCTCGTCATCATAATGTTCCATGACTAGTCACCTTTTTAATACCTGACGGCGTGTTAATGTGGGCAACTAGATATGGCGTACTATTTTTTGGCAACGCCTTAATCTCCACAAGATCCAGAGCACTAATAGACGTTAGGGCATCTTTCAACCATGACGGATACGGATGGTAAATTTCCAGCTTGTGAAGTTTACAGCCTAAATCAGCCATATTTGTCGATGGGTGTACATCTGTTTGCCATTCGATGGCATAAGGTAGCATTCCACCAGCTAACAGCCTGCCATCTTCCGGGAGACCAAAATACCAGCTTAAACTCCCTCGGCTAATTAACTCAGCGTTCCCAACTGTAAAGGTTGCCTGTTTTGTTAGTTCTTCGATGTTCTTTGTATTGACCACCCAGGTTAATAACGCTGGCTCAATTTCATTTTGGCGGCGTACAAAAGGATCATCCAACCCATACCACCTAGGGTTATTAGGTGCTTCGTCATCTTCGTTTATGGCAATGACTTCAAGAAACGTATTGTTGCCGAGTTGCATCAAGTGGTTATGTGTTCCCATTTTTTCATGAGCACCACCATAGGGGATATCAACACCCAATAAATCTCTTACGTAATCAACGCCCTGTTTTAGATTAGCGGCTCCTATAACAAGGTGATCCATTTGAATATTCATATTTCCTCATTATTGTGAAAGTAAAAAACACGTTTATTTTCGTTTATCTGTCACCCTGAAAGCTGGTATCCGAAATGGATACCAGTGAGGGTATTTAATCTGCCATTTCTAGCTCTGGGTATTTCTCCACTAACTGCTCGCGGGTGATGCGAGGATTGGTACTGGCTGCCGCAGGATACATATAACTGAACCCTTCGTTCTGCCATTTGGCGATCTCGATCACAGCCGCAGGAACTACCGTGGCGAATTCGTAGAAATCTTCTGGCCCGTAACCGCGTGAACGTGCCGCGTTGCGACAGATTCTGATCTTCACGCCCAAGCTGTTTAGCTCCTTCAGGGCATCGTACATCTCCGGATAGATAGCGCGGTTCTTGCGTGCCATGGTGTGTAGTTCATTGCCATGGGCAACGATCACGATCTGCGATTTGTCGAAATCGCTGAATTCCTTAAGCGCCTTGATATGATTTAACACATAACCAAAACTCTGACGCGGTTTCGGTTCGGCAAAATTGAAGTCATATAACGCTTTTTGTGGTGCGTAAGGCGTTGGATCAAATTTTGATGGGGTATCCGGTCCGGCATGAACCAGAACCGGTGACAGTAGTCCTACCAATAAGATGGCAATCAATTTAGACATAAGTATTCTCCGTGGTGTATCACAGTAGGTTAAAGGGTTTATGGAATATTCTTTTGAGAGTATTCCTATCAGAGCTTAGTCTAGTTTTAGAATAAATACGGTTGTTTGAGCTGAGCTGAGCAGTCTAAAACATCACTACAATGAAAAACACCCAGCCCTGCATAAGTTCTATTTACGTTTTCAAATAACAAGCCGAGCGACAGTGAGACAAAAGCATTGTTGTTTAATGCTTACCCGTAGGGAAAGTGCGGCCACATAAATATCATTCATAAGTAGGGTTGGTGGTGTCTTTGTTTTATAAATAAGTCATACTTTATTATTTAAGATTATTTAATAGCCTTTTAAAAGACTATTAACTTATTTATTGTTTACAAGAGGCTTAAATAAGACCATTAAACTGTTAGCCTTTGAAGTTAATCACTTTAGATATTATAATAGCCCAATAAAAGGCTCTAAAATTATTTAAAGCTATTAATAGTTTAATATAAGGTTGTTATGGATTTTTATTCTCTTTCAGATAAAGCGATAGAAAAAGAGCTGGGTGATCGTCTCAAAGCATTGCGTCTGCGCAAAAACAAGACCCAGCAAGAACTCGCCGATGCGACAACATTATCGCTGAATTCCATTAAGGCGCTTGAGTCTGGTCGCAGTAAGCTTTCAACATTGATCGCAGTATTAAGAGAGCTTGACGCGCTCGATCAGCTCGATAATTTCATTCCTGAAATAACCATCAGCCCCATGCAGTTAGCCAAAAATAAAGGCATTGTTCGACAACGGGCATCGGGTGAACGTCTTAATAAAAAGCCTAAGCAAGATAAAAAGTCCAAGCAAGACAAAGAGAGTGAGCCAGAATGGTAAAAAAAATTGATACAGCCTTTGTGACACTCTGGGGTGACGTTGTAGGCGCAGTCGCATGGCTGGATGATCGTGAGTATGCAGTTTTCGAATACGATAAAGACTTCCTCAAAAAAGGGCTGGATATTGCACCGATCACGATGAGTTTGAATGATGCCAGAAGAGGCGATGGCAAGTTTGCATTCTCCGCGCTCAATAAAGAAACCTACCTGGGGCTGCCCGGCATGCTGGCTGATGTGTTACCCGATAAATTTGGTAACAGTATTATCGATGCATGGTTGGCCCGTAATGGTCGCGACAGTGCCAGTTTTAGCCCCGTGGAAAGGCTTTGCTATAGCGGTAAACGCGGTATGGGTGCGTTAGAGTTTTCGCCGACGGTGATTGAAAAATACGATGATTCAGTCGCGGTAGAGATAGCTGAACTGGTTAAGCTGGCACGAGATGTCATGCAGGAACGCAAAGCGCTGGATGTGCAATTTAGCAAGGCCAGTGATAAAGAGAACGAAGACGCGATTCTCGATATTCTTCGCGTCGGTACATCAGCGGGTGGCGCCAGGCCAAAAGCCGTTATTGCGATGAACGACAAGGGCAATGTCATCTCCGGTCAAACCGATGTGCCCAAAGGCTACGACTATTGGCTACTAAAATTTGATGGCGTGACTGATCTTGAATTGGGTGAACCCAAAGATTATGGCCGCATCGAATACGCCTATTACCTTATGGCAAAGGAAGCGGGTATAGAAATGATGCCCTGTAAATTACTCGAAGAAAATGGCCGCGCGCATTTCATGACCAAACGTTTTGATCGTGAGAATCAAAGTGGGCAGCAAGTTAAGCAACACATGCAAACCCTCTGCGGCATCGCACATTATGATTTCAATAGCGCAGGCGCAACCAGTTACGAGCAGGCATTCGAAGTCATGCGCAAACTACGCCTAAGCAAGGCCGAGGCAACACAACAATATCGTCGCATGTTATTCAATATCATTTCACGCAATCAGGACGACCACACCAAAAACATATCGTTTCTTATGAACCAACAAGGCGAATGGCGATTATCACCCGCATACGATGTGACCTATTCACACAATCCCGCAGGTCAATGGACCAATCAACACCAGATGAGCGTCAATGGCAAACGCGATCACTTCACAAGGGAAGAGTTAATTGAAACGGGAAAATCGATCAGTCTTTCCAGGCCCGATGAAATACTCGAAGAAGTGATAAGCGCTGTGGGTAAATGGATGGATTTTGCAAAAGAAGCGGGTGTCTCGAAGAAGATAAGTTTGGAGATACAGAAACATCAGCGTATGGGTATTTAGTAACTGCTTATTTCGCTTAATTATAAAAAAGTGCCCCAAAGTAGGGGGGTGTCATTTCTTCTGCTTTAGCAATGGCATCGAGAGCTATTTTTCTTATAGCGCCAAATAAACGAAATGTAGACTAAGCTTAAATTATAAATCAATAAAAATGCATGAATTTATATGAATACGCATCGTAATAACTTAAGCAATAAATTTTTTAAGCTGCAATATTCCGCATCTTGTAAATGTGACGTTTGCGAATGCTTGATTACTTATGCTGATTTTTTACAAATCAAAGAATTAGATTACCTGGTTTGTGGTTCGTTTGAGTGCAAAAGAATCATGAGTCAGAAGTCAAAAATGGTGCCTCTCCATTTTAAAAGCTATCTAATCAATCAGAAAAAACGGCTTCAAACATCTCGCGAACAAGCTGCTCTCAGAGAAGCGTATATTCAAAAGATAAAAAAGCATGAAAAAAAGCAGAATCAAACAGTATTACAAACATTCTTAGACAGTAACCCTCAATATTTAAAAACCAATGTTCAACTCGTTCGAATACCATCGGGTTTGACAAAACTAAGCTCCCCAAGCAATGAAAGAATAACGAAATACAGCGAACATCTAAGCAATATTATTAATGAGGCATTAGACAATATTGACAGTAAAACTTTTATAAATGCTCAAGATGAAGGCTTGGAAAACAGGGTGTTAACGGTAGAGCAGAGATTTTCTAAACATCCAGAATTAAGAACAATAGCGGATGGTTTCTGTGGAATGTGTAAAGGAGGTTGTTGTCCCTCGGGGAAGGATCATGCCTACCTTTCAGCTGCAACTATTAAGCGATTAATGAAAAATAAACCTGAATTAACAACAGCTGAAATTCGCGAACTGTATTTATCTAAAATTAACAATAAAACAGTCAAAGATTCATGTATCAACCAAACAAAACAGGGATGTTCACTTCCCAGATTTATGCGTTCGGATACCTGCAACGGATATTATTGTGACTCAGTAAAGTCTTATCTGGAACACGAAGCAGATCAAGATATAGATTCAGAGAAGCAAATGAGGAAGCCAATAGATAAGCCAATAAGGAAGCAAATAAGGAAGCAAATAGAAAAGCACTCGATTGCTCTTACTGTGCAGTGGTCAAATACAAACTGGAATCGCTTTGATCCCAGTGTAGACAATAAAATAGTAAAAGCGGTAATGATTACTGATAAAGAAATATTACCCATAGCCTGATTTATCGACGTTTGTCAGTTATGCCATTTTCACGTGAGGCTTTGAGAAAAGCGCCCCAAAGTAGGGGGGTGGGTAATCGCCTGATTTATTATTCCTTCATTCCACAGTCGCAAGTTTCGAATCTAGCTGACTGCGCAACTCCTGTTCATTAGTCGGTATATATGTAACTTCCAATGGCTCACCGTTTTGTTTTAAGAACACCGCCTGACCATTAAACATCTTATGACGGTCGGCAAATGCGAAGCCTTGTGGTGTGCCTAAATCTGCCACCACAAAATCAAGTCGCGAATGATAATCGCCTTTTACCTTTTGCAGCCGACTAAGCGCCTCTCCACCGTCAGGTGAATAATTCTCATACGCTAACACCAGCACGGGTTTACCCTTGCCAATAACGGACAGATCAGTGCTCATGGGCTTTACAAAACCAATTGTAAAGAAATAACCCACTCCAATCAGCAAAGCCAGTGATGCAGCGCCTATCGAAATTACTTTAACCATCGTTGTGCAAATCTCCCACGTTAAATACCCTAAACCACATCATAGTGGTAATTTTCAGGCCGAGCTTATTTTGAGTTGTGAAGCGCCACAATATTCCACGATTAGACTAAGGCAATCAGGCTGAAAGAGAGAATGATATTTACATACGATACCAACAATGAAACACAGCGACGATTATCCGAAGGGTTCGGTAAAAAAACGCCCGTAAGTAGGGGGGGTGACTAAAGGATTAAAATCGCTGAGGTGTAGTGTTGTTTAAAATGAATAAGGCGTGATTGGCACAGCTACTTATTTACTAAAATGCGTATATGCGGCAAAAATTAATAGTTGAATAAAAGCAACCGCCCAAAAATAGACACCACCAAATAAAAATTTCATCGTGAAGCCTTCTGCATTTTTATTGCGAATGCTTAAAATGGTCGCTACTACGAGAGAAATAGCTATCCCAATAAACATCATCGTCATCCATGATATTTTCTCTGATGCAGCTGAAGCAGCAAATGCTAACGGACTAATTAACATAAGCGCGCTAGCTGGAAGTACTTTAAGAAAATAGGTATACCAGAGTTTCATTATCGAATTCACTTTACTGTTTAATCCGCCATTAGGGCGAAATTTTCATGATTGCTAAATAAAGTATCATAAAAGCCGATTTATTACGCCGCTAGGGCGAATAAATCTTCGATATACAATGTGTACGCGCTTGGAATGTAATTTACTATTAGAACTGATTTTGATTGATGGCTCTTAAAAAAGTGCCCTAAAGTAGGGGGGTGGGATAAAAACAGATGTTGAAATGTAAAGTGCCAGCCGAACACATCGAAACAACAGCTTTGGTGTTTAAAGCTGACCCGCAGAGGGAGTGTTTTAATAAGCCACTCCCTCCTTGTACATGCTTTTTATAAAGTAGTGCTTTATTTGCGAGGTCAGCTCAATAGTTGCCGTTCAATGATGTGAGACTCGAACGTCTTGCAACGTCGTTGTATCTCTGGGGATATCTCCATCAGCAATCATCGATAAATAGCGTGAGCAACAGACACGCAGAAATGACGTAAAGTTACCCATATCATGTTCTGCATCTAAGGATTCTAAATATAATTTAGTGATTAATTGATTACAGGTCATGTCATCACGAAAGGATATTTCTTCAAGAATTTGCCAAAAAAAGTTTTCCAATCGGATGGAACTTACAACGCCGTCAATCCGTAGCGATTTAGTATGACTCGCCCATAGATTACTATCGGCATTAATGAATAATTGACACATAATGGTCACTCCTCAATCTAGGTAGTTTTTTTTCGATTTCTCGAACTTATTCTTTTTTCTACCTATGATAATAGCGCATTAAATTGTTTTAGCATGGCTGGGTGTGCAGGCCAGGCAGGGCTTGTCACCAAATTGCCATCAGTAACCGCACCATCTATATCAATATTCATGTATTCGCCACCCGCACTTTCTACTTCTGGCTGACAAGCAGGGTATGCTGAACACTTGCGGTTTTCTAACACACCTGCAGCGGTTAACAATTGTGCACCATGACAAATTGCCGCAACGGGTTTATTCGTATTAAAGAAATGTTTGATATGATTTAACACTTCAGGGTTGAGTCTTAAATACTCAGGTGCTCTGCCACCTGGAATGTACAAAGCGTCATAGCTCGTCACATCAATCGCAGCAAAATCAGCGTTTAATGCAAAATTGTGACCTGGTTTTTCAGTGTAGGTTTGATCTCCTTCAAAATCATGGATTGCAGTGGCAATAGTGTCGCCTGCTTTTTTATCAGGGCAAACGGCATCAACTTCATGTCCCATCGCCTGTAGCGCCTGAAAAGGAACCATGTTTTCGTAGTCTTCAACAAAGTCACCGGTAATCATTAATACTTTAGCCATCATTATCTCCTCAAGTTCTTTGGTTTGTGTTTTTTTTATCGTTTCAGTGTTTGTGTACACGAAGCTAAAAAATGCTTCTGCATTTTCTTAAGAGGGAGTAAGCCATAGTAAGGGGTTAAACGGGTAATATGATGTTACTACATACGAAAAAACATCCGTAAATAAAGAATGCCTATTCTCTAAAAGCAGAAGGGGTAACAATAAGTGTCTGCCGTGTAACTCTTTGTTTTTCGCGCTATTATTTACAGTCACATACAATGTGGGATCAGTTTCGAAAAAGTGGCTTAAAGTAGGGGGGTGACAATATTGATGAAAAAGTACCTAACTGATTACTTACTGAGCAACACATTTGTTCGTCATTGTCCCAATACCTGGAACAGTCGTAGTGATGGTTTCACCTTCCGTTAAATAACGTCGCGGATCACGCACAGAGCCAACGCCAGAGGGTGTACCGGTAAAAATGAGATCACCAGGGTTTAGTTCTGTCCATTTCGATAAAAAGGAAACTATCTGCGAGACAGAGAAGATCAGTTTCGCAGTATTACCCGATTGTACTGGTTCGCCATCTAGCTCACAGGTGAATGCAATGGCATCGGGGTTATCAAATGCATCTGCCGTCACCACAACAGGACCAATTGGCCCGTAGTTTTTAGATGACTTGCCCAGACTGAATTGTGGTGGGCGATCAGAAAACTGCTGTCTACGATCAGAAATATCCTGCCCAGCAGTAAACCCGGCGATATGTTCCTGAGCATCACTTTCGGCTATATTTCTGCCGCCACGACCAATAACGATGACAAGCTCAGCTTCCCAGTCAACGCGATTAGACGTCAATGGAATCTCAGCGGTAGGTCCGGCAATGCAGCTAGGAAATTTAGTAAATACCATGGGTTGCTTCGGTATATCTAACTTAGCTTCCTCTGCGTGATCCGTATAGTTCAGCCCAATTGCATATACAGCACTAGGTTGTGGAACAGGGCATTGCAAATCGGCATCAGTGACTGGCGACTCATCTCCCTTAAGCACTTGTTTACCAGCCCAATCGGTAAATGTATCCCAGTTCTGGTAAATCTTCATAGGGTCGGCAGAGAACTGACCATCAGAGCGGTTTTCGATATCGATCGCATGCTCATCTAAAACGAGTACTGACCGACCAGCTATCATCCCGAGACGTATTGCTGCCATAAAATTCTCCCTTTCTTATATTAGTGTCTTCTTAAAATTTGTAACTACTTAAGATTGTTATTTGAAATCTTGGAACGAAAGTATGACGCTAGAAAAATGTGCGTGATTTTTCAGGTTTTTCATGAAAATAAAGAAATTATGAATCAAATAAAACTTCAAATTGTTCTAAAAAATAAAGCGCTTCATCTAATGTGTTGTAATGACCTACAGATATTCTTGTTACTGCTTCAAGATTTAAAGGACGTAATATGTTGCCTGAGTATGCATCACTTGATCGAGCATGAGTTCGAATCCCTTTATTCTCAAGAGCCTCAACCACTTCTTTGGAGCTATAGTCATCTATGGCAAACGACACGACGCTTTCGTGAGGAGAGTTTATTAAATCACCAATGATTTTTACATTTTTGTAATCCAGCAATCCTTTTGTAAATCGTTCTCCTTCCTTTACACCATAGAGCAAACAATGAACAAGTAACTGCTCCTGATCACTCATTGCCTGCCCAGCTGCTTTTAGTTTTGAGGAGCGATCTGAGCTAGTGGTAAAGTGACGGCCTAGCCATTCAAGGTATGTGATTACTTCGCTAACTGAAGCTAATGCAGACGGGTCGCGGCTACCGAGTTCCCATGCCTCGTTTGGTTTCCCCAGTAATTTATCGTGAGGCAATTGGCTCATTCTTTCAGAAATCCAGGCATAACCATTGTTAAACTTAGAAAAAACTTTGTACATTGAAATTACATAAGCATCCACATCATAAGATCCAACATTTGGTGAACCATGAGGAGCATGTTGTATGCCGTCTACGATGATATAACAGTCTGGTGATATCTTTCGAATTGCTCGTGAAATAGCCTCAACGTCCATCACCATACCTGTAACAGGGTTGGTATGAATTATTGTTGCAATACGTGTATCTGGTCTAACCAAGGCTGCATAATCATCGGCGTTAACAATCCCTGTTTGTGTATTGAAAGATACTTCGATCCACTCACGGTTTGTTCGATCCGCCCATATACGGGTGCCATCGTAAGTTGAAGGATGCTCTATCGCGCTACAGATAATTGACCCTCCTTCAGGAAGTGCCAAAGCTGCAACTCTGATTAATCTAAATAGGCACTCGGTGCCTGTTTCTCCACCAAAGACCATACTATTGGAATGATTATTAGATACGCCGAAAAAATCAAAGAGATCTTTTTTGCCCTTATCTACAATTTCTGACATAGCATGAGAGGCAGGGTTATTTCGATGTTCATTATCTGGAATGCGGGAAATAACTTCACTTTTCTCTACTACAGATTTTAATGTTAAAGAGCCTCCTGCATTTTCGAAGAATATGCGTTTGCCGCTGTAAGGGCATTGATCAACATAATAAAAACGATCACGAATTCTTTGCATTAAATCGTCGTTAAATGGTGCGCTTAGATTATGTGTCGATAAAGACATTTTTAATTATCCTGTTAAAAGAAATTGAGGTGGCAAATTTAAAAATCAGTTTAGGAACCAAGGTTAACTAAGTCAATGCTAGCGTTTATATGCTTTTGATAAAATATGAATTTTCTTGTTGATTTATTATGAGCCGACAGAGTTTAAGTAAGATCTCAGTGATTTTAAAAAAATCTCTACAAATTCATTTTCACTTTCATGTTTTTTTATAACAACAATAGAGCTGGTTACTTTTAGGTCATTGATGGGAACAAAAACAACATCATTAGTATTTCTAAAGCTGACACATTGTCCTACAATCGTTATTCCTAAGCCTGCAGAGACTAAAGCCAATGCAGTATGAATTTCGATAGCTTCATGATTAACGCTTGGAACAGCACCAGCTGTTTCGATTATAGATAATAAGTCGTTGCTAAAATTACTGTATGGATCTTTTGGGTAACTGATAAAAGGGATGTCATTTAATTCTTCTACACTAATTGATTTTCTTTTAGCCAAAATATGATCGCTTGGAAGTACAGCCACAAAAGGCTCATTAAATAAAACATCATAATGCAGATCTTTATATTCTTCATACGGTCCTAAAAAACGAGAAATTCCCACATGTATCAAACTTTCTCTAAGTTGAGACACTTGGTAATCTGATAAAGCTTCCACTAAGTTTAATTGTACATCTGGGCATTCTTTCTTGAATCCACGAATACTATTTGGAAGAATATTGAATAAAGTTGATCTAACGAAACCAATTCCTAACCATCCTTTTTTGCCGGTAGCAAGTCCCTTAGTTTCATTTTCTAGTTCAATAATTTCACACAGTAATTTCTTTGCTCTGGGGTAATAAAAATGTCCCAACGTTGTTAATTTCATTGGTCGATATGATCTGTCAAAAAGCTGTCCACCGAGGTGATTTTCTAAACGGGATATCTGCATGCTTATTGCTGTCGATGCTACAAAAAGGTGTTCAGCAGCTCCAGATATGCTTCCTGATTCTACCGTTTCGCAAAAATATTTAAGGCTTCGTAAGTTCATAGTTTTGTTATCTTAAGCTCAATTTTCAATGTTTGATCTTTATTCTAGTTTACCTAAACTACTTTGCAATAGAGTTTTGTAGAAAAAGAATTTCTAACAAAACGACAAAAAGAATATATAAAAGTTGAGGAGAATGAATATAATTCGCGGCATATTTATGCGCTGAATTATGTCGAAGTACGTGTTCCTAAAAAATCCCTCACCTGGCTTTATTCGCTGTCTTAATTTTGAAAACAAAAAAGGCCACATAAATATGACTATACCCAAATTACCAAACGAACAATATCAAAAAGCCATAGAGCTTGGTTCTGCAACTATTTGTGAAGCTCAAGGTTCTAGAGGCGTTATGGCTAATGAAATCAGACCTGTGCACCCATCAATGAAAATGGCTGGTCCAGCGGTAACATTAGACATGAAGCCTGGAGATAACCTAATGCTTCATTACGCATTATTAAAAACTAATCCGGGAGATATTTTAGTTGTTGATGCCAAAGGTTTTTTGGAGGCTGGAATTTGGGGAGATATTTTGACAGAACAGGCTCTGTTTAAGCAGCTTGGAGGGATTCTTGTGAATGGAGCCGTTCGAGATACTGATCAAATTATTGAGATGGATTTTCCCGTTTTCACAAAAGGAATATGCATAAAAGGAACGACAAAAATTCAGTCTGGGGAGCTCAATGTGCCGCTGACTTTTAGTAACGTAAGAATTAACCCGGGAGATATTGTTGTAGCCGATTCTGATGGCATCGTAATTATCGAGAAAGAAGATTTTGATGAGGTACTTGCTAATGCAATAGCAAGAGAGGAAAAAGAAATGAAATTTAGAGAGTCGATAAAAAAAGGCGGCGTAACTGCAAACCTTTTAAATTTAGAGAAAACTCTAGAGGACAATAATTTTATTCTTGATTAATTATTCCAATAATTAATTGAGTAAATAACATGTTAAATATTTAAAACAAGGAGAAGACCATGAATTTAAGAAAAAGAAATATGACAAAAATTATGTCATCAGTAGCACTTAGTTGTGTTGTTTTTACATCAAGTGTTTTTGCGGAAGAATATCCAGCCAAGCCAATTTCAGCCATTATTTCATACGGTGCTGGCGGCAATACTGATGTAGGTGCCCGCATTCTATTTCCAAATGTAGAGAAAGAACTTGGTGCAGCACTAACCATTTTAAATAAACCAGGTGGTGGTGGATGGGTAGGATGGACAAATCTACTAAATTCAAAAAATGATGGCTACACAATCGGATATATTAATACGCCAAATTTAATTACAGGTTATCTAAACCCTCTGATGAAAAGAGATAAGAGCCTAGAAGATTTTGATTTGATCGCGAATCATGTAACCGACTACGGTGTAATATCCATTAATAAAGACGAAAAAAGATTCACCAATATAAAAGAGCTAGTTGAATACGCCAAAGCTAATACATTAACAGTGTCTACTACAGGCGCTAACGGCGATGATCATATAGCGATGCTAAAAATGAATCAAAAATTCGGTACGAAATTTGTTCCTGTTCATACCAAGGGTTCAGCAAAACAACGTGCTGCTATTCAAGGTGGTCATGTTGATGTTGGCTTTTCCAATGTAGGTGATACAAATAATGCGCACAAAAATGGAGAATTGAAAGTTGTAGCCGTTATGGCAGAAGAACGTTCTAATTTCCTGAAAGATGTACCAACATTGGCTGAATCTGGTTTCCCCGGAGTAGTTTCATGGTCAGCTCGAGGTATCGCCGCACCAAAAGGGTTGTCTGCAGAGCAACTAGAAAAATTACGTGAATCATTTATCAAAGGTATGAACGCTCCAGAGCATTTAAAGAAGATGGAAGAAATGGGACTTCAAGTTGATATTAAGACTGGCGATGATTACAAAAAGATGTTGATGGATGAAGAGCAAGGCGTAATAGAACTTAAGCCTATTCTTGGTTGGTAAAATATCAGGTGAAGTAATTAAAAAATTACTTCACCTTTTTTAATTTATGATGACATATATTTTTATGTAAATCGGAGACTTATGAGAAATATACATTTAGATACCTTCATAGGGCTATTGATGCTTTTGGTATCTGCTTACTTTTATTATTTAGCTCAGAATATGCCTCCTGAGCCAGCTGAATTCCCCAAATTAGTCATTAGTATCTTAATAGTTTTTTCCTTAGTGATTATGTCGAAAGGGGTTTTGTTGACTCTTCGTGCAAAGAAAAATGGAACCATCGTTGATCATTATTTTGAAAGAATACGAGGGCCGATGGCAGTATATCTTGGACTGTGTGTGTATGTGGGCCTAATTGAGTTGTTAGGTTTTTTTACTTCAACAACAATCGCATCCGCATTTTTTATGCTTTTATTTGGAATGAGAAGTTATATAAAACTACTTTTGGTTTTAATTGGAATCAATGTGTTTATTTATTTGCTGTTTGTTTGGCAATTAAAAATTGTTCTGCCAGCGGGCGTATTAATTTAAAAAGGAGATTAACATGGGCATAGACTTTACTGTCTTGAGTTCCGTGATTGCGGAACTTGCATCTTTTGATGTCATATTGATGTTATTTGCTGGTGTAATTGGTGGGATATTTCTGGGGTCATTACCTGGTTTAAGTGCGACCATGGGTATCGCACTTTTGATTCCCATTACTTTCGGAATGGAGCCTGTTGCGGCACTTGTTCTACTTTCAGCGATTTATACATCAGCAATTTTTGGTGGATCAATTACAGCAATACTGATTCATACACCAGGCACCCCTTCCTCGGCTGCAACAGCTATGGACGGTTATCAAATGACACTTCGAGGAGAAGGCTTAAAAGCGCTTGGAACATCTACTGTTTGTTCCGTAATTGGTGGTGTTGTTAGTGCTATCGCACTTCTGATTTTAGCGCCACCTTTAGCTCAGATTTCACTTAAATTTAGTGCGCCAGAATACTTTTTGATGGCTGTATTTGGTTTAACAATTATTGCCAGCCTATCAACAGGCGCAATGATAAAAGGACTTGCAGGTGGTTTATTTGGCTTGCTAGTGGGGTTGGTTGGTGTTGATATGATGACAGCATATCCACGCTTTACTTTTGGCAAAGCAGAGCTTGAAAATGGCATTTCTCTTATTCCTGCAATGATTGGACTATTCTCAATTTCTCAAGTACTGATGCAGGCAGAGATATTACATTCAGCAAAAAAGAAAGAAACCGTTGTAGTTGAATTGAAAGGCAAGGTATTTCCGGATAAAAAAGACTGGCTAAAGATATGGCCTACTGTTACTAAATCGTCAGTTATTGGCTTATTGGTTGGCATACTTCCAGGTGCAGGAGGCGATGTTGCTTCATGGGTTGCTTATAACGAAGCAAAACGAGGGTCGAAAAATCCTGAAAACTTCGGAAAGGGAGAAATTGAAGGACTAGCAGCTGCAGAAACAGCGAATAATGCAGTGACCGGTGGAGCGATGATTCCACTGTTAACGTTGGGTATCCCCGGAAGTGCGGCAACAGCTGTAATGCTTGGTGGATTATATATCCATGGTTTAAAGCCCGGACATGAATTATTTACTCAGAATGCTAACATTATTTATGCGGTCATAATTGGCTTGATCCTCGCCAACATTCTTATGGGTATTTTCGGACTCACTATGGCAAGGCAAGTGGTTAAAGTCGCCAGCATACCGTTTTATATTTTGGCACCAGTAATTATTGTGTTATCCGTTGTTGGCTCATACGCAATTAATAATAATATGTTTGATGTATATGTCATGGTTGCTTTTGGCTTGATTGGTTATCTCATGCGAAAAACTAATTTCTCAACCGCAGCTGTTGTTATTGCAATGATATTAGGTTCGATGGCAGAAATTGGTTATCGACAAGCAATTGTTATGTCTAAGGGAGATGTTCTTGCTTACTACTTTAGTCGTCCAATTTCTATCATTCTTATGGTCTTGATTGCACTTGCGTTACTCACACCTCTATTGCAGAAGTGGAAATCTCGTAAGGGAATTAAAGTCTAAAAAGTGCAAACATCATACACGTATTAACTTAATACGTAATTTGGAATTCGGCCATTTTGGAATAACACTGTTATTGGAATAATAATATGGTTCAAGCTTTAATCAGAAAATCTGCTTGTGTTGCAGATCTCAAAAAAAGAGCAAAACGTCGGATTCCAAAATTTGCATTTGATTATATTGAAGGCGGTTGCAATAGTGAATTAGCCTTAAAAAATAATAGAGAGGGATTGGATAGTGTTTTTCTTCGACCTGAATACTTGCAAGGCTACAGTAAGCCAGAATTAGGTATAGAGTTATTTGGAAAACACTATTCTGCACCTATCGGTATTGCGCCTCTGGGCTTAACTGGTTTAATTTGGCCAGACGCATCTGCAATGCATGCGCGTTCGGCTTTAAAAGCAAATATCCCATTTGTGCTAAGCACGGTTTCTACCATCTCAATTGAAGACGCGGCAAAAAACGCTGAAGATAATTTCTGGTTTCAATTATATCCACCAGCAGATGAAGAAATACTGAATGATATGCTCGATAGACTACGCGCTGTAGGGTGTCAAAATTTAGTCGTCACAGTCGATGTACCAACGCCTAGTCGACGAATAAGCTCGATAAAAAGTGGCTTAGCAGTTCCGCCCAAAATCACCATCAAAAGTGTGCTCGAAAGCGCGATACGACCGATTTGGTCTTTAGCTACAGTTCGAGCTGGCTTGCCCCGGTTTGCGACGCTTCATCCGTATATAAAAGATGCTAAAAATATCGAAGACATTTCGAATTTTATCCGTGTAACACTAAAAGATGTTGTAGATGAAACCACGCTCAAGACTCTCAGAGATAAATGGCAAGGTAACTTGATAGTTAAAAGCATAAGCCATGAAGATGATGCCATTGCAGTAAAAGAAATTGGAGTAGATGGCATCATTGTTTCAAATCATGGAGGTCGCCAATTAGATGCATCTTTACCACCTGCAGAGACCTTAGAAGAAATCATTAATGCAGTTGGGTCTGACTTAACTGTTATGGCAGACAGTGGTGTAGAAACAGGAGTAGATATTGCCAGATATCTTGCACTCGGTGCAGAAGCAGTATTTGCTGGTAGAGCATTTCTATACGGTGTAGGTGCACACGGAGAGCTTGGCGCAGAACATACAATAGATCTTTTAAGAGATGAGTTAGAACAAGTTATGTCGCAGTTACACTGTTCAAAACCGGAGTTAATGCATCAGTACTTAGAATAATTTAATGCTTGAAAATATTCGTAATAGAAAAAAACGCCTCAAAGTAGGGGGGTGACCTTATTAATTAATGTAGGTCGTATAAGCGCAGCGCTATACGACATTACCATCGTTGAGATTTGAAAGATTAGGATGGCGTTACCTTATCCGACCTACGTATGCGGGTTACCGTGTTTATATTCCCATGTGCCAGAATACGATATTTCCTCATGTTCTACATAGCTAGTTTTAATCTTCCCATTACTTAATTTATCCATGAGGTAATGGTTTGTTTGAGGAGCACCACAGTGATAACAGACGTTACAATATGGGAAACCAGGCGCGTTACCCTTTATTGTGCCGAAACTAGATATAGAATTTAGCCCCATAGAATGCAATGCTTTCTTTCCGTAAGAATTTAATATTCCGACCAAAATCGTAGACGCATTAGGAACTGTTTTGGCTCTATCTTCATATACATCGAATCCAGAGCCAAATATTTGTTTATTCTTGTTTTTACATTTCCAGCATTCATCTTCAAAAAACATTATATAGGATGTGTTAGTTATGGGACGCTCTTCCCAAGTTAGTCTTTTATTTAGCATTCCTTCTACAAAATCTGTTAACTCGACCTCAAAGTTTTTTACTTTTGGAATAACTCCTACCTTTGGTTTGGTAATAAGAAAAAAAGGAGTCTCTTTATTGGGATATAGATACTCAACGTCAAATGATTGTTCTGATGCAAACCAAGCACAGCGGACACCAGATTTAGTATATTCCCTTTGTCTTTTTAAAGTGATTTGATTTGTTTGATAAGATAATTGAACTTCAAATACAATTTGAGTTTTATTTTTTTTACAATATACATCAGCTTCCCAGATTTTATTTTTAGGGTTTGGGTCGTTGGGCCACTCTGTTTTTACTAACCAGCCACATTTACTAGCAGTTTTAGCAATTAGAGTTTTTATGTAAAGGTGTTCTGGGCTTTCTGCTTCAGAACTACAATTACTTTTAACAGAGTGAGCAAAATAAAAATTACCTAACTTGCTTGTCTTTGGAATAGCTTTAGCTGAACAACATGACATTGTAAGCCCCATACTCTTATATTGAGACTTTAATTTTTCCCAAGAGTTTTCATTATAGTTAAAAGAAAAAATATCTTGGTTATCTATTTTCGCCCGAAGTGGCAAATATATCTCCTTTTATTCTAAACGCCTACATCAGTCGACTGCAAAAGTGGGGTGACGTAGGAACCCTGCTTTTGTTGGTCAGATGCATGTACTTGTTAGGCATTGTTTGGATATTCTTGGGCATATAAAGTTAGATGATCTTTTTTAGAAAGAATTGAAGAGTCTTTGTATAATTCTGCAAGGTCATTTAATGTTAAATTTCTAGAACCAATTCTTCCTTGGTTAAATAACTCTTCAAACATTTGATGTGATAAAGATACTTCTCTTATATTCTCATACTCAAGAATTTTTGCGCTTTGTTGTGTAATAGTTGCACACTCATCGATCTTACAAATTGGTAAGTGCTCACCTGAAGAAATAAAATTTTGATTAGGGTGTTGTAATTTATCTGTCGGTCTTAAAAAGCTGGCACAACAGGGGAAACGATATGTGTTTTTAGTTTCTTTATTGCAAGCACATATGCCTTTCTTACAAGTGAAGTTCTGTAATTTTTGAATTTGTTCTAGCATTCTTTCATTAGATTTATTTTCGCTTATATATAATTTTTTATCCTCCCAAATTTTGTATTGAACGAATGCAACGTTGACCGTATTGTCTGCTTTATTATATCTTTCATAAACTAGATCAGCACCTGTAATATGTTCAGGTATTTCAGGGTGCAATACACGGATTGTTAAAAGATTGTCATCAAAAAGCTCAAAAGTACTATTATTATTGCCCTTAAATAGTAAGGGGGTGTCCCTCTCTACTTTATAAACATCTCTGAAAATCAATTGATTTTCAGAAGACTTATCTGGGTTAATTTCTTCTTCTGATTTGTATAAATTACCAAGTTTTCTTTTTAACTTATCTGTTTTTGTTTTGTCGTTACTAGATTTTGCAATATCTAATAAGGACTCCAATTCTTCTATATCAGTTTGTACGAGGAATAAAGGGGTAATATCTTCATTGTCTTTCAATGATTTATATCTTGCCCGTTGACGATATTCTTTTGTTAAATCAGATTCTCTGTTATGTCTTAAAATACTGACATCATCTCCAAGTATTTCTGGGCAAATAGCAGCACCTAAATCCAAAGCTTTATTATAAGTAGATTTTGAGTTATCACCTTGTGCTGCAAGTTTAATTAAATCTCTTACTGCGTTTAAAGTAAGCCATTCTGGATCTAACCTCTCATGATAATCATTGTTATTCATAAATACCTATAGGCTAAATTAATTAAATATATTACTTGGCTTTAGTTTGTGCAACAGATGATTGAATTGTTTGTTTGCCTAACAGCTAATTATACATGTGAAAATAATACCTGAGTCCTTGCTGTCATGTATTCTAAAAAGTGCCCCAAAGTAGGGGGGGGGACTTTTTATTTTCCTATAGTAAATAGCCAAATAAAATAATGTAAAAAGGTCTCTTTTTCTGCAATAACTATTAGGTTAGGTGTGACTAAATTATATAAACATTAAGTATTTTAAAAGCTAACCTTTTGAATTAACTATATCTATTACCTTGTGCTAGCAAATGTCATTTTTTCTACTTTCTAAATTTTGTGTTACGATGTAAACTTTGTGTTACATAAGGTAATTTTATGACCCAGACAGTTTCAATTCGTTTGCCCATAGAAGTGTTAGAGCGGCTTGATGAATTAGCAAAAATTACTGATAGATCGAAAGCCTGGTTAATGGCACATGCGATTGAGCAGTATGTTGAGCATGAGTCGTGGCAGATTAAGGCGATTGAATCAACCTTAGCTAAAGTGCAAGAAGGCGATGCCGAATTTGCAGGTCATGATGCAGTGGGTGATTGGCTAAAAAGCTGGGGAACAACTGACGAAGGAAAAACACCTCAATGCAAATAAGGTGGGAGTCAGATGCAATCAACGACTTGATTGAAATACGAGAATTTATTGAACGAGAAAACCCTGAATCCGCTAGCAGGTTGGCAAACAAAATTCTCAATCCGGTCGATATCCTGATTGAACACCCGTTATTGGCAAAAGCAGGTCGAATTCATAAAACCAGAGAACACGTTGTTTCGGGCACGCCATATACCCTAGTTTATTTGGCAGAATCAGAATTGATAACGGTATTGAGAGTTTTTCATCAATCAAAAAAATGGAAGCATTTAAACGAATAAAGCTTAGTTAATTAGAACACTATGTAGAGTGATTTTTGATGGCTTTATCAGTACAAGAAAAAAACGCCCCAAAGTAGGGGGGTGACAAAATTAATTAAAGTAGGTCTTATAAGCACAACGATATAAAACATTTCAGTCGTTGAGATTAAAAGAAGTGGAATGGTTAACTTATCCGACCTAAATATGCGGGTTACCGCGTTAATTATTTCTCTAATTTTATTAAACAAGTTTAAATCTAATTTATGTTTATTAACAAAAGGGTTAAACGTAGAAAGTAGACTTAATTTAAAAAACACATCTCTGTAATGGAAGGTTAAATATGGTAATAATTTCAATTATTTTTAAATTGTCATCAATGTATGTTTCTATCACCTCAGAAGGTATCCAATGAGTTTAAATACATATGACCCTCGTGAACATATTCGCGGCTTTCATCAAATCTTAATTTCCGATAAAAAACGTATAGGATTTCTCTTTGGCGCTGGAACATCTCTAGCAACTAATGTTTCAGCAGCTTGGATACCTGCTATAGCAGAAATGACCACGAAGATTGTGGATAAAGTGGAAGCGGAATCGGTTGATTTTGCAACCGCCATAAATGAGATGAAGGTTGAAATAGGTGATACCTTATTCAATATAGAGTCGTTGCTGTCAATGATAGAGGCAAAGCGAGCAGTAATTGGGAGTGGTGTTCTTAATGGGCTAAGTGCAGAGCGTTTTAAAGACCTTGCTACGTTTGTGAAGCTGGAAGTTGTAGAACTAGTATCTGTTCACAATCTTTTGCCAGATAAAGACATAAGTAAGCTCGCCCACTCAAATCTTTCCAGTTGGATTTCGAAGGCAAGGAGAAGATATCCTGCAGAAATTTTCACTACCAATTACGACTACCTTTTTGAAATTGCATTGGAAAATTCTGGCGAACCTTACTTTGATGGTTTTTCTGGTAGTTACGAACCATTTTTTTGTCCTGAAGCGGTTGAAGATATTGAAGCATATCCACACCTAGTCAAACTCTGGAAGATGCATGGTTCACTAGGTTGGACGTATCGAGAGCGTGATAAAGCAGTAGTTCGTAATAAAGAATCATCTGACGAAGATATTCTGATATATCCATCTCATTTAAAATATAACACCTCTAAGAAGCAACCTTATGTTGGTCTAATTGATCGTCTTTGCACATTTTTACAGCAAGATGATGCAGTGTTGATTACGTGTGGCTACTCCTTTGGTGATAAACATATTAATGAAAGGATAGCCACATCACTTCGTCGTGGAGCAAACTCACATGTTATTGCTATGTATTATGACAAAGTAATCGACAAAGATGGTAAGGCAGTATTTGAACTTGCTGATACTACAAACGCATTACAGGAAATGGCTATTCATGGGACTGGCGGAAAAATGTCTGTGTATGGTTTACGGCATGCTGTAATAGGAGGAAAGCTTGGTGAATGGCGTCTTAGAGGTGAACCAAAGATAGAAGACTTGATTCGAGTCAGTCAATATTTTGATGAGGACGGTGCTATACCTTTAGAAGAAACAGGTGAACATAAGGGAGGTGAACGATGGGAAGGCACCGGTGAATTCTGTTTACCTGATTTTTGCAAGCTCACTGAGTTTCTTAATGACTTGTCATCATCTGATACAGAAACAGTAAAATAATTATGAAACATAATCCAACGCATATAGGCCAAGTCGAAAGCGTCAGTGGCAATTCAGTTACCATAAAAATGGCAAGTAACTATCCTTCAAATATGCCAATTATTGATGGTACTGTTTACAGAATAGGTCAAATTGGCTCGTTTCTTAAGATACCACTCGGTTACGCAAATCTCTATGGACTGATTACTCAAGCAGGTGTGCTAGCGATGCCTGAAACATTGTTAGTGGCTTACAAAGAAAACCCATCAATCGTAGATGGACATCGCTGGTTACGAATGATTTTAGTTGGTGAACAGGTTGGTTCTTCTTTTGAAAGAGGTGTACTACAATCTCCAACCTCTGGTGATCAAGTACACCTTGTAACAAATGAAGATCTTCGAATTGTATATGGTGGATATAACTCTCAATCTTCAATTATAGTTGGTAACCAAAGCGCATCTGAAGGTCTCGCTGCACAAATGGATTTGGATAAGCTCATATCGAGACACTGCGCGATAATCGGTGCTACAGGTAGTGGAAAATCCAATGCTGTTAGCGTAGTAGTTAAATCTATTGCAGATAAATCATTGCCTAGTGCGCGAATTCTCATGTTAGATCCACATGGAGAGTATTCAAGTTCCTTATCAGGAAGATGCCGCGTGTTCAAAGTGGATGCCGATATGGCGAAGGGTGAAGTTGAATTATGTGTTCCTTATTGGGCATTACCTTTCAAAGAATTGATGGCAATATTCCCCGGTAAGCTCTCAGATCAGAATGAAGATTATATTAGAGGAAAAGTTTTAGAGCTTAAACGTACGTCAGCTACTAAACTCGGCGGACTCCGAGAAGAAGCAATAACTGCTGATAGCCCAATTCCTTTTTCAATTAATAAGCTTTGGTTTGAGTTAGATAATTTTGAGCGAATCACATTTGCTACCGACAGAACAACAATAGAAGCCCTGACTGTATCTGGTGACCCAGCTAAATTAAAGTCTAACCAATACCCAACTGCAGGCCTTGGTAGTAGCGCCCCATTCTTGAACAATAAAGCCAAAGGATTATTGGGTTTTCTAGATGGAATGCGTTCTCGACTCCTCGATCAAAGTTACAATTTTTTATTTAAACCAGACGGATACACACCAGAACTAGATGGTACTATCAAAAATGATTTGCCAAATTTGTTCTCAATATGGTTTGGTCACGATGCTCCAGTTTCAGTTTTTGATTTGTCAGCAATACCGTCAAATATAATGCAGACAATTTCAGGCTGTATTTTAAAGATTATTTACGATGCTCTTTACTGGGGTCAAAATACACTTGTAGGTGGAAAGAAGCAGCCATTACTCTTAGTTTTGGATGAGGCGCATGCATACTTAAAAGCGGGTGAAGACTCAATATCATCAAGAACTGTGCAAGCTATTGCAAAAGAAGGAAGAAAGTATGGCGTAGGCATGTTGCTTGTTACTCAGCGTCCATCAGAATTAGACGAAACTGTTTTGAGTCAGTGTGGTTCAATTATCGCCTTAAGGATGACAAATACTCGTGATAAAGGGCATGTTACTTCAGCTATGCAGGATGAGTTACGTGAAATGGCAGATGTGCTTTCCGGATTAAGGACAGGCGAGGCTATTGTCAGTGGCGAGGCAGTGCGCATACCTTCACGAATCAAATTCTTCCAAGCGAATAATGCTGGTAAAAGTTCAGATCCTATTGCCTCAATGCTTTGGGGGAACGAAAAGCCGAAAACAAAAGAGTACGAAGTCAGTATCCGTAACTGGCGAAATCAAACTTTCAATTAAGGAAAAAATATGTCAATACCAGAAATGCAACCCGTAAGCTCATCAAATATCGCCGCTGTTGGATACGATCCAGATACAGAAAATGCATATGTTGAGTTTTTAGATGGCTCAACTTACGCATACAAAGGTGTGCCTGAATATGAATTTAATAACTTACTAACAGCAGCATCCGTTGGTTCTTATCTCAACAGGAGTTTTAAGAATGTTTATCCATACGAACGGCTATAGTTGTTAAAATTATAGGAAAGACGGAGCAGCAATAAAACCCTTTATTATATCGCCTCGAAGGTGAAATAGAACTGAGGGTAAGGAAATGAATTAAATTGTTTATGAATAAAAATGCCCCAAAGTAGGGGGGGGCCTTTCCAATATTTCTAACCGCCCTAAAAAACAAAATACAGATGATTGTGATATTGGGTGATTGTCATTTACACTGTCCATCTGATCTTAATGAGACAATTTTAAATGCGGATATTACACACATCAGACTGGCATATTGGGCGGCAATTTCACAATGTTTCTCTGGTTGACGATCAGGCTTATGTTTTAGATCAGATCATTGACATCGCTAAATCTGAAGCGGTTGATGTGGTGATTATTGCGGGCGATATTTACGATCGTGCGATTCCGCCTGCGTCTGCGGTTAGCCTTGTTGATAAGACCTTAAACCAGTTATGTAATGTGCTTGATATTCCGGTGATTATGATTGCGGGTAATCACGATAGCCCAGAACGATTGAGCTTTGGTTCTCGCCAATTGTCTCAGGCAAATTTGTATATCACTGGGCCTTTAAGCAAAAAGGTTGAAACGGTTGTGTTAAACGATGCGTTTGGGGAGGTGACGTTTTATTCCATTCCTTATGCTGATCCGGCGACTGTGCGTAGTGTGTTTGTTGAGGATGATGATGATTCGGCTGATTTAAGAACGCACGATCAATGCATGGCAAGGATCATTAAAGAAATTCCTGATCATAAAAAACAACGTTCGGTTGCTATCAGCCATTGTTTTCTTGCAGGCGGTGATGGCTGTGAATCCGAAAGGCCTTTGTCGGTAGGTGGTGCCGAGCATGTTACAACCAAGCACTTTAAAAGCTTTAATTACACGGCATTAGGGCATTTACATAGTCAGCAACATCGCACCGAAAAGAACATTCGTTATTCTGGTTCTATCCTTAAATACTCATTCTCAGAAGAGCATCATAATAAATCCATTACCCTGGTTGATATGGATGAGAAAGGTGAGTGTGAGATTAAGCAGGTTGGGTTGAAAGCATTGCACGATATGCGTTCAATTTCTGGCGCATTTGATGAGATTATCGAAGCGGCAAAAACGGATAAACATCCAGAAGATTATCTGCTGATTAGTTTAACGGATAAACACGCGATTCTTGATCCTATGGGTAAACTGCGCCAAGTGTATCCCAATGTACTTCATCTTGAGCGACCTGGTTTAATGTCATCGGGTGAGCAGAAATTAGCGCATCGGGATTTACTGAAAAAAGGCGAATTATCGATGTTTAAAGACTTTTACAATCAGGTTCAAGATCAGGCATTAGATAAAGATCAGGAGAAAGTATTAGAGACAATACTTGATGAAATCCACAGTAATAACGAAGCTGATTAGTTAAGAGTTTACCCAATGAAACCGATAAAACTTTCCATGACTGCCTTTGGGCCATTTATCAATACAGAAGTGATTGATTTTGAGGCATTGGGCGAGAACCCATTGTTTTTAATAAATGGCACAACCGGTTCAGGTAAAACCACGATTCTCGATGCGATCTGTTTTGCGCTTTACGGCCAAACCACCGGAAAAGAACGCGAAGCGATGCAAATGCGCTGTGACTTTGCGCCCGATGATTTACTCACCGAAGTTGAATTTGTGTTTGAATTAGGTGGTGAGCTTTACCAAATTAAACGTGTGCCCGAGCAGGAGCGAGCAAAGACTAAAGGGGAAGGAACGACCAAACAGGCAGCGAGTGCTGAGTTAAACCGTTTGGATGCTAGTCGCAAGATCGCGCAGAATTTAGTCGCACGAAAGGTCTCAGATGCGACTCAGATGATTGAGCAGTTAACTGGCTTACAAGTTGATCAGTTTCGTCAGGTTATGGTGCTACCACAAGGACAATTCAGACAGTTGTTGATGGCGGATTCTAAAGACCGTGAGAAAATATTCAGCCAGCTATTTGAAACGCATGTTTACAAACGCATTGAAGATAAATTAAGGGCACAAGCCAGTGTCGTCGCCAAAAAAGTTCAGGGTTTAAAAGATCAGCAAGAAGGCGTGTTCCAAAATGTAGGTGTCGAAAACCTTGAAGCACTGGAACTGATCATCAATCAAATCAAGCCTGAAGTGAAAACCTTAAAAGCAGAATTGGCGGTAAAAAACACGGCGTATTTAGAATCAGTCAAGGCATTCGAAAAAGCCAAAGATTTAGAAAAGGACTTCCAGAATTTAAAACAACAGGAAGAAAGATTCGAAGCATTAAAGCAACAAGAAAGTGAGATCAAACAAAAGCAAGAACAGCTTTCGCTTGCCGCTGTTGCTGAAAAAATCACATCCGTATTTTCTGATTTATCAAAAGCCAAAAATGCCTATGAGGAATCATCTACACAGTTAACAGCGATTGAAGAGCGTCATCAAACGGCTGTAACGAAACTGAAAAGTGCAGAAGAAGATCTATTAAAAAACCCACAACGCCAAATTGAACTTGATAAGAAAAAAGAACAAATAATTCATTTAAAAAGCTATCAGGAAAAGGGCGAAGTTTTAAACAAAGAATCTGTAAAGCTTAAAGCCATAAAGGACAATTTTGTCGCGGTTGAAAAACAGTTTACCGAGGCGCAAGTTGCGCTTAATAACCTGCTACAAAATCAGGAAACGACAGACAAAGAAAAAGCCGCACTTGAAGCACAGCTTAGCAATGAAGCAACGTTAAAACTGCGATTACAAACGCTGTCTGATCAGATCAAAAAACGCCAAAACTATGAAGCGTTAGACACTAAAATAGCGACGCTGACGCAAGAGTTAACAGAGCTCACCCAGAATGGTAAACGTTTAAAGGCTAGTCTTGAAGCGGAAGATATAAAGGCAAAGTCCTTAGAGTTAAAATGGCATCAGGCGCAAGCTGCGATTCTTGCCAAAGATTTACAAGACGATCAGGCATGTCCTGTGTGTGGTAGTTTTGAGCATCCGCAACCTGCTTACAGTGAGGAAGATTTACCGACAGATCATGATCGAGAATTAGCGCAAAGCGCTGTGACAGTTGCGAGAGAGAAACATGCAAAGGCTCAAGAGGCATTTTTAAGTTTACGCTCCAGCCTGAATGGTTTTAAAGAGCAATTAGCAGAATTACAAAAGCAATGGAATGACATCGCCAGTATCTCATTGGATGAGCTGAATAAAGAACATCAGGCATTAACGCAACAGTTAGCTTTGCAGGAAAATCAGCAAAAACAATTAACCGAACTAAAAGAAAAAATAGACCAGTTAAAAACCCAGATAGAGAACGCGAGAAAAAATCAGGATCAGTTGCAAGCGCAAAAATCTGAGTTGAACGGACAACTGGAAGCAAGCAAAGCGCTGGTAGCAAATGCCGAGAAAGCACTGCCCGAAGAGTACCGCGATCTGACATCGTTAAACGCAGAAATTCAGCGCGTTAATGAAAACATCGAAGCGCTTAACAACAGTATTGCTCAGGCTCAGCAGCTACAGGCAGCCGCGAGCAATGAGAAAACCGAAGCGGAGACTAACTTAAAAAATCAACAGCAGGCGCAACAGAAATTAAAATCAGAATTAGAAAAAGCGCAATCTGCCTGGCAGTCTGCTTTGGAAAAAAGTGATTTTGAGAATGAAGCGGCGTATCAACAGGCACGACTGGATGAAGCTGCCTTAGCCGTTATCAAAACGACAATCGAAGAATACACGCAAGAGTTGCAAAAAGTGAGTGGCATCATTGAGAATCAGCAGGCTGCGCTGAAAGGCAAGGTCAAACCCGATATGACTTTATTGGCAACGCAGTTACAAAGTCTGGATGATGAAAAAAATCAAATTGAGCAGCAAAGCAAAGAGAAAGATAAAGAGCTGGGCAATTTTGAACAAGCTCAGAAAACCTTAAATGAGATCAGTAAAAGCCAACAAGCCGAAGAAGACGAATACAAAATCATTGGGACTTTATCCAATGTCGCGAATGGCAATACCGGTAATAAAATCAGTCTGCAACGCTTTGTATTGAGTGTTCTGCTGGATGATGTGTTGATTGATGCAAGCCATCGATTAAAGCTGATGAGTAAAGGCCGTTACAATTTATTGCGCAAGGAAGATCGAGCCAAAGGTAACAAGGCATCGGGATTAGAACTGGAAGTGGAAGATAGCTACACGGGTAAAATTCGTCCTGTTTCAACCTTGTCAGGCGGCGAGAGTTTTATGGCATCGCTGTCGCTTGCATTGGGCTTATCCGATGTGGTGCAAGCCTATGCGGGCGGGATTCATCTGGATACTTTATTCATCGACGAAGGTTTCGGTAGTCTCGATGCGGACTCTCTGGATCTGGCGATTCGCACCTTAATGGATTTGCGCGATACGGGTCGGATGGTGGGTATTATTTCTCATGTATCGGAATTGAAAGAACAAATCCCTGTGAGAATAGATGTGAAAAGCAGGATGGAAGGAAGTTATATTGAATTAGTTAACTAAAATTTGTTTGACTATTTTTATCAGTCCTCCACAATCTGTTTTTAATTCTACTTGAATGTTCTTATGACGACTCTTTTAGAAAGCCTCGGCTTTTCACTCACAGTCACTACGCCAATCTTTATCGTTCTTCTCGTCGGTATTTTTCTTAAGCGTATCAATTTCATCAACGACTCGTTCATTGATGTGAGCTCTAAGGTCGTTTTTAATATCTCACTGCCGTTATTATTGTTTTTTGGTATTCAAAAAACACCCTTGGAAGAAGTGAATAATCTACCGCTTATTATTTATGCAGCGATAGCAACGATTGTTGTCTTTGTGCTGTTAGGGCTGTGGGCAAAACGTCTGGAACCCGCGAGCGATAGAGGGGTTTTCGTACAAGGTGCTTTCCGCGCGAACATGGGTTTTATTGGTCTGGCTTATTGTGTAAATGCCTATGGCGAAGCGGGTTTGATTGCGGCTTCATTGTACTTAGGGTTTATTACTGGGCTGTATAACGTGTTATCTGTGATCACGCTCAACCGTTCTTCTCAGGTCGATCAAAGTGTCGGTAAAATCATCAAAGGCATTGCTAAAAATCCGTTGATTATTGGTATTACAGCCGGCTTAGTCGTATCCGCCTTACATATACCCATGCCAGATTTTGCCGCGAAAACGGGTCAGTACTTTGCCAACCTCGCTTTGCCTTTGGCATTGATTTGTACAGGTGGATCATTGAACTTCCAGGAGTTGAAATCAAACCCGAATAAGACAATCTACGCGACCGTTTCCAAATTATTTATCGTGCCTTTCGCAATTACCCTCGGCGGCATATTGGTCGGGTTTAGAGGCATCGATTTAGGTATTCTCTTTTTGATGTGTTCTGCACCCACCGCTTCAGCCAGTTTTATTATGGTGAAAGGCATTGGTGGCAACTACAAACTCGCAGCGAATATCATCGCGCTGACTTCATTGGGATCACTGGTGAGTGTGAGTTTGGGGATTATGATTCTGCGTAGTCTGGGCTGGATGTAGTCCTGCATGTAAAAAACCCCCTATAAGTAGGGGGGGTGTGTTTGAATAATATTTAATATCTAAAAGAACAATTAGGTATAAATAACTTCTCTGGTAATCTGCCAACGCCCATCTTCAAAGATGAAATCGATACTCAGTGTGATAATCTTTTCTTCACCTGTTAGATTCACCTTGCGGCTTATAATGACATGTCCATATGTTTCGTCAGCCTCTACCAGATGGTAGTTAGCCCAGGTACTGGGAGTGTTTCCATCTTTCATAGACTCTTTAAGATGAGCGATAAAATCAGGTTTATTCATTATGTGTAATTGGTCGCTACCTGCGAGCATGTAAATCTTCATATCATTGTGATACAAGGTTTCGAGTATTTCGAGATGCGCACTAGAAGCGGCATGGATTAAACTATCCAGTGTTTCTTTTACGGTTTGTGCTTGTGCTGAATTCGGTGTCATTGATCTGTTCCTATATTTAATGTCGTTATTTGTTTAGTGTTTAATTTAAAGATTAATTAAGTGATTTAATTTTGGATAGCTAAGTATTTACTGGCTTGATTCTGATTTAGCAGGAGCATGCTGGTGCCACATATCGGTAACAATTTTCCATGTTTTTCCATCAGGACGAAGTACGAATAAATACGTTCCGGTAGCGTCCATCCCAATTTTTTCTAGTTTGGCTTCTACAGAACCAATCATGACTGCAAGACTGGAATCTTCTGATACAAACAAATTGTCGATGGTGTGGTTAACCTGTCCTTTGTTAGAAGTGATAAAGTTAAATAGCTTACGAGGTTCTTCCAAACCCTGTGCAACAGGTTTTCCCTGTTCAATCCAGAGTGCTTTGTCGTCATACATGTTGACTAAAGCGTCTGCATCTCCGGCGATTACTGACGCATTAAAATGATCATTAAAAGCGTTTAAGCTGGCAACTGAAGTAGATTGTTTTCCCATCGCAAAAGAAGCAACCGATACTCCTATTATCAAGGCGAGAAACAAAGAGAGATTAATAGATTTACGCATGAAATTGATCCTTTTAAATTTGTTTAAAAAATGTGTCATAATGATTAAGTTATTTATATATGTAACGTTTGATATATAATTAATGAAGATAAATTAACTGTCAAGGAATTATATATTGAACGATACAAATATAATTGCAGGTAAGAAGGGAAGACCCAGGAATTTTGATATAGATGAGGCTCTGCTTGCCGCTATGAATACTTTTTGGGCAAAAGGTTATGACGGCACTTCGATGAAAGACCTGACAAAAGCCATGGGAATCAGTGGTCCAAGTTTATACGCAGCTTTCGGCGATAAACGTGAACTCTACTTAAAAGCTATCGACCGTTACGCCGATGTTGATGGTTGTGCACCGATAGTCGCTTTCGAATCTGAAGATGATATAGCCAAAGCCATAGAAGGCTTTTTATTATCCGTTATTCACTATTCGACTGAACACGAAAGTGGCGCTAAAGGATGCTTTCTTGCATCTTGTGTAGCGACAAGTGTCGGCGAAGTGGAGGGCGTTGAAGAACGCATGATGCGTGCAATTGAAGAAACTGATTTTCGTCTATCTGCTCGATTTGATCTGGAGAAAGAAAAAGGGGTGTTACCGAGTGATTTCCCATCTCTTGAACGAGCAAAATTATTGCATGATATGCGACAAGGGTATGTGTTTCGTGGAAGAGCAGGCTGGACAGAGGAGTTACTGACGAAGGATATAAAAGATCGAGTCAAAATGCTTATTAGCTAAGCATTACGACACATTTACAATCGTTTTACTGCAAGATTAAAAAAGTGCCTGTAAGTAGGGGGGTGTATTTGCACCCCCCTACTTACAGACGTTTTTTTTGTTAAATTCCCAAACATGCATATCTAGGCACAAATCTTTAAAAAACAACTCACGCAAATTTCTAGGCAAATTCCGGCCATTTATCAAAGTGCTGTTTTTCTAGGGTCATTTCACCATTTTCATCTTTGTGTATATTGATCCATGCCTGCCAGTTTTCAGTATCAATACCTGGGTAATCCAGACGGTAGTGACTGCAGCGGCTTTCTGTGCGCATCATTGAAGCTTTCAGTTTCATCTCAGCGGTGATAATCATGTGCATGGTTTCATGCGCAAGGCGTAAATGGTGGCGATCTGATGCCATCATCATTGGGCCGTGATGTTCCTTTAGTTCTTCAATATAGGCTAAGGCGGCTTGCATCATGCGTTCTTTTTTAATGTATAAAACAAAATTTGGAATCATTGTGCTTTGCAGCGTTTGCGTGACCCACGCCGGGCTGTAGCCAGTTTCGCGTTTTAATGGCGCGAGGATTTCATCTCGAGTTTGGGTTAGCTTTTCTTTTGGTATCGAAATCGCTGTAACCGTTTTGCTGGCTTTGGCTGCGGCTTCTCCCGCAATCGCTCCTTGCACCGCGGAACCCGCCATAGAGCTACCCACTTGCGTATAAATACCACCCGACATATAAGAGCCTAATGCATCACCCGATGCCCACAAACCCGGTATCGTACTTAAGCCGGTTTCATCGATAGGCACTAATCCTTCTGATTTATGAATCGCCATACCTGCAGTCGAACCACCTACAGATTCGCCCCCCATATTCGGTGGACCTTGTCGTTTCTTTTTAGCAAACAGCGCACTCAGACCTGTTGCTTCTTCTTGTTGTGGAGGAGGGCCGCCTGCATGACGGAATGATTCGGGAATATAGGGACCACTAGGGAAATCTGCACCTGAGTTGTTATCTGAGTTTGAACGATCACTCGGCGGCCCCATGCTAACTGGACCACCCTTGGTGTAAGCGGTGTAATTTAAATCTACCCCTAAATCATGGTGGATATCTTCCGAGGTAGTGCTCGGTTTTTCCTCTATCTGACCATGCCAATTATCGTAACTCGAACCAGAATTTTTGGCTGATGCGGGGTGGCCATCGTTCCATTCTTTACCGGTGACTTTTGCGCCGATGTTGTAAGCCATAATGGTGCCATCGTGGGTTAAATCACATAAAGGAAAACCGTTGGCTTTAAAGCCGCCAGAACCGGTGCATAAAACCACGGTTTTCGCTGAAAAATTAAAAATGGTGTTGTGATCTAAACTAAACCCGGATGCCCCGACAACACGTCCTTGTTCTTTATGCAGATGGGTCATCATAATGCGTTCGATAATGGGTATTTTGCGTTCTTTCATGGGCTTGGAAAAACTTTCGAAACACAACGCAGAATCGAAGAAACCCCATTCTTTTAATTCGGCCACTCTATCTGCTGAATGTTCTAACAGTTGACGCGTAAACACTGGGTTATTCGTACCAATCGAAGATTCAGCGACCTTTGCAAGGTATTCATCCACTTGCATTTTAGGATTCTTTTTATCGTAACTAAATACGCCTTTACCGAAGGGGGTCAGCCCCGAACTGCCTAAACGACCTTTGGACACCATTACTACTTTTGCGCCAGCATCGTGGGCTTTAACCGCCGCGAACAGACCTGCGATACCGCTGCCAATTACTAGCACATCGGCTTCTAATTGTTCTTCTTTAAAACTATCTGCATCAACCTTCGTCTCATTTCTTTGCGGAGGATGCCCCATGGGTGGGTGTCCCATTGGAGGAGGACCGCCTGCTGGCATCGGTGGCATATTTCCTGCGATGGCGCTTGCACCAAGTGTCGCACCTGCTATTCCCAGAAAGGTTCGTCGTGAGATTTTAGTTTTATCTGACTTGATTTGATCCGACATGATTTTATCTCCAGGAAACGACAACAGGAATGGATTTTTCAGGGGTGATACTAATCGCGTCTACCGGACAGTAAAGACGGCATAGGTGACAAATCTGGCAGTCTTCAGGGTAGGCGATGTAGGCCTTTTTCTTGTCAAAATCGAACTGTATGACGTCAGTCGGGCAGGTTTGCACACAGGTTTGACAGCCTATGCAGCCTGCTATTTCACTTATTGGCATGATGAATTCCTCTTACCTTTAAATTATCAACAGTCATTTAGAATGAAAGCTGTTCATAATGAATATGTTCTTTGGGTATGTTGAGCGATTTCAGGCTAGTGTTAACGCCTGCAATCATCGGTTTCGGGCCGCATAGATAAACCGTACAATCTTTTTTCGCTTCGATGCTATTTTGGTTATTGATGCTGTTGAAAACACCTTCAATGCAGTCTTTGTCGATGACTCCCTGATAGATATCCTCTCGATGTTCTTGATTAAACTCCTCATTGCAGACTAATTGTTGTTTGAAATTTGGCATGGTTTTTTCCAGCGCTTTAATTTCATCTTGAAGCACCATTTGATCGAGCCGATTATTGCCATAGATAAGTCGAATAGGGCGTGCGTCGTTTTTCTCTGCCAAGCCACGTAACAGACTCAACATTGGGGCGATTCCGGCACCACCTGCGATTAACACTATAGCTTTTGCTTTGCTTGATTCCGCCAGATTAATACTGCCGTAAGGACCATCGACATAAACATTTTGACCAATCTTTAGGGTGTCTAATTTTGAGGTGTAATCACCCAGATTTCGGATAAGAAATGACACACGGGGAAGATCCGCCTGACAGGATGCGATTGAAAAAGGGTGCTCTTTTACCCCGCCACTGTGTTTGCTGGTATTGAGCCAGACAAACTGACCGGCTTCAAAATCAAAACCTGATGCGTCTTTTTTTTCGATGGTGACTTGCCAGTCGGTGCTACTGACTTGTGCAACATCGATCAATTTGAAGGGTTTAGATCGGAGTATTCTAGGTTTGATGAAATAGTTGTACAGAACCATTGTCACCGAGGTAGCGCACAATGCCCACCAGATGAGATTGAATTTTTCCTGAAACTGTCCATGACTACCTACAGAAGTAATATGCAGCGTCGCCAAAATCATAATTGTCACTAAACCCAGCATGTGCGTAAAGCGCCAAGTTTCATAACTGATATTGAGTGTGTTTTTAAATATTGCGATCAATATCCAGATGATCATGCCGACCCAGGCAATAATCCCCGTGAGCATTTGAGGCGCAGTGATGACTGAAACAAGGCTGTGCATACCATCATCAAATGAGACCAAAAATCGCGGCGCGAGTATCAACACAGGATGTAGCAGGAAGATAATGCCAAGCCAAAGGCCAATTTTTTTATGGTGGGTGATATTCCAGTCAATATTCGCAAATAGACTAAATGACTTTAAGCGGCTGACTAAGGGGAACTGCATATAAAAAGCCATCATTGCCAGCACATTTACCGTGGTCAGGATAGTGGCATAAGTTGTTTTATCTGCCATATCCAGACTAAAGGTCGCGAGGAATGGAAGCAACATTAGGCAAAAATAACCTAATGCCAGTTTGCTTTTTTTATTGAATTTAAACGGATACTGTAAGCCGAATTTTTCTAACACTGAAGATTGAGTTATCATGATTTTCATCCAATTTGCTATCAGAATAAGTACATTGAACAAGCAAGGTACTCATTACCGCACACACCAAATATAAGTCTGAAATGTGCATGAAATGTGAAAATTTATGAGAACTAATTTGATTTCTAGTCATTTAATGACGTAGATCAAAAGGCTTGGAAAAATTGGTGTCGGTATGGGAAAAGTCTCAGGGAAATGATTTTTGAGACGATGAATCAATCATCAGGGTTTTTATCTGAGATTAGCGAACATTGATGTCTTTGTTATTGGATGTTTTAAGATATTACACAAAAAAATACACCCCCCTACTTATGGGCACTTTTTTAAAAAAGTGCCCATAAGTAGGGGGGTGTAACTTGCTTTGTTCTATTTCAATGGATCAAAACAAAGATGAATAATTTACTCAGGCCAGCTGTATGCAGCAAATGCATCATCCAGTTGTGAGGCAAATAGGTGATTAGAGTAGTTGCTGATCACTTTAACGGAAATCGCCAATACAATCGCAAGCATGTCTTTATCTTCATAACCTGCTGCGTGGAATGCCGCAATCGCATCTTTGTCTGGATTGCCTCTTGATGTCACCATTTCACGTGTAAAGGCATCTAATGCTGCTAATTTAGCGTCCGGTATTTCTTTTCCTGCTCTGATAGCTTGAAGCACATCGGCTGGAACGCCAGACATTTTGTCAGCAATCATGCTGTGAGCACCCATGCAGTATTCGCAATTGTTGGTGCTGCTAATCGCAAGGAAAATGACTTCCTGTTCCTGCGAGCTTAGGCCACTTCCTTCGTGGAATTTTCCGTAACCATGAAAGTAGGTATCTAGCAGGGCAGTGTTATTCGCCATGTTGGCGTACATATTAGGGACAAAACCGACTGTTGATTTAGCTTCATCGAATAATTCTTTGGCTCGTCCTGTCGCTGTTTCAGGGTTTACTGCTTCAAGTGATACTAGTTTTTCGCGTGACATGTTTTTTCTCCAGGACGTTTTAGTCCATTCATTGAATTAAATTGTTTATAAAATATATCTGTACCGTTCGGTACATATTTGACATTCTTTACCGCTCGGTACATTATGTCAAGCATAATTTATTACGCTGTAAAGAATTGATACATCGTAGTTAACGACTGAATAAGAACTATTGGACGCAGAAATATATGAGCGCAGGAAGAAAAAGAACTTTCGATAAAGATGAAGCATTGGATAAAGCCATGCGTGTGTTCTGGAAGAATGGCTATTCAGGAACATCGCTAAGCGATCTAACAACCGAGCTAGGTATAAATAAGCCAAGCCTTTACGCTGCATTTGGCAATAAAGAAAAGTTGTTTGAAGCAGCCTTGGAGCGCTACCTATCTGAATATGCATCACCATTAAGCCAGACCCTTTCTGAGGGTGAAGCGATTCCTGTTAAAGATGCATTGCGTGCTTACATTTACAAAATTATCGAAATACAAGCGGGGGATGAAAATCCGGGTGGCTGCTTTTTTGTTAAGAGCCATTGTGAATCTGGCGGAGTGGGTTTTCCGGATGATATGTCCGCGTTAATGGAAAAAAAGCAAGCGATGCATGAGGAAATGATTTCTAATTTTCTGCAACAGAAAATAGCAGAAGGTCAATTTACAGAAGAAGCCAACCTGAAAGAAATAACAGGCTATCTGATGGCTGTTATCTATGGTTTATCCGTTCACGCGCGTACCGGTAAAAGCAAACAGGAATTGCAGGAGATTGCTAATTTTTCCCTAAATATGCTTCCGGTGAAATAAGCCTTTATTCCGTGAGTAAGCAATAGAGTTGTCATTGCTAAAACAAATGGCCGTAAAAAAAAACGGCCTCAAAGTAGGGGGGTGACTTTGTTAGGCTCACCAAGAGCCAACAAAGTCCATCGTAGTTTCCGAAGGAAATGTCGATGGAATAGGTTAGATCAACCACAAGAAAAGGGCTTATAAGTAGGGGGGGGCTAATCTACTTATTTATTTGTTTACTTACTTACTTACTTACTTACTTACTTACTTACTTACTCATTCACTCATTTATCGTAATACACAAATTTATCTGCTTCTTCTAAAACAAAGGTCCGAAAAGCCTCCGCAACAGGGGATATTGCTTTTCCCTCTCGGGTAACCAGGTGCCAGTGTCTTTGTAGCGGAAATCCTTCTACATCTAACGTTATTAAATGATTATTGGCCAGTTCTAGTTCTACGGTATGTAACGACACTATGCCCAAACCGAATCCGGCTGAAACCGCATGTTTTATCGCCTCGTTACTGCTCATTTCGAGTGTCGTTTCACAGACTAATCCATTTTCAGAAAAGTGTCTTTCGATTGCACCGCGTGTGCCGGATCCTTTTTCTCGTACAACAAACTTTTCCTTCTGTACCTGTTTTAATTTAAGGTTCTTTTTGTCTTTCAAGGCGTGTTCAGGTGATGCAATGATCGCCAATGGGTTTGGCATAAACCGTTCTGATTTCAGGCCATGACCTTTAGGCGGTTCGCCCATGATCACCAGATCGGGTTCGTAATTTTCTAGCTGTTCGAGTATGCGTCGACGGTTGGTGACATCCAGACTGATAGTGACATCCGGGTATTTTTTGGAAAATGCAGAAAGAATTCGGGTGGTGAAATGATTCGCAGTGGTGGCGACGGTAATCGTCAAATGCCCTGTATGACAGCCTTTGATTTTGTCTACAAAGTCCATCATGTTCTCATAACCCTGAATGATTTCTTTGCTGTATTCACGCAGTTGCTGACCTGCATCACTGAGGCTGAGTTTTTTGCCGTGTCTTTCGAATAATTCAATATCCAGATTTTTTTCTAATTGTTTCATCTGCATTGAAACGGCGGGTTGCGTCATGTGCAATTTTTGCGCGGCTTGCGTGTGGCTCTGATAACGAGCGACTGAATCGAAGATATGAATTTGACGCATTGAAATATGTGCCATAGCGGTTCTCCTCTTTTATTTTTTCTTAGCGTAAAAGTCAGATAGCGGATTAGAAAATACCGACTTCTCTAATTATCTTACGCCGATATTTTAACATAAGCAATTCTTATATTAGAGGGGTTTAATATTTAGTTTCGTTTATGGATAAATTATTACAGAATGATCTCGCTCTTAAGGAAAATGTCATTTAGATGTGATTTGTTTTTCAGTAATTCCAACGTAAAAAAGGAATAAAACAGACACAACGATAAAGATAAATTTTTTAATTAAAGACTAATCAAACGATAGGAAACGCAACTATGGCTAAGCAATATGATGCCGGTGTAAAAGAATACAGAGAAACGTATTGGACACCCGATTACACTCCAAAAGACACCGATATACTGGCTTGTTTTAAAATCACTCCACAAGATGGTGTACCAAGAGAAGAGGTGGCTGCAGCGGTAGCCGCAGAATCTTCGACAGGTACATGGACAACGGTTTGGACTGACCTTCTAACAGATCTTGATTATTACAAAGGTCGTTGTTATGCGATCGAAGATGTACCGGGAGATGATACCTGCTTCTACGGTTTTGTTGCTTACCCAATCGATTTGTTTGAAGAAGGTTCGGTCGTTAATGTACTGACTTCTCTGGTAGGTAATGTATTTGGATTTAAAGCACTTCGTGCGCTTCGTTTGGAAGATATTCGTTTTCCAGTCGCTTATGTTATGACGTGTAATGGTCCACCACAGGGTATTCAGGTTGAACGCGATATTCTGAATAAATACGGACGTCCACTATTAGGTTGTACGATCAAACCGAAGTTGGGTTTATCCGCGAAAAACTACGGACGTGCCTGTTACGAAGGTCTTCGTGGGGGCCTGGATTTCACCAAAGATGATGAGAACGTAAACTCACAGCCATTCATGCGTTGGAGACATCGTTTTGACTTTGTAATGGAAGCCATCCATAAAGCCGAAGCAGAAACTGGCGAGCGCAAAGGTCATTATCTGAACGTTACCGCTCCCACATCAGATGAAATGATGCGTCGTGCAGAATACGCCAAAGAAATAGGTGCACCGATCATTATGCATGACTATTTAACCGGCGGTTTATCAGCAAATACGCAACTTGCACAATGGTGTCAAAACAACGGCATGTTGTTACATATTCACCGTGCGATGCATGCGGTACTTGATCGTAATCCGCATCATGGTATTCACTTCCGCGTACTGACTAAAGTTCTTCGTTTGTCTGGTGGTGATCATCTTCACTCCGGAACAGTTGTTGGTAAGTTGGAAGGTGACCGAGATGCTACTTTGGGTTGGATCGACATTATGCGAGATTCATTCATCAAGGAAGATCGTTCACGCGGTATTTTCTTCGATCAGGATTGGGGCTCAATGCCAGGCGTTATCCCCGTTGCTTCCGGTGGTATCCATGTATGGCACATGCCTGCGCTCGTTAGCATCTTCGGCGATGATTCCTGTTTGCAGTTCGGTGGCGGCACATTAGGTCACCCATGGGGTAATGCGGCAGGTGCGGCAGCTAACCGGGTAGCGGTAGAAGCCTGTGTTGAAGCACGTAATATGGGTGTCGAGCTGGAGAAAGAAGGTAAAGATATCCTTACCAAAGCGGCGGCACATAGTCCTGAACTGAAGATTGCGATGGAAACCTGGAAAGAGATCAAATTCGAATTTGATACTGTCGACAAAATCGACGTTGCCCACAAGTAACAATTTCATCTAGCGCGCTCTGGCGACATTGGTATAAAGAGCTGCTGAAAAGGGTCATGTATATTTTATACACTCTCCTTTTCGCGCCTTGCCAGAACGCACTATTCAACTTTTTTACGTTAAAAATTAATTATTTGGAGTAAATCACATGAGTGATGTACAAGATTACAATTCGAGCTTAAGCGATGCTGCACAAAGCCGAAAATTTGAAACATTTTCTTATCTACCACCTTTAAGTGCTGAGTCAGCTCGTGCACAAATTCAATATATTGTAGATAAAGGCTGGAACCCGGGTATCGAACATACGGAGCCAGAAAATGCGATTAGCAATTACTGGTATATGTGGAAATTGCCAATGTTTGGTGAAACCGATGTCGATGCAATTATGGCTGAGATAGAGGCCTGTCATAAAGCGCATCCAGAAAATCATGTGCGCTTACTGGGCTTTGATAATTTCGCCCAGTCTGCAGGCGCTGCGATGGTTGTTCACCGCGGCAAATCTGTATAGCGTTTAGATAAATGTGCCTCTGTCAGATTAGTTCTGACATACAGTTAAGTCAGATTCTGGCAGAGGCATTTTTAGAAATTATTTAAATAAAGATTCAATAAGGATTCAGTTGAGTTTACTGTCGGGTATTTATATAAATGTTTTTTGATCTTAAAAACTAACAATGAGAATACTATGGCTAGACCAGATAAATACGTTGGTATCGACAAAGAAGTAAATGGTGGAATGACCACCATAGGCAAAATCATTCGCGATGCATGGGTCTTTGGACTGATTGAAGAAAGCGAAACCTGTGAAGGCTGGAATTTTGCAGGCGTTGATTCTTTATTGGATAAAGTGAATAAAGAGTGGGACAAATACGGTTGTTTAGTGAGCCAGTTACCCCCTGAACTCTTTGAGAAACATCAGCGGATACATGATAAAGCTATCGCAGAAGCACGTGCCGCAGGCTGGAGTGGTGAAGTAGAAACAGAGGATGAAGATTAGTTTTATTCTGGGAGTACTCTCATTCTCTCCTTTCTGTTAAACCAAGCTAACAAATATATTAACAGTAGATCACAGAAGATCTCACGAATTAGAGAGAGTAACGATGTCCATTACTGAAAATATCGTAGATGCCAATCAATATATCATTAATGATGAGCCTTACTATGAGCCGGTAGATCAAGAGATCGCATTATATGAATCAGCGTATGCGGTTCGGATGCCGATGATGATTAAAGGCCCAACAGGCTGCGGTAAATCTCGATTTGTTGAATACATGGCATGGAAATTAGGCAAGCCCTTAATTACCGTTGCCTGTAATGAAGACATGACAGCCTCTGATTTGGTAGGACGTTTTCTTCTCGATAAGGATGGCACAAAATGGCAAGACGGGCCATTAACGACTGCCGCCAGAATCGGTGCCATCTGTTATCTGGATGAAATCGTTGAAGCCAGACAAGACACCACCGTAGTTATCCATCCCTTAACGGACCATCGTCGGAGTTTACCGCTGGATAAAAAAGGCGAGTTGATTCAGGCCCATCCTGATTTTCAGTTGGTTATTTCTTATAACCCTGGCTACCAGAGTTTAATGAAAGATTTAAAGCAATCGACCAAACAACGTTTTGGTGGAATGGACTTTGATTACCCTAAAGAGAAAATCGAAGTCAGTATCGTGGCGAAAGAATCGGGTGTTGATGTGGAGACGGCGGAGAAATTAGTACAAATTGCACACCGTGCACGTAACTTGAAAGGCCATGGTTTGGATGAAGGTATTTCAACGCGTTTACTGGTTTACTCGGGGCAGTTGATTGCAAAAGGCGTGTCACCACTAGCGGCTTGTAGTATGACGATGGTAACACCGTTAACGGATGACCCTGATATGCGCGATACACTGAATGCCGCAGTGGAAACTTTCTTTGGGTAGACCTTTACCTTCAGGTAACCAACATTACATTGGTGAATGAGATAAAAATATGTCAATAAAACTCGAAGACTACGAAGAATTCCTGATTGATGCCGCCCCAGAAGTGAGGGAAGTGTTAGAGGGTACTTTTCAGGAAGCCTCACGTGTAATGTCTCCGTCCGGTTTGCAAACCTATATGGATGGCGCAAAAAGTCTGTGTAATTTAGGGCGCGGGCATGACGTAGTTATCTCGTACATTCAGGAAATGCCACTGGTTGCCAAAGAGTGTGGCGAAGATGTAATCGGCGATTGTTTAACGGCTGCACTAAAATTATCTTCAATGACTTCGGCTGAAGTTGTTTCTCTCTTATTTGCCAGTATGCCCAGTGCTGCGCGCAATCTAGGCGATGCAGAACTGTTTCGTGGCTACTTAACGCTGGTGCATCAATTGGCCTCTACCGCTTCTCGTGGTGTGCGTCCAATGCTGAATCACATGGATGAATTGCTCTCTAAATTAACCTTGAGTGGTTTACGCCGTTGGGCAAATTTTGGGGCGCAGGCGTATCGTCGTGATTTTAATAATCTCACGGCTTATTTTGATCTTGAGTCTGCTGATAGTCGTGCCATGTTACAAAAAGAACGACGTGGCATTCTGTTTATCAAAACCCAAAGAAAACTCAATTTTTATCTGCGTGCTTTGTGGGGTAGGGATTTTTTCTTACGTCCCACGGGAGCCGATTTTGCTGATTTTCGTCCCTATATTGAACACCGTATTTTGTACTTGCCCGATGCGCTGGATGATTATGGTGATATCGCGGGTCTGGAAGTGTATCGTGCAACGGCGGCGCACATGGCTTCGCATATCATGTATTCATCCGAGCCTATTTCAGCTGAAGGACTGAGTCCGGCGCAGATGTTCTTTATTGGTTTGGTTGAAGATGCGCGTATCGAATATAAAGCTGTAAATGATTTTCCCGGTCTGAAAAAACTATGGCGTCGAATGATGCAAGAAGCCGCTAATAGTGACGAGCAAGATACGCAGGCAGAACATCCGACCATGCCTATTTTAGTCCACTTTTCCTTGATGTTGCTGGATGAAAACATCACATCGGATGATGAAGAACTCAATGCTCTTGCCAAAAGTTTCCATGCAGGGATCTCGGAAAATCAGGACAACAACACATTTTGCTGGAATCTCGGGCTGGACATCTTTAACTTGTTTTCTCAACGAAAAGAAGTGCCCAGCCTTCGAATACTCGAACGTATTGATATTCCATATCGTGACGATAATCGTTATGTCTGGGAGTTTGAAGAATTCACAAGTGACGTTGAATTTGAATATCTGCCAGCCAGTCAGCAGCAAGTCAGGCGGGAAGTGAGCGCACTGATGATGGCGCATGAGGTGGATTGCGAACTGGCGGGTGATGATGCGCAAGAAATCTGGACCAATAAAGATGTGATGCGTTTTTATGAAGATGATTTAACCGACGATGCAGCAAGCTTCAATGATGCCTGGGGCAAAGAGCCGGTTTCTGATCCCTTCCATTATCAGGAATGGGATTATCAAATTCAGCTACATCGTCCTGATTGGGCCACGGTTTATGAACGTCGACAGCCGCGTGGTCATGTCGAAGATATCCAGTCAATCATTGATGAATACAAACCAGTCGCGCACCGTATCAAACAAATTATCGACTTGCTGACACCGGAAGGTGTGCAACGCCAGCGGAATATGGAAGACGGCGACGAAGTTGATATCAATGCAGCGATTGATGCGATGATTGCAATACGAATGGGGGAGCAACCTAATACGCGAATCACGATGCGTAATGTATTAAAAACCCGTGATCTTTCTGTGGTGCTATTGCTGGATTTATCGGAATCCACCAATGAGCCCATGAATGGTTCTGAAAAGACCGTTTTACAGCTAACACGAGAAGCATCGACCTTAGTCGCAACCGCCATAGAAGGCATTGGTGATCCCTTTGCGATTCATGGTTTCGCATCTGATGGGCGTCATGATGTGCAGTATTATCGCTTTAAAGATTTTAATCAGCATTTTGATGATGATGCTAAATCACGTTTGGCTGGAATGAAAGGAGGCTTATCGACTCGAATGGGTGCTGCATTACGTCACGCAGGTAACCACCTGTTAAAGCAGCCAGAACGTCGCAAGCTGGTGTTGATGATCACCGATGGTGAGCCGGCAGATATCGACGAGCGCGATCCACAGCATTTACGTCATGACACCAAAAAAGCTGTTGAAGAACTTTATGCGACAGGTGTCTTAACTTATTGTTTGACGTTAGATCCGCAAGCGGATGATTATGTGAAAAGAATCTTCGGTGCGAATAACTACACCATAATCGACAAGGTAGATAAATTGCCTGAACAATTACCAACCTTGTTTGCGAGCTTAACCGCTTAATGTAAATGATGATGTGTAATCAGGCTTTAAAAAAGTGCCCCAAAGGTGGGGGTGCCTTTAACTCATTCCAAGATCTAATTTGGCTTAATTTTATCCGTTTACAGGTGACACTAAATGACCTGTTTTAATCCAGACCTTCGCGCCTTGATCGCCGGTTTTTGCAGTAACGGTAGTATTCACCGGAACGCGTAACCAGGAGTCTTTGCGAAGCTCGTCACCACTTTCTGTAAAGCCTCCGTCTAAAACGAAAAGTTCTGCTCCACCAGATGCGTCTACTTCAATGTTTGTGTTTGCTTCCCAGTATTCTACGCGCACATCTTCGTAACTATCTTTGTATAAAGGCGTGACTTTAACCCCAGCTCTATCAGCATCTGAAACCGAGCCTATTTTATTTATATCAATATGCACAAAGGTGCGATCATCGGGTTGAAATTGGGACAGCTTCACAAAGATAATGCAGCCATCTTTAGAGCCTGGTTTATGTTTCGATGTAGGCGGGTTACGAATATACGAGCCGGTTGGCCAGTTGCCATAATCATCTTCGAAGATGCCTTCCAAAACGATAAACTCTTCACCGCCAGTGTGAACATGTGGTGAAAAGCTGCTTTCTGGTGCATAACGCACAATCGTCGTCACACGATCGGCTTCATTATCGACGCGGTCTAGTCTGCGTCTTACTACTCCTTTCATGGGGGAGTCTTCCCAGTCGATTTCATCACTGTGAAGCATGATACGTTTAGAAAAATCAGCGTTTACATCCATTATTTTTTTGACTCCGCTCTAGTGTCAGTTCAACTCTACTTTGACTCCAATATAAGATAAGAATCGTTTCAATGATAGTTAGCGCTACTATGCATTACAATTTTACGTTATATAAGGAAGGTTGAGACTGATTATGATGAAAAAAATAATATGCACACAGAAATACTGATTGTTGGCGGCGGAATTAGCGGCTTACATAGCGCCTACCAGCTGCAAAAAGAAGGAATAGCTTTTAGGTTGATCGAGGCGAGAGAGCGACTCGGTGGCCGGATATTATCAAAAAATTACGCTGTGTTAGATTCAGAGTCTTCGAATCAATATGCGGCAGATAAACCCGCCTATGATCTTGGTCCCTCATGGTTTTGGCCGGGGCAAACACAGATGGAAAAGCTCATAAATGAGCTCGGCTTGAATGATTCTGTTTTTCTGCAACAGGGAAGTGGTCAGGCCGTTTATGAAGACCAGCAGGGTACTATCCAAAAAGGTTTTTACGGTATTTCCATGGAAGGGGCTTATCGATTAAAAGGCGGAATTCGTCAAATCATATCGACGCTGAAAGATCACATAGACGATGAGAATATCAGCTTAAATTCTCAAGTAACGCATGTGGAATATCTGGACAATCAGATCGTCACCACCGTTGTTGATAATGCTAATCGTAAACTGTCGAGTGAAGAAAATAACGAAGAAAGCAGTTACCAAATCACCAGCAATAAAATCGTCTTTGCGTTACCGACGCGCATTGCCATGTCAGCGATTGAGTTTACTCCTCCGCTATCAGAATCAAGAGTGACCGAGTTGAACAGTTATTCAACGTGGATGGCAGGTCATGCAAAATTCATTGCGGTATACGATTCAGCGTTTTGGTTAGAACAGGGATTATCGGGCGACGCAGTGAGTCAATTAGGCCCTTTACGTGAAATTCATGATGCCTCGACAGATGCTAATAGCTCTAAGGACAATAAAGAGTGCGATAAAAAGAGCAAAACAGGATATGCCTTATTCGGATTTGTTGGAGTACCCGGAAGTTACCGTAAAGGAAAACATGAGGAAATCTGTCAAGCCGCTATTGATCAGTTGACCCGGTTATTCGGTGACAAAGCGGCGAGTCCGGTTGATGTTGTATTGCAAGATTGGGCGCAGGAAGCATTTACTGCCACTGATATTGACCAATCAATGAGCGCTGGTCATGCGACATCATCCATGAGTGATTATGCGGAAAGTAATTTTGGTCGGCGTTTAATCTGGTCAGGGACCGAATCGGCAAATCATCGCCTAGGGCACAATGGCTTATTAGAAGGAGCCTTAGAAGCCAGCAACCGCACATTGGAACTCTTGCTAAAATGACAACGCGCAAATAAAGTGCCCCAAAGTAGGGGGGTGGGTTTCTTTATCTAGAGACGATATATTAAAAGATATGAAATCAACCTAAGTTTTGTATGTGTTGAGAGTAATCACATCCGCTTTACTTTTTGGGTACTGATCTTTCATCTTTTCCAATTCTACTTGTAGTGCTTTGTTAAATTCCCATTGGATTCGTTTCATGGTTTCCAGCGCTTTCTCATCGTAATAACTCATCCGGTAAGGAACAGGATCGATTAAGTTTTCGCGTTGCTGAGGGTGAAATTTACGCCATGCTAATTCAATGGATTTTTTGGCGCATAAACCATCGACAAAAATTATTTCTTGTTGGTCGATGACTGCCATATATTGCATCGATCGAATCGGCAGGAAAATGCCTGATGATTCACTGTTATCAAGGTCCGAGTATGCTAACAGAGTACGCATGGCGTTATAGGAGACAGCGGGCAACATTCGATCTTCATGCCCGAGTTTTTTGCCGCGATAGAATACTTCTTTAGTATGCATAGCTAGCCTTTTAGTTGGATGAAATCCGATGTAATTGCACTGTATTTTATCAAAAACTGTGTTAGCTTACTGCGCTAATTTATCAATGAATATAAGGATGAGCAGATGGACATAGCAGAATATATTGAACAGGTAAAAACTTCCCCGGAAACACTTGAGTTTAATGACCTGATGTCATTGATCGAAACGCACTATGATTTCACGCCCACAGCGTTTAGTAATGGGGATTTGCAAAATGCAGCTGATCAAAATCAGGGGTCGTGTAAATTATTCGCATTTGCTCAACTAAATGGTTTATCAAAAGAACAGACGCTAGCCTGTTTCGGTGCGTTTTATCGTGAAGATGTGTTGCAAAACCCTGACGCTGATAATCACCAGAATATCCGTAATTTTATGCAAAATGGCTGGGATGGTATTCAATTCTCGTCGAATGCTTTAGAGATAAAAATCCTGTAGCGCTGAATAAATTCCTAAGGGTGTTTTAATTAGCAAAATAAAAAAGCCGCTTAAAGTAGGGGGGTGCCTTTATCAAAATGCGATTGATACTGATATCGTCATCCCTCTGATTTTCGGCACAATATAAAGTATTTACTTCTATATTAGCGAATACTAATGTAGTATATGCTGATATGTCTAGAATCTATATATCAGCAGCGCATAAATCATCGGGTAAGACCACGATATCGATTGGCTTGTGTGCAGCGCTTTCTAAACAGGGGTTAAAAGTCCAACCTTTCAAGAAAGGTCCCGATTATATAGACCCACTGTGGTTGGCGCGTGCGAGTGGTTTATCTAGTATCGCTTTAAAAAATCGAATGGAATCAGACGATTTGGTCGGTTGTTATAATTTAGACTTTAATACGCAGTCAAAACAAGAAATTCTGGACACACTCACAGAACACAGCCGCAATGCAGATATCAGTATTATTGAAGGCAATAAAGGTTTGTACGATGGTGTTGCTCTAGACGGTAGCGATAGCAATGCCGCAGTGGCAAAACTCACACAAAGCCCTGTTGTTTTAGTGATTGATAGCCGCGGTGTAACACGCGGCGTAGCGCCATTATTGGCAGGATATCGACTCTTTGATCCCGATGTAAATATCGCGGGCGTGATATTTAATTTAACCGGTGGCCCACGCCACGAAGAAAAACTGCGAGCAATAACAGAGACATATACTGATATACCCATTCTTGGTATGGTCAGAAAAAATAAAGCTATGACGCTCGATGAAAGGCATCTTGGATTAATGCCGAGTAACGAAGATCATCAAGCTGACCAGAAAATTTCCGACATTGCACAAATAGTGAGCGATTCTGTAGACCTCAATAAGCTCATTGAAATTGCGCAGTCTGCTCCGAAAATTACCCCAGTCACATCCATATCTAAAAAAGATGTTACTAGTAAAAACCGACAAAGCCATTGCTCTAAGCAGCCAAAAGTGCGCATCGGTATTTGTGAAGATGAAGCCTTCGGTTTTTATTATATCGACGATAAAAAGGCATTTATGGCAGCCGGAGCAGAACTAGTAAGTATTAATACACTTCACGATAAAAGCTTGCCTGATGATCTGGATGGTTTGTTTATTGGGGGTGGTTTTCCGGAAACTCAAATGCAGAAATTGTCAGATAATGTATCGATGCGAAACAGTATTCATGATGCTATCGAAGCCGGTATGCCGACCTATGCAGAGTGTGGCGGTTTGATGTACCTGACCCGCAGTTTAGAGTGGAACGGTAAAAAATCAGATATGGTAGGAGTGATTTCTGCTGATACGATTATGCATAGAAAACCTCAGGGAAGAGGATATGTTGAACTGGAAGAAACAACCAAAATGCCCTGGGGTAAGATTAATCACGATTCCGCATTAGCGAATCTTAGAGAAGTTGATAGCGCTGGCGACGAAGACAGTATCAGTAACTCGCTAATTAAAGCACACGAGTTTCATTATTCACGTTTGGTCAATATCTCAAGTCATGGCGAATACGCCTATAATGTTCATCGAGGTGTGGGTATCACCGGCGATAAAGATGGGTGGATTTATAAAAACCTACTCGCCAATTATTCTCATTTAAGAAATACAGATAATTTTCAATGGGCAAAACGGTTTGTTAATTTTGTACAGGAACACGTGAGCTCTAATAGACAAGATGATAATCAAGATATTCTTAATGACCTTCTTGGTGAGGGTCTTAAGACAGTTGAAAAAATATAGCTAAACAAATATAGCTAAACAATGTAGCTAAACAATGTAGCTAAAAAAGAACAAAGTAAAAGTTAAGAAAAAGGAGGGTCATATTATGATCAAAATTTCAGACAATGCCGCAAAACAAGTGATGATTTCATTGGAGCAAATGGGCGCTGATGTTCTGCCTTTAAGAATAGCGATAAAAGTGCAGCCTGATGGTTCTTTTCATTACAACATGGGGTTTGATGATAATACGCATCCAGGCGATAAAAGCTTTGTCGAAAAAGACATTAGTTTCGTAGTTGATGCTGCCACCCTGCCACTTATAGGCGGTATGACAATGGATTATGTGGAAATTGGTGGTAAGCATGAGATTGTTTTTCTGAATCCTAATGATCCTAATTTCAAGCCTCCTACTGAGTAAAACGGCTTACTATGGCACAACAAAATTCCATTCATATTCCGATTAAAGCTGTTGATAACACAGGCAATGACAGTGAAAGTCGAAACGAGACTGCTACTGAAGATGCTTCTACTTCTAATGGACGAGAAGAAATGAAGGAAAAAGCACGAGAAGATAATTACCAGATCCCAGAGGAATTAATCAAACTGCCTTTGATTGCTCGTACTGTTTTTTCTATTTTGTTTATTTTCTTTGTGATTATTGGCGCAACTTACTTCTGGGCTGTTAGTCATGATGAAGCACCAACATGGGTAGCGCCTTTAATGACTTTTTTATGGGTGGTTTCAGGTGTTGGAGTGCTTGGCCTATTGTATTTGATGTGGCGTCAATTCAATCTGTTCTGCACCGATCTTACTGATTGGGCAAATGGCTTGTTGCAGGGCGATTTATCCTCTCGTATGTTAATTCGTTCTTCGCGGTGTCCTTCTGAAGGTCTTCGCATGCACGTAAACAAAATTTCTGAAGATTACGAATCACTGGCAAAATTTGAACAGCAACGTTTTGAGCGCCAGGCAGAACGCATAGAGCAGAAAAAATATTATCTCGATGTTTTATATGATGTTTCATCAACCATCAATAAGTCGAATAATTTAGAAGATTTATTGCAGCGGTTTTTACACACACTCAGAAAGGTCGTTAAAGCTGAAGCTGCAACGGTGAGATTGCTGGATAAAGAAAATCAGATGCGCCTGGTTGCCAGCATTGGTTTAAGTGATGAAATCATTGCACTAGAAGACACCTTGCCAGCGCCAGATTGCCTATGTGGTAAGGCATTAATCGATGCTAGTGTGATGGTAAATACAAATGTAACTCAGTGTGCTTTGACGGTTGGTCAAAACTTTTTCGAAAGCGATGAAGATATCGAAATGCTGGCGATACCTTTGCAATATCGCGGCAAAACGTTGGGTGTTTATAATCTTTTTGTGCACAGAAAAGACCACGATTTCCTTGAGGGAGAACATGAACTTCTGGTCAGTATCGGTCAGCATCTTGGTATGGCCATAGAACAAGCTGGTGTTGAAGAAGACGCGAGAATGCTTTCAATCATCGAAGAAAGAACCCGCATGGCGCATGAGTTACACGATTCGCTGGCGCAAACCATGGCTTCATTAAGATTTAAAGTACGTCTCATGGATGACTCTTTAAATCAGGGTGATGAAGAAGTCATCTGGCATGAATTAGAAGGTTTGGAAAGCACAATAGATGAAGCCTATGCTGAACTGAGAAGTCTAATTACGCACTTCAGGGCGCCGATTGATGGTAAAGGCGTGGTACGGGCAGTGGAACGAGTTGTTGGCCGTTTCAAATTAGAAACAGGCGCTGATACATTCTTCTATCACAACTGGAATCTGAAAACGCTGTCTCGAGATACTGAAGTAGAAGTGATTAGAATTGTGCAGGAAGCTTTAGCCAATATTAAGAAACATGCCAATGCTAAAAATGTACGTATTCTCATGACCAGCACTGAAGAAGGACATTGCAGTGTGCTAGTTGAAGACGATGGCGTAGGTTTGAATGATGAGTGGTCTGAACAGAATAATGAGACGGGAGACCATCTTGGGCTTTCGATAATGAATGAGAGAGCTGAAAGAATAAATGGTGAAATACAATTTGAAAGTGATGGCGGTGAAGGGACTTTATTGCAGCTTAATTTTGATGTAGATGCGAACCCCGTTACCTTGAACACCTTTAAGAAATAGAGAAAGTTTGAAATAGATAAAATTTGAAATAGATAAACGTTAAAGAAACGTTATCTCTTTATTGCATGAGATTTTATTTTCAAAAAGTAGACTTTGAATAAAATACACCCGAGTACAAACTGAGTACAAAAAGATATGAACGAAAGAATATTATTGATAGATGACCACACTTTATTTCGTGCTGGCTTGCGTGACTTGCTTACTCGAAGAAAAATCAATGTTGTTGCTGATGTGGGTAATGGCTCGGAAGGTGTGAAAATAATTGATGATGAGCAACTAGATATCGTATTGCTTGATATGCGTATGCCAGAAATGGACGGCATAAGTGTGTTAAAGGTCATTAAAGCTGCACATCCTGATCTTCCTGTCGCGATGCTTACCACAAGTAGTGATGAAAGTGATTTGGTTGGGGCTTTAAGAAATGGCGCTCAGGGTTACTTACTAAAAGATATGGAACCTGACGATTTAGTGGTAGCGCTTCGGGATATTATTTCAGGTAAAACTGTCGTTGCGCCTGATCTTGCACCGGTACTGGCAAGTGCAGTGCAGGGCGATAATCAGGAAAAGTCTGAGAAGGAAGATCCTTTCGCTGTGTTAACACCCAGAGAATTTGAAATACTGACGTTACTGGCAGAAGGCCAGAGTAACAAAGTTATTGCGAGAAACCTTGGTATCTCTGATGGTACGGTTAAATTACATGTGAAAGCTATTCTAAGAAAACTCAATATTAGTTCTCGAATTACTGCTGCAGTGATGGCGGTAGAGCATGGTGTGAAGAAGTCTCCAATTACAATGCCACCGAAAAGAGTGTTATAGGTTTTATGTGTAAATCGGTGTCATTTTAAGAAGCGCTAGAATTACGCTAAGATAAATTTTAAATAAAAAAAAAGCGAGCCGAAGCTCGCTTTTTTTTTTTTGGTTATCAGTAATACCCCCGTAAGACTAATAACCGTCATCGTGTTAGCCCAGCAAACCAGCTCCCCAATATTTGGCCGATTTTTCGGAACGGTGACTATGTTCAGCAGTTGAGGGAGGATTCCTTAATTCGGTTGTATTTGAATACAAACCTTTTTTATTATTTTTAGGAGTCTAGGTTTCCCCAATCAACAAAAGTCACACCACAAACCCCTTTGAAAAGTGACTCTCTGCTGAAGTTGTATATAGAATACCTTTATGAGGCTGAATCGAAGCTGAATGAGATTAAAAACTGTCAATTAAAAGCAGATAAATTGTAAAACATTAAATATATCAAATACTTAAAATTAGTAAAAAGAGGGTTTTGATATAATTAATTACTGTTTAGCTATGAATAACGCGGGATCTACAGCATTTCCGTTCAGGAAAACAGTCCAGTGTAAATGCGCTCCGGTGACACGACCTGTTTTTCCTACCTTACCAATAATTTCGCCACGTTTTACTTGTTGGCCTTTTTTAACATTCATTTTACTGAGATGAGCATAAAGGCTTAAAACGCCATTTCCGTGATCAATATAGATAACATTGCCAGAGAAGAAGAGGTTACCAACCCACAACACTGTGCCAGACTCAGTAGCTTTCACAGATCTACCCTGAGGGGCTGCGATATCCATGCCGCTATGTGGGTTTCTTTTTTGTTTATTTAAAATTCGACGTAGTCCGTATCTTCCGCTATCTCTTCCGGCTACAGGTCGAATAAAGTTTAGTTTAGGTGATGAGTTAGAGAAGGTAGACTTTAGCTTTTTCTTCATAACAAATTCACGTTCAATCCTTTTCATGGATTTGTTATTTGGGTTCACCTTGTTCTTATTCTTAATAGTTAAGTATTGGGTTTTATATTTATGAGGCTTAACTGTAAATTTCTGTATGCTCGTTTTTCCTGACGAATCTTTAATGTCTATTTTATGTTGTCCGGTTTTTGCATCTAAGGATATGCCGACAATGGCAAGCCAGTTCTGTTGTCCTTTAACTAAAGCGATGGGTTTATTGTTGTAGCTTACGTATGGCTTTGCATTGTGTGATGGGGCAACGCTTAAAACCGCTACACCACCAGGCCTTAGGCTATTATTAGGGAAGGCATAAGCAGCTGAACTTAACAAAGACAATAGAAACAGAGTAAAGATACTTCTACAGATGATAGTGAGTGTGTTGTTCATATTTGAGTCTAAAATGAATTAAGTTTAATTGACGAAATTATAATCGACTTAGGTATCTGATAGGTAAACATATTGCATAAATATAACAGGCAAATAAACCTGGTTAATCTCAGCTTTAGTTGAGTCAATTAATACTGAAAATATCCCATTGGGTTTTCAATAGTGGGAACTTATATACCTAAAAGGGTAGAATTAATGGTAATTATTGTGTTATCTTCAATCAAATGCTGCGCAGCTTAGAAGCTTAAGTTGAAAAAAATAGCGAAGCTAAAAAGAGCTAAATTATCAGCCCCCGTATAAGATGTTATGTCTTTTTTTGATAATTTAAATTTTATGGTAGCAATACTATTACCCCAAGAAAATTAATAATATTTAAACTTTGCGAATGTACTGTTTGTATATTGTTATTTTCACCAAAGGATTGGAGTGTGATCTATGCAAACTGGACATTCGGCCCCTGATGTTCTTTTCGAAAGTGTTTCTACAACTAAAAATAATGTTTCTGAAATCAATGGTGATGTAACAGACCTCATTGAGGCAAAGAAACTGAAAATATCCCAAAAAGCTGGTCTTGATAAGTCAAAAGAAGATTTAATTGCTGATAAACCTAAGCCAGCTAAAGTTCCACGTAAGGAACTCGACGCCATTCAACTTTATTTGAAAGAAATAGAGTTCTCTCCATTGTTGACCCCTGAAGAAGAAGTTAAGTACGGGCGTTTAGCAAAAGAAGGAGATGCATTGGGTCGTAAAAAAATGATCGTATGTAATTTGCGATTAGTCGTGAAAATCTCACGTCGTTATATGAATCGTGGATTACCTTTACCTGATCTTATCGAAGAAGGAAATCTTGGTCTAATTCACGCCGTTGAAAAATTTGATCCTGAGCGTGGTTTCAGATTTTCTACCTACGCAACGTGGTGGATACGACAAAATATCGAACGTGCGCTGATGAACCAGTCTCGTACCATTCGACTTCCTATCCATATTAATAAAGAAATCAATCAGTATTACCGTAAGTTCCAGCAACTCACTCAAAAAAGTGGTGAAGAGCCTACAATTGCAGAAGTTGCTGAAGCATTGGGTAAGCCAGTAGAGAAACTTCAAAAGTTACTCCATTATGGTGAGCGAGTGAGTTCACTTGATATCAATATAGGAAAAGAAGGCAATAACCCTTTAGTTGATTTTGTTTCAGAAGAGTCTCAACTAGAACCTTCTGAATCCATCAATGATGAAGCGGTATGTAACTCAGTTGAAAGTTGGCTTACACAGCTGGAACCAAAGCAACAAGAAGTCATTGTTAGACGTTTCGGTCTACATGGTCATGATAATTCAACACTTGCACAAGTTGGTGAAGAGCTTGGATTAACAAGAGAACGTGTACGCCAGATTCAAATGGAAGCACTCAGACGCTTACGTCGTATTCTTGAAAACCAAGGTTACTCTGGTGATGTACTTCTTGGAAGTGTTTAATACACTTTTTGGGAGATACCTAGCCACCTAGGTATATAAAGAATGAAGCGAAAAAAACTCCCTCAAAGTAGGGGGGTGACAATAACTTTCAAAGCATTAATGCTCTAAAAATGAAAACAAGCCGATTTTTATCGGCTTGTTTTCATTGGGTCCAGGATACTATTCACCTGATTAAGTTTGGGGTCTAAATCAGGGAAGTCCAAATTATAATGTAATCCTCGACTCTCAGTTCTTTGCTGGGCAGACCTGATAATTAGTCTCGAGACTTCTGCAAGATTTCTTAATTCCACTAGGTCGCTTGTTACACGGAAGTTTGAATAATATTCATCGATTTCTCTGAGTAACATTTCAATACGATTTCGCGCGCGCTTCAAGCGCTTTGTGGTACGCACAATGCCCACGTAATCCCACATGAAGCGCCTAATCTCATCCCAGTTATGATTGATGACAACACGCTCGTCAGAGTCAGTTACTCGACTTTCATCCCAGTCAGGTATGGTTAGGTCTTCAAATTGGTTGATATCTGTAGCATGTCTTTTAGTAATATCTTCTGCTGAGGATTGGCCGTAAACAATGCATTCTAGTAGTGAATTACTCGCCATGCGATTTGCGCCGTGCAAACCTGTAAATGTGGTTTCGCCAATTGCATACAATCCTTCAACATCTGTATGACCAAATTTATCAACCATTAAACCACCACAAGTGTAATGTGCAGCGGGTACTACTGGTACAGGTTCTTTGCTCATGTCATATCCAAACTTCTGGCACATGGCATAAACATTAGGGAAGTGATCCATGATGAAATCAGTCGATTTATGGCTGATATCAAGAAATACAGAATCAATGCCCAATCGTTTCATTTCATGGTCAATGGTCCTGGCGACAATGTCTCTTGGCGCAAGCTCTGCTCTTGGGTCAAATTTGTCCATGAAACGTGAGCCATTCGGCAATAGTAATCGTCCACCTTCACCACGAACGGCTTCGGTAATTAAATTAGATTTAGCATGCGGATGGTATAGGCATGTTGGGTGAAATTGCATAAATTCCATGTTGGCTACACGACACCCAGCGCGCCAACCCATGGCGATACCATCACCGCTAGCACCATCTGGATTACTGGTATAGAGGTAGACCTTGCTGGCGCCGCCAGTTGCAAGCACAGTATATTGAGACTTGAAAGTAATGACTTTTTCATTCTTGATGTCTAAAACATAAGCACCGATTGAATGATTTAATCGGCTTTTGTGGTGCAGTTTTCTTGTAGTAATTAAATCGATAGCAATATGATGCTCAAACAGTTCTATGTTCTTTCTGGCGCGGACCATGGAAACGAGTGTGGTTTCGATAGCGCGACCACTTGCATCTGCAGCGTGTGCTACACGTCTATTTGAGTGACCACCTTCACGAGTTAGATGCAGTCCTTCTGTGCCATCGGCTTTGTTTTCTTCTCGAGTAAATGGGACGCCTGCTTTTAATAGCCAGTCGATTGATTCAGGACCCTGTTCAACGACATGTCGAACCACGGATTCAATACAAAGGCCGGCGCCGGAATCTAGTGTATCTTCAATGTGAGATTTAAAGGAATCATTCTTGTCGAGTACTGCTGATATCCCACCTTGCGCATATAAGGTGCTTCCTTCGGTGAGCACTTCTTTACTCAAAACGGCTACTTTCATTGTTTCTGGAAGGCTTAAGGCCAGTGTTAAGCCAGAAGCCCCGCTGCCTATAATCAAAACATCATGCATGTATTTACTCTGAAATTACGGTGATTAAGATAATTATTTTATTGTAGTACTCAAATCGTTCATCTATTACAACTATTTATAAAAATTCATTTCGTCTAGGTTTATCAAAAATTGCTTAAGTGATAGATTGATTCAAATATTCCTTATATGTTCGTATTAGATTATCATACGTTTAATTAATAACTTAGAAGTGAAGGCATTTTTGCAAAAAATAGACCGAGTGATTCCACTTATCTTATCAGCAGCGCCTTATAGGAGAGAGCCCTAATGGGCGCGAATCAAACAGATTTAGAATTGGTGCGAAGGGTACAATCAGGGGATAAGGCAGCTTTCGATATTTTAGTTTTAAAGTATCAGCAGAAAGTTATTAATCTTGTCACTCGATATGTGCACGACCCCCATATCGCCATGGATGTATCTCAGGAGTCATTCATAAAAGCTTATAAAGGTTTAAAGAACTTTCGTGGAGACAGTGCCTTTTATACCTGGCTTTATAGGATATCCATCAATACTGCTAAAAACCATTTAGTTTCTAAAAGCCGTCGTATGCCTGATGATGATATCGATGCGCAAGAAGCTGAACAATACGATGGTGGTGGCAAACTAAGAGATATCAGTACCCCAGAAAATCAGATGATGACTGATGAAATTAAGAATACGCTTAATAAGGCGATAGAAGCATTGCCAGATGACTTGCGCATTGCAATAACGTTGAGAGAACTCGAAGGTTTAAGTTATGAAGAGATTTCTGATGCTATGGATTGCCCAATAGGGACCGTACGTTCACGTATATTTAGAGCGCGTGAGTCGATAGAAAGTGAATTAGAGCCGTTAATAGGCAAAATTTAAGATGCTTGTGTAAGAGCAAAATAGACTGGATTTTAGTTCAGCATCGTTTAAGTTGTAAAAAATTATAATGTATGCGAACTAAGTGAATAAATTCTTGTCTATTAACATGAATATAATGGAAGTGACCAATGGAAACTAATAAAACCCCAACTTCAATGCCTGAACACCTTTCTGCTTTGCTTGATGATGAAGCTGGTTCGTTTGAGCAAAAACGTGTTTTAGATGAGTTGTCTACTAACGATGCATTGCGAGATAAATTATCTACTTATGCGTTAATCGGTGAAACCATGCGCTCTAGTGATGTGGGTAAACCGATGTTAAATTTAGACTCTAGTTTCCTTGCCGGTATACATGCAAAAATTGAAGAAGAAGAGCAATACCATGATGTCCAGATAGCTCAAGTAGCCGCTGGTCAGAGTGCACGTTCACAGTCATGGATAAAGCCTTTAGGAAGTTTTGCTTTAGTCGCATCCGTAGCGGCAGTAGCTGTCGTAGGATTGCAAAATTTCCAGCAATCTAGAATGGCAGAGCCCTCTGCATTAGTTGCTAGCAATAATGCGATTAGTAAAACAATGATTGCGCAAAAAGATCAGCTTACCGAAAACGAAATGTCATCAGCAAAACAGGTTTCAGCTGCTGACTTAGCATCTAATAATGTAAACACTAACAGTGAGCCGATGGCTGCTACTCAGGAATATGCTCAGGCAGATACTCAAACCCGCTCTTTATTGAAACGCTATGTGGATTCTCACATGCAATATGCTTCAACTGCTGCATTTGTCCCTTCGGTTCGAGTCATTGCTTACACAGATAACCAATAATGATTAGATTTTATTTGGAAAATAAGAAAAAAATAAAAATGAAGAAATTAACATATCTTTTGCTTATCCCCATGCTTTTGCCAGTTACGGCATTTGCTGATAAAGCTGCCGTTGATTTGTTAAATAAAATGAATCAGGCGCTACACGAATTAAACTACACAGGTACATTGGCATACTTGCAAGGGAACTCACTGTCTACTTTGCATATTGATCATTCCGTAGTGAATGGTGTTGAAGGGGAACGCGTTGTAAGGCTGAATGAGGCTGGTAGCGAGCTATCAAGAGAGCTAAAAGGGTTTTCATTATCTTCAATCCCACGCATACGACCTGAGATGGAAAAAGTATATTCTTTTGATATGGGGCGAGAAAACCGCGTAGCCAATATTCCTTGTCGAATTATTACGGCAAGACCAAAAGACCGTCAGCGTTATTTGCAAAAATATTGCATAGATACGGTTTCAGGTATGTTGCTGGATTACATGTTGGTGGGTAAGTCGCATAAGCCTGTTGAACAGTTTATGTTTACTACAATTGAAATTAGAGTGCCAGAAAGTATGGCCGCAACGAATAGTTCTATCTGTGCCGCAGGTGATTGTGCTCTGCAGTCTTTAAGTGCAAATACAGGTACTACAACGGCTATTCTGGATCATTCGATTACTACGGTAGATCCTATTCAAAATTCAATCACTAAAAAACCGTCTAAGATCATTTCTAAGCAGGTCCTAAGGCAGGTGAGTCATACTTCTCTTGAAGATGGCTGGGTCATTGAAACGGTACCACTGGGCTATGAGATTAAACAAGCACCTCACTTAAAAGAACAAAATAACAATGGTGATACCAGACATTATGTCTTATCAGATGGTTTAAGCACTGTTTCGGTTTTTGTAACGCCATATTTGGGAAATACACCAATGGAAGCCGTAGAGATAAATTCTGGGGCGCTAAATGTTGTTACTCAACAAAAGGGCAAGCATAGAATTACTGCAGTAGGTGAAGTGCCAGAGATCACATTGAAAAACCTAGTGAAAAACTTACGTAAAAAATAAACGGAACGCTTATCTAATGCAATTTACTCAAGAAGAAGCAGTAGTAGATGATGTTAATAACGGTTTTGTTTATCTAAGTACTAATAACTCAGCCTGTAAAAGTTGTTCATCGCAGTCAGGTTGCTCTAGCTTTTCATTTTTTTCAAATTCACCTGGTCGATCGCTCAAAGTATTGAACACATTGAGCCTTGAGAAAGGTGATAGAGTGATGGTTGAGCTGAAGACTGAAAAACTCATCCTAGGGACTTTGTTGGTTTATATATTACCTTTGGTGAGCCTTTTATTCTTTTCTGCAATGGGAAAGCTTTTTTTGAGCGAAGGGTATAGCATCTTATTTGGTTGCTCTGGTTTTGTTCTAAGTTTATTTCTTGTTAAGCGCCTCTTGTCTAATAAAGCACTTGCGCATCAATTTGAACCAAAATTACTCAATAAAATAATATTGATAAATCCTTCTAGTTCATAATGACTTTGGATATATAATCCATTAGCTTTACTATAGCTATTTTTACACTAGTGATAGTGACGTCATACAAAATTAAATACACCCCCCTACTTACAGCGGTATTTTCTAATCAGGATTGGTTGGAATAATCAGAGAGGCTTGCAGATGATAAAATCAATAAAAAAAACAATTCCTATATTCTTAATTGGTTTTTTAATGTTCTCGTTCTCTGTGTCTGCAGAGCTTCCGGATTTTACCAAATTAGTTGAAGAGCACAGTGCTGCTGTAGTCAATATTAGTACCAAGAAAACCGCCAAATCGGCAAAAAAGTTTCCGCAGGAGCTCTTCGGAGAAGGTGAGAGAAATGAAATGCTCGATGAGCTTATGAAGCGTTTTCTCGATAAAGATGGTGGCGGTTTCCCTAATGACAACGACACAAGTTCTCTAGGATCAGGGTTTATCGTTTCAAAAGATGGTTATGTCGTGACCAACTATCACGTGATAGCAGAAGCAGATGAAATTATTGTAAAGCTAAATGATCGAAGAGAATTATCTGCCAAATTGGTGGGGAGTGACAAACGTAGTGATGTTGCCTTACTTAAAATTGAAGCAGACAATTTGCCGGTACTGGAAACCGGAAGTTCTGAGGATTTAAAAGTAGGGGAATGGGTTATTGCCATCGGCTCACCTTTTGGTTTTGACCATAGTGTCACGGCGGGTATTGTTAGTGCTAAAGGTAGAAGTCTTCCGTCTGAGAACTATGTTCCTTTTATTCAAACAGATGTGGCAATCAATCCGGGAAATTCCGGTGGGCCATTATTTAATCTTAAAGGAAAAGTCGTAGGGATTAACTCGCAAATATTTAGTCGAACTGGTGGCTTTATGGGGGTTTCATTTGCTATTCCAGTAGATGTTGCTAAACGCGTCATCGAACAATTAAAAGAAAATGGCAAAGTTTCAAGAGGCTGGTTGGGTGTTTACATTCAGGAAGTCACGCGTGAATTGGCTTTATCCTTTGGCTTAAGCAGTCCAAGAGGCGCATTGATCGTAGAAGTTATCAAAGATGGGCCTGCAATGGGTGTGCTTAAACAAGGTGATATTGTTTTAGAATTTAATGGCAAGAAAATTAAAAACGCATCTGCTTTGCCCGTGATAGTTGGCTCAACAGAGCTAAATAAAGACGTTGAGATAACTGTGCGAAGGGGTGGAAAAACAGAGGTGTTAACGCTTCAGTTGTCAGAATTACCTTCTGATGATTTAGCCAAAGCTCCTGTGAAGAAAGAGTCAAAACCTAAGAAAATTGATAACTTTATGGGTATGGAGTTATCGAATCTGGATGATACGGCCAAGGAATCACTTGATGTTGAAAATGGTGTAATGGTTAAACGCGTTATTAAAGACCCAGCTAGAAGTGCAGGGGTGGAGCGCGGAGATATCTTGTTGATGTTCAATGGCGAAAATATCGATGATCTTGAGCATTTTCACGAGCTGACCGAAAATATTGAAGAGGGTAAGACCTATGCACTATTGGTGCTAAGATCTGGAGCAGCCAGATTTTTGGCGATTAAAATAGATAAGAAATAAAAAGTCTAATAAAAACATACTTAAACTAAGCGTATTGCTAATATCAAAATGTCCATACTCTCTAAAGAATTAATAGTGTATTATCGCGATGGCTGCCACCTGTGTGATCAAGCAACAGACTCTTTAATTACTCTACAACAAGAGTTGGGGTATGAAATTAAGCAGATTGATATCGATAATGATCCTCAGGTAACGGAGGTGATGCGTAAGCAATATCATGCTGACATTCCAGTGATAACCTACCAAGATGAGGTGATTTTTTATCATTTTTTTGATGAAATTGCCGTAAGACAAGCACTAGCAAAGAATTCATAATGGCTTTAGCAAATCAGAATATTCGTAACTTTTCCATAATCGCCCATATCGACCATGGTAAATCAACCATCTCAGACCGCTTCATTCAGGTTTGTGAAGGATTAACTGAGCGTGAAATGGATAATCAGGTTCTTGATTCGATGGATATCGAGCGTGAGCGTGGTATTACAATCAAAGCGCAAAGTGTTTCGCTGGACTTTAAATCGAAAGACGGCGAAACGTATCATCTGAATTTTATTGATACGCCTGGCCATGTGGATTTCTCTTATGAGGTTTCTCGCTCCTTATCTGCTTGTGAAGGCGCATTATTAGTCGTCGATGCATCTCAAGGTGTTGAAGCGCAAAGTGTGGCTAATTGTTATACTGCGATCGATCTTGATTTGGAAGTCGTTCCGGTTCTAAATAAAATTGATTTACCTGCTGCTGATGTATTTCGTGTATCTCAGGAAATCGAAGAGATTATTGGTATCGACGCGACTGATGCTATTCATGTCAGTGGTAAAACAGGCATCGGTATTGAAGACCTGTTAGAGCAATTAGTGGAACGAATTCCTCCGCCACAAGGTGATCCTGAAGCGCCACTTAAAGCTTTAATTATAGATTCCTGGTTTGATAATTATCTCGGTGTTGTTTCATTAGTCAGAGTCATTGACGGTAAGATTGGCAAAAAATCTAAAGTCATGCCAATGTCAACTAAGGCAGAATACCAAGTAGATAATGTTGGCATATTTACACCTAAACGCGTTGAAAAAAATGAATTGGTTGCTGGTGAAGTAGGTTATGTCATTGCAGGCATCAAAGATATTGAAGCAGCTAAAGTAGGTGATACGTTCACAACTGTCAAAAATCCGGCAGAAAAACCTTTGGATGGGTTTAAAGAAATTCAACCTCGTGTCTTTGCCGGTATGTTTCCTGTCAGTGCAGATGATTACGAAAATTTGCGTGATGCTTTGGATAAGTTGCATTTAAATGATGCATCTTTACATTATGAGCCAGAAACATCACAGGCACTTGGTTTTGGTTTTCGCCTTGGTTTCCTCGGTATGTTGCATATGGAAATTGTTCAGGAACGCCTCGAACGTGAATATGACCTGGATTTGATTACCACAGCACCATCAGTAGTTTACGAAGTGGAAACGACTAAAGGCGAAACAATTAGTATTCATAATCCGGCTGAATTACCAGCGGTTAACTATATTGAAGAAATACGCGAACCAATCATTCGTGGCACTATCATGGTGCCACAAGAATACGTGGGTAATGTGATTTCCCTCTGTATTGAGAAGCGTGGTATTCAGAAAGAAATGAAGTACTTAGGTAACCAAGTTACGCTTGATTATCTTTTACCGCTCAGTGAGGTCGTGTTGGATTTCTTTGATCGCCTCAAATCAGTCAGCCGAGGTTATGCTTCTTTTGACTATGAACTCGATCACTTTGAACCAGCTCCTCTAGTTAAAGTGGATATTTTGATTAATGGTGAGCCGGTAGATGCATTGTCGATTATCGTACATAAAGATTTTTCTCAGTCGCGCGGAAGAGTATTAGTAGAACGAATGCGTGAAGTAATTCAGCGTCAGATGTTTGATGTTGCGATTCAAGCAGCTATAGGCGGGAATATTATTGCGCGTTCCAATGTGAAGGCTTTACGTAAAAATGTTACAGCCAAGTGTTATGGTGGTGATGTTTCTCGTAAAAGAAAATTATTAGAAAAACAGAAGGCTGGTAAAAAACGAATGAAACAAGTGGGGAATGTAGAGATACCTCAAGAAGCATTTTTAGCAGTTCTTAAACGAGATGAAAATTGATGGGCGTTCATCTTAATTTAGAAGTAATTCTAGTTTGTCTTACCTTATTTACAGGAATAGTTTTACTTTATTATTTTTTTGCACCTAAAAAAGACGATGAAAGTGGGGAGGTGCCTTTACTACTTGATTATTCAAGGTCATTTTTCCCAATTTTATTGATTGTTATTGTTGTGCGATCATTTGTGGCAGAACCTTTTCGTATTCCCTCTGGTTCCATGATTCCAACCTTGGAAATCGGCGATTTCATTTTGGTAAAGAAATATGCGTATGGGGTGAGACTTCCTATTACGTATAAGAAAATATTAGATATAGGCGAGCCAGAGCGCGGCGATGTAGTTGTTTTTCGTTACCCTCCTGATCCAAAAATCAATTATATTAAAAGACTAATCGGTCTACCCGGCGATAAAATCCGTTGGACTGCAGATAAGAAAATTATCATAAACGATAAGCCCGTTATCTATGAAAATGATGGTGAGTATCTAACCAAGGACAGGATCGGAAGAGATATAAACGTCAGCCAATTAAAAGAGTTTTTACCTGTTAATAATTCAGCAAACAAATCGGAGGAAAACTCCGTCGAACATAAATTAATAAACTTTCCTGGTTTTTCTCAAGCTGGAGAATGGCAAGTTCCTGAAGGTCACTACTTTATGATGGGGGATAACAGAGATAATAGTAGCGATAGTCGGTTCTGGAAGTTTGTTCCCGAGCAAAATTTAGTGGGTAAGGCTTCATTTGTCTGGATGCATTGGGATTGGTCAGACGGTGGCGATGGTTTTAAAGGTTCTCGTATCGGTGCTTCTGTCGATTAATTTCTCTGTAGTTAAATTGTTAAGCTTAGCTTCACTATGTTTATGTCATATTATCTTCGAATAAAGTTGTAATTCTAAAGAGATAATAAAATGAAAATTAATAAAAATAAGCAACGTGGTGCAACAATGGTTTCTTGGTTGTTAGCAGCTGGAGTTGCAATATTATTAGCTAGTGCGGTTGTTAAAGTAGCACCTTATTATGTGGAATTTAATAGTGTGAAAGGTTTGATGAAGAATATAGCTTCGGAGCCAGGAATTAAAAATGCAGATAAAAGAGTCATTTACTCCAAAGTTGAAAAATATTTAAATTTAAATAATTTAAGAAGCCTAGAATATAGTTATTATGGTAGCAAAGATAAATCAAAGAGAATTAAGAACCCATTTACATTAACCAAGTTAAAAAAAGGTAACAATAGAAAAGTACTTACTGTTACTTATGATGTTCCGGAAAACTGGTTTTATAATTTAAATTTTTTAATCAAGTTTAAACATTCTGTGATATTGGGTGAGCCTGATGCGAAAGTCGATATTGATTCAAATGATTTAAAAGCTAGTCGTGAGAGAGAAAAATTAAATCTTAACTAAACTATGTTTTAGTTCTACTTAAGAGTGCGTGATAAGATAAATATCATTTTTTTGTATAAATCTGATATTTATGAGATCAAAACTTATAGACCTTTTAGGTCATAAACACATGGCAACTGATTGCTTTGTGCAATCGTTGACCCACAGAAGTGCTAATAATACACATAACGAGCGGATGGAGTTTTTGGGTGATAGCGTTTTAGGCGTTATTATTACGCATGAGCTGTATGTAAGAATGCCTCGTGCTTCTGAAGGTTATCTATCTCGCCTTCGCGCTTCTTTAGTGAATGAAAATACTTTAGCTGAAATCGCTAACGAGTTATCGTTGGGCGATTTTTTGCGTTTGGGCGCAGGGGAATTAAAGAGTGGGGGATTTAGGCGAAAGTCTATTTTATCTGATACTCTGGAAGCTGTTATTGCCAGTGTCTATCTTGAAAAGGGTATTGAGGAAGCTAAACGTTTTGTATTGAAAATATATACTAACCGTTTTGATGAACTACCTTCTGAAGATTCGTTGAAAGATCCGAAAAGTCGCCTGCAAGAACTTTTGCAATCTCGTAAATTAGAAATCCCAAGTTATGCTTTGATAGATACAAGTGGTGATGACCATCGTCAGGTATTTACGGCAGAGTGTATTATAGAATCTCTGGATATTGAGACCAAAGGGATATCAAGTTCCAGACGGAAAGCAGAGCAACAAGCTGCTCAAAATGCATATGATATTGTGAAAGAACTATTCTCTAAGAAAAAGGAAAAAACCAAGTGAGTCGTGAAGTGATAAATCCTGTAGATACGCAATGTGGAACCGTGTCTATTATAGGTCGTCCAAATGTTGGCAAATCCACGCTACTTAATCATTTGGTCGGTTATAAAATCTCTGCTATCGCAAATAAGCCTCAAACCACGAGAACTAATATTCGCGGGATTGTGACAGAGGTACAAGGCGACACTCATCCCGGTTACCAAATCATATTTACAGATACTCCAGGTATCCATTTAAATTCTAAAAACCTACTCAATAGAACATTGAATAGTGAGGCCGTTGCTGCTGTAGAAGATGTGGATGCTATTATTTTTATCGTTGAAGCGCTGAAGTGGACAGAAGAAGATGATTTTGTCATCAGCCGACTAAAGCATACAACTAAACCGGTGTTACTTTTAATCAATAAAGTGGATCGTATCAAAGAGAAAGAAAGACTCTTTGAGTTCTTGCAAATGGTGTCTAAAAAAAGAGATTTTGCCGAATTGATTCCAGTATCTGCGGCGAAAGGGATCAATACCGATATTGTTATTGAATCATTGCTAAAAGTAATACCAAAGTCTGAGTTTATCTACCCTGAAGATTATATTACCGATAAATCAGTGCGCTTCATCTGTGGAGAATTAATTCGCGAACAGTTGGTGCTCAATTTACACGAAGAGTTACCTTACACCACAGCTGTTGAAATTGAGAGATACGAAGAGACTGACGACTTGGTAACAATTGAAGTGGTTATTTGGACGGATAGGAAAAATCAGAAAGGCATCATCATTGGTAAAAAAGGAGAAACCTTAAAGCGTATTGGCCAGGGAGCTCGTCGGTCACTGGAAGAGTTTTTGATGAAAAAAGTAATGCTCAAACAATGGGTCAAAGTTGAAGAAAACTGGCAAAACAACCCAAGGCATTTAAACGAATTAGGTATTATTTCTAATCGTGAATTATAACCAGTATTTCTCAAATACTGATTTCTAAGTATTTGAAATGCAAAAATCCTTTGGTTATGTATTAAATAGGCGCCCATTTCGTGATACTAGTTTATTGCTCGATATATTCACGGAAGATTATGGGCGTATCTGTTGTGTCGCTCGACCCGCAAAAAAACGCGGTAAAATTGTTAAAGGAAATACTGAACCATTCAGATATCTTCATTTGCAATGGATAGGTAAAGGCGACGTTCAGACCTTGGTCGAAGCTGATGAACGTGGCCGACATGAGATTCCTCCCTCAGAATTGATGATGGGACTTTATTTGAATGAACTCCTGTTATTGCTCACTCAACAACATATGCCTCAGAATGAGCTTTTTTCAGCTTATAAATACACATTGCATAAACTCGGTGATACTCAAATAAACCGTCAAATACTGATGCGATTTGAAGTATATATGTTACATATCATGGGTTTTCCAATTGATAATATCGAATTATCAGAGGAAGCGATTAAGCAGAATGTTAAGTATTCGTTCTCCTCTGCAGAAGGCATTACAGAAATAGATATGAATTATCCCGTAAGTTCAGATATCCCGATTATTCATGCCCAATTACTTCATCAAATAAAAGATATGCAATCAATGGACGTCAAGTATTGGGCAGAGTTGAGGCCCTTTTTAGATAAGGTAATTTCTAGCTTATCTCCTCGAGTCATAAATACGCGTAAATTATTGAAACTATAGCAATAAGAGAAATACTGAAAACATTCACCCTTTGAAGGATTTAACCTATAATTCAACACAAATAAGCGTAGACGAATCGATAGCTTTGACTTTGTCGTGTCTCATCTTATATAAGCGTATAGAAAAAAGTTAAAAAAAACTTAGATTAAATAAAAGAAGGAATGTGATGCAGGATAAGGCAATACACGAAGAATTAGAGCTTGGGGTAAATATCGATCATATCGCAACGTTACGACAGGCTAGAGGAACAGCGTATCCTGATATATTAGAGGCGGCTTTTTTAGTAGAAGAAGCAGGCGCTCATGCGATTACTATTCATTTAAGAGAAGATCGCCGTCATATTCAGGATCAAGATGTCTACGATATCCGCAAACAGATAAATGTCCGCATGAATCTAGAGCTTGCTGCAACCGATGAAATGGTTGGTATTGCTTGTGACGTTAACCCTGAAGATGCATGTATTGTACCTGAAAAGCGAGAGGAGCTAACTACTGAAGGCGGTCTGGATATCATTGGACAATTTGATCGTATTCAAAAATGTACTAAAACATTATCAGAACAAGGAATCCGTGTTTCATTATTCATCGAACCTGATATCGAGCAGATTAAACGTGTTAATGATGTGGGTGCCCCTGTTATCGAACTGCACACAGGAACCTATGCAAATGCGCAAGGTGATGCACAAGCTCGTGAGTTTGATCGGATTGTTGAAGCAGCAGAATTTGCTCACTCACTTGGTATACAAGTCAATGCAGGTCATGGATTAGATTATTCGAATACAACCGTGATCGCTAAAATTCCCGAGATTAGAGAATTAAACATCGGGCATTCCATTGTCTCGCGTGCAGTCTTTGTGGGTATTAGTCGAGCAACCCGTCAAATGCTACAAATCATGCGAGAAGCAAGAGATTTAGGTTAAATAGTCTTACACGTATGGGAATTATAGGTATAGGTACAGATATCGTTCAAACCAAACGAATCAAACGATTGATGGATAAGTTTCCGACCGGGTTTATAGAGCGAATTCTGCATGAAAACGAATTAGAGGTTTATAAGGAGTTTAAAAACCCTGTTTCGTATGTCGCAAGGCGTTTTGCCGCAAAGGAGGCAGTATCCAAAGCTTTGGGTACAGGTATCGCTGGCGGGGTGTCATTTCATGATATTGAAATTAGCAACACCAAAGATGGTCAGCCAGTATTAACGCTTTATGGGGAAACATTAGCCATTGCCAACAAGCTCGGTGTAAAGAAGCACCATATTACACTCAGCGATGAGAAAAAATATGCAGTTGCTTATGTTATCTTAGAAAGCTAGATAAACATTAGTTATCGATTAAGACACGTTTAGCTAAGTTAGGCGAACCGAAACCAGATCAGCATTATTATTTAAAATACACCCCCCCACTTATAGGCACTTTTTATTTATACTCCTAGTTTTAACGAGGGGCACAGGGAAACACAGATGGAATATCCAATTATTGAAAGCCTTATTGGCAATACACCGTTGGTAAGACTGCAAAGATTACCTGGCAACACTTCGAATACGATTCTTGCAAAATTAGAAGGGAATAATCCTGCGGGCTCAGTTAAAGACAGAGCGGCTTACAGCATGATTAAGCGTGCAGAAGAGCGTGGTGATATAAAGCCTGGCGATACATTAATTGAAGCGACCAGTGGCAATACAGGCATTGCCTTGGCAATGGTTGCAGCTATGCGTGGTTACAAAATGAAATTGTTGATGCCTGCGAGTCTCAGCGCCGAAAGACGCGCATCAATGAAAGCTTATGGTGCTGAACTCAGATTAGTCACTAAAGAAGAAGGTGGCATGGAAGGCGCACGAGATATAGCCATGCAGATGCAACAGGATGGAGAAGGCCTGTTGCTGAATCAATTTGCCAATCAAGACAATCCTTTAGCGCATTACGAAACCACAGGCCCTGAAATCTGGCGAGATACTCAAGGCGAAGTAACACATTTTGTCAGTGCAATGGGAACAACAGGAACAATTACAGGTACCGGTCGTTATTTGCACGAACAAAATAAAGACGTAAAAATTGTAGGAGTCCGTCCTAAAACGAATGATGAAGAAATTCCTGGAATCAGACGCTGGTCTCCAGAATATATCCCTGAAATATTCGACGCTAGCGTGGTAGATATTGAAATCGACATCACCCAGAAAGAGTCAGAATCCACCATGCTTCGACTGGCTACCGAAGAAGGTATCTTCTGCGGTGTTTCTTCAGGTGGCGCGGTTGCATCTGCCCTAAAATTATCAGAGCAAGTTAGCAATGCCATCATTGTTGCCATAATCTGTGACAGAGGTGATCGATACATATCAACAGGAGTTTTTCCTTCATGAATGTACTGGTATTTGATATAGAGACAGTACCCGATATCGCAGGTGGAAAAATTATCCATGACCTTCAAGGGCTGGATGATGAAAGTACTGCAAAAGCGTTATTTCACTTACGAAAGCAAAAAACAGGCAGTGACTTTCTGCCACTTCATTTGCAAAAAATTGTGGCTATCTCAGTCGTTTATCGTGGTATGGGCGATGATATGGGGCATGAAGTATTGGTCAGAAGTCTGGGTGATGAAAATAGTAGTGAAGCCGATTTACTATCATTGTTCTTTAAAGAAATAGAGCAGCGAACTCCGACGATAGTTTCATGGAATGGCACGGGGTTCGATTTACCCGTGATTCACTACAGAACGTTAAAAAATAAAGTTAGTGCGCCCGGTTACTGGGAAAAGGGGGATAACAATAGTGCGTTTCGTTACGACAACTATCTAAGTCGTTATCACGAGCGTCACACCGATTTAATGGATGTGCTTGCTAGTTATAATCATAATGCGGCGGCATCTTTGCAAGATATTGCGATGCTCTTAGGGTTTCCCGGAAAAATGGGAATGGATGGCTCTGTGGTGTGGGATGAATATCAAAAGGGGAATTTGAGTGGGATTCGCAACTATTGCGAAACAGATGTACTCAACACCTATCTGGTTTATTTGCGTTATCAACTGATGCGCGGAGAGTTGGATAACGATGAATTAGATGCTGAGTACACGCTGTTAAAAGAAAAGTTAGATAACTCTGGCAAAGAACACTTGCTTGAATTTTCAAAATCTTGGAAAAATATTTGAAATGGTAGATGAAACACAATTAGACCTATTAGGCGCTGATACAGAAGATATGGAAGACAAACAGATCGATAGCGAAGAGATAGACGATGAAAGCATCGCTGGCAATAATGGAGATGGCCTTGGTGGGAATGGAGGCTCTGGCAGTGGCGGAGGTTCTTTCGACGATGGTATAGAAAGATTGTCGCTAGAAAAATACACTGAAAAAGCCTATCTCGATTATTCCATGTACGTTATTTTGGATCGAGCTCTGCCCAATATTGGTGATGGTTTAAAACCTGTTCAACGACGTATCGTCTATGCGATGTCGGAGCTGGGCCTATCTGCCGCTTCCAAACATAAAAAATCAGCACGTACCGTTGGTGATGTATTGGGTAAATTTCATCCGCATGGTGATTCCGCCTGTTATGAAGCGATGGTGCTGATGGCTCAGCCATTTTCCTATCGTTATCCATTGGTTGATGGTCAGGGTAACTGGGGTTCGCAGGATGATCCAAAATCCTTCGCTGCTATGCGTTACACCGAATCTCGATTAACACCTTATGCAAAAGTCTTGTTGCAGGAATTAGGGCAGGGAACGGTTGAATGGGCTGACAATTTTGATGGCACTTTAAAAGAACCATCATTATTACCAGCACGTTTACCTAATGTTTTGCTAAATGGTGGTTCAGGAATTGCCGTTGGTATGGCGACCGATATCCCGCCACATAACTTGCGTGAAGTGGTTAATGCCTGTTTGCAATTACTGAAGAAGAAAACCTCTTCCATTGAAGAGCTAAGTGAATTCATCAAAGGGCCTGATTACCCAACGAATGCAGAGATAATCAGTACGCCTGAAGAAATTGCTTCAATATATGAAACGGGCAAAGGAAGCATAAAACAACGTGCAGTCTGGGAAAAAGAAAATGGAGATGTGATCATTACCGCGCTTCCATTCCAGGCTTCTGGCGGCAAAGTTTTAGAGCAAATTGCGCAACAAATGCGTGCAAAGAAATTGCCAATGGTGGCAGATTTACGCGACGAGTCAGATCACGAAAATCCAACGCGATTAGTGATTACACCGCGTTCGAATCGTGTCGATATCGACCAGTTGATGTCACATCTATTTGCCAGTACCGACCTTGAGCGCAATTACCGCGTCAATATGAATATGATCGGTATTGACGGTAAGCCACAAGTTAAAAACCTGAAAGCCGTATTGTCTGAATGGTTAGAATTCCGTCGTGCTACGGTTATCAAGCGAATCGAATGGCGCTTAAACAAAGTTCTTGAACGCTTACACATATTAGAAGGCTTATTAACGGCTCACCTTAATATAGATGAGGTCATCAGAATCATTCGAGAGAATGACGAGCCTAAACCAATCCTGATGGAGCGCTTTTCTCTCAGTGATATTCAGGCAGAAGCAGTACTTAACTTACGCTTACGTAATTTGGCAAAACTGGAAGAATTCCAGATTCGCGCAGAACAAGATGAGTTAATTAAAGAACGTGATGAGCTACAGGGCTTATTGGATTCTCCTAACAAGCTGACGTCATTAATCAAGAAAGAGCTCAAAGAAGACGCAGAGAAATACGGCGATGATCGTCGTTCGCCGATTGTTATACGTGAAGCATCACAAGTTCTTGATGAAAATGCATTAATCCCTTCAGAGCCTGTTACAGTTGTATTGTCACAAATGGGATGGATTCGAGCGGCCAAAGGTCACGATATTGATCCGCATTCCTTGAGCTATAAACAAGGCGATAAATATCAAGCTTCAGCGCAAGGGCGATCAAATCAACAAGTTGTTTTGCTTGATAGTACGGGTCGAAGCTATACGCTAGCAGCCCATACATTACCATCCGCGCGCGGGCAGGGTGATCCACTCAGTGGGCGTTTCAAACCCGCAGAAGGCGCTACTTTCAATTATTCCTTAATGGGAAAAAATGAAGAATATTTCTTGCTAGGAAGCAGTTTCGGTTACGGTTTCATCTGTAAGTTCGAAGACATGCTAAGTCGTGCAAAAGCCGGCAAGGCGACTGTGAGTTTGGGTAATGCAGGTGCAAAAATCATTAACCCTTCGGTAATTAGTGATATCGAAACGGATATGATTGCGGCAGTAACTAGCGAAGGGTATTTATTGATTATTAATGCCCATGAATTACCGCAGCTACCTCGCGGAAAAGGCAATAAAATCATCAATGTGCCGAGCAAGCGCCTTAAAGAAGGCGAAGAAAGTGTAGTGGCGATGATCGCTTTCCCACAAGGTGCTAAATTGATTATTCATGCGGGCAAAAAGCATAAAACAATACAAGGCGCCGAAGTGATTGAATATCAGGCTGAACGCGGTAAGCGGGGTAAACTTTTGCCACAAGGTTATCGTAATGTGAGTCATTTAGAGGCTGAATAGCGCTCGATACAAGTGAGTAGCGCAATACCCATATTGATAGCGATAGATAAATTATGAAGATATTACTGGGCTGGATACTATTTACATCCCTGTTATCTATGGCGATTGTCTTCAAAGCCCCAGATTTTTTGCCTATAGGTGAAAGGTCGGGAGCGATGATAAGCCAATCATCCCAGTTGCAGTTGTTAGACGATTTAATCAGTCAGGATGAAATAGACTCCAAGAAGCTTCAAGAAAGGCAGTTAGCATTAAAACTTCGTTATAAAAACAGTGTGGCAAACGCTCAGCTTGAAACATTGCCAATCACCAGTTTGTTCTTTGCTTTGGTGGGTTTGAATATACTTAATATCGTTTTGATTCTTGTTTTCTTACTATTTATGCGCAAGAAAAAAGATCTGTAAAAAAAGGCCTGTAAGTAGGGGGGTGACTTACAATTTTATTTAGCCTTGTTTTTAATCCTATTTAATAGCGTTTCAACACCTGGATAATCTTCAGGGGTTAACTGGTATTTATTACCCGCATGCCCCCATGATTCTTTGTTAGCTAATGCCAGTTTCAAAGCGGGAATGTCGGTGAAATGATATCCGCCAATGGCATTTACCCCACGCTCAAATAAAATATCAGGAAGGCTACTGCCGCTCGGGCCAATAAGGCTGAACGACTTTGCTTGTTTGCTGTGTGATAACACCTCATCCAGCGTGTAATTGATGAGCGTAGAAGCAGTACACAGAATATGCTGGCAGCTGGTCAGGTCTTTTACATTTTCGGTTAAAACCACACCTGCCTGTAATTCTACGCGACCTGGATTTTTTTCAAGTACGAGTACCTCAATACCTTTTTTGGTCAATCTTTTGATTAACGGTGAGAAGTAACCAATCATGCCGATCCGTTCTCCCTGCCTGGCCTGATCAATTCCAGTACTGGTGTTATTTTTATTGGTTGGAATATAACCCGCTTTATCCATAATAAATTGGCTAACCGCATTGATTGCGCCCAAAGCGATTGCTCTTTCATGCAGTGAATGACTATTAAACTTTTTGATAAGACTCAGTGTGCTCTGGTTTTCGTCTTTGATGTTTGAATAGATGTTTTCCAAGTGGTTTTCCAGTTGAATGAGCGTGTCATCTAAACTGGTATAAAAAGCGCCGGCACTGCCATCTTCTAAAATGACCACACCAAATTCGTCTTTCTTTTTTAGATTCTTATCGATAGTAACGATATCTTTTTTATTGTGTTCTTGATTTGTATTTTCGTAATCGTTATCCGATTGCGGTAAGCAGAAACCTTCAATCTTTGGTAGCTCGATTTGCTGAGCTATGTCTGTGAATAGTTCTATGTATTCGCTGTTAATGTCCATAACAATGTCCGTAAAAAAGAAAACAGAAGTGATAGTAGATTAAGTAAACAGGTATTCGACTATTCAATGTTGTTGTCTCATTTCAGCTATTTTAGTTTTTCGTCTTAACAAAAAAACCGCTGAAAGTAGGGGGGTGTGAATCAGAGTATTTAGATTAGTTGATTAACCAGTTCTGGCAGAATCTCTTCGCAGGATTCTGGAACAACCAGATCAAACATTTCTTCTCCTCGCATTTCGCCTTGATTAATAGCGTATAACGGCAGATTATTTTGATGTGCCCAACGCGGGAATCGAAAACCGGAAAATACTTTCAGTGAGCTGCCAATCACCAATAAACAATCAGCTTCTGCCAAGGTTTTAAAGGCTAGCTCAACGCGTTCTTTAGGTACAATGCCGCCAAAAAAAACAACATCTGGCATCAATGTGCCAGCGCATTTTTCACAAGGTGGAATGTTCACCGTATCGGTCGCATAGTCATCGATATTCGCATCGCCATCAGGCAATGCTTTGCTGCTGATACGTTCAATATAGCTGTTTAACGCGGGATTGGATTCTTCTAATCTTGGTTGATAATCTGCGCGTCTACTGATGTCGTTACAATCCAGACAAATTATTTGATCTATCCGTCCGTGTAAGTCGATAACCTCTTTAGCGCCAGCATTGCTGTGAAGTCTATCAACATTCTGAGTCACAATTTTTGATACACGTCCGCTTTCTTGCAATTGGGTAATAGCCTGATGAGCCGCATTTGGTTTTGCATGCCCCGTAATAATCCAGCCAGCCATGCTTCGTGCCCAATAGCGTTTTCTGAATGATTCCTGGGTTATAAACTCATTATGTTGAATAGGATTTCCGGCCTGCCAATTGCCTTTGTTATCTCGATAGGTAGGAATTCCGGATGGAGCACTAATTCCTGCACCACTGAGTACCCAGATATTGCGTTTGTTTTTTAACGCAGTAATGAGCTGATCAGTGTTTGAATATTGGGTATTCGTGCTTTCTTGAGGCATAAATTAAAATGAGTCTTAATTATTAAAATTATGGAATAAAACAGTCGCTTATACGTCTATAGTATAGAGACAGGTTTAAAAGTATAGAAACATGACTAATTTTATGAAGACTTTTACAACTTTCTGCATATAAAAACAAATTCTAAACGTACATTCTTACAGAATGTTTTGCAGACAGTGATGTTGAATCAACCCTGGTGAATGTTTCTAAAGCCATTTTGATCGCTCAGGTGTTGCTTCAGTCATTTGATATGGGAGTAGGGCTTGACGTATATTCAGGCTTTATCTATACAAAAAATAGGGTATGAAGGCTTTTTTACTTATCGGTAGAGTGAAATGCCATCAATAATAAATACCGAAGCTCGCTTAGATTTAGATACTCAAACAATGAATATTAACCCGTTAGGAGATCGACCATGAAAAAAATAATGACCAGTATTTTAGCTTTAGTATTTTTAACGATAACCAGTTTTTCTACAGTCAATGCGGCTGAAAATGGTTATGGAAAGCAAAAAGTGGTTTACCACATAAATTATGATAATCCGAAACAGCAAAGAGGTGCATTAGTGAATATTCAGAATCATATTAATGCTGTCGGTGCAGAAAATATGGATATTAAAGTAGTTTTGCACGGTAATGGATTGGCGTTATTGTTGGAGCCAGATTCACTCGAAGGTTTACCTAAATTCAAACATGCAAATGCAACGGATAAAATGACCGCCAGAATTGATGGATTAAAAGATCAGGGTGTTGTGTTTAATGTGTGTAACAATACCGTGAAAGGCAGAAAAGTTAGCGTCAGTGATGATTTGTACAACGTTGAAGAGTCGGAGATAGTACCGAGTGGTGTTGCAGAATTATCAAAGCTACAAATGCAAGGTTACACTTACATCAAGCCTTGATTATAAGCGTGATGATTAGCTTGTTTCATCGACTAATGTGATTTGAAGCTGGGTAGTATAACTACTCAGCTTCAATACTAACTTGCTTAGGCACCCCCCTACTTACGGGCGTTTTTTTAGGTCCTTATCTATTAATACTGTAGGTTTGTCTTCAGTAATACTGTCTTAAGTAATTACAGTTGGCTCGTCACGGCCTGTAAAACCAATAATATTAGCAATCAACTCAGCGGTTTCAATCAAGTCGTAAAGCGCTTCCTGAGTATCAAGATCATGTTCCTTGATGTCTTTAACGTAACGCTCGATATACAAACGCAAGGTAGCGCCACCGGTTCCTGTTCCTGAAAGCCGGAAAATAATTCGAGAACCATCATCGAATAAGATGCGAATACCCTGATTTTTACTGACGCTGCCATCAACTGGATCGTGATACGTAAAATTGTCTGCGGTGATAACTTTACGGTTATTGAATTCACGTTCTACCAAAGAATCCATATTATTCTGCAGGTTGAGAATCAGTTTGTCAGCAGCTTCGCTAGGGATGTTTTCATAGTCATGTCTGGTGTAATAATTACGGCCGAATTCTGCCCAGTGTTGACGCACGATGTCTTCGACACTCTGACCGCGTTCAGCAAGTATATTCAACCAGCATAAAACAGCCCATAAACCATCTTTTTCTCTTACGTGGTCAGAACCTGTACCGAAGCTTTCTTCGCCACATAATGTAATTCTTCCATCATCTAATAGATTGCCGAAGAATTTCCAGCCAGTGGGTGTTTCGTAACAAGGTATCTCTAATTTTTCTGCAACACGATCAGGTGCCTGGCTGGTTGGCATCGAACGTCCAATACCTTTCAATCCACCCTTATAGGCAGGAATAAGGTGGGCATTTGCTGCAATGACTGCCAGTGAGTCGCTGGGTGTCACAAAGAAATAATCACCCATAATCATATTGCGATCGCCATCACCATCTGAGGCCGCCCCAAAGTTAGGAGAAGAGCCAGTTTCTTCGGCATCGTACATTAAATCGACTAATTGTTTAGCATGTACAAGGTTAGGATCAGGGTGACAGCCGCCAAAATTTGGCAAGCTTTCGCCACGAATAACCGTGCCTTCTTTAGCGCCTAACTGGCCTTCAAGAATTTTTTTTGCATAAGGGCCACATACTGCGTACATGCCATCAAAACACATCGTGAATTTATCTGATGTGAGTAGTTGTTTGATTTTAGGGAAGTCGAATAAACTTTCCATCAATTCCGCGTAGTCAGCGACAGAATCAACAATTTCGATTTGTAATCGATCAATCGTATATTCACCAATGATATCGAGTGGAATGCCCTTTATCCCTGCGATGTGATACTCAGTGATCTTTTTAGAGGCTTCAAAAACGGCTTCGGTAAATTCTTCGGGAGCCGGACCACCGTTGCTGATATTGTATTTAATCCCGAAATCACCATCCATACCACCAGGGTTGTGGCTGGCAGATAATATGATTCCGCCAAGTGCTTTGTGTTTTCGAATCATGTGGGATGCAGCTGGCGTAGAAAAAATACCACCTTGTCCTAGAATAACCTTGCCAACACTGTTAGCCGCGGCCATACGTAGAATAATCTGGATTGCTTCGCGGTTATAATAACGACCATCTCCTCCAACAATTAACGTTGATCCAGCGAGGTCAGGCAGGCAGTTAAAAATCGACTGAACAAAGTTTTGCAAATAGTCAGTTTGTTTAAACGTATTAACTGTTTTTCGTAAACCGGATGTGCCCGGTTTTTGATCAGTAAAAGGTTGTGTTTTTACTGGCTGAAGTTTAATTGGTTTGCTGTAGTACATGATTGTTATGTTAAAATAATTGAATGGAAGTAAAAAATAAAAATACAGACGCATTTACCCCGCGTCCGCACTCATTCATTGATTTAATGAATATGTATGAGGGTAATTATATACGTCTTCGGCTCTTCTGTGGTGATATTCGACAATTACCTGACGAAACAATTTCCAGAGTTGAGGGAAGCGTTCCAGTCAGTTTAAAGGTCCTTGAACGTTCTCGTCATACCACACTTTTAATGATTACTTATCTGTTTGAAGATGAGGACAGGCGTCCGGATTTAAAAGTGCAAATTTACCATGACTCCCGACAGGCCGACGTTGTTAGCCGTAATTGTAGAATTACAGGACGTGATATTCGTCTATGGGAAAAACAGTTTGATAATGTCTTATTATGCCGTTGGCGTTTAAATCGTTTTCTATATAAGTGGTTAGGCTACCTTGAACATCAAGGTCATTCATTTAAATCTAATAATAATATTTAACATAAAAACAGTTTTTATTTAATAATATTGAATTAATCCAGAAAATTAATTGATTAGTAGATCAAATTAATTGCGTAAATGGTCAGCGCTAATACTTGACAAAAATCCTTGGTTGTTTAAAATCCTTAGTAAATTAGTAGGGTATTAGTGCAATTCGAATGCATCTCTTGCAGTCTTTCTGACGTTAAGGTCCTACACCAACCCGGAGATCGACATGAAATTATCAACAAAAGGGCGTTATGCAGTTACCGCAATGATGGATTTGGCTATCCACGACAGGGATGGCCCTGTGACATTAGCCGACATCTCAAACTGCCAGGGAATATCACTTTCTTATTTAGAGCAACTTTTTGCCAAGCTTCGACAGACAGGTCTGGTTGAAGGTGTACGCGGCCCAGGTGGCGGATATCGTTTAGGTAAACCCGCTAACCAAATCAGTGTTGCAGATATTGTCGTCGCTGTTGATGAATCTATTGATAGCACACGTTGCAAAGGAAATCTTGATTGCAATAAAGGTGAGCGTTGTCTAACCCATCATTTATGGAATGATTTGAGCGAAAGACTCTACGAGTTTCTCGATGGAATTAGCTTGTCGGAATTTATAAAAGATCCTGAAGTGCGTAAAATTTCACGAAGAATGGATTCGACAGCAAGTCGTATTGCTAATATGTTCCCGCCTGTTTCAAAGGCAAGTTAAGCCTGTCTTAATCCATAATATACAATATACAACAATGCATCTCGATTAGTAGTCGCGATGCATTGGTCTTTATGTGGTTAACCCATTAATCCTGGTTAAATACATATTCTTTTGAGTTCTTCAAAAAACTTCTGAAATTAAACTAATCTGCTTTTATACTAAATATATGAGCAATTCGCTTAATCATAAACAGCAGCATAATCTCAAACAAACGTTAGAGTTAAAGCCTAATTCACCGTTATGGAAACGTGTTCCCACAAAAGATGAATATGGGAATTATCTGGGGGATTTCATGATTATGATTCCTAGGTTAAAAGCGGCATCCTCTGATCATCAAAAACAAACACTAGATAAACTAAACGCTGTTTTACATCGTTATCAGGAAGTGGTCGTTTTTGCGGATTTAAACCTTAAAATGAATCTACTCTGGATATCAGTTCGTCCAGTTAAAGGTGTAATACTCGATATTGTTAGCGCGATAATCGAGTCAGTGCCTGAAGCAAAGTTGATTTCAGATAGACCTCCCAGGTAATCAATCAAAAAGGTCTTTGCTGGCATATAACTGTTGTTAACTTACCTGTTTATTAACGTGCCTTTGCCTTCATCAGTGAGTAGTTCGAGCAGAACGGCATGAGGAACGCGACCATCAATGATACTTGCTGATTCTACGCCGGCTTCAACCGCATCCAGCGCACATTGAATCTTAGGCAGCATGCCGCCGCTGATTGTGCCATCGTCAGTTAATCTTGAGACATCTTGTTTGTTTAGACCCGTTAATAGCTCCCCTTGTTTATCGAGTACACCGGGAGTGTTGGTGAGTAATAATAATCTCTCTGCGTTTAAGACCGCCGCCATTTCACCCGCAACGATGTCGGCATTGATATTGTATGAAACGCCATCTTCACCAACGCCAATGGGAGCAATAACAGCAATGAATTTCTCATTATCCAGCAAAGTGACGATGCCAGGATTAATTTTATCAACGGAACCTACGAGCCCTAAATCAATGATTTCAGAAGGGTGTGATTCAGTGGCTTTGCTTTTCATTTCGAGCTTTTTAGCTAAAATTAAATTGCCATCTTTTCCCGTTAATCCAACAGCTCTTCCGCCTGCTTGATTGATATTACTAACAATCTGTTTGTTTACTAGGCCGCCTAAAACCATTTGAACGACATCCATGGTTTCACCATCTGTCACTCGCATGCCTTCAATGAATTTACTTTCTTTGCCTATTTGCTCAAGCAGTTTTCCGATTTGTGGGCCGCCACCATGAACAATAACCGGATTGATGCCCACTTGCTTTAACAGTACGATGTCTCTGGCAAAACTTTTCTTGAGATTTTCATCCGTCATTGCATTTCCGCCATACTTGATGACTACCGTCTTACCAGCGTAGCGCTGAATATAGGGTAGGGCTTCAGTTAAAATATGGGCGGTTTGATTGGCATCTTCGACAGACATAATATGAAATTCGCTTCTTGGTTAAATCATTTCTAAATACTGTTGAAATGTATCTACAGTACGGGAAGGTATTAATAGATCGGGATTATAACTAAAAAGGCAGGGGATGGTGATATTCAATCAGCGTAAATACTGTTCTAAATTGGTTTTTTATTTCAAGTAATCTTTGTTCGGTCGCGCCTTCGAAACGCAAACCAATACTGGAACTGGTATTTGAGGCGTGAATGAAAGCCCAGGCGTCCTCATATTCGACTCTTAGGCCATCAATAAGATTGAGTTCAGCACCGGGAAAAGATGCATGTTGAATAAACTTTTTAATTAGCGCATTTGATTCAGCGCAATTAGAAAATTTAAGTTTGTATTCTTCTGTAGCAAATTGATTAGGGATTTCAGCAAATACTTCAGCGCTGCTTTGTGTGGTATTTGATAGAATTTCTAGAAGTCGGGCTGCCACATAAGGAGCGTCATCAAAATCATTCCAGCGATCGCGTAGAATAATGTGCCCACTAAATTCCCCACCCATAATCGCATTTAAACGCTTCATCTCAAGTTTTATTTTTGAGTGGCCATTAGCACAAATTGCTGCTTGCCCACCGGCTTTACGAATGGCTTTGGGGAGTAAATAACTACACTTGATTTCGTAGGCTATGCGACTACCCGGAAAAGATTGAAGGATATGTTGTGCCAGCAAAATCATGATTCTATCCGGCCATAAAATATTGCCCAGATTATCTACAGCAATCATGCGATCACCATCTCCGTCAAAGGCAATACCAACATCGAGATTGTTTTCTTTAACGTGTTGAATTAAATAGGTAAGATTTTCAGGTGTCGTAGGGTCAGGCGAGTGATTGGGAAATGTTCCATCCAATTCACAAAATAGGGGGTAGACGTCACAGCCCAAATTATTAAAAAGATTCTCAGAAAATAGCGAGGTGGCGCCATTGCTTGAATCAATCCCAACTCGCAGTTTTCGCTGGATTGATATATCTTCGCTGATCGCCTGCTGGTATTGATCATTGGCTGATTCGAATGTTTTCAGCTTTCCTGGAGTGACTATTGGGTAATCGTTTTCAGTAATATCAACATACAAAGACTCAATCGCTGCAGTGGATAAGGGGTGAGAGTCGTAAACGATTTTTATACCGTTATGATCAGATGGGCTATGACTGCCAGTGATCATAATAGCATTGGTAATATCAAGTTGGTTTAAGCAAAAATAGACAACAGGTGTTGCCGTTAAACCTATATCAATAACATTGCAGCCAGAGCCTAGAAGGCCTTTGATTAATTGTTGGGCGATAGCTTCGCTGGATAGTCTGCCATCTCGGCCTATGATGATATTGGGTGAATCAAATTCTAAAAGTTGATTGCCAATTGCTTGTCCAATCAGAAAGGCGTCATGAAAATTATTTCCTGAACACCATTCTTTGCCTATTTGACCGCGAATGTCATAGGCTTTGAAAATGTCTTTATTGATTTCGTTATTTTTGACCAGAGTGTCCAAAGCCACCAGTTCCTCGTTCGCTATCGTCAAAAGACTCAACCAGATTTAGTTTTGCCTGAATCACGGGAATTATTACTAATTGCGCAATGCGGTCTCCAGATTCGATGGTGTATTCGGTGTCACCACGATTCCAGCAAGATATAAAAAGTTGACCTTGGTAATCAGAGTCAATTAGACCCACTAAGTTGCCTAATACGATGCCGTGTTTATGACCCAGACCAGAGCGCGGTAAAATGGTTGCAGCCAGCGTTGGATCTTCGATATGAATGGCTATACCGGTTGGAATTAAATGCGTATCGCCAGGTTTAACCACTAACGCTTCGTCTATACAGGCTCTTAAGTCCATTCCTGCAGAGCCCAATGTTGCGTATGAAGGTAAAGGGATTGTATCTCCGATACGATCATCAAGAATTTTATAGTCTACGATATAATTTGGTTCGTGCATTTTTGTGTTTAGCCCTTGTTTGCATGCTTTTCGACATGTTTGTAAAGCTTAGTGTCGAAAATTAAAAATTGGTTTAATAAAACTTTAACGATAGTTAAATAAGGTTAAGCATTTTCTGCAATCACATTCATGATTTTGAATGCTAATTCTGACTTGTCCATTTCAGGAATAGAAATCTGCTTGTCGTGGTCACCATCTTTTACAATAATTTCTACCTGATTGGTGTCCTTGTCGAATGCTTTGTTTGCACCGACATGATTCGCAACAATCATATCCAGTTTCTTACGTTGCATTTTTGCTTTTGCATGCTCAACTAAATGCTCGGTTTCTGCAGCAAAGCCTACACTAAATAGATTAGGGAATTGATGAGATACATCAAATAAAATGTCAGGGTTGTAAGCCAGTTTTAACGATAAATCATCTTCAGATTTTTTGATTTTCTGATCGGCTATATTGGCAGGTGAATAATCTGCCACAGCAGCGGTCGCGATAAAAATATCTGCCTTATCTGCCAGCGATAATGTTTTCGCATGCATTTCTTTTGCAGACTCGACTAAATGTCTTTCCACTCCATTTGGCGCTTCTAAAGCAACAGGACCTGATACCAGAATAACCTTTGCTCCCATGTTCTGTGCAGCGCTGGCGATGGCATAACCCATCTTTCCCGAGCTCCGGTTAGTTATGTAACGCACAGGGTCAATGGCTTCACGAGTAGGGCCAGCTGTTAATAAAACGGTTTTACCAGCAAGGGGCTTTTCCGTTAGGTCTTTTGGATCTTCTATATTTTCTAAGGAGAGCAAAACATCAGTTAGCTGTTGCGGTTCTAGCATACGACCAGCGCCAGTTTCACCACAAGCCTGTTCGCCTTCAGCCGGTCCGTGTAAAGTAATGCCGCGTGATTGTAAAGTCTGAGCATTATGTTGAGTTGCTGCATTCGCCCACATTAATCGATTCATTGCTGGCGCCAGATGAATTGGCGCATCGGTCGCCAGACAAATCGTGGAGAGCAAATCATTGGCATGACCGTGGGTAATGCGCGCCATGAAATCTGCACTGGCGGGAGCGATCATAATGAGATCAGCCCAGCGTGCGAGTTCAATATGACCCATTCCGGCTTCTGCATCGACATCTAACAAGTCAGTATGCACAGGATTGCCGCTGAGTGCTTGAAGTGTGAGTGGCGTGATGAATTCGCAGGCTGCCTTTGTCATGCACACCCTGACGTCAGCCCCATTTTTGATTAGCTGGCGCGCTAATTCAGCAGTTTTATAAGCGGCAATACCACCGCTTATCCCTATAAGTATTTGTTTATTCGTTATAAATGACATAATTACGCTAATTATACCAAATTACCTGAGAATTTTGCATGTTACATGACGAGATGAATTGAATTCATTTATTTGTCTTGATTCGTTTAATACGCAAAGTAAAAGGATACCCCCGTACTTATGGCAATAACTGATTGGGCTGTAGAAGATAGACCTCGTGAAAAATTACTGGTTAAAGGAGCTGCTGCATTAACAGATGCTGAGTTGTTAGCGATATTTTTACGTACGGGGATAAAAGGAAAAACAGCAGTCGATCTTGCTCGCGACTTGCTCGCCGAAAGTGGTGGTTTAAGTCCACTATTGAGTGCTGATGAAAAAAGTTTTTGTCAGGGGAAAGGACTAGGTCAGGCAAAGTTTGTACAAATGCAGGCAGTAGTCGAGATGAGCCGTCGTTACCTTGAAGAAAAAATTCATCGCGGCGATGCGATGAGCAATGTCAGCGATGTTAAAAAGTACTTACAGTCTCGCCTTCAGCAATATCCGTTCGAAGTTTTTGCCTGTTTGTTTCTGGACAATAAACATCGAGTCATTGAATACGAAGAGCTGTTTAGAGACACGATTGATGCAGCTAGTGTTCACCCTAGAGAAGTGATTAGACGGGTATTGCATCATAATGCTGCTGCAATTGTACTCGCGCATAATCACCCTTCAGGTGTGGCTGAACCCAGTCAAAGCGATAATCTCATTACCCAAAAACTTAAAGATGCGCTCCAGCTGATAGATGTTCGTGTGCTCGATCACTTTATTATTGGTGATGACATTGTTTCATTTGCTGAGCGTGGACTGCTTTGAAGCAATATAAATGTAGCGTCGATATAAACTAAAACCCCCTATAAGTAGGGGGGTGACCATTTTATTTTTCATCAAGCAGTGTGTTTAATCGCGAGGTGGTAAACCCTTAACCATCGTTAAAAATTCCATATTGGTACCCGCACGGCGATGTTCAGAAATTGCCTGATAATCCGCATCGGCGTACCAGTCTTTGGCAGCTTGTTCTGAGGGAAAAGTGAAAAGAATCATGCGCCCTTCGCGAGGTATAGTGCCTTCTAGCGTTTCTGCAGAATCATCATAGGTTAAAAACTCTCCGCCATATTTTTTCAGAATAGGGAAAAAACTTTTCTCATATTTTCGGTATTCATCTTTATCAGTGATATGTAAATTCACCACCATATATACAGGTACATCTGCCATCCTCAACCTCGTCTTTATTTAATTGTTTAGGAGATTCTAGTCTAAAAATCTGATTATTTTTCATGATTGTTAAAAAAGAGCCCCCGCAAAGCATAAATTCTATTTTCGTTTTCAAACAACAAAAACCTAATATCATTCAAAGGTGGGGGGTGGCTTAGCTATTTAAGATTGAACTGTCAGAATCAAAAAAATTAAAATTGTACCTTGTTGAATCGTTCTCATGCACTACACTTGCGCTCTATGAAAGAAACCAAGAAATTATTTTGGCAAGGTGCGCGGGATATCATTCCGTTACTCATAGCTGCCGCACCTTTTGGTATTGTCTATGGTGCATTGGCCCAGGCAAATGGGCTTTCTACTCTGGCAACTATTGGCATGTCGCTGTTCGTTTTCGCTGGCTCTTCACAATTTGTAGCGGCAACATTAGTCGGTGTAGGTGCAGCCTTACCTGTTATTTTACTGACAGTATTTATCGTTAATCTCAGGCACATGTTGTACTCGATTAGTATGATGCCTTTAGTGGGTGAACTACCACAAAAGTTGCGCTTAATTATGTCGTTTTGGTTAACTGATGAAGCTTATGCAACCTTGAGTAAGCGATTGCTAGATGAACCCAAAATGGCACATTTTCACCGATATTATTTAGGTGCCGCTTTTGCCATGTATTTTAATTGGCAATGCTGCACCTTGATTGGCGTGTTTCTTGGGCAACAGGTCCCAGATCTTACAAAGTGGGGTTTGGATGTTGCCATGGTGGTGGCTTTTGTGGGTATTGTTGTGCCAATTTTGCAAAACAAAGCACAGTGGGCGTGTGCGGGAACGGCGTTTATTTCTGCATTGCTGACGTTTAGCTGGCCGCATCAAACAGGCTTGTTGTTCTCATCTTTGTTGGCGATTTTAGTGGGGTTGTTTTTGTCTCGCGATGAGTATGCAAAAGTCGTGCACGATAGTGTGGAAATAGGACCTAACAAGGACAATGCGAATGAATGAATGGTTGCTAATTATTGGCATGATGGCGCTAACATTTATCCCCAGATATCTACCAATCGCCATGGCGGGAAAATTTAAAATACCACCTTTGTTGGGGCGTGCATTAGAGTTTGTTCCTATTGCCGTGCTTACCGCGATTATTTCACAAACAAGTCTGGTTCATGAGGGGGAACTGGATTTGGCTTTTACTAATCCTTATTTGTATGCCTTGGTAGCTGCTGTCATTACGGCATGGGTGACTAAGCATACGTTTAAAACAATTGTCATTGGCTTAGTGGTCTATGCGATTGCTTTTGTTTTAAATTAACCTTAAGACCTGATTATCTTACTAATAACTTCTTAGTTATTGATTTATCTGTCATAAAAGCCATTAAATCTCTGGTAAAAATAGAAAATGTTGTTCAAAGATTATAAAATAAATTTTTTACAGCATTTTATATTCCTACTATGAGTCAAGAGTGTTAAATGAAACTACGTTTCTCCCATATTGTTTTATTTATTTTTATCCAGTTTATTCATACTTCGCTTGTCTCTAGTGTTGCCTTGGAACTTACTGCTGATGACAAGTCTGTTAACAGCGCTGTTATAAAAACCGTCAAAATGATCACGCCTTCCTGGGATAGATATACCAATGAGGATGGCACTGGATTATATTTTGATCTCTTCAGGAAAATCTATGAGCCTGAAGGCATTCAACTAGAATTTATCATTGCGCCATGGAGGAGAGCTACCCATGAGGTAAAATCAGGTCACTATGATTTTATGGTGAATGCCTATTTAACACCTCAGTTGTCTGATTTTATTTATCCTAAGCAACCCATGAACATGAGCTATACACTTGCTCTTTTTGATAAAAACAAGTTTGACTGGAGCGGTCAAAAATCGATTGAAAACAAAAAAGTTATCTGGATGTATGGTTATGGTTTCCACAAATACCTTGATGTAAAAGTCGAATGGAGTGAAATTGGTACGTTAAAACAGGGTTGGGAACTGTTGAGGGCGGGCAGGGTCGATTATTTTCTGGATGACTCGCTAACGACTGATAATTATATAAAAGAAAATAACCCGGATATGAGCAATATTGGAAAAGAAGTCGCCTATACCATAGATACATACCCCAGATTCAACAATTCTAAAAGATCCAGAGAGTTAATAAAGATTTACGAAAAAAGAATGAAGACCCTTGTCGAAAGCGGAGAATTACGCGCAATTTTTAAACAATGGGATGTGAGACTGCCACCCTGGTTGCCTGAAAAAGTTTAACTGTGGCTTAGCAATTATTTCTAAGCGTTTGTATACCCATATTTAAATCCGTCTGGGTTATGAATTCGTGCGTGGAAAGAGACAATGACACGATCTTCTTCACCAGAATAAGGAAAAGGCATATGTTTGATATGCGGCGGAAAAACAACCAGTTTGCCATCTTCCGGGTATGAGTCAAAATGCGTGTCTTGTAAGTAAACATTGCCAAATTCGCCATGACCGCCTGCAGTCGCTTCCATGTTAGGACCATAAAAACGGGTAACACCGTTCGGCATTTTGCCTTTCTCTACATCCTCAGCTGATTTATCTGCATCTCCGGATTGTACATAATAGACCCCAGACCAAGCGCAGTTTCCATGAACGTGTGTTTCATGAAAAGTGTGTCCATTAGCCACTTGAAACCATAATCCCGTGATTTCGATATTAATGTCTTTAGGTTGTCCCCAATAAGGTGCATTCACTTCACTGGCTATCTCAAAAACACCGTCCATAATGAATTTAACCAGTTTTTGAATCGCGGGATTATCCTTGTAGTGTGCATAGATATCATCAGAGCTGGCATACATCTCTGACTTAACTGTTTGATGCGCGCTGCGATGTTTGCCGAACAGTTCTAGTAGCTCTTTATTTACTTTTTGGTGTTGGCCGAATTTCTTAATCAGGATAGGAGTTGGCCAGAGCAAATGAAGATTGGGATTCTTTTTTTGTGGAGCGCGTTTTTTCATGGGGTGTTTAGCCTGATTAATCTGTTTAAACGAATCGTGAGAATAATAGCTAATGGAATTTAACTCAACGCACTTGTATAAAAAAGTCAGGGTCAAGGCTAGTCAAAGTTAACCTTGAGGTTTTGTTAGTAAGGTGATGAGAATGATTCACGGTGAATATCTAACCAGTAAAAATAGGGAAAATACGCCTATAAGTAGGGGGGTGACTTTTCTTATATAAGGTATTCATAATTTCTTTTAAAAGAAGCACATTTAGTGGCTGCTAAAACTGTCTACTGTCAACACGGTATGATACGATTCGCCCCTGATATTTTACTAGATATAGTGAAAACATCTTGTGTGAAAATAGCTGGTTTGAGCGCGACTTGACTAACATTATTCTCACACAAAGATTTCACTAAAATTAATCAGATGCGGAAAACCTTTTTATGACTCGTTATATTTTCATCACCGGTGGTGTTGTTTCTTCTTTAGGAAAGGGTATTGCAGCCGCTTCTCTAGGCACTATTCTTGAAGCACGTGGTTTAAAAGTAACCATGATGAAGCTTGATCCATACATTAATGTTGATCCCGGGACCATGAGTCCATTCCAGCATGGTGAAGTTTTTGTTACCGAAGATGGAGCAGAAACGGACTTGGATTTGGGTCATTATGAACGCTTTGTAAACTTCACTGCGACTCAATTAAATAACTTCACCACAGGCCGAATTTATCGCACCGTTATTCGTAAAGAACGACAGGGAGATTATTTAGGTGCAACGGTTCAGGTTATTCCTCACATTACCGATGAAATCAAAAATTCTGTACGCGCTGGAGCAGAAGGTTACGATATTGCTATGGTTGAAGTTGGCGGAACGGTTGGTGATATAGAATCTTTACCGTTTATGGAAGCTATTCGCCAAATGGGTGTAGAAGAGGGCAGTAATGCCTTGTTTATGCACTTAACCTTAGTGCCATATTTAGCAGCAGCTGGTGAGCTAAAAACCAAGCCGACCCAACACTCGGTAAAAGAATTACGTTCGATTGGTATTCAACCAGATATCTTGATGTGCAGAAGTGAGCAGCCGATTCCAGATAATGAGCGCCGTAAAATCTCATTATTTACCAATGTAGAAGAGCGTGCGGTCATTCCAGCGATTGATATGGATAATATCTACAAGATTCCATTGTGGTTGCACTCACAAAATCTTGATCAGATAGTTGCAGAAAAACTAAAGCTCGAAAACCTTCCAGAAGCTAATCTTTCTGATTGGGAGTTGGTGGTTAATCGTATGGCTTACCCGAAAAGCGAAGTAACCATTGCGATGGTGGGTAAGTATGTTGATTTGACAGAATCTTATAAATCATTGAATGAAGCCTTAAGTCACGCAGGTATTCAGACTGAATCAAAAGTTAGAATCAAATACATCGATTCTGAGAAAATTGAGAAAGAAGGTTTAGGTGAACTTGAAAACGTCGATGCAATTTTAGTACCCGGTGGTTTTGGTTCGCGTGGTGTTGAAGGTAAAATTACCGCAATCCAGCATGCACGAGAAAATAATATCCCGTACATGGGGATTTGTCTGGGGATGCAGTTGGCTGTTATCGAATATGCGCGTCATAAAGCGGGCCTTGAAAATGCGAACAGTACCGAGTTTGATCAAAATACTCCTGACCCTGTCATTGGTTTGATTACCGAATGGAAAACCGAAGAAGGTGAAGTAGAAACGCGCGATGAAGACTCTGATATGGGTGGCACCATGCGTTTGGGTGGCCAAACGTGTTACCTAACAGAAGGCACCTTGGCGCATAAAACCTATGGGACGGATGAGATTGTAGAAAGACATCGTCATCGTTACGAATTCAATAATAACTATAGTAAAGTGCTCAGCGATAATGGGCTGGTAATTTCTGGTTATTCACATGATAAAACCTTGGTGGAGATGGTTGAATTGCCTGATCATCCCTGGTTCCTTGCATGCCAGGCGCATCCTGAATTTACCTCGCATCCACGTACTGGGCATCCATTCTTTACCGGGTTTATTTCGGCGGCAATAGAATATCGAGACTCAAAACCTAAGAAAAGCTCTACTTAATACCAGGTAAGCTAGGAAATAATATGAAATTGTGTAATTTTGACGTTGGACCAGATAAGCCTTTCTTCTTGTTGTCAGGCCCTTGCATTGTCGAATCTGAAAAACTAACTCTGGAAATTGCGGCTAGTTTAAAAGAAATGACAGACGAGCTAGGCATTCCTTATATATTCAAAGCGTCATTTGATAAAGCGAATCGCTCATCAATCAATGGCTATCGTGGTCCTGGTATGGAAGAGGGTTTACGCATCCTCGAAAAAGTAAAAACTGAGCTTGGCTTGCCTATCATTACTGATGTTCATGAAGACACGCCGCTGGATGAAGTTGCTTCAGTAGTCGATGTGTTACAAACGCCGGCACTACTATGTCGCCAAACAAACTTTATTCAAAATGTGGCAAAACAGGGATTACCTGTGAATATCAAAAAAGGTCAATTTACTGCACCTTGGGATATGAAAAATGTCGTGGATAAAGCAAAAGCGACGGGCAACGAACAGATCATGGTGTGCGAGCGTGGATACACTTTTGGTTACAATACTTTAGTGTCTGATATGCGCGGTTTAGCGACGATGCGTGAAACAGGTTGCCCAGTGGTATTTGATGCAACACATTCTGTACAACAGCCGGGTGGTAAAGGCGATAGATCTGATGGCGAACGTCAGCATGTGCCAGTGTTAGCAAGAGCTGCTATAGCAGCAGGCGTTTCCGGCGTATTTATGGAGTCACATCCAAACCCTGATGAAGCCTTAAGTGATGGCCCAAATTCATGGCCAACAGGTCGTATGCGTGAATTGCTAGAAATGCTACTCAAGATTGATCAGGCTGTTAAGTCTGCGCCGTTTTTGGAAGAAACGCTCTAAGTTAAAGTCTTGCAAAAACGAATAAGCCAAATAAGAGAATAAAAAGACACCCCCCTACTTGTGGGCACTTTTTTTCCATTAATAGAATTCGAATTTAATAATTAATTGGAGACGTCATGTCTGAGATTTCAAATATTATAGCAAGAGAGGTTATTGACTCTCGTGGTAACCCAACTGTTGAAGCGGAAGTTACGCTGGCCAATGGTGTTAAGGGAAGTGCGATCGTACCTTCTGGTGCTTCTACGGGTGCACGTGAAGCAATTGAATTACGTGATGGTGATAAGTCGAGATTCATGGGAAAAGGTGTGTTAACAGCGGTTGCTAATATCGAGGGTGAGATTGCTGATTGTATTAAAGGTATGGACGTTAACGATCAAAAAGGCATCGATAAAGCAATCATCGAACTAGACGGTACTCATAACAAATCACGCCTAGGCGCTAATGCACTTTTGGGTGCCTCTCTAGCGGTAGCGCATGCAGCAGCTAACGATAATGGGTTGCCTCTGTATCAATATCTGGGAAATGAGCTTGCTTCTGGTGAAGAAAGTAAGAATAAGTTTCAATTGCCAGTTCCAATGATGAATATCATCAATGGTGGTGAACACGCTGATAATAGCGTAGATATGCAGGAATTCATGATTGTGCCTGTGGGTGCAGATAGCATTGCAGAAGCCATTCGTTATGGAACTGAAGTTTTCCATAATTTGAAATCCGTGCTTTCAAAAAAGGGATTGAATACAGCCGTTGGTGACGAAGGTGGATTCGCACCTGACCTGTCATCAAATGAAGAAGCTATCGAGGTAATTCTTGAGGCGATTGAAAATGCTGGCTTTAGCGCAGGTAAAGACATTTATCTAGGTCTGGATTGCGCGGCTTCTGAATATTATAAAGATGGAAAATATGTTTTATCTTCAGAAGGTAAAAGCTTTGATGCAGAAGGCATGGTCGATTATCTTGAAAACTGGGTGAATCAATACCCAATTATTACCATCGAAGACGGCCTGGACGAAGCTGATTGGGATGGTTGGTCTGTACTTACTCAACGCTTGGGTAATAAAATCCAGTTAGTGGGTGATGATCTGTATGTGACTAATCCTAAAATCTTTGCTGAAGGTATTGAAAAGAATATCGCGAATTCTATTCTTATTAAATTCAATCAGATTGGTACGCTTACTGAAACACTCGAAGCTATCAAGATGGCTCATGACTCAAATTACACGGCGGTTGTTTCTCATCGTTCTGGAGAAACAGAAGATACTACAATTGCTGATCTTGCTGTTGCGACTAATGCAGGTCAAATCAAAACTGGTTCGTTGTCTCGTTCAGACAGGATCGCAAAATATAACCAATTGATTCGTATCGAACAGATGTTAGGAAATAATGGTGTATATGCAGGGAAATCTGCATTTAAATACCTTTCTTAATCGTTATATAAAGCGTTAGTTTAAGAACTAAAAATCATTAATTTACCCCGTGTTTGTTGAAAAAACCGGGGTAGATTATACTGCGTTAAAGTATTTCCCATTTTACTATTAGAAACCGATCTATGAAGGCCTTGTTAATTATCTTTTCATTGCTTCTTGTGCTGCTCTTGGCTGGCTTATGGGTTGGTCCAGGTAGTTATCCGCATCTGTGGAAGCTGGAAAACCGCAAAGTAGTTCAAGAACAATCAAATGCTGAGAAGAAAGAGCAGATTCGTAAAATCCAGGCAGAGCTAGATGATGTCGCTTCTGGGAAAGATGCATTGGAAGAACGAGCACGTAGCGAACTTGGGATGACTAAAAAGGGTGAAACTTTTTTCGAAGTAGTGCTTCAACCGGAGCCTAAGAAAAAATCTGAGAATGTTAAGGGTGAAGCAGAAGATGGCGCTGAAAAAGATTCAACTACTAAACACTCTGGAAATGACTCTTCTAGTATAGATATCAAAACAGGTAATGACTGATACAAGCCTCTCATCTGTTTGGGTCGTGATTCCTGCTGCAGGTGTAGGCTCCAGAATGGAGGCTGAGACACCAAAGCAGTACCTGAAAATTGAAGGTAAAACGATCCTCGAGCATACGCTTTCGTGTTTTATCAATCATCCTCATGTCGCAGGTATCATCGTTGCCTTGAGTTCGGATGATCCCTATTGGAATCAATTAAACATCAAATCAACAACTACGCCTATCTATACCGTTGAAGGTGGGGCAGAGCGAAGTGATTCGGTTGAACAGGCACTTGAATATCTAAGAGTGTTAGAAAAACTCGATGATGATAACTGGGTGATGGTGCACGATGCGGCTCGACCTTGTGTGTCACAGTTAGATATTGATGCTTTGCTTGAAATTCGTTCAAGTGAAAGTGTTGGCGGCATTTTGGCGACACCTGTGCGTGATACGATGAAACGAAGTTTTTCTGATCAAGCAAAAATCTCACACACAGAGTCAAGAGAAAACCTCTGGCATGCATTAACACCACAGTTATTTAAGCTTGGCCCTTTAATGAGAGCTTTAGAATTTTGTAAAAATAAATCTATTGCCGTTACCGATGAAGCATCAGCATTTGAGGCGCTTGGTGAACATCCGCAGTTGGTAAATGGCGGGCATGACAATATTAAAGTGACCTATCCTTCAGACATGCAGTATGCCGCTTTTATCCTTAGAGATAGGTGTGCATATGACTAGTAACTTAATTTAAAAGAATGTACTGCAAATAAAAAACACATAAACAGAAACATATAGATAAAAACACAATAAATTACGGGTAATGGCTGATGATGAGAATTGGTAATGGGTATGATGTGCATGCTTTTACAGAAGGCGATCACATTGTATTAGGTGGTGTAACAATAGAGCACACACGTGGGCTTTTAGCGCATTCGGATGGTGATGTTCTTATTCATGCTTTGTGTGATGCTTTACTTGGTGCACTAGCGTTGGGCGATATCGGTCAGCACTTTCCGGATAATGATTCTGATTTTAAAAATATTGATAGTCGAGTGCTACTTAAGAGTGTTTACAAATTGGTAACTTCACGATTCTATAAGCTATCAAATTGTGATTGTACGATAGTGGCACAGAGTCCAAAAATGGCGCCGAATATATTAACGATGAGACAAGTTATTGCCGAAGACCTTGGTGTATCACTTGATAGAATTAGCATCAAAGCAACGACTACTGAAGGTTTAGGTTTTGCAGGTAGAGAGGAGGGTATTGCAGTGTATGCCTCTGCTTTATTGCGAAAATTTGAAAGGGATACTAAATAGAAAAGTACGGTATGTTGCTAGCATGTAACGAGTATTATTCTGTTTCAGATTAGAAAAGGTCGTGCGGTTCTATTGTCGTAACTGATAATTAGGTTGGTTCGAAGAATCTAATAAATGGAATGCAATTAACCATTCAAGAGCATCTTCTGCATCCTTCTCAAACCAGTTTTTAGCGGAACCAAGTCTGAATGTATAGCCCCATTCATCCATATCCGACATCATTTTTAGTCTGCCCATTTCTGGTATTTCATCGGCTAACAGTATCTGTAAATAGCATACTGCATTTTCTTCATCATAATCACCTTCTGCATTCGTATCGAGGTTTTCTCGACGTTGACGATCCATGCAAATAAAATGACAAGCTTCATGAAGGGCTGAGTGCAGAGGGGTGTCGTTACGAACAAATAGTTGGTTGTTGATTAGACCGGCTTCAGAGTCTCCCCAGTAACTGCCTGGTATTTCTTCGGAAGAGCTGGTGATTTTAAGTTCTAGCTTATACTTGCTAAGGAGCTTTTGAAGTGAGCTGACTTGAATGTCAGAAATATATAAAACGTTGATAATATGCCGCTGTAACTGAAAAAGTTAATAATAAAATATCTAAACGAGGGTGGGAAAATTAATTACTGTTCAATCGAACTGTTTTCTAGCTCTAGCTGATTAATGCTTAATTTATTTCCGTCTTTTAAAAGGGTAATTGTAGCGATACCTTCTCTGGTTAGCCATCGCTCTTCACCTTTTAGGTGGTAACGAGAAAGAAACTTTCCTTTGCCTTGGACTTCACCAGAAGTATTTTTCCAGTCAAAATCAAATAGCACCATTTTTCTTTCACTGGTGATTTCAAAAAGCGTTTCTAATTTATCAGTGAGTTGCTGATCTGTTTGATTCTTTATTTCAGGTGTATTGGCAAGTATTGGTTTGATGATATCAACGCGACCATCTTCATAGGCACTTTCGAGCTTTCGAAGCATAGACTGCAGATTGCTGTCAGAAACTTCAATTGCCGTGTTAATCGCTGCTTTTCTAATTGGATTAGTTTGCCCGATAGATTCTGGATCTTGAATTGGGTTTTCTATATTAGTGGTGATAAGTTCCGGGTTTGCAGGATCATAAAAATGTCCTATCATTGCCACTAAAGTGAAGATGGTGATGGCTGAAAGTACGGCCATTGCACTTCTTGTATTGGAAATTTGCATCTCTGTTTTCTGAGTTGCATTATAAAAACTTTTAGGTGGTTTTCGGTATTCAGATACGGTGATTAATTCTTCTTGATCGCTACGCTTTTGTTTTAAGTTTGTGTAGGCATTGGTAACTAGCGTTGAAAAGTGTGTAGCTTTAGGGTCTGAATTTACATCGGGGTGAAAAATTTTCATTAAAAGTTGGTAGTGCAGCTTTAATGTTTCTTCTGATTGGTTGCGATTGGTAAATGTAGAATTGACTAATTTCGTTCCCAGTATTTTCTCATCACTGTTGCCATCTATTACCATCGCTTTTTCTACAAAGTTAAGCAGGGCATGATGAAGTTCGCCACTTTCTAGGTTATGTACGTTCGCAAATTCTTCTAATTGTTTTTTTGAGGTACATAAGCGGAGTAGCTCAGTAGTGCCTTCTGGTAGTTCGGAATCGGGAAAACAAAGCCATGCCATTTCTTCAGGGTATTTGTCCAGACGTAAAGCCTGATGTATGGCAAGATTTTTCATAGCAGTGATATCCTATCAAATTTGCTTATAAATGACTATTCGAAATCTATTTGATTTCAAAAGTTATGGTTTAATATCAGTGCGCTTGTTGGGGTAAAATGTTCATATTAATCTTATAAAATTAGGCATTTATTGTAACTAAAATGTAATTATATTTTTTTGATTTATGTCTGGTATATGAAAATTGGTTTATCATTTTTTTTTATTTATTCAGTGTTAACTTTTCTTTTGGATTTAGGCTTTCTATTAGTTTCTGCCCTTATAGCAAAAGCTCTACCAATAGGTCCCGACTTATCCTGACCAATTGCTGTTTCAAGTTCGTCTATTCTTTGATTTAATTCATCAATATGTAAGGTGCTCGAACGCATACTCTTTTTTTTAGCTGCAACAGCTTTAGCTTTGAGTCTGGGATCACCAGCAACAACCAGGTTGGTCACCATTGGTATATTTGGGGTTATTTTCATTATAAATCGATAAATCGAAAGTCATAGCTTATGGTATCCAAGAGTATATCCGCGATCTCGATAGAAGGAATATCGTTTGCGACCGGCGGTTATTATTTCATCCTCAGTGTCCAATATTTCAGCAACTTTAGTAAACCTTGAGAAAAATGAAGGACGTTCTATCGACATATTTATTAGATAGTCACAGTTTTCAATAGGCTCAAAATTGTGAGAAATACTTATTTTGTCTGGTTTGCTATTTTTCTTATCAGCATCTGTAGAGCTGTCTTCGGTAGAAATAATTGAATGAGGAATGAAGCTTGTAGCCTCATTCCTCCATAAAAAATCATCTACTTTCTTACTCAGTGATTCAGAGCCTGTATGAATATGAACACAAAGATTTCTACTCATCGCCAGATTAATTAAACGATATGCAACAGCAAGTCTATGTTCTAGTCCTTGTTCTTTGCTGACGTAGAAGTTTATTTCGGTCATGTATTTTCGAGGCTATGTTTTTGTTTCAAATGAATCACTTTAAATAAGTAACAGAATAGGTAGCAGTCTGTTTAATTGAAAGCTCTGTTAATAAGATATTGTGATAGCAATGGAACAGGTCTTCCGGTGGAGTCTTTTCCTGACCAGGCTGTTCCTGCAATGTCCAGATGAGCCCACTTATAATCTTTAGTAAATTCTGCTAGAAAACATGCAGCTGTAATTGTTCCTGCTGGTGGTCCACCAATATTGCCTAAATCGGCGAAAGAGCTTTTTAATTGCTTTTTGTAGTCTTCTCCCATCGGTAATTGCCACGCGCGGTCATTAATAGAGTTTCCTGCGTCTATGATGTCTCCCGCTAAATCATCATCGTTTGATAGAACCGCACAAATATGATGTCCTAGCGCTACGATACAGGCGCCGGTAAGTGTTGCAGCATCAATTACAACTTCTGGCTTATATTTACCAACATAGGTGAGGGCATCACATAGGACTAATCGACCTTCAGCATCTGTGTTTAATACTTCGATCGTCTTTCCAGCCATAGACGTAACGATATCGCCAGGTTTAGATGCTCTGCCACTCGGCATATTTTCTGCCGCAGCTAAAACGACAACAACATTTAAAGGTAATTTCATCTCAGCACAGGCTTTTAAAGTGCCTAACATTCCTGCAGCGCCACACATGTCGAATTTCATTTCATCCATGTTTGCACCAGGTTTCAAAGAAATTCCGCCTGTGTCAAATGTTATTCCTTTGCCAACTAGCGCAATTGGTGCCTGCTTTTTGTCCTTAGCGCCTTTGTATTCAAGAACAATCATTTTTCCAGGTTGGTCACTGCCTTTGCTGACAGATAAAAATGACCCCATACCAAGTTTTTCCATGTCAGCTTCTTCGAGGATTTCAATGCTGATTGATGAATAATCCTTAGCGACAGCTTTTGCTTCATCGGCAATATAGGTAGGGGTGCAAACGTTGCCCGGATGATTGGCGAGATCGCGTGATAGCTTCATACCTTTCGCAATTGATGCTCCATGCTGGATACCAAGCTCTGCTTTTTCAGAAAGTTTATCTGATGGTTTGGTAAATGAGATGCTAACTTTATCTAATTTGCTTGGGTCTTTCTTCTCGCTTTTATAATCAAGTAATTGGTATTCATTGTCTGCGTAGGCAATGATAATTTGAGTAACCGCGTTTTGTACTTCCTTCGGTTTGAAGGCATCAGCAAGATAAAGACTTACAGAAGATAGGGTTGATGACTTGAGTGCTTTTGCTGCTGCCTTGGTTGCTTTATTGAGACTTGTTGTGTCAAATTTATCTTTATCACCGCAACCCACGAGCATTACTCTTGCAGCTTTAACGCCATCCAGTGCATAAAATATATGAGTCTCTTCAAGGGTTCCCTTGAAGTCTCCAGTATCAATGAATTTGCTTATTTTTCCAGAGCAGGCTTTATCTACTTTCTTCGCAGCCAGGTGAAGTTCAGCGCTCTCATCGGCGCTAAAGACAGGCAGGACAATACAATCGTCTTGATTGTTTGCTGGAGAGTCAGAATTATTTATTGTGTATTGCATTTTTTATCCGGTGAGTTGATGTTATTTAGATGTTAATCAATCATAATATGAATCTAGTTCATGTTTAAAATCGACAATGCTTGGTGGTTATTTATTGGGGAATTCTAAAGGAGCGAAGCTCAAGAATAAACTGATTAATGAAGCTAATATTGAGTTGGCTATCTGGATAAGTTTTCTGTGAAGTAAACCCGTTAGAAAAAAACAGAAAATGATTGTTCTTTTTCCTATGTCATATAAGTGCTTTACTATATAATATCGCGTTTTTTCGACTCGCCTATAATTTGGTGTGCTGATTTGATACGGCCACTAAAAAATATAAGCATTAAACAAAGCGTAGTTATTGCTGTGATTCATATACAGCCTGACTACAACTTTTAATTAAGAGTAATAACACAGAGTATAGTCATGTCAGCAGACCTATCAAAATATCGTAATATCGGCATCTTCGCACACGTTGATGCAGGTAAAACAACTACAACAGAACGTATCCTGAGTCTTACAGGTAAAATTCACAAGATTGGTGAGGTTCACGATGGTGAATCTACTACCGACTTCATGGAACAAGAAGCAGAGCGCGGAATTACAATCCAGTCAGCTGCGGTAAGTGCATTCTGGAAAGATCACCGCATGAATATCATCGATACCCCGGGTCACGTTGACTTTACGGTTGAAGTATATCGTTCACTTAAGGTATTAGATGGTGGCGTAGGTGTATTCTGTGCATCTGGTGGTGTTGAGCCTCAGTCAGAAACTAACTGGCGTTATGCAAATGAATCAGAAGTTGCTCGTATTATCTTTGTAAATAAATTAGACCGTATTGGTGCTGATTTCTTCAGAGTTGTAAAGCAGGTTGAAGACGTACTGGGTGCGCATCCTTTAGTGATGGTTCTTCCTATTGGTGTTGAAGACAACTTCAAAGGTGTTGTTGACTTACTTACACGTAAAGCCTGGGTATGGGATGGTTCTGACGATCCATTAAAATACGAGATCCAGGATGTTCCTGCAGATATGGTTGATCAGGTAGAAGAATACCGTGAAAAGCTTATTGAAACTGCTGTAGAGCAAGACGATGATGCAATGGAACAGTACCTTGAAGGCAACGAGCCTGATATGGACGTTATCAAAAAATGTATCCGTAAAGGTACTCGTGATCTAGCATTCTTCCCAACTTACACAGGTTCTGCATTTAAGAACAAAGGTATTCAGTTAGTGCTTGATGCAGTTGTTGATTATCTTCCAGATCCAACTGAAGTTGATCCTCAGCCGTTAACGGATGAAGAAGGTGAAGAGACAGGCGAATATGCAATTGTTAGCGCTGATGAGCCATTACGTGCTTTAGCATTCAAAATCATGGATGACCGTTACGGTGCATTAACTTTCTTACGTGTTTACTCAGGTAAACTAGAGAAAGGTTCTACTGTATTGAATTCATTCACAGGTAAGACTGAAAGAATTGGTCGTATCGTTGAAATGTCAGCTGATGATCGTATCGAATTAGAATCTGCACAAGCAGGTGATATCGTTGCTGTTCTTGGTATGAAGAATGTTCAAACAGGTCACACACTTTGTGATCCAAAGCATCCTTCTACACTTGAAGCAATGGTTTTCCCTGATCCGGTTATTTCTATCGCAGTATCACCAAAAGATAAAGGTGGTTCTGAGAAGATGGGTGTTGCGATTGGTAAAATGGTTGCAGAAGATCCTTCATTCCGCGTTGAGACTGACGAAGATTCAGGTGAAACAATTCTTAGAGGAATGGGTGAGCTTCACTTAGATATCAAAATCGATATCCTTAAGCGTACTCACGGTGTAGATGTTGAAGTAGGTAAGCCACAGGTTGCATACCGTGAAACAATTACACAGCGCGTTGAAGACAGCTATACACACAAGAAGCAATCTGGTGGTTCTGGTCAGTTCGGTAAAATCGACTACATCCTTGAGCCTGCAGAAGTTGGTGAAGGATATGTGTTCGAATCTAAAGTAACAGGTGGTAATGTTCCTCGTGAATACTGGCCTGCAATTGAAAAAGCATTCTTGGGTATGATGGATAATGGTGTACTTGCGGGTTACCCTTGTTTGGACCTAAAAGTAACGCTTATGGATGGTGCTTACCATGCGGTTGACTCATCTGCGATGGCATTTGAATTAGCAGCAAAAGGTGCTTTCCGTCAGACTATGCCTAAAGCGGGTGCTCAATTAATCGAGCCTATCATGAAGATCGATATATTCACTCCAGAAGATCACGTTGGTGATGTTATTGGTGATATGAATCGTCGTCGCGGCATGATCAAGTCACAAGAGCCAGGTCCAACAGGTGTACGTATCAAAGTTGATGCGCCTCTATCTGAAATGTTTGGTTACATCGGTGATTTACGTACAATGACATCTGGTCGTGGTCAGTTCTCTATGGAGTTCTCACACTACATGCCTTGTCCGAAGAATGTTGCTGAAGAAGTTATCAAAGAAGCTCACGAAAGAGCTGAAGCAAAGAAGAAGTAATACACTCTTAAACATTCGTGTTTATATAGTTTGTATTAATAAAGCCCCGATTCGTCGGGGCTTTTTTTTGCTATATTTTTATGGCAATTAAATAATTTACGTCTTATAGGGATTTAATAATGAAAAAATGTGCAATAGTTACGGGCGGAGCAAGCGGTATTGGTAAAGCGTGTGTCGAGGCGTTAATTGGTGAAGGCTATGATGTCGTTATCGCAGATTTAAATGAGGATACTGGTCACCAGTTGGCGGCTGATTTAGGCTGTCATTTTACCATGACTAATTTAGCTAGCCGTGAGTCCTGTAAAAACCTTATCGATGAAACCTTAAAAACATTTGGTCGAATTGATGTGCTGGTAAACAACGGTGGCTATCAGCATATTTCACCTATTGAAGATTTTCCCGAAGATACCTGGGATGAAATGATTCATATTTTACTGACTGCACCTTTCCTCTTAACGCGCTATGCATGGCCAACCATGCAAAAGCAAAAATGGGGACGTATTATCAATATCGCTTCTGTGCATGGTGAGATTGCTTCACCGTTTAAATCGGCGTATGTATCGGCTAAGCATGGTTTGATTGGTTTAACGCGCACAGCGGCTTTAGAAGGTGGGGAGTACGGTATTACTGTTAATGCACTTAGCCCTGCTTATGTGCGTACGCCTTTAGTAGAAAACCAGATTGCAGATCAGGCGCAAACACGCAATATAACGCCAGAAGAAGTGGTTGAAAAAGTTATGCTCGAACCTGCTGCAATTAAACGTTTGATAGAGCCTGATGAAGTAGCTAATCTGGTACTTGTTATGTGTTCTGATAAAGGCTCATCAATTACCGGTTCTAACTGGAAAATCGATTGCGGTTGGACGGCTAAATAGAAGCCTTTCTTCTAGTAAATCACTGTTCGGGGCTGTGGCAAACAGCCTCGATATTATGCCCGTCCGGGTCAATCACAAACGCACCATAATAATTGGGGTGGTAGATTTCTCTAATTCCTGGCTCGCCGTTGCATGTTGCTCCTGCTTTTATTGCAGCAGTATAAAACTCGCCCACCTTTTGGCGACTCTCAGCTAAAAATGCGATATGCATTGGGCTCTGTACTTTCTCGTCTGGACCAAACCAGAATTCTGCCTTTTCTTTGCTATTGCCAAATCCTGCCCAACCTTCAACTTCCATTACCAGAAAGAGTTCTAAAGGCGCCAAGGCCTTGGTGTAAAAAGCCAGACTTTTTTCATAATCTGAAATTGCAATACCGATGTGGTCGATGATCATGAGAATTCCTCGGTTTAATAACTAATGTAGCTATATTTGTAACTATATTTTTAACTATATTTTTAACTATATTTAGATAGCGTAAAAAAAGTGCCCCAAAGTAGGGGGGTGGCTTTTTAATCTCTACAATAGCTAGAAATTAGACACTAATAAATTGAATTTAGTCTACTGTATCTTAAGTGGCCAATAGACTTCAAATCTTGCTCCTCCTAATGCAGATTCTCGAATTTTGATTTCTCCGTTATGGGCTTTGATGATTTTATCTGAAATCGCTAAGCCCAAACCGAAGCCTCCGGTGGCTTTGTCTCGACTTGCATCCAGACGTGAAAAAGCTTCGAACACTTTTGTTCGCTGTTGCTTTTGGATACCACAACCATCGTCTTCGACGATAAGCAAGTAATGGTCATTATCTTTGCACAAAGTCACTTCAATGTTGTGTTGCGCGTAACGAATGGCGTTTTGCACCAAATTATCCAAGACTCTGGACAATAAACGTGGTTCAAAAGATGCGCTTTCGTTAGCGCCTATGCCAATAATTTGATAATTAAGGTTTTTATCGTTAGCCAATGGCATGAGCTTATTCATACTCTCCGTAAGCCAGTGAGATAATTTTTCCATACGTACATTTAAGCGTGTAGTTGATTGGTCAAAGCGGGCATAACTTAAAAGCTCTTCGAGTAGTTGATCTAGTTCGTCGATATCATCATTGATATCAGAGCTGTAACGCAGTTTGGCTTTTTGATCATCCGTGTTTTCCAGCATTTCCAGAGCAAATCTCATGCGTGCTACGGGAGTTCTTAGCTCGTGTGAAACCGCAGAAGTGAGCTCTTTTTGAGATCGAATACTGTCTTGAGTACGTTCTGCCATGCTGTTGAATGCAGTCGTAACATCAGCAATCGATGAGCGTTTACGAGTAGGAATACGGGTATCGTAATTGCCGTTTCCAAATTCAATGGCAGCCTTTTTGATTTTTTGTAAATTAGACCAAAGCGGCAACAGCCAAAGAAACAATGCTGTTGCAATGGATAAAACAAATGCAAGTATGATCAGAGTTGGCAAGTTACGGATAAACCACGGGATTTCTATGGGGCCGACCTGAATCGCTAAATTTTGATTAGCGCTTGATCCATTGTCTGGATATTTGCTTAGGATGTCGGCATTTATTTTTTGTACAAAAGTCGTGTAATTGCTCCCTTGGGTGCTGTTTATAACTTTTCCTTCTAATAAATTTACTAATTGTTCAGCTGGGTTGCTAAGTGATTTTTTGATGTCATCAAGATTAGTTAATTTAAGCGTAAGACCAAAGTGCATTTGAATCTCTTTGATCACATCGGGCCACTGTTTTAAGGGAACTTGAGAAAGTTTTTTCTGTATCAAATACAGCATGCCTTCAGCGTATTGCCCGCCTTTTATTGTGGTACTTACTCCTTGGTCGTTAATGGCAACTGCAGAGTCTATATCCAGATTTATTCTCCAGGCTTTGTCCGACTCTGGTATTTTTCGATACAGGATATTATGAGCGTCTTCGTCTTCGTGTTCGTTCTCATTTTTATTCTTAATATCTTCATCAGTTCCCATTTCTACAAGGTCAGATGAATCATCAGAATGTGTCGAATGATCGAGGATTACGATTTCACCTGTTTGAAGTTTAACGGTTTGTTTCTTATCCAGCGTTATCTGTGAAATATCTGTTATGCCAAACTCATCGCCAAATTTGCGTTGATACTCTTTAATCAAGTCTCTGGTTTGACCTTCGTTTAATCCATGAATAGATTGATCGAGTAAATTAAATGTACCCTGCGTTATATCTCTTTCGATATTGCTGCTGGCGATGAGTTTATCGCCCAAATAGTCCAGCATTACACCAGAGCCGATGAAAAGGCCAAAAGATGCCAGTACCATAATGTACAGAGTGATGAATAATTTAATCATTGATCAAGCCTGGCTATGCAGTGACGCCCAGCCATCAGCCACAAAAAGATAGCCCTGGCCACGGACTGTTTTTATGCCTTGTGGTTTACTGGTGTTATCACCAAGCAACTTACGTAATCGTGAAATGCGTATATCAATAGATCGATCTAATCCGTCATATTCGATACCAGAGAGCGCTTCGCTAATTTGATCTCGGCTGAGAATTTCTCCAGCCTGACTAGCCAATAACCAGAGCAAATCAAATTCGGTTGTGGTGAGCTCAACAGATTTTGTGTTGATGGTGACGCTGCGCGAGCTTTTGGTAATTACCAATGAATCAAAATCGAGTTTGTTTGCCGTTTTATTTTGATGTTTTTCTGTCTCAGCGAGGGGTGAACTTCGGCGCAATAAAGCTCTTATACGCGCTAACAACAATCTGGGTTGTACCGGTTTTACCACATAATCATCCGCGCCAATTTCCAGTCCAACCACTTGATCGATCTCTTCGTCTTTAGCGGTCATCATCAAGATGGGGCCAGAATATTTTCCACGCACTTGTTTGCAGACTTCAAAACCATCTAGTCCTGGTAGCATAATATCCAGTATTACTAAATCCGGTTGTTGTTGAATAATGTCGTCAACCGCATCATCTCCTCGCAATTGCGTTGCAACCTTTAAGCCATTCTGGCTAAGGTATTCTGCGATTAATGAAGACAGCCTGACATCATCTTCTACCAGTAAGATGTCGTTATAGGGTTTGATCGTTTTGCTTTCAGTATTCATTGTTGGTTATTGCTAATTACAGTTATGTAAACTGATTCATTATTACTTCAATTATTACCATAAGAGTACAGGAGTATTCGTGCAATAAAAAAGTGCCCGTAAGTAGGGGGGTGTAAATAAGAGTTAATACAGGCACGTATTTTTATGATTGTAACGATACGAGCGAAGTAATATCTCCATGGTGTTTATGCACGGTTACTTTGGTATATTTTCCGATAGTATAAGAGCCACCACGCACGTAAACCTCCTTGATCGTACCGTTATCGAGAAGTAATTGTAAACGGTAAATTGTTTTCCCATAGTTGTTCATAACAACATGCTCGCCCACAATTGCGCCAATAGCCGTAACCAATTCCTGCGCTTCGTCAGATCCATTTTCGCTGATCGCGTGTCCGATGACAGCACCTGAGATAACGCCTACTAGTACTTTTTCTGGCGGTGCTTCTTTCTCGGATAATTGAATGATATTGGTTATTTTGCCTTTATGCGTCGTGACATTTTCTGATATCTCTAATTTACCCGGGGTTACCCTGGGAGATTGTCCTGAACACGCGGTTAAACATAGAGCAACCAGTGTCAGAGCGATAACAGGTGCAGCGCAGATGAGTATTCTTTGAGTTTTCATTTTGGGTTTCCTAAGCGAATAAAGTGAAACCTTATAATGCTCAAACTCAATCAAAACGTCTGTTTATAGAATGTTATTGAAATGTATCGGTTTGTAACATACATCCTTGCTCGGCTACAAATCACAACAAAAGCATAACCATGCAGCAACAGAACAGGGGCGTGCTTCATCTTATTATTTCTTCGAAGTTTTTAATTCAGATTTAACTTTTATCCAAAACTATTAACGAGGAAATAACATGAAACACTTTAGAAAAAACATCGACCAACGCATTACTAGAGCTATCGCGAAAAAAGGACGTTTAATCATCGCTACAAGTTGCATGTGCCTACTGACAACTCACGCATCTGCTGATTGGGGTGTGTCACTCAATGTAGATAATGAAATCGGTCGTTATAACCAAAAAGATACCGATGCCTTCGCATCCTTGGGGCTTCAATATCGTGGCGAGAAGTTTAATATCGATAACAAAGCGCTGTCTTATGGTCTGTTGGAGACGGATAAATACGCCGTCGAAATTATCGGCAAAAGCAATAATGGTGCCATCGATCCCAAAGATCTGAAATTCTTTAAAGGAATGGATAAGCGCAAAGCATCGCTCGATCTTGGCGCACGTGCCATGCTCAAAACCAAATACGGTCCACTGGCGCTTGAGGCGACCCGTGATGTATACGCGAGTAAAGGCTTTTCTGCTGATTTGAAATTTGGGGGTATTGAGCCTCATGCAAAACACTGGAATGGTAAGCGTGAGTTTAAGGTTGCAGGAGTTGCCGGTGTTAAATATCAGAATAACAAAACCGTCGATTACTATTACGGTGTTAAGGCATCTGAAGCGACAGCATCTCGAGCGGCCTATAAAGCGGCAGCTACGACGACACCTTATATTGGAGTGGAATCACAATTGAATCTCACCAAGCACTTTTCATTTGATGCGGGGCTTGTGTACGAGAAGCGAGATGACGCGATGCGTAATAGTCCATTAACCAACGATAAGGATTATGACGTAGTGGCTAATCTTGGTGTGACTTACTGGTTTTAATTCAACAACTGTCACGCACGGCATGTTCGTTTGATAAAAATATTAAGTAGTTAAGTAGGTTTTGAAACATGAAACCTACTTTTTTTCTTATCTATTTTTCTTGTTTTGGTTTCTTATTCATATTTCTTGTTTTTTCTTATATTGCGGAGTTTAAACGTTAACCGAGCCTAGCATAGCGCTGTTTAATGATTAAAAAGAAAACAGTGCTTTTGTGCTTATCTCTATAATCAGCTGTTAATCCAATCTTTTTATGATTTGTTTGCTATGGTTTATTAACAGCCAAGTTTTGACTGAAACTTAAGACAATAAATAACAAAGAGGAGAATCAAAAATGAGTCGTGATGTCGTAGTGTTAAGTGCCGTTCGTTCAGCCGTAGGTGGTTTTGGTGGTTCGTTAAGCCAGATAGAGCCTCATGAATTAGCCGGACAAGTCATGAAAGAAGCGGTTAACCGTTCAACGGTTGATCCTGCAAATATTAATTATGTCACCGTAGGTAACTGTATCCCTACCGATTCTCGTTATGCCTATGTTTCTCGTGTTGCTGCGATTCAAGCTGGCTTGCCGATGGATTCTGTCGCGATGACGGTTAACCGCCTGTGTAGTTCTGGCCTTCAGGCAATCGTTTCAACCGCGCAATCCATCATGCTCGATGATTGTGATTACGGCGTTGGTGGTGGTGTAGAGGTTATGTCACGCGGCGCTTATATGTCTCCTGCGATGCGTACAGGCGCGCGTATGGGTGATACGCATCTGGTTGATATGATGACATCGGCACTGACTGATCCATTCGGTGTGGGGCACATGGGTGTAACCGCAGAAAACCTTGCAGAAAAATGGGGTATCACTCGCGAAGAGCAAGATGCATTGGCAGTGGAATCACATCGTCGTGCAACTCAGGCTATCGAAGAAGGTCGTTTTAAATCGCAGATTGTTCCGATCACCATGAAAACGCGTAAAGGTGAAGTGACGTTTGATACAGATGAGCATGTAAGACCGGGTACCAGCATGGAGTCGTTAGGTAAAATGCGTACCGTATTTAAAAAAGACGGCACAGTAACCGCGGGTAATGCATCCGGTATCAATGATGGTGCTGCATTCTTCGTTCTCGCCGCAGCAGAAGCTGCAGAAAAAGCGGGACAGAAACCTATCGCAAGAATTGTTTCATACGCCCTTGCAGGTGTGCCAAATGAGATTATGGGTGAAGGCCCGATACCAGCGTCTAAGCTCGCATTGAAAAAAGCAGGTTTGACGATTCAGGATATGGATGTTGTAGAATCAAACGAAGCGTTTGCTGCACAAGCTATCGCAGTGGCAAGAGGTTTAGAGCTAGATATGGACAAGACCAATCCAAATGGCGGCGCGATTGCACTAGGTCATCCGGTCGGTTGTTCAGGCGCTTTCATTGCAACTAAAGCACTTTACGAGCTTGAGCGTGTCGATGGTCAACATGCATTAGTGACTATGTGTATTGGTGGTGGTCAGGGAATTGCAGTGGTATTTGAGCGTTTGTAAAAACATTCAAAATCAACTGATCAAAAAAGGGCAACAATAGGTTGCCCTTTTTTATGGGTGATCTTTAATATTTTTGGAAACTCGTAAAAAAAGTACCCCAAAGTAGGGGGGTGACTTTTGTCTTTAGCACGAAAAGATTACCAAATCGCTTCACTCAGGTTTTCATCCAGCTCCTTACCCTTCGCGCATTTCTCGCTAAAATAGGGATGAAACCTATATGCACCATCGTAATAATCTCGCGCATTTTGTTCGGCGACATGATGCAGTACGCCTAGCATTCTGGCTGCTCTGACATTTCTTTGGATGGCCTGGCAGTCGGTTTTTTGTTCGTTCATTTCGCCGCGAACGTGCATAGCCTCGTGGGTGAACACATGGAGGCTGGTGATTTCTCTTGTATTTGCCGTTTCAGGATCTTCCAGATAATCACGTAAATCATTACAGGTCGGGTATTGCAGTACGATTTCCCCCGTTACTGGATTGCCTGTGCCGGCAAGCCCAAACTTGTCATAGACCGATTGAAATACCGTAGCGCATTTAACATGGGCGGGTTTGCCATCAGCCAGTAACGTGGCTTTAGAAGATAATAGACTTTCAAAACGCCAGTGGTCGAGAATCGGCTTGCACGAGAGCACGCCGAGTATAAACAACACGGCTATATAACCTTTGGAAAAGGTATCCAGTGCTTGATGGCTTTTGATCTCCCGATAAATCATCCAGAAGAAAAACAGACTTACGACAAAAAGAATTAGCATTTTTGTTTCTTTGAAATTGTTTAATTAGTATACAAATTAATGTAAGCAGTAATTTAACAGATTCACTATTTATCCCAGATGAATGAAAAATCCGCTATAAGTAGGGGGGTGGATAACATCTAAGCTGATAATTAGCAGAGAGACCTTTTTGATTGCTATCACTATTTACTCTGTTTTCTAGTAAACTCCCGCCCTTTCGTTTCTACCCACTTCTGGATTCATTATTTTGCATACCCTTTCCCAATTAAAATCTGGTGAACTTTCAGGCATTCAACGTCTATCATTGTCAGAAAATCTAACGTCATTTCCTATGGAGATTCTATCTCTGGCGGATAGTTTGGAAATCCTTGATTTAACCAATAATAACCTGTCTTCGTTACCCGAAGAGTTGCTGCAGTTGCAGAAGCTTAAAATCCTGTTTGTTTCAGATAATGACTTCGAAGAATTACCAGAAGTGCTTGGGCAATGCCTGAATCTGGAAATGATTGGTTTCAAATCGAATAAAATAAAACACGTTCCTGAGAACGCATTACCGCCAAAATTACGTTGGTTGATATTAACGGATAACCAGATTGCTAAAATGCCTGATTCTTTGGGCGAGCGACCTCGACTCCAAAAATTAGCATTGGCAGGTAATCGATTAACAGAGTTACCGCAAACTTTAGCGAAATCTACTAATTTAGAATTAGTCCGAATCTCAGCGAATCAATTGACTGAATGTCCTGATCAATTGCTGGGTTTGCCGAAACTTGCGTGGTTTGCATTTTCGGGCAATCCATTTAGTTATTCGGATATCGTGATCAAGTCAGCTCCTGAAATACCTTCAAATAGTTATGAATTGCTAGAAGAACTCGGTCGTGGAGCTTCTGGCGTGATTTCCAAAGCGCGCTGGAATCAGCAACAGACTGAGCACCATAACCTGTTTCAAAACGATATTGCGGTTAAAGTATTTAAAGGCGAAGTCACCAGCGATGGTTATCCAAAAGATGAATTGAATGCCTGTTTGAAAGTGGGCAACCATCCAAATCTGGTGAAGTCTTTGGCTCAAGTAAATGAAATCGGGTTGAATGGAAAAGGCTGTCTCGCTTTAATCATGAGTTTGATTCCGCCGCATTTTGATAATCTGGGTCAACCACCAAATTTTGAAACGTGTACTCGCGATACCTTTCCTGATGATTTTTTCTTGTCGATAGCGCAAATTCAGAAAATAGTGGGGCAAATGGAAGATGTCTTTCACCATTTGCATTCCAGTCAGGTGTGTCATGGAGACTTATATGCGCACAATGCTTTGTTCGATGAAGAAGCGAATATTATTGTTGGAGACTTTGGTGCTGCGACCATGTATCACATGCTGAATGAAAAACAACAGGCGCAAATCAAGCAGATTGAACATCGTGCTTTAAATTATTTTATTGAGGATTTATTGAGTGTGTGTCGGGAAGAAGATAAAACCAGCGAAACTTACAAGAATCTTGAGCGAAAGATTATTGGTTAATTTAGATTCTTGCTTGATAAGTTGTATTTAACAAAACTGTTCTGCAAAAAAGTGCCTAGCTATGCACAATTCAATTTAAGTTTTTAAAAAACAATAACGTAATATCATTCAAAAGTAGGGGGGTGACTTAGCTCTAATTGTCGGGCGTATGTTTTTCCAGTATCTCTATAAATGCTTTACCAGCATTCGATAAGCTGCGACTGGCGTGTTGCACAATACCAAGTGTTCTTTCAATTTTAAGACCTTTTACTTTTATCTCCGTTAAATCATCGCCGAGCATGGTTTTGGGCAACGCACTCCAGCCTAAACCGATGGTGACCATCATGCGGATGGTTTCGAGATAGTTGGTTTCCAGTATCACATCTAACGCACCTTGTTTCTGTATCACCGGTTTCTCGATAACACTTCTGGTGTAAGTGCCTACCGCAGGAAGAATAGCGCTGTGTTTGGCAAGTTCAGAAAGATTAATAGCCTTGTCTTTGGCTATTGCTACTAGCGGATGATCGGGAGATACGGCAATCGTTAATGGATCATTCCACAGTGGCGTGATTTTTAAACGTTTTGAATTACTTAATGGGAGGGTCACGACACCCAGTTCGAAATGGCCTTTTTCAATTTCGTGGCAAGCGTCTTCAGAATCCATAAAAGCTAAATCTAATCGTACTTGTGGGTAGCTTTCGGTAAAGTTTTTTAAAATATCGGGTAGACGATGCAGGCCGATATGGTGTGAGGTGACCAGTGATAGTTCACCGCTGACCTGGCCATTGAGGTTGTCGATAACGCGTTGCGATTCTTTCATGTCTTGCAGAATGCGTTCTGCAATTGGTAACAGGGCGCGACCCGCTTCGTTTAACATCACGCGTTTACCAACACGATCAAACAATTTGCTGCCGAGTTGGTCTTCTAATAGCGCTATGCGTTTACTAACCGCCGGTTGCGTTATATAAAGGTGTTCCGCCGCTTTAGAAAAGGTGCCTAATTCGGCAACTGAGATGAAGGCTTTGTAAGCTGAAATATCCATAAAAGTAAAAAGCAAATCCTATATAACTAATTGGAATGAAAATTATGAAAATATACAATTATAGTTATATAAGTATTAAGAGTAAACTCGCCCGAATGATAGATAAGTTGGGCGCTGTTGGTTTTTTATACGTTTAAATGCCCTACGACTAGTTAATGAAAGGTAAATTTTATGTCAGGAAAAACACTTTACGACAAGATATTCGATTCCCATGTGGTCCGTGAAGAAGACGGTACTTCATTATTGTATATCGATAGACATCTGGTTCACGAGGTTACATCGCCACAGGCCTTCGAGGGTTTGAGATTGGCAAATCGTGATCTATGGCGCACCAATTCAATTGTTGCAGTACCTGATCATAATGTACCGACGACTAAAGCGAATCGCGGTAATGGTACGGCGGGTATCTCTGATCCTGTCGCCAAGATTCAGGTTGAAACACTGAATAAGAACTGTGAAGAATACAAAATCAATGAATTCTTGATGGATGATATCCGTCAGGGAATCGTTCATGTTATTGGTCCAGAGCAGGGTGCAACTTTACCCGGTATGACGGTTGTTTGTGGCGATTCACATACGTCTACGCATGGTGCGTTTGGTGCATTGGCACACGGTATCGGAACTTCTGAAGTTGAACACGTAATGGCGACTCAGTGTTTAATTCAAAAGAAGATGAAGAACATGTTAGTCAGTGTCGACGGTAAAGTTGGTCCTGGCGTAACCGCAAAAGATATCGTATTAGCCATTATTGGTGAAATCGGTACAGCGGGAGGCACTGGTTGTGCGATCGAGTTTGCAGGTGAAGCCATTATGGATCTTTCTATGGAAGGTCGTATGACGGTTTGTAATATGGCTATCGAAGGTGGAGCGCGTGCGGGCATGATCGCGGTAGACCAAAAAACTATCGATTACGTCAAGGGTCGTCCTTATGCGCCGACAGGCGAGACTTGGGATAAAGCCGTTGAAGCATGGCAAGACTTAAAATCAGATGATGATGCAGAATTCGATGAAATCGTTCGTATTCATGCAGGTAGTATTGAGCCACAAGTAACGTGGGGAACTTCACCTGAGATGGTGCTATCGGTAAATGCGAAAGTCCCTGATCCAGCGGCAGAAGATGATGCGGTTAAAAGTCAGGGCATTGCTTCTGCACTTAAATACATGGGGCTTGAAGCAGGGCAATCAATCAATGAGATTGCTGTCGATAAGATTTTTATCGGTTCTTGTACCAATTCACGCATCGAAGATATGCGCGAGGCGGCATCGGTTGTTAAAGGGCATAAAGTTGCGGATAACGTAACCTTGGCGATGGTTGTTCCGGGATCTGGTTTAGTCAAAAAACAAGCGGAAGATGAAGGTTTGGATACTATCTTCACTGATGCCGGTTTCGAATGGCGAGAGCCGGGCTGTTCCATGTGTTTGGCGATGAATGCCGATAAATTGGAGCCAGGTGAGCGTTGTGCGTCGACGTCAAACCGAAACTTTGAAGGGCGTCAGGGACAAGCCGGAAGAACACATTTGGTAAGTCCAGCTATGGCTGCGGCGGCTGCCATTAACGGGCACTTTACTGATGTGCGCGACTTAGAAAGAGCGGAGGTATAGTCATGGAAAAGTTTACAGTACATAAAGGTTTAGTGATCCCATTGGATCGTTCGAATGTGGATACCGACGCGATTATTCCTAAGCAATATTTAAAGTCGATTAGCCGTACAGGCTTTGGACCGACATTATTTGATGATTGGCGTTATGAAAAAACGGGCGAGCCAGGAATGGATCATTCCAAGCGTGCACTTAAGAAAGACTTTGTTTTGAATCAGCCGCGTTACCAAGGTGGTTCGATTTTATTGGCGCGAGAAAATTTCGGTTGTGGTTCATCACGTGAGCATGCGGTTTGGGCTCTGGAAGATTATGGAATACGTGCGGTAATAGCGCCGAGTTTTGCTGATATTTTCTATAATAACTGCTTTAAAAATGGCATTTTGCCGATTGTTTTATCAGAAGAGAAAGTTGATTCGCTATTTTCAGAAACAGAAATGATGGAAGGCTACAGTCTAACGATTGATCTTGAAAAACAACAAGTGATCGAGAAAGATGATTTGCATACTGAAGCTACCAGTTTTGAGGTTGATCCGGTGCGCAAACATTGTTTGTTGAATGGTCTGGACGATATTGGTTTAACTTTACAACATGCCGATGAAATCAAAGCGTATGAAGAGAAACGTAAACAGACTGCACCTTGGTTGTTTAGTTAAAAAAACACTTCAAAAGTAGGGGGGTGACTTAATTTAAGCCACCCCCCTACTTATAGGCACTTTTTGTGAATATTGTTGTTTAGTTGATAAAGCAAACGACTAATTAAAGAATTTTAAAGATTGGAAAGGATAGAGAAATGACACAGAAGATTTTAGTACTTCCCGGTGACGGCATCGGTAAAGAGATTGTTGCAGAAGCAATCAAAGTAATCGACACCCTTAAATCAGATTTTGGTTTGGATGTGGAAATTACCAACGGTGATATCGGTGGAGCAGCTTATGACGCTGCTGGTCATCCTTATCCTCCAGCTACTCAAGTGTTAGCAAAAGAAGCCGATGCCATTTTATTGGGTGCTGTAGGTGGTTATGAATACGAAGAGTTACCTCGTGACCTTAGACCTGAGCGCGGCTTGTTAGGTATTCGAGCTGATCTGCAATTATTCTCAAACCTTCGTCCAGCTATTTTGAATGAAGAGTTGGCTGATGCTTCATCGTTACGTCCTGAGATTGTTGCAGGTCTGGATATGATGATTGTTCGTGAATTAACCGGTGGTATTTATTTTGGTGAGCCACGTGGTATTCGCACATTGGAAAATGGTGAGCGCCAAGGTTACAACACATTGATCTATAAAGAGTCTGAGATCGAGCGTATCGCTCATTCTGCATTCCAGATTGCCATGAAGCGTGGTAAACGTCTTTGTTCAGTAGATAAAGCTAACGTTCTTGAAGTGATGGAGTTGTGGCATGAAGTGATTGATCGTGTTGCTAAGGAATATCCTGAAGTTGAAGTAAGTCATATGTATGTGGATAACGCATCGATGCAGTTAGTTAAAGATCCTAAGCAGTTTGACGTTATGGTAACGGGTAATATGTTTGGTGATATTTTATCTGATACGGCGGCAATGTTAACAGGGTCAATCGGCATGCTTCCATCGGCTTCTTTAGATGCAAATGGCAAAGGCATGTACGAACCGATTCATGGTTCAGCACCTGATATCGCAGGAAAAAATATTGCAAACCCATTGGCGACAATTATGTCTGTGAGCATGATGTTACGTTACTCTTTAGATAAAGCAGAGTTGGCAGACAAGATCGATGCAGCGGTAGAAGTTGTATTAAAGCAAGGATTACGCACAGCGGATATTTACGTAGAAAGCGAAGGTCTGAAAAAGATTTCAACAAGTGAGATGGGCGATGCAGTAGTTGCTGCCCTAAAAGGATAATTAAGATGTCTAATAAAACATACGATGTAGCGGTAGTCGGTGCAACTGGCGCAGTAGGCGAAGTAATGCTGGAGATTCTGGCTGAGCGTAATTTCCCAGTGGGAACAGTTTACGCCTTAGCAAGTGAGCGTTCTGCAGGTAAACGTGTAAAGTTTGGAAACAAAAGTCTGGTTGTTGAAGATCTTGCGACGTTTGATTTCTCAAAAGTGCAAATCGGTTTATTTTCACCAGGTGGCGCAATTTCTCGTGAATATGCGCCAATCGCAGCGTCTCAAGGTTGTGTTGTTATCGATAACACATCTGAATTTCGTTATGACGACGATATTCCATTGGTCGTTCCAGAGGTTAATCCTCATGCAGTTGCTGAATATACCAACCGTGGAATCATTGCGAACCCTAATTGTTCGACGATTCAAATGCTGGTCGCTTTAAAACCGATTCATGATGCGGCAAAAATCACGCGTATTAATGTATGCACTTATCAGGCGGTTTCAGGTTCCGGTAAACCAGCGATTGAAGAGCTTGCGGGACAAACAGCGCAGTTATTAAACGGTAAAGAAGCGAAAGTTGAGGTTTATCCGAAGCAGATAGCTTTCAATGTTATTCCTCAGATTGATGTTTTCCAGGATAACGGTTATACCAAAGAAGAAATGAAAATGGTTTGGGAAACTAACAAGATCATGGAGGACGATGATATTTTAGTGAATCCGACAGCGGTTCGTGTTCCTGTTTTCTTTGGGCACTCTGAAGCTGTACATATCGAAACACGTGACAAAATCTCGGCGGAGTATGCGACTGAGTTGTTACAGAATACTGAGGGTGTAGAAGTCATCGATCGTCGTGAAGATGGCGGTTATCCAACAGCTGTATCAGAAGGTGCGAATAACGATCCTGTGTATGTGGGTCGTATTCGTGAAGATATTTCTCATTCAAACGGTTTAAATATGTGGGTTGTTGCAGATAATGTACGAAAAGGTGCTGCATTAAACAGTATTCAGATCGCTGAAGTTCTCATCAGAGATTATATTTAAACAAGATTGTTAGTCGTTTGTGTTAGTAGATCCTCTATATATAAGTAGGGTTTATATAGCTTACAACGTTAAAACCTGTCAGAAATTGTCACTTTCTGACAGGTTTTTTTTTATATAAGGACAAATAAGGACAAAAAATGACAATAAAGTGAATCGTTCAGTTTTGATTCATCCTTATTTTGATATATTTGTGCACAGTATCCAGTATTTAGGGGTCTGGAGTATTTACATCATAGTATTAATAATAATTAAAAGACCTATGAGTAGATACGATAACAATAAATATAACTAACCATTAGCTCTGTTTGGAGCAATGAGTCTCAGGAATGTTTCGTAAGTTTGTTGAAGCAATGAATGGATTCAGAATGTTGATAAAAATAATAAAAGGGGAATAACAAGTGAATAAGAAAGCCTTAAGTCTAGCCATCTGCATGGCAATGGCTATCCCAACAGCTTCTAACGCACTCAGTCTAGGTGAGATTGAATCCAAATCCAGTTTGAATCAACCTTTCCAGGGTAAAATTAACTTACTTTCAACAAGCGTCGCAGAAGCGAAAAGTCTACGTGTTAGAGTTGCTTCTCCTGATGTATTTAATAGAGTGGGAATTGATAGACCAGCGTTTTTGAACAGTATTCGTTTTAAAACAACTGTACAAAATGGCCGACCTGTTATTCTGGTTAGTTCTAATCAGCCTATTAATGAGCCGTTCCTTAACTTCTTATTAGAAGTCAGCTGGCCAAATGGGCAACTCCTTAAAGAATATACGGTTCTTCTTGATCCGCCAGTGTTAATGCGACCTAATACAGCAATCGCAAGTAACAACGCAGGTGTTCGAGCAGAACCAAGAGCACAAGGTCGCATTACACGACCCGCTGCTCAACCACGTCAGGTTCAACAACAACCACGTCGCGTAGTAAGAGCAGCTGCTCCCGCACAAGCTCAAAGAGCTCCTGTCAGAAGACCGGCTGCTGCACCTGCTAGAGTTGCACAAGCTTCACAGAGTAGAAATTATCGCGTAAGACGCGGTGATACATTATCTAAAATTGCTGGCAAGTTAGGTTATCAAGGTGTACGTAAAGAGCAGATGATGGTTGCCTTGTTTGAGAAAAACCGAAGAGCGTTTAGCCAGGGTAATATGAATAACCTGAAATCAGGTGTTCTGATGGCTCGTCCTTCTATTCAAGAAGCGAGATCCACTCCTGTTCGTACAGCAAAATCTCAGATTGTTGCTCAGGCAAGGTCTTGGAAAGCGGCACGTGCTGAGCAAGTTGCAAAAGCAAAAGGCAGTTCAAAGTCTGTTAATCAGTCAGCCCGCCTAGAAGTAATGGGTAAGAATAATAAAGCATCTGGTGAATCATCAGGTTCTGGTAAAGGTTCTGTTGCAGAACTTAATAAGCAGTTAGCGATGTTAACGGAGTCATTGACTTCTAAGCAAAATGAAAACGAAGAATTGAAGTCACGAGTTTCCGAACTTGAATCTTTATTACGTAAAAAGAATCGTTTGATTACGCTTAAGAGTGAGCAACTCGCTGGTTTACAAGCTAATCTGAATGGTGAGCCTGCTCCAGTGCAGAGTACTGAGCAAACAGTTGATGCGGCAGTAGAAAATAATAATGAAACAACTCCTGTAAATTCATCAGAAACACCTCAACCAGTTGTTGAAAATCAAGGTACTGATATTCAGGAACAAGTTGCAGGCAGTCTAGCGAATGAGAACGGTGAAATAATTCGTACTCCTGATCCTGCGGTAGTTGCTAATGTACCGGAAGTGGTTGAGCCAATCACTCCTAAGGTAAAACCAACGCCACCGTTTAAGAATGAAGCTGCTGAAGAATCAGCTTTCGATATCATGGGTATGATCAGCTCGCCAACTGCACTTGGTATAGGTGGTGGTTCATTACTAGCGCTGTTAGGTGGACTGGCCTTCATGAGACGTCGTAAATCTAAAGGTGAGGAAGTAGAAGATTTCTCAAGCATGATTGATAGTGGTCTGCATGGTGATCAAGTCGAAGATTTTGCAAACGATGAAACAACGTTTGTTGATGACAACGAAATGATTGATGAATCTGAGTTTGTGATGCACGATGAAGATATCGAAGCACATGCTGATGTAGAAGAGAATCATCCTGAGCCAACTAGCGCTGAATCTGATAACGAATTAGATGATTTAATCCAGGAAGTGGATGTTTACATAGTGTACGGCTTACATGATCAAGCTGAATCTGAAATAAAACGTGCGATTACTAGTTACCCGAATAATGCAGCGCTTCACGCTAAGCTACTAGAAAATTACAAAGCAGCAGGTGAGAAGGATGCATTTGAAGAAGCAACTAAGGTCTTCATGGATCTGGATGCAGACGATAAACAAAATTACTGGGACGAAATTTGTGAATGGGGTAAAGCATTACTTCCTGATAGCAAATTATACGAAACTTCATCGTTACCTAAGGCAAGTGGTGTAGCAGCAGCTGCAGCAGGAGTCGCAATGGTAGCCGGAACAGCAGTAGCATCTGCAGGCGACAAAGCCGAAGAAGTTGTAGGAGATATGGCAAACGCACTATCTGATGATGACTTAATCGAAGACACTATTCTGGATGAATCAGAGAAGCTAAGTTTTGATGAAGAAATGTCTGAACTTGGTGACTTAGATGATATTGACACTGATCTGGATGATCTGGAAGATTTCGATCTAGACGATATTTTAGGCGAAGACGATAGTATCGATCCAGTTGCTGAAGTAGGTGATCTAGAAGGTTTTGAAACTGATATCATCGATACAGACGATACGAATATGATAGATCTTGATGATGACTTTAGTATCGACATTGACGATGACATGGATGACTTGACTGAAAAAGCATCAGATTCAATTCTAGATGTGGCAACAGATAAGTCAGATGATCTAGAGTTCTCAATGGATGATGATTCCTTAGATAAGTTACTAGATGCTGAAGACTTTTCTGAAGTTTCTCTAGAAGAAGGCTTAGATAGAGCTGAGAGCCATGATCTAACAAATCTTAATCTAGAATTAGATTCAGATGACTTTGATAAAATAATGCCAGGTGAGCATGCTTACAAAGCAGTTGCTAGTGAAACATTAGATAGCAAGCTTGATGATGATAACTTACTCGCAGATTTTGATGATAATTTATCATTCCTTGATCTGGACTCAGGTTCTGAAGTAATCGAAGAAACACAAGTTGAAACTAAGATTGATCTTGCAAAAGCATATATCGACATGGGTGATATAGAAGGCGCAAGAAGTACTTTAGAAGAAGTTATGGAAGAAGGTAGTGATGAGCAAAAACGCCAAGCTGAAGAACTACTTCATAATAATGGCTAAGCTACTAAAGAGTTAGATGCTTACAAACTGATCTAATTTTTAATAGTAAATCAAAAACCGGGCATAGCCCGGTTTTTTTATGTCTGAAATTAATAGGCAGTTCTGGCTCAATAACAAGATAAAAACGATCGCATAGGATCATCGAAAAACTGTTGGTAAAAGATAGAATAGTCTTCAGACTAAACGATATACTTACATATCATCATCAGAGAGTTATTAATGAAATACGCAGCATGCATCGAATACAATGGTACCGCTTATTATGGCTGGCAACGTTTATCGCATGGCCCTTCAGTGCAAGGTGAAGTTGAAAAGGCGCTTTCCTCGGTTGCAAATCACGCTATAGATTTAACATGCTCAGGTCGAACTGATAGTGGTGTGCATGGAATAGGTCAAATCGTACATTTTGAATCTGATGCTGTGCGTACTGAAAAAGCATGGATTATGGGAACAAATACCAATCTGCCTGATGATATTGCGCTGCGCTGGATTCAACCTGTAGATGATGAGTTTCATGCGCGCTTTGCTGCGCTTTCAAGGCGCTACCGATATATCATTCTGAATCAACCAACACGTCCTGCATTATTGGATAAGAAAGTTTGCTGGTTTCGATACCATCTTGATGAAAATGCTATGCAAGATGCTGCAAGCAAATTATTAGGCGAGAATGACTTCAGTAGCTTTCGAGCGGCTGGTTGTCAGGCAAAACATGCGATGCGTGAGTTACAGGAAATCACAGTGACACGTGATCATCGATATATCTATGTTGATATCGTCGCCAACGCTTTTTTGCATCATATGGTTAGAAATATTGTAGGTAGTTTATTTCTGGTGGGAACTGGCGATAAATCACCGCAGTGGTTTACAGAACTCCTGGAAATAAAAGATCGAACACAGGCAGGAATAACTGCACCTGCCTGTGGTTTGTATTTTGTCAGTGTTAAATACCCTGAAAGATTTAATTTGCCTGAAGTGGCTTCGCCACCATTTTATGGTTTGTGAAAAGTTCTGATTGGGTTTTGCAAATAATCTTATAAAAAGTGCCTAAAAGTAGGGGGGTGACTTCTTATTCAGTTTATTTAAATGAGGTGATTTCCCATTCTCGTTTAGTGCCAACCTCGCGTAATCTTTCATCCGGATCAACAACAATAGGTGTATCTACTATTTCTAATAAAGGTAGGTCATTGATTGAATCACTATAGAAATAACTTCCCTCCATTGAATCATTATTCATTTTCAACCAGTCATTTAAACGCGTAACTTTGCCTTCTTGAAAACAGGGTATGCCCTCTATTTCAGTTGTATATTTTCCATCTATAATTTTTGGTTCGGTAGCAATCAGGTGTTCAATGCCTAAGTGAGTCGCTATAGGGCGAGTGATAAAGCTATTGGTCGCAGTTATGATGACCAAGGTATCCCCCTGGTTTTTGTGTTTATTCAATACTGTAGGGGTCTGAGGTTTTATTCTTGGTAAGATATAAGTTTGCATAAATTCCTGGTGCAAATTATTCAATTCTTCTCTGCTAATTAAAGACAAAGGTTTAAAGCTAAAAGCTGAAAACTCAACGATATCTAATGTGCCTTGTTTATATTGTTCATAAAAGTAGGTGTTTGCTTTTTCGTATTCATCGGCATCTACAAGTTTTTTAGAAACTAAAAAATTACCCCATTCATAATCGCTGTCCCCATCTAAAAGAGTATTGTCTAAATCGAATAATGCTAGTGCCATGCTGTTTCCTGCTTATTAAATATTAATTCCCTTATTGTATCGCTAAAAATTTGCTGATTCACTGCCGATGTGGAAGAATCGACTTAATTAATAGTTTTGGAGAATATCGTGATTGATGATGACGGCTTTCGAGCCAATGTTGGTATCATTCTATCTAATTGCGATGGTGAAGTATTTTGGGGAAAAAGAATTGGCCAGACATCCTGGCAGTTTCCACAAGGTGGTATAGATGAAGGTGAAACGCCACTTGAAGCGATGTTTAGAGAATTGCATGAGGAAACAGGTTTGCGTGAGAAACATGTTGAGGTAGTAGGCTCTACTCAAGACTGGTTGCGTTACCGCCTTCCCAATAAAATGGTTCGTCGTTGTAATAATGGAAAAGTGTGTATTGGTCAGAAGCAGCGTTGGTTCCTGTTAAAACTTACCTGTGATGATTCTTCGGTTGATTTGGAGGCATGTGACGTGCCTGAGTTTGATGGCTGGCGTTGGGTTAATTATTGGCTACCCGCAAAAGAGGTCGTATACTTTAAACGAAGAGTGTATGAGCGTGCGTTACAAGAACTTGCTCCTCTGACGCTAATAGGTCACCCATCTACCATTGATTCAGATGATGAAGATAGCAGAGAAGTCGGCTAGCTACTTGGGGCAGTTAATCACTGTCCTGAGTTAATTTATTGTCCGCTATCAAATAGCTAAAAATAGAAATAATAAAGAGTATTAACTTGTCTCCTAGTGAAAACAGACTGATTCCCTATCTGGAAAAATATGGAAGTCATTGTATGGCTTATACAAGCCTAGAGCCCTGCATGAAATATTTTGTTATGGAGGATATTGGCTATATTGCCTATATCGATTTCAAGCATTGGTTTTGGTCTCGCAAAGAGCGCAAAATAGTACTTTCTAATCCCGTCTGTCATCCTGACAACTACAGAAAAATGCTGGATGCTTTTCTCTATAAATTTTCAGATGTGATTTTTGTTCAAGCGTCTCGCAGTTTTGCAGAAGTGCTTGACGAGGCAGGTTATCAAACAAATATTTTCGGTATTGAAACTGAAATACCTATTTCAGACTTTAGTCTGGCAGGTAAGCAGCGGGCAAAACTAAGACAATGGCAAAATAAATGTAAGCGTGAAGGTGTTTCTGTATTCGAAAAAAATATTTCTGATATGTCAGATACGGAAGAGCAACAAGCGATTTCGCAGATTTCTGAAAGTTGGTTGAATAATAAAGGTGGAAGTGAATATAGCTTTCTAGTTCGACCGCTGAGAACGGAAACCGAAAAAGATGTGCGGTATTTCTGGGCTTACCAGAATGATAAATTAATAGCTTTTGCTACCTTTGATCCAATCTATCGAGACGGTAAGGTTGTTGCTTATTATCACAATATTGATCGTATTGCTGATAATGTCCCACACGGCACCAGCGCAACGATTATATTAGCTGCAATCGAAGTTTTTAAGGATGAGGGTGTCGAAGTTGTAAATCTGGGAATGTCACCGTTGTTTCTGCAAAGAGGATTATCTCAAGAGCTCAATTATAATAAATTGACTCGAAAAGCCTTCTGGTATGCTTTCGAAAAATTAAATTATATCTACCCATTCCAGGGGAATGCTTCACACAAAAAGAAATTTAATGGTAAAGCGAATCCCGTCTATATTTCAGGTACTAATGGTACAGGTTTGAGGGAAGTGTTTGCGATGGTTAAAGCGAATGGCATGATTTGAATTACACTGATTTGATTGCATCTTACACATAAAAACGTGTAAAAAAACGCCTCAAAGTAGGGGGGTGGCCTAGTCAAAATTAAACGGTTGAAGCGATTAAATTTGATATAAGTCTCTTGTTTAATGCTAGTGCTGGCAATATTATGCCGCTCTCTAAACTTAGAATAAAATTTTATGAGTGATTTCATACCGCCATACCCGAAACGTCATACTAAAGAAATAAATCCGTTTCAAGCGCTTTACTATGCACAACAAGACTTGCTCTCTATCTGGGATGAGGAATCATTCGAAGTAGAGTTTATGCATCGGAAAATTCTGAAGCAGAATATTTTTATTGCGAATTCTCCAGACTTAGTGCGCTATATCTTCGTAGAAGCGAAAGAAAATTATGAGCGTAAGAGTCCTCAAATGAGACGAGCGCTTGAGCCTTTACTGGGTGATGGGTTGTTCATAAGTGATGGTGATACCTGGGCGAGTAGACGCAAAATTCAAATGCCACTTTTTGATTCTGCACATATCAAAATGTTTAGTAGGGTGATGACCTCCACGATTCATGAAATGGCAGAAGAATGGGCGAAAGTACCTGAAGGTGGAGAGGTAAATGTTCACACAGAGATGGGTAAGCTGACTGCTGAAATCATCGCAAGAACCTTGTTTGGGGAAAAATTAGGTTCTGAGAATAGTGCTGCTGTGGTTGATGCTTTTGCCGCTTATCAGTCAGTAGTAAAGCAAATGGCATTAAGTAATTTTCTCGGATTGCCGGATTGGTGGCCAAATGTTAATGCTAAAGTGGGCAAGGCGCGTAAGGCAGCAAAAACAATTCATAATGCTGTCGATGCAATCATTGCGAAAGCCGAAGAAGGTGGTCATGACGGGACATTGGTTGCCGAACTGTTAAAAGCAAACCAGACTGAAAGTGGTATCGATACCATGACTAAGGAACAAATTCGCAATGAATTAATTGTTTTATTTATGGCTGGTCATGAAACTACTGCTAATGTGTTGGCGTGGACTTGGTACCTGATTTCACAAGCGCCTGAGGTTGAAAAAAAGCTTCACGCAGAGTTAGATGAAGTTTTGCAAGGAAGAACGCCTGAATTTGCAGATGTTGATAAGCTAAAATATACACGCGCGATTCTCGATGAGACCATGCGTTTGTATCCGCCGGTTCCAATTTTATCCAGAGAAGCGCTCGAAGGAGATACTATTCGAGGTAAGAAAGTACCACCGGGTTCGATTATGTTGATTGTTCCATGGTTAATTCAACGTCATAAAAAATATTGGGATAAGCCGGATCATTTTATACCTGAACGCTTTATGCCGGATGCGCCTAAGCCAATTAAATTTACCTATATCCCTTTTAGTGCTGGTCCTAGAGTGTGTTTGGCGAAAAATTTCGGAATTATCGAATCTGTTTTATCAATTGCTATTTTGGCTCAAAAATTCCGATTGTCACTCGATGAAAATCAGAAAGTTGAGCATGAGTGCCGCCTGACATTAAGGCCAAAAGGGCGTTTACCAATGAAAATTCAGAATAGAAATTAATGAGTTAACGCTTTATTTATATGGTATTTATTAAGTGAAAAATGGTTTGTGCGGCTTTTATTGTTACTCTGGATTCTTCTGTTATAAACATAGCCTGTAATTAAGTGACAGAAGCTATGCACGAAAGGTGCAATATCATGTAGAATCCCTCACATAATTAGGATGTGAGATCTCCTCAAGGATAGTTCATTGTCAGAAGTAAAAAAGAAAATTGCCGTTGTCGGTATGGCTTGTCGTTTCCCGGGTGAAGCCTCTTCACCAGATGCTTATTGGGATGTGTTGAAAAATGGTAAAGATGTCGTCACAGAAGTCAGTTCAGAACGTTGGGGAACTGATTTTTACAAACATCCAAACAAAAAAGAACCCGGTAAAAGTTATACCTTTGCTGCAGGTGTTCTGCCACAAGTAGATGAATTTGATGCGGCTTTCTTTGGGATATCCCCTCGTGAAGCGGCACAGATGGATCCTCAGCAACGTCTTCTTTTAGAATTAACATGGGAAGCGTTAGAAGACGGCAAACAAATTCCGCAGTCTCTTGCAGGATCTCAATGTGCTGTATACGTTGGTATAGCGAGTACTGATTACGCGCATCGCCGCATGGATGATTTGAGTTCGTTAGATCCTTACTCAATGACAGGTAATACAGCCAGTATTGCATCTAATAGAATTTCCTATATTTATGATTTGCATGGGCCAAGTGTTTCCGTAGATACGGCCTGTTCATCTTCTTTAGTTGCTCTTCATCAGGCATGTAATGCTATTTGGAATGGTGATGCTCCTTCAGCGATAACTGGCGGCGTGAATATGTTGCTTCATCCGTTTGGTTTTGTCGGTTTCTCAAAAGCTTCTATGTTATCTCCTCGCGGTCGCTGTCGTGCTTTCGATGCTACTGGAGATGGTTACGTAAGATCTGAAGGCTCTGCTGTTTTATTCTTAAAACCTTTGGAAGATGCAGAAGCCGATGGCGATCCTATACATGCTGTAATCGTTGACACGGCGATAAATAGTGATGGTCGTACAAATGGAATCACATTGCCAAGTACTGAAGGCCAAGCTGGCTTATTAGAAACGATTTACAGCCGTGCAGGAATTCATCCAAATGATCTTAGTTATTTGGAAGCGCATGGAACAGGCACGGCAGTAGGTGACCCCTTAGAAGCTGGAGCGCTGGCAAAAGTACTGGGAAGACCTCGCAAAAAATCATTGCCTATTGGTTCTGCAAAAACGAATCTTGGGCATCTTGAAACAGCTTCTGGTATGGCTGGTTTACTAAAAGTAATCTTAAGTCTAAAAAATAGAGCAATACCGCCTTCATTACACTTTGAAATACCTAACCCTAATATAGATTTTGAAGCTGATAAGTTATCCGTTGTTACTTCGTTTACACCATTAAGAGAACGAAAAAAACCATTACTAATGGGTGTTAATTCATTCGGTTTTGGTGGAGCAAACGCGCATATTATTGTTGAGGAATATAAGAAAGAGAAAACAAAAAAATCTTCAAATGCGAAAAAAGTTAAAAATAAAGGACTTGTAAGTAATGCACTTGCAAATAAAGAAGAGCAACACGCTGCACATTCTCCTCTATTGCTTTCAGCTAAAAGTGAAAATGCACTAAAAGCCATGGCTGGTCAGTATCGTGATTTATTACAGAGTGCGAGTGAAGATTTCGATGATATTTCATACTCAGCTTATAAAACTCGTCAGAAGTTTGATCATGGCTTAGCGATAAATGCTGATACCGTAGAAGAAGTTGTCGAGTGTTTACATGCTTATTCTCAAGGGGAAATTCATACCGGCGCTACAGCGGGCACAAAAGTAGAGATTCACAACAAAAACTCTTTGAATAAAGACGGTGGAGTGAAACTTGCGCTTGTGTTTTCCGGTAATGGATCTCAATGGCAAGGAATGGGGTGCGAATTATTAGAAAAAGAACCTCTTTTTCTGGAAACAGTAATCAAAATTAATGAGTTGATTAATGTTTATGATGATATTTCTTTAATCGATGAGTTTAAGGCTTCAGAGGAAAACTCACGACTTCATCTAACAGAAGTTGCTCAACCTCTATTATTTGCATTACAAGTTGGCGTAATTAAAGTTCTCGAATCTAAAGGCTTAAAAGCGGATGCTGTTATTGGTCATAGTGTTGGTGAAGTAGCGGCAGCATGGGCGGCAGGGGCTTTGGATTTATCTCAGGCAACTGAAGTTATCTATAGAAGAAGCCATGCACAGGGTAAAACCAGTGGCATGGGTAGAATGGCTGCAGTCGCTATTAGTGAATCAGATGCTAATGAATTAATATCAGAACTACTTCTTGATAGTGATGTGTCAATTGCCGGAATCAATAGCCCCAAATCTGTCACGCTGTCTGGCTCGTTGGAGTCTCTGCAGTTAATTGAAAGTAACTTAAAACAGAATAGTATTTTTTGCCGCATTCTCGATTTGGATTATGCCTTTCATAGTAGTGCTATGGATCCTGTTAAAAATGAGATTCAGACTTCTTTGAAAGAATTGAAGCCTCAAGAAACCAAGATAGAATTTTTCTCTACAGTCAGTGGAGACTTATTCAAAGGTGAAGACCTAGATGCAAATTATTGGTGGGAGAATATTCGAAAGCCGGTTCTTTTCTCTAGTGCTATGGGTAATATGTTGGATGAAGGTTATCAAGTTTATCTTGAAATCGGGCCTCATCCGGTACTTCGAACTTACGTTAATGAGTGTAGCAGAGCTAAGGATGTATCATCTCTGGCATTAACAACGATTAAGCGTCAAAGTGAAACTAAAACTGGTTTATTAAGTGGGCTCTACAGCTGTTATCTGGCTGGATGTAACTTGGATGAAACAGTTCTTTTTCCTAAAAAAGTTAGTCAATATGTTGATTTGCCTCATTACCCATGGCAAAAAGAGAGGCACTGGTATTCTTTGACTGCGGAAGGATCAGATCTTGTAAATAGAGATCGAGTGCACCCTCTATTAGGTTATCGCTTAAAGAATCATGAAGCGTGCTGGGAAAATCAAGTAGATGTCGAAATCTTATCTTATTTGAATGATCATGTCGTAGATGGTGGTGCAGTGATGCCTGCTGCTGCTTTTGTAGAAATGGCTTTAGCAGCTTCTAAAGAATGGTTTTCAACGGATGAAGACCAGAAGAAACAATGGGAAATAGAAAATTTAGAAATCAGAGCTCCAATAGTCTTAGATCATGGTAAGTCATTACTTTTCAAATTATTTCCTAAAGATGGCAGCTTCATCATTAGTAGTCGAGATCGTCTGAGTGAAAGTCAGTGGTCAGAAAATGTTGTTGGTAGGCTGTTAGGTAAAACCAATAAGAAAGTGCCAGAAAACTATGCGCTAAATAGTTTCGTTACAAACTCAAATCATACTATCTCGTCCAAAGGGCATTACAAATTAACTGAATCAGTTGGTTTGAGCTATGGTCCAACCTTTCAGGGAATTGACGAAGTATGGGTTTCATCGCTGAGTGCTATAGCCAAAATTAAAAGCGAAAGCCAATTAAATATAGACAATAGTTTATATTTATTACATCCCGCTTTGCTTGATGCTGGTTTTCAGGTACTGGTAGATATTTTCTCTAATAAGATTGAAAACGGAAATCAAGCCGCATTAATACCTGTTCAAATAGGTAAGCTCTATTACTATTCATCGTCCATAGAAAACCTGTCTTATTTACATGTGAATGTAACTAAACAAAGCCCTCAATCAGTAGTTGCTGATTATTTATTGCTGGATTCTGAAGGAGCGGTCTTAGTTGAATTGAAAGACTGTCGTTTCAGAGGTGTCCAGCTGATGCGCAGTGCGGCTTTATTACCAGCGTGTTATGAATTCCAACCATTCTTAATGCCTCTTAATGATTCTGCTTCGGTTTCTCCGGTTGCGGAGCCTGCTGTATTAGTCAGTAATGCAGTTGAGTTTTTAAAAGATCATGAATCTACTCTGCAAAGAGATAGGCATTATCAGGAAGTTTTACCATTATTTGATTTAATGGTGTCCATGTTTGCTTGGCAAGCAATACAAATGTTAAATCCAAAAGGAGATGAGTTCACTCTTCAATCATTAGCGGAACAAGCTCATATTGAATCTGTAAAGCTTCCTTTATTATCTCGTTTACTCGAGATTTTAGTAGAAGATGATTTAGCTACGTTTGAAAATGATCAATGGCTATTAGTAGCATCAAGTGACTTACCTTCTGCAGAGGATATTTGGCTTTCTGTTCTTGGTGATTCACCTGATTATCTTCCGGAGTTAATGCTATTAGGACGATGCGGCGAACATTTAGCTGATGTTTTACAGAATAAAGTCGAAGCTAAAAGTTTGTTATTTTCCAATAAAAGTAGCATTCAAGAACATTGGAGCGGGGCTTCTCCTAGTAACTTGAGCATGAACCTTGCTCTAAGAGATATTTTAAGTGAAATAGTATCTGATTGGCCTGCAAATAAACGACTTAGGGTTTTAGAAATTGGTGGTAACGATACAGAAATCAGCCAGCAAATATTACCTGTTCTTCCAGAAGATCAGTGTGATTACCTATACGTACATCACGATGAAGAGCTGCTATTAAAAGCGGACTTTTCATTAGAAAATTGGGACTTTGTAAAGACTCATCAAATAGACTTAAGTCAGGATATTTCTAACAGCTTATTAAATGACGCTAAATTTGACATAGTCATTGCCGCCAACACCTTATATCGATCAGATGACTGCGCTAAAGCGCAAGAAAATATCAAAAAGCTCCTTTCAGCAAAAGGGGTTATGTTGTTGATTGAAAGACAATCAGATCGTTTTATGGACATGACTTTTGGTTTGCAAGCCGATTGGTGGATACATACCTCTGATGTGACTAGACCATCTCCTCTTCTTATGACAGCTAATTCCTGGCGTTCAGATTTGAAGGATTTAGGCTTTGATCAAGTCGAGTTGTTAGTTGAACCAGAAGCTACAGGTGATGTTGGTGCCTTTATGGTTATAGCAAATCATAATCATACTGTAGAAATTGAAAAAACAGCTACCAAAGAGAGCGAAATTCAAAATTGGATGATTTTGAAAGATGATGATGAAATCTCTAGTTCATTATCGCATGCAGTAATTACAGAATTGAATAAAGCAGGTCATCAAGTCATTCTGGTTGAAACAGGTGAAACCTATAAACGCTTGGGTCCTATGCATTTTTCATTGAATTTTGATTCCAGCAACAATGAAAAAGAAGAACATTTTGATCACATCATATCTACCTTAAAGAAACAAGAGGTGAGTTGTGATGTGATCGTGCATTTGATGGGCTTACGTTGGTATAACGAAACCGAATCTAGTGAAGTTGAAGATATACAGCTTGGACTTCAGAATTTAAGGTGTAGCAGTACAATAGATTTGGTTAAAGGCTTAGAAAAGTCTGGCGTAACAAAAATGCCTCAATTAAAAATTGTAACTTCTGGTGGTGCAACACTGGCAGAGGATAATCAGGACTTTTTGTTTGAGTCAAATCCATCGCAAGCGCCATTGTGGGGACTTGGAAGAGTCATCATGAATGAGCATCCGGATCTTGATTGCAAGCTTATTGATTTGCAGGGGAAATTTGATTTAGATATAACTAGCCGCGTTCTTATGAACGAATTGATGCTGGTAAGTACTGAAAACAATGAAAACGAAGTCATTGTTAATGAAAACGTACGTCATGTAATGCGTATGAAACGTACAGATCTACGTCCGAAAGTGGTTACTAAGAAGATAAAGAATGCGAAAAACGTTAAAACAACAACTGCGAAAATCAAAAAAGACATAGATTACTGTTTGAAATTTAGTTCTCCGGGGCAGCTCAAAAATTTAATTTGGCAAGAATTATCAGAAAACTTCTGTAGAGCAGATGAGATACAAATAAAACCTCATGCAGCAGGACTTAACTTTCGAGATGTCATGTACGCAATGGGGCTTCTCTCTGATGAAGCAGTAGAAAACGGTTTTGCTGGTCCAACCTTAGGAATGGAAGTTTCTGGATTTGTGACGAAGGTAGGTAGTGCTGTTACTGAGTTCAAAGCAGGAGATGAAGTCGTTGGTTTTGCTCCGGCTTGTTTTAGTTCAAGAGTCATTACTCAAACCACCGCTATAACTCATAAGCCCAAAGATTGGAGTTTTGAAGAAGCGACGACAATACCTACAACTTTTTTCACTGTTTATTATGCCCTCAAGCACTTAGCACAAATTGAGCCAGGTGAAAAAATATTGATCCATGGAGCTGCTGGTGGAGTGGGAATTGCTGCTATTCAATACGCGAGATATTGTGGTGCTGAAATTTTTGCTACCGCGGGAAGTGATGAAAAGAGAGATTTTGTTCGATTACTAGGTGCAGATCACGTAATGGATTCCAGGTCTTTAGCATTTGCTGATGAGATCATGGAAATAACCAATGGTTCGGGTATTGATATAGTATTGAATTCTCTGGCGGGTGAGGCTATTACAAGAAATCTGTCAGTATTAAAACCATTTGGTCGATTCCTTGAGTTGGGAAAACGTGACTTCTATGAGAATAGTAAAGTTGGGTTAAGACCGTTTAGAAATAATATTTCCTATTTTGGTATCGATGCAGATCAGTTACTGATTGAAAGACCTGAGCTAGCTAATCGTCTCTTTAAAGAAATGATGAAGTTATTTGATGACGGTAGTTTAAGGCCTATGCCTTACCGAGCTTTCCCTGCCACTCGAATTGAAGATGCATTTCGTTATATGCAACAATCAAGACAAATAGGTAAGGTTGTTGTTTCATTTGAAAATGGTAACTCGATATCTCAAGATGATATTCATCCATTACCAGTTAAAGATGAAGAATTAGTCTGTGATTCAAAAGCTAGTTATTTAGTCACCGGTGGGCTCAGTGGTTTTGGTTTAAAAACAGCTTGTTGGTTGGTGGATAAGGGTGCCAGATCATTAGTGCTAGTGAGTAGAAGTGCCAATGTTTCCAAAGCAGATGAAGAAACAAAAGCGATATTAGACTCACTTAAGGTCAAGGGTGTGAGTATTTATACTCGCGCTTGTGACGTTACTAATATGAAGGCTGTAACTAAATTAGTGTCTGAGATTCAAAAAGATATACCGCCATTAAAAGGTGTTGTTCATGCAGCAATGGTTTTGGATGATGGGTTAATTCGAAATATGTCTCAAGAACAGTTGCTAACAGTAATGCAGCCTAAAGTAATGGGTGGCTGGAATTTACATAAGGCTACAACTGATATTGATCTTGATCTCTTCGTATTGTATTCGTCTGCCACTACTTATGTCGGCAATCCAGGTCAGGCTAACTATGTTGCTGCAAATAGTTATCTCGAGTCTTTAGCCGCGTATAGAAAGTCATTAGGTCTGTCTGCAAATTATGTAGCCTGGGGTGCGATTTCTGATGTGGGTTATTTAGCACGAAACGAAGAAACTAAAGAAGCGTTACAATCACGTTTAGGCGGTGAAGCGCTAAACTCGGATAAAGCGCTTAAAATGTTAGAAAAAATAATACTTAGCGATAAGGTCGGTGTTGGAGTTATAGATTTGGATTGGGGAGTCATACAACGTGTAATGCCTGCTGCTAACTCTCCAAAATATGATGAGTTGAAGAGAATGGTCAAAACATCAGACAGTGACCATTTTGAAGATATTCAGACACTGATTGCAAATCTGGGACAGGCGGAGATTCAAGAGCTTGTTGTAGATTTGTTGCTTGATGAGATAGAACAGATATTGCGTCTGCCAAGAGAGAAACTTGATGTAGAGAGGTCAATTTTTGATTTAGGTATGGATTCGTTAATGGGTATGGAACTCGTGTTAGCGATTGAAGAGCGTTTTGGGGTTAAATTGCCTGTAATGGCGTTGACCGAAGGGGCTAATATTCTACGAATAGCAGAAAGAATTACCGAGCAATTATCTGAGTCTGATGATGATTCAATGGCCCCTGATTCAGATCTAGCTAATAATAAATCAGCACATGAAGAAAGTATTTCTGTCGCAGCATCTCGTCACGGTCATGCAGAAAATATGACTGAGAAAGAAGCTGAAGAGTTGTCGAAGAAACTTATCGAAGATGCAATGAAGCATTAACCAGTGGTAAAGTAAACGGATGTCAAAAATTAAAAAGAGTAACTTGTTCGGTTTGAGCGGGTCTGTGAAAGACCAACTAGCACAAAAAATGCTAGAAAAACGCTTAAAGAAAGTCACAGAAGCCAAGATGCAGAACGGTGATGTGTTAAGAACAAGAAAGTCACTTCAATCAAATTCGAAGATACCTGATGAATTTTGTCGATTTGATATGTTTCCTGGTTATCAACAAATCAGAATCTTGGAAGCGGGCGGAAAACAACTAGGCGTACCTAGTCCTTTCTTTAAAGAACATGAAGGTGTTGCTGGTAATACGACCACTATCAATGGTCATGAATATATTAACTTTGCCAGTTACAACTATCTGGATTTGTGTGGGCATCCTGAAGTTTCTGAAGCGGCAAAACAAGCTATCGATAAATATGGTACTTCTGCATCTGCGAGTCGACCTGTGGCGGGTGAAAGACCTATTCAGCGTGAATTGGAAATTGCCTTAGCGAAAAAATACGAAGTCGATGATTGTATTGTTTTTGTCAGTGGGCATGCGACTAATGTCACCACTATTGGTTATTTGTTTGGTCCTAAAGATTTAATTTTACATGATTCTTTGATTCACAATAGTGTCGTTCAAGGCGGTCAATTATCGGGTGCAACTCGTCTACCGTTTCCGCACAATGATTGGCAAGCTCTGGATGAATTGTTATTTCAGCAACGAAGAAATTATGAGCGAGTGCTGATAGTTATCGAAGGCATCTATAGCATGGATGGTGATTATCCCGATCTGAAACGTTTTATAGAAATCAAAAAACGTCACAAAGCTTTTTTGATGGTAGATGAAGCCCATTCTTTGGGGGTGCTGGGTGAAAAAGGTCACGGACTTCAAGAGCAGGAAGGTGTAGACGGGCATGAAGTTGATTTATGGATGGGTACACTTAGTAAAACGTTAGCGAGTTGTGGCGGTTATATCGCAGGTGAAAAAGCACTGGTTGAACACCTTAAGTATTCAGCTCCCGGGTTTTTATACAGCGTAGGGATTTCTCCACCGCTAGCAGCTTCTGCAATTACTGCTTTAAAAATACTAGACCGTGAACCGGAGCGCGTTGAAAGCCTCAAAGCTCGTGGTCAGCAATTTTTGAAATTAGCTAAAGAAAAAGGATTGAATGTTGGGTCGAGCGCAGGTTTATCAGTCATTCCTATCATAACAGGTAGCTCAGCAACTGCTGGAAGACTTGCTAATGCGTGTTTTGAGCGTGGTATCAATGTCCAACCTATTTTTTATCCTGCAGTGCAAGAAGGTATGGCGCGCCTACGTTTCTTTATCTGTTCTTCTCATACTGAAGAGCAAATAGAACAGACTATCGATATTCTCGTTGAAGAAATGGGCAAGTTTTAATAGACGATGGTTCTATTAAAGAATGAGAGTACGTCTGCTCAAGCTAAAAAAAGAATTGTTTTTTGCACCTACGCAAGCATTTATTCCTCCAAAGTTATGGAAATGCTCATAGCAGATAATGATATAGAACTAGTCGGGGTCATAAACTCTACCCGTGTTTTAAGTACTAAATATGGTCATTTAAGTGGTGCCCTTAAACAAATAAAAACATCGGGCTTACGATACTCGAGTTATCTTTTTATGGTGACCGATGCATTTAAAGCATTACAGCCCCTTTTCCTATTCCAGAAATGGCCATTACGAGATGTACATCGATTGGCTAAATTACATGATATTCCCGTTCACGATACCAAAGACATTAATTCTATAGACTCCGTTGAATTTATAAGGTCAGTGACTCCTGATTTTTTATTAGGCAGTCATTTTAATCAATTAATAAAAAAAGATGTTTTATCATTAGACTCGCTTCAATGTATCAATATACATCCTTCATTACTTCCCAAATATCAAGGTGTTGATCCGGTGTTCTTCGCGATGAATGATGAGCAAAAAACAATTGGTGTTACTGTGCACAGGATGGCAGAAACATTCGATTCAGGGGAGATACTCATGCAGCGTGCGTATGATGTCGATAAAACCAAATCGTTGTTTTTTAATAATTGTTTGTTGTTTCAAGAAGGTATTAGATTAACTTTGAAATGGATTAAAACGGATCAAAAGCAACTTTTACCGACCAGTACTGAAAATCTCAGTGGCAATTACGATTCTTGGCCAACCTCAAAGAATGTCAAAAACTTTAAAAAAATGGGTAATCGTTTTATCTCCTTAACAGGGCTTTGGAAGCAGCAATAAACAATAATGACAAAGAATTCTTACTTTAAAAGCTGTGGGTATACCGCTGATTCAATAATTAAGTCAGACATTGGACCTGACCTTGATCTTAATAAGATGTCACCATTTTTAAGGACTATGCTGGTCACAGATGGGACTGTAACCAAATCGCTTGAAGCCTGGTTTTGGGAACCCATTAGCATCACTCCTTTAAACAATACTTTGAAAATTCTAAGCCATAAAGTTGATGGTCTGGAGGTAAATGCAGGGGATAAAGTATTGCAACGTGAAGTGTATTTAAAAGGGGATCATAGCGGCCAAATATTTGCTGCAGCCAGGTCAACGGTATCTTTACAGCATTTACCAGAGCACATTGGCAAGCGTTTAGAAGAAGGTGAAATAGGTATTGGTGAACTGTTAAGAGAGCAGGGTGTGGAAACCTACAGAGATATTTTCGATGTTAATTATATAAAATCTGCATCTGCTGAAGACGCACTAACCAATCAACTTCAAGGTGAAATAATTGCTCGAAGTTATCGTATTCGGGTTAATGGTCATCCTGCGATTATTGTCACAGAGTTTTTTCCAATTAGCATTTACAGTTAAAAAAAGCCCTCAAAGTAGGGGGGTGTAAATTAACTATTGTTATTATGATGATCGCTTATAGATCAGTATTTTTACGCCCCTTCCTTGTGTTTCTTTATAAACCATTGGTGGTTTAATTTCCTCGATCAATTGGTAATTTGGCGCAAACTCTTTCATCTTGCTGAGCAAGAATTCCTTGCTGCTCTCTCCTTCAATTTGAGTCGCATTGATGCACATCATCAATTGGCTATCAAAATCCATAAAGCTATCCAGTCGACGAATAATCTTAGCGTAGTCTTTTGCGATATCGACACTTCCTTTTTGTAAGGTTGGAGGATCACAAATCAATAAGTCATAAGGGCCAAATTTTCTTATTCTGCTGAAAGATTTAAAGATATCCAGTTTCTGGAAGCGTACATTATCCAGATCATGGTTATTGAGTCGATGATTAGTTCGGCCGATATTCAATGCAGCACTGCTCATATCAATATTCAATACAGACTTTGCACCGCCTTCGATTGCAGCGACAGAAAAACCGCAGGTATACGAAAATAAATTCAGAATACGTTTGCCATGGCTGTGTTGCTTAACCCATTGACGGCCATTCCTCATATCTAGAAATAAGCCAGTATTTCTCGCTTTTCCTAAAGTTATCTGGAATTTTAAATCACCTTCTAAAACTTCCAGCCTTTGCACAGGATTAGATGACTCATCACTGTAAATCTCGTCTATAGGTCCATGCGATAAATAACGGTGCTGCAACAATACCTTTTTTGCATCTGGAAGCTTTTTTCTAAGTTCTGTAGCTAATTCATCTATAGCAGTTGTTGATTCCTTGGCAAACAGGGTAATCAAAATAATCGGTGGTAACCAGTCAATCGTTACATGATGTAAACCTTCATAGGCATGCCCTCTACCATGAAAAATTCGTTGAGCTTGTTCAAGTTCACTAGAATTAGTAGGGAGATGCAGGTTATCTAACAAGACAGATAAGTTAGTTATAAGGTCAGGCATAGTCGTTTACTTGATGTGGCTTTAAATGAATCGGTTGAGCTATTGAATTATTTATATTTTTTACCATTAACTGAGATCCAGCCTCCAGCCTTTTTGCCTTTCGGGTCGTGGTGAGTCCAATGAATCACTCCGCCACGGTTATTCCATTCATAACGGCCTTGTAAGCTGATTTGATCATTCTGCTTAATCGGAACGCGTGGCGCAAGATCAATATTATGAGAGACCAATAGTGTCATGCCATTTTCTACTTTGATTAAGAATTTCTGGTGACGACTGCCTGTTAAATCATCTTTTAATAGTTTGATGACAGTTGCATTCAAGCCAACCCAGAATCGTGAATTGGTTTGATCTTTTGCTTTTTCAAGTTGTGCGAGTGCCTGAGTCTGATGCTTATTGCTGAACAGTTGATCTTTTTGTATACCAGAACTATTGTGATTTTCACTGAGTTCGACGTGTGAGTTATCAGATTTTTTAAAATTGGTGTTGTAATAGTTGATGCCAGTTGCAATTGCAGCGGCCACTAACATAAAGATAATACGTCTGACTTTTCTATTTAACTGACGCTTAAAGGGATAATTTCTTCTTTTTTTATTGTTGGTTTTTAAGGTCATATATGGAGGTCTGAATGTCGTTAGCTAAATGAAAATCGTGTTAATGTATGTCTATGATAATTGATTCAATACTAACTTGCCCTAATTGTAACCATAAATTTCAAGAACAAATGCCCGAGAATACGTATCAATCTAGTTTTCGTTGTCCTGAATGCAAAGAGGTGATTAAAACCAAAAAAGGTGAGTGTTGTGTTTACTGCAGTTATGGTGATTATCCTTGTCCTCAAGCACAAATTATTGGTTCTTCATGCTGTAGTCCAGATTAACTTCTATACTCTTTACAATTTAATATAGAAAGAGAGAAAAAATGAGCGAACAATCCTTTGCAAGCGGCGGCTGCTTATGTGGAAAAGTTACGTATACCTTGGCAAACGAACCGGCACGAATGGCGCAATGTCATTGTGATCACTGTCGACGCTCTACAGGCACAGGGCACATGTCTCTCGCTTTCTTCAAGAAAGAAGATGTCAAAATTGAAGGGCAAACAAGCTCTTACACAACAACGGCAGATGATGGTGCGCAGTTAACACGTCATTTTTGTCCTGATTGCGGTAGCAGGTTGTTTGGTACGAATACTTCAGCGCCAGCAATCATTAGTATTGCCGTTGGTTGTGTTGATGATAGTTCTTGGTTTAAGCCACAAGTCATTGTTTATAATAAAAAGAAACCAGTCTGGGATTGCATGGATGAGAGTATAAAAATGTTTGACGAAATGCCACCACCTGCACCGAAATAAATTTGAATCTTAGACTTTAAATGCCTGCTATGAACTATCTATATCTTTGATACTACTAGAGTTAATGAGGGAATATTGTTTGGCATTTTTACCTTTTGTTTAAAATTTAAACCTTCACTTTTTACTTACTGTTAGGAGCAATACATATGACTTTATTCTTATGTCAGCTATGGCCATATCTGGCTGGTGGTTTGATTGGATGGTTACTCGCCGGCTGGTTCGCTAAACGACTTAAGCACGGTGAACCACCTGTTGAAAAAATTGTAGAAAAACAAGTTGATAGAGTTGTAGATAATCCAAAACATTTATCGCTTATCAGTAAACTAGAAAGTGAAAATAGCCAAATAGCGGGACTACAGTCTCAAGTTGCAAGTCTAGAATCAGCGCGATCTAAAACGAGAGAAGTAACTGTAGATAAAGTTGTTAAGTCTGAAAAAATAGTCGAAGTAGATAATCCTGAACATTTAAAGAGAATAAGCGAGCTTGAAGCTGAAATTCGTGCGCTTAAAAGCGACGCATCAACAGCTCCAGCGTCCTCAGGCAATACAAATACCTACGGTGTAGCGAGTACATCTACAACTGCCGCAACTCCAGCTACTTCTACGCCATCTTCTGTTTCAACTCCTGTGACTAAGCCATCATCTTCACAAGGTTCAACGGTTGATCTGGATGCCGCAAAAAAAGCGGGTTTTAGAGTAAAACAAAAGAACGGACAAGACGATTTTACTATTGTTGAAGGAGTCGGACCAAAAATAAACGACTTAATCCATGCCGCCGATATTCACTACTACGCTGCTTTGGCAACAACATCAGTAGATGCTATCCAGAAAATTCTCGATGATGCTGGCCCAAGATATAAACTGGCAAAACCGGGCACATGGCCTGATCAAGCCAAAATGGCTGCAGAAAATAGATGGGACGCTTTAAAGAAGTGGCAAGATGAATTGGATGGAGGGCAATAATCATGAGTAATAATTCACAAATATCATCTAACTGGCCTGGTTTTCGTAAAATATGGGGCGTTTTTGCAGTTATTTTATTCTTATTGCTTTTGCTACTGTGGGCATTAGGTTATGGCCCCGGTGGTCGAAACTGCGAAGTTCCACCAACTATTGTTGAAAAAGTTGTTGAAAAAGTTGTAGAAAAAGAAAAACTCATAGACAACCCTGTGTTACTCACTCAAATTGCTGATCTGGAAAAAGCTAAGGAAAAAGAAACCGGCATGGTTGCAGAACTAAAAGCCAAAATAGCTGAACTTGAGGCTATGCCACCCAAAGTTGTCACCAAAGAAGTTGATAATCCAGAACTGTTGAAGAAAATTGGTCTACTCGAAACACAGAATGGCTTAATTCCTGGTTTAAAGGCGAAAATTGGCGCACTCGAGAAAATTGATCCAATCGTGATCAAAAAAGCAGATGCGAATGATGCACAACTCACTGAACGTCTGGCTAAGCTTGAAAAAGAAAACGGTTTGATTGAAGGCTTACGTGCAAAAATTACCGCGCTTGAAGGTATTAGCCCATTAACAGTTAACAAAGCGAGCCCAGAGTTCGCTGAGCGTTTAGCCAAGTTAGAAAAGGAGAATGCTTTAATTCCTGGTTTGAAAGCTAAAATCACCGCTTTAGAAGGGATAAACCCAATTACCGTCGGTAAAGAAAATCCTGAGTTAGCGAAACGTGTTGAAGCTTTAGAAAAGGAGAATGGTTTAATTCCCGGTTTAAAAGCTAAGATAACTGCCTTGGAAAATATTGATCCGATAACGATTAAGAAAGAAGATCCTGAATTAGCTGCACGTATAGCTGCATTGGAAAAAGAGAATGGTTTAATAGCTGGACTTAAAGCCAAGATTGCAGCACTCGAAAGTATCGAGCCCGTGACCGTGACCAAAGAAGTGGACAACCCCAAGCTATTAAATAAAATTAATTTCCTTGAGATCGAAAACAAGCTTATTCCTGGTTTACGTTCACGCATTAAAGAACTGGAGAGCGCCAAACCCAAAATGATGAAAGCTCCAGCAGGTGATTTGCCTGATACGGCTAAGCTTTATTTTAGGATTAATAGTGCAACGAGACCTGCAAATACAACTAAAACGTTGTCTGGAATTATCAACTATTTAAAAGATAATGACGGCTCAAAGGTACTGGTTTCAGGTTTTCATGATGCTACGGGTAATCTTGAGCTGAACCAGATTCTGTCATTAAAAAGAGCAGAAGCCGTTGTGGTTGCACTGAAGCGTGCTGGTATCTCAGCCGATCAAATAATCGTTGCTAAACCGACTCAAACTGTTGGTTCGGGTACCCGTAATGAAGCACGACGTGTTGAGGTGAAGATCGCACAATAAAACGTAACTTGTTATAAATTAAAGCATGTCTCTATAGACATGCTTTTTTTGTCAAAAATTTGTGTATTTATAAAAGATTCACAGATTTGAATCGTTTTTATTTACACTTTCAATACGTAACAGCGTGACGATTACAGTGAGACAACAATAAAATAAAACGTCGCCCAAAGTGGGGGGGTGGGAATAATGGGATAGCTTTAGATTGATTATTTTAAGCCAGTTATTTTATTTAAAGTTTAGTTAATCAAGAAAAAATCCGGCGACTACGTTTCTGCCTTCTGCCATTAAAATATTAAAAGTACGGCAGGCTGCTTGAGTATCCATCACTTCATAACCGATTTTACCCTCGGCTAAACGTCGTAGAATATCGGCTGATGGAAAAATCTGGGTATTACCCGTTCCCAGAATAATAATTTCTGCATTCAAACGATAAAACGCTTCAAGGTGATCAGCTGTTAAATCTGAATAGCGCTGAGGTGCCCAATCTGCAATTAATTCCATGGGAGATAATACTAGCGAACGCATATACGGTTCGCCATTGATTGCAACTGAATTGTTATCGTAAGCACTGATTTTATAACGCGCACTGTTGTGATCTTCGGCAAATTTCATAGTTGCATTGATGAGTCAATTAATCGCTGAGTAAATGGTAATATTTACAGCTTAAATAAAGGCTGTAAATATCAGGAAAACCTAACCCTATCATAGTGAATGCTGATTGACAGTCAAGGTACACAACTGTAATGTTCTGCGTCTAATTATTGACACGAAATGAAGGTAACTAATGAAAGCGGTAAAGGTTGGATTATTGGGATTAGGAACAGTGGGTGGCGGTACAGCGACTGTTCTAAAAAGAAACGCAAAAGAAATCGCAAGACGCGCAGGACGCGGAATTGAAATCGACTTTATTGCAACCCTAGAACCAGAACGCGCAGCTGAATTAGGCGTAGAGAATATCCGTTTAACCAAAGATGCTTACGAAGTTGTAAACGACCCAGATATCGATATCGTGGTTGAGCTAATTGGTGGATATTCACCGGCTAAAGAGCTTGTGATGCAAGCCCTGGAAAATGGCAAGCATGTGGTTACAGCGAATAAAGCATTAATTGCCATACACGGCGATGAAATCTTCGCTAAAGCACAAGAGAAAGGCTTGGTCGTTGCATTCGAACCTGCAGTAGCTGGTGGTATCCCAATCATCAAAGCATTGCGTGAAGGTTTATCAGCAAACAGCGTTGAATGGCTAGCGGGCATCATTAACGGAACAGGTAACTTCATCCTGACTGAAATGCGTGACAAAGGCAGAGATTTTGATGATGTGCTTGCCGAAGCTCAGGCACTCGGTTATGCCGAAGCGGATCCGACCTTTGATGTCGAAGGTATCGACGCTGCGCATAAATTGAGTATTCTTTCATCAATCGCATTTGGTATTCCACTGCAGTTTGATAAAACCTATACCGAAGGTATCTCTAAGATCACTCAGGAAGACGTGGCTTACGCAGAAGAGCTGGGTTACCGCATCAAACATCTTGGTGTTGCAAAACGCACAGACAAAGGTATCGAACAACGTGTACATCCAACACTCATACCGGAAAGACGCTTAATCGCAAATGTTGATGGCGTAATGAATGCTGTTCTTGTAAAAGGCGATGCAGTAGGTGCAACGCTTTATTACGGTGCAGGTGCAGGCGATGAGGCAACAGCATCAGCAGTAATTGCTGATATTGTTGATGTCACTCGTGCTTTAACAACTGATCCTGAGAACAGAGTACCTCACCTGGCATTCCAGCCTGATGCTTTATCTGACACACCTGTTGTTGGTATGGATGATATTGAAACGGCTTATTACTTACGCATGTCTGCGAAGAATGAGGCTGGCGTTCTCGCTGAAGTGACGCGTGTTTTAGGTCAGCAAGGAATCAGTATAGAAGCGTTTATCCAGAAAGAGCCAAGAAAAGGCGAGACGGACGTTGATATAATTTTGCTGACGCATGTGGTCAATGAAGGCAATATGAATAGTGCCTTAGAGCAGATTGCCGCACTGGATGTGATCAATGGTGAAGCAACCAGAATTCGCGTTGAATCGCTAAGCTAAATCTACCCACATCTGATTGGTAATACTATTACTAATCAGATGGTTAGTAAGAATATATAAATACGTTTAAACAGGAAGAAAACTCAGCATGAAATTTATAGAAACACGCGGAAATGATGGAACCAGAGCCACTGAAGTGAGCTTCTCAGAAGCTATCCTCGGCCCAATGTCATCTTTTGGTGGGATTTATTCACCTGAGTCTTTACCTGATCTTGGCACTGATTTTTTACAGAGTCATCTGGACAAAGATTATAAAGCGTTAGCGCGTGATATTCTGGCTGCGTTTAATGTCGATATCGATCAGTCAGATATTGAGACAGCATTGAATCTGTATGATGAGTTCGATAATAGCGAAAATCCTGCGCCATTAGTGAAGGTTAAAGATGACCTTTATGTGAGTGAGCTTTATCACGGTCCAACCCGTGCTTTTAAAGATATGGCATTGCAACCGTTTGGTGTGGTGCTTTCGTCAATTGCGCAAAAGCGTGATGAAGAATACCTGATTCTTGCAGCGACCAGTGGTGATACTGGCCCAGCAGCACTAGAAACCTTTAAGAATCGTAAAAATGTACGTGTAGCGTGTTTGTACCCTGATGGTGGCACTTCTGATGTTCAGCGTCTACAAATGGTGACTGAAGATGCAGAAAACCTCAAAGTCATCGGAATACATGGCGACTTTGACGATGCTCAATCGGCATTAAAGCTATTGCTCAGTTCTGAATCATTCAATGCTAAATTGAAAGAAAAGAACATCTCTTTATCTGCAGCAAACTCAGTCAACTTTGGGCGTATTATCTTCCAGCTGATGTATCACATTCACAGTTATTTAGAACTGGTTAGACAGGGCGCAATTGAACTGGGTGATAAGGTTTATCTCAACGTACCAAGCGGAAACTTCGGTAATGCGCTGGGTGGTTATTACGCGATGCGAATGGGATTACCCGTTGAAAAAATACTCATCGCTTCCAATCAAAACAATGTGTTAACGCATTTAATTAATGAAGGTATTTACGACATTAGTGATTCATCTGTAATACCTACAAGCTCGCCAGCGATGGATATTTTAAAATCATCAAACGTTGAACGTATCCTATTTGATTTATTTGGCAGTGAACGTACCAAAGAGCTAATGTCAGATCTGGATACAGATAAACGTTATGCGTTGATCCCTAGTGAACTTGCTGAAATTCAAAAGGTATTTTCTGCTGATTTCTGTACGAATGAAGAAGGTCAGGAATACATAAAGCAGGCTTTTGATACAGGTTACTTAATGGACCCTCATACAGCGACTTGTTTTAAAACATACGATACCTGTCGAGATAAGCCTTTAAAAACGATCGTTTACTCAACCGCAGAATGGACTAAGTTTTCCCCAACTATTGCGAATGCATTAACGGGTGAAGACGGTGGAAGCGATAAAGAAGCACTTCAGGCCATTGCGAGCAAAGCGAATATCGAGATACCCGGAATGATAAGTAGTTTGTTTGATAAAGAGATTACGCAAAGCACTGTTATTGATAAACAGGATATCGAGAAAGAGATTCTCGCTTTTCTGGATTAATCAGAGCAGACTAAACTAAAGTAAATTGAGCAATTATAAAACCCCTCGTAAGTAGGGGGGTGACTAAGTCTTTATCTAAAGCATCAAAGGAAACCAATAAGGGAAAATATTTGTTAACTAAAATAGCAGCAGTTCAAATGGCTTCAGGGCCACAAATAAAAGCGAACCTAATGGAAGCCACTCGACTGATTCGAGAAGCAGCCAAGAAAGGCGCACAAATGGTTGTTTTGCCTGAGAGCTTTGCTTTGATGGCGATGCACGAATCAGAAAATATTGATCTGGCTGAAAATTACGGTAAAGGCCCAATTCAAGATACCATGCGCCAATGCGCTATTGATAATAAAGTCTGGATTGTTGCTGGATCGGTTCCGTTAAAGCTGGATGATTCTGAAAAAGTCAGCGCTTCTTCCTTAATGTTCAACGATAAAGGCGAGATAGTCGCTCGATATAACAAAATTCACCTATTCGACGTCGATATCAATAGCGACAACAATAAAACCAAAGAACATTACCGAGAAAGCGATACCTTCGAATACGGCAAAGACATCGTTGTTGTCGACACCCCGTTTGGCAAAATTGGCATGGCTATTTGTTATGACTTACGCTTTCCTATGTTATTCCGCGAAATGGTCAAACAAGGCGCTGAGATATTCCTTATCCCATCGGCTTTTGCCAAATCAACGGGAAAAATTCACTGGGAGCCTCTAATCAAGGCCCGCGCTATCGAAAACCAGTGTTATGTCATCGCACCCGCCCAAGGTGGCTATCATGTGAATGGTCGACATACCTATGGAAATAGCATGGCTGTAGATTATTTGGGACAAGTTCACGGTCTACGCTTGAAAGGTTCGGGAATCATCACCATTAATATAGACTTAAAGGCACAGAAAAAATTGCGTGAAAGTTTTCCTGTGCTAAAACACACTAAACTGATCTAGGCGAGAAACCATTTCGTTATTATTACTGCAATATAGTTTCCATCATTTTTGTTACCGTTAATGTTACTACCGCTATTGTGATCATCGTTACCGTCACCACTGTTATCGTTAAAATTGTTTGTTAATGTCAGTCGGCAAATCATTGGCTTAATAACCAGATGTTGATACACCCCAACTAAGTCCTAAATAAAAAAAGGCCTCAAAGTAGGGGGGTGTGTTTGCATATACCTAAAACCGTATAAAGAGCATGTATATATGAGTTCATCCATTCTAGACCAAGCTAAACAGCATTTACTCGAGCCTTCAGGGCTGACAGAGTCAAATCTTGAGAATGTTTTTTCACATTTGAAAGGCGCTGATTTAGCAGATCTTTATTTTCAATCTAACCGCTTTGAATCGTGGGTGCTGGAAGAAGGCATCATCAAAAACGGTTCATACAGCATCGATCAAGGTGTGGGTGTGCGCATGGTAGTCGGTGAGCAAACCGGTTTTGCCTACTCAGACGAAATTACCATAGAAGCCTTAACCGAATCGGCGAAAGCCGCTGCCGCAATTGGTCGCTCTGGTACATCTGCGCAAACTCAAGCATGGCAGGCACGTGAAAATAAATCAGTGACTGCATTGTATGGCGTTGATAATCCATTGGCTTCAATGTCTGAAGATGAAAAAATAGCATTGCTACGATTGGCCGATAAATCAGCGCGTGCTGCAAGCCAGTACGTGACTCAGGTTATCGCTAATATTGCGGGTGTACATGAACACATATTAGTGGCCGATAACGAAGGCCACCTTAGTGCAGATATTCGTCCATTAGTCAGAATGAATATTACCGTGATTGTCGAGAAAGACGGAAAACGTGAATCCGCTGGCATGGGTGGCGGTGGTCGTTTTGGGTTTGATTACTTTACTCAGGCAGATCGCATTCGAGAATACGCTGAAGAAGCGGTTAGATTAGCGCTGGTTAATCTGGATGCGGTCGATGCACCAGCAGGTGCACAAACCGTGGTATTAGGCTCAGGCTGGCCAGGAATTCTACTGCATGAAGCCATCGGGCACGGTTTAGAAGGTGACTTCAATCGCAAAGGTACCTCAGCATTTAGTGGGCGTATTGGCGAAACCGTTGCTTCAAAAGGCGTTACCGTAGTCGATGATGGAACCATTGAAAATCGTCGTGGCTCCTTAAGTATCGACGATGAAGGTACTAAAACAAATTGCACAACCTTAATCGAAAACGGCGTGTTGAAAGGCTATATGCAAGACAAGCTCAATGCGAGATTGATGGGGGTTGAATCAACCGGCAACGGTCGTCGTGAATCTTATGCGCATTTACCCATGCCGCGTATGACAAACACCTATATGTTGCCTGGCAATGATGATCCTGAAGAGATTATTGCTTCGGTGAAGAAAGGTCTATATGCGGTGAATTTCGGGGGAGGTCAGGTCGATATCACCTCGGGTAAATTTGTATTCTCAGCTTCTGAAGCGTATTTGATTGAAAATGGAAAAGTGACTCGCCCCGTAAAAGGTGCAACCTTGATTGGTAACGGTCCAGATGTACTGACTAAAGTCAGCATGATTGGTAACGATCTAGAGCTCGACAGAGGCGTAGGCGTTTGTGGCAAAGGTGGTCAAAGCGTGCCAGTAGGTGTTGGGCAGCCAACCTTGAAGATTGATGGATTGACAGTAGGGGGCACGGACGCTTAGTCCGGGGATAAATTAGATATGGCAAATAACAACATCAAACAAGATGAAGCGTTTCTACAGGAAACAGCAGAAACCGTTTTAAAACTGGCGAAGAAATACGGCGCTACTGATGCAGAGCTGAGCCTGAATAAAGGCGCAGGTTTATCCGTAGAAATTCATAAAGCGAATGTCGATAAACTCGAATACCATCGAGATCAGGGTTTGAATTTATCGGTATATATCGGTAAACATACTGGCTCAGCGAGTACCGGTGATCTATCGCCAGCAGCAATTGAAGACACGGTAAAAGCGGCGTGTAATATCGCTAAATATACCGAAGAAGACAAATACACCGGTTTAGCCGATGCCGATATGATGGCAACCGATGCTAAAGATCTGGATTTATACCACCCTTGGGATTTAACCGCAGAAAAAGCGATTGAAGTAGCCAAGGAATGTGAAGCAGCAGCGTTTGATTATGATCCACGTATTATCAATTCAGACGGCGGCGCACTCAGCACATACAGTGGAATTGGTGTGATTGCTAATTCGCATGGCTTTATGGGCACAACCCCTTCCAGCCGACATACCTTAAGTTGTTCGGTAATCGGTCAGGAAGTAGGCGATGACGCCATGCAACGCGATTACTGGTATAGCACCTCTAGGGTGAATACCGAGTTACAATCTGCGCAAGAAGTCGGTCAAAAAGCGGCAGAAAAAACCCTGGCGCGTTTAATGAGTAAGCAGATCAGTACCCGCGAAACCAATGTACTGTATTCGCCTGAAACTGCCCGCAGCCTGATTGGTCATTTCACAAGTGCAATAGCCGGCGGCGCACAATACCGTAAATCTACTTTCCTACTCGACAGTATTGGTGAAAAGGTTTTTCCTGATTTTATCCATTTACACGAACAGCCGCATATCAAACGCGGATTCGGCAGTGGTTATTTTGATAAAGAAGGCGTAGCCACGAGTAATCGCGATTTGGTTGTCGATGGTATTGTTCAAAACTACATCATGAGCAGTTACTCAGCGCGTCAATTAGGCTTAAAAAGTACCGCGAATTCAGGTGGTACCCATAACTTAACCATCGATTCGACAGGTCAGGATTTTGAAGAGCTATTAAAAATGCTCGGAACAGGTTTGTTTGTGACAGAACTCATCGGTAGTGGTGTGAATAATATCACTGGTGATTATTCACGCGGAGCAGCAGGCTTCTGGGTAGAGAATGGAGAGATTCAGTTTGCCGTCGAAGAAGTGACCGTCGCGGGTAACCTCAAAGATATGTTCCAGAATATTGTTGCGGTCGGTACCGATGTTGATTTACGTGGCGGAACGCGAACAGGTTCTATTCTTGTGGAAGGCATGGTGGTTGCTGGGTCTTAACACCAGCAAACTGCTGAATAAGGAAATTTTAAAAAGAATGGTACCGTTCATCCTGTAGCAAGCTTCGATAAGTAATAATAGAATCGTTCAACAAATTCCCCCGAATAATAAAAATAATAAAAGGGGGATGTATGAACAGCACGTTTTCAACCACTACAGTTTCTACACTGATACCAGTTACAACGGTCTGTAAAGCTAGGCTTAGCATTGCAGATATCGATCGCCATTACTATCAGTCACACCAGCTTACCCTGGCACATCTATCAACTGAAACGATTCGAAAAAATATGATGCGCATTGTCGCTTATATTTATAGTGCTAACGACAAACTCACCGTAAGAAATCAAAAATGGCATAACGATCAGCCAGAACTTCTCGAACACTCTGCGGATAACCAAATCAAACTCTGGATAGATTTAGGTCAACCAGACTTTAAACGGATCAAAAAAGCCTGCAAACTTTCCAAACGAGTTATCGTCTATTCTTATAATCAAAACCGTACGAGTGATTGGTGGATGAAGAATAAAGACAGATTGAATCGGTTTAAAAATCTCGAAGTGTATTCGGTAAATGCCAATGAATTGGAAAAACTCAACAATAAAAGAATGTCGTTAAATTGTGTGTTACAAGACGGTGATCTTCAGATTACGGATGGTGCAAATAATCTGCTTATCGAGCGAGAAAGGTTAATTTAGTCTTGTTTTACGAGCTGAATCTGGGCTTTGAATCAGTTATGTATATTTAAGCCACCTCCCCACTTACAGGCACTTTATTAAAAAAAGTGCCTGTAAGTGGGGAGGTGGCTATTAAAAATGACGCAACTGAATGGTTACAAATTGTTATTTAGTTTAAGTCTTTAATAACGACAATTGCTCCGCGAACTTGTCCTTTTTCATACCCCACAGCTTTATCATCAGGATACAGTTCGTTTATTTTAGACTGAACATCAGCACCAATTTTACTGCCATGACACAGCAGGCATGTTTCACCCGTTGGCAATGCTTTCATAAAACGCAGCGACTTTTTACCATCTTCTTCAATAATTTTGCTATAGCCCATTTTCATCACGTCTTCGCCTTTTGCTGCACGTGCATCGAAGTCTTCAAGCACAAGTTTCTGCCAGGCATTGGGGATGTTTTCAGGGTTGCGGTTGTTAAGGCTGACACGTGTGACTAATGCCTTGTGATCAATTGCAGCTTGTTTGGTAATAGGCATTGCTTTGGTGTTACACACGCCTAATGCATTGATAGGGCCACCGGATTTCATGGCTGTTACCAATTCTTTTTTAAGCTCACTCGCAAACGCCTGAGTGATCTTTTTAGCCTCTTTGACTGCCGCTTGTTTTTCAGCTTTTGCCGTATCAGTCTGGGCGAAAACCTGAGCTGAGAAAATCATACTCAAGCTTGCGATAATGATAGTTTTTTTCATGATTCTCATTCACCTGTTCATTAGTTAATTGATTTTTAGTTAGTTAATTAATGATCATAACAAGAGTTTATTTCAATGAAATTAACAAATATCAATCTGAAAAAATCATTTGCCGGTGTCTGAGTGAGTGTTATTGGAAATAATAACTTCAAAAAAAGCCCCCAAAGGTGGGGGGTGTAAATTTTTTTATTTAAACGGTATCAGTTTTGATGAGGAAATCCAAAGCACCTACAACTGCTGCAACTTGTGCCTGAATACAGTTTTCATCATCAACTTTAGGGCTGTCAGGATACACTTCAGTCGTCGATGAATATTGAGTGCCACTAAAGCCCGCGCACAAGCCGAGCTTTCGTGTTTGATAATTAATCACACCGTGTTGTTCTACCTTATCTCCAATCATTTCACCTTTTTCATCGCCGGGAGCAATATGCGTGACTTTCTCTACGCTCTGAATAATCGCTTTCTGGAATTCGGGTACCGGGTTTTCTGTATCGCCCACCAGATAAAATCCATCGGGTATGTCCCAGTTGTCCATTGTAATAGCATCTCTTGCGGCTAATGCAGGTCTGAACACTGAGTTATCGGTATCCGTTGTTTCATGTAAATCTAAATGTGCGAGAAATGTTATGTCTAATGATTCGACATAAGCCATGATGTTAGCTGCTTCTTGCGCAGGGCTTGGTAAAGAAAAGGATCGGTTAGGGTCGTCGGTTTCAGGGTTCCAGCGGTTAATCGTTTCATAACCCCAGGGGCTGATGCAGGGTGCAACAACAAAGTTAAAATATTCGGTGTAGTCTAAAGCCTTTTTCTCTAAAAATCGTATTGCACCTTGTACACCGCTGGTTTCATAGCCATGCACACCACCCGTTATCATTATATTGGGTTTATTTTTGTCACGGGATTTGGAGTGGACGGCAAATAAGGGGTAATTGCCAATTTGATATTCTAAAGTTCCGTATTGATGGATATCGAAATCATTGTTGAGTTGCTGAATTTTTGCAACAACGGAGTCCTGATAAGAACGTTGGATCTTTTGTTCGGAAAGCCATTGTTGTTTTTCTAATGTCCCCCATTTTTTTGACGGTTCACTGTTGTGACTCATTGCGTTACCTTTGAATGATTTCTTGTTTAAGCTTCAAAGTGCATTTTACGGAATCGAAAAAGCGCTGTCTCTACCTATAAAAAGATAAATTACTAGCTAGTATTGCTAGCATTAAGTGAGTGTCAGATTAGGAAAGAAGTCTTTTTCTTTAAGGTAGGGATTAAACTGCAACGCATGAATAATATTCTGCATCGCTAGTGAAAGTTTGTTCTGGCGTAATCTAATGATCGCGCGACCCGCGAGAGAACCAAAATGACGAGGTTCGAGTTCCAGCGTCTTGGCAATATCTATCAATGATTTTTCGTATTTTTCCTGATGGAAATACACAGTAGCTCGTTGATTCCAGCCTTCTGCATAATCAGGTTTCATTTTGATGACTTGATTCAATACTTCTATCGCACCGTTGAAATCGTAAGAACGACGTTTCTGCAAGGCATCTTGCATCAATTCATCAACCTTATCGTCACCTGACATCATCCACTGTTTCCAGATTACCTGCTCAAGCTTACGTGCCTGTTCCACACTGGACGCGTGTTTTAAATCTTTAAACAGAGAGTCCAGAATTGTGTTTTCGGCAAATACAGGTGCGTGAGCCATTATGCTGAGTAGAATAATACAGAAAGTCTGTTTTAACAGTGAATAGTGGCTCATATCATCTCTTTTGATTTTGCAGTAACAGTATTTCAAGCATAGACCATTAATAATGATATTCAACTTTTATGATTTTTGTTTTGTCCTTTTTAATCCGGAAACCTAAAAATGATATCAAGCAAACTAGTTACTCTTTTTATCATTATTAGGCTCATCGATAAGAATGGGTTTAACGACAACCCTTCTATTAGTAATATGGACTAAATCACTGCTACCTTTTAATAAGGGCTTGGTTTCACCAAATGCCTTAGTGGTAAAACGTGATTGATGAACACCCTGTTTGTATAAATAATCTTTCAGGGTTTCAGCGCGTTCTATGGATAGCTTCTTGTTATATTCAATTTCAGATCGCGCGTCAGAATGCGTCTCTATTATAAAGTTATAACGGGTACAGTTTTTAATGACTTTGATGACTTTATCCAGGCTCGCAATTTTCTTTACATTGATTGCTGATTCATCAGAATCGAATAGTTCTAAAAATTCTGGCGTTAAAATATCACAAGAAGATTTCTCGCTATTTTTTACTGCTAACTTGTTGCTTGTACTAGCTTTTTGGGTGCTATGTGTTTGATCAACTTTTTTACTCGTATCATTTTTAGTTTTCGTATCTTTCTTCTCATGTGTGTTTTTATCCTTTATTTCGGGTTTATCAGCGGGCTTTTTCTGCGATGCTGATTTCTTTTCTTTTTCGTATTCGGTGTCCGCTTTAACTTTAGTTTCTATAAAGTTTTCAATCGTTTTAAGAACAGTACCTTGATACCACTCGGTTAAATTCGAACAATCCGACGTACTATGTCCTTCGCCCCAGGTTGATAATCTGAAACTGGTTGTTGGGTCTCGTAAGACCTTGGCACCTTGTTGAAATGACGTCCAGGTACTGGCTAAACAACAAGCACTATTAAACTGCATTGCTGGTTCGCCTTCTTTGGGTTTAGACAAATGCTTAGGGTAAGAGGCAAATACAGAAAGCTCGGGCTGACCTTGAATAAGTTTTATTTCTTCTTTGTTCAGTAAGGTCATGCCAGCGGCTTTTAATTTATCGATGACTGTTTGTTTTAAGTTATCAGCCAGGATAATGTCTCTTGTTTTTGCCCCTTTGATAATATCATCAATATTGACATAGATACCTGTTAGACCGCGCAAAGACATAAAGTTCTTTTTATAATCTTCTTTTTGTACAGGTAAGGGTTCTTTTCCACATTGTTGGTAAAGATTATTCTTTCTCGCATCGGCTAACAGCTGACTTATTTCTTTATTCGTTTCGCTCATATTACTTTTAGATTCAGGTGTTTCTGCCTGTGTATTTGCTGATATTGCAACGTTTAGTAGAAGTGCGGAGGTAAGGGTAAAGAATAGTGTTTTATTTTTTGTTTTTTTCATGACGAATTAATAATGATAGTTTCGCCTGATTATATAACATGCAATATAAGCCTCAGCTTAATATCTAGATAAATGGTGTTTCATTTTTAAAGCCTGAAATTGATCTAAAACGCTGTATAATCAATGGCTCACTGTTTTTTAGGTAGGTAGATATCGTATCGTGTCGATTTGCCGGTGATTTGAAACGCAGGCTCTAGTGATTCCGTGAGTTTTTCGGCCAATCTTGGGCGTTTAACCACAATACGTTTTTCGGCTTTAGAAAGTGCGAGCATCAATACTGACTCGCTGTCTTGATCATCGCCGACGATATCGTGAAAAAACTGCATTTCCTTTTTTACTTGTGCGGTTTTATTGCGGCTAGGGAACATCGGGTCAAAATAAATGACATCTGGTAATTCAGACTCATTAAGTGATTCAAGATAATCCATTGCCCCTTGATTGACTAACGCAAGCCTAGCGAGTATTTCTTCTAATTCGCTGTCCATAACCAGTGCGGCTCTTTCTAATGCATCTTTCAACAAGGCATGCACCACCGGATTTCTTTCCAGCATAGTAACATCGGCACCAAGAGAAGCTAAAACAAAAGCATCGCCGCCCATACCCGCAGTTAAATCTAATACCGTGGGATTTTGAATTTTTTGTAAGCCGACCGCTTTCGCAATATCCTGACCTTTGCCACCACCGTGCAAACGTCTGTGCTGTGTTTTACCAGCCGCGAAGTCGATGGAGATTGAAAGGGCTTTATCCGGCTTTTTCTTCGTGACTTCAGGTACCTTTCTCAGTTCTAACTGGTCGGTACTGATGTGAAGTAGATAATCTGGTGAGATTTTTTTTGTCAGAACAGGGATCGAGGTCTGCTGCGAAAGCCTATCTAGTTTGATCTTGGGTACGCCCCGATCAGCGGTGATAGCGATGATAGTTTTATTCATAGTTAATGCTCAAGAGTATAAACGTCGATGAATAGAACTGTATCAATAATGCGGAGGAGGGTTTTCGTCTTCCTCTGAAACCAGTAAATCTTCTTTGTTGATTGACTGGATCTGGGTTTTCAAAATCTCTATTTGTTGTTCCAGTGCTTTGATTTGTAACTGCTGTCGGTGGACTTCACGATTGAGAGTTTCAATCGTGTTTTCCTGATCCATCGACAGCATTTCCAAATTTTCTAGTCGTTTTTCCAAAATAGTTAACCTGAAGGAACTAATGTACTAATAAAATTAGAGTAATTTACGACCTTTTTGCGAAGCAATTCTTAAACGCAATGCATTCAATTTGATAAAGCCTTCTGCATCCGCTTGATTGTAAGAACCTTCATCGTCTTCGAATGTAGCAATTGCTTCATCGAATAATGAATTTTCAGATTTACGACCAACACAGGTCACGCTGCCTTTATAAAGCTTCAATCGCACTGTACCGTTCACGTATTGTTGAGATTCATCGATCATTTTCTGCATCATCTCACGCTCAGGACTCCACCAGTAACCGTTGTAGATCAGCTCAGCGTATTTAGGCATTAGGCTGTCTTTAAGATGTGCAACTTCACGATCCAGAGTCAAAGACTCCATGCTACGATGTCCTTTAAGCATGATGGTTCCACCCGGTGTTTCGTAACAGCCACGTGATTTCATGCCTACATAACGATTCTCAACGATGTCTAAACGACCCACGCCGTTATCGCCACCCAGTTTGTTGAGTGTTTCAAGCATTGTTGCTGGGCTTAATGCTTCGCCGTTTAGTGCAACAGGATCGCCTTTTTTGTATTCGATTTCGATGTACGTTGGTTCATCAGGTGCTTGTTCTGGTGAAACTGACCAACGCCACATATCGTCTTCTGCTTCAGTCCATGGATCTTCAAGAATGTCGCCTTCATAAGAGATATGAAGTAGGTTAGCATCCATTGAGTAGGGCGATTTTTTGCCTTGTTTCTGGTAATCGATTTCGATGCCGTGTTCTTCAGCATACTTCATTAGTGATTCACGTGAGTTCAAATCCCATTCACGCCAAGGCGCAATAATCGCAACACCCGGCTTTAGCGCATAAGCACCTAACTCGAAACGTACCTGGTCATTACCTTTACCGGTAGCACCGTGAGAGATCGCATCAGCACCTGTTTCGTTGGCGATTTCAATTAAACGTTTTGAAATCAATGGACGCGCAATCGATGTACCCAGTAGGTATTCACCTTCATAAATAGTATTCGCACGGAACATTGGGAATACGAAATCACGCACAAATTCTTCGCGTAAGTCTTCAATATAAATTTCTTTAACACCTGCTGCTTTAGCTTTTTCGCGAGCGGGTTCTACTTCTTCACCCTGACCGATATCAGCGGTAAATGTTACGATTTCACAGCCGTAGTTTTCTTCTAACCATTTGATGATGATTGAAGTATCTAAACCACCTGAATAGGCAAGTACGACCTTTTTGATGTTCTGTTTGTTTGTGGCAGTAGTATTTGAAGACATAATTAATCCAATATTGGGCGCTATAAAGACGCGAGATTATACATCTAATACTGGAAATAAAGTAGAATCTACGTCATGAAAATTAATGAAAATGTGTCTTTAAAAGACTTAAATACTTTCGGAGTCGCGGCTAATACAAAATATCTCTGTGAAATCACAAATTTACAGGATATCGAAGCACTGTTTGAGTGGAGATCAAAGCATAATTTACCTGCTTTATTATTGGGCGGTGGCAGCAATTTACTGTTTAAAAATGACTTTGAAGGGCTAATCGCGAAAGTCTGTTTATCAGGTAAAGATATTGCCGAGGAAGACGATGAAGCGGTTTATGTTTCAGCTGCTGGTGGTGAAAACTGGCACGAGTTTGTTCGCTGGACAATAGATAAAGGTTTTGCAGGGCTGGAAAATCTATCCTTGATACCGGGTTGTGTCGGTGCCGCACCAATCCAGAATATTGGCGCCTACGGCGTCGAATTATCTAATACCTTGCACTCATTACAGGCGGTAAACCTTGATAACGGTGATATTCTCGAGTTCGATAATGAGCTTTGTAAATTCGGTTACCGTGAGAGTTTCTTTAAATCGCAGGCTTTGGATAAGCTTTTAATTACCTCTGTCACTTTTCGTTTGCCGAAAAAACCGGAGTGGCATATTAATTACGCTGGTTTACGCGAAGCACTCGAAGGTGAAGTGCTCACTGCTGATGTAATTAGCCAGGCAGTCATTTCCGAAAGACAACGTAAATTACCCGATCCTGCACAAATCGGTAACGCAGGAAGTTTCTTTAAGAACCCTGTGCTGAAAGTCAGTGAGTTTGAATCACTCAAAAGTGAGCATGGAGAATTACCCGGATTTCCTCAGAATCACAATCATGAAGTGAAAACCTCAGCAGGTTGGTTGATTGATCAATGTGGCTGGAAAGGTCATCGTGTCGGTGATGCGGGTGTTTCTGATAAGCATGCGCTGGTGCTGGTGAATCATGGGAATGCGACAGGTACAGAACTTTGGCAGATTGCAGAGGACATTATCGCTTCTGTTGAGGATAAGTTTGGGATTACCTTAGAGCCTGAACCACGGGTAATCAAATAAAAAGTGCCCCTATACACGGTAAAACCTAGTATTGCCTATCGGCAAGCTAGCTTTAAACTCTGGCATACATGAGTTGTCCATTTCAAAAAACGAAATGGCAATCGCATGGTAAATAGGAGGGTGACTTTGTCACATGACATTAACAATAAGAAGGTTTAAAACATGAATACATACCGAATCTATCAAGTTGACGCTTTCACCAGAACAAAATTTGAAGGCAACCCTGCCGGTGTTGTCGCCAATGCCGATGGTTTGAGTGATAAACAAATGCAATCAATCGCGCGTGAATTAAATAATTCGGAAACCGCATTTATTTTATCTCCGGATGTAAACAGTGATGCTGAAGAGCATGATATCTGGGTGCGGTTCTTTTCCCCGATGACTGAAGTCCCTATCTGTGGGCATGCGACTGTTTCAGCGCATTATGTGTATGCGATGGAAAACAACTTACCTTCGTGTGTGTTAAAACAGAAAGTGGCTATAGGTATTCTGCCTGTAGAAATAATCCAGAATTATTCTGTTGCTGAGGACCACGGTGATTACAGCCACGGTGATTACAGTATTATGATGACTCAGGGAGAGGTTGAAATCTCACCCACAGTTAGTAAGCAAATTAATGATGATATTCTTCTCGCTTTGGGCATATCAGAAGCAGATCGAGATCAACGTTGCCCGATACAGGTGTCATCAACAGGCCATTCGAAAGTAATGATCGGCATCAATAGCGAAGATACATTACACGAACTAACTCCTAATATGTCGGCGTTAGCTTCAATCAGTGAGTCAGTGAATTCAAATGGTTTTTTTGTGTTTGCGCTGAATGATGCTGCTATGAATGATAAAACAGATGATTCTATTATTAGTCATGGGCGAATGTTTGCTCCTGCAATTGGTATCAATGAAGATCCGGTAACGGGTAATGCAAATGGTCCTTTAGGGGCTTATCTGGTCAAACACAAAATACTGGAAGTCGATCAGAATGGTGATGATCAAGTCAGTTTCAGAGCCATTCAGGGTGAAGCGATGGGAAGACCGGGTATCGTCAATGTCATTGTCGATTCTGAAAACGGTTTACCAGTAAAAGTACGCATCGGTGGTGATGCGGTAATTGCGTTTAAAACAGAGATATCTGTTTAACTTGTAATATTAACGAGTAATAAAAAAAGTGCCTTAAAGTAGGGGGGTGACTTTCAATTTATTTTTTATCCTGATTAGAGACAATATTTCCTTTCTCTATACGTACAATTTGATCCATCGCATCAAGTCCAGAAAGATGATGCGTAATTAAGATCAAGGTGCGTTGTTTGTTGTGTTCAATGATTGAATGCAGCATGTTTTTTTCGGTAATACTGTCAAGCCCTTCACCTGGCTCATCCAAAATCAGAATAGGCGCAGATTTTAATAAAGTACGGGCAATACTGATGCGACGCATTTGACCGCCAGAAAGTTTGTGGCCTGCTTCACCAATCCAGGTGTCATAGCCTTCTGGCAGTTCCATAATAAAATCATGAATCTGGGCTACTTTACAGACAGACTCTAATTCACTGTCCGTAGCTTTTCGATTTGCTAATAACAAATTGCGTTTAATGGTGCTATTAAACAGTGTGCTGTGTTGCGATGCAACGGCGAATTGTGAGCGCAGTTCTTCACCATCGAGATGCTCGATAGGAACACCGCCATAACTGATTTCGCCAGAGCTTACTGGCCAGAATTTCATTAGTGCATTGATTAAACTACTCTTGCCCGAACCACTTGGTCCAACAATCGCAATATGCGTTCCTGTGGGGATGTTTACGTTTATGTTTTGTAAGGTGTCTGTTTCCTGTGATGGGTAACGTAAGCTCATACTGTGAAACACTAAATCAGCAGAATCTGGCAGTGGGTGTGGAATTTCTGGTTCGATAACGGCAGGTTTACTGTCCACAATATCAAATAATCGACGCGCCGCTGCAAGTGTTGTGGGTAAGGTTTGAAACGCCAAAGACAAAGGCATAATCGCTTCAAAACTTGCCATGGTAAACAGGGCAAGCATCGGTAAACTCGCCGGCCCGATGGCTTCACTGTTAACCATTGGGATAGCGATAATCAACATTAACAGCACGCATAAATTTGCCAATAACCCGGACATAGCCTGTGAGCCACCATTAAGTGTGGCCAGCGATTTCTGATCTTTTAACAGACCTTCACTGAGTTTTTCAACAGAATCAGAATGTCGCTTGGCTGCGTCATTAATCAATAACTCACTCATGCCCTGAGTGCTATCCATGACTGCAGAGCGTAATTCCGAGGTTATTTTTGATTGTCTGCTAGAGGCTGAATATCCCCAGCGATTTATCAACAAAGGTAATAAAACACCCGCGGCAACTAAAAAGAATAGTTCGATCAATGCCAGTGTCTGACTATATTGCCAGAGAAATATAACGATAATAATACTGCTGATAAAAGCTACTGTTACCGGTGCGATGATACGTAAATAGAAGTTGTCTAAAGTATCTATATCAGCACGAATTCTACTGAGTAAATCACCACTGCGATAATTTTGTATAACCGCTGGCGCAAGAGGTTCTAAGTGATCATAAAACCAACTGCGTAAACTGGCGATTAATCGAAACGTTGCTTCGTGGGTAACAAGACGCTCTGCATATCGACTGCTTGTTCGGATAATGGCAAAAGCGCGTATTAATGCGGCGGGTGTAAAATAATTAATCGCCGCGCCTGTTATTCCTGCGATTGCCATACTGGCGATAAACCAGCCAGATAAAGCCATAAGCCCGATATTAGCCAAAATGGTGAGCAGAGATAACACCACCCCAAGCAACATCCAGCCCCACCACGGTTTGATCAGGGTAAACAACCTGCGCATGACTTGAAAATCACTCATCATGGTGTTGATCTCCCTGTTCGAAAAGATCGACCATTTTTTGATATAAGGGGTTTTCTGCCATCAAGGTTTGATGGTTAGCGATTGCAACCACGCGGCCTTTTTCGAGTAATACCACGCGATCAGCCTGTTGTACGGTATTCAGTCTATGGGCGATACTGATGACGCAACGGTTTTGTGAGAGTAGTTGCAGACTTTGTTGAATGAGTAACTCACTTTCCTGATCTAAATGAGCTGTTGGCTCATCGAGCAATAATAATGGCGCATCTTTTAAGAATGCTCGCGCCAAAGCGATTCTCTGGATTTGTCCGCCCGATAATCCTGCACCGCGTTCTCCTATGTGAGTGTCATAGCTGTCAGGCAGTGACTCGATATATTCATCAATCAACGCTGATTTTGCGGCATTTTTCATTACTGAATCATTGGCGGATGGGTTTGCCAAACATATATTTTCTCTGATGGTTCCCTGGAATAGATGCGCGCGTTGTGGCATCCAGGCGATATTGTGTCTCCATTCATTGAGATGATCATGTCTCAACGGCTTTTGATTGATAACAATCTCACCTTGCTGCGGACTGATAAAACCAAGTAACAAGTTCATCAGCGTACTTTTACCCGCGCCACTTGAGCCAACAATGGCAATATTCTCATTGGGATGAATGTTTAGTGAAAGATGCTCAAGTGCAGGGCGGCCAGGTTCGTACTCAAAACTGACATCCTTAAATTCAATTTCTATGGAATTAGTTATTCCAAGGGTTTTGTTCTCAATAGAACTGCTCTGAGACAATTCACTAGATGAACTAGAAGCTAAATCTTTATTAACCGTAACATCGTTATGCATAGCGCTCTTAACCAAAGAACTCTTAATCAAAGTATCTTCACTTTCAACGTCATCAGGATGCAATATTTCAATCATTTTTTCAGCTGCACCAATAGCTTCCATACGCGCGTGATAATGGGTTCCCATATTGCGCAACGGTTGATAAAACTCAGGAGCTAGCAGTAACGCAAAAAAGCCATAGAAGAAATCTAACTCGCCATACATCAAACGAAAACCAATCAATACCGCGACCATCGCAATACTCACGGTTGATAAAAATTCTAGTAATAATGATGACAAGAAGGCCACACGCAAAACCGACATGGTGCTTTTGCGGTAATCATCTGAAATTCGGGCGATGAGTTGGGATTCTCGACGACTGGCATTGAACAATTTGAGTGTTGTGAGGCCTTGAATCATATCCAGAAAATGGGCGCTCATTCTTGCCAGTTTGCGCCATTGTTTTTTATTCAGGCGCTCAGTACCTTTGCCAATCATGATCATGAAAAACGGAATCAGAGGGGCTGTCACCAGCATAATGACACCCGAAATCCAATCGATGGGGAAGATGAAAACCAGAATGGAAAGCGGGATAAGTGCCACCAATGACATGGTAGGCAGATACCGTGCATAGTAATTTTCCAGTGCATCGACACCATCGACAACGGTGTTGATGAGTTCGCCACTACGTTCGTTATTCAAAGATAAGGGACCGACTTCGAATAAGCGATCATGTAGTTTTTTTCTTAGGTCGCGTTTAACGCGAAGAGCCGCTTCTACCGCTGTGTACTCCGAAGCCCAATTGAGCCCGGCACGAAACAGATAGACAAAAAATAAAGCAACAAAGTAGCTGCTTAAATTAGCTACTGTTGCCTTTTCAAAGATGACATTGTTGATAATGTTTGCCAGACACCAGGCCTGAGCAATCAGCAGTAGGCCTGATAATAATCCCAGACCTACTGAAAAGCGTAAGTATGCGCCCGTCGTTTTCTTTTGAGCTTTAAGAAATTCTGGACTAGCAGAATCTTTGGCGTCAGACATAGCCACATATCTTACTTGGTTTTTTAGACATCTTATTAGTTAACGTTTACTCATCTTCATCAAGGCCATTTAGCTCAAGCCACATGACGTTAATGATGCCAAAAGCACAAGCCAGTAAAACACCAAGAATCCAGGCAAAATACCACATAATTTTCTCCTATTTGTACTTTAATTAATAAAGGCTGTGCTGTTTCTCACGAATGTCTTCAACACTGTATTTACCCCAAAGTTTTACGTAACACCAAACGGTGTAAATCAAAATAATGGGTACGAATAATAGGGTTGCAAATAACATGATTGATAAGGTTAATTCACTGGAAGCGGCATCCCAAATCGTTAAGCTATGACTTGGGTTAACGCTTGATGGAAGAATGAAAGGGAACAGTGAAAATGCACCCGTCAAGATTATTCCAAACATGCTCATAGTAGTCATGGCAAAAGCTATACCGGCTTTACGCGCGCGAGCCGATAAAAATGCTCCAAATGCTGCTACAAAACCAACAATTGGCGCGATCATAGTAAGTGGATATTCAGTGTAATTTGTTAGCCATGCACCTTCAAAGATTTCCACAGTTTTACCCAATGGGTTCGCAGGTGCTCCGGTATTGATTTCGCTTGTTAGAGCATAACCATCAATACTCGTCCACAACCACAAACCTTCAATTGCAAACAGTGCGATCACAGCAATCGCCGCAAATTGCGTGTAAGTGCGGGTGCGGTTATAGACTTCGTCGCCACAACGCATCATGAGATATGCACCGCCATGCATCACAAACATTGAGATAGCGAGTAAACCAGAAAGTACAGCAAACGGATGCAATAGGCCAAAAAAGTTTCCGTCATAGAATGAACGTAAATAATCGTCATAGTGAAAAGGCACACCTAAAAACAGGTTACCAAATGCAACGCCCAAAATTAATGGTGGAACGATTCCCGAAATGAATAAACCCCAATCCCAGGTACTGCGCCATTTTTTGTTTTCTAGTTTAGAACGATAATCAAATCCAACTGGTCTAAAGAACAGAGAAAATAGCATTAGCATTAATGCCAGATAAAACCCTGAAAAAGTGGTCGCATAAACAATCGGCCATGCCGCAAAAATCGCGCCAGCAGCCAGTATTAACCATACCTGATTGCCATCCCAATGCGGGGCAACCGCATTGATAGCAACACGGCGTTCTTCGTCTGTTTTGCCTACGAAGGGTAATAACATGCCGACGCCCATATCAAAGCCTTCTGTCATTGCAAAGCCTAGCCAGAGTATGCCAACGAGTAACCACCAGACCATTTTAAGCGTTGTGTAATCGATAAATTCCATCATAGTTCTCCTTATAACAACTCAGCTTCTGGGGTTGATGAATGTGGTGCGTGATACATTTTTCCACCTTCTTTTTCGTGGTAGTAACGACCAGTATGTAAGCTACTTGGACCTAAACGTGCAAACTTTTGCATAAGGTATACTTCGATCACCAATAGAATGGTGTAGAAAACCACGAAGCCAATTAAACTATAAAGAACATCGTTATAAGTAAGTGAAGATACCGCCATAGACGTTGGTAAAATCTCACCCACAGCCCATGGTTGACGGCCATACTCGGCAACGAACCAACCAGTCTCGATAGCTACCCAGGGCAGCGGTAAACAGAGGAATGACACCCATAGGAACCAGCGCTTAGTGAAAACAGTACGTCGTGCAGTAAAGATAAATGCCAGACCAAATACTAAAAGCATGGTAAAACCTGCTGCGACCATAATGCGGAAAGACCAGAAAATGGGTGCAACATGTGGGATGGTGTCTTTAGCTGCCGCTTTGATTTGCTCTTCAGTTGCATCCACAACATTCGGTGCAAACTGCTTTAAGTGCAGGGCATAACCAAGCTCACCTTTAGACTCGTTAAAGCTTTCTTTTTCAACTGCTGATGCTTCACCTTTACGCACTTTTTCGAACAGCGCATAAGTGTGTTTACTGTTACGGATACGGTCTTCATTTTCAGCAATAATATCCTTTAAGCCTTTCACTTCTTCATCCAGTGAGCGAGTGGCGATAATGCCTAAAGCATAAGGAATTTTCACCGCATTGTGTGTTTCCTGTGCGTCCTGATCAGGGAATCCGAATAAGGTAAACGCAGCGGGTGCGGGTTCTGTTTCCCACTCGGCTTCAATGGCCGCGAGTTTTGCTTTTTGTAACTCACCCGTTTCATAGCCACTTTCATCACCGAGTAAAATAACGGATAAAATGGAAGCTAAACCGAAGCCCGCAGCAATGGCAAAAGAACGTTTGGCAAAGCCAACATCACGTTTCTTTATCAAATACCAGGCACTGATACTTAAGACAAACATAGAACCAGCGACATAACCCGCTGAAACCGTATGAATAAACTTCACCTGTGCAACAGGGTTGAATAAAACCTCAGAAAAGCTAGTCATTTCCATGCGCATGGTTTCGATATTGAATTCTGCACCAACCGGATTTTGCATCCAGCCATTAGCGATTAAAATCCACAGGGCCGAAAAGTTAGTACCAAGAGCCATTAACCAGGTTACGGTTAAATGAGAGACTTTGCTTAAACGATCCCAGCCAAAGAAGAATATGCCGACAAAGGTTGATTCCAGAAAGAATGCCATCAAACCTTCAATCGCCAGCGGGGCACCGAAAATATCCCCCACATAATGCGAATAGTACGACCAGTTGGTGCCGAATTGGAACTCCATGGTCAAACCTGTGGCAACACCTAAGGCAAAGTTAATGCCGAATAATTTACCCCAGAACATCACCATGTCCTTGTAAATCTGTTTACCGGTCATCACATAGACTGATTCCATAATGGCCAGTATGAATGTCATTCCCAGGGTTAATGGTACAAATATAAAATGATATAAAGCGACTGTTGCGAACTGCAAACGCGATATATCGACGACTTCTTCTGGAATCATGATAAATATGCTCTCGTGTATAAAGTGTTAGTAAATTATTAAGTATTAGTAAATAAGAAAGCGCTAATTAAAGTCGGTATCATAAGGGGTGTCTTTGATAATTCACAAAGCGATCTATTTTTTTTCATAAAAAAACTAACATTTATCAAGAAAAATTAAAAATAGTGTGGGAGCCACTTTAAACCAGCAGAAAAAAAGTGTTATGAGAACTATTTTAAAGGAGGGAAGAGTAGGGGATGTTGGCGCGTATTTAGATAAAATAACGTAAGTAGCAATAGAGGTATTACTAACAAATAACGTATTAATTAAAGAAGGTATCTAGAAAAGAACGGACCTGAATGAGAGCATCATTAAATATCAGGCATGCGTTCCAGAAAAAACTGCCCGTAAGTAGGGGGGTGTAAATTTATACAATCAAAAGAGTTACTTCTCCTTAAATTCACCATAAAGAGTTAGTGAGTGTTCCATCAGCACGAAGCCGTGTTCTTCAGCAATTTCTCTTTGTCTTTGTTCGATAATCTCATCATGAAACTCAATGATCTTACCTGTTTTCATATCAACCATATGATCATGATGTTCACCAGTGTCTAACTCAAAAACACATTGATCACCTTCAAAATTGTGTTTGATCACCAGGCCAGCTTCAACAAATTGGGTCAGTACGCGGTAGACCGTTGCAATCCCCACTTTGATTCCCTGACTGAGTAACTCCTGATAAATTTCTTCTGCGCCGTAATGCTGTTTTTCTGAAGTTTCCAGAAGCTTCAATATTTCTACTCTGGGTCTTGTGACCCTGAAACCAGCCTCTTTAATATCATTTTTATTCACGATGTTATTACCTTCACCACAACAGAAAAACCGAGAGTTTATCTTATGAGGGTTGTCTGCGGAAGTTACCATAAAGAAAAAAAGAGTTGCAATAGTAATGATAATCGTTATCATTTGTATTTAGAGTTAACAACTAGTGAATAAAATGGTTTCAGAAGATATGAATCAGATAGATGTTAGTAAAATCATGAATGGCAATAAAAAAGCCATCCTCCGTCATGCTGATAAGCAGTATTTGTTATCAATTACCAGACGAGGAAAATTAATCCTGACTGCTGCTGAACAATCATTATTACCCAAGCAGTACAAAGTGTTCCTCAAAGAGACATAACTTTTCTTTGGTAAGTGTTAGTTATGTTTTTTATGTTCAAGCCAATACGTGTTCTACCCCGTCTCGTGCTAGCCAGATCTTTTTTACTCAATCAGTCTTAGGTGAGATTGATAATCGATAACGAGCTTTAGCTTTTTTCACTCTAAGCTTTTTATCGAAATCAATCTCAGTACAGATCTAAAAATAGTATAGATCTAAAAATAGTATAGATCTAAACATAATAGAGAGCGTAAATATGAATTTTTTAAGCATGAATGTGTATATCAATGCCTGGCTAGACTGCAGTCACCCTTTTATTTCGATTCACAATAAATTTGATGATGATGTGTTGTTGCATTTCAATGAGGATAAGGTAAATCAATTATTCGAAAGCGGTGATCTGTGTATCGATGATTTTCAAAACACGGATAGTGATCACCAGCTAACAGTCATTGCCGAATTGTTGGCCATCCAGTCAAATGAACGCATTAAAATCCAGTTGGCAGAGTTACAAGGTGGTTTGAAAAGACGTGCCCCCAAAGCTGTGACTAAATTTCCTAATCAAATAGCTATTCAAACAACTAAGACTTCTAAGCAAATAATCCCGATATCGACTCTTCAAGCAGCAGCGCCTTAGTGTTGTAGAGCGAGATTGAACGATGAATCAAAAATGCGATTGTTATAACAGTGAACTAGAAATGCTGTTGATGGCAGAGAGCCATTTACTTGCCTGGACAGAGCCGAATTTATTAAATCAATTAGTGGATCAGGGAATAGAGATAGATGAGCCTCTTGAAATATCAATCGAGGTAACAGAGGCTAACAAAATCTAACAAGATCTAACAAGATCTAACAAAGGTGTGAGAAGTGAATATAAATAACCAGAAACGTCAGAAGTACAGCGACCCATTGCTCAAAAAATTGACGGATGAACAGATGCTTTTATCGACAGAAGTGAGTGAGTTGAATAAAGAGCTCACTGTCATAAAGTACATTCTTCGCCAAAAACAGAAAAACCTGCGTGAGATCAATACAAAGTTGATTCAGAAATCCATGAGGGGGCCTTTTTTATCCGTTGTTTCTTCTTTGTCCTCAGAAGCACAATTTGAGAAAAGCGGACATTTTTTGGCTAAAGATATACTGGTCTGTTTTGATGGCGGTAAAAGTGATCCACATAAAATAAATCACCAGAGAGATTAATCAAGTCATTCATTGGCTTCGCTTCGCTTGGTTTAGTGTTAGATCGCAGCCAGATTGCATCTGCTTTTTTATGCTCTAGGACTGCTCTCTATAAGCCGATATCTATACTAATAAAATAGAGTGGTTAGAGAGTAGACCAGATCATAAAAAAAGGCTTCAAAGTAGGGGGGGGGGCAGTTAAGGTTTTAACTGTTACATCCTTATATTGCTTAGTATGATTTGGGTTAGTTATTAGACGAATGCGCCAAGCATTTTAGGCATGTTTCCAAACACAATTCCTGAATATTTCGTTTGGTAATGCAATCCATACAACGAAAATCACTGGCGCAAACCTGTTTTGTTTCCAGTAGTCGTTTCAGGGTGCTTCTTTTAATCTCAAGTTTTAAAGTAACATCTTGCTCTAAATCTACAACGTCTTGTTTTTGAAGTATTTCTATTTTTTGTGTTTTAGCTAATACAGTCATAATCGCCTCAGTATAAATTTAAGTAAAAACATTAGATTAGGCTTTTAATGATAATGATTATCGTTTATATTTACAAGAAGCAATATTCTGATTTTCACTTAAGACTTACAGGTTTGTTATGTGCCAAATACCCTCTAATAAAACATCGCTTACAACTGGTTCTACTGTTACATCTGCATCGCTTTCGACATTACCCATTCCTGACCTTAAAAAGAAAGCGACTAAACGCGGATCTCGTTTGAAGTTTTGGGAATTAAGTACACGTTTTCATTGTGCTGCTTTAGGTACCTGTTTAACGTTGAAAGAATTACGTCAAATTGGGAATAAAGCGAATATTAAGGACATCAATTCCTGGGACGATTACTGTATACACGTTTCATTCTTACAAGCATTAGATGCTAAATGTTATGTCAGTAATCTGGTAAATAAGTTATTAGATAAAAAATATAAGATCAATATCCTGTATTTTTCCAAAACAAAAACAGAAGATGAAAGAATAGCGCTATGGAATAATGCCGTGAATACCGGCGATATTGCAGGTGCTTTCTGGGCGATGCTTACGCATCCAGACACCACAGAAGAGACGCTTTATCAAGTGTATGGCAAGGTCCACATGTTGTCGCATCTATCAGGTGCTACCGCGCGAATCGATATACGTGAATTTCATATTCTAGAGAAACGTAATAACGCCTTACAAGATCAGATAGACATCAATGAAGCCGTTTACAATAAAAAACTGGATAAGAAAGAAAAAGAATTAACACAAATGAAAACTGAGTTATCACAACTTCAGCAAGAAAAAAGTATCTACGAACAAGCAAAAGAAGAGCTGAATAGTATTAAAAACACGCCTTTCATACACCGTTTCGAAGAAGAAATTAAACAATTGAAAGATGAGCTGGAAAATGCACAAGCAAATGTAGAGCGACTCAATAAAAGCAATCAGGAATTGGAAGCAATTGCCACGCAAGAACAAGAAAAAAACGGTGAGCTCAATCATCAGTTAAGTCACTTAGCTGATGAAAAAACCAGTATTGAAAGTACTCTGGCAAGTTTATTAAATCAAACCGATGGTGCAATCGATAGTTGTGAAGCATGCCCGAATACTAATTCTGATTTGTGTGGCCGTTGTGTTTTATATATCGGCGGAAGAAATAGTCAATACACGCACTTCCGTCAATTGGTAGAACAACAAAATGGTGCCTTCATTCACCACGACGGTGGACGAGAAGATGGTCACCAAAAATTAGCCAGCATCGTCTCCAGGGCAGATGTGGTGGTTTGCCCATTAGATTGTGTCAGCCATACCGCGATGAATGCCGTTAAACGCCATTGCCAAAATAATACTAAACAGCTGGTTTTCATTCCTCATGCAAGCTTGTCTGCTTTCTCGAAGGGGCTGACAGAGGTCATGGATTAGACGGTATAAAGTATTTGAAAACAGAAATGATAACCATTATCATTGTCTTTGATGCAAATGAGATTTATTACTGTTTGAGGGTATGATGAAGTCGTTAAAAAAAGCAGGTCTGATAAAGACTCAACCAAGAATGCTTATTCTGGATATATTTGAAGCACAGGAGAAAAAGCATCTAAGCACTAACGATATCTATATGGCGTTACAGCGTAACAAGACGCCGTTATCACTCGGCACTATTTACAGGGTTGTGAATCAGTTTGAAAAATCAGGCTTAATACAAAGTCATCACTTTTCTCCAGATAATGCGGTGTATGAATTATGTGCGGCAGACAATCATGATCACATGATTGATATAAGAACAGGCAAGATTGTTGAATTTCATGATGAAATCATTGAGAAACGGCAAAAAGAAATCGCAGAAGAATATGGATTGGATTTGGTTGATCACAAATTTATTCTTTATGGATATTTCAATTAAAATGACCTGAGTTTGCATTGTTTTAATCCTTCTTAAATCACTTGAAGCCATACTTAAAAAATTAGTCCTCAATAAAAAATGCCCCATAAGTAGGGGGGTGGCTTAAGGTTTTCATTTAATCATTATTTTTTCCTGTTTTTATCGACAGAGTGGTTTACGCTTTAGTGAACCAGAGAAACAGATTAATCACGAGATAACTAATGAAATCAGCAAATCAACAAACAGATCAACAAGCAGATCGTCTACGCCTGGGTATCCTCGGCACAGGTCATTTAGCCACGTACACCGTAACCGGTTTAAGACGGTCTGGGGATACACGTCAGGTAATAGTAAGCCCCAGAAATGCAGAACGCGCCAAATACCTAGCGGATAATCAGCAGTGCATCGTTGCAGAAGATAATCAAGGTGTGATTGATCAGTCCGATTTGATTCTATTAGCCGTTAGACCTTGGCAACTAACCGAGTTACTGGAAGGACTGGTTTTTCCTAAAGATAAAATAGTGGTCTCGGCGGTTGCGGGCTTAACTCTGGAGCAAGTTAGAAATAAAGCAGATTTACCTGACATGCTCGCGCTGATTTTACCGGTAGTCGCCGCAGAAAATGCACAAGGTTTTGTGCCGATTTATCCCGACATACCAGAAGTCAAAGCGTTGGCAGATTCACTGGGTAAAACCATCGCCTTCAAACAGGAGTCTCAATTTGAAGAAGCGTCTGCAATGGCTTGTTTGAATGGCTGGTTGTATCGATTCTTTGATGAGCAATATCACTGGTTGATTAAAAATGGTATTGAGGAAGAGGATGCGCGCAATATGGTATTACATAATACCCTAGGAGCTGCGCACTATGCTTTGGGTAGACCGCAACAAGGCTTATCTGAACTTGCGGGTGAAATCGCACGTCAAGGCACATATACCAAAGCGGGTTTAGATCAACTTGAAGCGGGCGGTGCTTTCAAGCAATGGAGTGATACTCTGGATATGATTAAAGCCAAACTAGATGCGAGTGATGAATAGGGAGCAATAAGAAAAAATAGGAAACAAATACATCGTTACATTTTTCAGTTATTAAAAAGACATATCGGTAAAGCGTTCATTTAAAGACACTTGTCATAATTCCTTAATCAATCAGTCATTAATTTGTCATGAATTTGACAAAGTCTCGTAACAAACGATGAGTACAGTCACCCTAATGGAAAGAGGGTGTTATATGTACGAAACGGTTTTAGATCTACCCATTAACTCAGGTGCTTATAAAATAGCAGTGGTCACAGAAACCTGGCTGCCCGATATCAATGGTGTTGCTTTGACCTTGGCCAATATGGTTCGGGGAATGAAGCAAAAAGGCTACGCAATTGATGTCTACTATTCTTCCACCAAACATAATGAGAATACAGATCTCATTGCTGATCATGAATTCCTTCTACCTGGTTTTAAGCTGCCGTTTTACAAAGAAGTAAAAGTAGGTCTGCCAGCAAAACACACCTTAAAAAAGATGTGGGGTGAAAACTTACCCGATGTCGTATTGGTTGTGACTGAAGGTCCCTTAGGGACTTCTGCCATTAAAGTGGCGCATAAATTTGGCATTCCTGTCGTGAGTGAATTTCACACTAATTTCGATCAGTATTGCCGTTATTATCACCTTGGCTTTCTGCTGGGTTTAACGCGTCGTTACCTGCGTCGCTTTCATAATAAAACCGATATTACGCTTGTTCCTACGCGGGTATTGCAAGACGAATTGCATTCTCAGGGCTATGACAATGTCGGGGTGTTATCACGGGGAGTAGACACCGAACTGTTCCATCCATCACGTCGTGATAATGCATTGCGCAAAAGCTGGGGTATCAATGAGGATGATTTAGCCGTTATTTTCGTCGGTAGACTGGCAGCTGAAAAAAATCTACCGCTCGCAGTAAAGGCTTTTCAGGCAATAAAAACCAGAGATCCAAAAGCCAGATTTATTCTGGTGGGGGATGGCCCTATGCGTCAAACACTCGAAATTGAAAACCCTGACTTTATTTTCTGTGGTGTCAAAAAGAAAGAAGCGCTCGCCAGACATTATGCGTCGGCAGATTTATTCATTTCACCCAGTATGAGCGAAACCTTTGGCAATACCTTGATAGAAGCGATGGCGAGTAATTTGCCTTCCGTGAGCTTTAATTATGCCGCCACACAGGAAAACATCACCCATGGGGTCAATGGTATTGCGGTTCCCTTTGGTGACAACGAGGGATTTATTCAGGCAGTTGTGGAAATCATCACGTCAAAATCCTATATGAAAAAATTAGGAATGCAGGCAAGAGAAAAGGCAGAAGAACTGAGCTGGAATAGTATTTACGACAAGTTCGACGTCATTTTAAGTGAATTAATCGAGGAGGAAATAGAGTGTGATCAACTTTTTAGAACGACTTAACCAGAGCGAAATACCTTTATGTATGCTTTTTAATAAATTCAATCATAAACGTTTATTCAACCGTTTTTTTGCCGTGATCAGCCGCTTGGGAAACGGCGTTTTCTGGTATGTATTGATCGCACTTTTACCCATTATCTATGGTGTTGAAGGGGCTAAAGTTTCACTGCACATGATGATTGTGGCGATTGTTTTACTGTTGATTTATCGCCGTCTAAAATCAGCTACACTTCGTGTTCGACCGTACCGTTTTGACGATAATATTCTGCAGAATGTTGCAGTGTTAGATCAGTTTAGTTTTCCTTCAGGTCACACCATGCATGCGGTTGGTTTCAGTACGGTTTTATTACAGTATTTCCCGGAATGGTATTGGTTGGTTGTCCCGTTTACGGTACTTGTTGGATTATCCCGATTGATTCTTGGGCTTCACTATCCCAGCGATGTATTAGCGGGAATCGCACTAGGTAGTAGTATTGCGATGGCGAGTTTTATGCTTCTTTGATTTGATGTTAGCTTCCTTGTGCCTAAAGATAAGGAAAGGTCTGCGCCTATTGCAAACTAGTCTCAACTTTAGTGTGATCAGAACACAATATAGGAAGCAAGCTTCAAGTGTGTTGGTATAAAAACAGAGGATGCATATAACAGGCGGGTTCTAAGACTAAAAATCATTACAAGCCGCGTTATATAGGCACCCCCCCACTTATAGCGAGTTTTTTTCTCAATGTTTTGTGTGTTAAACCAAAAGCCACACGTCTGGTTGAGGCTAGTACTGAATCTCCACATCATTCAATGGGTAGGAACAACAGGCCAGAATATAGCCATCATCGACTTCCTTATCGCTAATGCCACCGTTATGTACCATGTGCACATCACCCGATTTCTTTTTCACTTTACAGGTACCGCAGACACCAAACTGGCAGGCGCTCGGGATATTCAAACCCGCTTCTAGTGATGTTTCTAATAGGGTAATTTTCTGATTAGAAGGCAATGTTCTCTCAGAGTTTAAGAATGACACCGTAGTCTTTATAGACTCATCCAGAAAGACATCATCATGTGCCACTTTTTCTTCTTCCAGCACTGGCATATCGAAGCTTTCTTCGTGGTAATGACTCATGTCAAAATCAGCAGCAATTAAAATATCACGAACCGTTTGCATAAATATTGCAGGACCACAGCAATAGATTTCCCGTTCGAAAAAGTCAGGCGTGGTTAATTCAAGAATTAATTGGTTAATGCGTCCGGTATATCCTGTCCATGGAAGGAAGGGTTCACGGTCTTCCACAATCCATGCAATCTGGAAATTCAGAAACCGCGTCGATAGCCTTTCTACCTGTTCTTTGGCGATAATATTTGATGGACTACGTGCGCAGTGGATAAAACTAATGTCTAATTCACCCCCACGATCGAATAGGTATTTGGTCATCGATAACATCGGTGTGATTCCGCTACCGCCAGAAATAAAGCAGTATTTATCCGCATCGTGATTATACAAATGAAATTCGCCAGCGGGGCCAAAAGCGCGTAACTCCATGCCTAGTTTGAGGTTTTCAAACATCCATTTACTGCCAATGCTGTTTGGATTTAATTTAACCGTTATGGATAAAGACAGCGGCCTGGAAGGGCTGGATGAAATGGTATAGGTGCGGTAAATCTTTTCGCCGGGCATGGGCAATTCGAGTGTAATAAATTGTCCCGGGGCGAAACTAAACCAGTTATTGGTGTGCGTACGAAAAGTGAAGGTGATGACATCATGCGTTTCAGGCACGATATTGATCAGTTTTAACATCGAACTTTGTGCTTCCCACGGCTGGCTTTGATCTAAATACAGGTGGGGAATTTTGTTCTGATCAAAACTCGGCTTTTCGATATCTTCTTCATCTTCTTCGGACTTTTTCGAAAAGTTTTTCAGGTTGGCTTTTTGTAACAGGTCAATCGCTGAATTATCGTGGTGTGTCGTGGTATTCTCAAAAAGTGTTGAATCTTGTGGGCTAATCGGGGCTGTCGCTGGAGTATTAGCGGCATTCACTGCTTTTTCCAGATCGATGGCAGGCGTCAATTCACCTGGAATGGTGGGCGGCAAATCTTCGATATAGACGATTTTGTTATCTGCATTATGTACGGTGTTATCTGTTTTATCTAAGCTATGTGCATTGAGTACGGCAGATGCTTTTTGCTGGCTGATTTGCTGATACCAGTTGATAAACTGAATGACTCCATCTTCTTGTACAACAGAGTAAGGACCAGGCGTGTAATTAGGTGAGCGTATCCCTTTCTGGTTTTCTTCGACCAGTTCCAAATCTTGCTGGTTAGTCGCTTTCCATACGGCGATTAGAGTCTCTAGGTCATAATCCTTGCCTTCTACAGCGTCTTTATGAACCAGCCATCTTGTGGTTACTTTGGTTCTGTTGGTGCTTAAGGGGGTTACACAAAAGGTGATGCTATGGTCCGATAAAAAATGATTCCAGGTATTTGGATAATGAAAAAATAACAGCGTTCCAAGTTCTTTGTCTGTGGAATCCACCATTAATTTTTTAGACGCTACTTTGCCATCCATGGTGAATGATTCAGCTTCATGCTGTAAAGGCATTCGGGTAACGCGGTATTGTCCGTCATCACTCAGGTGGAATTTAGCAGGAATATTCAAGGTATCGCATTTATCCCAATGCTCTTGAACCATGCCCAGTGTTGGGTCGGATTCATCTGGTATTCCCGTGAAGGAAGGGTCGTCAGAATAAGTACGACAGAGTTCTGGATGACTGCCGGCACAGTGGTAACATTCGCGATTATTTTCTAAGACTAATTTCCAGTTACCTTCTTCGATAATACTGCTTTCGTGGACGATCTTTGCATCGTGTAGTCGATGCTTTTCAAGGTAGGGGGTAACCGTTTTTTTAAATGACTCAAATTCAGGCGCATCATCGCTAAGGCAAAGATAGATGATACCCTCAATGGTTTCGCAATTTACGCTATGTAGTTTATGGTCGTTAGGGTTGAAATCTTCGCCCATATCTTTGGCATATTTCAACTTGCCTGAAAGGTCATAAGTCCATTGATGGTATGGACAGACTAACTGGGGTTTATGCCCCTTATCTTCTTTGCAAAGGCGAGAACCGCGATGTCGGCAGGTGTTATGAAAGGCTTTGACGCTATTGTCTTCAGCGCGTAAAACGATAATATCGTAATCACCAATTTCATAGCGGAAGAAGTCTCCCACATCCGGAATCTGGCAATCGTGCCCGATAAAAATCCATTCGCTATAAAAGAGGTTTTCTAAATCAGCCTGAAAAATATTCTCATCATTATAAAACGCTTGAGGTAAGCTCCAATTGGGTTTGCAGCTTTCTAGATGCTTTAAAAGCTCATTCTGAGGATTATTGATTTTCATGTTATTAGCGCCTGTCTCATCGAAAAATACCATTCACAGAAACACATGTTTTCTAAGCACTAAATTTAACTATCTGCTTTAGAACGGGACTTAAAACGATAATCAAAATCAAGCTTAAAACCAGGTGTAAAACCAAACTTTAGAATGGGCGTTTCTTGGATATTAAACACACAATTTTTTTTTCGCAATCAGTGAATTTGTGCAGGGCAATATATGCTTTAAAGACGTCGCTTTTGATTAAAAACTTTGAAATTGGTTCATGTTTTCGAATACACCGTTCGTTTCCATCACGTATAGCAATGCCAATGCAGCCGCGATTGCAGTAATGACCGCAAGCCCAATCTTGATAAAGCTATAAGGACGTTCACCTTGAATGGTGCCGTTACGCCCGTTTATAACGTAGCGATAGGTTTTACCACGGTATTGAAACGCCGCTGACCAAACAGGTAACAATACGTGTTTGAAGGTGGTGTCTTGATGTTGCGTATTAACTGCAGAGATACGTTGATGGTCACCGCCAATATCGTAACGTATCGACTGCTTGATTTTACGCTCCATAATGTTTTCAGCCTGGAGGAAACCCTGATCCACAGTAACCTGATAGATTTCACTGCGAAAGCCGCTGATATATTCTTCAGAATAAGGCACCAGATTATCCAGATCCCACGGCTGTAGGTGATCGATAATGGTTCTGGGTAGGGTTTTTGACGCACCAATCAAGACATCATCAAAATGTAGATCAACCTGTCCGCCAACAGGCTTCCAGCGAATTCTTGGAACCGTTCTGACGCGTTGTACACGTTTTCCATTAACCACCGTGGAGTAAACCTGACGATCATAATAGGTGGTGCCGCGTTGTCCACGGTATTGATTGTAGGTTTGGCTATCGTAGGTCCAGTAAGGGAGATAAATCCCCACGAGTTTTTCTTCGCGCTTACTGTGACTTTTTAAAGAAGAGGGGGCAAACCAGTGACTGCCGATCCATTCATCAAAAATGGCAATGGCCTGTTTTTTCTCAAACTTAAAAGGCAGTAAGGACTTAGGCTCGATAAAGCGTGCGTAACGGGTATCAGTTATAACCGGAGTCGCACAATAGGGGCATTCGCCAGCGTGTTCATGCTGTTTAAAGCTAAATTCTGCACCACAAGAAGGGCATTGAATAACAGCGACGTCGTCCTGGTTTTTGGGATCACTATGTTGCAGGCGATCGAGTTCTTTTAAGGCCTGTTTAAAATCGAATTCTTTGATGGGCTCGACTTTGGTGTCGACAGGGTAATGATGACCGCAAGATCGGCAAACCAAATCCTGTGAGGAAGGAGAGTAGACCAGATCTGAACCACAGTTCTTACAGCTAAAATGCGCTTGCGAAATGACATGAGCGTCTTCTTTGGCCCGCGCGAAGTTTTTCTTTTCGTCTGTGGTGTTAAGGGGCGTAAATTTCAGCTCCTTGTCGAATAAACTACTCACTACTGTCGAGTCTCATGCCTGATTTTTGTAAATTTCATGAAAAGCTCATGAAATAAAAGGTTAGTGACACCCCCCCACTTATAAGCACTTTTTTTAGATTCAAACAAAATATAAAAAAAACAGGCTATAAGTGGGGGGGTGGCTATGTAGTTATGGTTTTGCCTAATCGTTTGGCTTAATGCTTATCTTATTACTTATATTATTAAGGAATAATCAGTTTACGAATTAGGAAGTTCTGGTGGTTCGGCTTTATCTTCTTCAAATAAACCTTCTAACGCAGGAATCGATTCGATCGATTTCCATTCTTCCATGCCATCTATCCACGCCAAAGTACCAGGAGAAATTTGCCTATTGGTCGCAAGCTGTTGCAATTCAGTAAGATCAAACGGTCCGGCTGCTTTTCTATCAATTGCTACGTGCCAGTTGGTATCAGGTAATGGCGGTGGAGCAGGGGCTGGATGCGCTTGTGTAGTATGTGTTGGCATTGGAACAGTTGGCTGGGCATTCATATCGTTTGCCATTTTATTCGCCATGGCAAAACCTAGTCCCATTTCAATGGCGCTACCAGCACCACCGCCCGTTGAACCATTTTGCATTGATTCTGCTGCACCAAACTGGATGTATTTATCCAGATTACCGATCATACCCATGCTGGTACGCTTATCGAGTGCTTCTTCAACCGCTGGCGGTAAGGAAATATTCTCAACCAGAACCTTAGTCAGTTCGAGCCCGTAGTCTTTGAATTCAGGCGCAATGCGTTGAGTGAGTAATTCACCTAACTGCCCCTGATTACCTGCAAGATCAAGCACTGGAATATCAGAGCTACCAAGGATGTCCGTGTAACGCGTCACGATTAAGTTGCGCAACTGACTGCTGATTTCGTCGACGGTAAAGTGACCATCAGTGCCGACGATTTCAGTGATGAATTTTGCGGGGTCATCAATACGGATATTGTAAGTTCCAAAGGTACGTAAACGCACCATATTGAATTCTTTATCGCGCATCATAATCGGGTTTTTAGTGCCCCATTTTAGGTCGACAAACTGACGCGTATTAAAGAAATAAACTTCAGCCTTGAAAGGGCTTTCAAAACCATGATACCAATGCTGAAGCGTAGACAGAATCGGTAAGTTTTTGGTTTCAAGTTCATACAAACCCGGGCCCAGTACGTCTGCTATCTGACCTTCACTGACAAATACCGCGATTTGAGATTCGCGTACCGTTAGTTTTGCGCCGAATTTGATTTCGTTGCCGTAACGTTGAAAACGATAAACCATCGTATCAACACTCGAGTCAGTCCATTCGATAACATCGACAAATTCGCCAAATAACTTATCCCAGATTCCCATGTTTATTCCCTTTGCTATGTATGTCTAGTTTTACAGTTTATCTCAATTTGATGAGCAATGACTGTGATTAACCTTTAGTAATTGCTTTTGCTGCTTCACCAGCAACTTCATTTACCGGGTTATCAGCGCGTGATTTTGCCGCGACCAATGCCGCGCGTAATTCACCTTCCATGTGTACGAGCTCTTTCGCAGCTTCTGCACGTTTAGCTTTGCCTTCTTCGGCAATTTTCAAACTGTCGTTGATGGTTTCGATAAGTTGTGTGTTAGCTTTGCGTACTGATTCAATATCGAACACACCGCGTTCCATTTGCTGACGGACTTCTGCATTTGCTGTGCGTAAGTTATCTGCATTGCTTTCCAGTAAATCGTTCGTCAGATCAGTGGCTTTTTTAACCGTTTCTGCCGTATCGCTCATGCGGAAAATCGTTACTGCCTGTGCTAACTGATTTTTCCAGAGTGGCACGGTGTTGATCAGTGTCGAGTTAACCTTATTGATTAAGGTCTTGTCGTTTTCCTGAACCAAACGTATGCTTGGCAGACTTTGCATTGCCACCTGACGGGTTAAACGCAAATCATGTAGTCTACGTTCAAGGTCATCACGCGCGCTGCGTAAATCTCTAACCGCTTGAGCAGCTAGCATATTTTCAGCATCTTCTTCGGCAGCTTTAGCTAACTCAGGGATTTGATTTTCATCGATCATACGAAGTTTTTCATCACCGGCTGCGATATAAAGCTCGAGCTTGTGGAAGTACTCTAAATTCGCATCGTATAGTTTATCCAGCGAGATGATGTCAGTCAGCAATTGCGTCTTTTGCTCTTCCATCTTGTCCGTGATGTTATTGATTTGTTTGCGGACATCTTCGTACTTGCTTAAAAATACAGATACAGGTTTTGCTTTGCCGAATAAACGCGCAAAGAATCCCAGTTTTTTATTCGGGTTCAGTTCGTCGATATCGAATCCACGAATTGTAGCAATCATGTCATTGAGTGGTGCACCGGTTTTGCCTAAATCTTTATTACGAACGCCTTCTAGCATGTTCTCAGAGATGGTGCTCATCTCTTCCTGTGCTTTACTACCGAAGAATAAAATGGTGCTTCTATCTTCTACATTAATCTCTGAAATTAACTGATCGATGTCTTTTTTCTCATCACTGTCAGCTTTACTGTAAGCAATGATCTCTTTTGAGATTTCTTTGTATTCTGCGATTTCAGTACCTGGCAGAATCGCTACGTCGGTCGATGTAGCTGTTTGTGTGGTAGTTTCAGACATGAAAAGGTTCCTTTATAAGCGTTGAATTAGTGAGTCAGTTAACGTTGGCAAAATTAGTTATAGAGTGGATAGGTGAGCATTTTTAACGCTCTTTATTTTTTATCCTTACGTTTTTGTATCTCTCTACGTTTTTATTTGTTCCTGTTTTTTTACGTGTACCTAATGGCTATGTAGCATTTCGCCCGTTTAGGTTTGACTAAATATGTTTTAACTGGGTTTTTAATACTTCTATTTTTACATCAAGATCGAGTTGATCATTTTCTAGCAGCTTTTTGTGCTGCTCTTCGAAGGTTGATTCAATCGAATCCAGTACTTCTTGAAAGTTCTTATCCAACTCGGCGGTTGAAGCATCTTTGCCATGCGTCTTTGCATAGCTTTCAGTGACTCTGGCAGTACCATCGAGATAGACTTTTAAAAATTTGCGTGCTCGGTATAAGTCTTTAGGGTCATCTTCGATAAGTTTTAGAATGCCACGTGCTTTTTCGATAATACGTCTAAGGTGCTGATCGAACTTGATGTTCTTAATGTCTTTACGTGCGTTTTCTATAACAGCAATTTTTGCTTCGGCGGCTTCCAGCGCCTCAAACACTTCATCAGGATCAACGCCTAAGGAAATATTACCCGTTTTATCCTGACGCGGGTCAACACCGTAGGCGAGGTAGAAACCAATCAGCGCTACAAAACCAATCAGAATACTGGCTAATAAAGTATAACCAGAAAGCATGAATGCGGTTAAGCCAGTGGTTATGCCTAAGAGTGAAGCAGCGAATGACTTAAACGGCATGCCGGGTGCTTTCGCTAATCGCTTTTGTTTGAAGCGGCTTTCAAGTTTGAAGCCATGGCGTGCGATCACTGCTGTAATCATAAATGCTGCAAATAATGCACCAGCGACAATGCTGGAAAAAACATTGCCTTTGAGTAGATGGATAATTGCACCAATCAAAACCGGTAAAGGCATCAAAAATAGCAAGGTGCCTTTAATACCTGTTTTTACCGTGTTTAAAATCTGGTTTTCAGGATCGTAGCGTGTGGCTTTGGTCATAATGTCTAATGTCTTTGGATGAAAGAGTGTTGAATAATGCTTAGCTCAGATGAAACAGAACTTGAAGAGACACCAGCCCAACAGTGGCTGACAGTAAAATAAAGCCGATAATTTTTTGAATAAGATAAGGCATCGATATCCAGTAGTAGAGTGTTTAATAAACGGGTTATTAATAGATTATATAGTGCCTGTACAAGCGTTTATCAAGAGCATGGCACTAAACAAAACAATTATTACGCTAAAATTTAGTTTACGTGATAGTTAGTTAATAAAACATGAACACAGTTCATTTAAAAATAAACAATAATGAAAATATACCCATTTATGAATCTATTTTCATTGCTTATCTCTTTTTATAATTCAAGTCGTTTTAATTATAGAGTTAAGGTGGCGTTATGGCACTTACATTCAAGCAATTAGTGGATGATGCATTAACCGCTCATATTGAAGAAATCTTCCCATGGGATGTAGAAGAGTTTAGGGCGAAAAACCCCGATACCTTGATGCTGGATATTCGGGAGGATGATGAATTTGATGGATGCTATATTGAAAACTCATTGCATGTGCCAAGAGGCATTCTGGAGCAAGCTTGTGACTGGGATTATGCTGAAACCGAACCTGACTTAGTCAAAGCCCGAAAGAAACCGATTATCGTTGTCTGTCGTTCTGGAAACCGCAGTATATTGGCTGCGTTGACCATGACATTAATGGGCTATGAGAATGTGGTTTCCTTAAAAACCGGCATCAAAGGGTGGAATGATGCGGACTTGCCTTTAATCAACAAAGCGAATGATGTGGTAGACCCTGACTGGGTTGATGAGTTTGTTAATCCGCCAATTAGAAAGGATCAGTTAGCGGTTAATAATGCTGATTAGAAATAAGAACTAGAAATAGGAACTAGAAATAAGTCCTAGTGACTAGTCACAAATCACAGTAGTTATGATGAAGTGAATGAAACTAGCATATACATCATCGAAAAAAAGTGCCCCAAAGTAGGGGGGTGACTAAGTCATTTAAACTGAATACAAATGAAACCTTGTGATGTAGATTGAGCCTCCAAAGAAGCTCAATCTACTGTTAGTTAAACGTAATGTATTACTTATTGAGTTACTTAAGGTCTAGAAGAATCCTAATGGATCTTCGCTATAACTCACTAACAAGTTTTTAGTTTGTTGATAATGATTCAACATCATGCCGTGGTTCTCACGCCCGATACCTGACTTCTTGTAACCGCCAAATGCCGCATGCGCTGGATAAAGGTGATAACAATTGGTCCAAACGCGTCCCGCTTGAATAGCTCGTCCCATGCGGTAAGATTTATTCATGTCGCGTGTCCATAAACCTGCACCCAGACCATATTCAGAATCATTCGCTAGCGCGATGGCTTCTGCTTCATCTTTAAAGGTCGTTACACTGATTACCGGACCAAAAATTTCTTCCTGGAAAACGCGCATATCGTTGGTGCCTTTTAAAACAGTAGGCTCAATATAAAAACCTTTGTTGAGGCTATCATCCGTTAACGCCACGCAACCACCTGTGAGTACTTCAGCACCTTCAGCTTTACCGATTTCAATATAATTCAGGATAATATCGAACTGTTCTTTAGAGACTTGTGCGCCAACCTGCGAGTCGGTATCCAGTGGATTACCTTGTTTGATGGTTTTCGATTTAGCGATGAGGCGTTCGATAAAGTCATCGGCGATGTTTTCCTGCACTAGAATACGCGATGGACAGGTACATACTTCACCCTGATTGAAGAAAGCCAGTGCAGCACCTTCTAGACATTTTTCCAGATAAGCGTCTTCATGATTCATGATGTCATCAAAGAAAATATTCGGAGATTTACCGCCCAGCTCTACAGTAGATGGGATTAAAGAATCCGCCGCACATTTCAAAATGTGTTGACCGACAGCCGTCGACCCCGTGAAAGCAATTTTTGAAATGCGTTCTGACGTTGCCAAGGCTTGTCCGGCCTCTTGACCAAAGCCTTGAACCACATTCAATACACCTGAAGGCAATAGATCACCAATGATTTCCATCAATAGGCTAATCGATAAAGGTGTTTGTTCTGCTGGTTTAAGCACGATGCAGTTACCTGCGGCTAATGCAGGTGGTATTTTCCAGGCAGCCATCAATAATGGAAAATTCCATGGGATGATCTGGCCAACAACACCTAATGGCTCGTGATAATGATAAGCAACGGTGGTTTCATCTAATTCACTGATACCGCCTTCCTGCGCACGGATACAACCTGCGAAGTAACGAAAATGATCGGCTGCTAATGGCACATCCGCTGCCATCGTTTCACGGATACCTTTACCGTTGTCATAGGTTTCTGCAATCGCTAGCAGTTCCAGATTTTCTTCAATACGGTCAGCTATTTTTAATAAAATATTAGAACGCTCGGTTACTGACGTTTTGCCCCATGCGTCTTTCGCTGAATGAGCCGCATCTAATGCTAGCTCGATATCCTCAGCAGATGAACGCGCAACTTCACAAAACACCTTGCCATTGACTGGTGAAACATTCTCAAAGTATTGACCTTTTTGCGGGGGTACCCATTCGCCACCAATATAGTTTTCGTAACGAGATTTGAATTGAATTTCTGATTCTGGGGTATTTGGATCTGGGTATATCATGGTTATCCTCATTGTTTTATTTAAAGTTATGACTAAGTGTTTATTATTGTTTTGTACTGCTTAGTTTTTTGGCAAATTTCGCTCGATGAGCGTTGTGTTAGATTTGCTGGTATGTAAATTAGGTGATTATTCGATGCCACACTTATATGAAAATCCTAAAAGGTTTAGTGTGAGTCCTGCTAGTGTTATTGTGTCATCGTATAAGCCCAGTTTTCAGGAAAACCAGCTATACTCTTTCTTATCCAGTGAGTTAAGAGGAGATCACGATGGAGATGAAGCAACTTAAACGGTTAAGGACCCCGCGAACCCTAATCGAAAATAGAATAAGCTTTGCCGGTCCGAGTTCTGAAGTGAGTATTTACGATACCTATGAATCCGCTAAACGCGTGCGTTTAGATGCGGGCGAATTATTATTCTGTGGAATGATGACCGGACGCAAAATCATGCATTCCCCCAATGAGCCAAAGGGTCAGGAATTTCTACCGCATGAATCCTTTATCATGGCGCCGGGTGAAGTAGTGGCTATCGACTTTCCTGATGCCAGAAGAGATCAGCCAACAACCTGTTTAACGGTTGAGATTTCAAAAGATAAGGTAAGCCGTGTGAGCCAGCGATTGAGTGATTCAATACCTATGCTGGAGTCGGCCAATGACTGGCAATTTGGATGTCCGGTTCTGCATACTCATCACTCATCAGAAACACAAAGACTGCTGAATAGACTGACTAAGCTTTTCACGGAGAATCACCCAGATCGGGATACCCTGATCGATCTCAATGTATCTGAATTAATCATTCGCATGCTACGCCATAAAACCCGTGATTTTCTGCTGACGTATTGCAGTAAAGATCCAGAGGCGAATAGTTTGATTGCAGCGCTGGACTGGATTAATAGCACCTTATCCAAGCCGCTCGATATCGATCAACTATGTCGACATGCAGGGATGAGTCGTAGTCGGCTCTATGTGGAATTTAAAGAAAAGCTTGGTTGTTCGCCGGTAGAACTTCAGCAGCAGCTACGTTTGAAGCGCGCCGCAGAAAGAATTAGGGATGGTGAGTCGATAACTGCGATTAGTTATGATCTTGGTTTTAATAATCCCAGCCATTTTTGTTATCGCTTTAAAAACTTCTTTGGCTGTACTGCAACGGAATACAAACTACGAGGTAACGAAGAAGATATAAAGTCTCTATCGTAGCTCCAAAGTAATTCCATAGTAATTAAAGATCTAAGGCACTTTTGTTAAAAAAGTGCCTCAAAGTAGGGGGGTGACTTATTCAGTTATTTCCTAGCTATTATGTGGTTAAGATGTAGTTATGATCTAGCTATCCAGTACCTACTGGGCGTTTTTCATCTCGAATCCATTCACTCCATGAGCCAACATAGAGTTTAGAGCCAGTGATTCCGGCTATTTCCAAGGCAAGCATATTGTGGCAAGCGGTGACACCAGAGCCACACATATTGACGAGCTGATCATTCTCATTCTGTAACAAATCATCGAATTGTGCTTTTAATTCTGCAGCAGGTAAAAAGCGACCATTGTCATCCAGATTTAATTGAAAGGCTCTATTTATAGCGCCGGGTACACGACCCGCTACCGTGTCTAATGGTTCCGATTCGCCTCTATAGCGCTCAGGTGTTCTGGCATCAATCAGGGTGAATGTTTTATCTTCAATATTCTGCAGAACCTGTGCGGTGCTGATAATAGCTTCAGGATCAAGTTCAAAGTTGAATTGATCGGCGTCTGATTTTGGAACGGCGGCAGGGATTTCAGTCGTTAGTTTTCGACCTTCTTTAATCCACTGCTGAATGCCACCATCGAGTACCGCAACATTATTAAAACCAAAAGCACGTAATTGCCACCAGAGCCTTCCTGAGTAAGCATTGCTAGCATCATCATAAGCGATAACCTGTGTGTTTTTGCCAATACCCCAGGCGTTTAACTTTTGTATGAGTGCATCGAAATCAGGAAGTGGATGACGGCCACTTTCCGGGGTGATTTCTGAGGACAGGTCTTTCTCTAGATGACAGTGAAACGCATTAGGAATGTGGTTTTCTTGATAGTTTTTTAAACCCAGACTGCGGTCAATTAATGACGTTCGACAGTCAAAAATGATCCAGTCAGGATTGTCTAAATTATCTTCAAGCGTTTGTGTAGAAACAATGTTCGTGTATTTCATTGATTTTCTCTTGAGTGGTTATTTCAGGTCATAAGGGGATGGCATCGGTTATACCAAAGTGCGAATGCCTTGCTGTGCTGCATTGCACGTTTTACCACGCCTAATTCGTGACAAGAATTGAGCACGCCAAAAACACTGCAATCAACGTAATTGGGTTTTTCTCCACCAAAAAATTCATTGCCTTTAAGACCCTCTGTTGTCCAGTGATCAATAGCGGCCAGAAACTCTTTTTCGGCGTCGACAATATTGTATTTGTCTTTCATTTTTCGTGCGACTTTAGGCATCGCAATTGCGCCAGCAAAACGAACCACTTTGCCTTTTAACCAGCCAAATTGACCCGGCTTTATAATGCGTTGAAAGTTTCGTAATGACGTTTTGAAATTAGGGTGTATCAAAGGCGGCAAGTAATGTACTAAAGTCTGGTCGATCCAGTCTGTCCATTCTTTGGTTTTATCATCTACGGTAAACTTGGCGTATTTGTTATTGATATGTTCGATGATGGTAGCGGATTCGACAATAACCTCGTCACCGTCTTTTAGTACCGGCACTTTTTTATGGTCGGTAAAATCCAGTTCTTTCATGCCAAACGGAGAGACTTCTACAATCTCGTAAGGTTCTTTGATAAAAGCAAGTAAGGCACGGACTTTGCTGCAAAAAGGGCAAGATTGAAACTGGTAAAGCGTGATCATAAATAAAGTAAACCCAGTGGAAATAAATGAACCTTTCCCAGTTGCATACTCCTTAGTGCTGTATCTTAAGTACTTTTTAATCAGTATTTTAGTGAAGCAGGAGTTTTTAAATTGGGATAGTTGTTATTTTAGATAGTAACCTGTTTATTCAGCAATTTGTAATTTTCGTCGGTACTTTTTTCAATCATGTTTAGTTAATTTTTAAACACTTTTAATATCAAGCTATAACAGCAATATTCTCACTTAAAGAGAGCCCTTAAATAGCTTCACTCATCATTTTATTCAGCAGGAAATAATTAATATGATCAAATTATTAACAATAGCACCATTAATGGTTTTGTTAGCATTTATGATGACGGCATGTGGCGGCGGCAGTACTAGCTCTGTTGTTAATGCAATTATTGATGCAAACGACGACGTTGTTGATACATTGCCACGTTGGACGATTGGCGACATGAAGTTTGCGGCCAGTAGTTCGAAGAAAAACAGCCTTGCTAATTATGATGTGTTAACCACAACGAGTCTTGGTTTGAATGAAGATGGTGAGATTGTGACTTCGATCGTAGCTCTGTCTTATAAAGACAATGGACCTGGTGTTTACACACTGGTTTCTTCATTGGATCAGTTGCTAACGCGTCAGACAGAAAACCCATTGGGTAACTTCATCCTGATTACTGCATCGATAATTAATATAGCCAATGACTCGACGACGTATAACTCCGATGACAGTGGTTTTGCCAATGTTACTCTAGAGGGTGGTGATTTAGTCTTTAATATTCCTTCACCAGTAGGTCTAATCCGAGGCAGTGGAGATGCATTCCCACAGTTACCTTTTAACATCTTATTCACTTTGATTGATATTTTTGAAGATTTACCGACGCCTTTATTACCTAAGCCAGCAGAGTAATAAACGGTAAAAGTCATAAAAGTATAATAAGACAAAATAAAAACGGCCCACTAAACAGTGGGCCGTTTTTGTTTCTATAAGTTGTATTTTTTAAGCTTGTCTTTGTCTAACTACTTCATACAGACATACACCGGTAGCTACCGAAACATTCAAGCTGGACACTTGTCCAGCCATTGGGATTGATATCAGTGTATCGCAATGTTCTTCGGTCAAACGACGCAAGCCTTTACCTTCAGCACCCATCACAATCGCGCTCGGTGTTTTGAAATCGTAGGTATATAAGTCACCGGATGATTTATCACTTGTACCAATAAACCAGATACCTTCTTTCTTGAGCTTTTCAATAGTACGAACCAGATTGGTAACTTGAATAAACGGCACAGTTTCGGCTGCGCCAGAAGCCACTTTGCGTGCAGCAGGTGTCAAACCAACTGCGTTGTCTTTCGGTGCAATAACGGCATGTACGCCAGCACCTTCGGCTGTTCTTAAACAAGCGCCTAGATTATGTGGGTCTGTCACGCCATCAAGCACTAAAAGTAGGGGGGTGCCTTCTATATTTTCCAAAATATCGAAAAGATCATCTTCCTGAAAACTCTTCGGTGCATTGTATTCTGCAACCACACCTTGATGCTGATGAGTCTTAGCCAACTTATCTAGACTTGCAGGGTCAGAGCGATGTGCAATTAAGCCACGTTTCTGTGCATGGTTGATTAATTCTTTAACGCGTTGATTGCGTTTGTTTTCTGCAATCCACACTTGAGTAATATTATCTGCATCATTTTTTAGTGCAGATTCAACCGCGTGAATGCCAGTGATCAATGTCTTCATGCTTTATTTGAAACTTCCTAATTGTTGTAAGTTCTGGCTACCAATTGAGCCTTCTTTGTAACAGGAAAACCAGTCAGCAGCATTTGGGATATTTCCCATTTGTTGCTCGGCGGCCTGTGCTGCTTCGCGCGTTTCCCAGTAGACGATGTCGGTATACCCGTCGCCAATGGTGTTTTTATGAATATCCCACTGAATAAACCCCGGTTGTTTGCTCATCCAGCTTTCGATGATTTCACCTGCAATATTTAGTAGGTAGGCTTCATCGACGTCGTCGTCTAACTCATAAGTGATAATGTCTTTAAACATATAAATTCCTTATTGTTTGCCTTTTCGCTTAGACGCTAACTTTGCTTTCTTTTTGGATTTTTTCACATTTTTCGGTGTGGTTTTCTTTTTCTTCTTAGCAGAAGTCTTCTCGGAGTTTTTCGTGTCTTTTTTCGCGTTTTTCGAATAAGAACTTCCAGATTTCTTTTTGCGAGGTTTTCTTGATCCTTGATCATGACTATCTTTCGAGTCACCAGAATCAGGAAGTACAAAATCAATCTTACGATCTTCAAGGTCTACACGAGCAACCAGTATTTCTATCGAATCACCCAGACGGAACGTTTTGCCTGAATTTTCACCTGTCATGGTATGTCGAGCAGCATCAAAGTGATAATAATCACTCTTCAATGCGGATACATGAACCAGTCCTTCGACAAACACATCATCAAGCTCAACGAATAAGCCAAAGCTGGTTACCGTTGAAATAATGCCTTTGAACGTTTCGCCAATCTTATCCTGCATATACTCAGCTTTAAGCCATGACATCACATCACGACTTGCATCATCAGCGCGTTGCTCGCATTGTGAACAATGTTCGCCAAGCTTTTTCATTGCGGCGTAATCGTATCGATAACCTTTGGCCGTTTTATTTTCCAGAATATGCAAAATCGCACGATGTACCAATAAATCAGGGTAACGTCGAATCGGAGATGTAAAGTGAGCATAGTCTTTTCTGGCAAGGCCAAAGTGACGCGTATTATCTGGGTGTTCTTTATCTTCTGGTGCGTATTGTGCGCGACTCATCGAACGCAACATGACCGTTTGAATCAAACGTGCATCAGGTCGATCTGAAACGCTTCTCAATAACTCGGCATAATCTTTGGGTTGTGGATCATCGCCACCCCCCAACTTTAAGCCCAAACCGTTGAGGAATTCATGAACCTTAGCCAGCTTTTCCGTTTCTGGCCCTGCATGCACACGATGCAATGCAGGAATTTTGTTCTTTTTCAAGAAACGTGCGGCACACATATTCGCGGTAACCATGCACTCTTCGATGATCTTGTGGGCATCGTTACGTGTGGTTGGAATGATGTTTTCTATCTTGCGATTTTCACCGAAAATAATTTGCGTTTCGGTGGTTTCAAAATCAATCGAACCGCGATCATCACGCGCTTTGCGTAATACTTTATAGAGTTTGTAAAGATCATCTAAATGATCAATGATCGGCGCATATTCATCGCGTAAATCAGCATTCTGATCAACAACCATAGCCGCCATCTTGTTATAGGTTAGGCGCGCAGCAGAATTCATAACCGCGTTATAAAAGCGATAATCTGTGACTTCACCATTTCCATCAATCGTGGCTTCACATACCATACACAGGCGATCAACTTTGGGGTTAAGCGAACACAAACCGTTAGAGATTTTCTCTGGTAGCATCGGAATCACTTCCGCAGGGAAGTAGACCGAAGTAGCGCGTTCAATCGCTTCTTTGTCTAATTCAGTACCTGGTCGAACATAATGTGAGACATCGGCAATTGCAACGGTTAGTACCCAGTTACCTTGCTTATTTTGTTCACAATAAACCGCGTCATCAAAGTCACGCGAATCTTCGCCATCAATTGTAACCAATGGCATCTGGCGTAAATCGACACGGCCTTTTTTATCTTCTTCTAACACCTCATCGCTGAGTTTGTCTGTTTCGGTTTTAACACCTTCAGGCCAAACATGCGGTAAATCGTGCGATCTCAATGCGATATCGATTTCCATACCCGGTGCCATGTGGTCACCCAGTGTTTCAATAATCTTACCGATTGCCTGATGTCTTGAAGTTGGATGTTCAACAATACGCGCAACCACAATCTGGCCGCTTTTAGCATCGCCACTGTTTTCGGGTGGGATCAGAATGTCTTGTGCGATACGTGAATTATCGGGCGTTACAAAACCCAAACCACTTTCGACAAAATAACGACCGACAACAGACTCTGTGTTGTTTTCTAAAACTTCAATGACGGCGCCTTCGCGACGACCTCTACGGTCGATACCGGTGACGCTGGCAAGTACCTTATCGCCATGCATGACTTTACGCATCTGTTTGCCGTGCAAGTACAGATCGTCAGAGCCATCTTCAGGGATTAAAAAGCCAAAACCGTCAGGGTGTCCTTGAACACGACCTGCAATTAAATCGGCTTTGGTAGTGGGTACATATTTTTTACCACGATTAAATAAAATCTGACCGTCACGCTCCATAGCGCGTAAACGGAACTTCATTGCATCGAGGTCTGGTTGTTCGGTGACGCCGAGAGCATCGGCTAATTCGTTGAATCCCATCGGGTGGCCCGTTTTGTCCATGACATCGAGCATTAACTCACGGCTTGGGATAGGGCGATCGTATTTTTTCGCCTCGCGTTCTTTGTGCGGATCTTTATAATTTTTCATGAGGCGCATTCTACGCCTTTTTAATGATAATTTATCTAATTAAAGTCAAAAAATAATAACGTTTAAATTATTCAATAAAACGAGTTTGGGATTAGCTGAGATTAGCCTGATATTTGATGTAATGCCTGGCTTAGACTTGAATGACTCTTCTATAATTGACGAGCGTAGAACGTATCTTGTGTTTCTGCATACATTCGAGAATTTGAAATATCATTCACATTGTATCCAAGAATCTCCAATACAGTGTCACTGCAAATGATATTAGCGTATATGGAAAGTGGGAATTTCATGTTTTGAATAAAAGAGTAACGTTTAACACGTGTTTCCTTGAGCTCTAAAATAGCTTCAAATCCTCTTTTTTGACCAAGAGCTGCAGCCTTTACCTCGCCATCTTCTAAAATGATTTGGCACGATTGATTCTTATCTGTGGTAATAAAAACAGTACCTGTACTATCTGAACGACAAAATTTGAAAAGGCAGGTTTCTAAATGATTTGAATCGATAATGTGGTGCGTTTGCATGTGTATTTTCAGTCTCCAAAAACGTCAACTTTTAGTAAAAAAAGAGTAACGTTAAATAATTGAATCAACACGGATAATTAGAATTTTTATATTGCTTATCGCATTGATACTGACTGTAAGTGGTGTGAGATTAAACCTTGTTCGAAGTACCAGATTAACGGTACTAAAATAGTTAATTTAAACTGAACTGCAGTGATTTCAAATCAAAGACAGTATTTTTTAAGCTGAATTGGATCACATATAGCCGAGCAAGTTATTGCTCTGATTATCTATTGGTATAAGCTCTGGCGAAGCGCTTGCCTAATTCCAGCTGGCCTTGAGTATCGTAATGAACATGGTCATAAATTTTACCTAGACCATTGGTTGATACCAGTTTCACACTGGGTAGGGTTCTTTGCGTATTAACCTGCGCTTGTTGCACGGTATCGAGCATAAAGAATGCAGGGTCTTCAGGATTCACTTCTCCCATGATGAACACGCTACGCGGCGAATCTAATTGTCTTCTCACGCCTGTGATAAAGCGTTTAAGATTTGATTCGTAGTTGTAAGCATTATGTTCTGAACGCGCATCGCGTTCGCCTTGCATCCAGATCACTGCATCTACTTTTGTATTTACAATATTATTGCTTTGTGTGCCGACTTTAACGAAACCGCGTTGGCGTAATAAACCTGCGAATAAACCAGAACCGGGCAACCATTGATTGATCGAGCTGCCTGTTGCCACATGTTTAATAATGATGTGTTTATCGTTAGGGAAAGCACGGGAAATGGCATGGGCAAAACTCACTTCAGGGCCGAAATGTGAAAACTTCGCCAACTCACGTTTACGACCTTGGTAATAAAACTCAACATTACTCGGCTGGCGTTTTAAAAATGCTGGTAATTGATGTGTTTTGCCTTTGCCCATCATGTTCGATTGGCCGGCTAAAATATACACTCTTTCCTTGGCGGATAGATTACTTGAAACAAGTAACGACAGCGAAAAGACAAGCGCGAATGCAAATAGATAAGTAAATGACTTACCTTGAGTTTTTTGAAATGACATAATTTGTTTTATTCTTAATTAGCTAAGTATTTTAGTTCTTATGCCATCCACTTCGACATGTAAGTTATTCTTGAATAAGCCTAAGGGTATTTTGAGCTTCCTTAAGTTCAAGATTACTGATATCTGACATAAAAACAAGGTAATATTGGTTTTCATGAGAACCCTAAATCCCTACGAAATTCCCTTATCCTCAATAAATTTAATAGAAGCCAGCGCGGGCACGGGTAAATCGTGGACTGTAACCTTGCTGTTCCTTCGTTTGATACTCGAAAAGAATCTCACAGTTGACCAGATTTTAGTCGTAACGTTCACCGAAGCGGCTACCAAAGAACTGCGAGATGATGTGCGTCAAAGATTAGTCGGCGCATTAGCCGCATTTAAAGCAATCAACGAACACGGCCTGACAGATGCACTTAAAAAAGAATACGGCGAAGTATTGGAACTCATCGAACGTGAATCTGATTACGAAGAAGCGATTCGCCGTTTAAATCGCGCCAAACTCAGTCTTGATGAAGCCGCGATATTTACCATCCACGGTTTCTGCCAACGCACCTTGAGTGAAAATGCCTTCGAAGCAGGGCTACCTTTTGAAAGCGAACTGATGGATGATGACAGTGAGTTAATGCAAAAACTCACGGATGATTTTTGGCGAAGGTATACCGACAACGCACCGAAATCATTAATCTTCAAATTACACCAGAAAAGTGTCACGCCCGACTCATTACTCAAAGATATTAGAAATGCTGTGGGTAAACCGTATCTTGAATTATGCGGTCCAGAAAACAATGTAAATTGCTCAAATGATGCTAGTTCGAATGAAAGTGAAAAAACGGACAAATGGGACATTCTGGAAAAAGGCTTACAGAATATTGTTAAACAATGGCAAACAGACGGTGCTGAAATCACCCAAATATTATTAGAAGATAAAAACTTAAACGGTAATAAATTCAGGAAACCCACGGTTGCAAAGTTATGCAACGAAATGAATCAAATTAAAGCCTTGTTTGATATCAATGCAGATTTCATTGAAAGCGCGCAGAAATTTAAACATTCATATATAGAGACAGGGACTAAAGCTAAATGCACCCCGCCAGAACACAGCTTTTTCTCAGCATGGGAATCCTTTTCAGAACTTTGGGAACAACTTAATAAAGGCTCAGATGATTTTCTCAATAACACCCGCATCGAGCTACTGAGATATTTACAAGAAGAACTCCCGAAAGAGAAAAAACGCCTCGGTGTTTTATCCTTCGATGACCTGCTATTACAACTTCAACAGGCGTTAAAAACTAACCCGCAACTGGCGATAGATTTACGCAAGAAATATCAAGCTGCACTGATTGATGAATTTCAGGATACGGACCCGATTCAATACGATATTTTTAGTACTATTTATAATGATCCGCACACCCAAGAAAACGCTGTTTTCTTAGTTGGTGATCCGAAGCAGGCGATTTATAGTTTCCGTGGTGGTGATATTCATACCTATCTAAAAGCCAAAGCCGATACGGATGAAAGCAATCATCACACACTTAAAACTAACTGGCGTTCGCATGACAAATTAATCTCTGCGTTTAATACCTTATACGCTCAGTCTGATAATCCCTTTCAGGATGAAGGCATCGAATACGTGCAGGTCAAGTCGGGAAAAGACCTCAATGATATTCAAGCACCAGAGGCGCGAACTCCATTGCAACTGTGGCGCTTTAATCAAACGCCTGGCGAAAAACCTGATGGCAAACCAGAACCTCAATCTGCCGATGCAATCCGCAAAGAAATCGCCGATGCAGTAGCGGGTGATATTGCAGAATTACTCAATGCATCCAATCAGGGTAAGGCAACCATTGAAGGCAAGCCTATTGGTGGTGGAGATATCGCGATTTTAATCCGCTCGCACACGCAAGGCGATATGATCAAAGCCGCGCTTAATCAACGTAAAATCGCCAGTGTGCAAAGCAGTAAGCAAAGTATTTTCGAAACCCACGAAGCGGTTGAAATTCATCGATTACTCACAGCGATTGCCGATCCGCAACGCGAAGATAATGTACGTCGTGCATTGGTCACCGAACTTATGGGGTATCAAGCACAGGACTTGTTAGATTTAGAGTCAGACAGCAATGCCTGGGAAGAGATTCTATTGTTATTCCAGAACTGGCAATACCAATGGAAGCATCATGGCTTTCTACCGATGATGCGCGCTTTGATGAAATCACAAAACACGCATCAACATCTGCTCAACTTTATGGATGGCGAACGCCGGATAACCAATACTCTGCACCTCGCAGAAATCATCCATCAAGCAGTTCGTAAGAAATCATTAAGTATCGAAGAAGTCCTGTTGTGGCTGAAACAGCGCCAAGAAAACAGCAGCGCCACAGAAAGCGAATTGCGTCTAGAAAGCGATGAAAACCTCGTCAAAATCGTCACTATTCACAAATCAAAAGGTCTGGAATACCCCATCGTCTATTGCCCCTATGTCGGTTTAAGCCCGAAAGCGAATAGCGATAAAATATTCACCTTTCACAAAGACGAACGCAGTTATCTAGAAATTGGTTCATCAGAAAGTGATGAGCATAAAGAACTGAAAAAACAGGAAGAACTGGCAGAAGATACGCGACTGCTTTATGTGGCGTTAACCCGTGCTAAATATCAGTGCAATATTGTGGTGTTCCCAGAAACCATCAGTGGCAGTCCCGATCGTTCTGCACTGGGTTGGTTACTCACCAATGGTAAAAGCAATCCGTCCGGTTCTGGCAAAGCAGAAAAAGAACAGAAAGCCGAATTCAAACTGGCGTACGAGCAAAACTTACTGAAACTCGAAACCGTTGGTAACGGCAATATCTCACTCGATGATTTGCCCGAGTATCCACAGGATTTGGTGTATCAGCCGATTGAAACAAATCAAACCCTGACAGCCCGTGAATTTACCGCCGAGATTAAATCGCAAGCGCAAATCACCAGTTTTAGTGGCTTGACCGCTGGCGCACACGCCGAAACGCCCGATTACGACAGTTTTGTCGAAATCAATAATAAACAAATAGCGCAGGCGGATGATGGCGCTGAAAATATCGTAGAAGCCTTCCCCAAAGGCGCAACTGCGGGTACTGCCTTGCACGAAATTTACGAGAATATTGACTTCACCCAGCCACTGGAAGAGCAAACAGAAACCTTCGATAGAATCCTCGAAAAATACAGCTTCGAAGAAAAGCACAAACAAGCCGCGATGCGTTTGATTGGAGAAAGCATTGAGGCTGAACTGCATCAGAATCAAATGTCAGCAGAAACCGAAATCTTGTCACTGAATAAGCTGAGTAAAGCACAGCGTTTGGACGAGATGGAATTCTATCTGCCACTCGAACGACTCGATATCGAAAAGCTAAAACAAACCTTATTTCAGCATTTACCGGTAGATGACGAATCCGACACAACACCGAAGTGGCGTCAAATCCGCGAAGCTGTAGACACCTTGTATTTCGATGAAGTCGAAGGCTACCTAAAAGGCTTTATCGACCTGATTTTCGAATACAATGGTAAATACTATCTGGCGGATTACAAATCCAATACGCTTGAAAACTATGCGCCTGAAAAACTCTTCACGCCAATGGCTGAGGCGCATTACTATCTGCAATACCTCATCTACTGCGTGGCGTTACACCGCTATTTAGAACAGCGTTTACCCAGCTATCAATGGGAAACGCATTTCGGTGGCGCGTATTACCTGTTTATTCGTGGCATGACAAAAACCGAACAATTAGATCAGGACTCACAAAAAAGTGCCTCAAAGTGGGGGGGTGTGTTTTACCATAAACCGAGTCTCGATTTGATTAATGCATTGGATGGTTTGTTTATGCGTCTACCTAGCCACAACGTACAGCCCGAAACACAGGAGGCAAGCTAATGTCAGAGCAACTCTCCATGTTCGGTGATTCTGCTGATTCGAAAAAGGACGCAAGTGACGTACTGCCAGAAACAGTAGAAACACCATCGACAAATTTGCAGCAACAAGCTCCACCAGAAGCAGAAGAATACGAAGCACTAGACAAGCAACTTGCAGAACTCATGCAAGAGCTAAACAGCTCGAAAGATAAAGAAAGCGACTTACAAATAGCACAAAACAAAGTCATCAAACGCTGCACTTTAGAGATCAGCAAACACACTCGCGAAGGTCAAATTGCGATTCCGGTAACGGAAGAAGATCAAGCCGTATTATTGCAAACCAATGTCGGCGGCGAAGCAGGGGATTACAAACCACTGATAATCGATCAGGGTTATTTGTACCTTCGACGTTACTGGCAATACCAAAACCAACTGGCGAAACAAATACGCGCGCGTATGACTGTTGATGAAGATATTGATTCCATTACCAAGTCGGAAAATCAGGATAGTTGGGCACAACAACGTCTGGATGAATTGTTCTCTGACGATAAAGATAGTGCAAACGAAAAAGAGTCAAAAGAAATCAATTGGCAACGCCGCGCTGTAGAGCTGGCATTAAAACATCAATTCCTAATCGTCTCAGGTGGCCCGGGCACGGGTAAAACAACCACGATAACGCGTTTACTGGCATTATTGATTGAACAGCATTTATCTTCATCAGATGAAAAAACTGCCCCAAAGGTGGGGGGTGGCTTAACAAATAATTTCAAGGTTTTATTAGCCGCGCCAACCGGTAAAGCCGCTATTCGTATGCTCGATTCGATTCGCGATGCGCAAGCAGGTCTGGGTTTGACAGAAGATGCAGCGGCACTCATGCCCAGCGAAGCCAGTACCATTCACAAACTACTCGGCTACCAGCACGGCAGCGTCAACTTCAAACACAATCGCAACAACTCATTGAATGCCGATGTAGTCTTGGTCGATGAAGCCTCGATGATCGATATCGCGCTTATGTCTAAACTTGTCGAAGCCGTTCCCGCTCATGCGAAACTGATTCTCATCGGCGATAAAGATCAACTCTCATCCGTAGAAACAGGCTCGGTATTTGCCGATATGTGTAGCGGATTAGAAGAGGATAAAAGCGAGCACTTGGTGACGCTAAAGAAAAACTGGCGCTTCTCCAAAGACAGCGACATCGGACAAAGCGCGATAGCCGCCAATCAAGGTGATAGCAGAAAATTACTCAGCTTACTCAAAGATAGCAACAGTGAGAATTGTAAACTCATCGCACCAGATACATTAAGAGATGCCGAGCTAATCAAACCGTGGCGAACGTATATCGACGTTATCAATAATCCTGACGCTAGCTACGATGAAATCTTTCAGGCATTCACTCAATACCGAGTGTTATGTGCTTTACGCCGCGGACCGAACGGCAGCGTGAATATGAGCAGTCGCATCGAAACCGCACTGGCAAAACAAAACCAGATACATTTCCGCAAAAAGTTCTCGAACAATAACCAAAGCTGGTATCACGGTCGTCCCATTATGATTACTCAAAACAGTTATGGCAAAGGGCTGTTTAATGGCGATACTGGAATCACCCTGATTAGAGATGGCGAAGTAAAAGTGTATTTTCCTTCTGCTGACGATGGGCTTTCTGCCGCTGATGGCTCTCATGCATACAAAAGTTTCTCTCCAGTGCGACTACCCGCACACGAAACCACATGGGCGATGACCATCCATAAAAGCCAGGGCTCAGAATTCAATCAAGTCGTTTTGATATTGCCACACGAAGAAATGCCATTGCTAACAAGACAATTAATCTATACCGGAATCACCCGTGCAAAAGAGCAGGTGAGTATTGTCGCGAGTGAGAGTGTGTTGGTAACTGGGGTTAAGGCTGAGGTGGTTAAGGCGACTCGGATAGAGCAATCATTATCCAACGCATAACATGAAATATATTCTTGTTATTGCACTAGGCACAATAGTCATTGGTTCTTTATTAACTTTCGGTGTGTATTTTATTTTCGGAGAAAATTTAGGATACTTTTTTGTGAAATTTATAGCCGTTCCGACTGGCGCTATTCTCTCACTATTCCTATTTGTGGCTTATGATACCTTATGGCCTAAAAAGTAATAAAAAATCTGTTTTCTAAATAGATTAGGCATCAGCTGTTTTCACAGCCGATGCCCGTTCAAGCTTTATGCAGCTTCGCCGCGTTGAAGGCTATGAACATCTTTAGCGTGGAGGGGTTTTCCTCCGATACCCAAGTCGCCTTGCTTGATATCCTCGATATATACCCAGGTCACTCCGCGCATGTTTTCACCTTCGATTTCTACCATGGCATCGGTAAGTTTCTCGATGATTTGTGTCTTCTGTGCGGGTGTGAATACATCTTCAATTAGCTTTACGTTGATAAGTGGCATAATATTTTTTCCTATAGTTAATAAAAAGTTGTTAAAAAAAAGTGTATAAATAAAACCAAACAGTTTGTGTTGGTGAGGAAATAATAGAATTCGCAGACAAAAAAAGATGCGACGTAAACTGTAGTAATGCACTACAGATTGTGTAGTAAGCAACTACACATAGTTAACTTAGGAGGTTGTGATGGAGTACAAACAGTTTTGTCCGGTTGCAAAAGCATCCGAGTTATTAGGAGAAAAGTGGACCTTTCTAATTATTAGAGAAGCCCTGATGGGCGCTACAAGGTTCAATGAATTTCAACGCGGCATGGCACTGATATCTCCAACCATGCTAACCAAGCGGCTCAATGAGCTAACAGAAAACGGCCTGATGGTTCGCAAAAAAATCAATATGCAGAAAGGTTACGAGTACTTTTTGTCTGAAGCCGGAAAAGACCTTTACCCCGTCATAATGCAGTTGGGCGACTGGGGAATGAAATGGGCGCGTGGACAAATGCAGAACTCTGAACTCGATGTCGAACTATTGATGATCTATCTGGTAAGGAGTATTAAACCCGAGAAACTCGCAGGCAATGAAACGACGATTCAATTCAACTTTACCGATTTAGAAAATCTAAAAAAATGGTGGATAGTTGTACAGAATGACGAAGTAGATGTGTGCCTTGAAGACCCTGGCAGGGACGTTGATGTTTGGTTTAATACCGACCTACGCACCATGATCGAAGTGTGGATGGGAGATACCACCTACAAGAAAGCAATTCGAGAAAGCCGCCTAAAACTGTTAGGACCACCGCAACTGACGAGTAATGTATCGCGCTGGATGGCCTACAGTATCTTTGCAGGCATTCCCGAAGCGGTCGAAATCGATTAGAGTTTTAATCAACACATTAAGCCGTGTAAATAAGTTTTTTTTGATCGAATGGCGCAATGCTTATTCGAACTAATTATTATAGTTCGTTGAAAAAGTGCCCCAAAGGTGGGGGGTGTTATTAAAACCTAGGTTAGGGGAACTGACTTCTTTGTTAGCACTTTTGATATTTAATCTGGTTCTGGCTTTTCATACTTATTAAAATATCGGCCATAAATCTACAGCCGATATTTTATATACTCACATAGTCAGATTTTATCTTAAAATTTAGCGTTGAATTTTCGTCTGGTAACTAACAATGAAACGCCAAAAAGTATAAACCAATAGCTAAATAATCCACCACCTGAACTTGTTCCTGTCGTTGTATCCGTACTATTTTCGATAGAAGTTGATGCTACAGGTTGATGGCTTAAAGGTGACTTGATTAAACCTTCTTGTCTATCCGCTATATTCAATTCAGGAGCAGATACTCCAGCGCCAATGCTGTATTCAAAGAAGCGATTGCTGGTAGATGGATAAATAACTCTGCTATAGCCATTGCCGTAAAAACTCAGATTGAAATTACTTTGAGTAAAGCTAATTAAATTTCTAGGAATCTTAATCTCAGATAAGTTTCCTGCAAATGAGGCTTCAAGTTCAGACAATTCTTGCCAATTCCAATCACTTCCAGACCCATTGTAAAAGTATAAGTAGTTACCTTCGATCATGTACTCAGCACCAATACCATCACTCAGTAAGTATCCAGAGTCTTTGTTCTGATCAGTATCTAAGTAAACTTGATAAATCCAAGGGATGTAATTACCGCTCAATTCATCAGTAACGATTGGATTGCGATTCTTCTGGTATAAATACAGATTGTCATTGCTATGAGCAAGGCTAGCGTTTATCCAATCAGGTCCTGAAGCCGTTTGAACAATTCTATCTATATCAGTAAATGCCTTTACAGAATCCCATTCACTTATTTGCCCATCAATCACCATAGATTCGTCATCAACTACATTTGAGTATGAATCAAGTGAATTATCTTCAACCACATTGAAGGTAACCGTTGCTATACGCGAATCATCTACTGAATCGGAAGCCTTGTAAGTAAACGTATCTTCACCGACAAAACCCTGATTGGGTGAATAGAAAATTACGTAATCGACATCACCAAACCACCTGAACCAAAAACTACCATTTTGAGGCGTTGAAAGAATTTCGTAAGTTAAAAACTGACTATCAACATCTGTTCCATCAATGTTGTATCCTAATTCACGACTGTTTTTCGGGACAACAAAGTGTAGATCATTCAAAACAGGTGGGGTATTCGCTCCTATGTTTGGAGAATCAGCTAATTTATACGTGAAATATCGAGTGCTGGCATTATCATCGAAAGCACCGTTAGGGTACAGATCAGTAGTAACACCGCCGAATGCATAATTACTTCCCTGAAATACTGCTTTTATTTTTTTAGGGTTACCAATCGAAACTCTAGAAAGTTTATATTCGACCTTGGTTGCAGAGAAATTTGAGGAAAGTGCACCTAGAGTAGACCAATTCCAGTTTGAACCAGAACCCTCATATTTCATTAATACATTGCCTTCAATCACATAATCAGCGCCGAATACATTACTTAGTTGAAATCCAGTGTCAGAAGAATCATCCGTATCAAGAAATACCTGATAGCCCCAGGAAAAGCCTAAACGTGATCCGTGGGTAGTTGTTTCACTAATATTGGAAAAGTTATTTTCATAGAAAATAAATAAACTATTTTCATCATCAGCCATCGTCGCGACTTTCCAATTGATTCTTTCAGACTCTGTTTGAGGGATATCATCACTATCATCAAGTGGAAAATAATTTAAGCCAAGCCAATCACTTTTAATACTAGAGTTAGTTTCAATATCACCCACGTTGATAGGGTTTGAAATTTCTTCAGCGTAAAGAGATGTTATCTGTAATCCACCAATCAGTAGAATTAAGAGATAAGATTTTAGGGATTTAAAAACTAAGAGAGATATCATGATTTTTTATTTGAATAATTATTAGTAGAAGGGATTAGAACACTGAATAGCGGGTAATAGTGCTTCTAACGATAAAAGGCATAATTAAACGGTTAAACAAAACGGTTAAACAAAACTAATATATATAGAATATTTCTTAGTCTACTGAATGGGACTCTTAAAATGATAACAAGCAGATCAAATAAAACGGTAATCTTGAGATTAATCGAAAAAGCAGCTTTCTGAGGCTCAGCAAGAGCCAAGAAAGTTCATCGTAGTTTCTGTAAGGAATCGTCTATGGACAGTGGTCGATCAAACACTGTTGTTATTTACTGCTACGAAAAAGTGCCTCGCAAAGCATAAATTCTATTTACGTTTTTAAAACACAAAAACGTAATATCATTCATAAGTAGGGGGGTGTCATTTTAAAAACACCTTCCTAATTTCATTTAAACCGTTCTTATAACAACCTGCTATCAGTATCAGCCTGATATGTTTATTTGGGGCTCCAGTCTCCATCGCCTAGTAAACCCTCAATGAGATCACCCAATGAAATATTGAAATATTCTAGAAAGGCTTTTTCACCGCCATCACTAAAATGTGCGTCATTGCAAAAACGTGCGAACAGTTCATAGTCTTCAGAAATATTTCTCACTAATAACTGGCCCAAGTGATAGCTGAGTTCTTGTCCAACACCTGTACTCCCAAAGCTGGAGCCATCCCAGAAGGCTTGAATATTATCCTCGTTCCAGTATTTTTGATGTTTGAAAATAATGGCTGTATTCATCTGAAAATGATTTCTATTCAAAACAACATCTTCCATCGAAACCGCCAACCCCTCATTTAACCAGAGCGGTATAGGTAGATGAGCCAAACACGCATGAGTTAATTCGTGGGCAGCGACTGATTCTGTGAAAGAGATTTCTTGTGATGGGAAAACAAAATGGCCGTATCCATCATTTAAATACACCCCGCCACTTAAGCCGACTTTTGAATCCTCGGGGTAGAACATGAAGAGATAATCATAATACGTCTCTTGATCAGCCGTGATGATCAGAACATGTTTAGCAAAACCGTCATCTGATGCGACATCTTTAAGATTATCTAAAATTTTCGTTCTTGAGAATTCCAGGAACTTAAGAAAATGATTCGTGTATTTCTCATCTTCAGCACTTAAGATGATGAAGTTCTGTGACTCTACGGTGGAATATGATTCGCTGGTTCTTGGCGCTAGCTCCTGCGCTCGTTTCGACGTCAGTTCTGACGCTAACTGCGCCAACCATTTATCGCACTCATTCAACCAAAACGTATTCTGTTCTTTGAATGAAGCATTTGCATCTACATTGCCTCCGATAGAATACCAATCTGGTTTGTAATATTTCACATGCTAGTCCGAATCATTGTGTAGTTTGTAAAATATAATATCAGATGAATTATTTCATCTTATTGATGATAGGTGGTTTTGATAGTTCTTGTTGTGAAGCTTGAGATTAAGAGTAGGGTTAGAATTGATCAGTTGTTAGAAAAAGTAGCTTTCTGAGGCTCACCAAGAGCCAAGAAAGTTCATCGTAGATTCTGTAAGGAATCGTCGATGTACGATGGTCAATTAACTACTATTGATATTTCTTTCGTAATCAAAAAGTGCCTCAAAGTAGGGGCGTCCTTTTTATACAAAATATATTCTATTAATAGAATAAGAAAAAATATATGATGAAACAAACAAAATATTACCAACCATAATCGATAAATATGAAAACTTAATTTATGAATTTTGAAATACTAGATAGAAAAGAAGAAAATAACAGTACTTGTCTTTTAATAAAAGCTTCCTTGAAAGATTACATTTCAACTTTACCTTCCGACTACGATAATTACGATGTCCAACGTTCAATTGTTAATAATTCTTATCTGGATAGATTAGTTAATACTATTCTTAAAAAAGGACACATTCCTTCAATTACTTTGATATCAGATAAAGATGTCAATGAGTTACAGAACGAAATAGTGGATGATTTTAAAATTCTAGATGGGCTTCAAAGAACTCATCGAATGAAACTAATTTATGAGACAAAAGAGCTTTTTCTTAGGGATATAAAGGATGCCTATGAACAATTAACTGATTTTCAGTTTAAAAGAAAATTTCGTGACCAACTTTTAGAAATAGGTTCTTCGAGTAACATACTAATAGAAATCAAAAAATTCTTCGAAGAACATGGTGAAAATGAACTTAATGATTGTTTTGATGCTAACTATCAATGGTTCGAGTTGTGGAGTGGATTATCTCCAGAAGATGAAGTTAGAAAAATGTTAGTTTTGAATGCTGGTCATAAACCAGTAAACATAAAGCATCAACTTGAATTGTTATTTCAAAATATTCTTCCAATTATGGAAGATGTTAAAAGTGGTAGTATTTCAATAAAAAGAGAGAAGGAAGTTTCTAGTATTACGTTCAGTAAACAAAGAGAACTAGGCACTTATCATTTCTCACATCTAATATCAGCACTAATTTCTTTTTTAGATAAAAAGCCAGTTACAACAAATACTCAATTTATAGCAAAGATGCAAGAAGATGAAAAAAAGCTATATGAGCTTATGAGTTATTTTTCATATGAACTAATAGAGAAATTTATAAAATCTGTATATGCAATTGATGTGGCAGCCAAAAGAGAGTTTCAAGACCTAGGAACTCAATGGGTTGGTAGAGAAGTATCACTTGTATCTTTGTTTGGAGCTATTGGACAACAAATATCTGATGTTAATCAGATAGATGAATGCATAGGTCGGCTTGCTGATAATTTCGAAAAATGTAACTTACTAGAATATGAAGAATGTAGAAATAGTGTTGATTTAGCAAAAGTTAATATTGGAAATATAAATAAAAAGAACATATATAATGCTTTTATAAAATTTTCAGAATCAGGTTTCACTGAAACTATCAATTGGAGAGATATATTTTCAGGGGGTGATTTGTGAAAAAAGCTGAATCATTATATTCCGATCTTATAGCTTGTATTTCAAATATATCTGAGGAATCTGAAGCGTTAGAAACTTATTGGAATACCTTAGATGAAGAGAAACAAAATTTATTTGATAGTTTGACAGAAAATATATCTTTAGAAAAAATTAAATTACAAACGTGCAAAAGAAACTGCACTATTTACAATAATTATGATTCTTTGAAAGAGCAGTTTTTACAATTTAATAATGACTTTTCAGCGTTTCCAGGTTTTTCGTATTCGAAGGTTATTTTTATTATCATGATTTCAGAACGTATAATTGAAAATATTACTGAAATTCAAGATGAAGACATTGGTATTTCCTTTCAATTTGCTGAAGTACAACTTGGTTTTGACTCTCATGCGTACGCTAGTAACCTTGGGGATGCTTCTAAAAATCTAATATGGTTTAACCCTGTTGATGAAACTTCATTAAATGAACTCATTTGTTTTGAGTCTGATATTGAATGTTGGTATTCAATACTTTCATCATCTTGTGATATTGATTTTAATACTATTCAAGAATTACTTTTTTGTGATGAATCGGTTTTGGTTGCTGGATCAGCCAATAAAAATGTTATTGAGTTACTTAAAATTCATATGGCTTCATCAGGTGAACAGACAGTTCCAGTAATCGATTATCTGCCTACACCTTCAAATTCTTCAATCGAACTTTATTCACCAAGTTTATCTTATGCTCAGTTTGAAGATGTAGTTGGGATATTAGGTGAATATAATAATCGTAAAGATGTACTGACAAAATATCTTTCAATTTTTCATATAATTGAAAATTTTATGTTTAAAGCTCCAATTGTAAGCCTTGAACGAACATCAACGAATACTATGTTCTCAATAAGAGACTTTAAAAGGTTATATAAATCAGTAGAAATCAATGAAAATAAAGCAATTAGAGATTTGTTTGAACGAAGCTTTTTATTGCCATTTGATGGCAATACTTTTAATAAGTTTGCTTATGATGAATGGAAAGCTTTTATAGCTAGGAATTCTAGTAATGTTGCTGAAATTGAGGAATTCTTAGAAAAGTTGTCATTGTTTAAAAGTTACAACTCTTTAACATTATTAAACATCAGTACATTTCTCTCTAGTGTAGTTTATAAAGTGCGTTGTTCAATTGTTCATAATAAAGAAACTGAATTTCATATCTCTAGTGAAAAGTATCCTATTGGATGTAAGATAATTCTTGAAGATTTTTTGTTGAAGATTCTCGAAGAAATGGTGTTTCTATTATTAAGTGCTGAAAATGATTTAGTTTGGTACAAGTCCAATTCAATAACTCTTTGGGATGAAAGCGCTTAGGAATAATATGGAATCTAAAATACCTCTTCCTACTGACAACATTTACAAGTTCTATGCCATGTTTGGTTTATTACTACTTATCACCAGCATCTTAGGAACTATATGGGTTGGTACTTCTACCAACGAAAAACTACATTATCTAGTTAAAGAATATGAGAGTATTCCAGGTACAGAGGAAGTAAAAGAAAAGACTGGTATTGGCAAATTTATTGAAGCACGTATTAAGGCTCAAGTAAAAAACAAACAAACCTATATCTATGGACTTTCAGGGACAACAACTATAGCAATTTTGCTGATGTTTTATGGCTTTAGGCAATGGCATACAAAAATACAACCTAAGCAAGATGAGTACTTTGATTTGCAGTTACAAAAGTTAAAACGAGAAATTGAAAGTACTGAGAATAAAACCGCCCAAAAGTAGGGGGGTGACTTTTAAAGTACATATAACGCAGTAGGTCGGATAATGAACGCCATCCGACATTTCAATCAGATCAATCATATTCATGTCGGGTGGCGCTATGCTTATCCAACCTACCGATATTATTGTTCATCGAGAAAAAGTGCCCATAAGTAGGGGGTGACTTTCTGATTATTTCTACTCCGAAATAAATAGGACAACCAAACGCTCATAAGCAATATTCAACCGGTAGACGAGCCTGTAAGTTATTGATATATCCTCGACAAACGGTTACTCATGAAACCAAGGAAGATTCTGATTGATAAAAACTGCCTCGCAAAGCATAAATTCTATTTACGTTTTTAAACGCGACAAAAACGTAATATCATTCAAAACTAGGGGGGGCTATTTCATTATTCTTATTTAGCTATGTAACTGGACACCCCTTTTATAATCGTTGGTATATTGCCAATTATTATCTGATGTCTGTATCTTTGTGTGTTATCAACAAGCCATTTGTAAACCTCCCAAGTTTTTTGACATGTCCATTAAATAGGTGCTATTAACAGGTCTTTCTGTTCTTTAAGGCAAGGCTATGCAAACTAAATTTTCCGAAGATGTGATTTCTCTATCTGATCTTAAAGTTAATCCTGGCAAGGTTGTCAATCATGCCAAGGACTCTCATCGACCCATTCTTTTAACCAGTCGTGGTTGTGGAGTGGCTGTGGTGCAGGGGCTTGAAGAGTTTGAAAAACATGGTGAAGAATTAGCATTTGTAAAAGCCATTGCTCAGGGCTTGCTAGAGATAGAAGAGGGTAAATACATCGGTTTTGCAGAGGCTAAAGAGAAACTAGGCCTTATCCGACCTACATACTTTTAATTGTCATCGAGAAAAACCGCCTAAATACACGCGTAAGGTCTAGAGTCGTCTTACAGACGAGCTAGTCCTAAGCTCTGGCATAAATATTCGGCTAAGGCCTCACCCTTCGGGTCGTCGTCACTGCGTTCCAACGTTGTCTCGGTTGCACCTCGTCTGAGTTGTCCATTTCAAAAAACGAAATGGCAAGCTCATGGTAAGTAGGGGGTGACTTTCTGATTATTTCTACTCCCAATAAACAAGTAATTAACATAAAAACTTATTAACAGAAGTAATTAAACACATCCTCATACTTTTATTATGTTTTTCGATGGTATCTGTGTAAATTGATCTTATGAATTCATTAAATATCAGACGTTAATTTTTATATAGATATGATTAGAACCTATAGAAAAGACGAGCATAAGGCAGGATTTATCGGAATCCGTGTTGCTGTTATGGTCGATTCGAAATTAATGCAAAAGTATTATACTTTTAAATCTACTGATCAATCAGAAGATGAGATTTTATCGGATGCTAAATCACTTCATGCAAAATGGATGATGGAAAAAAACCTGGCTAGCAGTAAACGCGATATTGCTGCTAAGGAATTGAGGCGGGTTAGTTCTCCTTTTTCTACAGGAATTAAAGGGATTAAGTTTAGAATTTCGCATAATACTTGTTATTTTTATGTGCAGGGCATGACGAATAAAATTCGTTTTCATAAGAACTTTAGTATTAACAAATACGGTTATGAAATGGCGTGGTTTAAAGCGTGTGAGTTCCTACAAAAAAATAAAGACTATTCTTTATTCGATTCGATTTATAAAAATATACCGGTTAAGGAAAGGCTGTTAATCGCTTTCAGGTATTTATATTTTACGCAAAAGCAGGCAGTACACATTGAGGCTATCGTACCTATTATTCCTGAAGATATTTTGGTGTCGTGGCTTAAACAATTATTAACGCAGTTTAAAAGTAACAAGCCGTTTAAGGCGGAAGTATTAAAATATATGAGCGATCATAATATTAAAGATACTGAGCTTTTAAGTATGACTTGAAGCGATTTGTGGGGTAAGTCGGATAAGGTAAGCCATCCAACATTTGTGTGAGATCAATCAAGATCGTACAGGATGGTATAAAGCTTATCCAACCTACCTAATAATGATTCATAAAAAAAGTGCCCCAAAGGTGGGGGGTGTGACAAACGTAACTATGAAAAGCACACAAAACCATTATCGCAAAACAATTCTATTACTCGTCTTAGTGGTTGGGTTTGTTGGAGTGATCGCGTTGTTGGCTACTGGGCAGCTTTCATTCATCAAAGATCATAAATTCAAAGACGATACTTTTAGCGGCGATACTTTTAATGACGATGTATTAAAAGATCACTCGAAAAACATTAATCCCCAGTCAAACCCCAGTCAAGATGCCGATCAGCGTCAAACCGATGTTGAGCTTATTGAGCCAACTATCGTTGAAGTACCTGAGAAGGAATTAACGTTTCAGGATCACTTGGCAATTCAAACTGAATTACGTCTCCAGTCTGATGTTAGATACGACGGTAGTTATCGCAAAATTGCTTATCCGATGGGCGATGTTCCTGAAAATATCGGCGTCTGTACGGATGTGGTTATTCGATCGTTTCGAGGTTTGGGTCTTGATCTGCAACAACGTGTTCATGAGGATATGAAACGTAATTTCCGCAGCTATCCCAACAAATGGAAGCTGTCTAGACCTGATACTAATATCGATCATCGGCGTGTGCCTAATCTGATGACTTACTTCAATCGCGCTGGCGCATCGTTAAAGATTAAGGATGATCCGATGGATTATATTGCTGGGGATATTGTCGTTTGGGATTTAAACGCAGTAAAAGGTAAGAGCAGGAGCAAAGTACTGTTGCATATAGGAATCGTCTCTAATTACGTATCTGAGTTAACGAGTAATCCCTTGATTGTTCACAATATCGGAGCAGGCCCACAAATGAATGATATGTTGTTTGATTTTAAGATTATTGGGCATTATAAGTATGGCGATAAAAAAATAGCCCAAAAGTAGGGGGGTGGCTTTATTTTTTTATCCTCTAAATTGTTTTCCTAAACCTCAACTTTTATTAAGCTTGGACTTGTAACGTTGTTGCATATTGTAAACCTCATTAGTGACATCTGTACCAACAGCGAATTCGATTGCTTTAGGGTTTTGTTTTACGGCTTCAAATACAACATTTTTATCTCGGCGCAATTCGATTGGGGCGTGGCGAAGGGCTAAGCCATTTTGTTTAACTGCCGCTAGTATAATTTCTATGTCGTTTTTAAGCGGGTTATTTTTACGACCTAAGTCATAAACGATACTTCTTTTGGGTTCATATCTTGAGCCTATAAACTCCAAGGCTAAGCCATTTAGTTTTACGGCATCTAAAGAAAATTGTCTTTTTAGTCTCAGCGGTAGTGGTGTAAAAAGTAGGTTCTCATGACTTTTTGTAATAGCCAACAACATTACATCTCTATCATTTTTAAATTTACTGTCCATATAATGAATTAAATCAACATCGTATTTAAGTACTTCCATTACGATTTCTTTGTTGTTTATAGACTGTATGTTTATTTCATCTATGAAAGAGGTCTTATTTTTTGCAGCCAAAAGCAACACATCATGATCTTTTTGTAAGGCTTTGCTTGCATATCGGATCGCATTTGCATCATTACTTATAGCAGTTAGAACAATTTTCTTATGATTTTTTAATTTAGGATCTAATGTTTTTAGTAATCTACCATTATGTTTAACAGCTACAAGTACTATGTCCTCATCTTTTTGAAACTCATTTGATAAGCTGTAAAATATTCTAGGTTGTAATTTGATTGCAGATAACATGAAGCTTTTGTTTTTTTCAACCGATGTACCTTGAATATAGGATAAATTTGTAATCTCCCGCTTAACCTCATCTAAAATTATTTTTAAAACATCCTCGTCGTTTTGTATTGATGGGTCAAAATATCTAATAGCTGGTGGGTAATCCTTTATTGTGATTAAGGCGATTTCTTTCTTCTTCTTTATATCCTTTCCAGCAAATTCAATTGAGTGGACTGTATTCTTTATTGCTGCTAATGCGATCTCTGTATCATTTTTCAAGGTATCTCCAGCGTATTGTAGAGCCCTTCCATTTTGTTTGACAGCCAGCAAAACAATGTCTTTATTTTGTTTTAAACGGTCTGAGGCAAATTGAATATTAAGCCCATCTTTCATTACCTGAGTTTTTACATAATCAAAATCGTTAAGAAGAATTTTATTGAGCCTTGCAAAAAGTTTGATGTCTCTTTGCATTGCTACATTCATGGTTTTCTTCGATTGGTCATTTAGGTGAGAGAGGATAGATGGATTCGTTTCTAAAGCTTTGAAAATGAATTCGTGATCTTTTATGTGTTGATCGATTAAGGTAATTTCTTTGGGGCGGTATTTTAAGACAGCAAAAATAACCTCCTCATCCTGCCTGAGGCGTGTGTCTATGTTTTTTAGGTAGCCGTAAGTTTCACTATTGGTGTTGTTTTTATTCAATTCAATTATCGATAATACAGTTTCTTTGTTTGTGCTTCCTAATTTCGCTTTCCATTGCTCAAGTGAGTCGAAAGTAAAACTATTGGTAGAAACAGATATATCAGCAATAACAGATCCACCGATAAACCCATCATCAAATTCGTGTTGAATGTAGGTACAACCAATTTTATCTGCACATATATGTTTCTTGTTCGTTATTGCCGAATAACAGGAGAAATTTTCTGAAGAATTTTTTGGTACCTTTAGTTCTGTATCGGAACTAGAGCAGTAATTAGTTACAAAAGTTATATCTTGATTAGTTTTATTGGCAATAATTAAGTGCCATTTATTATATTTAATATAAAAGTAACTGGTGGTCAAAAGCGATATAAATATAAATAGAGATATAGCTATTACAGATGTTTTAATTATTTTTGTCATAGCTTTTCTATTATTTTTATTATTTAGTTTTTGTGCTTATTATTTAATAATAATATATTGGCTAAACTTAATCTAAGATATTTGATTAAGGGTATGCATGAAGCTAAAACTTATAGTTTTGAATGGTAATAGAGTCAGAGTATAAAAAGTGCCAAAAAGTAGGGGGATGACTTAAAAACAGAGCCCATAAGTAATTTTCTGTTATTTATCCATAATTCGCTTTCTTATTCGCCATACGACTAATGGTATGCAAAGTAACATATAAAACTAATATACTAATCTGAATAAAAAGGAACGGTATAGATATGAATTCTTATGAAAAGCTTGCAATGATAATCGTCCCGTCAATGGGCTTAGCAGCAATTTTGTATTTCTTCGCATGGTATCTACCAGATGTAGAAAATGGGCATTTTAACGATAGTCAGCGTTTAAAGGGAGCATCTTATCAATCTAAGGTTGTCTATCAAAAAACTGGCACTTTAACTCCAATGAATAATCAAATAAGACATAATGTTAAGAATAATAATACTCATAAGAAAGGTTACATAAAATGGCAAGGTGAAAAAAAGGTTACCGTTATGCCAGAATCATTAAAAAACCGCAGATATAAGCAAACGAGTAATTACATACCACAACCCGTTTATAACGATATGAACAACCGCTTACAGTCTGATTATTCTCAAAAAATAAGATTACAAAAACAGGCTCAGGCTCGGAAGCAAAAGAAATTAGATAAAGACATTAATGATCGGGAATGTTCATACATTGAAGAAATGAAGGAAAGAGCTGAAGATCGTATGAAAAGAGGGTACAAAGCAAGCCAATATAATCGTCTAGAAAAGAAGCGAAAATTCTGGGCTAAAAAATACGCTAATAACTGCTTTGGCGGAATTAGATATCCAAGATAAAATATTAGACATCTATAGTTTGACTAATAACAAGCCCGATAATTTCGGGCTTTTTTGTATCCGCGATTTTTACTTAATCAAATATAAAAACCTCCTCAAACTAGGGGGGTGTCAAAGATCGTTTTTTATATTAACTAAGATTCTTAATTAGCATTGTTTCTTCCGCTAAAGATAGATAACGCCATTTACCGCTTTCGATGTTTGGTCTGAAACTACCAATACTGATTCGTGTTAGTTTTAAGACTTTTAAAGCGGTCGCAAATTTGGGATCTTTCAATGCGCCAAAAAGCCGACGAATATGCCGGTTTTTTCCTTCGTCAATCGCTACCCAAAGTTTTGTTTTTGCGCCTCCCGTGCCTTTTCTTTCAACACTGAGCACTTTCAGCATATCTTCTCTGCTTTCCACGCCTTTCAGCGCGGCTGCAATATGCTCGTCTGTTACGTGACCTCTGACCCAAATCTCGTAGACTTTGATGCAATTCCCCGGTCTGGTGAGTCTTTCACCCATTTTGCCGTTAGTTGTAAATAATAGAATCCCTTTGGATTCCAGGTCTAGTCGTCCGATGGGCATCCACCCATCATTAAAAACCCATTGAGGTAAAAGGTCGTAGACTGTTTTTCGTCCTAGCTCATCAGAGCGCGTGACGACATAACCCTTAGGTTTATTGAGCGCCAACAGTTTTCTCGAATCGTTCGCTGCTGTATTCATTGTTTTTTTCAGTGGGTGTTCTTGCACACTTAAGTGAGATTATTTTGAGTAAACGAAATAATGGCGAGTTTCCCTGTGCTTGAAAAAAGATATGAAATCAATAATTAGGGCGGGAGAGAAAATGTGGATTCAAGCAGTTATCTTTATCACTGTAACACACGTTCTTAAAATAGCTTGGTGAAATACCTACTGTTTATGAATTACCATTGAAAGCAAAGTAGGTCGGTTAAGGTACGCCATCCGACATTTGTATGAGAGCTGTAGTACGAGAGCTATTGTATGAGAGCTATAGTATGAAAATCATCATGGTCATGTCGGATGGCGCTAGGCTAATCCAAGGTACATTTTCATTGTTCATTGAGTAAAAGTGTTTGATAGTCAGACGGTGATATTTATTGGTTGATTAGACATATTTAAAATATGGACTAATATTTAACTATGAAACTTTTAAAATCCTTCAGTTTATTTTTAATGGTGATGTTTGTGTTTTCTGCACCTGCTTTTGCTAAACCGCTATTTAGTAAGAGTGAAATGGCTGCGATTCAAAAGTTAGATAAGGTAGTCGCTGAGATTGAGAGAAAGAAAAAAGAAACTAAAAGAAGACGTCAATCTGCAGCAAATGTTAGAAAAAATAACAAAGTAAAACCTTATGCATTAATAGATGGCGATGTTGATAAAAATACTTTGGATCCGGAAATATTTGGTAGTGATCCTAAGAATATTCAAGATAATTCCAGCCCTGATCCTCAAAACCCTGAGATATTCATGCTTGATGCGGATAACAATATAGTGCCAACAGTAGGGCGGGATGATATGGAACTCTTAGAAAAATTTAAAGAGAGGCTTCGCTAAGTAACGCGAGCTCCGGGAAAAGTTATCAAATAGCTTGTATGGCGCTTTGCTTATCCGACCTACATACTTTATTTGTCATCGAAAAAAGTACCTAAATACACGCGTAAGGTCTAGAGTTGTGTTACAGACGAGCTAGTCCTAAACTCCGGCATAAATATTCGGCTAAGGCCTCACCCTTCGGGTCGTCGTTACTGCGTTCCAGCGTTGTCTCGGTTGCACCTCGGCTGAGTTGTCCATTTCAAAAAACGAAATGGAAAGCTCATGGTAAGTAGAGGGGTAACTTTCTGATTTTTCTACGCCCAATAAACAACTAATTAACATAAAAACTAATTAAAATAAGTAATTAAGGGCTTTCCATACTTTAATTATGTTTTTCGATGGTATCTGTGTAAATTAATAATGTGAATTTACTCATTGCAAATAGTTAACATCGTTAGAGATATGATTAGAACGTATAGAAAAGACGAGCATAAGGCAGGGTTCATCGGCGTCCGTGTTGCTGTTATGGTCGATTCGAAATTAATGCAAAAGTATTATAGTTTTAAATCGACGGATAAATCAGAAGATGAGATTTTATCAGATGCTAAATCACTCCATGCAAAATGGATGATGGAAAAAAACCTGGCAAGTAGTAAACGCGATATTGCAGCTAAGGAATTGAGAAGAATCAGTTCTCCTTATTCTACCGGCGTTAAAGGCATTAAGTTTAGAATTTCGTACAACACCTGTTATTTTCATGTGCAGGGTACGACAAATAATATTCGTTTTCATAAGAACTTTAGTATTAACAAATACGGTTATGAAATGGCATGGTTTAAAGCCTGTGAGTTTCTACAAAAAAATAAAGACTATGCTTTATTCGATTCGATTTATAAAAATATACCGGTTAAGGAAAGGCTGTTAATCGTTTTCAGGTATTTATATTTTACGCAAAAGCAGGCAGTACATATTGGAGCACTTGCACCTGTGATTTCAGAAGATATTTTGGTGTCATGGTTTAAACAATTATTGATGCAGTTTAAAAATAACAAACCATTTAAGGCAGAAGTATTGAAATATATGAGCGATCATAATATTAAAGATGCTGAGCTTTTAAGTATGACTTGAAGAGATTAGTGGGATAAGTCGGGTGGCGCCATGCTTATCCAACCTACATTATTTTATTATTCATTCAGAAAAAGTGCCCGTAAGGTAGGGGGTGGCTTAATAAAAGCAATTCAAAGCACAATTACTACCTTCTATTCTTATGTCGCTTATCAATTCCGTGTGGATGATTTATTACTGTAAGGGTAATGAAAAAACTCACCATTCCCTATTTGAAAACACTGCTTTTACTGACCTTATTCGTCGGTTTGTTAGGTGTTGCCAAAACGATATTGCTGAATAAAGTGGGCAGTCTGAAACAACCATTGCCAAGTGTTTCGGATGCGTCGAAAACAATTGAATCACACGATTCTGTAGCTCATCAACAACCGATCAATAAGCAAACATCCTCTGCAAAATATGCTTTACCGACCATTTACGTATGGTCAGCTCAAGGTACACAGGCGAAACCTTCATCTTGGAATATTGGAGATGATGTTATTAAAGGTGTAACTGAAGATGAATTTGGGTTAGCGCATCAGGATATTGATCAGTCTTATTATTTTTTATTTGAGTTAGCGAGCGATGAAGATAATGAAATTGTTGATGTACATAAAGATGCAAATAAAGATGTAGCTAAACTTGCAACACTTAAACTCTCTGAGTTTAAAATCGCAGAGCAATTCACAGAAAGTATTGAAAACGATCTTAAAGATGCGCTGCAAAGAGCATCAATACCGAGAGCTACACCTAGCATTCAAGCCTCACCCATTGTCGCCATCTCATCTTTTCAGGATCACCTCGCGAGACAGGCTGAATTGCGTCTGCAATCGAATGTTACCTATGACGGTCGCTATGTGAAAATCGGCTATCCAATGGGTGATGTGCCTAAAAACATCGGCGTATGTACCGACGTTGTGATTCGATCATTTCGTGGTTTAGGGATTGATCTGCAACAACGTGTGCATGAGGATATGAAACGTAATTTCCATCGTTATCCGAATAATTGGCGATTATCTAAACCTGATACCAATATTGATCATCGGCGTGTCCCCAATTTGATCACATATTTTAAGCGTATTGGCGCATCCTTAGCCGTTACGCATAACCCTGCGGATTATAAAGTAGGGAATATCGTGACTTGGGATTTGGGTCAAGGGCTCACGCATATTGGCATTGTGTCTAATTCAGTTTCTGCGATTACGGGTAATCCGTTAATTGTGCATAATATCGGAGCAGGCCCTGAGTTAAACGACATGTTGTTCAAACACAGGATTACGGGTCATTTTAATTACGGTACTGCATTGTCCTCTTCGAGAATGAAATCGTTTGCGAAAAACAATGATTACTTGGATTACGTTGATTACGAGGGTGAAACCGGCTCATAAAAAAGTGCCTCTAAGCCGGGGGGTGGCAATTATTCTTTTCGTTTTTATCAGTTTTTATCAGGTTTCGCAACCGACATGTTTATTAAGGCTTTCGACCAGTCCATCAATATCAAAGCCGTGCTTAGCGATTGATTTAGGCACGATATGGTACAAACGCGGCATCGGGTAGAGCAAAATATAATCGTCGTTTTGCCGCCATTTCAGAATATTGTCCCATTTGACTATACCTTCGCCACTTGAAGAGCCTATGAATACGCCATTATCCTGTTGCTGTATGGTAAATTCTTCATGCATGGCTTTGTACTTGCGGTAATGTCGTTTTAGCATGTAGGGCGAGATGATGTATTTAATCAGTACCGCGACTAAAGTGCCTCCCAGCAATCCGCCGATTAATGCCCCCGACAAACTGCGCGGACCAAATACTTCTCCCAATACCAAAAGCACCACACCCAGAAGTAGAATGAGTTTTACCTTGGTGGTCGTTCTGCTAAAGAGTTTTCCGGCATTCACGTAATCTGCTTCAGTTATTCTGAATTTGGCATCCATGGTTTATTAAATCCCTCGTGCTTTTTTATAGGTTTTTATCATAGATAACTTAATACTATCTTCTTGACGAGTAAATCATATCCGAAATTTCTGGGGGGATGGATGCTTTGTTAATATTTCCAGATAGAAACTAAATAAAGTTATGTAAATGCTATGTGAAAGCGAAGTAAAAGTAATCATTGTAAAAAAGTGCCCCCAAAGCCGGGGGGTGGCTTAATAAACTATTTGAACCCTTTATTTCGTTATTTCTGAGTCTCACACTCAAGTGACTTATCAATGTTTCCATTTATGATCTAGACTTGATCCATTATGAAACATTTCTTATCGACACCCCTTGGTTCAATTCTTGGCAGTTTACTGTTTGCTGTGGTTGGTATCTTTCTGCTTAATCAAACAGGTTTAGTACCTAAGGTGATTGGCGTTTTATCCGTGCTGTTTTTTGGTGGTGGCGCTTTATTGCTGATTTGGCGAAATTATATGCAACGCCAGAAACAAAAAGAGGATGCGCGACCTTGTATCTGTGCGTCATCTATTGGTGATGTAATGGTTGAAAAACAAAACGTGAATGACGATGAGGTGTTAGAAGTTTGGGAAAGAGTGGGGACTAACCTTAATAAATCATTGCAGGGAATTTCTGCAATAAAATCGATAGGCGATGAGTTTGAGTGGTCGGTGATGGTTTCCTCAGGAGAGTTTTTCAGAAGTGGAGATGTTGCAACCGCATTCAACAATGAGATTTATCAGTCACTTGCTAAAGTACCCGGTGTAAAAACGGTAGTGCATGAAGATAATGAATACTGGGCTGTCGATGGTGATTGTCACGGAAAGGCTTTGGTTGAAGCGGCATCCTTAGCAAATGATGCTGTGTTACTGAAATACCAAGCCGGTGATTTTGATCAATGAGCCTGCGCGTTAACTTGTAGGCGTCAATCAAGTAGGTCGTATAAAACGTGATTGGATAACTTTGTTGGATCAACCTATGCCATGTATAGTGATGTCGTATTAAGCTCTGCTTAATTAGTGGCTAGATATACTAAGTTATTCAGTAAATATTTATTTTTGAATTTTTACTAGAAAAGCTGGTCTGATTTTAATAATAACAATAATCAACAAGGCAATATGAAACACTTATTCCGTCAATTAAACATTGCTAATTCCATTCTGTTAATCGTTTTATTTTTCGCAAATAGTCACGCTTATGCAGAAGAGTTTGTAACCTTTGCCAAGGGTTATGCCAAGGACAATTCTCAATTTCAAATCGAGATGCCAAGCTTATCTTCAAGCAAGCTGGATAAAATTAATGCTGCTGACATTATCAATAATAATATTGTCTTCAACGTGTTTAATTTTCAGCAACTGTCAGAGGTTTTAGATAATGCCACGGGCGGCGAGATTATTGTCGTAAGAAGCAACCTCAGAGATAAGCGTTACCATTACAAACAAAAGCGCCGTTTTAATGCGCCGGTGCTTATCCTTGGTATGTTGGGTCAAAATAGGGCGCCTTTCCTGGAAAATATAACCTGGGAAAATCTGCACAATGTCACCATCAGTCATTTTAAGGTCAGTAATTTATGGGATACCGCCCGAAATAATTACTCATGGCAGATCAGGAATTCAAATAACGTTCGTTTAAGCAATTTACACTTTAGCGATAAAAACAATAATCTAGTCGCATTAAAACGCGGAAAACTCGATACGATTCTGGCCAGTCAATCAGGTCTGCTGATTAAACAAAGTAACAACATTATCATCGATAGAACGCTGTTTACCGATTTGTTTCATGGGGTTGAATTTCATGATATGAATGGATTTTACGCGGTAGCCAATAAAGCCGTGAGAGTGGCGAGCGATATGTTTTCTGGTGGTGGTGTGAATAATGCATTATTCGATTCTAATTTAATGCATACCCGAACCCCTGTTTTTTATAAACAACGCTTTCGCAAAACACAGTATGTTCATAGCGATATGATCCAGTTATATACCAGTAAACAGAAGCGCAATAACACCAATATCACGATTCGTAATAATGTTTCGCTGGTGGGTAAGACACCGTTGAGGAATCCTAATTTAACGGGATGGCAGTGCTTTTTTACGCGTGATGAAAAAGGAGATTCTTTTTTTGGACGATTTAGGTCTTTGCCTTACGCCAATATAAAGATCATCAATAATTTCTGCGCCTCGAATCAACATCATGGTGTGACGCTATCCAGAGGGATTGATAACGTGGTTGCCGGTAATTTTGTGTTATTGGTTGATCAGGTAAAAAACAAACGACAGGCGACAGGTTCGATCAAAGTTTTTGAAAATAAAAACTGTAGAATTTTGGGTAATGTGTCGAATGAATTTGAATTCAAGAATATGTCGAATTGCCAAATTACGAATAATATAAATGGCTTTAAACCAGACTATAACAACATCATTTTTAATATGAGGGAAGCGATCCATTCAGCCCCACAACGCGCGGCGATTGAGGTTGCTTCAAGCTCAAATGATTTAAGCCGATTTTATACAAATACAGGTTTGCAAGAGAACCCATTGCAATACCTTGATTATTCGAAGTTAACCTTGGTGCCAGTTTTTTAGATGATTAGTGTGGGTCGGATGGCGCAATGCTTGTCTGACAGTTCAATCAATCATTCATTCATTGAAAAAGTGCCCCCGCAAAGCATAAATTATTCGGCTACGCCTCACCCTGAAGGGTCAGCTAAAGCTTTTGTCTCGCAAGCTCGGCTCTATTTACGTTTTCAAAAAACAAAAACCTAATATCATTCAAAGGTGGGGGGGGTGAAAATAAATTATACCGGTGAACTTGAAAGCACTAGATACAAATCCCCGTTGACGTCATAGGAAAATTAGCTTCAAACTGTTATGACTCTATCATGTTCAGTTTTTTTTGGGAAACTATGCCGCCAAAGATGCCACCAAAAATGGCGGCAAATTAAACTGCTGGAAGATGTATTTCCAGTAAACTATGGTTTATTTCTATTAAATTCACGTCTATTTTAAGGATTTTTGCTTGTAGTATATAAAGTAAATTAAACCCGAATTACACAAAAAACATAAAGTTAATTAAACTGAAATCGAATCAGTTTAAAAATAATTTCTTACAAATATTTCTAAAAGCTTAAAACTCTCAATCTGGTGGATTAATACATACTATTCCACAAGAGGAGTCTGGGGCGAGTGAACCATCATTGCACAAAGGAAGCGTTGCACCCCCATCCAATGAAATACAAGAATAATCATTCTCTTCTAAAGTGATTGTTAAAGCTTGAGCATTCGTGTTTTTAAATGTGTATGGAGTGTATGTATCTAACGTTCTTGTAATGTTTTCAGGAATATTAATAAATACAGCATCATTACCGGCATTAACTTCAGATATCATCTTAATTCCGCCACTGCCTGAAACAATTGCTGTGACACCTATTAAGGTAACAAAGAATTTTCCGGTATTAGCATTTTTTTGTTTGGAAATTTTAAGAGCTACTACGAACAATAGTAAACTCAATATAACAAGCATTGTTCCTGAAAGTGAAGGCACAGCTGTTGCTCCAGCTGGGAGAGCAAAATTAATGACGGGTAAACTAGCATCTCCGGCAAATACTGAAGAAGGTACTGCTATTAACAGCAATGATAAAGTAATAAGCTTTGCAAAAAATGTTTTTAATGTTTTCATTTTTAATCCTATCCTTAGATAATGTATTTACTTTCCAATTATGTGTTCAAATTAAAATATATACTTTGGTTAGTCTAGTTCACTTAAGCGTTATCATGATTCGACTGAATATTCCGTTATTACATATTCAGTTTTAAACTATAAAGCACTCTCAATATAATCCATCACTTCTTTACGCACTTTCTGAGTTGATACTTGCATCTTGTTGAGGTCTTTTTCAAGAACTACCAAAGCTTCTTGTAGGACCTTAACCATGCCCATTTCTTTGTCTATATAATACTCAGTTTCTGCAATCTGGCGCAAAGCATCGTGTGCTTTTTTAGCTTGCTTCTCATCATCTGATGATCCGCCAATTGAAACGCCCATGGATGAATTCTGATACGTCGCGCTTGGGGCAGCGGCCATTAAGTCTCTAATGGATGGGCTTACTTTTTTGCCGGAGTCTTTCAGTTTTACCAGATTTCTATCCATTACCTGAAAGGCATTAGACTTCATGTCCTTAACGGAGCTCTTAACCTGTTTACGCAATTGTTCATCAGCTGAAGTGGGTTTTTGCTTTAAGTAGGGCTTAACCTCAGCACTATAAAGGTCCTTACCTGCGGATAAGGCTTGATCGACCACCATGCCTACAGCAGCACCTAACCCCGGGGCCATGCCTGCAAAATCCAGCGACCCTAATGCAATTTGCTTGGGTGCATTACGAATGGCTTTTCGTGCGCCTTTGTTTTGTCCGAATACCTTGCTGTTATTTCCGTACCAGAGCGCGCGTTTGAATGATCCTTTAGAGCGGTTGCCAGCTTCTCCTTGAACATCTGTCCAAATTTTTTCAACATCAACTTTATTCAATTTTAATACTCCTTTATCGCGTTAAATTTTCAGTAATGTCTTAATCCTGTTGAAGGTACATCCCATGTTCCGCCGCGATCTATGGCCGTGGTGTTTTGTAATACCCATGCGCGAAGACGCGGTAACTCTTGCTCTTTCCAGCGTATGTATCTTAGTCCCTGAGTGACGAGTGTTTGGTTGTACTCTATGGCGCGTTGCAGATTGTTGTCTGAAGCGCTACTGGCATACACCCAAATGAGGTGCGCATAGACCTGTTGAGTACGAAAACTATTGCGTCGACCTGCATCGCGAGAGTCCCAACGGCTTTGATCGTAAACGCTTTGAAGACCAGTTAGATAGGTCAGTGGTGATCCCATTAATCTCATCACGAATTGGGGTAGCATTCTGGATAAGCCGGCATCGCGGATATTCTCTAGTACGTTTTGAAGCACTGATTGAAACAGCCGTATTGCCTGATTTGGGTTAGCATCAAGTGTGGTGAAGCTTTCGTATGACATGCTGGCACTCATACGGCGGGCTTCGGAGAGTAATGTGGCATGAAGTCGTTCTATCGCTTCATTGATGCCAGCACGTTCCAGTGAAAGCTCGAAACGTCTTTGATATTGTCGTTGAAGGTTGCTGTTAGTACCTGTTGTACCACGCGTTGTTGGTGAATTTTCTGGCGGTGGATTGGTTTCATAACATTGAGGATGCCTTGGCATCCTGTGTCTGACTCTTCTACCTCCCGGTAATATGTCGCACATATTATTCCTTTTTGAATGTTGTCATTTGCGTTGTTTTGCGATATCAGCGTATGCTATTAGTCGTTATTTTAAACGTGACTCAGGATTCAAAATGTGATCGATTTACATTTTTAGAAATTAATGAAAAAAAGTATCCTTATAAAACGTAAATATCATTCAAAGTAGGGGGGTGGCAAACGTAATCATGAAAAGCACACAGCACCATGTCCGAACAGCAATATTATTACTCGCCTTAATAGTTGGTTTAGTTGCTACTGTGCAGCTTTCATCGATCAAACATCACATATTCAAAGACGATACTCTTAACGGCGATGCCATTATCCGCGATGTCATTATCGGCGATGCAATTATTGACGATGTGAATATCGACCAGAGTACAAAGCCCAGCCACACTCAACTCACTACTGATCAGCAAGAAATCGATGTGGAGCCAGAGAGAGAATTAACGTTTCAGGATCACTTGGCGATTCAAGCTGAATTGCGCCTTCAATCTAATGTCAGATACGACGGTAGTTATCGCAAAATTGCATATCCTATGGGTGATGTTCCTGCAGATATCGGCGTTTGTACCGATGTGGTGATACGCTCATTTCGTGGCCTAGGGATCGATTTGCAACAACGTGTCCACGAGGATATGAAGCGTAATTTCCGTAGTTATCCCAACAAATGGAAGCTGTCTAAACCGGATACCAATATCGATCATCGGCGTGTGCCTAATTTAATGACGTTCTTCGAACGCGCTGGCGCATCGTTACCCATCTCGGATGACCCGATGGATTACTTAGCAGGTAATGTCGTCGCCTGGGATTTGAGTAAACCAAGTGGCAGTAGCGCGAAAGGAACAAACATGGTGCATATCGGCATCGTCTCGAATTACGTATCTGAACATACCAGTAATCCTTTAATCGTTCACAACATTGGTGGTGGCCCACAAATGAATGATATGTTGTTTGATTTCAAGATTATTGGGCATTACAAGAGTGAGGCATTATCTCCAGAATGATGCTGAAAAAAACTGCCTATAAGTAGGGGGGTGGCTTAGATATATTTATTAGACGCCAATAAATACTGATTCGAATAAACAATGATTATTTATAATAAAAAACTCGGTTAGTTGAATAGACAATTGAGTTAAAACCATCCGACGTTTATATGCGTTTTGTTAGGCATTTGTCGGATGGTCTTTTATGTATCAATACGATACCTTATAGCTGTTCCATTGAAATGAGTTCGGCTGTTCCGATGAGATCACCGTCTGAATTTCGGCCTTCACTAATTACCCATAATCCCGTGGCTTTATCAAACCAGATGGTATTTACCCCATTAGCGTCTTCCTGACGTATTTGATAAGTCGAGAAGGTTCCTGCGGTTACTGTTTTCTGGATGTTTACGCTTTCTATGGTGAATATGATATTTTGATTGTTTGTCATGGTGTTAGCAGATGGATCGGCACTAGATGTTACCGTGGTGGTTACGACCGAATCTGTTGTCCACGTTTGACCTTCACAAATTTCATCAGAGGCAACTCGCCAGTAAGGTGAATATTCATTGACCAGATTGGTTTCAATTTCACCTGTGAGTGAATTATTAGTCACTAAGTTGGTTTCTAATTTGGTAATGTCCCGAAAGTTATTGGCTATGGTATAGGTGAATGTCATATCACCCGTGCTGGAAATATTAAAGCCAGCAACATTTTGTTCGTAGGTGGTATCTAACGATAATGTTGTATTATTAGAGACAGTCACGGTTTCTGTTTCTGTACTAACGGTACTATCTTGATCGCTGGTTCTTTTCAGGGTGATTTTTTGTCCTACAATAGGGCGAGGTATTGTGATGCAATTTCCTGCGGAGCCACCTGTATCATCGCCGCCTGTTTCACCGCCATCATCAGAACCGTCGTCATTGTTACTATCACTGCCACTGTCGCTGTAACTGTCATCAGATTCTTCAGTATCATCGTCGTTTTCAGGATTTGTATCTTCTTCAGATGTCATATCTTCGGTCATATCGTCATTTGTGTCAGAGTTACTTCCTCCGCCACCGCAAGCCACAAAAGTGAAACAAATACTAAGTAGTAAGATTATTTTAAGTCGCATCGTTTTTCCCTCAAGTTGATAGATGTTTAGACTTGATCTGACAGGTATTGCTTACATTGTTTTTTCTGACATTTTCCAACTAACAGTCAAATCCAATATTTTCAATAACTCGATTAAGTCTGTTATTTGATACAACGAAATACGTATTATTGTTGTGTATATATGTGATTTGAACGATGTATCAGTATTTCTTATAGAAGCAAAAATAATATTCGTCCAGAAGTTTTTTGAGAGAAAAAAGTCTGATGCCTATTGGATAAATGACTTTAAAACGTCTAAAAATATATAAAAAATTATTAAGTAACTAATATTACAGGTTATCTAATTTAAACAAGCGGGTTAGTATTTCTATATCCAAACCGCGTTTTAACCAAGATTATAATGTTTAATTAAGATATATTTTAAATTCCTAACTCACCAGAAAGTACTTAAGTATGAAGAAACTTCCTGCAGACACTATCAGCCAGATAGTTACCCGTTTAAATTTTTTGTACGGTGAGGAGGTCGCAGAATGGTTTATTCCCGAGTTAGAACAGCGCATACAGAAATATCAGAAAGCGATTGATAAACACCATTTCAAAAGCCATTGGGATGAGAAAGACGTCACCCTGATTAGTTATGGTGACTCGATTCAATCGAGTTCACAGCAGGAAAGTACCAATCAAGGTACGCCTGAAAAAGCATCGCTACAAACCCTTAAAGAATTTGCTGATAAACGCCTCAGTGATTATTTTAATGTGATTCATTTATTGCCGATTTTTCCTTACACGTCTGACGATGGTTTTTCTGTTGCTGACTATCGTGTGATTCGGTCGGATTTAGGCACCTGGGATGATGTAGATAAGCTCGGTGAAAATTTCAATCTGATGTTTGATTTCGTATTGAACCATTGTTCGCGCGTGAGTCTGTATTTCTCTGATTTTCGTGCTGATCGCGACCCTTATAAAGATTTCTTCATTTACGAAGATCCAAACAAAGACTGGTCTCACGTGGTGCGTCCCAGAAGTACGCCGTTGTTGACGGATATCCCGACGCATTCCGGTATTCGCCATGTCTGGACGACGTTTAGTGCAGATCAGGTCGACTTAAATTACAAGAACCCCAAAGTGTTGTTGGAAATGCTGGATATTTTGCTGTTTTATATCAGCCAGGGTTCGCGCATTACGCGTCTTGATGCAATTGCTTTCTTATGGAAAGAAGAGGGCACGTCTTGTTTGCATTTACCTCAAACACACGAGGTGGTGAAACTATTACGCGATGTGACGGACGCGGTAAGCCCAGGGGCAATTCTATTAACAGAAACGAATGTGCCGCACGAAGAAAACATCAGTTATTTTGGTGAAGGCGATGAAGCCCAGATGGTGTATCAGTTTAGTTTGCCACCGTTGTTGCTACACGCGATTCACACCAGTAATACCCTTTACTTATATGAATGGTTGAAACATCTAACGCCACCGCCAGAGGGGTGTACCTATTTTAACTTTACGGCATCGCACGATGGAATCGGCGTTCGTCCACTGGAAGGATTGATTCCTGAAGATGAGCTAAAACAGTTGCTTGAGGATATGCGTGCCGGTGGTGCGTATATTTCTACCCGCAAGAATGTTGAAGGTAAGAATGTCCCGTATGAAATCAATGTAACGTATTTCGATGCGTTTAGAAATCCGGGTAATCAGTCTGCACCATGGCAAGTCGCGCGTTTTCTTCTGTCACAAACAGTTGCTTTGTCGATGCGTGGTATTCCGGGTATTTATATTCATTCCTTGCTCGCTACGCCGAACGATCACGAACACGTCGAAGTCACAGGTACGACGCGTTCGATCAATCGTCATCAATGGAATATTGATGAGTTAGAAGCTTTGCTGGAAGTACCAGAGAGTAGTACGCATCTTTTAATGAATGAGTATTTGCGCCGCATCAAAGTGCGCCGCGAGCAGGCTGCTTTCCACCCAGATGCAACGCAGGATGTGCTAGATCTGGATGACAAGGTGTTAGGCGTGGTGCGTGTTTCGCTGGATTGTAAACAGAAGATTGTGGCTTTATATAATTTCAGTAAAGTGAATCAGTATCTGGATGATGCGAAAATACGCCCGATTCTTGGTGAACCGGGCGAATGGAAAAATGTTCTCTATGACGTAGAACCAGAAAGAGAAGGCAATATGCTGGTGTTAAAGCCGTATGCCTGTCTTTGGTTGGCAGTGTCTGTATAACTCATCCGTATTTGAAGCGACGTTTGATTCGCTTCTTTTCATTTAATTATCAGGCGTTGTCCAGTTCAACCGCTTCCAGTATTTGATCGGTTAAATCTGGTACAGCGCTGAATACACGACGCCAGTTAGGGATGAAAGGCACTTCCATCGGGTTTTTCAGATAGGTTTCACCCGCTTCAATAATACTGCTGGCGAAGAGTTCGATGGTCTTTTCTTCGGCATGGATATCCATGGTTAAACCATTAATTTGCGCATCTGCGTTAAAGTTATCCAGCAAGTCTAATGCTTCGCGCAGGTAGGTGGCTTTTACTGCGCGGAAGAAGGCTTTATTCATCGCATGGCCTTCAGTACCTAATTTTCTAAACAGCGCTTTGGTAATTTCATGACTCATGCGAGACAAGCCTTGTGTGTGATCTTCGCCACCCATTTCCTGATGCTTGTGATCGTAATTATCGGCAATATCAACCTGACAAACGCGTCGTGGCGATGTGTTGCGATAAGCTTCGGAGAGTATGCCGATTTCCAGACCCCAGTCACTCGGGATTCGCATTGAGTTGAGCATGTCATCACTCATGGAGAATTCACCTGATAATGGGTAGCGGAATGCATCGAGAAATTCGATGTATTCGATATTACCTAATACCTTTTTCAGCGCCAGCAACATCGGTTGTACAAATAAACGTGTGACACGACCACTGAGTTGTTGTTTAGCATTTACGCGGGCGTAATAGCCCTTACAGAATTCAAAATCCAGTGCAGGGTTGGCAATGGGGTAAAACAGCCGAGCCGGAATTTCACGGGTATAGGTAAGAATATCGCAATCGTGTAGGGCAATCGCTTTACTGTTATTAGCAGCTAGAATATAGCCCATGCAGTACCAGACATTGCGTCCTTTGCCGGGTTGATCGGGCGCCAGTTTTTTGTCTTCCAGCATTTTAGCAACGGCTTTTAAGCGAGGTCCGTCATTCCAAAGAATGCGTTTTTTCTGGGGTAATCTGGAAAAGAACTCACGTGCATAATCAAACTGTTTTTGATCTGCCTGATCCAGACCAATGACGATTTCATTGATGTAATCGGCATGTTGTAGCTCATCTAAAATTCCCGATAATGCAGGGCCTTCCAGTTCAGAAAATAAGGAGGGCAGGATGAGAGTCATTGGATGTCTTTTGGATAGGCGTCTTAATTCATTCTCAATTTTTTCTAATGACGCACCCGGTAATTTGTGGAGTGTTGTAATTGGTCCTGTTTGTTTAAAGTCTGACATGACATCCTTTTTATTTTTGAGTGAGTTTCTTTCTGTAATTCTTTCTTTTGACTATCTGCTAGTTTGTTGTTGATCCCTGCAAGAGTTGCATTATTGCTTCGTTCCAACCAGCAGGGCCTTCTAATGTGGTTTTTATCAGGTGATTGGGTGTTGGTCTTTTATTCGCGTCGATAGTAAACGGTGTGCCTTTTGGGTTGCTGACGATAATCGCGACATTGGCTGCTGTCAGCATGTCTTTATCATTCGCACTATCGCCAAGGGCAATGGTAAAAGCTTTCGAGTTATTATTTAGATGTTTCTGCACAAAATGCATCGCTTCAACTTTATCGGTTTGTCCCATTACATGCCAAAAACGTCCACCCCGTTTTAATTCTAGACCATGTTGTTTTAAGTATTGACGGAAATCTTCGATCAGCGCTTCGTCATCTTCCCATAATAAGGGTTCACTGCCTTGGCGTTGGGCTGCATTTCTTGCTGCCTGAAGGCTTAAGCCAGTGTGTTCAACGATTTGCTCTGCACTCCAGTCATGAAAACCGTTAAAGCAATATCCATGTTCTCGTCTCAGGGCATCTAGCACCTGACAAATTGTTGTGTAATCTGCGCCTAAAATATGTGTCTGCGTTTCTTCAGGGTCGAAAATGATACTGCCATTTTCTGCAATTTGAGGGGTATTCATACCTAAATCGCTGGAAATCTGTGCAATTTCAGCAAGGGTTTTACTGGAGTTTATGATTACCGGAATGCCACGTTGTTTGAGTTGTTTTAATGCTGGTTGGGCAGCAGTGAAACGATAATCATGATGGTCTAATAAAGTACCGTCGAGATCAGTAAAAATTAACCAATTTTTTGTGTCGGGAAGTGTTGTTAAATCCATTTATTAAAAGCTGTTTTTTTAGGTTAGTTTTAAGTGTTTCATAGTGTTTTTGCTATTTTACTGAGCTCTCTCACGGAGCTGCTCACAGGGTGTTTACAGAACTTTTTCTATAAAAAAATATAAGAAAATATTAGAACCCCTTGTTTGATGTGAATGACTTCACCTTAACATTTATTTATAGCTTAGAACATTTAAACAAATAAGTAAGTTGATATGCGCCATGTTCAAGTACAGATTTAATCGCAACTGTGTCTATTTATCAGCAGATCTTGGTGCTAATTTACAAAATTAGTTTCATCCAAATTACTTTTTTTGGGTTTATAGACGTTACCTCGAGCATTGTCATGAGTAAATCACATCAGCTTCTCGCTTTCTTTGTTACCTTGATTTGGGGTACAAATTTCGTATTTATTAAATACGGTCTGGATGAGTTGCCACCATTTTTATTTGCTGCGATTCGCTTCTTTTTAGTGGCATTCCCTCTGGTCTTTTTTATGAAGCGTCCCAAAGCGGGTTGGGGGTTAATAGCGGCGTATGGATTGTTAATTGGTTTCGGCCAGTTTGGTGTGCTGTTTTATGCGATGCAAAATGATATATCGCCAGGCCTTGCATCTCTGGTGGTACAAACGCAGATTTTCTTCAGTATTATCTTCGCGATCTTTATGTTCAAAGAAACGATAAAGCCAGCGCAATGGATTGCATTGCTGATTAGTTTTTCTGGCATCGCTTTAATCGGCAGTAAGGTCGATGACAACACAACACTATTAGGTCTGGTTCTGGTGTTGATTGCGGCGATGAGTTGGGCCATGGGGAATATGGTGATCAAGAAAGCGGGTAAGGTTGATATTATTGCGTTTCTCGCTTATTCGTCGTTGTTTACCGTGCCTGTATTGTTTGCAATGTCGCTGTATTTTGAAGGTTGGACGTTGATGAAAAGCAGTATCCAATCGGCATCAATGACTAGCGTTTACGTGGTGTTGTGGCAAACCATCGGAAATACGCTGATCGGTTATGGCATCTGGAATTATTTAATCAGTCGTTACAATGCTTCGGTGGTGACACCCTGGGCGTTACTGGTTCCTGTATCCGGAATGATGGCTTCGTATTTGATGTTAGGTGAACCCATGCCGATCTGGAAAATTATTGCAGCATTATTGATCCTAACAGGCCTTGCGTTGAATATTTATATGTCAGTCAGGACGGTTAGGAAAGCCAGAGTTAGCAAAGTGGCTTAATGAAAACGTTACCGGTCAAATTGAGTATTAACGATTTGTAGTTAATGTCTTTGAAAAAAAGTGCCCCAAAGGTGGGGGGTGCCTATTGAAGTGTTGCTAGCGCTTCAGAACGAAGCGCTAGCATTAAGTTGATTGCTGATCGTAATTGGTATCTTTCTATTTTAAGCGAATTATCGACACCGAACCTATTGGGTCGATACTGTAATCATCGTTTGGCTCACCTTCATCAGCAGTAATGATCATGGTTCCATCTTTACTAAATGTAACCATATCAGGCAGCGCACCAACAACTGCAGAATCAATCAGGCTGAGCGTGTCGGTATCGTAGATGGCTACTTTTCCCGCATCTGTTTTTTCATCTGCCTGAATTGCCACAGCGAGTAAACCATTCGATACGGCCACTGAGTTTATTCCACCGCCTAGCGTACTGGTGCTAATGCTTGATTCGAGAACAGGGTTCGCAGTATCGCTGATATCGATTACATCGACTTGTGATGCCGTTAAGTCTTCACCGTTATTGAGTACAAATAAACGTTTAGTGGTTTTGTCATAAGCGCTGATTTCAGCCGCTGCTTCGCCACCCACAAGAACAAGACGTCCTGTATTCGTACCAAATTTACCATCAGCATCTGCTTCATAAATGGTGATGCTGCCTGACACTTCATTAGAAACGATCAGTGTTGCAAGTTCATTCGGGCTGTCATCAGCAGATATAAATAGAATACCTTCTGGGGCTACATCATCCGCATGGGTGAGCATTTCCACAAACGTTACATCACTTAAATCGCTAATATCATAAACAGCGACTGCGTTTGCGCGCTCTAATCCGATAAATGCCAAACGTTTGCCAGCGACAGTACCGATTGCGACATTCTCAGGTTCTGTACCTTTCGAGTCGCTTCGTCCATCAGGATAAACACCTGCTGTCACGGCTTGTTTGGCCAAGTCGCTACCGCTATCAAAAACGAGTGCACCTGTTTCGCCATTCCAGATACTGAATGAGCGTGCGCCATAACTATTCAAAGTTGTATAAGGCGTGCTTTGAGTAACTGCAGATGTCAGGTTTTGAGTGATGTTTAAACGACCTAAAATTGTCTCGTCTTGAAGGGTGGCAGCATCTGGAAATGCGCTTGCATTTAAAGTGATATCTTCAACGCGTGATTCTTCTACAAAGCCATCGTATTCGCGTGCATCACCTTCATTAGCAGAAACGATATACGTTACGCCATCTTGTTCGAAACTGGCGATACCATCTGGTTGATACATGCCTTTGAGATTTGGGAACGAACGCAGGATAACTGCATCGTCGTCTTTATCACTGGCGTCCAGTTCATTGCCCGCGGCGCCATGGTCTTTAAAACCCAATGGGAATATATCTGTGATTGTCGCTGACAGTAGATCTACTTTAGCGATACCATTATTTTCCTGTAATGAGACCCATGCTGTTGTGGAATCGGCAGAAACTGTCACATATTCAGGCTCAAGGTCAGCGGCTAAATCGGCATTTGGACCAAAAACACGTAAGCCTTTAGCTTCCAGAGCGTTCTCTTGAGCGTTGAATGATTGAAAGTCCAACGTTGCTACAGAATCAACGTATCCTTCGATTTTTGCGGATTTATCGTCGCTCGATGAATTACACGCAATCAGTGTAGATGAGAGCAGTAAAACTGCTAGAGGGGGAAGGTTTCGGTTTAAGCGCATGGTTAATATCCTACTCATTAAAAATTGCTGCACCATACTGAGTTATTGTTAACGTTTAATGACAGTCACGGATAAAAACAAGAATGTAATCGCCTATAGGGAAGGGTCGGTAACAAAGCGAAACTAAACTAAGTTTAAAAAAAAGATTAAAACAAAAGTTAAAACATCACTGTATTTAATAGAACTAGAAACCGTTTAATCAATGAGTGATAATCGCCCGCCTTGTTTATTTGATCGTTAACCCAATCTTTATTTTTTATTTCTAAACCTAAATCAAAACCTAATTCAAACATAAGAAGACTTTTATTATGGCTAAACTCGTAACTGAGACAGTGACAGATGTTCATCACTGGAATGATTCTTTATTCTCATTTAAAACCACTCGTGAACACAATTTTCGTTTTCATAATGGTCACTTTGTGATGATTGGTTTAGAGGTTGAAGGGAAACCGTTAACCCGTGCATACAGTATTGCCAGTGCCAATTACGAAGAAGAGCTCGAGTTTTTCAGCATCAAAGTTACGGACGGTCCGTTAACGTCTCGACTACGTAATCTTAAAATTGGCGATGAGGTATTAGTCAGCACCAAGCCAACAGGCACGTTGATTGCGGATAATTTGCTTCCTGGCAAGCACCTGTATTTAATCAGCACCGGTACCGGTTTAGCACCGTTTATGAGCATTATCAAAGACCCGGATATTTATGAGCGTTACGACAAAGTGATTCTTACACATGGCGTGCGCACGGTTTCTGAACTCGCTTATGAAAACTACATCTCCAACGAATTACCGAATAACGAATACTTCGGCGATTTAGTGAAAGAAAAGCTTATCTATTATCCCACTGTGACCCGCGAGGAATTTCGCAATCAGGGCAGATTATCCAATTTGATTCAGTCGGGTAAATTATTCGAAGATATCGGTTTACCCAAAGCCAATCCGGAAGACGACCGCTTTATGCTGTGCGGCAGTCCATCAATGTTAGAAGAGATGTGTGGCATTCTTGATGGCATGGGCTTTGTGGAATTTAACAAGGGTAAATTAGGACATTACGTGATTGAACGCGCCTTTGTAGAGCGTTAACGGGTTTCGTTAATACCGGCTAAAAAAAGCCCTGTAAGTAGGGGGGTGGCTTTGCTTAGATTAGCAAAGCCTGGTGTATGTTTGAACTTTAGTGCCTTAACATTATCTAGTCATTAACCTTATCAATTTACTGCACGGGCTTCGCAATGAATCATTCAAATCATAAATGGTTAGTTCTACCACTGTTTTTATTACTGATAGCCTGTGGTGGTGGATCAAATTCCAGTAGTGTCAATTCTGACGAAATAACTGGCAACACAGAAGACGAAGTCGATACTCCTGTAGAAACAGAAACAGAAACAGAAACAGAAACAGAAACAGAAACAGAAACAGAAACAGAAACAGAAACAGAAACAGAAACAGAAACAGAAACAGAAATTAATCCAATCCCGAGTTCTGCAAACCCAGCACAAGGGTTGACCGCGAATGATATGGCGTTTCACCCGATGCAGGATATCGCCAAACCTGCTTATCTCGAAGCGATCACCGACCCGTCATTTGGCACCAGCATTCGTCGTATCAGTAATGCGGGTACGGGAAATGTCATTAAACCGATGTACAGCACGATTCAGGCATGGAATGCGGATGAATCGTTTATGCTTTTATACGATCAGGCGAATGGCGTTCATCAATTACTGGATGGCCACACTTATGTCTTTATTCGCAATCTGGATGATGTTATCCCCGATGATATCGAACAGATTTTCTGGGATTATGTAAACCCCGATAACTTTTACTATGTCGATAAAATCACCGCGGATTTAATCCGCTATTCCGTAAGCACGCGCAACAAGAAGGTATTGGTGAATCTGGCAGCAAAGTCGAATTGCGATCAGTACAGTGTGAACCTGGGTAACGATGTACAGATGATGTCTTACGATTCTGACGTGTTTGGTTTCCGTTGTGCCAATGATGTTGCATTTTCTTATCGGATTTCTACGGATACCTTAACCACGTTTAGCATGTCTGATGTGCGTTATTTGGCACCGATGCCAACACCCAGTGGAAAGCGCTATTTTCATCACACAACGGTTTATGGTGCAGATGGTGTCGCGTTACGCCAATTGAATAAGAATAATCCAGAACATGAAAGTCTGGGCCGTTTAGGAAATGGTAATGATGCCTTATTCTCCGTCGAATTTAACCCAGGTCCTCAGGGTGGTTGTGATGGGAATATCATTGCGCATGACCTCACAACGGCTGAATGTTTTGATGTGATTAGTCAGAGGCAAGGTTATGATTATGCCAAAACGGGTACGCATATTTCGGCATTGGCGCATCGTAATCCTGGCTGGATCGCTGCATCGATGGTTGGATATCAGGAAGACGGCCAAGCATTGTTAGATCAGGAATTGATCATTGCAAACGTGCAAGATAAGGATAATGTGCAGGTGTATCGCATTGGACATCATCGTGCTGATGAAAATGAGTTTGATTACTGGGGTGAGCCGCATGCGGTGATTAGCCCATCGGGAACTCGTGTGTTGTTTGGCTCTGACTGGAGTGGTGCTGACGATGGTCAATCGGTAGATGCTTATGTGGTTGAATTACCCGCTTACCAAGCGCCTTGATGTTGTGATTTTATGATGCAATTGAACATTAAAACAAATACAGAATGACTAACGAAAATAAAAATATATTTCTTACTATAGCGCTCGGCACAATGGTGATTGCAACGATTTTGACGGTGCTCGTATATTCTGTGTTCGGCGAGAGTGCGGGTTACTTTTTTATGATAGTGCTGGCGGTGCCGTCGGGTGCGATAAGCTCTTTAATTCTCATGATTATTTATAATGCGGTTAAGGCAAAATCAAACGAGTAACCGATAAAGCAGTAAACAAAACAGAAAAAAGTGCCCCAAAGGTGGGGGGTGCCATTATTATCATTATCGTCTTAGATTTATCGCAGTAAGGAGAGGCGCTTATCAAAGAATGTAATTCATGCGGAAAATGCTGTATCAAATACAGCAATGGTCAGCTCTCAGCTTCGCCAGATGAAATCGAATATTGGGAGGTCTTCCGGCCTGATATTGCAGAGTATGTCGCTAATAGCAAAATCTGGACGAGCCCGGAAACTGGTAAACTGATTGAGCTTTGCCCGTGGTTGAGAAAAGCACCAGACTCCAATGTGTACACCTGCGATATCTATTTCGATCGACCTGAAGATTGCCGTTACTATCCTTCGACCATTGCTGAAATGATTAAGGATGGCTGTGAAATGATGGATGATAATGACAAGGCAAACCCGAAAAAAGCGCAACAGGATTTGGATCGCATTATGGTTGATAGTCGTCCCGCATTAGAATAAGCCCTTATATTTTTTGCTATAACGCAATTCACTTGAATACGTGAGTTGCTAGTCCAGTATCACTCTAAACTTTACCGTAAACGAAGGAGCGGTAGCGCCTGTTTGTGGTAGAAAACTTCCACTCATTGCGGTTTTAAAATTCGTTACCAGGGTATTTGCACCTTCAGCATCGGGAGTTGCGGTAAAGGTGTAAGTAGCGCCATTGTCGTTCGAATACGTTGTCGAAGCGAGGCTTAAGCCACTATTTTGTGCGCCATTGGTAAAGTAGGGTGCTTTACAATTAGCGATATCAGCCACACACAATTTTGTGTTTGCCGGCACTAAGTCGGTTAATACGATGGAATTATTATCTGCAGGACCGTCACCAGAATTTTCCCCCAGAAGCGTATATTCCAGCACTGCGCCTGGTATCGATTTTGGGTTGCTTGTCAGATTGATTGGGTCGTAAATTGTCGCGATGGTTTTCTTCAAGCTTAATTCTGGATGTTGAATGGGCTCCATAACCCAGTAAGCCACTTGCTCTGTTGTATGGTTTCTCTCGGTATTTCTGACGGTATCCTCATCAATCGCTAAGCTGATAGAAGTGGAGATAGGGTTTGATCCATAGAGAACGGCCCAGCCTCCATCACCACCATCCATCGCTGAGAGTGTTGCTGTTGCGTAACTGTAAGAACGCGGCAAAGTATAGTTATACGGAGGTGCAGGTGTGGGCGTCACTGCGCCTCTTACAGTATCCGCACCCAAAGCAATTTTTACATGAGCATTGGCTAAGGTATATTCAGCTTGTTCTGCAATGAAGTACCCTAAGGTTTCGGTATATTCGGTGGTAATATCCGATTCACCTGTATGCTTCCCTACACAGATAGCAGCGTTGGTGGCGGGGTTGTTTTTATTACAAGCGCTTGACCAGAAAGTGACAAAATTTGGATCGTTAAAGCTCATTACCTGACCCGTGACTACGGGATTGGTATAGTTTTGAACTTTAGAACCGGTGACATTAATTGTTTTAGGAATCCCCCAATTACCATTACTGTTGGTCTGGGTTGAATCGATGGTATACGCTTCGTATTTTATCGGGGAGGTGTATGAGCCAGCTTCAGAGACTGTACAGTACACATCAGATGCGCTAACAGCACCATTTAGCGGGCGTTGCACTCTAACTAGAATTGTTGACCCAAGCACTTGTACTCTGACCGAACCCTCTGCATTCGCACCCGATGTTAAGTTATAGGTACAGGCAACAACCGGATTAGAGTAGGAATTATCTAACGTTAATGATTTCCACGAATTACTGACACTGCTGACTTTTACCATCTCAAGGTAAGACGTAATCGGGTATGCGCCAGCAATGACTGGGCATAGAGCAATCAAAATTAATAAGTAACGTCGTATCAAAATAGTTAGGTCTGGTATCTAGTATTTGTTATAAATACTTGAAAAATAGCATGTTTAAACCAAACCCATGATGAATAGATGCGTGTTTTTATGTTGTCATTTTGATTCTTGTATTTGAAATGTAAAACGTATTGCGTTTCTCATTTCTTTCTAACAAATTTCAGGCAGTTAAAAGCCAGTATAGGATTGGCTTCTCTTGATAATATTTCGCCATACCAGCATTAAAATAAAACCAATAATGGCACCGCCAACATGTGCAAAGTGAGCAACACCGCCACCAAATAATGAAAATCCTGTAACCCCAGAAAACAGGTCTATAGCAATAAGGACCGGCACAAAATACTTGGCCGCAATCGGATAAGGAATAAATATCAGCATCAGCTTGGCGTTAGGAAAGGTCAGCGCGTATGCCACCAACACGCCGTAAATGGCCCCAGAAGCACCAACCATAGGCGCATGATAGATATTAAGCATGGTTGAAGCTTGATCGGCGCTGAGTATTTTCGGTGGATAAACCTGCTGCGTAATCATTGAGCTAATTTCAGCGGTACTGATACCTGCATTAACCAGAATGTCGTAAACTTCATTAAACTGGAACTGGTTAACCGCATTGTAGATTAACGCCGCGCCAATACCGCAGGCAAAGTAAAACAGGATAAAGCGCGATTTACCGAGGACTTTTTCCAGTTGAGTACCAAACATCCACAATGCGAACATATTGAACAGTAAGTGTGGCAAACTTCCATGCATAAACATGTGAGTCACGTATTGCCATACATGGTAGTTTTCGTTTTGGGAAAAGTGCAATGCAAGCAGATCGTTTAATCCACTCTGATTTCCTGACGTGCCGATAAACATCACGATGTTTATCGCGATAAGAATATTGACGACACTCGACAATAATTGAAGTGGACTTTGCATTGATTGAAATACCATACATATTTTAAAGTAGCTGTAGTATAACCAATTAAAATAGAGAAATTACTATGAAAGACAAACTCAATGTTCTTAAATTAATCCTGCTTTTTTCAGTATTTTCGATGAGCACAAATGTAACCGCAAATATGTCGAATAATGATTCGCGTGAGCTTGTGAAATTTCCTGAGATGATGCAACAACATATGATGGCGAATATGCGAGATCACGTCGCTGCATTGAATGAAATTCTTGAATTTATGGGGAATAACGAACCAGATAAAGCGGCAGATGTGGCTGAAAACAGATTGGGCATGAGTTCGCTGGATAACCACGGCGCTAGCCATATGGCGAGTATGATGCCCAAAGGGATGCAGGCTGCGGGTACCGCTATGCATCGTGCAGCCAGTCGTTTTGCGTTAAAAGCGCAGGAAGGCGATTTGTTGCCAGCCTACAAAGCGTTATCTGATATCACGGCTGCGTGCGTATCTTGTCATACGGCTTATCGGATTCGTTAATCGATATAGTTGAAACAGTGCTAGTATATTCGCACAAGGTTATAACGGTTATACGCCTGGCCAGAATGGCAAATAGGAAATTAGCGATCGTTTATTGATGTGTTAGTTATTGGGTTTAGAAAAATAATTATAATTAGAGAGTTGTTTCGGAATATCTCATGCCTTCTTTAAAAGTATTTTCTCATAAAAAAAAGACCAAGGAATTGGCCAAAGAAAGCGCTAATAACACTGTGAGCTCCAAGCCCAGCATTAGCAACAGCAATAACCTGAAAAATGATATCAATTCAATACTCCACACCTACGATGTCAGCCTGATTGGGGCACTAGAAAATGATCATATTCAGATCATGGCGCTGTATAGAAAAGCCTTAAAACAAGCGAGAGAAAAAGACATCGTGAGCTTACAACTCACCCTCGTGGAGTTTGCTACCGAGTTCACAAATCACATTCAGATAGAAGACGAAAGACTTTATAGCTATCTGAAAATGATGGCGAGTTCTAAAAGTTCTACCGAGCAGAAAGTGGTGGCTAAGTTTTCATCTGAGATGAAAAACATTTCAATTTCTATCTTTTCGTTTCTAAGTCAGAGTCCTTGTATTCCAGTCACTGAAGACAATATAGAGTTTTTTCTTGAGGAATTTAAGCAGATGGGAGCGCTGTTAGAAGAGAGAATCGAACGAGAAGAAAAGATCCTTTATCCGATTTATAAAAGCAGTCGCAAAGTCGTCGATATTTCTTAGTGCATCGAGAGTGTATAGACCCGTTTTCAGCCTGCATAAAAACCTTGTAAAAACCCTCTATAAGTAGGGGGGTGCCTAATTAAATCTACAGATAATATTATCTGGATTGTTACTAAAGTCGTTTCTCCAATATACTCTAATATTGTTTCAATGTTACTTTAAAGTTACGCTAATTAACTCAGTTTAATTGCGTCTCGGACTATCTTCACGCCTGATCCTTTGTCATTATGCTGCTTCATTACAGATTTATTGAAGAGTATCATCCATGCACATAATTGAAATTACCCGCGAGCCATTAGAACTTTATAAAGTCTTAAAATTTGAAGGCATTCTACCGAGTGGTGGCGAAGCCAAGCATGTGATTGCTGAAGGATTTGTTACCCTGAATGGCGTGACTGAAACGAGAAAAAGAAAAAAAGTCGTTAACGGTGATGTGATTGAATTTAACGGTGAAGAGTACCAGTTGAATCTGGTTTAATTGAGTACGTTATACTTAACTGCGATTAATAATGAAGCCAGCTCATATAGCTGGCTTCATTACATAAATCTTACTGCCCTGCAGCGCGAAGCGCGTAATCCTGATAAGCAGGTAAAGCAATAGCCGCTACAATACTAAGCACAAACAGTGCTAATAATATAAATGCACCTATGGTGATCGCTGTACTGTTTGGTGGTGGTTGATGCCCGAAATTGTTTTCGCCTTTTGTGCCAGGCCAGAAATAGAAGATCAACGAAACAATGGGTATTAATAACAATAAAGAAAACCAGCCGCTTTTGTTGAAGTCGTGACAACGTTGAATCGTAAGCAATACAGATATCACAATAATTCCAATATACAATGCAATGCCTAGGAAAATGCCAATAAACGGAATCATAAACAACAGCATCGCTAATATACCGCCTACAAGACCCACACCCATGGTGTACATCAAATAGCGAATACGCCCGAGTCTTCCGGCTGCAGTAAATATATTTAGGTCTCCGACACCATCAGTTTCAGTGCCTCTTGTTGTGAGTGGCGCCTGTGGCGTTGCGTAGGGATTATTCGCTGACATGTTTTTTCCTTATTTATTATTAAATTTTCGGACACTATATCTCACCTGACATGAATGTTAGCTTAAACTGATAAAAACAGTTTATAGAAGGATTGATTTGACAGCGCGTAAAAAAAGGGTCTAAAAGTAGGGGGGTGCCTATTGATCTAATAGAGTATATATTTTAAAACTCTGGTACAGTTCTTAACTATAAGGTCTGCAAAGACAATCACTGTTATTTGCCTTGAGGGTATATTTTTTGAAAAGTAATGATATTTTGCGTCGCGTTCGTTTTATCTTTAATTTTGATGATTCAAAGATGATCGCATTAATGAGTTCTGCGGATGAAAAAGTAACACGTGCTCAAATCAGTAATTGGTTGAAACGCGATGATGATCCAGAACAAGTAGCACTGACTGATAGCCAGCTCGCATTATTTTTGAATAACTTTATCGAATCCAAACGTGGTAAACGCGAAGGCCCTAAACCACCGCTTGAAAAGAGACTCAATAACAATCAGGTTTTCATGAAAATGAAGATCGCTTTGAGTTTACAAGCCGAAGATGTGCTGGATATTCTGGCAAAAGCTAATTTTAAAATGAGCAAACACGAACTGAGTGCTTTTTTTAGAAAGCCCGGTCATAAGCATTATCGTGAATGCAAAGACCAGATTTTACGTAATTTCCTGCATGGTCTGCAGGTGATTCATCGTCCTGATAAAATTGCTCCTTCGAATTCTACTGTAAAGACCACGGCGAAAAAGCCGTCAGCTAAGAAACCATCAGCTAAGAAACCATCAGCTAAGAAACCATCAGCGGCAAAACCTGCCTCTGAGGGATCGTCTAACGTAGCACCTCCAGCAGGCTATCAATGGAAAAAGAAACCAGATACTAAGTCAGATACAGATAAATAATAAGGCACAGTAAAACTCTCTGAATGTGTGGGGTGTGGACCTAATACTGGTCGTTCTTATTAAAGAGACTAAATGAGTTAAATTGCTTAATATCAATGTGGGTTGAATTCATTCATCTTAGTATCCTTTTTTTTGTTCCTAAATATTCTTGGAGTACGTATGTCTTACACATTATCTACCAGCATCAAACAACCTATTGATCAAGCTATCGAAACACTAAAAGCAACCTGCATGAATCACAAGCTAGGTATCGTGAGCGAAGTGGATGTTCAGGCTACGATTAAAAACAAGCTCGGTGAAGAAATCCCACCTTATAAAATACTGGGTGCCTGCAATCCGGCAATGGCAAAACAGGTTATAACTGCTTCACCCAAGGCTGGTGCTTTATTACCTTGTACGATTGCGGTACGAGAAGTGGATGGTGAAACGTTCTTTGATTTTATGGCACCAGAAGTGGTACTCACGCTTGATACGAATCCTGAGATTCAGGCTGTAGCGACTGAAGCGACCAAGCATATCAATGCGGTTATTGCGGAGTTGGAAGCATTGTAAACTGAGGATCATTATTTTTATACGAGTGTTTGACTGAATTTAAACACTAAACTATAAACACAAAAAAGCCAGACAGAAAAATCTCTCTGGCTTTTTTGTGACAACGATAAAATGACGGTTTTGCTCGGTAATCCAGTTAAAAGAAATATCGTAAAAAAAATCCCCCAAAGTAGGGGGGTGACTTACTGATTCTATCGATGAGTCTAATTATGCTATTTGAAACCAGACAAATACTAGATAAATACTAGATAAAAACAGCGAATAGACCTGCAACGATTAATCCTGCTTTTATGAGAATTTTTGGCTTGCCGATTAACCCATAGGAAACAAATGCCAATCCTACGGCAAGTTTTACAAATACTAATAAGGCCATAAGTGGATCAGTCGCGATCGTAATTATCGCTGGGTTGGCAATCATTCCTAATGGGATTATATAAAGCCCTACGCCCAAAGCCATTGCGGTAAGCGCTACCTTCAACCAGTTTTCGCCGATCATGCCGGCTGCAATGAAAACAGCTCCGCAAACTGGCGGGGTGATGGTAGATAACAGTGCGAACCAAAAGACAAACAAGTGCGCAATGAGTGGTTCTAATCCTAGTTTTTGTAGCGCAGGACCTGCAACTGAAATACAAATCACATAAGCAGCCGTAGTGGGTACTTCCATCCCTAGAATTAAACAGGCTAGGGCGGTGAGCAATAACGCTGGCCAGATCTGTTCGCCACCTACGGATAAAATTAACGAAGTAATTTTTATACCAAGGCCAGTCTGTCCTAGCACGCTGATAATTAATCCTGCACAAAGAATAATCGATGCAATTACGGCGATTTGTTCGCCTGCATTCAGACATACGCTCTTTAAGCGTTGCGTCGTTCGTTTTATATCGATACTTAAGTTGGCATCAAGAAATAACAATACAAAGCCAGAAAGAATTGCGCCTGCTGCTGCAAATTGTGGGGTATAGCCGCCGATAAACATCAGCCCTAATAGAATAATAAAAGGCACCGCAAAAAAACTAGCCGTAATGATAACGGTGCGCTTTTCGGGTAATTGGTCTTTTGCGAGTGGTTGTAGATCATAGCGATCTGCGTAGGCATTGATGCCAATCCAGACGGTTAAGAAATATAAGACCGCAGGCAAGATGGCTGCTCCCATAATTTGAGTATAGGGAGTTCCTGTGAGCTCCACCATGACGAAAGCCCCAGCTCCCATGAGTGGTGGCATGATTTGTCCACCAGAAGAAGCCACGGCTTCTACAGCGCCAGCAAGTCGTTTAGGGTAATTGAGTTTTTCCATCGCCGGCAAGGTAATCGCGCCAGTTGATGCAACATTGGCAGAGGCAGAACCCGAGATAGAGCCAAACAAAGCACTGGATAGTACGGAGACTTTGGCAGCTCCGCCTTTGAGTCTGCCAGCCGCAGAGGTTGCAAGATTCATAAAACCTTGACCCGCTTCACCAGCATTAAGAACAGCCCCCATAATCACAAAAATGGCGACTATATTGACTGAAACGCCGGTAAGGCTACCCCATAATCCGCCTTCTGCAACGGTCATGGTTCCGAGAAAACTTTCTATGGGTAAGCCCGGGTGTCCAAATTCACCAGGCAAGTGACTACCAAATAATCCATATAAAAGCGCGAGTGCAGCTATTGTTGGTAATGGCCAGCCAATGGCGCGTCGAGCCATCTCCAATACACAAATAATCAGAAAACCGGCAAGCCAGATTTGCCATTGTCCTTCTAAAGAACCGTATTGATCTGATAATAATTCGTGTTTAAAAACAATATAAAAACACGCCGCTAGTCCCAGAACAGTAAATACACCCCCACACTTTTGGGCACTTTTTGTTTTCGCCAGATAAATGAATACCCACGGAAGTGCGAGTGCCATGTGCAACGGGCGGCTAACTAAACTAGGGATTAAGCCACTGAAAATAAGCCAGATATGAAAAACCACAGAGAGTGCGCCGAGGAGCACCCAGAGTGGTTCAGTCGAGCCGAGTGACTCTTTTTTATTAAGCATCTTTTATACTTGTTTCTTTTTACTTGGATTTATTGGGTATTAACTGTTTTTGGACGGTTATTAACGATGATGATTAGCAACGGTTATAAACAATGAAGCAAGCAATAAATAAAGCCTGCTTCATTGTGCTACTAAATAGTTTATTGATAAACCGAATTAGCGAATTGCTTCCGGAACGTCTGCTTTAATCTCGTCGTAATACTTAAGCGCACCAGGGTGTAGTTTGCCATACACGTTTTCTAACATTTTAGGTGTAACAGCATTCCACCAAGCGGTATCTTTTCCTAAATTTTCTTTCTGTGTCCAGAACGTTTTAGTGAGTAAATACGCCGTGTCATCATCCATTTGAGTGGTCGCATGAGCAACTACAGGTAATGATGTGGTCACAGTGTCTTTATCAACACCCGTGTAAGTGCCAGCAGGGATCACTAGACGAGTACGTTTGGTTTGCTTTATCTGGTCGTCTGTTAAAGAAAGAATAGAGACGCCGGTGCTTGCCGCAGCTTCGATAACATTAGGTGCAGGATATGAACCTGCGGTAACAAAACCATCGATTTGTTTATTTTTGAGGGCTGCAACGGCTGCGTTTAACTCTGCACCGGCTTGCTTTACTTTACCTTCTAGACCGAAAAGCTTTAGGTATTTTGTGCCTTCTTTCGCACCAAATGAGCCTTTGCCGATAAGCATTGTTTTGCCTTCTAATCCTGCGAAATCAGTGATGCCACTATCTGCTCTTACTACAAAGTGCATGGTTAACGAAGGAATCGGGAATAACGCACGGATCTCGCTAAATTTAGGGTTACCTTTGCCTTTAAACATGGCAATTTCTTTTTGTGCTAATTTGACCAGGACCGGAGGCGTGGTGAATACATAATTACCAGGTCGCTTTGCCGCTTCCATAACATTCTGTACCGAACCCTGACTCTCTTCGACGGTCACAATCACTTCGCCATCGCTGCCTTTTTTCATGGCTTCAGCTAGTTGTACTGCCATCTGGTAATAAGATGAGCTGGTTTTCGCCGATTTAAAGGTAACGCGCGTTTCTGCCTGTGCACTTAAACTGGTGGTTAAACCTAGCGCTATGGTTGCCATGAATATAGCAAATTTAGTTTTCATAAATTATTTCTCCTGGTTAAATAAGTCACTTTTCTTTTTTTATAAGCTTAAGCGTAGTTTAAGATAGTGTGAATATCCGTTAAAAAATGAGTGAAATTAGCGGGATGCTTAAATATTAAGCATCGTTTTCACGTTTACGCTCTAAACGGCTTTGTTCTTCATCGAAGGCTGCCTGAATCTCTTCAAGTACGCCATCCACATCGGCGGCACTGGTATCTTCAACATACTCACCGGTTAAAATTGTGTCGGGCTTGAGTTTACCTTCTTCATAGAGCTGCCAGATCTCTTCGGCAAAATGTGTTTCATGCAGATAAGGATCAAACTGACCAAAGTAAGTGATCATATTTTGTACATCGCGAAATAACATGGATTTCGCGTTGTTGTTAGCAGCGGCATTAACCGCTTGAGGTAGGTCGATAATGACCGGTCCGTATTCGTCTAGCAGTACATTAAACTCGGATAAATCACCATGAATGGTGCCGGCGCATAACATTCTTACAACATCCTGCATCACGATCGCAAAGTTTTCGATTGCTTCCTCTTCGGTCATGGTGACATCACCAAGACGTGGGGCTACATCGCCATTCTTATCGACAATCAGTTCCATTAACAGAACGCCATCGAGACAGCCATAAGGCTCGGGCACACGCACATCGGCATCTGCAAGCAAATACAGTGCATCGACTTCGGCATTCTGCCAGATTTTTTCTTGTTCTTTACGGCCGAATTTTGAGCCTTTTTCCATGGCACGGGCGCGTCGGCTATTTTTGACTTTACGACCTTCGGTGTATTGCACGGCTTTCTTGAAGTTACGCTTAGCCGCTTCTTTATAGACTTTTGCAGCACGTATTTCAGTACCACAGCGAACTACGTAAACATCAGCTTCTTTTCCGCTCATCAAGCGGCTTAGTACTTCATCGACTAAACCATCATCTACCAGAGGTTGTATTCTCTTTGGAATTTTAATGCGTGTTACCCCAATTATTTTAGAGACCCTTTGTACCTTATTTTGAGTGCTTAGGGAATATGCTTGTCCGGTTAAATTTTCTTTATATTGGTAAGGCTTTAAAATGTTTTGTTATGATCCTGAATAATTTAAAAATATCGTCCTATACTCAATCCTTAGTTTGATTAGCTATTTGCCAGTCAAATCTCTTTAAATAATTCTTCGTTATAAGCGATTACAATCTGGAAAAGTACAATGCACAACCTGAATAATGAATTAGAAATGCTCAAGCAAGTCATCCAGGATTTTGAAAAAGATCGTCCCGTTAATACGGCGGCTTCTGCCAGAGAAGTACTTGAGACACTAGATGTTGGATTATCAGATTCAGGCTGTGATTCAGAAACACTTATTGCGTTTGCGAAACAGTATGTGGGACTTAACCCAGATGTCAGTCAAACAGACTTCTTCAAACTCTTATATTCCGGTTTAAATGCACCTGCATTGTTTGGTGAATGGGTAGCAAGCTTAAGCAACGCAAATATGCATACCTATCAAATGAGCCCCGTCGCTACATTGATGGAGTTAGAATTAATCAAGCAATGGAATCAATTGATTGGCTACGAACACGGTGAAGGGGTGCTAGTGAGTGGTGGTAGTCAGGGTAATCTTATCGGCATGATGTTAGGCCGTCATCATAAAGTAGGTGACTGTAAACGTTTGGGCTTACTGGGTAAAACCTTGGTCGCTTATGTCTCTGATCAAGCGCATTACTCCAGTCAGCGTGCTGCCAATTTATTAGGGATTGGTACGGATAATTTGATCGGTGTGGCCAGTGATGAAGAAGGGCGCCTGATCCCAGAAGAGCTGGAAAAAGAGATCAAGTCTTCCCTGGAAAAAGGACATACGCCTTTTTACATTGGGTTAACCGCAGGTACCACTGTGATAGGTGCTTATGATCCGATTAAGCCGTGTGCTGAAATCGCTAAACGTTATGCGCTTTGGTTGCATGTCGATGGCGCATGGGGCGCACCTGTGTTATTCAGTAAAGACCATCGTCATTTAATGTCAGATGTTTCGTTGTCGGATTCGATGAGTTGGGATGCGCACAAATTACTCAGCGTACCTTTGACGGCTTCGGGTATTCAGGTAAAAAATCCAGGCATGTTGAAAGACGCAATTGCTGGCGGCGGCGGTGAGTACTTGTTCCATCAAGATGAAAATGCAGACTTTAATCTGGGTGAGAAGTCCATTCAGTGTGGGCGCAGAGCAGATTCATTAAAAGTGTGGATGAGTTGGAAAGCCAATGGTTCCCAGGGTTTTGCGAATAAAGTCGAGCATTTGCAAATAATGAAAGCTCATTGTGTTGAGCAAATTGAAAATCACCCACGTTTTACATTATTAGCACCTTCAGCGTATTTGAATATTCTATTTAGATACGAACCAGAAGCGGCACTGTCAGAAGAACAATTGCGTGAACTTAATATTACCATCTGTAAAAATCTGAAAAGCAAAGGGTCTTCGTTTATTGATTACGCAAGCTTTAAAGGCCGTAGTGGCATCCGTTTGATTTTAGGGAATGTTGATACAACGAGTGAAATTGTAGATAACGTATTAGCGTTATGTGCAGAAGAAGGCGATTTACTGACTCAATAAAAAAACGCCTCAAAGGTGGGGGGTGCCTTTAGTAATCTACAGGCTCGTTTTTCAGTGTCTTAATTAAAGAATCTGTCATTCGAGCGGTCGCGCCCCATAGTAATTCACCTTCATATTCCTTGAAATACAACACTGGAATAGGTTCTTTTACATTCGGCACTTCCCGATAACGGATTTCATGATTATTCTCATCTGCCAGCCAATCAAGCGGCAATGTAAAGGCATGACTGACTTCTGATTTTTGTAAAGTTAGGTCGTAGGGCCAGGCTACAGTGGCGATTACGGGTGTCACTTCAAACCGACTTACAGTGTAATGTGGGTTCAATTTTCCCAGTACATTAACATCGTTAGGATTGATCCCGATTTCCTCATGAGTTTCGCGCAATGCGGTATGTATGATGGACGGATCATTTTCTTCATGCTTGCCGCCGACAAAGGCAACTTGCCCGCTGTGCATATCATTTTCGATAATTGAGCGCCGAATAAACAGAATGTGCCAGCTCTCTTCAATTCTTAGAAAAGGGATCAAGACTGCCGCTTTGCGTTGTGCTTTATTCAGTTGATTAGGATATTGGCCCGTTTCACTGTTGTTGCTATTGCCGGGAGAAGTAGGAACATCATAACTGGATGGTATTTGTTTATTTAAACATTGCTGAATTTCTTCAGGACTTAAGTCATTGATTATTTTCATTTTAAAATTATCTTTGTCGTCTGTTTATTTACTTATATCTACTTACTGGCTTATGTCTATATTCTTGCATTAACTTGCATATAGCTGATTTCTATCAGGCTAATGATTAACTGCTTCTCTTTAAATTAACCTTAGCAGTTAGGATTCAATTTATCTAAATTTTAATCATTTAAATTTCAACAGCAAGATAATCTAGTAGAAAACAGTAACTAAGTTTATATTGGTATCAGTTAAGTTTATTAAATAGAGGTGTCGCTATGTTTGAGAAAAATTTAAGTTGTGAATTGCGTGTCGTGTTTGCCGTTTTATCTGTCATGTTCTTACTGACTGCGTTATTCGGTAAATTCTTCGCCATTATTGGTCTATTAGTCACTGCATTTGTCGCAGCAACGGGCGTCTGTTTGGGAGCTAAAATCCTGGGCCCTGCATTTTGTAAGAAATCAGTCACTGATGCGTTAAGCAATGCTACCGATGAAGTGAAATCTGCAGCTGATGAGGCCTATGATAATGTAAAAGATGCCACTGATGATTTTGTTGATAATGTGAAAGACAAAATTTCCAAGAAAGATTAATCACATTTTTACATACAAAAAGCCCGGCTTATCCGGGCTTTTTGTATGTATCTAGGTATTAATAAAAGTACCTGTAATGTTAGTTGGAACTCTGTTGCTTAGTACCAGGCATAATCGTAGTGGTTATTTCTTGGTTGAGACCAGCGTGTTAAACGATTATTCATCTTGTTACGAATATTATTAGAAGCAACGTTTTGCAAATGATTGATTCTTGATTTTTCGTGTCGGTTTAATCTTCCATCGCGCTTATAGTAAGCAATCTTATGTTGAATCTGGCGCTGTTCCTGACGAAGTTGCTTCACTTCACGCTTTACTAGTTGGCCATTTTCTCTACCTTGATGAATTCTACTCTGTTGTCTCTTCTTACGTTCATAGATATTAAACGCTTGGCGTGCACCCTTGTTGTAAACGCCTTTTCTGTGCACGTTGTTATAGCCAATTTGGGGTGCGTTGCTACTCCATGTAATTGAGAACGACGACTGTGGCTTATTGTAATGACGTCTTTCATTATGATGTTTCACATGCTTTTTAACGTGTTTGCGATTATCGATATAACGCTTGTTGTGTCTCTTTTGAGATTTGTTATCTAATTTTGCGATTATTCTTTTGTGCGGAAGTTGATGAAGTTTTGGTGGCTTAGGAGGTTTCACCTTAGTCACGCGACGAATTTGCTTTTGTTTGGCGTTGTGATGTTTCGCGACATCTTTTTTAACGCGTTTGTGTTTATGGTTTCTGTGTTGATCGTTTTTATAGTTTTTATTCGGACCAAATTTAAAGTCATCCGCTGCTGCGATTGAAGGCGTTACTACCGAAACTGTTAGGCCTAGCAATGCTATCAATAGTGAATTCTTCATCTGTTACTCCTTCCTGAGTTAAATAATTTTCGAGATTTATGATGAGAATATGACGAGAGATAAATGAGCGTAATTTCTTAGGTTTTTCGTAAAAAAAGATGAATAGTAAGGCCATTTATCGTGTTTTACGGAAAAACTAGGGAATTCAAGCCATTTTTATCCGGCATCATTCTCGTGTATAGGTCTCCTTAAATAGATTGTTACAACCTATATAAGGTATGAGGGCTGGATAAGGTAATGGTTTAGTTCTTTACATTTATTTACAAAGACTTAACAAAACTGACTTAAAAGAATATGTATTTCAACAAAACTAATGTAGTAAACAAAAAATGCTTGAATGTTTAAAAGCCATTGATAGCGGATAAACGAGGAAACTTGGGATAATAAAACAAGGATCAATAAAACAAGGAATACCGATAATGGTGAATAAAGAAAATTAGGCAGGATCGAATGGGTTATTCGAGATACTCGTTAAGACAAATAAAAAAGCCGAAAAGCAATCTCAGCTTTTCGGCTTCACTACATTAATCGAAAGATTTATGCGCTTAGCTTTTTATAAGTGTTTATTCAAACGGAAACACAAACTTAAGCTTTCTTGGCATAAGCTGTACACCAGCCCGTAGCGCTTACTTGTTTTCCTGCAAAGATAGTACAAGTGCCTGCTGTATCAGATTTACTCGTATATAAAACACATGAAGAACAGCTTTGTTCAGCCGTGTGCTTAGTCTGAACAGCACCATCTACAGTGGCTGTATCTTTTTTGTAACCTAAGCCTATTGCCATTGGATCATCTTCAGTGAGTTCTGGAAGATCATCAGCGTAAACGCTTGGTGCAATAATTGACGCTGCTACAACTGCCGATAAACCGAAAAGGCTTTTCTTAAGAATGTTTCTACGTTTTAGATCGATAATACTTTGTTCCATTTTTTTGTCCTTCGTTTATTAGTTAAGACATTTTTAGTTATGGCTTATCAGTGTTGATAGCCATGATTGAGTGTGCGCGAACGAGAGTATCTTCCTTTAAAAAAAACAGAGCATTGATATTTATCACTCAATTTATTTTTATTTTGTAATGAATTTGAGCGTAATTTTTTAGAACAAGACGAGTAAATGATGAATAAATGATGAATAAATGGCGATTGAGCTATGAATAAAGAACTAATAAATTCAGAGCGTATTATGTGCGTTTAGATTTTTGTAGACTAGAATGAAAACTGCCGGAAAGAATTTCCAGCAGTTTTAGCGCTATTTTATAGCGTTTTTAACACTTGGTGTTTGCTTATACTTTTTCCAGAGCCTGGCTCACATCAGCAATGATATCGTCGATGTTTTCAATACCCACCGAGATTCTTATCAGATCTTCACTGACACCGGCTTTGGCTAATTCTTCTGGGTTTAACTGGCGATGTGTAGTGGTTGCAGGATGACAAGCCAATGACTTTGCATCGCCGATATTCACTAAACGTAAGATCATATCAAGTGCATCGATGAATTTACCACCGGCTTCTAATCCACCTTTAACGCCAAAGCTCAAAATACCTGATGCTTTACCTTTGGTAATTTTTTTACAGGTTTCAGCGTAAGGGCTATCTGGCAATGTTGCGTAATTTACCCAGCTCACTTTTTCGTGATTGCTAAGGTAAGCGGCTAGTTTTTCTGCGTTTTCACAGTGTCTTTCCATACGAAGCCCGAGTGTTTCCAAGCCCTGTAAAATCAGGAATGCACTGTGTGGTGCAAGTGCCGAACCGGTGTTTCTTAATGGACCAACACGACAACGACCGATATACGCGGCAGGGCCAAGCGCTTCTGTATAAACCACACCATGATAAGAAGGGTCTGGTTCATTCAAGATAGGGAACCTAGCTTTGTTTGCCACCCAGTCAAACTTACCTGAATCAACAATCATTCCACCTATGGAGTTTCCGTGACCGCCGATGTATTTAGTCAAAGAGTGAATCACAATATCAGCGCCAAAATCGATAGGGCGACATAAAAATGGTGTCGCTACCGTATTATCAACCATTAACGGAACACCATGTTTGTGCGCAATTTCTGCTAACTTTTCCAAGTCAACGATATTACCGGCTGGGTTACCAATGGATTCGCAGAAAATGGCTTTGGTGTTTTCGTCTATCGCATTTTCAAAACCTTCGTAATCATCATGAGTGACCATACGAACATCTATACCTTGACGAGGCAAAGCATGAGCGAATAGATTATAAGTACCACCGTAAAGCTGACTAGTGCTGACGATATTTGACCCTACGTCACAAATACCCTGAATCGCATAGGTTATCGCAGACATACCGGATGACACGGCTAATCCGGCGATACCACCTTCCATTTCTGCAACACGTTGCTCCAGAACATCATTGGTAGGATTCATGATGCGCGTATAGATATTGCCGGGAACTTTCAGATCGAACAAATCCGCACCGTGCTGGGTATCGTCAAACGTATAAGACGTAGTTTGATAGATAGGAACGGCAGCAGCTTTAGTTGTCGCTTCCGATTTATAGCCGTGGTGAAGTGCAATTGATTCTAATTTCATAGCGGTACTCTTTATTTTTGAGAAAATTAAATAATGAATGTGAATGTATAATTATTGTAACAACGTAGTTTTTTAATTCGGTTAAATAATAGCGTAAAAAAGGCTCCAAAGTAGGGGGGTGTATTAAATTTAATAGAACATTGTTTTAGGGGCACTGGTTTTGGGGTACTGGTTTAGGGATACTGTTTAATAAAACTAATTTTTTAATCGATTTTCGTTCTGTAAAAGAAGAACGTAGTCAATCAGGTAGGGGCACCATGATAGTAGTGCCATAAAAATAAGCTACCGATTGAACGCCACGGAGACCAGTGTTCAATTATTTTTTTAGCTTCGGCTGGGGTTGGTTTCTCATCCAGCCCTTTGAGTTTTTGTAAGGCTACTAGTAAGGCTAAATCCCCAGAGGGGAAAATATCGGTGCGTTGCAGCGAGAACATCAAATATATTTCAGCACTCCATGGGCCAAAACCCTTGAGTGCAACAATCGCTTTGATCGCTTCTTCGTCATCCATGGTTTCAAGCGATTCAGGGGTAAACTCACCTTGGGCGATGGCTTCTGCCATACCTTGAATGTAAGTCGTTTTTTGTTTTGATAGCCCAATACTTCGCAGTTGTTCATCAGTAACGGCGAGCACTTTCTCGGCGGTGAGTTCAGGTAATAGTTCGCGTGCACGAAGCATAATTGCTGCTGCAGCATGTGTGGATAGCTGTTGACCAACCACGATGGAGAAAAAAGTTTCAAACCCTGGTGGTCGAATTCTAGGTTCTGGATAACCCAACTGAAGTAATGCAGTTGCTACATCTGAATCCCGTGTGGCAATTTCATCGAGGCCTTGTTTAATAATTTTATTGTTCATGATATATATCCAGAAAGAGTGTAAAACTCGATAATCTTTGTGCATTTTTGCTATAACAGTAGGTGTATTAAATACCCTGTTAATTTCGATGAAACAGGGTTATCTGCTTAATAGTCATAACAATAAATGATTTCTGTACTAATATATTCAAAAATATACGCATGCAAATTATTGTTCATCGATAACCTCCGGCATTAACAATTAAGAAAGGATAAAAATTAAGGTGTACTCACTTATATGAAACGATGTTTTATAAAGCTGATTTCTCTATTGGTTGTTACGGGTGTTTGTGCTTTTTCATACCCTGTACTCGCAACAGTTAGTACCATAAAAAAACCATCAATAGTTTTCATTAGTCCAGATTTTGCTGAAAGCCAATTTTTTAATATTGTTAATAAAATCATGCGAGATGCTGCCGATGATTTGGGGATTTCATTAGAAATTTTATATGCTGATGATAACCCTACCACTACGATAAAAATAGGCACGAGTGTATTAAACAGAACCACAAGACCAGATTATCTAGTGATGGTTAACGAAGTCGTTGCCACGGCTAAATTGATGAAATTGGCTAATCAGCTGGGTCAAAAAACCTTTTTATTCAATGCCGACTACCAGGAAGGTCAGTATGACCAGTATCAATCGAAAACATGGTCAGGGAGTTTATTGCCAGATGACGAACAGGCGGGTTATCAGTTAGCAAAAGTATTAGTCACTGAAGCGAGAAAGAAAAAGTTATCCGATAAAAATGGAAAAATAAATATTATTGGCATTAACGGCGACCATCGCAGTCGGGTATCTATTAGCAGAAAGAAGGGCTTGCAGGTATTTGTCGATGAGAATAATGATGTGGAGTTATTACACATCGTGAATGCGTATTGGAGTAAGAGAAGAGCGACAGAAACCGTTGAAAACCTACTGAAGTTATTCCCCGAAACTAATCTGATTTGGTCTGCTTCAGATTACATGGCAAGCGGCGCAGCAATAGGTGCTGAGAATATGAACAGAGTCATAGGTAAAGACACGCTCACCTGCGGTATTGATTGGTTACCTTCGACATTTGAGGAAATCAAAGATCAGCGTTTATCTTGCTCCATAGGTGGTCATATTTTTGATGGTGCCTGGTTGATGGTACTATTGCATGATCAATTCAATCACTTTTATCCTGATTTCATCCAGAAGAGAACGCATTTCAGCTCAATCAATAATGAAAATTTGAGTGGTATAGAGCGTATTTTTGATCAGGAATTATGGAAGAAAATAGATTATAAAAAATTCAGTAAGGCTTATAACCAGAGTTTTTCAACCAGTCATTTCGGATCACAACTATTGATTGATGAGCTAAGCACGTTTAGTAACACGCTAAACAAAGAACGTCACGTCTTTAATAACGTTAACTAACAAGAAGTATCAATGCATACCATTACTCATAAACTAAATAGAACCCTGCTGTTTTACGTATTCATATTTAGTACGTTCGTCACAATGTTGGCAACCAGTTTGCAACTATATTTAGATTACAAAAAAGATATTGAGTATCTCGATACGCTTTCTACACAAATATCAAAAAGTCATGTGAAAGGGCTTTCAACAGCCGCCTGGAATATGGATGTGCTGCAAATTCAGGTGTTGCTTGATGGATTGGTGGCAATCCCAGAAGTAACCTATGCGAGCGTATTGTTTCAGGGTGAAAAAATATCAGAATCCGGTAATGAAAATAATAAAAACACCATAAAACACAAACGTAACCTCAAGTACGAAAGGCGAAATGAAATTATTCATATCGGTGAGTTTGATTTCCATATAAGTAAAGATCACGCCATACAGTCATTAATTAATCAGTTTTTTGTCGTGCTGTTTATCAACTTCATTCGTACCTTCCTGGTTGCGGGCTTTATTTTGTTTGTTGTCGATTTCTTGATTACCAAACACCTTGTCAATATCACCCAATCTTTGAAGAAAATTGAATCCTTCGAATTACTCGATAATGAAATAGTTCTGGAAGGGAATCGGAGTAAAAGAAATGAACTGGATGTCGTTGTCAGTTCCATCAATGAACTATTGAAAAACTTGAAAGAACTCTGGGAAAGCTATCGTATCAGTGAAAATAATTTCTTCCAGCTGGTTGACCATTCCAGTCAGGGGATTTTGATTAGTACCGATGGCAAGATAGATTTTTGCAATAAACAGTTTCTCAGAATGTTTGACATAAAGTCACTGCAAGATATCGATTACGAACAATTCTCTCCGTATTTTATTAATTACGGTAAAGAAATCTACAACGTCGATATCCAGACGCTGAACAAAAAGAATGAAGAATATCGAAAAGTAAGAAATGAAATTCATTTGAAAGACACTAATCAGGATTTTCTTTTTTATACCTCTGCTGCCATCTGGAACAATAAATTTGGCACTTTGTTAATGTTTGTTGATATTACTGAAGCGGTAGAGTTAAAGAAACGCCTAAAAGAACAACAGGCAAAATTAATACAAAAAGATAAAATGAATACCTTAGGTGTGATGGTTACTGGTATTACACATGAGGTTAATAATCCGAATAATTTAATCAAGATTAATGCGGAAGTGATCCAGAATAGCTGGAATGAAGTGTTACCGATTCTGGATGAATATTACGCCAAGCATCCTGATCAAGAACTGCAGAATATTCCTTATGATGAAATGCGCGGGCTGCTGACTGCTGCAATGGAAGATACAGCGAGTGCGAGTAAACGCATCGAAAAAATTATATCGGGTTTATCTACCTTCATCAGGGGCGAAGAAACACTGGAGATGAGTAAGTGTGAACTGCCCAAAATCATCGTAGAAACCATCAAGATGCTTCAGCCCCAAATTAAAAAAAGAAGGGTACACATTGTTTTTGATAACAGTGTAGAACTGCCGGCATTTGAAGCAAATTCATCGTTGATCAATCAGGTATTTGTGAATCTGATTTTGAATGCTGTGGAAGCTTGTGATCCGAGGAATTTCCAAAATGATCAGCAGGGTGAGGTAAAAATAGAGACATCTGTGACAGAAGATTACGTTTATGTCATTATCAAAGACAATGGTATTGGTATTAAGGAAAAAGATATCAATAAAGTATTCGATTTGTTCCAGTCATCAAAGTCAACGATAGGTGGAACAGGTATCGGTTTGTCCATTGTATATGCCTTAATCAAATTGCATCATGGTGAGATTTGGGTAGAAAGTGAAGAAGGCTTTGGTTCAACATTTACCGTCAAGCTTCCAATCAAGCAGGGTAAATCTGAGTCAAAGGATAATAAGGAAGGAATATCTCTAGGATGAGGAATGAATAACACAAGTTCGATTTTACTGGTAGATGATCAGCAGGATGTATTGCGCAGTCTTTCTTTATTATTTCGTACTGAAAAATTCACCAATGTTACGGCGATATCAAATTCAGAAGAGGTAATGCCATACCTCAAAAACAACACGCCAGATGTGATCTTGCTTGATATACACATGCCAGTAATTGAAGGCAGTGAATTACTCAAATTAATCAAAATCGAATATCCGGAAATTATCGTGATCATGGTGACTGCTAATGATCAAGTGAGTATCGCCGTTGAATGTACCAAATTAGGTGCTCACGACTATTTCGTTAAACCCGTCGATCAATCACGCCTAATACACGTTATCAGGAATGCACTGGAGAACAAATCGCTCAGCGATGAGCTAATGTCGGTGCAAAACTTTTTGATGTCGGTAAAGCAATCCAGTAATCCAGCATTTTCCTCGATATTGACCGTTAATGAAGAGATGAAAAAGCTGTTTGTGTATATCGAAGCGATCGCACAATCGAAACGACCCGTACTGATATTAGGCGAAACCGGAACAGGCAAAGAGCTGATGGCTCAAGCGGTTTATGATGTTTCGAATAAAAAAGGTAAAATGGTATCGGTTAATATTGCAGGGCTTGATGATACGGCGTTTAGCGATACCTTGTTCGGACATAAAAAAGGTGCATTTACAGGTGCATCAACATCTCGTGAAGGACTTATTAAGCAAGCTGGTGAAGGCGCTATCTTCCTCGATGAAATTGGCGATCTGGATCATCAATCACAAATCAAATTGCTCCGATTAATTCAGGAAAATAATTATTATCCGCTGGGTTCCGATACCCTCGAAGAAAATAATGCACGTATTATTACGGCCACGCATCACGAGTTAAATAAGCTAATCACCGAAGGGAATTTCAGGCAGGATTTATTCTATCGCTTACAAATACACACGATTAGAATTCCACCGCTAAGAGAGCGAAAGGAAGATATTCCGTTATTGTGTGAATACTTTTCGATTAAAGCCTGTAATGAATTACAACTGTCTAAAATAGAAATCCCCGATTCCTTGTACGAGTTCTTATCTCAATACGATTTCCCGGGGAATGTCAGAGAACTTGAAATGCTGATTTATGATTCGGTCACGCAAACAACCGGGTCAGTCTTGAATGTGGAACATTTAAAACAACAGATTACCTTAAATGCTAGCCATCATAATCCTGTTGAAGATAGCGAGGGCTTATCGCCTGAATTAACAATATCACCCGAGACCAAGACCTTACCAACCATCAAAGAGTTTAACGATAATCTAATCAAAGAAGCATTACGCCGAACCAATAATAATCAAAGTGAAGCGGCGAAAATACTCGGTTTGACACGTCAGGCGTTGAATAAGCGCTTAACCAGAAATAAAACATCTGGTTCATAAACACCGCTATATTTACTTTAAAATCGAGTCTTACTTATAGCTGTAAAGGCTTCCAGTCAGTGTCTGTTAGCAGGATAAAGCTAAAGATTTTTTCAGGCACGTATTAGCTACAGAAAAGCTAATACGTGGTAAAAAAAAAGCCCCTGTAAGTAGGGGGGTGCCTATATTAATTCTTGCCGATAGATATCATGACATAACAAGATATATCAATGAGTATCAAGTGACGGCAAAAGACTATTCGCAGTTATCCCACCAACACGTTTCAACAGCTTCCTGAAAGGTCATCACACCATCAAATTTGGGTGAATCGTTACGCGACATATTCAAATGCTCTTTCATCCCAAAGTTACCAAAACGGTAATAAGATTGCGGTAATGTATACAGCGTAAACAGTGCAGTTCCTTCATCTGACAGGTCTTTCCATGCATTGAGGAACGTAATGTAACGCTGCTTCATCCGAGGATCTCGGTTGGCCTCATTAAACAGAGCGCGAAGTCGTGCTTTATCGTCTTCACTGACATCATTGCTGCCCAGCACACCCGTTACTAAATGTTGTCCGCCTTCATAAGCGACTAAATCAAGATTGTAAGCACTGGTAATTGTCAGCTGACTTTTAACCGCTTCGATAGTGCCATCCAGAGATTTAACATCGATATCACTCGACTGATCAATCGCAGCAAATACATCATCAACGCTGGTTGCATCTAAAAGGTTATTGGGAGCATCGATACAGATCGCTTCATAAGGACACCCAAAGAAATAGGGTGCAATCGCTACTGCATCGATATTGTTTATATTGACGATACTGTCTTTAATCATCTGCTCGGTGAGCACTTTATCTCCAATAAATGAGCCTAAAACGCGCACCAAACGGGTATCACTTTCTGTATCAAACTGGGCTTTCCAGAGAATGAATATTTCCTCGGCACGCTTGCTGTAAAAACGTAAACGCGCAAAATAATCGGCATCTCTATTGCTGCCTTCAAATATCTCAGGAACAGTGTCGTATCCCAGTTCGATACCTTTTGATACGGCGTAACTGTGTGCAGAAAAGCCCGGATTCCATACCTCGTTAGAGTATTCCACATAGGCTTTTAGATTCGTATCGAGGTTATCGTAAACGTATTTCGCATAGGTTTTAACATAATCGTTGGTTGCCACATGCGGCATGTTTACCCAGATATCACGTTGCAAGGTATTCGCTAATGCAACCATCACTTCAATCGGTACGCCTTTATGATCTTCATCGGGTGTACGACCGTCATTGCCGCCCCAAACAGCATCTTCAAGTTTCGCTCGGTGATCCCAGGTGCCCACACCTTCAGGGCAATCATCCGCAGTAAAACATAGCTTCTTAAGGCTCGCTTCCATCAGATTCATCATTCTTATAACTTTGAAATTACGCAAAAATGCCAGGTAATCAGGGTTGAAGATAATTGCATTGCGGTCCGCTTCTAAACGCTCTGCAAACGATTCGTAAATGTCTCCGTCTGGACAATCATCCTGTGAATCAACTCTGGTAAAAGGATTGCCTGCGCATGTTCCGCCCGGCATTGCGATTCTGATATTCTTTATCGGGTTGCTGGTGTTGATGTCTTTAACGTTCATATTAAAGGCATTGGTGTCAGAAGCAGCGACTTCGTCTTCGAGATCAAAACTTCGAAGATTCAAATCGAAGGTGTATTTATTTTCACCAGTTACTTTTTTGACATTAGAAACAGCACCGGAAGACCCGAATTCCAGAATGCCTTCGCCTTCATAAATAACAGTGTATTGACCTTCTGGAATTGAATCGTCCAACGCGCCTTGCAATAGTTTGGTGCGCGCGAAACGGGTGCCATTAGCGAACTCAGACTCATCGGCAAATTCAAGCACCCAGCCATTCTCATCTAAAAGTGTACCTTCGGCAGAAAGCTCGGCAAAAGGACGCGCGGTTCTGAAAATATCTGCAAATGGCATTGGCATTCCTGCCGTATCTGCTCCACCTTGAGGTGCTTCTGTATTGACACCCACAGAAGGTGTGAACGATAGTTTAGGTAATATACCTGTAGCCAGATAGAGTGCTTTTTCAATTGATTTACTTTCAATAATGGTAGGTGCAGAAGTTACATCGTTTTTGGCACTGGTAATGAATACTTCACCCATAGGTTGAGATGCATCGCTAGACACGCTGTAGTTACCACTACTGTTGGCACTCACTACTTCTGTGTTGCCATCAGGAAAAACCGCTGTTATTGAAGAGTCCGCAGCTGCTTTACCGCTAATAACAAGAGAGCCATCAGAATTTGCTTTGAGATTAGTCACCGCAGGTGCGTCGGTAGGGGAGATAATCATAGTCTCAGGGCCATTGCTCGAAATGCTGATAATTGTAGTGTCGCCAGAAGGTTGTGAGTGTGTACTGGTCGCAGAGTAGTTACCGTCGGAGTCAGTCGTAAGTGTTTCTTTGGAACCATCGGGAAAGGTAATATTTACCACAGAATTAGGAGATGCCTGACCTGTAATCGTAATCACGCCGCTGGCAGAAACGCCTAATTCCGCTGTGCTGAGTTGTTCAGGTGAAAGCGGCGTATCGGTATTATTGTCAGAAGTGTTATTACTTTTACTTCCACCGCCACCGCAAGCGGTCAATGCGCTAAATACCGCTAAGATTAAAACTGATTTTAATGTACCCACATTATTCCCCTGATTTTTATACTTCTTAATTAATATTGATTACACATGATAGATAGGTCAACTTGCGCCCAGACAAGTTCATCTATTTACAATAACTTACAAGTTTTTGCGTAGTTAATGACGCAGGTATTTGCCCATAACATTGTAAGATTAGCCCTAAAATCCAAGTAAGCTGCTTTTCAATTACAAGTGTCAACTTACAAAACTGCTCTACCTTCTTGTATTTTAAGCGATTATACGCGATAAAATAGCTGAATTCACACCCCCCCACTTATAGGCAGTTTTTTAGTAGTTTTCACTGCCAAATCAGTTCACTGCATAGATGTTATCGTTATACGCGTATTTGTTTGAGTGATACAATTCGACTGTGAATAAGCCAAATCAAAATCAAATAAATAACCACGCCGAGCATAAACCGTTAGCCGAGCGTATGCGCCCAAGAACGCTCGAAGAATATACTGGGCAGCAACATATTCTGGGTGAAGGTAAACAATTACGTGCAGCGATAGAACAGGATCGATTGCATTCGATGCTATTCTGGGGGCCTCCCGGAACAGGCAAAACAACGCTTGCCCGTTTGATTGCCCGCTACAGTGGTGCTGAATTCATTACCATGTCCGCGGTACTTTCCGGTGTTAAGGATATTCGCGAAGCGGTTAAATTGGCAAAACAAAGCCATGAACTGGACGGGCGCGCGACCGTGTTATTTGTCGATGAGGTACATCGCTTTAACAAGTCGCAACAAGATGCGTTTTTACCGCATGTTGAAGATGGCACCTTTAGTTTTATTGGCGCAACCACCGAAAACCCCTCGTTTGAATTAAACAACGCTTTGTTATCACGTGTGCGTACCTATGTGTTGCGTTCGCTTAGCGAAATTGACATCAAAGCCATATTACAATCAGCGATTGATGATTCTGAAAGAGGACTAGGCGAGAAAAAACTGAAAATCGATCCAGAAGCTTTAGACTTTCTCGCTAAGGCTGCCGATGGTGATGCTCGTCGTGGTTTAAATTGGCTGGAGATTGCCACGGATTTGGCGGATAACGGAAGGATCACTCAAGCCACGATCGAAGAAATTGCCAGTGAAGGCGTGCGTCGTTTTGACAAAGGTGGCGATCTTTTTTACGAACAAATTTCTGCCTTACACAAATCAATGCGCGGCAGTAATCCGGATGCCACTCTGTACTGGTTTTGTCGGATGATCGATGGCGGTTGTGATCCACTGTACATCGCCAGACGCGTAGTACGTATGGCCAGTGAAGATATCGGTAATGCTGATCCTCGGGGTTTAGAATTGGCATTAAATGCCTGGAAAACCTACGAAAGACTGGGAAGTCCTGAAGGTGAATTAGCAATTGCCCATGCGCTGGTTTATTTGGCTTCTGCGCCTAAAAGTAACGCCGTTTATAATGCTTATAATACGGCGATGAAAGCGGCGCGTGAATCCGGGTCGCTGGATGTACCAATGCATCTGCGCAATGCACCAACCACTTTAATGAAAGATCTGGATTTCGGTAAAGACTATCGCTATGCGCACACCGAAGAGGGCGCGTATGCTGCCGGTGAATACTACTTTCCTGAAGAAATGGGAGAGCAGATATACTATGAACCTGTGCCCAGAGGTCTGGAAATTAAAATTGGTGAAAAGCTCAATCACTTACGCGAACAGGATCGACTTGCACGTGCAAAAAACGCTAATAAAAAATAATACCGATTCATCACCCCAGATAAGCGAAGACTAAAACGACCTCTATGCTCAGCAATAATTTACTCCATGATAATTTATTAAACGATACAGATTCTGCTGACAAAACCTTTATCCCGGTTTCCCGACGAGAGTTACTCAAAAAAATCATTAGTAGCGCACGAGAAAGTGATAATTTAAGTAAGCACTCTGTGCGTCACTTACATACCTTCACCGAAGTATTACAAACGATTTATCATGCGCGTTATCACCGTCACTATCTCTCGCTAAAAAATGCTTATCGTCCCTTTAACCCAGATAGGGATGTGGTCTCAAATCATTCATGGACCGATAGCGAGAAGCGTTGTTTACAGAAAAAACTGTTCAGAGAAGTATCCGCCTTATTACAAAAAGCGAATTATGATGAGTTAGACGAAGTTGATATAAATGAAGCACTTAACATAGAAATGTCACGTGGCTTATCGATAGGCGTAGAGCTCGACGATTATCAACAGGTATTAATTTATACACGCGGAAAGTCACTAGTGAGAGTCAAACAAAGGCATTGGCGAACCCTGTTTCTAAAAGAAATAGATGTAGATATCCCAATCTACAGTCGCTTGACGATGGTATTTCGTTTCCGCGGTGAGAAAGAATTAAAACAGCTCTTAATCGATAAGGGTAAAAACCGTTTTAACCAATGGCTGTATCTGCGCCGACACAAACGCTTGATGCAAAATAAAAGCTCCGATGATTACATCTTTATGCGTCAGTTTCGGGATATACCGTGCTCCGATCTTGAGATGTTGTTTCCCAATTCCACCTTGCGTTTTACACTATTAGATAAAATTAAACTGACGGCAGCCGGTGGTGCTGGCACTGTCGGCGGCGTAATGGCGTTCTTGTCTAAACTGGCGTTAGCGGTTAAGCCATTGACCATTCTGATCGCAGTAGTGGGTTTTGGTGGCGTATTAGGGCGTCAGGTGAGTAGCATACTCAACCAGCAGAATCATTATAAAATGGTGCTTTCGCGCAGTTTGTATACGCATAGTCTGGATATCAATGTCGGGGTGATTGCGACTTTGCTCGATCAGGCCCTGGATGAAGATGTGAAAGAGGCGATTCTCGCGTATTACATTTTATTGAATGCAACGGAAACAGATCTGGATATGGCGCAGATTAAAACATTGTCTGAAGCGTTTTTACGGGAACACTTCACTATTTCGATTAACTTTGAAGTCACTGATGCATTGTCCAAATTAAAAAAAGATGAGTTGGTCGTACAAAATGGGAATCGATATAGCGCTATTAACGTTGAGGAAACGGGTGCAAAACTGGAATCTCATTGGTTTGACTTGTATTCGGCAACTGAAAGCCTGGCTTCTGCATCTCCCGATTTCTAGTTTGCTAATCCAGATTAGATTAAATAATAAAGCCACCCCCCTACTTATAGGCACTTTTTAAAAAAGTGCCTATAAGTAGGGGGGTGGCTATCATTTGTATCTGCTTGTTGGTTGAGTGAGTGATGAACCTGATTGTTTTCTTGATTAGTCTATGAGTTATTTACTCAAGCAATCTTTTACATTCTGCTGATTCAGTAACAACGCCACAATGATCAGAATTATCGGAGCAATAAATGCTCCCAGTGAAGAGATTGCAGACATGCCACCAGCGGCGTTTGCCATTTCTGGACTCATTTCTGCAAACATTTCATCCATCATGCTTTTGGTATAAAAGAAAGTGAAGATGCTCACGATGATGGTGAAAATAGTATAATAATTAAAGTGTTGGCGACCAATATCAAAATACTTGAGAAGTTTAAAGCCAATCCAGATGGCCCAGATGGAGGTTAAAACAGATAACGCTGTCGTGCCCAGAAGATAGGTTTTACTCATGCCCATCATTCCTCCACCTTGAGAAAGTGCATCTAAAGCCCCCGAAGCAAACATCAAAGAAGCCAGCCCAAACAAACCAAAAATTAAACCTAATGCGCCTAATATGATTGAAATAATTCCAATGACTTTAGGTATTGAGCTGCGCGCGACTAAATTGTTATTAACGTCAGACTCTGGCGGCGTATAGGGGTTATTGGCATTATTATTCATAAGGAGTTCCTCGTAACTAATGGGTAAATGTGGTGAAAGAGATCAATGTTTAGGGTTTACGTTTTACTCAAATAAACCATAATCTATTTCTAATTTAAAACGACTATAAAATTAATGTATGCGTATCTTAAGGCATTGTTGTCAATGAAACAGTGAACTATTTACGCTTTTTATCAGACAGATAGTTTAACAAGCATGATTTTATAATTTACGTTAATCTGACTTTATCAGTGAATTTATATTCGTAAATGATGTGAGTGAAATTGTACTAAATTTCTTTCATATCGAATAGTGGGTTATTCAGCGAAACGGTTTGGGTATGATGGCACACTAAATTAATTATCAGAAAATAGACACAAGGCATTGAATATTCAGTGAATAGCCGTTGCATGTAAAGTGTCTGTGTTTCAGAAAATCAATCTATACAATCAACGATTATTTAAGACATTATTTAAAATATTATTGAAAACAGGGGAGTCACCATGAGAGTGTTTTTTTTAAACTCAATTAAAGCGATAGCCATGCTAGCAGCTGCAACAACGGCAACAGCAAGCTTTGCCGGACCAGCTGCAGTCAGTCATACGCACGACGGCAGACAACACAGTCACGTTTTACCCGCAGAAGGCTTGGCACACAGACATGGAGGCGCAACCGGGCAGGCGACCTCAAATGTTGTAAGGCGCACTGGCACAATTGTTTACGGAAGTACTCAGCCTTCTCAATCAACGGCTAAACCACCTAAGCCCGATTACTATGACTTTTCAAGTAGTGGTAATCAGTCAGCAACGGTGATTAGCTCTGGTTCTAGTGCATCGCACTTTCATGATGGCAGACAGCATACTCATCCATTACCTGCTCAGGGGTACGCACACCGACATGGTGCGGGTTCTTTAGGTACCCGAATAAATAGTAATACCACCAGACATACCAATACGGTTATTTACGGCAACACACAACGTTCAACCCGATCTGATAATGATGGTTTAGTATTCGGTCCGAGCGATTCGGCGCGTAATACGCAAGTACAAAAAACCACCAGCAATAACGGCTATTTTAATAAATACAAAGATCGCGACAATCGACGCGATAGAAGAAGGAGCTTAAGCAAAGGCGACACCAACTGTAGAGTTGGACAACCTAACTGTAATATGTGTGCAGCCAACGTACAACAGCAATTCAAGCGCGCCGCAGCGAATCAAATCAGATGGCAAACCAAGCCATGGTCATTTACCTGGCCACAAAAATACCCACCGCAAAACTTAAGACCGCTGGATATTTTTGACGGTGATCCTGCGCATGCTTTAGGTATTCCTGATACGCACGTTCAAGGTTTTGTGCGCACTAATTCATCACTTTACCCTTATGCCGGAAGCCATAGTCATAAAAAACGCGGCGGCATCTTTGTTGTAAAACAATCGGGTAATGGCACAAAATATTTGTCGACGTTGCACCGTACCAAGGGTAGACATCCGAGTGGTGTGCATATTATCGGTAAATACCTGGTGTATGGTTTAGGCAAACGCCTTTATTTCATGGATATCAATAGCCAGAATCAAGACCTTGAATTTAGTTTGCCGATTGAAAAGGCGAATTTTGGTGGTGGTCTGGGTATTGTAAAACTGGCCAATGATCGTCATCTAGTTGTAACTACTGGCCCTGGCGGACAAGATAATAGACCACGCTATAATCAGTTTTATATTCTAGAAACGTCGAACGGTCGTCCTTCTTCATTAAAACTCATCAATCAATCATCCACCCAGAAACCTTCTCAATGGCCGAGAGGTTTAGCCTATTCAGAAAACCTGTCACTGATCACCGAATGTGGAACAGGTGATATTTATGCGGTACATACAACCGGTGATGAGAAGGGAATTTCTGCTATTACGGGTAATGGTTACTGGAAATTATCGAAATTAGTGCAAAAAGATAGAGCACTTGGATTAACCGCAATTAATGCCTTCACCATGCGCCAGGACATGAAAATTTGTAATGTCAGAGCTGCTGCAACCGTTGGAGTTACGCCACAAAAGCGTATGGAGTTCAGCTGTCATGGATACGCAAAAGACCCAGATGGTTCAACGTTTAACGTGTTAGGCCGTTCTAGCCGAAATAAAGATAAGTTTTACTATAGAACAGGCACTGTCTTTTAGAAGTATTGCTACAGGCATTTTCACTTACGCCAATTGATGGTACTAGAAATCATTAGTACAAATCAGTAGTACATATCATCAGTACAAAAAAGCTCTGAATGAATATTAATTCTTCAGAGCTTTTTTAACGCTTAAATTAATTTTTTGTCTATACTCATGACCGTCCGAGAGACTTGAAAGTGCGTTACAAATCATCGGATAATCATACGTTAATAAAGCGCAAATATAGCGCAGCATCAGTAAATGCGGGGATTAAATAAATGAAAACAATTAGTTGCGATGGTAAAGACATAACTCCGTCTAAGATAATCTGTATTGGTAGAAATTATGTGGAGCATATTCAGGAGTTGGATAATGCAATGCCTGATGAGCCAGTAATTTTTCTTAAACCGAACTCAGCAATTTCACATGAAATCGTTACTCATGAGACAGATGCTATCCATTACGAAGCTGAGATCAGTTTTTTAGTGCATGATAAGCAACTGACTGCGGTAGGTTTCGGCCTGGATTTAACCAAAAGAGAAGTCCAGTCAAATCTAAAAGGTAAAGGATTGCCGTGGGAGCGAGCCAAAGCCTTTGATAATTCAGCGGTGCTCAGTGATTTCAAACCGTTCGATGGCGACATACACGCGTTGCGTCTTGAATTGTTCATCAATGGTGAATTAATTCAATATGGCGGTACCCCGCTTATGCTTTATAAGCCCAGCGAAATACTGGAAGAAGTGTCCAAATTCATGACGATTGCCGATAACGACATTATCATGACCGGTACGCCTAAAGGCGTGGGTGTGGTGAATAAGGGTGATGTGTTTGTGGGTAAGATCTTTGAGAATGATGACTTACTTGTAGACGTTGAATGGCAGGTGCAATAAGTCGTTTTAAAGTTAAATAATGACTGTAACTCAATAATAAATTTCGTGTTTTTCTGGAAGGCTGTTTTTTCATCAACAGAAAAAACAGCCTCAAAGTAGGGGGGGTGACTATGCTATTTTAGTCAGGCTCCTAATCGCTTTAAACTTGTCTGTTTCCATGTATTAAAGCGTCTTTTATTGAAGTGCTTAGTATTATAGTGCTTAGTATCAATGCGCCTTGGATTTAAGCGCGGCGAAATAAGCCGCCCAACTCTGGTGGTCTCTACCTGCTGCTTCATGATATTGACTCGGATTATCCGACTTACCTTCGCGAATCCCTTGATAAATCCCAGCGATAACAGTACCTAAAAATTCGCCCAACTCAGCCACCCGATCTTCACGGAATGCTTCGACTGACATCGCTTCATAACGCAAATCCGTGCCAAATGCTGCGTTCAGGTATTCCGCAAGTTGGCTTTGTGTAATAGCTTCACCATGTAAGTTATAGATCTGCGCATTGTGCTTATCTTCGGTGAGCATTTTTGCATAGGCGTATGCGAGTTCTGGGCGTGTGGTGTAACCACATTTGCCATCAGCCGCACAATTGGCAATCACTCCCGCTTTTTTATACGCTTCGATATATTCAATATCAGGCTCTATGTATATGCCATTACGGCCTATGACCCAATCCAGACCGCTGTCGATGATATCCTGCTCGGTCTGTCGATTACTTTGAATCACCGGAGAAAAAGCCGTGCCTTCTTCAGCGCCTTGAACGCTGGTATAGACAATCTTCTTCACGCCACTTTTCTTGGCGGCATTAATCACATTTCGATGCTGCTGGATACGTTTATCCGGATCATCCATGCCAGAGACTAATAATAAAGTATCTACCGATTCTAGCGATGTTTCCAAGGCGTCAGGGTCATTGTAGTCGCCAGGTCGCACTTCAATACCCAAGTCCTTCGCTTTATCAGGTGTGCGAGCCAAACCGATGACATCATCTTTGGGGACTACAGCGAGTAATGCCTTAACAATTTCTTTTCCTAAATGTCCGCTTGCTGCGGTTACTGCGATTTTCATATTTTCTTCCTATTGCTATAGGTTAATTTGTAAGCTTAATGCTATTAAAAAGTGTTACTAACGTTTGTTATGTATGTAGTAAATAATGACTGTGACAAATAATACTCGCCACAAACACCTGAGGTTTTAAAACTAAGCGTTTGCTTGATCGGCATCAGTTTGTTTTGCCTTTTTGTGCTCCTCTTCGGTATTGCCTTTTTTCCAGTAACTGGAAACATACAGATGTGATCTTTCAATAGCGCATTCTTCTCTCAGGTATTGTCTGATTTTTTTCATCGTTTTAAATTCGCAGGCAACCCATGTGGATAGACCTTGCGTTTGCCTCAGGTCTTTCTCAATGGCATGAAACAACGGTGAGGCATCTGAGCCGGGGCTGTCATTGATTACCCACTGCAGCTTAATACCTTCGGGTTTAATTAAGTCCTGTATGTCCGACTCCGATAACACTTCAATAAACACCTGACCTTTGGCATTTTCCGGTAATCGTTTTAGATTCGTTGTAAGTGCAGGAAGTGCTGTCATATCGCCCGCCAGTAAAAAGTACTCTGCATCCGTATTGATGAATTTAGCCGGCCCCGGGCCTGCGATTGAAATTTCATCGCCAACGGCAGTGTCTAGCGACCAAGGCGCAGCAATACCGTGATTTGAATTGTTGTCGAGGCTACTGTGCAGCATAAAATCCACATCGATTTCATTCTGATCAGATCGTTGTTCTGCAACTGTGTAGGTTCTCATGACTGGTTTTTCTTTACCTGTTTGATTAAAAAGAAGCTTGATATAAGCACCTTCCGAATCTTTGGGAAAACTAGCCAGCGCATCGCCATGTAATGTTACCCGGCGCATATTGGGTGTCAGATTATTGGCTGACTTTACCTGTAGTGTTCTGGGTACACGACGGTTTTTAGCATTTTTAACTCTATCGATAATGTTCATGTTTTGTCCTGTATGTTTACTGGATTCATTAATTTTAGCTTTTAAGGAAACGCTCAATTTTTGGTTTTATTGTCATTGATGTAATAATCATTAGCGTGAGACCTAAAGGTAAAGCAGCCAAGAAACCTTCTAACCAACCCGTAAACAGATCACTGTGATTTGTAAAGCCAATAACGTTGACGGCTGTGCTGAACGCTAATAATGACTCCATAATTAAAGCCATGAGTCCACCTACAATTAGGTTACGTGTGTGCACGCCAGTGTTGGGCAGGAGTTGATTAATAAGCTTGGTGAACAATCCCATCAATACGAAGCCTATTGGCATCACTGCATAAGCTGTAAACAAGGCATTTCGCCAATTCGTCATAAACGTATCGGAATATCCAACATTCATATAAGTCATCACTCCGGTTAATAAGCCACCTATGATGCTCATCATTCCTAAAACGAGTAGTACCTTGTAAATCAATTTGGTTTTTTCATTGTATGTTTCATTGCCTTCTACACTGTCTTCTACATCGCCTTCTTCAAGACTAATAACTTTTACTTGTGAATTCATGTTTGTTTTCCAATATTGTAATAATTCTAAATATAGTTGATAATAACAACTATATAGCAATGTAATTGATAATGTCAACTATAATTCTTTTTGGAAGTGAATGAATGTCTGATCGAAAATCATTAGAAAGTCTTTTTCACCTGGTTCATGCCTTAAAACGGCAACTATTTGAACAAGCAGAACAACTCAATGTAAATCTCACTCCGATGCATATTCGGGTGATGAAAATTATCGATCGCAAGAAACCGTGTACGGCGATAGATATCGCCAGTTTTCTAAGGCGCGATAAAGCACAGGTAACGCGCTTGGTGAATACACTGATCGAAAAGGATCTGATAAGCAAAGAACCCAACCCTAACGACAAACGTAGTCACTATCTATGTGTGACAGAATCGGGGACTAGGTTAGTCGACGAAATTGCAAAAATCGATGCTAATACAATGCAGATGATGACGAAGAACCTCTCCGAAGAAGAACTCTCAGAGTTTCAGCGTATTAGCTCATTAATGTCGAAAAATCTTGAAGCCAGATAACTAGAACTCCGATAACTAGAGCTTCGATAAATAGAACCCAGAAAAAAGTGCCTGAAAGTAGGGGGGTGTGTTTTAATCTCGATTTCTCATTATTCGCAATCGCTCAGGACACCTGTATGGCAATCAGCGCCACCATCAATAAAGTATTACTCAATATTGCAGATATGGATCGGCATTATTATCAAAGTCACGAGCTTACTGCCGCGCAACACCCCTCAGAAACAGATTTCCGCTTTATGGTGCGAATTATTGCCTATGCGTTAAACGCGAATGAAGAACTGACGTTTACCAAAGGCTTGTGTGTCGATGATGAGCCTGAGATTTGGCAGAAGTCACTGACGGGTGATATCGAGCTCTGGATTGATTTCGGCCAGCTGGATGAGAAGCGAATTCGTAAAGCCTGTGGCAGATCAGATCAGGTGATTGTGTATACCTATAACAGTCAGAAATCTGATATCTGGTGGAATCAGATCAATGCAAAGCTTGCTCGATATAAAAACTTAAGCGTAATACATATCGAAGCAGAAGGCGTAGAAAACATGGTTAAACGCAATATGAGTTTGCAATGCAATATTGAGGATGGTGAGCTGCTTTTAAGCGATGAAGACCATTCTTATACGGTAACTATTAGCAAGCATTAGTTGCTTCCTAGATTAATAATTCTTTAGTTAATTGGCGAAATCCCTAAGAAATTGACGTCGTTGTTGCCGATCCATCTGACGCAATTCTTGGCGCAGTGATTGACGTTCTGATGGGCTCATAGAGCGAAATTTATTTCTTAACGCACGTCTTTGCTTATTGGGTAGATTATTAAACCACAGCCTTTGTCTGATGATTCTTTTTTTCTGTCTGGGAGTAAGCTTACGAAATTGTTTATAACGCTCTCGAGCTAGCTTTCTTTCTTCATTATTTAGCTTCTTCCAGTTTTTAAAGCGTTTCTTTAGGCGTTTCTTTTGTGCTGGTGTAAGTGTCTTCCAGCGTAATGCCGCTTTGCTCAGTTTTTGTTGGCGTTGCTCACTAAAGCCGTTCCACTGGTTCACAAATGGTTTAAGTGTTTGCTGTTGTTCTCGCGTAAGAGACTGCCAATCTAGCGCGCTCACTTGTGTACTCAGCACTAGAAATACACTGAGTATCAACGTTCTTATTAGTTGTGTATGGTTAATCATTGTAATGGGTCTTCCGTACTGCGTTTATCAAAATCACTACCATTGTTATATTCGGCTTCTGCCTCAAGCCAGTTTTCAAAGCCATCTCCAGTGACTTCTGTCATATCTGCGAGAAACTCAAGGAAGTCAGAACTCACCTGTTCATGACTTTGATTCTGACCTTCATTGCTGTTTGCATTCGCCTTGGCTGATAACATTGTCATTACCATGAAGAGTAAAATGGCAGATTTAGCTTTCATCCAGTGACTCATCCAACCATTGATAAAAATCGAGTTGCGTGTATAAATCCATATCTACATCAGCACTAAGCATATCAAGATCTTCAAGTGGTGAGAGCTTGCTAGCAGTTAACTGAGGTACAATCATAAAAGCCAGGACGCTGGCGATTGCCAATCCTGCACCTGCACCAGTCAGCCATTTTTTAGAAAGCCAAACACTTTTTTCTGTTTGAGATAAGGCTATATTGCGTGCTTCACGCAAGCGCTGCGCAGTATCACTATTGAGTGATTCGACTTGTTGGTCAAATGCCTGCTTTGCATGTTGACTAATATTTGATTGATTATCTTTGTTTGTCATAAAGAAAATTCCTCTAAACTCGCTCTTAAGCTAGAAAGTGCTCTTGAATAGTGTGTTTTAACGCTACCTTCAGAACATTTCATGGCATTAGCAGTTTCTTTTGTGCTCATTTCTTCCCAGGCCCGAAGCATAAATGCCTGTTGCTGCCTGAGGGGTAATGCGCTGACTGCCACCTCAACTTTTTCGCTAAACTCAAAACTACTTGTATTGTCCTCGGGTAATTGGTCATTTTCATTGCTTTTGTTTTCTAATGGTGAATCTCTAAAACCTTCACCTTGAGAGGACAATTTGTCGTTTCCTAACCAACTGCGCCAACGGTTTCTTACTTTTTGCCGGCGGTGCCAGTCATTAATTCTACTTTGCACAATTCGGTAAAACAAAGGTGGCCATTCATGGCTGTTTTTATTTGAATACTTACTCACCAGTTTGATCATCGCATCTTGAACGATATCTAAGGCAACGTCCTCATCTCTGGTTGCAACTCGCGCCATAATGAAAGCTCGCTTTTCACTATGGATTAAGAATTGCTCGAGATTCTCAAAGGTATTGTCGTTATCAGTATTCAAAAATTATTCCTGTTTATCTAGATAACGCACGATCTCAGTTTTGGTTGACAAACAAAGATAAAAAATTCTTTTAAAAAAAATTGTCAACCGAATTCAAGGTAACTCGTTGTAAAGGGCATAGGCGGATAATTCCACTCTATATAAATTACTTAAAGTGTTAAACAAGCTTCCTATTAACCACGCTTCCAATTAACAACGAGGATACTATTATGAAATTATTTAACAAAAACAAAATTGTAGCATTAAGCGCATTTAGCTTATTACTTACTTCCGCATTTTTTACCCAAGTGGCAGTTGCAAATACCAATAGCCCAGGCATAGATACAAAACAACAGAACCAGAAAGACCGCATTTTACAAGGTGTAGATTCTGGCGAACTTACCGGTAAAGAAGCATGGCGTCTGGGTAAACAACAAGGAAAAATTTACCATAAAGAGCAACGTTTTAAATCGGATGATCAATTTACACGTCGTGAACGAGCCGTAATTCACCGAGATTTACTCAAGTCATCTAAAAGCATTTATGTGCAAAAGCATGATCGACAAGTGCAGGGTGCAAATAGGCCAGGCATTAGAAACCCCGGAATAAACCATCGACAATACAATCAGACAAGACGGATTGGTCAGGGCATACGTTCGGGTGAGTTAACAAGAGGCGAAGCGTTTAGACTAGGTCATCAGCAAAAACGAATTAACCATCAGAAGCGCCGTTTAAAAGCAGATGGTACTTTTACCAAGCGTGAGCGTATAAGAATTCATAAACATCAGAATCGCGCATCAAAAAATATATATCGCAAAAAGCATAATGCTAGAACTAGATAATTAATTAGATCATTAATCAAAAAACGCCACAAATTTGTGGCATTTTTTGATTATTTATTAGGACTACAAATGGAGTCATTTTATATGACTGATGTTACTGCGTTAAAGATCAATAAAGCAACCGCAAAGATTCCCAGAATTTTAATCGCTAAATTGATTTTCTTTTTCTTTGAGCGAATCTTGTCAGCGTCTTGATTGATCGCTTCTAAGTCATTCTGATCAATTGCCGGATCCATCCAGATACGCTCATGGCGTAAATCACTTTCAGCCTCTATCACCGCTATGGCGTGAGTTAATTCAGCTCGATAAGTTTTTTCATTGATATCAACCAGTTGGCGACGCAAGCCGTTATGGAAGTGCATGCCAGCCGCCAGAATATCGTTGAATCGTGCCACATAATGGACATTTTCAGGGTAGTTTGCCTGATTCGTATCGTCCTGATTTGGATCAGCGGCATCAGGTAACTGATCCCAACTTAATAACTTTACCAACCCCGAATCGTCCGTACCTTTTGGTGGAGCTTCTATCACTAAATAGCCTGCTTTCATTGAAAATTCTCGAATGTATGTATAATCGTATTAGATCATGAATCACTCAAAACTACTCATGATATCGACATTCGATCGCAATGTTTTATGAATCGGGCAACGGTCCGCAATTTCCAGCATGCGGTGTTCTTGCTCATCGGTAAAATCACCTTCTAAATGAATCTTACGAATAATGCGTGAGCTACTGCCGTCTATTTCATTAGGCGGAATATAGGTTAAACGAACGGTGATTACATCGAGTTGAATATTTTTGCGTTCGGCATACATACTTAACGTGATAGAAGTACAACTGCCCAGCGCAGACAATAAATAATCGAAAGGCGCAGGTCCTTTGTCATCCCCACCCAGCTCCGTGGGTTCATCGGCAATCAGGGTATGATTTCCCGTTGTTATTGTTTGTGTATAACGTTTGTTGGTACTTTCTACAAATGCTTCAGATTTCATCTCTCGCCTCTTATGCTTGTAGTAATTGTTGAAAGCTTAGTAGAAATTAGACGTATTTTCAGTTGTTTGATTGTTTCTGTAATTAACAAGTAATTCTAAGTGACTGATAAATATGGCCTATAAGAAGGGGGGTGACCTAATTTAATGAGGATTAAATAATATTAGGATTTATAGGTCTTTAACGAGGTTTTAGTAATAGTTATCTTGGTTTTACGTTAGAATAGCGCTCTTATTTTGTTTTAGGTAGAAGTGACTATTCTCCCTTCTCCTAAATCTCCCCTGATACCACGAGCACCCATGAAAAATACACCCGCTAAAGCTGACTTTAAGTCGTTTACTCTATCTCCCTCGATTTATTCTGCAATACAGGAGGCAGGTTTCAAAGAACCTACCGATGTTCAGAATGATTCAATTCCTGCGATTTTAAATGGCAAAGATGTACTGGCGCGTGCCGAAACTGGTTCGGGTAAAACTGCTGCGTTTGTATTGCCATTGCTGGAAAAAATTCTGCGTCAGAAAGCCGCTAAAATTGCTAAGAAGCAACGTTTGGATAAATCCAATGTAGTGGGTGTTCTGATCCTTGTACCAACCCGCGAATTAGCGATTCAGATACGCGAAGAGTTCGAACGTTTCGCGATTAATATCGAACCTAAGGTCAAGTGCTTGAGTGTGTTTGGCGGGGTTAAAATTAACCCGCAGATGATAGCTTTACGCGGTGGCGCTGATGTTTTGGTTTCAACTCCTGGGCGTTTACTGGATTTAGAAAAGAATAATGCGATTCTATTGCATCAGGCGAAAACACTGGTTATCGATGAAGTAGATCGTTTGATGAAAGGTGATTTTGCGGAAGAAATTGATCAAATTATGGCTAAGCTTCCAGCTGGCAGACAGAATCTCATGTTCACGGCAACCTTCCCGCCAAGTATTCGTAAACTGGTACGTAGAATCATGAATGAGCCAGAAATCATAAACGTCGATGATTTATACGATGACGTGAATACCGAGCAACGCGTTATCACCGTTAATCATTCGCGAAAGCCCGAATTATTGGCGCATTTATTAAAAACCAATGACTGGAAACAGGTGTTGGTATTTTGTAGCGCGAAACGCAGTTGCGACAATCTGGTGATGAAGTTAGAAAAACTCGGCGTAGATGCAAGCGCCATGCATGGCAATCAACACCAATATGCACGCGCTGGCGCACTTCGTGATTTTAAAGCGGGTACGTCAAGAGTTTTGATTGCGACTGATGTCGCAGGCCGCGGTATTGATATCGAAGAATTACCCTGTGTCATCAACTACGAATTACCACGATCACCGAATGATTATACGCACCGCATTGGCAGAACAGGCCGAGCGGGTGAAGATGGAATGGCAATCTCATTGATTTCTCACGATGAATATCAGCATTTTAGTGTTATCGAAAAGCGCAATGGGATTCGATTAGAACGCGAACAAATCGAAGGGTTTGAAGCAGATGCAACGGCTCCTCAAATACCTGTGAGTGTTAAGAAAAAGAAAAAACCAAAGAATAAGAAAAATAAACTCTCTAAAAAAGCCCGATTAAAAACGTCTGGTAACAAGACAGATACAGCTAAGTCTGAATCCAAGTCTATGTCCTCTGACAATAAACAGGCAGAAAAACCATCCCTGTATGGCAAAACAAAAAATACGGATGTTGCAGATACCAAGGCTAAAAGTGTTGATAAACCTGCTTCTGCTGCTAAGAAACCAGCGGCAAAGCCAAAAACAGAGAAAGAAACGGCTAAGCCAGAAAAAGTAGACGGAAGCTCTTTATACACAAGGGTTCTACCCAAAAATAACAAAGGTGATTCTGATGAGTAAGAGTCATTACGGCGGAATTAAAGGCAAAAAACCATCTGACACTTCTTCGGCGGATAAACAGAATGATCACGAAGCTAGCGATCACGAAACGATCAGCCATGAACAAGACGACTATAAAAAGGCCGACTACAAACAGGCCGACTACAAACAAGCTGATAGCGAAGAAACGGTAATAGAAGATGATAATTTACATCTTTTCAAACGCGTCAGAATAGGCAGAACCAATGTTTTGAGTGTAGTAAAGCGTTTGCCATTTGGCGCATACCTTTCTGCCAGTTCGCAAAGCGATGAAATCTTATTACCAAAGCGCTACGAGCCAGAAAATTGTAAGGTCGATGATCTACTCAAAGTTTTCATCTATTACGATTCAGAAGATCGCATCATAGCAACTACCGAAATTCCATTGGCCCAGGTGGATGAATGTGCCTTTTTAAAAGTGGTAGATGTGAATAAAGTCGGCGCCTTCATGGATATCGGCTTGATGAAGGATTTGTTCGTGCCTTACGCCGAGCAAGACGTGAAGATGGAAAAGGGTAAGTCCTATGTGGTTCGAGTGTATCTCGATGAGCATAGCGGACGTATCATGGCGTCTTCAAAGCTGGATAAATTCCTGCTGGAAGAATCACATTCGCATCAAGCAGAACAAGCGGTTGATCTCATGGTCTACGCCGAAACAGAGTTAGGTTATAAGGCCGTTGTTGGTACAACCTATGTCGGTTTGTTGTATAAGAGTGAGTTACCACAACCATTAAATATTGGTGATAAATTCAAAGGTTATATCAAAACAGTACGCGCGGATAATAAACTGGATTTGAGCTTAAATTTACCTTCTGAAAAAACACGATCAGATTTGGCGAATCAAATATTGGATCATATTAAAGAACAGGGCGGCTCGTCATCACTGACAGATAAAAGTTCTCCCGATGATATTTACGCACAGTTTAGAGTGAGCAAGAAAGCCTATAAGAAGGCTTTAGGTGCTCTTTACAAGCGACGTTTAATCCTTATCGAGAAAGACAGTATTAAACTGGTTTAATTAACGTTTTATGTTAAGGCACCTTCCCACTTAAAAAAAGTGCCTCAAAGTGGGGAGGTGCCTTTGCTCTTTGCTAAATCCACCCAACGCGCTCTATAAACCAGTAAGCAGCGATAAGTGCAATCACAATAGACGCCGGAATGGTAATTCTGGCGTGATACCAGCTCTTTTTACCGAACCAGTAACCGAACAGAAGGAAACACGCGGCAATCACGCTGAGTTGTCCTAGTTCGACACCAATATTGAATCCGATGAGTCCGCTGACGAAATTACCCTGCGTTAAGCCAAATTCTGTCAGAACGCTAGCAAAGCCGAGCCCATGTAATAAACCAAATAGGAATACCAGAACGGGGCGTAGCCGACTGAGTCTTTCATGGAATATATTTTCCACACAGACATACACAATGGAGGCGGCTATCAGTGGTTCTACGATCGCAGGAGAGATCGAAATTACACCGAAAATACCTAAGGCAAGCGTGACACTGTGAGCCAGTGTGAAACTCGTGACCTGGATTAACAGTGGTTTTAATCGAGTGCTTAACAGAAATAAACCAACAACAAAAAGAATATGATCTAAACCCTTCGGAACGATATGATCGAAGCCAACAGCGATGTAATTGACGAGTGTTTGCCACCATCCCGTTTGTGATGCGCAGCCTGCCTGAGACTGGTTTTCCGCAATTGAGCAATCAAGACCAATAACCACCGGATCACTGCCTTTACCTTCAGTAAGATAGGATGAATATAAATCTGGATTGTCCTCCGAACTTACTCTGAAAACCGCATTACCAAAGCTTTTGTCCCATTGCCAACTGAGGCTTTTGACCCCTTCAGGAATTAATCCAGCAATATTGATGACCGAATCACGCGCTAAATCGAGGTCGCCAACTTCTGGAACTTCGATATCCAGAATACGAACGGGCTCTTCTTTGCCGTCGAATTTAAGTGTCATTTTGCTCAAGAAAGTTTCGCTAAATTTTTCAAATTCCTGAGTAAGTTCTTCCGCTGGAAGCTGCCTTAATCGATCGTATTTCGCTGCATTTTCAGATTGCTCGGTATCATCGTGTTGATCGCCTACCTGTGCTAACAGTGCTTCAATGTTTTGTTGAATGATTAGTTGGTAATAGCCGGCCTTATTAAAAGTGAAATCTACAATCGCCGGGCGTATTTCATGTGCGCTTGCTACAGAAGAAAAGAATAATAAAAACAGTAAGCTAAACTTAATTATGCTATTGAATATAGTGTCTTGCTGTGGGCGATGGAGTAAATGCATAATGCGTATCTTGGCTACTCATTAAAAACTAAAGGATCGAATCATACCGTGTTTTTGATTAAAAGAAAGAGACAATTCAGAGGTGGAGATGCTGCTTCTAAGTGTCTGATATTATTTGTTATATATATGTGCTTTAATAATGTTTTGGCGCATGAAATGTGGCTGGAACCGCTCAACTATGAAATTGCTGCTGGTGATAAATTGCTTGCTTATGAAAAGGTCGGGCAGGATTTCAAGGGGAATAACTACGCCTATTTACACTCCAGTTACCAACGATTGAATTACACCATTAATGGTAAAACGCATCTTTTATCGCCACGTTTAGGTTCTTTGCCCGCTATTCAAACGAATATTCAGGAAGAGGGACTATTGATTTTATCTGCAATGACGACTAGATCAAAATTGACGTATAAGGATCGAGAAATATTCGAGAAGTTCCTGAACGCAGAAGGGCTTGAGTGGGTATTTCAAGCGCATAAGGATCGCAACCTGCCTGAGTCAGGTTTTTCTGAAGTCTATCGTCGTTTTCCTAAATCGCTGGTCAAAGTGGGTAATGGCTTAGGTCAGGATAAGCCTTTAGGGATGCCTCTTGAATGGGTAGCTCTTACTAATCCTTATGAAATTAAAGGTAGTATCAAGCTGCAGTTATTATCGGAAGGTAAACCTTACGCAGGTATTAAAGTGAATGTTTTCAATAAGTTTACAAAGGAACCTTCATCTAGTGAAGCTACATCCAAAGAAACAAAAAACAAAACAACAAAAAGCAAAACAACAAAAGGCAAAACAACAGAAAACAAAAAAATTGATGACGTTGTGCACACTTCCTATTTCACGGATGAGAAAGGTATTCTTAATTTACCCTTGAAAGAGAACAGTGAGTATTTGATCAATGCTGTAAAAATGATTGAACCAGACACTGAGACAAGCCACAAATATAATGCAGTATGGGAAAGTTTATGGGCTTCGATGACTTTTCAGGCAATAAAGTAGAAACGGAATAATACAAAAACAGCTGCGCAATAAGTGCCCAGCATAATACCTTTATTTGTAAGGGTATTTGGTTTATTGTTCTGGGGTTGTGAGCCTATAAAAAATCTAAAAGAAAATAATAAACAAATAAAATCACAATATTTTTGTTAAAAAAATTATTATTCAAGGAAGAAGATATGAATTTAAAACGATTATCCACGACAAGCACTATCTTGTTTTCGGGATTAATGCTTAGCGCATGTTCTCAAACCTCAGGTACTCTCACTGGTCAGCAATCACCACAAGATGAAGTTACCTCTATAGCTCCTACAGGAATCGCACATACACACCCTGCTAATAAATGTACGAATTCAATCACACATACACATCCCAATGGCGGCAATGCCCATAAACATCGTTACGATTGTAAGCCAAACAGCAGAGTGATTACTAAAAAGCCTTCTGTTGCACATACACACCCTGCACAAAAATGTACACGTTCGGTTTCTCATTCTCACCCAAATGGTGGGAGTACCCATTCACACAGTTATAACTGTAAAGGTAATATGAGAAAGAGTGCGAATATGCACACGCATCCTGCGAATAAATGTACACGCACAATCTCGCATGCGCATCCAAATGGTAAACGTGAGCACGTGCATCGTTACAGTTGTCAGGGCAACGCTAAAATGAGCGCGAATAAGCATAAGCACCCAGCGAATAAATGCACACGTTCGATCTCACACGCGCATCCAAATGGCAAAGGCAAACATGCACATCGTTATAGTTGCCAAGGTAACGCAAAAATGAGTGCAAATCAGCATAAGCACCCTGCAAACAAATGCACACGCTCGGTTTCTCATGCGCACCCAAATGGCAAAGGCAAACACGCGCATCGTTATAGCTGTCAGGGTAAAGGCATGGGTCATAAAAAGGGTATGGGTAATGGTAGAGGCGTTGGTTACACACATACGCATCCAGCTAATAGCCTGACCAATTCTGTTACGCATACGCATAGAGCGGGAAGACGTCCACACACACATAACTATGGAAAATAAGACTATCTGAAAGTAATTTTCAGGGTAGATTCAAAAAAGCCTCGCTGTATTCAGTCGAGGCTTTTTTTATGGTAGTGAAGATTTTATAAAGTTGTCATATACTCGGTTACTTACTTTACTCAACTGATGATAGTTATGCGCCCAATTACAAACCCCTTAAACAGCAATTCTAAAAAACACTCTACGCACAATCCATCTGGGTATTTTGTCGCGATGTTTTGTTGTGTCTTAAGTGTGGTGTTAGTAGCGTGTTCTGGCTCTGGTGATAACTCAGGGAAGCCTGGTTCTGCGGCAGCAAAGTCGGGTAAAAACTTAAAACCACATATTCATCCTGAAAATGCCTGTCTTGGCGCAAGAACCCATTCGCATGTTGGCGGTGATAAACAGCATGAGCATTCAATTTCATGTGAAAGCACGAAGGTAAATGCCAATGCGCATATTCATCCTGCAAAAGATGGATATCCTGAGATGCGACATGTGCATCCAAATGGCGCTAATGAGCATTCTCATCGTTGAATGAGTTTGTTTTAATAGCATCAGTTTTTAAAGGTCTTCGATAGAGACATTTAAAAAACGGCTGTAAGTAGGGGGGGTGACCTTCTAGAATTGTTGCTTGCTTAATAAAACAACCGTGCCGTTTTAGAATAGCTTTTCTGCATGCTCTTTATGTCGAGCTTGAGCAAAAGCTGAAGTCATTCAATATCTAACTATTATCTCTAGACATGTTCTCTAGACTAATTCAATAGCAGAACGAAACCACTGCTTGAAACGATTCTTGTTTCAAGCCGTGGTGACGAGTGTAATGAAAAGTTGTGATGACTTGAAATAAGTCCCTCAAGAACGACTTTATTTCTATTTAATCAACCCAGACACGAGCATTTCTGAACATTCTCATCCATGGGCTATCTTCTCCCCAGTTGTCTGGGTGCCATGAATTACTCACTGTTCTCACTACACGTTCTGGATGTGGCATCATGATTGTATAACGACCATCAGTGCTACTTAGACCGGTAATAGCTTGTTCAGATCCATTTGGATTTTCTGGATAGTGTTGCGTTGGCTGACTGTTATGGTCGATATAACGCATGCTGACAAAGCTATTGCTTAGTGCGTTTTCTGCAGTATTCACTCCAGTGAAAACTGCACGTCCTTCACCGTGTGCCACCGCGATTGGCATTTTTGAGCCTTGCATATCTTTGAGCAAGATAGACGGTGAGTCCATGACTTCTACCATCGCAAAACGCCCTTCAAATTGCTCTGACTGATTGCGATAGAATTCTGGCCAGTGACTTGCGCCGGGGATTAAATCGCGTAACTGCGACAGCATTTGACAGCCATTACAGACACCTAAGCCAAAGACATCTTTACGTTCAAAGAAGGCATTGAATTCGTCTTTAGCACGAGCATTGTTGAGGATAGTCTTCGCCCATCCGCCGCCTGCGCCAAGTACATCACCGTAAGAGAAACCACCACAAGCAACCATGCCGTTGAAGTCATCTAATGAAGTGCGACCAGATATTATATCGGTCATGTGCACATCAACTGCACGGAAACCAGCGCGGTCAAATGCCATGCCCATTTCTTGTTGGCCATTGACGCCTTGTTCGCGAAGAATCGCAACCGAAGGTCTCACACCTGATTTGATGTAAGGGGCAGCAATATTCTCAGTAATATCAAAACTTGGTTCAGCGATTAAACCAGTGTCATTGTAGTCTTCGTCTAGTTTCTCGAATTCTTCCTTAGCGCATTGATCGTTATCACGTAAGGCTTGCATGCGATAACTGGTTTCTGTCCAAACCTTGTGTAAGGTTGCACGAGATTCTTCGTAAATGGTTTCATGTGCCCAGGTAAACGTGATTTGATCAGCTTGGTTTGAATCCGCTTCCTTAGTATCAGGTTTACCAATGACGTGAGAGCAATTGCCTAAGTCAGCTTCGCGTAATGCAGAAAGTACTTCTTCGGTATCGGTGTGATGAACTTGAATCACCGCGCCCAATTCTTCTGTGAACAATGCTTCAAGTGGCGTTTTGCCAATATCATCCAGGCGAATAGTAATCCCTGTTTTACCAGCAAACGCCATTTCACATAATGTAGCCAGCAAGCCACCGTCAGAGCGGTCATGGTAGGCCATTAATTTGCCTTCCTGATTGAGCTCCTGAATCACTTTGAAGAAATTAATCAACGCCTGTGGGTCATTCACGTCAGGGGTATGCGCGCCCATTTGTGAATAAACCTGTGACAGAGCAGAGGCAGCAAGGCGATTTTTGCCTTTGCCCAGATCGATCAGGATAAGGTCAGAATCACCTTTGTCCGTTCTAATTTGAGGGGTAAGTGTTTTGCGCACATCATCAACTATCGCAAATGCAGTGGTGATTAATGACAAAGGAGCCGCCATTTCGCGTTCGATGACGCCGTCATCGCTTTGCTGATCCCAAACGGTTTTCATCGATAACGAATCTTTACCCACAGGTATCGCGATACCGAGTTGCGGACAAAGTTCTTCACCTACGGCTTTAACCGTGTCGAATAATGCGGCGTCTTCACCTTCGTAACCCGCAGCTGCCATCCAGTTTGCAGAAAGGAAAATATCAGAAATACTGCCAATTCTTGCCGCAGCAATATTAGTGATCGATTCACCAATTGCCATACGACCCGATGCAGGTGGGTTAACCAATGCAATAGGAGTTCTTTCGCCCAATGCCATTGCCTCACCGTTATAACCGATATAATCGGCACAGGTTACCGCAACGTCAGCCACCGGAACTTGCCAAGGGCCAACCATCTGATCACGATTAACCATACCCGTAATCGTACGGTCACCAATGGTAATCAAAAACGATTTTGAGGCTACTGTTGGTAAACGTAAAACACGCTCAATGGCATCGTCCAGTTCGATTCCATCTAACTCTAATTCTGGCTTGTGGAAGGTTTTGTGATGTACATCACGTAGCATTTTGGGTGGTTTACCGAGTAGCATGTCCATCGACATATCTACGGGGTTATTTTCAAACAGTGCATCACCAACGAGTAAATGTCTTTCTTCAGTCGCAGTGCCAACTACCGCATATATAGCGCGTTCACGTTCACATAAAGCTTTAAAAGCATCTAAACGATCAGCGTCAATTGCCAATACATAACGTTCCTGAGCTTCATTACACCAGATTTCCATCGGTGACATGCTTGGTTCGTCATTAGGAAGCATACGAATTTCGAATTTTCCGCCGCGTCCTGCATCATTTACAATTTCAGGGATAGCATTAGAAACGCCACCAGCACCAACATCGTGAATCCACAGAATAGGGTTGTCATCACCCATTGCAACACAGCGGTCGATAACTTCTTGTGCACGGCGTTCCATTTCAGGATTGCCACGTTGTACCGAAGCAAAATCGAGGCTTTCAGTACTGGTTCCGCTCGCCATAGACGAAGCCGCGCCACCACCCAAACCAATCAGCATTGAAGGTCCACCCAATACAATAATCGGTGTTTCTACCGGGATGTCTTTCATCTCGATGTTATTCGGGCGGATATTGCCTAAACCACCCGCAAGCATAATTGGTTTGTGGTAACCGCGTAGTTCTTTTTCTGAACTTGCGCCAGGTACTTCCGCTTCATAAGTGCGGAAATAACCAGTGATGTTTGGACGGCCAAATTCATTATTAAATGCAGCTGCACCTATAGGACCTTCAAGCATGATGTCAAGCGCGCTATCGATACGAGATGGTTTGCCATGATCGATTTCCCAAGGCATTGGGTATTCTGGAATTTTTAAGTTAGATACTGAGAACCCACACAAACCTGCTTTGGGTTTAGAACCGTTGCCTGTTGCACCTTCGTCACGTATCTCACCACCAGAGCCAGTAGCTGCGCCCGGGAACGGAGAGATTGCCGTAGGGTGGTTATGTGTTTCCACCTTCATCAGCATGTGCACAGCTTCTTCTGAATAGCCGTATTCCTGATTGGCACTGTTCGGGAAGAACTTAGTCGCTTGTGAGCCTTCAACCACAGAAGCGTTATCGTGATACGCAGATAACACACCTTCAGGCGATTGTTTGTAGGTATTTTTGATCATGCCGAACAGGGTTTGATCTTGTTTTTTACCGTCGATAACCCAGTCAGCATTGAATATTTTATGTCGACAATGTTCAGAGTTTGCCTGTGCAAACATCATTAACTCTACATCGGTAGGATCACGGTTTAAATCGGCGTAGTTGTCTGCAAGATATTGAATCTCGTCTTCTGATAATGCTAGACCTAAATCGATATTCGCACGGCTTAATGCAGCTTGCGCATTTTCACCCAAAGGAATGGTTTTAAGTGGTGCAGGTTCAGCGTCATTGAACAGGATAACGGCATCTTGTTCGTCTTCCATCACTACTTCGATCATACGGTCGTGGATGCGGTTAGTAATAAATACGCGCTGGTCTTCAGATAGATTCGTAAAATCGTCTTTATACTCGACAAAGTAAGCGATGCCACGTTCTGCTCTAACGACTTTGCTCATGCCACAGTTATGTAGAATGTCTGTCGCTTTACTCGACCACGGAGAGATAGTTCCGGGACGTGGAGTGACCAGGAATAATTCTCCTAGGGGTTTTTCATCGGACTCTTTCTCTCCTTCCTGCTCGCCGTAGTGCAATAATTCGGTGAGGGTGTCATTTTCTTCATCCGTTAAAGTTTCTGCAACTTTAACAAAGTGCCAGTAACGGGCATGAATATCCGTTAATTCTGGAATGGAATTTTGTAATGATTTTAGGAGTTTAGTTTTGTTGAAATCAGAAAACGCACGACTACCGGGGAGTATTAACATAGCGAATAAATTATCTTCTAAAAAGTAAGAAAGGGGGTAAGGGTGTATGATAAGTTTGCTGGCACTTTTTTAAAAGGCTTAATCAGATTTTATTCACGTTTATTTGGGATTATTTTCCTTTAGCAGCGTTTAATCTAATTCATTTATTTTTATGTGAGCTTCCGATTGAGTTTTAATTCGTTTTTAACGTCATTTTTATGTGTTATTTCTAAGTAGTTTTCTGGTCTGTTCTTGACCCTTTTAAAGTTTTTATCCCTCTTTTACAGAATATTAATTAATTTTAATGAAAATAAATTGCTCATTTTTTAATCAATTTGCTGAGTCTTTTTAACGATAAAAATAAGCATTTTTATGAATTTTTAGAATAATAGTTTCAATCACTTATAAGCACTATCCGATCATTTTCATAATCATTTTGAACAGCGTGATTGGGTTGAATTCGAAATTTAAATCACTTTTTAAGAAATTAATATTCGGAACTTTTCCTGATACAGCGTGTTCTTATCTACTGTGTGGCAAAAAAGATACATTGTATTATTTTTGATACAGATAACATGCAAGTGCAAGTGAGAGATCACTTTTAAAAAAATTTTATTATGAAGTATGGAGTACCAAAATGAATATCAGGAAGTTGACTTGTAACAAAGCTTATAAACATTTAGTGATTGCGAGTAGTGCAGTAATGGTGACTTTAACCATGACTTCTACAGCATCAGCAAATATCGGTGGATATGTAACCGATGGTTCCAATCATGGTGTAACAGATGGTTCTGGCGATTGTGTTACAGCTTCTTTAGGAAGTAAGGTTTCTGGTTGTGGTGAGCTCTCAATAGCTGCACCGATTAAGGCTGACCCGGTTCCAGTGGCAGTTGTTCCGCCAAAACCTGTATACGTTGCGCCACCTAAGCCAAAGCCAGTGTATGTACCACCACCAAAGCCTATTGTAAAAGTGTTAAGACTCAATGAGGCTGGCGGTTCTAACTTTGCGTTTGATAGCGATAAGCTAAGTGATAAAGCACGTGGGGAACTTACTAGCTTTGCCCAGACGGTTAAATCTTCAAACGTAACACCGAATAACGTTACTGTAGTGGGTCACACAGACAGCATCGGTGCAAAAACGTATAACCAGAAACTGTCAGAAAGGCGCGCTAATTCAGTGGCTAACTTTCTTGCAGCGCAGGGCATCGATCGTGGTGTAATGAAGGTGTCGGGTCAGGGTGAAATGAATCCTGTAGCCAGTAATAAAACTAAATCGGGGCGCGCTGAAAACCGTCGAGTAGATATCTCGGTATCGGGTCAGCGCAAGGTAACTATTAGACGTTAAGTCTTTAGGTAGTTAAATAACTACCGTAATAGTTACATTTTTAAGGCCGGAGCTTGCTCTGGCCTTTTTTGTGCTTGTCGTTAATATCACTTGTTGTTTAAAGCTATATAACAAGGCGCTTAAAAAAAGCCTCCTAAGTAGGGGGGTGACAATTGCTTTTTAAGTAAATGGCGTTTTTAAGAAGAGATTATTGAGACATGCTTTCAATCGCTTTGCGTTGATTCTCCGCCGCTTCATCTAATTGTCGCTGTAGATCTTTCGCTTTTTCTAATGCTTTTGAATGTCCTTCTAGTGGATTTTCAATTTTGCTTTTTGGTGGTGATTGACTATCACACCCTTGCGTTAAAAATAATCCGCATAATAAAAACAGGAATGTGAAAAGTTTCATGGTATTACTCTGTGAATTAATTAATATTGCTTAATTATAATATAAAAGCTCCATAACGCTTAAAGCTGTTCGTTTTAAATACATTATTTATATAAACAGTCTTTATAAAAAAACAGCACTATAAAAAAACAGTTCTAGAAAAACAGCCTCAAAGTAGGGGGGTGACTTTCGTTTATTTTCGCTATGATGGTGTCGTTTTACTATCAATTATCGTATGTATAATTAAGTTAATGATGAACAAATATCTCAGGAAATTCTAATAATTTGAACGCTAGCACTGCTGATTTAAGTTTTATTCATCCATGGCGACCTGAGCAATTAAAAGTGTTGAGTCGTTTAAATGATTATATGGTAGACAAGCGTGTCCATATCGTTGCCGCGCCTGGAGCGGGCAAAACGGTTTTAGGTTTAGAAATATTCAATCGGCTAAACGTTAAAACCCTAACCCTGTCGCCTACTGTTCTAGTCAAAGATCAATGGATCGAACGACTATCTTTATTTATCGATAGTGATGAAAGTGTCCTTGATCAAAATAATAGTGTATTGCCTGACTGGGTAAGCTCGGTTTTAGATGAACCAGAATATTTCACTTCAACGACTTATCAGGCCTTGTACAGTTTCGATAAGCAGTTAAAGAAAAAACAAATAGAATCTCCAGCTAATCAACTGCACGATTTAAAACAGTGGTTTCGCTCCCAAAAATTTGGTCTGATCATTTTAGATGAAGCGCATCATTTAAAAGCGAGTTGGTGGGCAGTGCTTTACGATCTGGTTAAAGATAATGATGATTTAATCGTCGTAAGCCTTACAGCAACACCCCCTTATGACTCGAACACCACGGAATGGTCACGTTATAAAAAGTTATGTGGTCCAGTAGATGAAGAAATCAGCATTCCGGAACTGGTTAAATCACGATCTCTTTGTCCGCATCAAGACTATATCTGGCTGGTGAAAACCGATGAGAAAAACATCCAGTCATTAGAACGTTACGAAGATAATCTTAAAACGTTTTTAGCAGAGCTAACGACAAATGATGAATTGAATTATCAGCTTCTGTTACATGAGTTCTTAGTTGAAACGGAGGGATCAACTACCATCAGCGAACGGGAGTTGTTACTCAATATTGAAACAGTCATCGCTTTATTGCAGTTACTGAAACATTGGCAAAAATCATTGCCTCCGCATTTATTACAAGCGTTGGATATTAGCGCTGATGATATTCCACCTCTTGCGGTAAATAATTGGCAAACCCTGATTGAGTCTTTTTTGCAGGGTGATTATTACCCCAAGTCAGAGCCGGTAGAATCATTTAGAAACACGTTGACCGCCTTGTTAAAAAGAAAGCGTTACCTCAAATATAATCAGGTTCAGTTCGATAATACCCAAAGCAAACTAGATGCCTTTAATAAAACAGAAGAACGTATTTCCGCCTGTTTCGAAATTGCAAAAATAGAAATAGCTAACCGAAAGTCATTATTGAGAATGGTGGTTCTGGCAGATTATATAAGGGATGAAGAGCTGGCTTTATCGCTCGATACCAGTGCCGGTTCAACGGGAGTGACAACGGGCGCATATCCGATTTTTCATCATTTTATTCACAAGTTTGATGGCCTCAATGACAGCGATAACCGCGGTGGCATCAATGGCAAGGTAATATCAAAAATTGCTTTGTTAACGGGGCGACTTTGTATTCTTCCATCTCACTTGGTTGATACATTATTTAGTCACATACCATCTCATGCTCAACCCACGATAAAGGCTTTTAGCGAGCATAAAGATTTTGTGTTGTGCGGCGGTGCAACGAGTTATCTTTCTGCGGCTTATACGCGTTTACTTGAAGCAGGTGATTTGCAGATAATTGTAGGAACCCGAGCATTATTGGGAGAGGGTTGGGATGCACCATTTTTAAATGCTTTGGTGATGGCAACCCAGACAAGGGCTTATGTTGCGACTAATCAATTACGTGGCAGAGTGATGCGTGTTGATCCACAGGATGACTTTAAAACTGCCAGCATCTGGCACATTGTAGCCACCGCGCCTGAGCAACGTTTGAATGGACTGATTTTTGAAAACCTGCAAAAACGTTTTCGAACCTTTGCCGGATTGCATGCTTATGATTTGAAGATTGAGTCGGGCACTGAACGATTATCCCTGCGAACCATTGATGAGATAGAAGGAACAAACGCTGTAGAACCGGAGCTAAGGAAAGAGAAATCACCCGAATCCAAACAAGATGTTATCCAGACGAACAATCAAATCATGCAAACACGTTTAACGGATGATCTCTTTAATCTGCAGGCACGTTGGCAGAACGCATTAGCCAAAGCAAAGCATCAGGTTTTTCAGGTGGGTTTACACCATCAAGTAGATGATCACGCTGAGCTGTATAGTCTGGAACGTTTGCTAACAGTAGTGAATGAACGTAGACGAAATCATGGTAAAAAATACAAATTAGCCGCTTTAGGGTTGATGGGCCTGGGTTCCGCTGCCGCTTATACATTATTCAATAGTGGTTTCAGTAGTTATGCTTATGCATTTGGTGGGTCAGCAGGTGGCGCAGTATCGTTTGCTTTAATCAAAGCCAAAGGACTGAATGACAAACGTCATTCAATCGATATTGGGCAAAAAATAGCTAAAGTAATTTTGCTAAGTTTGCATAACAAAGGGGTCATGAAAACGGCGCTACAAAAAGATAAGATTAACGACGCGATAAATATCCGCTTTGTAGATAATGGTATTTTAAGGTTTTCATTGAATGACTATACGCGTCAGGAAAATGAGAACTTCCTCGAAGTATTGAATGAGTTTTTACAACCATTGGGAAGCAGTCGTTATTTATTGGCATTATATGCAAAACCCACCATACAGGATTTATTTAGTATCCCTAAATTGATCGGTAATAATAAAAGCGATGCGAATGATTTTCTCGCAGAATGGAGACGAGTCTTTCCCGAATTCAAAAAAGCCAATCTAATCACGGCTAACAGTGTAGTGGGTGAAAAACTGTTGTTAAAAGCCAGCGTAGAAAGGGTCTTGAAAAGACGCAATGTAGAAACTCCGCTTCAAATGATAGAAAGATGGGAGTAAGCCAATGACGCATTCATGCCCTCAATGTGGCTATTTACTCGATACTGGTGCAACAAAACTATTGAGTTGCCCGTCTTGTAATTCGAGCATCTATATTCAGAACAATACGACGAGTCTTTCCGATATCAATGTGGTGAAAAACACAGATAAATATTTGTTCGACATTGGCCATTCAGTCCAGATAAAAAATGCGTCCTACATACCCAAAGGTTATAGCCTCTATGAGTATGAAGATGGGTTTAGAGTCGAATGGGAATTAATGGATAATGATCAGAACACGTACATTTTAAATCAGGAAGAAGAGAACCTTTTCTTTGTGAAACAGATTCCCAAGATAGAAGCCTCATTACCCGCATGGAGTTCAATGCAGCCTAATACTCAGTTGATAATTGAAACTTCAGATTGGTTGGTCGTAGAGAAAAGGGAAGTCAGTTTCGTCGCTTTTTATGGCGAATTACAAAATTTACCGTTACAAAATAGTCAAATCCAATGCAGTTATTTGAGTAATACCGAAGGCGAATGTCTGGTATTGGTATCTACTGGCCAGCCAAAAAGTGGAAGTGCACACTACCCATATACAGCCTATCAAGGTTGGTGGTTAGACCCAATGGATCTTGTGCAACCATGAAACAGCTAATGAATACAATAAAAAAAGCTCAACCGGTTCAATGTACAAATTGTCATGCTCCTTTTGAAATTATCGGTAACCCAAAGCGTTGTCAGTTATTGGTTTGTGGCTATTGCGGTACAGTCATGGATTACAAAAATGATCTGCGCGCGCTTTACGCTTATACAGAGGTTCAGAAGCCCGCTAGTCACTTGCGTATTGGCATGCAGGCCAATATCGAAGGAATTGCTTTTACGATTAGCGCTCTGGTGGTTTATGAAACCCTACAAGGCAAGGAAGAAGATTGGGTGGAATATCAGCTGTACGCTCCCAACTATGGTTATGCCTTACTCATCATTAAAGATGGGGTATGTTGTTTCTTGAGAAAAACCTATCACTTACCCAAGCCAAATGTTTGGCTGCTTAAAGCGGGAGATTCGTTTTTATCAAAGGGACAACAGTATATTATTGATCAGTTTTCTTTAACCAGAGTTCTACACAGTGAGGGCGCTTTATTAGACAAGATTAAACAAGACAAGCGCGATAAACAGGTTTTTGCCCGTGTTGGAGATCAGTGTTTTTACTCAAAGTATAATTTGAATAAAGTTATTTACTATCAGGGGTTTTATATCGACAAACAAAAGCTTGAAGATATGTTTGTCTAAAAGACAGCCTTATAAGCGCCAAGGTCTCTTATACACAGTCGTCTTGCAGACGAATTAATCCCGAGTTTTGACATACATGAGTAGAGAGGGACTTTATGTTAATTATTCCCCATTCTTAATATCATTAAACAATCTTTTAACCCATTGTACGCGCTGGTCTAACTCCATCATTGGTTCGTATTCAAAGTACAGTTTATCCTGTCCTTTAATGGTGAACTCCCAAGGGCGTTTCTGAACCAGTTGCATGATTTTTATTGGGTCGATATTGGGTTTTTCATTAAAGAGTACACGTCCGCCTTCTTCGCCGACATCTAGTTTTAAGATGCCTAATTCTTGAGCGATTTGTTTAAGTCTGGTTGCTTCAAACAGGTTCTTAACTTCGTCGGGTACTAGTCCAAAGCGGTCGATCATTTCAACACGTAATTCACGCAAGGCATCGGCATCTTTGGCGCTGGCAATGCGTTTATACATAATCAAGCGATTGTGAACATCAGGTAGGTAATCGTTAGGAATTAACGCAGGTAAGCCAAGGTCAACGGTAGTGCGAGTTTCACGACCGTCAAGATCAGGCAATTTGCCAGATTTGAGTGCTTTGACGGCACGCTCTAATAAATCGTTATACATATTAAAGCCGATTTCCTGAATTTGACCACTTTGGTCATCACCCAGTAATTCACCCGCACCACGAATTTCTAAATCATGTGAGGCCAGAGTAAAGCCAACACCCAGATCTTCCAGTGATTCGATGGCTTCCAGACGTTTTTTAGCATCGGCTGAAATCAGTTTTTTGCCGGGAATAATCAAATACGCATAGGCTTTATGATGCGAGCGACCGACACGACCACGAATCTGATGCAACTGTGCCAAGCCTAATTTATCGGCACGATTGATCAAGATGGTATTAGCAGTAGGGACATCAATACCACTTTCGATAATGGTGGTTGCGACTAGTACCTGAAAGCGTTGATGATAGAAATCACTCATGATGCTTTCGAGTTCGCGTTCTGGCATCTGGCCGTGGGCAAAACGAATTTTAGTGTCAGGCAAAATAGCGGATAAATCATCCGTCATTTTCTGGATGGTTTTCACTTCGTTATGTAAGAAATACACCTGACCACCACGTGCCAATTCACGCGCACAGGCTTCCTGTATCATTGACTTGTCCCATTCGTGAACGAAGGTTTTTATCGAATGACGTTGCGTTGGTGGGGTCGCAATAATGGATAAATCGCGTAAACCAGATAACGACATATTTAGTGTGCGCGGAATAGGTGTGGCGGTTAAGGTCAGCATATCGACGTTTGCACGTAGCTTTTTTAGCTGTTCTTTATGGCGCACACCGAAGCGGTGTTCTTCATCGACGATGACCAATCCAAGGTCTTTAAAGTCGATGTCTTTTTGTAATAACTTATGCGTACCGATGACAATATCAATATTGCCTGATTTCATTTGTTCGATGGTTGCTTTGGTTTCTTTCGCTGTTTTAAAGCGCGATAAAGAACCAATTTTAAACGGCCAGTCAGCAAAACGATCACGGAAGTTTTTCGCGTGTTGTTGTACCAATAATGTGGTGGGTGCAATCAGTGCCACCTGTTTGCCCGAGTTGGCGGCGACAAAGGCAGCGCGCATCGCAACTTCTGTTTTACCAAAGCCCACATCGCCACAGGTAACACGATCCATCGGCTGTGCTGATGTCATATCTTTGATTACAGTACCAATCGCAAGCGCTTGATCCGGTGTTTCTTCAAACGGGAAGGTATCTGCGAATGCCAGGTATTCCAGCTCATTAAACGGAAACGCATGGCCTTTTTGCGCCGCACGGCGTGCATGAATTTCTAATAATTCGGCGGCGATATCGTGTGCTTTTTGCGCTGCTTTTTTGCGTACTTTATCCCAGTGTTCGGTGCCTAGTGTATGCAATGGCGCGTGTTCTGCACTCACGCCGGTATAACGACTGATCAGGTGTAATGAAGAGACAGGAACGTAAAGCTTGTCGCCTTTGGCGTAAGTGAGCAGGATAAATTCCTGTTCGATACCGCTAGTGGTGAGCGTTTGCATGCCCTGATAACGTCCCACACCATGCTCTTCATGGACGACCGGATCGCCTTCGGTTAAATCGGTTAGATTTCGAATGATGGTATCAGCATCACGCGTTGGTTTTTGGCGACGTCGTTTTTGTTGAACCTGTTGTCCGAACAACATCGCTTCAGGAATAATGGCTAGCGGACCAGAATTTTCGTTGCTTCTAATCCAGACACCATTTTCCATCGGTGCTACGACTAATCCCATTTCAGCATCTGATTCGATGAACGCTTCCCAGCTTTTAAACGAGGAAACATCAAAACGGTTGTCTCTTAGTAAGCCAAGTAAGTTTTCACGTCGACCTGCGGAATCCGCGGTAAATAATACGCGTCCTTTGGATTCGCTATTAAACTGCACCAGAAATTGGTTGAGTAAAATCAGTGGCGTTTCAGAACGACCTTGAATCAAAAGAGAAGGAAGCGTACTTACAGGGTAATTGTAGTTAGTTGCTTCGTTATTCGCGGTTTTTGCCTGTTCGTAATGATGTGTTTCAATCCGACGGTAATCTGAAATCTTATCGAACAGCGTTTCCGTATCGAGGAATAAATCCTGCGGTGGTAATAATGGCCTTTCAATATCGTGACGACGTTGTTCGTATCTGTCATTGATTGACTTATTAAACGCTTCTGCTGCCGCTACCGTACTGTCTGTATTAATCAGTAAGGTTTTTTCTGGCAGGTAATCAAAAAGGGTTGCGGTTTCATCAAAAAACAGCGGTAGATAATACTCGATACCAGATGGCGCATTACCGTTACTAATATTGTCGTAAATCTGGCTGCGTGCGAGGTCACCCCCCACCTTTAGGCTGTAATTTTCGCGGAATTTAGAAATGCCTTCAGGGTTTAATGGAAACTCATGCGCAGGTAATAATTCTATCTTTTGGATCTGTTCAATAGTGCGTTGATCTTCCGGGTTGAAGCTGCGAATCGTTTCAATATCTTCGTCGAATAAATCGATTCTGTAGGGTTTGTCGTTACCCATTGGAAATAAATCAATCAACGAGCCGCGGGTACTGTATTCGCCATGCTCCATAACCTGAGTCACATTGCGATAACCCGATTCATCAAGTTGTCTGCGAAACACTTCGATATTCAGTTTATCGCCGACTTTAAACGCTAAAGAATTGGCGCGAATATAATCGACGGGTGCAAGGCGTTGCATCATAGTCGATACCGGTACAATTAAGACACCGTGTTCGATACTACTGAGTTGGCTTAAAGTTTTGAGTCGATCTGAGATTAAATCTTCATGCGGAGAAAACACATCGTAAGGCAGTGTTTCCCAATCGGGGAAGATGTGGACCGGAATATGGTTATCCGTTTTGTTTTTATCACCCGTATGGTTTCCAAGAAAGAAATTAATATTCGCTTCAAGACTATATCCACTGTGACTATCTGGTGTGATTACAACGATCAGTCCCTTATATTCTTTGGCTGCATTGGCTATTAATAAGTCTTGAGAGCAACCATGAAGCTGACTCCAACTGGTTTTATTAGAAGCTTTATCGGGGTAGTGCGGATGTAGTGTACTTACAGGCATTTTATAAGGTGATAGTTGCTGAATAGGGAGTAAAAAAAACGCGTAATTGTAACGTTAAAAAGTAAGATTAGCGATGATAAAAAATTCTGTCTCGTATATGATGCACGAGATCAACGCCGTAATTTAAACCAGTCTAATGAGTCGAAAATATGAAGCTAAAGGGTGAGATGTCAATGCTCAATGTCTTGCATGTGCAAGAGCTTGATTTAGAAAAACTTTGTGCTGAACTAGAGCAAAAAAGAGACGAAGCACCCCAGTTTTTTATGAAAAGTCCAATCATTGTAGATTGTGCAGATTTGGGTGATGCCGCTGAGCAATTAGATTTTTCATTACTTCGACAAAAACTGTTAGAACTTGGTTTTATTCCGGTTGGAATTCGCAATAATCCTGTAGAAATGAATGCCCGTTTAGTGGATGCAGGCTGGGCAATTATGCGCGAAAGCAGACCCTCAACAGCTTCGACTGAAGTGTCTGGTGATGTAAGCGCAGAAACAAATCAACAAGCAGAAGTGGCGCAACAGGATGAACCGCAAGCTGCACCACAGGTAGCACCAGTTGGAATTAAATCATTGACCATCGATCGTCCAGTACGTTCTGGACAACAGGTTTACGCAGCAGATGCAGACATGACAGTACTCGCTCAAACCAGTGCGGGCTCAGAGATTATGGCTGATGGCAGTATCCATGTTTATGGGCCATTACGCGGTAGGGTGCTGGCAGGCGCCAGAGGTAACGAACAAGCACGTATTTTCTGTCAATCACTACAAGCAGAACTGATTGCAATTGCTGGTCGTTATCAACTACTGGATGAAAGTGATACAGAATTAAAAGGAAAACCAGCCATGATTAGATTGGATGGTGAAAAATTAATTATTGAACCTTTGGCGCATTAACTCGCCAAACAAATGAATTGAAATAAAAGATCTTAATCGATAAAAGGGAGATTAGAAATTGAGTAAAGTAATTGTTGTTACATCTGGTAAAGGTGGTGTTGGAAAAACCACCTCAAGCGCAGCGTTTGCCGCTGGCTTGGCAGCAAAAGGCCATAAAACGGCAGTTATCGATTTTGATGTGGGGTTACGTAATCTTGATTTAATCATGGGTGTTGAACGCCGCGTGGTTTATGATTTTGTTAATGTAATCAACGGTGAAGCGACATTAAAGCAAGCACTAATCAAAGATAAGCGTGTAGATAATCTCTATATTCTGCCTGCATCACAAACACGTGATAAAGATGCCTTGAGTAAAGAAGGCGTAGAAAGCGTTATCAATGAATTAAAGAAAGAATTTGATTTCATTGTCTGTGATTCGCCAGCCGGTATCGAAAAAGGCGCATTCATGGCGCTTTATTTTGCCGATGAAGCAATCATTGTAACCAATCCAGAAGTATCATCTGTACGTGACTCTGATCGTATTCTTGGTATTTTGCAAAGTCGTTCTAAAGCAGCCGAAGATGGAAAAACAGTTAAAGAACATCTGTTAATCACTCGTTACTCTCCAGACCGTGTTGAAGGCGGTGATATGTTGGGTATGGACGATATCGTAGAAATTCTATCGGTTCCTTTAATTGGCGTTATCCCTGAATCTGGTTCTGTATTACAAGCGTCAAACAGTGGTAACCCTGTAATCATGGATAAGGACAGTGAAGCTGGTCAAGCTTATCAAGATGTCGTTGCGCGTTTCCTCGGAGAAGAGGTTCCTTTGCGTTTTATTGATGTTGAACCAAAGAAAGGCTTCTTCCAGAAGCTGTTTGGTTAACCACTAGATTAGGGAGATAGAACAATGGGACTTTTTGATCTCTTTAAGAAAGAGAAAAAGAAAAACACGGCAAACCTCGCTAAAGAGCGTTTGCAAATTTTAATTGCGCATGAACATGCTGACAAATCTAAAAAATCACCTGACTACTTACCAAAGTTACGTGATGAAATTGTACAGGTGATCCGTAAATACGTGCACGTTGCAGACGATGACGTAAATGTGAATGTGGAAAAGGGTGATGATTTCGATGTGTTGGAATTAAATATTACCCTGCCAGAGAGCGCCAAGTAAGCCAAAAATGCTAAGTAACTATTTCAATTGAAACAAACTTTAGCATTTAGCCTTAAATTCATTAAATATATCGTTGTGCTAATGGTGATTTTAATCGCTGTTAGCATGATGATTTATTTCGTTAAGGCCCCTTCAATGAGCAATAGCTGGTCTGTAGGTAATGCTCATAGCCCATCGGTAACCATCAGCGGAGATCAGGTTGAGATACTAAACTTCCGTGATATCGATTGGGTCAAACTCGATAAAACACCGACTGATTCTATTCAAACGAGAAAACAGATAGAGCAAGATGGCTATCGCACACTGAATTTTCCTTTATCTGATATTCAAACACTTAAAGTAGCAGTGTCACACTTCTCGGCAATCAGTGAAATTGCGCATTTATTTATCCTTTTTGAATTAAAAGATAAGACGGTTATCGGTCTTTCTGTTGAAGCACGCAAAGAGCAGGGCGAAGACTATACGTTAATCGGTGGTTTAACCGCTAAATTTGAAGTGATCTATTTATTGGGTAGCCATAATGACTTGGTCGGCCTGCGCCAACAGCGCTATGAAGATGTGTATATTTATCCGATTAAGGCAAAGCCGGCAGAGGTGCAATCATTATTTAAAGTAGCGGCAGCGCGAACCAATCAGCTCGATAAAAACCCTGAGTTATATCATTTATTTTTCAAGAACTGTACCACTGAAATCGTGAGCCTTGTGAATCAGCTATCCGATCAAAAATACCCATGGTTTGTGCAGCATTTAGCGCCGGGTGATGCGGGTAAAACGCTTTATGAGCTTGATATGATCGATGTAAAAGCTGATAGTTTTGAAGAGTTGCAAAAGCTCACCTTATATAAACCGTAACGGTTTAACTACTCAAAGCTTCATTGTTACTTGTATATTGTTTAGTTATTTCAAACATCTAAATGCACTGTTTAAAATAGATTTCTAAAAATCTGAGACACCGTGTTTTGCATTGACTGATAGGTAACATTAATAATTCTTCCCGTTGAAACATTTGGATTAAATTTATCCATCGCGTGAAAACAAACTTTTATCTTCTTATTCTCTTCATCGACTTCTAGTACGCGTAATTCAGCACTATCCATACCCCTAAGAACTTCTGGCTGACGAATACTGGCGGTGTACTCTTTATATCCCTGAATCTTAGAGATTATCGGGTCGCCTAAAGAATCAATCACCGTAGCGATTACAATATCGTTTCTTTTTAGTGCCTGTAGTTGATCCATTTGTTGAGTCATAGAGAAGTTCGAAGTCAAGGTGACAAAATGTGACTTATTACCGTTTTTGATTATATGTTATGAGTATAGTCGGTTCGGAGGGCTGCAGTTTTATTGTGTCTGCAGAACTTTAATCACTTGGGGAAGTGATAGAGCACTCGTTCTATTGATGGGGAACGAGTGTTCGTTTTTCCCAGTTCTAAATTCAGATCTAAATCCGATTCTAAACAAAGTATTGGATTATCTAAAAGCCACCCCCTTACTTACCATGAGCTTGCCATTTCGTTTGTTGAAATGGACAACTCAACCGAGGCATTGCCGAGACAACGTAGGAACACAGTGACGACGACCCGTAGGGTGAGGCTTCAGCCGAATATTTATGCGAAAGCTTAAAGCTAGCTCGCTGATAAGCGATACTAGGTTTTAGCGTGTATTAAGGGCACTTTTTTCGCTACTGCATAAATTGATAGCCGAGTCCAAGAAGCGCACAAGCAATGATCACCGTCATTACACCTTGTTTGAATTTCACCAAAGCGATAAATGCAGCAGTGCCGATTAAGGCAGCGACCCATTCAAATTGACCAGAAAAATCCAGATTTTGACTTTGCGGCCATAACACATGCAGCGCGAAGAAAACGGCAAGGTTTAAAATAACACCCACCACCGCTGCTGTAATCGCCGTTAAAGGCGCAGTAAATTTCAAATCATCACGTGTTGCTTCAACCGCTGGACCACCAACAAGTATAAACAAAAATGAGGGCAAGAAGGTAAACAGCGCTGCGATGGCTGCACCTACAGCACCTGCCCACGGTAACATTTCTGGGCCAAATACCTCTTTAGTCCATGCGCCAACAAATCCCACAAACGACACCACCATAATCAATGGACCCGGGGTTGTTTCACCCAGTGCTAAACCGTCAATCATCTGGGTACCTGTCAACCATGAGAATTGCTCAACGCCTCCCTGGTAAACATAAGGTAAAACCGCATAAGCACCACCAAACGTCACCAATGCCGCTTTGGTGAAAAACCAACCCATCTTGGTTAAGGTTCCATCCCAGCCATACGCCATGGTTAACGCCAGCATAGCGCCTGCCCAGATCATAAAGCCGATCACTAGAAACGAAATCACACGACTCCATTTAAAGCGCGCATGTTCAGGTGCTGGCGTGTTGTCATCAATCAGTGCAGCGCCGTATTTAGCATTCGCATCACCGTGATGTCCGCCTGCCTGGAATGCCTCTGGCAAAACTCTTGAGCCAAAGTATCCGATGATTCCAGCGCACAAAACAATGTAAGGAAAAGGAATATTCAGAACGAAAATAGCAATAAACGCGAGTACAGCGATTGCCTTTAATATTGTGTTGGGCAATGCTTTGGAGCCGATGCGGTAAGCCGCGAATAACACGATTGCGGTCACAGCAGGCTTTATGCCGTACAAAATACCTTCAATGGCTGGTACGTTGCCATAGGCTAAATACACCCAGGTAAGACCAATCAGGATGAATAAAGAGGGTAATACAAACAGCACGCCTGCCATGATTCCGCCACGAACCCCATGCATTAGCCAGCCGATATAGGTCGCGAGTTGTTGTGCTTCGGGTCCGGGTAAAACCATGGTGTAGTTAAGCGCATGGAGAAAACGTTGATTGGAAATCCAGCGGCGTTTTTCAACCAGCTCCTGATGCATCATGCTGATTTGACCTGCAGGTCCACCAAAACTGATAAATCCCAGTTTTAACCAGTAAAAGAATGATTCCATAAGGCTGACTGATTCCGGTGCGGATGAATCATCGATGGTATTTTTATTAAGCGTCGTTTCTGTCATGACTATTTCCCCTTTGCAGGTTTCTGGCCAGTAGTTGCTTGTGGCCAGTCATGATTTTCATTCGTTGCATCACGCGCCCAGCGATAAAATGCATCGTAAATCAACATGCCCGCATCAAGTTGTGCGTTATCATCGCGATACATTCTCGATAATCCCAAAGATGTCGCAAGTAAACCGGCTGATTCTGGTGCAAGCTGGTGTTGATTGGTGTCTGCGCCACGGACGATTGTGGCTAAATGATCGAGCGCTTTGGTTTTTAAATCGAATTCTTCTACCATGATATCGAAGGTACAAAGATCGCCACGATGAGTCCAGAAAACATCTTCAACATCAAACGGTTCTGCGTTGAATTTTTCTGCGACGGCTAATACTTCCGAGGGTGCAACGAATAGGAATTGCGCCTCAGGATCAATGAATCGGCGAATCAACCAGGGGCAGGCAATACGGTCAATTTTAGGTCGTTGTTTAGTGACCCAAACAGAACGCCCATGAGAATTATGCAGAGGTATTTTGTTAAAGGGGATTAAAGGTTTTCCTGCGTCTCTCCATGCAAAATGACCGCCTTCAAGGCTTTCGGCTGAGATGCCCATTTCGCGCAAAATGGCTTTTACACCCTGGCTGATTTTCTTGCCTTTTTGGCAATAGACCACAACGCGTTTGCCTTTAAGTGATTCGGCAAGAGAAGCGATATCATCAAAGGGCCAACGTTTAGCCGTGGGTAGTAATTGTGGGTCTGCATCAAAGTCTTCATCAATGCGTACATCAATGATTGTCGGGGAATCGGGTGTACCGATTATGCGTGAAAGTTGAGCTACAGTAATTTCTGTCGGTGAGGGCATTACACATCCTTTTTCTAGTTAAGCTGTTTCTCTTAGAGGGAACATCGCTTAGTTAAGTTTAGTTAGATTTTTGGATGCGAAACTTGGGCTGTCGCCTCACGGGGTGTTCGCAACCCCATGATTCTATTCTGCCTATCTGAAAAACCATCGTCAATATCTACTATGAAAAAGCGGTTTATTAAATGACTAATGAGTATTCTATAAATTAAACGCTAATTTGGCTCCCATAAAAGCCAATAAGCCACTAGCGACTCTATTGATGGATTTTTTGAAGCGGTTATAGGCCTTCTGAGCACTTTTTGTTGAAAGCGCCACCACTACAATACTGTACCAGGCCCAGTCACTAAGAAACATCAGAACGGTAATGATGATAAAAGTGTAGGGTGGTGTTTCAGTAGGTAAAAAAGCCATGATGATACTACCAATCACAATCGCTGTTTTCGGATTGCTCAGCTGAGTCATTAAACCAAGAAAATAAGAGGCACTAATGGATATATCTTTATCCCTACCATTGTCAATTAAGCCACTTTCACCGCTGTCATCACCCTTCGAAGAATTCCAGATTCGATAAGCCAAAAACAATAAATACAAACCACCTAAAACTTTAAGCGCACCATATAAAAAAGGAGCCGCTTCTAGTATCACAAATAAACCTAAGCAAGAAAGTATCGCAAATATAGCTGCACCGGTTCCAAGTCCTAAAGCGCTAATAAGACCATGCTTACGAGAGGTGGTTAAAGTCCGTTGTGCGATGAATATAAAGCTGGGACCAGGGCTCATAACGCCCAGCAAATTAGCGAGAATAATCGGAACAATGAATAAGTAATCGTTAATGTTCATACGGGACCTATTTGTTTATGTATGTATTCACTTTCGTTAGTGAATGCTATTCACAAGTAGCTAAATAGAGAGCGGAACAGAAAGCTAAACAAAAAAACACGCTTAAAGTAGGGGGGTGCCATTATGATTAACACGTTAATCATAATGGCACCAAACCAGCTATTACATAGCTTTGATCTTTTCTAATTGCTGTTGCAACTGCGTTAACGCAGCACTTTGCTCTTCAGCTTGTTGACGCACTTGATTAACCACGGCTTCAGGGGCTTTATCGGTAAAGCTTGGGTTCTTCAAACGCCCTTCAACACCGGCAAGATTCTTTTGTACCTTTTCGATTTCCTTCGTTAAGCGCGCAATTTCCGCATCTTTATCAATCAGACCAGCCAATGGAATCAGAATCTGCATATCGCCACATAAAGCTGTGGCAGATTCAGGTGCATCATCACCGTCTGTTAACCATTGCGCAGACTCTATTTTTGCTAATGAGTTAATGAAAATTGAATTGGTCTCGAAACGCGTTTTATCGGTCTCAGTCCAGTTTTGTAACAAAATAGGTAGAGGCTTGCTCGGTGGAATATCCATTTCAGAACGGATTTTACGAATACCGATAATGAATGTTTTCACCCACTCTAAGTCATCGCTGGCAGTTTGATCAATCTGGCTTTCATCTACAACCGGATAAGGTTCTAGCATGATTGTATCGTTGCTATTACCCACAAGCGGCTTAATCGTCTGCCAGATCTCTTCGGTAATAAACGGCATGATTGGGTGTAGCAACTTCAATAAAGTATCGAATACACGAACCAAGGTACGACGTGTTCCACGCTTAGATGCTTCACTGCCATCGTCGTTAAACAAAACCGGTTTAGAAAGCTCTAAATACCAATCACAATATTCACCCCAGGTGAATTCATAGAGCGCTTTTGATGCTAAATCGAAACGGTATTTTTCAAAATGTTCGGAGACTTCTGCGGTAGTCTTCTGTAATTGAGAAAGAATCCAGCGATCAGCCAATGATAATTCAATAGCGTCATCAGCATTGAGGCCAACATCTTTATCTTCAGTCTGCATCAACACATAACGCGCCGCATTCCAAATCTTATTACAGAAATTACGATTGCCTTCAATACGTTGTAAATCGAAACGCACATCGCGACCTGTAGACGCCTGTGTGGCAAAGGTAAATCTCAAAGCATCCGTTCCGTATGCCGGAATCCCGTCTGGGAATTGCTTTTTAGTCGCCTTGCTAATCTTTTCTGCAAGGTGTGGCTGCATCATATTGCCAGTACGTTTCTCCAGTAAATCTTCCAGAGAGATACCGTCGATAACGTCCAGAGGATCAATCACATTTCCTTTTGATTTCGACATTTTCTGGCCTTCGCCATCACGTACCAAACCGTGGATATACACTTCTTTAAACGGCACTTCGCCGTCCATAAACTTCATGCCGAACATAATCATTCGAGCAACCCAGAAGAAGATGATATCGAAACCGGTTACCAACACATTTCCAGGGTAGAAAGTCTCAAGGTCTTGTGTTTTTTCAGGCCAGCCGATAGTAGAGAAAGGCCACAGGCCCGATGAGAACCACGTATCTAAAACATCTTCATCCTGACGCAGCGCAATATCATCAGCAAGGCTGTATTTCTCGCGAACCGCCGCTTCTGATTTACCCACGTAAATCTTATCGTTCTCGTCATACCAGGCAGGAATTCTGTGACCCCACCATAACTGACGTGAAATACACCAATCGTTGATGTCGTTCATCCAGCTGTAATACATATTCTTGTAGTTATCCGGCACAAACTTGATGCGTCCATCATCGACTGCTTCAATCGCAGGCTTAGCTAACTCTTCAATCGCCACATACCACTGATCTGTCAGGTAAGGCTCAACCACCGCGCCCGAACGATCTCCGCGTGGTACCTGTAAGGTATGGTCTTTAACTTCATCGAGTAAACCCAAAGCATCAAGATCAGCAACGATAGCTTTACGCGCATCATAACGATCCATACCACGATATTTTTCAGGGGCGTTATTGTTGATAGCCGCATCAATGGTGAAGATATTGATCATCTCTAAGTTATTACGCTGGCCAACTTCATAGTCATTAAAGTCATGCGCTGGCGTAATCTTTACACAACCTGTGCCTTTTTCAGGGTCGGCATGTTCATCAGTCACAATCGGAATTAAACGATCAACCAATGGCAATAAAATATTCTTGCCCACTAAATGCGAGAAACGCTCATCCATAGGGTGTACCGCAACACCCGAGTCACCTAACATGGTTTCAGGTCGAGTCGTTGCAACAACTAAATAATCATCCGTCGCGTTGCCATTGTCATCCGCGACAGGATAACGGAAGTGCCACATGTGGCCTTGCTCTTCCTCGTTCAATACTTCCAAATCAGAAAGTGCTGTATGGAAAACAGGGTCCCAGTTTACCAGGCGTTTACCACGGTAAATTAAGTCCTCATCAAACAACTGCTCGAATACTTCGGTCACCGCATCCGACATGCCTTCATCCATGGTGAAGCGTTCTTTAGTCCAATCAGGTGAAGCGCCTAAACGACGTAACTGTTGCGTAATCTGTCCGCCAGACTCTTCCTTCCATTCCCAAACGCGCTCAAGGAATTTTTCACGACCTAAATCATGACGGTCTTTGCCTTCTGCATTAAGCTGACGCTCAACCACCATCTGCGTCGCAATACCCGCATGGTCAGTACCCGGTTGCCATAAGGTATTATGACCCAACATACGGTGATAACGAATCAGCGCATCCATAATCGTATCCTGGAAAGCATGACCCATGTGCAAGGTGCCCGTGACATTCGGCGGCGGAATCATAATGCAATAAGGCTCAGCATCAGGATCTTCCGAAGGCTTAAAATAGCCATTAGATTCCCAATGTTGATACCAATCTTGTTCGATGTCTGAAGGTGTGTAGGTCTTATCCATTATGTGTAGCTATCCGCGTTTTGTGTTTATGTTCGTGGGGCGGGATTATAGCTTGAAATGAGGTGGGGTAAAAAGGGGAAAGTTGGGTGATTAGTTAGGTGAGGATTGGAAAGGTGAGTTTAATTGAGTTTTAAAAGACACCCCCCCACTTTTAGGCAGTTTTGCTTATTAAATATAGGTAAAATATAGCTTTGATAATTCAGTTCTTTATAAATTAGATAGAACCCTAAATCATCTAATTGAATATCACTAAATAATTCAACTAAATCACCACGTTCACATTCATCTTGTAACAATGGATTTGCGAGTAACAGGTCATGACCGTCAATCGCAGATTGTATACAAACATTTGGATTAACAATCACTGGAGCATTACTTAGATCAATATTGTTTAATCCTGCTTTATTAAACTATTCTTTCGAATAATTATTACTGGTTAGGTCTTTGTTTAAAAACCTACTAACAGATATGAAGAGGGTTTGTTGTTCTTTACCTGTAACAATAAAACAATAGATAGGACATCCAAAATTAAGTCTAACTTAAAGTTGCTGTATGAATTAAAAATAATCAAGAATGCTATATACATTTTCTATATGCTCATATTCGTCAGCCATGCGGCTGACTTTATCTTTATGGTATTGAACGTCCATTTCAGCAAGTTCATACTCCTCAGACGTTTTGTCGACGTTAGATTTAAGCTTTAGAGTGTCTAGCTTATAAGTAGCCGAATCAAGGAATGATTGCCACTCACTTTCCTCCTTTTTAACTTTTTGAAGATCTTTTAAGTAAGATTCTTTAATTTGAATCTCTAAAGTTTTCAAATCTTGATCAGAAATGTTTTCGACAACACCAAACTCAATGCATGTGATTTTGTTTAAGAGATCGTCATTCCATGAAATCTCAAGAAATGAAGTTCTGATAGCATCAGCAAAGCCTTCTTTCTTGGACGAATGGTCAACGCCTTCACAAGCTTTTTTAAACTCTGGAGTGTAATTAGCAAAAGCTGGAGCGTTCATTAGGATGAAAGTAAGTAAGAAGATGTATTTCATTAGAGCCTCCAGTTGTAAGTGTGAGACGATATAGAGTCTTTTTTTAGTTCATGGCTAAATTAACACAGAGTTTAACTTTTGTATAATGGGTATCAAAAATAAGGAAACCTTTCTAATTTGATTCATTACTATTATTAAGACCCACAATAAATAGGACATCCAATCTTTCGTACTAAAAAGCCTCGTAATATAATGAGGCTTTTTTATGTTTGAGACCCTCATGCTCATTTTTAACTAAAAGAAATTTACGACCATCAAAAAGTGGGGTGTCAAAATAATTAAAAAATTATACTTTAATGATCAATAATACAGAAATGAGTTATCGGCTGTATTTGTAGAATTAAAAGTTAAATGTCCTAATTTATTATTTAACCCAATATCATTAGTCTAAGTAATTACTTGTTATCTACTAATTAATCGTAAGTGGAAGGTTATTTTCAATTGAAGTAACCTTTGATTCACACTGTATTTTTTGAAGTGTGATATCACCAGACTCAGCACGAATTATTTTTAAATCTGAGTTTATTATTGTATGAATTTTCAGGTCTTGATACTTCTTTAGATACTCCTGTGACAGAAGATCAACATCTGTATTTTTTGTAAAACTAATGAGATAGCCCTTAGCAATCTCCCTTTTTTCAGAATTGAATATATCAACAGGGTTTTCACAAGGTATCTCATCAACCATCTCGTTAACAGTCCTGCCATAAGATTCACAATCGAGTTTTGCAATAGTAAAATTAGATCTTGTTTTGCCACCAGCTATTTGAAGGTATTTAATAATTCTACTTAGATCGGAGTCAGGTATATTTCTGCAGCTGTTACGCTGGATTGCTTCTTCGAGAACATTTAAGCCATTAGCTCCACCAGGCATATTGATGATTTTAATTAATTCTTCTTTACCAAATTTTTTATAGAAGGTCAGGACAAAGTCTCTTACGAATAGGGCTGATTTGTTCTGAAGTGTATTATGTAGAATTAAGTTACCTTTTCTACATGTTGCAACTTTATAAATATTTGCATTAGATAGTTCAATACCTATTTTATTTATATGCCGAATGAATGTTTTAAAATCATTATTATAAGCGGCATTACAAACCAATACCCTTAGCTTGTGTAGTGCTTTTTGTGATCTCTGCATCTCTAGAAATGAGAATTCATTACTAGTTTCTGATTTATTGCTTTCAGCTTGAATAGAGAAACTTAAGAAGAACGCCATAAATATTAGTATTAACTGCTGCATATGTTACAAACTCCAATATTTATATTCACCTTTGCAGGGTAAGTACACGTATATTTAACCACCTAGTTATATTTTACTTGGAATAATTTTCCTGAGAAACGATTCTAAAATTAGGTTTTTTATCTAAATTAGTATTAAGCATTTCGACTGTTTTAAAGTGTCCACTTATATTGAGTAGAAGCTTACAGTCTCTATATTTATAATCAACGTAGTAGTATTCTTCTGGCGCATCCTTAAGGTTAATACTTGGGTCTATATTTGAACTAAGTTCAACGTGCAACTCTGGATTTTCTAGATTTAGACGCCAAATTAATCCTTTATTTAGATCGTCACTTGTTTCAAGTTTCTTATCAATTAGAGCTTCGATATACTCGATAATTGACGTATGACTCTCGCCAACAACAGCATATTGTGTATTTAGATATTTTTTCACAAGGTCATTATTAATATATTATGGTGTCAATGTCTTGCTATTTGTGAGACTTATTATTAATAACTCGGCCAGTAGAATGTTCGAAAATTTAATTGTACCTATCAACGACTCACTGAACACGGAGACGGATTTACTAATTAAACGAAAAAGGAAAACATGAAATTTCCTACTATTTTTTGTGTATTACTCTTATTTAATGTTACTGCTATTGCTGATAAAAGTGGTTTGTATAACAACTTAAAAGATAGCTACTGGTTAGGTCCATACATGGAGTCATATATTACGTTTGATAAAAATCATATGATTTCTTATAGAATTTCTGATCACACAGTACGAGATAAGATAAAGTATTCTATTCTTTCTGAAAATTCTTTTAAAATAATAGCTCCCGAGTTTCCTGAAGATGGAAGTACTGGGACTTTGAGTAATGATCTGCAAAGCATTAAATTGGTTAATGATAGTGAATCATTTGTTATCAGAAAAGTACCATACCTGACTCAAACAAAATTGGAAGGTATATGGGAAACTGTACCATATAAAAAAGATGATTCCGATACTCAAGTTGAAGTTCAATACACTGGAAATCAAGTAAAATTTAAAAGAATAATTGTAAATCACTCTAACAATACACATTCGCAGTTTTTATCTGATAGTGAATACTCAATAAGTAAAGGCTTTATATTTGATACTGATGAATTCAAGTATTACGCTATAGAAAAAAAGGGGGATAAAATTTTATATAGTAGTGAAAATGGTGAAGATGATTCTATGTGGTTTGAACAAAAACTTTCAAAACCACTGGCTTTTAAAATACCAAGTAACTCTAAACTTATTAAGGAGAATCAATAAAAGGCAAAGGGATTAAGCTTTACGCATAATCCCTTTGCCTATTCAATGACTTGTTAAATATTGCTCTCACCTTTGGTGCGACTATTAGAGTGATTCGATACCAGCATTTAGTCTTTCTTTTTGATGTTTCAGCAATATTTATGACACCCACAATTTGATCTTTGGGCATTCACTATCTTCAGTTATCTTATTAATAGCCTATTAAAGAGAGTGTTATTATGATTTTAGTTGCGAGCTAAATATAGGTTACAGTTTATCCGTTCTTCAACTGAGGTAAACAAACAAGGAGAGAAAAATGCGTATAAGTAAGTTGTGTCTTTATTCACCAATAGTTTTACTGTTGTTCATATCAATGTCACAAAGCTATGCTCAACCACATTCTCATGGTGGCCGTTCTCATACGCATGCTTTACCTACTCAAGGTATTGGCCATAGGCACGGTAATAGTGCTATTGGTGAATCAGCTAGTAATAGAGTTACTACTAGTGCACCAGCTAATTACATTGCTGATAAAAAAGGGTGCTTTCATTTTAATGAGAACCCAATGCCAAATGAATCACTTACATGGACAGGTAAGTGTATCAAAGGATATGCCGAAGGAGACGGAGACCAAAAATGGTTTTTAAACGGTAAGCCAAATGGTGGCGGCAATACTTCCTTAAAAAGAGGTAAGATGTTTTTTGGCGAACCTGAAATAGTTAACTCAAGTAATTTGAGACTGAGTAATTCAAACTTAGCAAATTTATGCGATGAACTAGCAGGTAACCCAAATGATCCACACAAAGTGGGGGAAGGAATATTATTTGATAAAATTAATGGCAGTAAGGCCGTTATGGCTTGTAAAAGCGCACTTGTGAAAGAACCTAGCAATGCACGTTATCTATTGAACCTTGGGCGCGCTTACAATAAATTAAAAGATTACGATAAATCTTACCGTTATACGAAGGATGCCGCTGATTTATTCTATCCTTATGCTTACCATGCACTTGGGCTTCACTATTTATATGGTGAAGGAGTTAGAAAGAGTGAAACTTCTGAAAGGAGGTATATTTTAAAAGCTACTGAGTACAAGGTAGCAATAGCGTTTGCGAGGATGGCCAGCATTTTAATCGAAGATTGTAATGGAGAATTTTCATTTTGTGGTCGTGAAGAGTTCAAAAAGGTTAAAAATTATCTAGATAAAGCGCGTTCACTTGGATATGTTTCAAATCAAATAATCGGCGATTACTACTATTATCTAAGTGAGATGCCTTTACGTGGCCTTTTCCCTATAAAGTTGTCGTCTATGGCTGGCTCTAAGGTAAGAACCTATCGAAAATATCTTTTGAAAGCAAGTTCACATTACAAGTATTACCTTCTTAATGAAAACGAGTCAGATAAAAAAATTCAGAAAAGATACTCCAAGATTATTCAAACACTTGGTTATATAAGTGAGGGAGATATAGTTCATGAAGAACAGTTTGAGCTGCAAGAACACAAATCAAAAGAACTTAGAGATAGTAAAGATATGATGCTAGAGTGAAAGAATATTTAAAACGAGTCAAAGAGTAATTAGGATATATTGAAAGAACAATAGAGTTAAAGAAAAAATAAAGCAAATTATATAGAACATCAAAAATAATAGCTGCGTGCTAAAGGTTGGTTTCAGTTTATCCTTATTTAAATAAGGTAAACAATCAAGGAGAGAAAAAATGCGTATAAGAAAATTGTGTCTGTATTTATCATCTATCGTGTTTTTAATTACAATTTCATTTCAAGCACTAGCTGGCTTATACCGTTGGGTCGATGATAATGGGAAGGTACATTTTTCGGACAAAATACCAGCATCAGCAATTTTATTAAAGAAAGGACTTAATAAACAACTTAATAAACAAACAGGTGATACCCATCATTCTCATTCTGGACGATCTCATTCACACCCTTTACCTGTTCAAGGTGTGCAACACCAACATAACGGTGGTGCTGTAGGGAGTTCGAGTAGTAGTCAAACATCAGGAGAATTGAGACAGCGAAATGATACAAATGATTATCTGAATAATTTTTTATCAATACATAATAATTACTGTAGAAAAGAGTTTGATAATAAAGAAGCGCTAAATGAATTCTTAAAAAATTCACCCGAATTATCACTAGCAAAAGACTTTAAAGGGGTTTATGAATTTAAGAAACATGAAATAAGTTATGCTGTATCCCCTGTAGATGATGGCTGTACTATTGATGTAATGATTCACACACCCAATGACATCGAACTGTTCAGTTTTGAAGAAATAAATAAAGCATTGATTGATCTAGGTTATGTTGAAACTGGTGAGCCAGTACCACGTAAAGATGCTGCTATTGATGATTCTGAACTGACCATTATAGAAAAGAAATATGTTTCTCCTAAAGGTGAAATCACAGTTCTAGATTTTCCACTCGAAAAGAAAGACAAATATTATATGACTCTTTTTACTGAAAAATTTTCAAGTGAAACTAACAATATAAGCACACAAGTAAATTTAGAATCGAAACAGAAGAAATTAGATTATATAAAGACACTAGAAACATCAGAAAGAGACGATACCTTGCTATCAACTTATGAAAACGAAGATGAGCTGGTCAGTTTTTTCGAAAGTAAAATAAAGGAGCTTAAAGGCAATAAAAAAATACTTAATAAACAAGTGACAGTACTTAAAACGAAAATTTTAAGCTTAGAAAGTAAGTCTAAAAGTATTACAGATGAGGCATCCTATATGAAAAATTCTAAGAAAATTTTTAATATAAACAAGACTATAAAACAATATATAGAGGCGATAGGGGATACTGATAAAAAAATTATTGATATTAATTATGATTATAAAAAAGACTTAGCAAGATATAAAATATTAACCGAATAAATTAAGACTTTGATCATAGATTATAAAAAACTCGGTATCTTTGGATGAAGTTAGGAATCCTAACAACTCTCAAACCTATTAAATACATAGGACATTCAATCTTTCGTAAAAAAGCGTCATCCCAGAATGAGGCTTTTTTATACCTGAGATTCTTATGCTCATTTTTGCTAAACAAAAAAAGAACAACAGCTAAAAATTTGGGGTGTGTCTTATTTATTTATATTAAATGCTAAAACGGACACTCATCATCAAACGGAGGTGCGCCATTATCAGCCCAGCTTTCTGGTGGTGCTTCCTGGTTATCAGCTCCTGAAACAGCGGAAACTTTCCAGGCCTGTAAACTGGTAAAGCACTTCTCTGGTTTATCGCCGCTTGACCATAATCGCCCTGACAAATTAAACGTTACCTGTATCTCATCGCCAATGTTGTGTTTGTCCATAAGCTCACACTTATCTTTGATCAACTCTAGCGCCACATAGTTTGGGTATTGGCTGTTTTCATCTGGTCCAGTTAGCTGGATAACGAATTCGCGTTTAGTAAAGCCATTGTTCCCATATTCAGTCGTTTGACCAATAGAGTGAACAGTACCTTGAGCTTCATAGGATTTAGACATGCAGTAACCTTAATTCTTTGGTGGAAGTAATAGGTTGCGGATTATACGTGGAAATTTATTAAATAGGACACCCAAAATTATCTAGTTAATTAACTGACATATATTCTTAAAAAAGTGCCCTAATACACGCTAAAACCTAGTATCGCCTATCGGCGAGCTAGCTTTAAGCTTTCGCATACATGAGTTGTCCATTTCAACAAACGAAATGGCAAGCTCATGGTAAGTAGGGGGGGCTTTTATAATAGTTTAAACGATTCTTTCAAGGAATAACGGATAAGGATCAAGGTTGTTTGAGCGGATTCTTTGCAAAAGAAGTAGCGAGTTCCCTTGTATCCCCGTTATGACCATCGATGAATTAAACTTGGCAACGGTTTAAAGGATAAAGCATTTTTGATTCGACTACGTCTCTCCCTTCGGGCCAGCTAAAGCTGTTGTCTCGTTCCACTCGGCTGGTTACTTTCTTTTTGCTTTTCTGAAAAGAAAGTTACTCGGTGCTGTGAACAAATATCAGAGGAGAGTTTGCATTTAATAAAGCAGCGAAACAAACAATTACAAATTTAAAAAAGTGCTCATAAGTAGGGGGGTGACATTTAGACGACAATTTAAAAACCCTATCGATACGCAATCAACCGTCCTAAAAATAATATTGTAAGCCATAGCATTAACGATATTAACGCTTGCGCTTTAACTTGAAACCCCCAATTATTGTCGCTTAATGCGGTTTTCCAGATGTTTGAATTTCTTAATATAAATGCGTTTGTTAAAGCGACTACAATTAGTGCCAGTTTAGTTAAGAATACGTCAGAGCCTAAGTAATCGACTGGGCGGGCTATAAAAAGTAATAGGCCAAATAGTGCTGTCAGGATTAGCCCTGTTATGGCGAGTGTTTGAAATACGGTTGCCACCGATTGTAATTTGACTCTAGCCCATAAGCCTAATAGGCGGCAGTCGATTGCCAGGGTTGAACCGACTAATAATATGATCCCTAATATATGTCCGGTATTGACTAATGGATAGAGCCATAGTGAGTTGCGTAATAGTTGTGCGAGTCCACTTTGCTGGATCAACTCGGCTGTTTCTAGTATCAATGCTAGTTGCGTTAGTTGCGTTCGGGATATAGAACATAGCGTTTGCCATCTATGACGATACGTTCTGCTTTTACTCGTAATTCTTTCGGGTCGGCAGAGCGTTGTCCGTCAATAGTGATTTCGGTGCCTTTTGACATCATTTCGTCTTTAAGACCTGCACGTTGATTTCGCCAAGGCTGACCGACTTCAGCTGTCCATTTTTGTCCCTCAACATCTAATATGAGGACTCCATGCGGGTTGCCAAGTGTTGCAGATTCGATTACGCCTATGACTTCAACATTGGTGTCTGATGTCCAGCGCCAACCATGATGTGCCAATGCAGTTGTGAAGCTGAGTAGAAATATCGAGAGTGTTAGTAACCATCTGTTCATAATAATGCTACCTCATTGTTCATTTTCGAATAGGTAAGGAATCACTGAATAAAGCTGTGTAATTGCTCGCGTGTAAAACTCGCGTATAAAACTAACGTGTAAAAGAAATTTCTCTGTTTTTATTATAGCAGTTGATTTTTAAGTATGGATTTATTCAATTGTTGTAAGTTTATTAAATTACTTCTGCCAATAACGATATAGGTAATTGAATTTTTCGTTTAGCAAATACTTATCTTAACGCTTAGACAGTATATATAAACGTGGTTCGAATTAGGTACGCTATTAGAGATGATAAAAACTATGGGTGTTTTAATAATTTTTCTACGTGTAATGACAGACGAATATTGGCAATACAGGTACTGAGATAACAACATTCGCGACGAAAATGAATTACAGCGACACATGTACTAGACTAAGCATGTATTAGCCTGAAAATACGTTTGTTGTTTCACTAAACTAATACATGAATCTAACTGCTAACGTATTTATTTGGGAGAATACATATGAAATCTAGCTTAAAGGTCGCATTAAAACTAAACATCATTACTTGTTTATTTTTTGTTAGCACTAAATCGGTTTTTGCCGCAGGTGGTACAGTCACCTTTAGTATAGCTAGTCCAACTCAGGTGCCCACGCTTTCAGGCACCATGCTACTACTATTAAGTTTGTTGTTATTTGTTGTAGCTGTAAGGACGACTAAGCAAAAAAATACTAATAAGTTGTTTATAACACTTTTGGGGGCGGGAGTTTTAGTAACAGCAGGCAGTGGTATTAACTTAGTATCGAATGTGAATGCAGGCGGTGGCTTAACTATTGTTGTTGATCAACAATCAAATTCTATTACGTATCCCATAGATGAAGGAACCCCTATTAATTATGAAAATAATGCTAATGGGAGTCCAGCTCTTAATTTTACCATTACAGCAGATGCTGAATCAGTCTGTGCTTTTGCTTTAGGAAGTGACGCTCTTTCTTCTTTTAATACAAATCATTCGGGTATTTTGCCTGCTGGTTTCTATATGAGAATCGAATGTTTTGATGAATTAAATTTGCTGGATAATAATCAAATAGGGGTGGAAGCGGTTAATAGATTGATAAGGCGAAATGTCGAGCCGCCGTGTGACCCAAGTGTGGTAGTAGAGGGAGGTGGTTCATGCAATGAAACCTCTAATGGCTTACTTCCACCGCTGAGTTTTGATGAAAATTTGTCAGCCATAAGTCAGGCGTATGTTGACACTTGCCCATTATTATATTCATCTGAAATACCGCCTGATTCATTTCAAACGGTATTTCTTTTTCCGGGTCAAATTAGCGCATTTCAATTGGCAACATCTGCTACAAGAAAATGGCAGTTTGATAGTATAGAATATGACCCAGTTACGGGTGAAGCAGTCGCCCGTGATACATTAACTTATAAAGCATTAGTACAGACCAAAGCTAAAAAAATGGGCTGCGCCATGAAGTTAGATTGCTCAGGAGGTCCGACAGGGACATTTTCAGTTTTACATTGCCTTATTGATTCAAGTCCTTCAGAAGGTCCAGCGTATCCTCCTTTAATTGAAGCGCCTGAATAACACCCCATATACCTTTTTTAAAATATTTTAATCGATCCATCCAAACGAGACTTTTACATGAGCAAAACTATTAATTATTACCACTTTTTAATTTCACCTTTCAGCTATTTGGCAATTGAGCGTTTTAATGCGCTTGCTGCCAAGCATGATCTTACTGTTAATTACTTACCTATATCTGTTATGGATGTATTTTCCGAGTTAGAGGTGTTGCCACCGGGTAAACGTCATCCTTCACTACAAAAAATGCGTATGGATGAATTAAAACGCTGGTCTGGTTTATTAGATTTGCCGATGAATTTTACACCAGCACATTTTCCTGTTGATCAAACATTAGCGGCTCAAATGGTATTGGCAGCAGGTGGTGCTTCTGCAAACCCAGATGCGGGTAAATTATCTGATGCGTTGCTTAAAGCAGTGTGGGAACAAGAGAAGAATATTTCAGATGAAGCAACCTTAATTGCTATCGCAGATAGTGTAGGGCTTGATGGTTCGAACTTGTTAGAGAGTGCGAGAGACGAGCAATGGGCAAATGCCTATGCAAACACCACAAAAGAAGCCTTAGAAGGTGGCGTTGTAGGATCACCTACTTACCAATTAGATGATGAATTGTATTGGGGTCAAGATAGATTAGATTTCTTAGAGCGTGCCATTGGTTAAAGGTTTACGTTTAGTTTTAGGAAGCCTCATCATTGTATGAGGCTTTTTTGTGCCTTGGATTTTCAGGATTAATTTGTCTAACATGAACTATATGGAATACTTACCGCAATTATTTGGGTCACTGAGTTCATAATTCCAGAAATTTTTAGAAAAAATAGTGACGGTGTCTGGAACATTACTTGTAGCACAAGGTCTTCCTGATCCAGTAGGGTCAGCGACTAAGTTATTAGTTGGTAACGTATTTTCCCAACCAGATTGAGGGGTCTCACACCATGTGTATGTACCTGCTGGGTGGCTTCCTAAATCAGCCTCGCCATTTGCACCCTGAGCAATTTGAGCGTTTGAAGAATCATAAAGCGTAAACTCCCAACCTGAACGTCGATCGTCATTCGCAAAACTGACAGGACCAACTTTGTCGTCTCTCAGTTTGCTGCCTTAAATTAAATCATGGGGCAGTGTACGTATTGGTAAAGGTGCAGGTGATATTCTCACCAGCTACAAGAAAAAATGTAATTTCGCCCTGTGCAAGATCAGGCGTCAGCGTAGAATCTGGAAAACTGCTAACACAATTAATATCTGTTAACGCATAATTCTCTGGTACATTCTGCTCTCTAAGCCTCACGCCTAAGCCTTCCGGAAGTCCGGTGTAGACTCTTGGAGAGTCATTTGCAGACATTGTATAAAATTCAACGGGTAATGCTGCACTACTTGTGCTGTTCGTGACGAAATTAAAGGCGAGGTTAGGGTCAGCATCGTCACCAATTACGTTCTTAATAACTGTAACTGTGCTAGTTGTCGGAGCGGGCGCATTAACTACAGTGGTTTGTGTAGCTGTGTTATTGCTTTGGTCCGGATCAACAGTGTCTGAGCTCACTTCAACTGTGTTTGTAATAGTACCAGCGTTACCAGAGATGACTTGCATTTCAATGATAACTTCTTGGCCTTCTGTTAGGTTACCAAGATCGCAACTGATGTCTTCACCACCCGAAACTGGGACTATTGTGCAGTTATTTACGAAAACGGAATTACCCACACCATTCGTGGACGCTAAAGTGAAGCGTAGTTCATCTGTTACAACAACGTTTTCTGCAATACCGGGCCCTATATTATTTACGGTGAGGGTATAGGTGACTGAATCACCAGTTTGTATTGGATCAGCACTATCTATCTTGGTAATTGATAAATCAGCTTCTGGTGCAGTACAATCAACAGTACAAGATACGCCTGAATTCACCACCAAACCGGTGGCGCATTCACCAGAGTTAGAACCATCTCCCACATAGTTATCACATTGGATACCCGACACGTCTACTCCTGTAATTTGTTGGGTTAATCCACTAGTATTTACATAGGTATTCAGTCGATTCTCGAAGATGTCTGCATCGCCGCCATTAGGATTTGATAATTCTGGAGCAGGGGCAGCAACCAGAGTGTTTGCCAGTTGAACGCTACCAGAACCCAGTGCCAAAATAGAAACACCCAGTAAGCTTATGAATAATTTGTTGACACCTGAATTTTTATTTTTAGCACTGCGAAATGCCACTAGCATTAGTAACAAACTCAAAATGATTAACATCATTCCACTAAGTGTAGGAATATTAGCAGCAGCAAAAGGGGCATAGCTAACTGTTCCTGTAGTCCCGGCAAAAACCTGAGGGCTTGTTAATAACAATAAAAAAGCAAAGAATAAATGAAATATTTTTTGATATGCATGATGCATATGTTCTCTCCCTGAACGTATTAACGGTTAGTTATGCTCTAAAAAGTCGTTCAATATTAATCATAGCGGAAAATTATGTTTAGAAAATGTGACATATTACCAATTTGGTACTTCACTATGAAATGTATAACGTTTTTGCGATGCTTGGCGCTGCACATATATGACCTAAGATTGTGTTTGGTTATTAAAACCTTGGTGTTGTTTAAATTAGTGTATAAATTTAGAAAGTCTCTTAAAGGTAGGAGTAATCTTCTATTAACAAGATGCGAGTGGCTCCATCACAACTCAAAAATTGACGCGGTTTTGTAACTCACTCGTACCTTGTTCAAACAAGCAAAACCTTCATCGTCAATTTTCTGCGTGGCTCGGCTTGTTAAATGGGATAGAAACATCGCTAGAATTGAAAAAGTTACTTCGCAAAACATAAATTTTTCTGCTGCGACTCAACCTAAAGGGTCATCTGCATAAATATCATCCAATAGTGGGGGGGTGTATTTATCCAACCCTATTGATATGCTTTAACAATGTATAGATCATTTTCATCTGCCATCTCATTTACGTTTTTAGCGATATTCCTCTCAGCGTGTTCAAGTTTGGGAACCAATACCAAGACTTCGATAGCAGAGTCTATTCAAAAAATACCGTTTTCCAGTCCTGCTTCTAAACAACGCGTTATTATTTATAACCACGGTATTACCAGGCCACAGCAACTTGAGCCTTGTTTTATGTCTTATAACAATCCTCCTGCATCTTTGGCTGCGTTAAGCGATAAACGAACTCTGGTATATAAACTGTGTTCGACGGCAACCGAAGCACCCGCAATAACATCGGCGGGTAGGCAGGTTTATCTGCGTAAAATAGAAATCAATTACGCGATAGATGCTTTTTTAGCGCGGGGTGTTTTACCCAAAAATTTGTTTTTGGCAGGGCATTCAAACGGTGCCTGGACGTCATTAATGATGATGCGTGATGTCAATAAACGCTTTAATGGGGCGATTGCTTTTGCGCCTGCTTTTGCAGGTAAACGCAGTGAGGTTAAGTTTGCTCCCTGGTGGAGAAAAACGGTTAGGCCTAAACAGATTAAAGAGATGTTAACGTCGCCTGACATGGATGCTTTGGTGTTTGCTTATGAAAATGATCCCTACAATCGTCCTCAAGAATTGCAATTTCTGGCAAATAATTATCCCTTGGTGGGTTCGAGTGGTGTTGATTTAGTCTCTTATGATTGTGGTTTACGAAATGCGCATCAAACCTTTAGAAAGGATTGTCGATACGCAGAAACCACGCAACGTATTCAACGCTTTATCAATAAGCAGATTGCTAGTTGGAAGTAGTAGCTGTTTATAGTCATTTTAAAAAGCAAAAAAAGTGCCCCAAAGGTGGGGGGTGTCATTAAAAGACCTAGTATTTATTAAATCCTTACGCCAAGGCCTGCGCAATAAAGTCCGGTTTAACCCGAGTACCACCAACCTGTAGATTCGTTTTCTCATCAAACCAGAATTGCATCGGCTGTTCATAACCTAATCCGTGCATATAGTTATACAGCGCCTTTTTTAGTCCTTCTCCTAATAGATCATGATCGACATTCTCAGGGTCACTAAAGGCAACATCGTTATTGGCAAAGGTGATATTTTTATTCGGGTGCAATGTTATCTTATATTCATCAGGCTTTAAGCCTACAGGGCTATGAATAGTGGCTGAGAATCGATGCCAGTATGCCGATTGGAAACAGCCATGAAACATTAACTGCCTGACGACTTCTAATGAGTCTACGGTTTCTTCAGCTGTTTGTGTGGGGAAGCCATACATTAGATAGGCATGCACGAGAATTCCCGCATCGGCAAAACCACGGGTGACGCGTGCGACTTTTTCGATGCTTACGCCTTTTTTCATTAGCGTTAATAGCCTGTCTGATGCGACTTCTAAACCACCACTAATGGCGATGCAGCCTGAGTCTGCCAGTAGCTGGCACTTTTCGGGGGTAAAGGTTTTTTCAAATCGGATATTGCCCCACCAGGTAATGATGAGGTTCTTTTCAATCAACTTTTCTGCCATTGCAAACAGCACTTTGGGGGGCGCGGCTTCATCGACAAAGTGAAAGCCTGTTTGACCTGTTTCTGCTATTAACTGTTCTATTCGCTCAACAATGATGTCGGCACCGGCCTCGTCATAGCGACCAATATAATCCAGACTGATATCGCAAAACGTACATTTGGACCAGTAACAACCATGCGCAACGGTCAGTTTATTCCAGCGACCATCACTCCAGATTCGATGCATGGGGTTGAGCATTTCACACAGTGATAAGTACTTATCTAACGGCAGGCCGTCATAACAGGGGGTACCAATATCTTTGTGGGGCACATCGGGTAATTGCTTATTATTGCTATAAACGAGTTCGGCTTTTTCTAAATGTTTGTTTTTCAGGTGGTATGTACGTACCAAGTCAGCTTCCGTCGCTTTGCCTTGCAAATAATCAAGCAAACTCAATAAGGGCTGTTCGCCATCGTCTAATAAAATGTAGTCGACATATTCAAACAAACGAATGTCTTTTAATGTGCGTAACTCTGTATTGACGTAACCGCCGCCCATCAGCACGGGCATATCAGGTTTGATTTCTTTGCAGTATTTAGCGATCTGCAAAGCACCCAGCATATTCCCCGGAAATGGCACGGTAATGCCGATGACATCGGGAGATTCCTGCGCCAGATAATCATCGAGCAAACTGCGGATATGTTCTTCTGTAAAGCTTATCTCGCCGTGCAAGGTTTCATACAAGTCATCAAAACTTGGATTTGATGCGGCGAGGCGTTCGCCGTAACGCGATACTTCAAAGTTAGGATCTACGCCGTCATGAATAACTGCGACCAAGTCATCAATGTACAAGCTTGCCAAATACTTGGCTTTATCTTGCGTGCCTAAATCACCGAAGGCCTGATGCAGAACATTCTCAGAAATCTCCTGCATCTCATTGAGGTTTTCGAATGTGGGCCCTTCCGGTAAAAATTGTCGGGACACTATACGAAGCGCCAAACTAGGATCTTTACCTTGTAAGAAACGCAGCACAGGTGCTGTACAGCGACGGTATGCATCTACATGAACGAGGAAGTGATAGATCGAGTCGGGTAACTCATCGTCTTCAAAATCGGCGTAATTATCTTCAACTCTATCCAGTATCGTATCAATGCTTTCGGTTGTAAGCATCGACAACAACACCTCGATAGCCATGTCACGCTGGACTACGTCATAGCCTTCTTTACGCAAGAAGCCAGTGATGTAAGCGGTGGCAGGATAGGCAGTATTCAACTGCGTCATAGGAGGAGTAAGGAAGAGGGATTTCATTTTTCGATTATAACGTGAAAGGCTAGAAGTGCTACAGTGGTACTGGGCTCTGAATAGTTATTTTTGCGAATAGGGTGTAGCTGGTTTGTCGTGATAATTTCACTTCTTGTTTTAACGCTTAATCAATCAGAAAAAAACAGCCCATAAGTAGGGGGGTGGCTTTTAGTTTAGTTTATCGATATCGGTTCACTCAGCTTAGAATGTTAATATGTTCTTTGCACTATGTTGTCGAATGATATTTGTATATTCGACACTTTATTAATTCCAGTCATCGAACCAAGCTAAAAAAGAGATAACATAATTATTATGTCAGACACATCTGAAGCACGATTAAGAATACTCAATAAAATAAGAGAGACCATTCCACTAAGCAACGCGATGCAATTTTCTATAGCGTCCTTAGAAGCTGATTCAATTGTTGTGAGAGCGCCATTATCTGAAAATTTTAATCTCCATGGAACAGGCTTTGCCGGTAGCATTTATTCAACAGGAATTCTGGCTGGCTGGGCATTGTGTTACTACAATATGGAATTATTTGAGATGTCGGGTGACCTGGTAGTTGGTAAAGCCGAGATTATGTATAAGTCTCCCGTCACTGACGATATAGTCTGTAGCGCATCAGTTAACAATGAAGAACGTGAAGCTTTTCATCAGAATTTTAAAGATAAAGGGAAAAGTACCCTGCATTTAACGATTAAGATTGGCGAGTCAGAAAATGCGATCTTAAAAGCGCGTTATTTTACCATTGCATCAAAGTCTTAATGTTATCTGTTATCTGTTATCTGTTATCTGTTATCTGTTATCTGTTATCAATTAGGTACTCATAAGTTGGAAGAAATTTGAAAGAAACTTGAAAGAAAAGTCGTAAGAAATGAGAAAGACAAAAACCTTATAATATTGACTCGTTATATCTATTGAGGCTGACCCCTTTTATTATAATCGTTTCGATTAAAACTCCTTAAGACAATAAGAGCATTTCATGCAAACATCGGATCCTAGCCACACTCAACACCCAGGCCACAATCAGCAACTTAGCAACAATCAAGATCCCGCAACAGAAGTAGCGTTCAGTTCGGCTGCCAGTGCTGAGAGTGATGAGAGTTTAAATATAGAAACGCTTAACGATCTTGCAAGTCTGGCAGATTATTCGCTGTTGAATACGCTCGATGCAGATCCTGATGCGAAAACAGACGGAGCGAACCATTCACCTCGTCAGGTGCTCTCAGGGCACTATGTACTGGTTACTCCGATGCAAATTGAAAACCCTGAATACGTCACGCATAGCAAAACCTTTTTTCGTGAATTGGGCTTCGCTGACAACCTGGCGCAATCAGCTGACTTCAAAAGACTATTCTCTGGTGATCTTTCAAATCTTCCACACCCGATGCGCAAGATAGGGTGGTCAACGGGGTATGCGCTTTCTATTTACGGTAACGAATACACCCAGCAATGCCCTTTTAAAACCGGTAACGGCTATGGCGATGGACGCGCAGCGTCAGTGCTTGAGGCTGTTATTAAAGGCCAACGCTGGGAAATGCAACTCAAAGGAAGCGGACGAACACCTTATTCTCGTGGCGCAGATGGGCGTGCGGTGTTGCGTTCAAGCGTGCGTGAGTTTTTGGCACAGGAGCATATGCATGCGCTGGGCGTTCCCACGTCACGATCTTTAAGTTTGTACGCATCGAAAACAGAAACGGTTAAGCGACCGTGGTATTCGGAAGGATCTCGACAGAAAGATCCGGATATTATGGTTTCCGATGCAGTGGCTATTTCGACTCGCGTTGCCCCATCGTTTATTCGCGTGGGTCAACTCGAACTCTTCGGTCGTCGAGCGCGTGGTAATGAGCATCCAAAGGCCATGGCGGAGTTAGAGAAGATTGTGTTGCACTTGATTGAGCGCGAGTACGCTTACGTGATCGATCAGCAATTAACTCGTGATGACAAAGTCGTGTTGCTCGCGCGCGCGTTTCGCAGTCGGCTGACGTCACTTATCGCAAACTGGATTCGCGTCGGCTACTGTCAAGGCAACTTCAACAGTGATAATTGTGCAGCCGGTGGTTTCACACTTGATTACGGGCCTTATGGATTTTGCGAACTGTTTGATCCACGTTTCCAGCCCTGGACGGGCGGAGGAGAGCACTACTCCTTCCTCAATCAACCAGTAGCAGCGGAAAAGAACTTTGGGAGTTTTTGTACTGCTTTAAAGCCTTTACTGGCTTCGAATCCAGAAGCTTTGCAACAACTCAACGACATTGACGATGGTTTTGCACTTGAGATGCAAACCGAAATGGAAAAGATGTGGGCTGCCAAACTTGGGCTTTCAACATTTGACCCCGTGTTATTCAGAGAGCTATTTACGCTGATGATTCAAACCTCTGTTGATTACACGATTTTCTTCCGCGAACTTTCAGAGATACCTGACAATATTGACCCACTCAAAAGGAGTTTCTACTCGAATTCGAACTCGAACTCAAAAGAGTTGGATGAGCGTTGGTCAGCGTGGCTTACAAAGTGGAAAACGTTAATAAACGGTGACTCATCTTCTCAGTCAAATGAAGAGCTTTCGAGGCAGATGAAACGTGTTAATCCCAAATACATTTTGCGAGAGTGGTTTGTAGTGCCTGCTTACAAAAATGCTGCGGTCGGGAACTACGATTTAATTCGTGAGCTACAGGACATCATGACGCAGCCTTACGCAGAACAGCCGGAAGAAGTTGAAGAGAAATTCAATAAGCTGAAACCATCGCAATTCTTTAATGCCGGTGGGACGTCTCATTATAGTTGCTCGTCATAGCTTTTTGATTCGCTGGTTTATTCTTCAATGCCATGCGCTAAGAACATAAACGCGTATTCCTCTGCGTAATCTTTTAAACGGCCATAGCGACCACTATTTGAAAAATGCCCAGCACCCATATTAATTCGCATCACTAATAGGTTCTCATCCGTTTTTAGTTCGCGCATTCTGGCAGTCCATTTAGCAGGCTCCCAGTAAGTCACTCGAGGGTCGTTAATCCCACCACTTACAAACATGGGTGGATATTCACGTTTCTCGATATTGTCGTAAGGGGAATAGCTGGCGATCAAGTCATAATCTTCAGGACTTTCAATTGGATTTCCCCATTCTTTCCATTCTGGAGGCGTTAATGGCAGGCTGGCATCGAGCATGGTATTTAATACATCAACAAACGGCACACCGAGGTTAACTGAGCGCCATAACTCTGGTGCCTGAATGACCGCAGCACCCATTAATTCGCCACCCGCACTGCGTCCTGAAATTGAGATATTGCCAGCACTTACGTATTTTTCATCCACCAAATGACGTGCGACATCAACAAAATCATTAAATGTATTCGTGCGTTTTTTAAGTTTACCGTCTAAATACCATTGGTAACTCATCATTGAGCCACCGCGAACATGCGCGATTGCATAGACAAAACCACGATCAAGCGCACTGAGTAACCCAGATGAAAACGAAGGTTCGATAGTTGCTGCGTATGCACCATAGCCATAAAGCCACATTGGATGGCTACCGTCTTGTTTGAAGCCTTTTTTATACACCAATGACACGGGAACCATCACGCCATCTCGTGCTGGAGCCATAATGCGCTTGGTTTCATATTGGGATTTATCGTAACCCGATGGAATTTTTTGTACCTTACGGGTGCTCAATTGGCGCTTGGTTAAATCGTAATCGAACACGGTATGCGGTGTGATCATCGACTCATAAGAGAGGCGGATAAAGCTTTGTTCAAATTCAGGGTTAACGCCTAAACCAGCGGTAAATAAAGGTTCAGGAAACTCGATAATATGTGCTTCTAGATTTTTTGAGCTTGTATTGGGCGAGACATCAGGCGAAACATCAGGCGAGACATAGGGCAGAACATGAATTTTTTCTAAACCCAGATCACGGGTTTTAAGCACAAAGAAATCTTTAAAGGTTTGTAGTCCCAATAAATAAGATGCGTCAGAACCGTCAATAATCGTTTTCCAATTTTCTTTAACGGGGTTTTTATCACTGACTGTGACTAAACGAAAGTTTGAGTGTGTATCGTTAGCAAGAATATAAAATTCACCATGCGCATGGTCAACCGACTGGGTAAAACCTTCACTTCTGTCTACCAAGGTGACAAGATCTCCAGAAAAATCACCAGCTAGAACATGCGATTCTTCTACTTCGCCTTGTGAAGATACAATCACCATAAATTCTTCACTGCTGGTTTTATCGAAACCGATGTAAAAGCCATCGTCTTCTTCTGTATAGACGCTTATGTCGTTTTTCTGCTGTTCACCAATTGTGTGTATTTTTATGTTTTTAGAATGCCAACGACCTTGTTCAAGCAACGCATACATGAGTTTTGTGCCATCAGCATTGAACTCAAGTTCGCCTTGAACGTCATTCAATACGTCATCTAAATACTCATCAGTCTCAAGATCTTTGATACGAAGCTGATAGCGCTCGTCACCATCAGTATCGAATGTGTACGCTAAAAAGCGATTATCGGGGCTGATATCCCAGTCCCCAATCACAAAATAATCATGGTCTTTCGCTAAGGCAGTTTCGTCCAAAAATATAGCTTCTTCACCCGTTGCTAAATTCTTGCGGGTTCGAGTGCGGTACTCTTCTCCCGCACGAAAATACCACTGATATTCATAACCGTTCGACACGTATGGCACAGAGGTTTCTTGCTCATCCGTACGTCCTTTAAATTCCTCAAAGATAGTCTCGACTAAAGGTTTATTAGGTTTCAAAAACGATTGGTAGTAAGTGTTCTCTTCTTCTAGATATCCGATAATGTTTTTATCATCAACGGTTGGATAGTTCTGGTCTTTTAACCAGTGATAAGGATCATCCAGGGTACGAGAATGATGCTTTTCTGTATGAGGAATTTGCGTTGCGATAGGTGCTGCTTGGTTTAATTGGCGCAAGCGCTGGTATTTTTGTTCGGGCATTTTAGTGGTAGATAATAGCTAGAAGTGGCAGGAGTCTAACATAGTATTTCATCGTGAATTCTTGTCTTCATACTAAATAAATTGGAGGGTAAATAACAACGATCATCCAGCGTTTAGTTGTTGCCAGCGGCTAAAAATGGCTCCAATACACGCTAAAACCTAGTATCGCTTATCGGCGAGCTAGCTTTAAGCTTTCGCATAAATATTCGGCTGAAGCCCACCCTGTGGGTCGTCGTCACTGTGTTCCTACGTTGTCTCGGCAATGCCTCGGCTGAGTTGTCCATTTCAACAAACGAAATGGCAAGCTCATGGTAAGTAGGGGGGGGGGGGTGGCTAAAATCCTGTACAAGTTGCGGGGTGTTCAATTATTCTGGCTTATGCTTTAGTTTGTTAGAATGTCACTTTGTTATCTGGCATTATGTCGTCGAATTACATTTCGACTGCATCCGCCTTCACACTCACACATAAAACGAGTTTCTTGATTATGCCAATCGCTTCTTTGCTGAATACTGCTTTAGCTAAACGTGCTGACCTTATTGATCAACTTAGTGCGCCATCCTCTGACTCATTGAAAACGGATTCATTGAAAACGGATTCATCAAAAACAGATTCATCAAAAACTAATTGCTTTCGTGTTTTTCATGGCACGGTAGAAGGTGTAAATGGGCTGAATATTGATCGTTATGGTGATGCCTGGTTAATTCAAAGCTTTCATCAAACGCTTAACGAAGATGAAATTGATGTGATTCGCAAAGCGTTATTAGCGGTTTCTGATTTACCAATCGTTTATAACGACCGCTCTAATAAAAACTCGCGCATTCTTAATGAGCTCGATGCTGAAACTGAGGCTTATGCCCGATCAGAACAAGTAATTTGTGAGAATGGTGTTTTATACACCAGCAAATTACGTCATACAGGACAAGATCCATTATTGTTTTTGGACATGCGCATTGGCCGAGAGTTTTTTAAAGCAAACAGCCATAAGAAGAGTGTGCTGAATTTATTTGCTTATACCTGTGGTATTGGTACGGCAGCTGCTGTCGGTGGTGCCAAGCGTGTCGTAAATGTGGATTTCTCATCATTTGCTTTAGAAGCTGGCCGCAAAAATGCTGAACTCAATGGGTTTGAAACTGGAGCCGATTCAGTGTGTCAGTTTATACAGAGCGATGCCTTTCCAGCACTACGCCAATTAGCAGGGCTTAAAGTGACTGGCCGTAATCCTAAAAAACTGCCACATTATCCTAAAATGTCAGCATCGCAGTTTGATCTGGTATTTTTAGATCCCCCACGTTTTGCTAAAAGTGCGTTTGGAACCGTTGATTTAATCAATGACTATCAAAGCTTATTTAAACCTGCGGTATTAGCAACGAAGCCAGGCGGTAAGATCATTGCCTGTAACAATGTGGCGAAGGTCGATAGAGAAAGCTGGTTTAACAGCTTAGTACGTTGCGTTGAAAAACAGGGACGTTCAGTCAGTGAGTCAAGCTGGTTACATTGTCACCACGATTTTCCATCGTTTGATGGTAATCATCCCTTGAAAATAGTGTCATTAACCATCGCGTGATTTTTTATTCCGGAAAAATGATTCTGGAAACCCTAATTCTGGAAACCCTAATTCCGAAAAACATGAGTAAAATCTAGATTCAGCAGTTATTCATGGCTGTTATGACACTATGGACTCTGGATATTCAATAGATACAATAACCGTTATGAAAAACTCTCTTAAAGCTGCTTTGCTCTCGGCTCTGGTTTTACCAGGTGCGGGTCAAATTGTGTTAAAGCGTTATTTGTCTGGCGTTCTGTTTGCTCTGGTTTCAATTATTGCCTTGTCTGTGATTGTGGCGAAGATCATCAAGTTTTCTTCACTGATAGTAGCAAAGATCAATAATGGCGCTTTGGATCAAGGTGGTGGTTTAATTGGGATACTTTCAAACAGCATGGTTGAAGTGAATACAGGTGTGATGAATACCGCATTTCTGATTTATTTGGGTGTGTGGATTCTGAGCATTCTCGATGCTTATCGTGTCGGAGATCTTGTTGATAAAAAACAGGATAGACAAAAAGCATCTAGCTTTAATTTCTCCTGATTCATTCATTATTTACGAACAACTTTCTACAAGCCTTCTAATAGCTTTCGCAGATTACTTTAATTTTTATCTATTTGTTCTGGATAAAAAAAAGCCCCTTACTTTTTCAAGTAAAGGGCCTCAAGGGAGAGTCTGTGTTTGCTGTGCTTCGTTTTACTGACCTTCAAATGAAGGGAAAAGCTCTGCATCAAGTTCTGCACTGATTGTTGCGTTTGGTGCTGAGTAGTTAACTTTATCTGCGACGTTTGTCGCTGCTTCAGCTTCGAAATATCCACCGTCTACATCTTGTCCTGCAATGGCAGATTGTCCTGCGAATAGAGCTGTTAGAAGTGTGCTTGCTAAAAGTACTTTTGCTTTCGTGTTCATAATATTTATATCCCGTATTTGTCTCGTAAATGTAATGTAAGTCATGTGTTTTTGATGAAGACTTACATTGTCTGTGTCTTGTATGTAATAACGAATGAATTGTTTTTTTGGATCAAAATAAAATGAAATATATTCAAAAATCGAGAAAACAATCTTGGTGTTTGAGTGTTTGTATTAGTGTTTTAACTATTATGAAACAATGGCTTATACTTTAATTAGTGGGGTTTTTGTATTTCATGTAAATAGTTTAAAAAGTAATGTTTAAACTATTTTCTAGATTAATGTAGCAATTAATCCAGACAGGGTTATTTAGGCAACACAGCATTTAAGTACTGCCTAAATGTAGTGTTATAGAAGTGCAGAAAATAGCGTAGAAAAAAGTGCAGAAAAACCGGATAGTGAATCACTATATTTGCGAAAAAATGTTAAACATGCATAAAAAAAGCCCAGTATTTTTTCAAATACCGGGCTTTTAAAGGAGGGAGTTTTTTTCGTTTTACTAAGTCTTTATTTCGCGACTATTGACCTTCACCCTGTGGGAAAAGTTCTGCGTCTAATTCTGCACTGATCTTAGCGTTTGGTGCTGAGTAATTCACTTTATCAGTAGTCTGTGCTGATGCTTCAGTGTTGAAGAAGCCGTCTGCGTTTTGACCAGCGATTGCAGATTGACCTGCGATTAGAGCAGTAGTAAGTAATGTGCTTGCGATGATTGCTTTAGTGTTCATGTTTAGTTTCCTGTATTTTGTAGTTATTTAATTCGTTTGAATTAATGGATAATTTTTTATAAAAGTACTTGTTGTAAGTAGCGTTTATTTTCTGCCGCTTACTGTCACTTCGTTAGTGAATGCTGGTGCATCGTAGTTAACTTTTTCAGTTACGTTTGCTGCAGCTATTTCAGCTTGAGTTGCGAAAACACCCAGGTCACTAGCTTGACCGGCGATTGCAGATTGACCTGCAAAAAGTGCTGTTAGAAGAGTGCTTGCTATGATTGCTTTTGTTTTAATGTTCATAATATTTACCTTTAAAATTTAGTTAATGTTTACTGTTATTTCGTAAAAGACTTTTTAGTCTGTGTCTTGGTTGTAGAAACGCAGCTTTATTTTTTTTGGATTCATTTATTTTAAAAATAATTGTTTTGGCAACGTTAAAATACCTCCAGAATGTATCTTGTAAATTCAGAATTTATGGTGATTTTTGGTCTGTGTTTATTAAGCGTAAGATGCTGTAATTATTGTATAAAATATAATTTTTAAGTTGATTTATACAGCTTGCTAAATGAGATGGCAGAGAGCCTGAAATTATTTGAATAAATATTTTAAAATAAAGTGAAAATTAAATTCATTGCATCAAAAAGTTAATCACTAAACCCGGATTTTTTACCGATAGAAACAAAAAAAGGCCTCAAAGTAGGGGGGTGTAAATTAGAAAAACACCTGCAATAAAATAGTGATTGCCAGAATTAGTAACAGACCTTTTAACACTTTATTGTAGATTTCGGCTTGAATGCGTTTTTTGATTTTAACGCCAATAAAGAGTGCAATCGCTGTGGCTGCTAACATGACTAATGAGGTCTTTAAATCACTGCTGCTGAATTGGCCGTGGCTAGTGAAAAGAACAATTTGAATCAGCTTGCCAAACAGAAAACATAAATTATTTGCCTGAATAATCTGTTGTTTTGTATATCGGGATTCCAAAGTAAAGATGATGAGTACCGGTGCCATGACATTGGTTAAGCCACCCAGTGTGCCTGCTGATAGACCAAAAATGAGTTTTGAGAGTTGCGGTTTTTGTTGTATCCACGATAAATTGAATTTGATCTTATCGATAAATAAATAGATCAGAATGGCTATACCCAGTAGTGCTTTGAATATTTCAGAATCTACTGAAATCAGTAATAAGGTGCCCAACGAACTGCCAATCAATGCATATAAGGCCAGGGGTAGATGGTGTTTAATCGCGGTAAAAATATTGCCTTCACTGATAATACTGACCAGATTCACCAATACAGTCGGGATCAGGGTAAGAATTATTGCGGTATGCAGATCGGTAATCAGCGCGAGCAAAGGTGTGGCGATCATAGGAAAGCCCGTGCCAATGCTGCCATGAAACAAAGCCGCACAGAAAAAGATTGAGGCGGCTATGATGAGAAATTCAGGGCTGATTGGCATTCGATATGGTGTCTTAGTCTTGGGGTGATTACTGGTTAATTCTTTGTCTGTAAATTCTATGTTTATAAATGCTATGTTTGTAAATGCTATGTTGGATCATTGGGCTAGCTTGTTTGGTCCGTTGTCGAGCTGGTCTTGATTAAACAAGTCTTGATTCAAAGCCACCCCCCTACTTATAGGCGTTTTTTTACTGAATGTTTTATCAATGTGTATTTAATTTGTCTTTCGGTTATTTATAAACCCGCTGATAAGCCGTATTTTTTTTATTGCATCCTGTTTATCAATGCCATCGTTTATGAGTGTGACCGTCTATCTATAACAGTCGAATAAATTGAACGAAATTTAACGTCAGATTTACTTACTTGTAATAGCAGGGCTTGCTATGAAATATCAAAGAATGACACATATAAAATGTTTGCATAGCAATCTAACAGTTTGATTCTATGAGATAAATTATATCATTTGTAGTAAACTACATAACAATAAGAATAAAAAAATCATAAATGTATGGGGCACATTAACTTATGAAATTCACCAAGGCTTTACCTTATCTATTACTTTCGTGGGCGATATTAACGCCGCAGGCATTTGCGGTAGAAGAGAAAGACGTCGCCAAAGTACAAACCGTGATTGAAGCATTCAAAAGTCGAAACACTGGCAGCATTGCAAAAATGGTTTCATACCCACTGATTAGTAAATCAAACCGACCTGCGATTAACAATGAGTATGAATTTGTAAATCGTTTTGATGAAGTCTTCGACCAGAATCTGCTGCGATCTATCGTTTCATCAGACGCGCGTACAGACTGGAATACAGTCGGCTGGCGCGGCATTATGTTATTTGATGGACTAGTGTGGCTGGACCACGATGGCAATATCCTGTCAGTAAAGCAACCGTCTACGTTTGTGAATAAAGGTGCCTCTACGTATAACCGTGCTCCTGCTAATAACCGTCTTGGTCAAAGTAAGCCACAATTAGTGGCTCAGGCGACTTCATCGATGCAGCCATCTCGATCTTCAACGCCAAGAGGCCGAAGTTCATTGCATAGAAGTGTGAGTAATTACGCACAGCCAGTACTTGAGTGGAAAACCAGTCGCTACCACGTTCGTGTGGATGATATTGGTAATGGACGTTTACGCTACGCATCGTGGCCGGTACATGCTCCTACATCGGTAAAGCCAGATATCGTTTTATCTGACGGGCGTTTAGAAGTCGACAGAACGGGTAGAAACCACCGCTATGTCTTTAACAACGGTAACTTTAGTTATCATCTGAAAGTGAATGCACAGGGTCATCAAACTCCGGGTTTACTGGAAGTGTTTAAAGGTGAGCAGCGTTTTCTGACTGATAATGTAAGAGAAATCATCCGACGTTAGTCTTGTCTTTTTTATACGATTATCAATTGATATATAAACAGTAGGGCGGTTAGGCACCCCCCTACTTATATGAGGTTTTTTGTACATACAAGAAAATCACTCTTCAAGAGTTACACTTCATGAGTAACTCCTTATCATTCACATCTTAGATTTAGGTTTTTGCTTTCGTCAACAGGGGCAAATACGTGATGAAAAAAGTAACAAATGCGAGTATCCATAAACCCTGAGAAATACTGATCCACAATAGATAATGGCTGGCATCAATCAACGGGAAGAAGACGCGAACTATCGCACCCAAAATCAAAATGCCTAAAGCAATTCCAACAGCTTTCGGTGGATTACTCACATCTCTGCCTGAATGACCCAATCCTACCCGTGACATCATACCCAGTGTTATTGCGCCGATACCTGCGTAAGACAATGCATGTATGGCGATAAATTTGGATATGCCCAGAAAGTAACTTAAACCGAATAATAAAAAGCCGACACAGATAAACCAGATCGCAAGGTATAAGCTCCACAACAGAGGCTTTTTCCAAATCCCGGGTGTATGCCAGTTTACGAGGCGAATGGCATTGACGATGAATAACAGGATTGCGCTGTAAGCGGAAAACTGCGGGCTGAGATTGCCCAATTCCAATACCATAAAAATCAGGAATAAAGCAAGACTGGAGAGATCCAGAAATTTCACATTTTTCAAGGTAACGGTTTCATCTACACCGCGTTCTATAAAGAATGGAACCACTCTTCGAGCCATCATCAGGATCAAACCAATGACGAGATACAGTCCACCATATATTCCCCAGTTAACACCTTGAGCAAGTATTCCCATAGCGCCTAAATAGAACAGGGCGTTTGTCACGAATAACAGCAGAAGTTTTATCACAATGGCGAGTTGCGACCATTGTTTGGCTTTGATGATAGGTGCGACGATGGATTGTGATAGCCACAAGGTAAACAATAGATCTAATACCGCAGCTGCCACGATTTGCCCAAAGAATAGCGTAATACGTGCCGCAACCCAGACGCATGCCAGCGCTAATAAAGGTTTACCATTAAGGGTCTGGATACCGGTCCAGTTTTTGGTTGCGGTTAATAAAAAGCCTGCTATTACAGCAATGCTGTAACCATAAATCATTTCATGCGCATGCCACTGCATCGTCGTTATCGATGATTGTGGCATTTGATAACCCATCGAATAGACAAAAAACCAAATCAAAATGGATAACACTGCATAGGCAGCAGCGCCGAGAAAAAAGGCTCTAAAGCCTAAATCAAAAAAAGAGAATCTAGGTGGATTACTCGGAGTGCTTAAATTCAGGACTTGCATCTTATGCTCACAGCTATGTAATAAATAGGGATAAAAAAGTGCCCCAAAGTAGGGGGGTGACCTTTGCTTGTTTATGTTTGAAGCTATCTTACTCTACTCTTATCCATTTAAGATTGAGCTTAATCATCAATATATGATCTGCGTCAATATTTACATTTTTCTATACGTTCAGAATACAGCCATGATTAATTAGGAGATACAAAATGAAAAAAGTAAATGCTATTGCACTAGCTGTAAGTGCTGCAATCTTAGCTCTTCCAATGGCAGCTTCTGCGTACGAAAAGGGTGATATTTTATTGAAGTTTGGTGCAGCGACAGTTGTTCCAGATGATAAAAGTGATGATATTCAAGAAATCGCTGGCGAAGCAGTTTCGGCTGATAACGAAACTCAATTAGGACTATCTGGTACTTACATGCTTTCTGAAAAGTTAGGCATTGAAGTTCTGGCAGCAACTCCATTTACTCATCAGATTAAAGCAGATGGCGGTACTCTTGATGGTGCGTCGATCGGAGAGATCAAACATTTACCACCAACCATAAGTGCGCAGTACTATTTTCTAGGTGGTAAAGGCAAGTTTCAACCATACGTCGGTGCAGGTTTAAATTACACAATATTCTTCCATGAAAAAGTGGGGAATGATGCAGCAGGTTTGGGTTATACCAAGCTGAAACTAGATAACTCTATTGGTCTTGCAGCGCAAATCGGTGTTGATTATCAAATCAATGATAAATGGTTTTTGAATGCTTCTGCGATGTATGCTGATATTGATACAGATGCCACACTTACTGGGCCAGGAGCTACAACTTTACACGTAGATTATGATCTGGACCCAATGGTTTACCGTTTAAATGTAGGTTATAAATTCTAAGTAATTCATAAACTATTTTGAAAAAAAGCCCACTTATCCGCAGTGGGCTTTTTTATTGTTGCTTAACTTTTTACAGACTATAAAAACACACACTCTGTCTCAGTCAGGCAGCATCCACTTTATGAATTTGCACGACGTGGGCTGTGCCAGTTTTGTCGTCAAACGTGGTTCCGTTTTCGTAACTCTTTAACTGTTGAGCTAAGCGTAACTGGTATTGCTCATAGTTTGCTTCTTTAACGTGTCCATAACCTCTGACATCGTTTGCCAGCTCAATGATCTCAATCGCATGCAATAAGTTACCAGGGTTCAGGGTTTTCAGCACCGTGCTTATCGTATTGTTTACGTCTGTTATCATTTGACGTTCAACCTGTCTTTCTGCTGTTTTTCCTAGCAGGTCAAATTTAGTCCCGCGGAAACGTTTCAGTTTAGCCAGATTCTTTAACACAGGTAACATGTAAGCACCGTATTTGCGTTTAACCAGATGTCCGGTATCAGGATCGCGCTTTGATATTAATGGCATGGCAAAGTAAAAAGACATCTCCGTATCACCTTCAAAGGTTTCTTCAATTTGCTTTTTAAAACGTCCGTCGGTGTATAAACGTGCCACCTCATATTCGTCTTTATAAGCCATCACTTTGTACAGAACTTTGGCGACTGCTTTAGTCAGTAACAAGCTATTTTCATGTCCATCCAGTTCGGCGCTTTTATCCATCACGGCTGTTTCGACTTCTTTCGCCGCGTTGACACTATTGCGGTAACGTTGAGCGTATTCCTCATCCTGATAGCCGACTAAATCATTCGCGCGATACTCGATAATATCTTCTAAATCTTCTAACGGCGTAAATCGATTCTTTTCAACATTCGCGGCTTCTTCAACCTTTTTACGGTCTAGTAATGCCATACGGCCCCACATAAAGGCTTTCTTGTTGAAATCAATTCGCACCTTATTGAGTTCCAACGCTTTAAAGATGGCTTCTGAACTGACCGGGATTAACCCTTTCTGATAGGCATAACCGAGCATGAATAGGTTGGTAGCAATGGTATCGCCTAATAGCGCATTAGCGATTTCAGTGGCCGGTAGAAAATCGACGCGACCTTCTTTTAATTCATCGATGATGCTGTGTTTCATCGCTTCATCCTGAAAAACAGCATCTGGGTTGTGCACGAATTCAGCAGTCGGTGTGAGCGTGTCATTGATAACGGCATGGCTGCGTTCTACATTCAGCTTTGCTAACGCATCATCAGAGGCACTGACAATCAGGTCACAACCAATCATCACGTCTGCATCACCGGCAGGAATACGCACTGCATGAATGTCTTTTTGTTCGTTAGCAATTCGAAGATGACTAATTACAGGGCCAAACTTTTGTGCAAGACCCGTCTGGTTTAAGGTGGCGATTCCTTTGTTTTCCAAATGCGCCGCCATAGACAATACAGAGGTTACCGTCAATACGCCGGTACCACCAATACCTGTTACCAGAATATTCCAGGGTTGATCAATCAGTGGGCGCGTCGGTTCGGGTAAATTGTTATTCTCAACCGAGATATTCGACTCTTTGTTTTTCTTTAGCTCGCCACCAGCGACTGAAACAAAACTAGGGCAGAATCCATTGATGCAGGAGAAGTCTTTATTACAGGCAGCCTGATCGATTTGACGTTTACGTCCAACTTCGGTTTCTTTCGGAATAACGGACATGCAATTCGATTTAACGCTACAGTCGCCGCAACCTTCACAGACAGCTTCGTTGATTACCACACGCTGATCAATATCCGGCATGATTCCACGCTTACGTCGTCTGCGTTTTTCTGCAGCACAGGTTTGTTCGTAAATGAGGATAGTCGTTCCAGTGGTTTCGCGAAGTGACTTCTGAACGAGATTGAGTTGATCACGATGACTAATACTGACGGTAGAATCATTCAACGATTTATGTGCTTTCGGGTTATCAGAAACAATCTCAATGCGTTGAATACCTTCGCCTTTTAATTGCAGTACTAACTGAGCCACACTTAAGTTTCCATCAACGGGTTGGCCGCCGGTCATCGCTACTGCATCGTTGTATAAAATTTTATAAGTGATGTTGACGCCAGATGCAACGGATTGACGAATTGCCAATAATCCAGAATGGAAATAGGTGCCATCACCGAGGTTCTGGAACATGTGTTTTGTTTCAGTAAACGGCGCAATACCGGTCCAGGTTACACCTTCACCACCCATGTGCGTATAGTTATGCGCAGGACGGTTTTTACTCCAGGTGCTCATATAATGACAACCAATACCACCGCCAGCAATGGAGCCTTCAGGCACTGCAGTAGAGGTATTGTGCGGACAGCCAGAACAATACATGGCTTCGCGATTGGAGATTTTACGTGGTTTGGCGAGTTTGCGTTCTTTACGGTTAATGAAATCAACGCGCTTCTGCATGGTTTCGATAACGCTATCGTTAATAAGCTCTGCGTCGTTCATGTACGGTGTAATGCGTTGAAAAATCACTCGGGCGATCATTGCTGGGGTTAGCTCAGCCAGATTTGTCAGTAGGTCCTGACCGTGTTCATCGTACTCGCCGACTACTTTTGGTCGCTTGTCGACAGGCCAGTTATACAGTTGACCGGTTAACTGGTCTTCCATTACCGAGCGTTTTTCTTCGACCACTAGAATTTCATCCAGTCCTTCTGCAAATTCGTGCGTGGTGACTGGTTCCAGTGGCCAGGGCATACCCACTTTATAGACACGAATGCCAAGTTCAGAAGCCAGTTTTTTGTCGATACCTAAATCGTCAAAGGCTTGTAGAACATCAAGGTAACTTTTACCCGATGTAATGATACCTAGCTTCGGTGTTTTGGTGTCCATAACAATTTTATTAAGGTTGTTTTCTCTGGCGAAAACACGTGCTGCATAGATTTTGTATTTATTGAGCCTTTCTTCCTGTGCCAAGGGTGTGTCTGGCCAACGCACATTCACGCCATCGTCTGGCATGTGGAAAGTTTTAGGGATTTTAATTTCTATACGATTGGGGTCGATTTTAGCTGACACAGCCGAATCCATATTCTCGGTGATTGCTTTTAGCCCAACCCAGCAGCCGCAGTAACGGGACAATTCAATACCATAAACACCTAAATCCAGAACCTCTTGCACATTAGCTGGCGCAAGTACTGGCATTGAAAGACTCATGAATAAATGTTCAGATTGATAAGGGTAGGTGGATGATTTACAACCATGATCATCACCCACAACGGCAAGTACACCCCCCCACTTTGAGGTGCCTGCTGCATTCGCATGGCGAATGGCATCGATACTGCGATCGAGTCCGGGTCCTTTTCCATACCACATACCGAATACACCATCGAATTTACTGCCTGGCATTAACCCCACTTCCTGAGAACCACGTACTGCGGTTGCGGCAAGGTCTTCATTGATGCCGGGCACAAAGGTAATATTGTGTTCGTCTAAATACTTTTTGGCTTTCCACATGGCCTGGTCGACACCTCCCAAGGGAGAACCGCGGTACCCAGAGACAAAACCTGCTGTATTTAGACCGCGTTCCTGATCTCTCTGGTGCTGTAGCATGGGTAATCTTACCAACGCTTCAATACCTGTAATGTATGCTCTGGTTGTGTTTAATTTGTATTTATCGTCGAGCGATACTTCTGCTAATTTAATTTCTTGCTTAGTAACTTGTTTAGAGCTTTGTTTAGTGCTTCGTTTAATGTCTTTATTATTGCTTTTAGTGTCTGTAGTTGTAGTCATATTCATCCTCCATGAACTTATCTAAAAAGTATAGGAAGAAAGTGTGGGTTTATTTATTCTTAATAGACTACAGAAACTCAATAATGGTCTATATTTACCTATATATAATCTACAAAGGTATAAAATATCTAATATGATCGACTTAAGTGAACAGGACATTAAAATTTTAAAACTGCTGCAGTCTGATGCAGACCGTAGTTCTTCGGATATCGCCGAGATTTTGAATATGAGTCAATCTCCCTGTTGGAGACGAATCAATCAGCTTATTCAAAAAGATATTATCAATAAAAAAGTAGCTGTTTTAAATCGGGAAAAGTTAGGTATCGATCTGGTTGCTTTCAGTACAATCAATCTTAGAGAGACACGCCGAAGACATCTGGAAGCGTTTGAAGAAAGAGTCAAAGAGTTCGAAGAAGTGGTTGAGTGTTACACCATGACAGGATCATGGGATTATATGTTGAAAATAGTCGTGCGTGATATACGCCAATACGAGAAATTTGTTCGTAGTAAATTATTGGAGTTGCCGATGATTGGCGAAGTGCATTCGCATCTGGCAGTGACTGAAATTAAGAATACTACCGAGCTGCCTTTAAATACGCAGCTCTAGAGTAGTGTTAATGAATGACGAAGTTGTTACACAGCGTGTTATACCCGCTAAAGATTTTCTTCATCTTTGGTTTTATACGGAAACTGGGTATGACCGTAACGGATGACTAAAATCGCTAATGCGACTACCAGCATTGCTGCGGCTAGCCCTAACATTCTATAGGTATCCAGATTCTTCATGTCCAGAATCATGTATCTCGCCATCGCCACAATGGCAATATACAGTGGCATTCGAACAGGTAACTTACCTGATTTCAGGTAGATGCCAACCATGGCCAATACTTCAAGGTAGATGAATAATAGTAAAAGATCACCCAGTGTAACTGTTTGCGCCCTGACCATAACCGCGATTTCAAAGCCTATCGCAATAACGGTGGAAATCGCGATTATGAATAATCCTAATGTTTCTACATAGACTAATAGTTTATGCGCCGAATGTTGAATCTTATGCATCCTACGTTTTCCTTTTAAGGTCTTATATGTTTATCTAACTATTATCGGTTATTGTTGGTTTTGTTAGACGGTGTGTTGAGCAGTTACTTTCATGCTTGTTAAAAAACGTTATAAATAACTAACGTTATAAATAAATTTGTAAAAGCGTACCGCGAAACGTTAAAAGAAGCTTAGCAAGCTTCGATTAAAAATACAGGTAAAAAATACAGGTATAAAAGAGATAAAAAAATAGACACAAATGAGGCGTTAGAAAAAACGCCTCAAAGTAGGGGGGTGGCTAAAGTGAATAAGAGATTTAAATAAGCTCTAAGCCTTTTTTCTCGCTAGTTTGCTTAACCAGAAATCCAATCCCTGTGCATTCAATAGACTATCAAACTTGATTACACTGTTTTGGAAATCGACATCCTGTTCACAACCCATATCGGCTAACACTTTGAGCAAATACTCTCTGATTTTTTGATCAATATGTTCGATACGATTTTCAGTCATGTCTTTGGCAGCTTCTGAAATCTCGACAAAAGCATTCACACTGGCCTTGAGTTGCTCGATGACTTTCTCTGTCGGTTTGATTTCACCAAAGTGCGTGAGATAAATCTTTGACGTATTTTTAGCCAAAATCTTATCGATACTGGCGAGTAACGCTTCAGGATTAAACTGCACAGGTGTAGTCGTACAGAAAATGAATCGACCTTCTGCGGTGGTTAGTTGTGGATAGGATAAGCCAAAGGTATCCCCAGTGAAAATGCCATCGCTCTTTTTATCGTAAATACTAAAGTGATGATTGGCGTGGCCCGGTGTATCCAAAAATTCTAAAACACGACCATTCATGTCGATAGTAAATAGATCGGGTGCTTCAATGACACGATCTTCATCGACAGGTTGAATCGTACCGTAGAGCTTTTTAAAGGCTTCTTCACCGTATACCGTTGATGCACCCGCAATTAAACGGCTTGGGTCAATCATGTGGGCCGCGCCATAAGGATGAATCACCAATTTTGCATTAGGACATTTCAACATGAGTTCACCTGCACCACCTGCGTGGTCCAGATGAACATGCGTAGGAATGATGTATTTCACATCATCAAAACTGAGTTGCTTCGATTCAAGAACTTCAAGAATATAGGGGATACTGTCATTAGTACCGGTTTCGACAATCGCCACATCACCATCTTCTTCGATTAAATAAAGAGCAGCGATACCCGGTTGTGTGTATTCGGCGTCAACAACGGTGACACCATTCCCTAGATCTTGAAACGTAGCTTTCATTCTTGTTAATTATCCTTTTAGTTCTTGAATTTCGCTCAATGAATCAGGGTCATCGATGGTTGAAGGAATAATATATTCTTCACCATTAAAGATTTGACGCATGGTTTTTCTAAGAATTTTACCAGAGCGAGTTTTCGGTAAACGTGGCACAACATGTACTTCTTTGAATGATGCCACAGCACCTATCTCCTGGCGAACTAAAGTAATTAATTCTTTGGTGATTTCTTCGTCAGTCATGGTAATGCCATTTTTAAGCACCACGAAGCCAGTGGGCATTTGTCCTTTTAATGCGTCATCGCGACCAATAACTGCACATTCTGCAATAGCTGGATGCTTGCCGATAATCTCTTCCATTTCACCGGTTGAGAGACGATGACCAGCGACGTTGATTACATCATCAACTCGGCCCATGACGAATAAATAACCTTCATCATCAATATAGCCACCATCACCACTTACGTAGTAACCCGGGTAGGTTTCAAGATAGCTTGCTTTAAAGCGATCCAGATCACCCCAGACTGAAGTTAAACAGCTTGGCGGCATCGGAAGTTTAATCGCGATATTACCTTGCTCGTTTGGACCTAATTCTTTACCGTTTTCATCAAGAATTTGCACATTGAAACCCGTACAAGGAACAGTTGCAGATCCTGGTTTCACTTTCATCTTTTCGATGCCAGTCATATTAGACGCGATCGCCCAACCAGTTTCTGTCTGCCACCAGTTATCAACGATAGGTAAGCCGAATTTCTCATCCAGCCAGTCAAAGGTTGCAGGGTCAAGACGTTCGCCGGCAGAGTAAAGTGCTTCTAAACAAGACAGGTCGTACTGCTTGGCTAAATCTGCATTTGGATCTTCTTTCTTAATCGCTCTATAAGCCGTAGGCGCAGTGAAAAGACCTTTAACGCCATATTCACTGATTACACGCCAGAATGCACCTGCGTCTGGCGTCATGATTGGCTTGCCTTCGTAAAGGATGGTTGTGCAACCGTGTAGTAGTGGTGCGTAAACGATATATGAATGACCAACAACCCAGCCAACATCCGAAGCCGCCCAGAACACATCACCCGGGTCGATATCGTAAACCGCTTTCATGCTGTATTTCATTGCTACGGCATGACCACCGTTTTCACGAACTACGCCTTTTGGTTTTCCTGTTGTGCCTGAAGTGTAAAGTATGTAAAGCAAGTCTGTACCCTTTACCGGAGTACATTCAGCGGGTTGTGCTTTACTGATCGCTTCGGACCAATCGACATCGCGATCATGAGATAACTCAGCAGTCGCTTCTGGACGTTGGAATACAACGACGTTTTGTGGTGTGTGTTCAGCGATTTCGATAGCATTGTCGATCAGCGGTTTGTATTCGATAACGCGTTTGATTTCGATACCACATGAAGCACTTAAAATAACTTTTGGTTTAGCATCGTCGATACGTACGGCTAATTCTGGTGCAGCAAATCCACCAAAAACCACCGAATGAATGGCACCGATTCGAGCACATGCCAACATGGCAATAGCAGCTTCCGCGATCATCGGCATATAGACGATTACGCGGTCACCTTTTTCTACACCAAGGTCCTTCAACATACCGGCAGCGAGTGCTACTTCATCGCGTAGTTCGCGATAGGTGTATGTTTTCTTGGTGTTTGTAACGGGTGAGTCATATATCAATGCCGCCTGATCTGCACGACCATTATTGACATGATAATCAAGAGCCATATATGCCGTGTTCATTTCACCATCGGCAAACCAGTGATGAATACCATTTTCATCCTGGGTTAAAATATTTTGCGGTGGCTTAAACCATTCCAAAGCTTCTGATTTGTCTTTCCAGAAACCTTCCGGGTCATTTTTTGCAGCATTAAACTCTTGTTGGTAACTCACTTTAATCTCCTATGATTGAACTGGTATACCACCCTAAATAAAGCAAAAAAGTGCCTTAAAGTAGGGGGGTGACTTTATTTACTGAATAACGTATTTCACCTTTCTGTCTTACTTTCTTCAAATGTCTTACTCTGGATCAATCATTTGTTTCTAGCGGATTTGATCGTAGAAAGTGTTATTGAAAAAACATGTGTAAAAACGTTATTTAAAAAATTGTGTAAATTCTTCTACCTCTAATCGTGATGTACGATAGCTATTTACTAATGCGCCTTTTTCCTCGTAACCCAGTGCAATGCCACAAAGCAATACAGTGTTATCATCGTAACCAAGTTCTGGTTTGATGATGTGTGGGTAATCTGCCAGAGAGGCTTGAGGACAAGTGGCTAAACCTTGTTCTTCTGCAGCTAACATGATGGATTGCAGGAACATGCCATAATCCATAAAGGAACCGCGTTCCATGATCTTATCCATAAAGAACAACAGCATCACGGGTGCATCAAATGAACGATAGTTAGCCGCCCACTGATCCAGTTGGCGATCTGTATCTTCGCGGGTAATTCCTAGTGTTGAATACATCAGCAGACCGCATTCTTTACGTCGATCTTTAAACGGTGATACCCATTCATTGGGGTAATAGTCATAATCCGCTTTACCACGATCACCGCCTCTGAATGCAGTTTCGATTTTATCTTGAAGGGCTAATTTAGAATTGCCAGTAACCACTGCTACTTGCCATGGTTGGGTGTTAGTACCTGATGGTGCATGTCTAGCTACTTCTAGAACTGCCTGAATTTTTTCATCTTCGACGGGCTTATCCATATAAGCGCGAACAGATTTTCTTTGCTTTAATGCATCACTAACCTTCATTATTTGTTCTCCATATCATCAACTGGAATATTATCAAGCACATCACCGGGAATTCTTACAGCACCTTCCATTAATACGCGTGCACTGCGACTCATTACGACTTTATTCACTGTCCACTCACCTTCATTTTCGATAGCTTCTGCGCCTACTTTCAAGGTGCCTGATGGATGTCCGAAAGTAACGGAATCTCGATCTCCGCCACCCGCTGCCAAATTAACCAGAGTGCCAGGAATCGTTGCAGCCGTTCCGATGGCTACAGCAGCGGTGCCCATCATCGCGTGGTGTAATAAACCCATCGATAAGGCGCGCACATTCAAGTCGATATCATCAGCGTTAATTTCTTTACCGCTTGATGAGGTATAGCCTTGTGGTTTACCCACGAAAGCGACTTTAGGTGTATGTTGACGCGTTGCTGCTTCTTCAATGGATTCAATCAAACCCATTTTGATCGCACCATAAGCACGAATGGTTTCGAACATTGCCAGTGCGTTTTCGTCACTGTTGATATCGGATTGTAATTCAGTGCCGTTGTAACTCACGCCAGTGAAATTGATATCTTCCGCATTTAGGAAAATGGTCGGAATACCGGCATTGATCATGGTTGCCTTGAATGTTCCAATACCCGGGACTTCCAGATCATCCACAAGATTACCTGTGGGGAACATCGCTTCTGATGCATCCACAGGGTTCATGAATTCAACTTGAACTTCAGCGGCAGGAAAGGTCACCCCATCCAGTTCAAAATCACCGGTTTCCTGTACTTCACCGTTAGTGATAGGAACTTGTGCAATAATCGTTTTTTCGATATTTGCCTGCCAAACTCTTACGGTAGCGATACCATTTTCAGGAATACGATCAGCATCAACCATGCCATTACTGATGGCGAAAGAGCCAACAGCAGCAGTCAGGTTTCCACAGTTACCACTCCAATCGACAAATGGTTTGTCGATTGAAACTTGTCCGAAGAGGTAATCAACGTCGTGATCAGCTTTTGTACTTTTCGCCAGAATTACCGTTTTACTGGTACTAGACGTTGCACCACCCATGCCATCGGTTTGTTTGCCGTATGGATCTGGACTGCCGATAACACGAAGCAGCATCGCATCACGTGCGGCTCCCGCGACTTTGCACTTTTCTGGTAGGTCTTCCAGATTAAAGAAGGTGCCTTTACTGGTGCCGCCGCGCATATAGGTAGCGGGGATTTTTATCTGTGGTGCAAATGCCATTCTATTGCTCCTTAAGCCGCTGTTGATTCAAGGAAATCTTGTGCAAAACGTTGTAATACACCACCTGCTTCATAGACATGTACTTCTTCAGCAGTATCAAGACGACATTTCACTGGGATATTCACTTCTTCGCCATTCTTTCGCGTCATTTTTACGGTGAGTTGAGAACCAGGTGCAATTTCACCTTCTACATCGAACGTTTCCGTACCATCGATATTGTAAGTTTTGCGGGTTTCACCATTGATAAACTCAAGAGGTAATACACCCATGCCAACTAGATTGGTACGGTGAATACGTTCGAATCCTTCTGCAACAATTGTTTCAACACCAGCAAGACGAACTCCTTTTGCTGCCCAGTCACGAGATGAGCCCTGACCGTAATCAGCACCCGCTATAATGATTAATGGTTGTGCACGATCCATATAGGTTTCAATCGCTTCCCACATACGCATTTCTTCGCCTTCTGGCTCAACACGTGCGAGTGATCCTTGTTTGATTTCACCATTATCGTCTAAACACATTTCATTCAACAACTTAGGATTCGCAAAGGTCGCGCGTTGTGCGGTTAAGTGATCACCACGATGCGTTGCGTAAGAGTTAAAGTCTTCTTCAGGTAATCCCATTTTGTGCAGATAAGCACCTGCAGCACTTTCAAGCATAATCGCGTTTGACGGTGATAAGTGATCGGTAGTGATATTGTCACCAAGAACCGCAAGAGGGCGCATACCTTTCATCGTACGCTCGCCTGCTAATGCACCTTCCCAATAAGGAGGTCGACGGATGTAGGTGCTCTTTTCATCCCAGTCATATAATGGGCTTTGAGCTTCTTCTATCACACCTAAATTGAACATCGGGTTATAGATTTGCTGGAACATTTCAGGTTTTACGCTGGATTCTACAATCGCATCGATCTCTTCATCTGAAGGCCAGATATCTTTTAATGTAATTGGGTTACCGTTCTGGTCTTTTCCTAATACATCTTTTTCGATATCAAAACGGATGGTGCCGGCAATTGCATAAGCTACAACTAATGGCGGTGACGCAAGGAATGCCTGTTTTGCATAAGGATGAATACGACCATCGAAGTTACGATTGCCCGATAAAACAGCAGTGGCGTAAAGGTCACGATCAATAATTTCTTTCTGGATAACTGGATCAAGTGCACCAGACATACCATTACAGGTAGTACAGGCAAATCCAACAATACCAAAACCTAGTTTTTCAAGTTCTGTTAATAGACCAGCTTCTTTTAAATACAGTTCTGCAACTTTAGAACCCGGTGCAAATGAGGTTTTTACCCAAGGCTTGCGAATCAAACCAAGCTCGTTGGCTTTACGTGCAATAAGTCCAGCAGCAACCACATTTCGTGGATTAGAAGTATTGGTACATGAAGTGATTGCAGCTATGATTACCGCACCATCTGGCATTTTACCTTCGGCTTCTTCTTCCAGTACTTTGTCCATATCTTTAGCGATACCGCTAGATGCTAGATCAGCAGTGGCTAAACGACGATGTGGGTTTGATGGTCCCACCAAGTTACGTTCTACAGAAGATAAATCAAAGGTAAGTACACGTCCATATTTAACGTCTTTAAGATCATCAGCCCATAGACCTGTTTCTTTTGCGTATTGTTCAACTAAAGCAACTTGTTCAGGCTCACGACCTGTTAGTTTCAAGTAATCAATGGTTTGCTCGTCGATGTAGAATAAACCTGCTGATGCACCGTATTCTGGTGTCATATTTGAGATCGTTGCACGATCTCCAATGGTTAAACTCTTAGTGCCTTCACCGAAGAACTCAAGATAAGATGAAACCACTTTCTCATTACGCAGGAATTCAGTGATTGCTAGAACTATGTCAGTAGCAGTGATGCCTTCCTGACGTTTACCTGTTAGCTCTACACCAATAATATTCGGAAGACGCATCATTGAAGGAAGACCTAACATAACTGTTTCTGCTTCCAAGCCACCTACACCGATTGCCATTACACCTAGCGCATCAACGTGTGGTGTATGTGAATCAGTACCAACACAGGTATCAGGGAATGCAACGCCGCCGCGGGCCTGAATCACCGGAGACATTTTCTCCAGATTGATCTGATGCATGATGCCGTTACCCGCTGGTATCACATCGACATCTTGGAAAGAGGTTTTACACCATTCGATAAAATCAAAACGGTCTTTATTACGACGATCTTCAATCGCACGATTTTTCTCAAATGCTTCAGGGTCAAAACCCGGTGCTTCAACAGCTAGTGAATGGTCAACGATTAGCTGTGTTGGAACAACAGGGTTAACCTTTGATGGGTCGCCACCTTGGTCAGCAATTGCATCGCGCAAACCTGCAAGGTCAACCAGCGCCGTCTGACCTAAAATATCGTGACATACAACACGTGCCGGATACCACGGGAAATCCAGATCTTGTTTGTTTTCGATAAGTTGTTTTAGTGAGTCTGTGAGTGTTTCTGGATTACAACGACGCACTAACTGTTCTGCCAATACACGAGAAGTGTAGGGAAGTGTTGCGTATGATCCTGGTTTTATTGCTTCAACCGCTGCGCGCGTATCAAAGTAATCCAGATCTGTGCCTTCAAGGTGTTTACGGTATTCTGTGTTCATTAAATATGTCCCGTGATAATTTTCTATGTGTTACAACTAGATTGCTTGAGCTAAGCAACAAGCAATCTGTACATAATGTACTTGATATGCTTGGTTTAGCCGCGATCAGATAATGGTACAAACTGCATGTTTTCTGGTCCGACATAGTTAGCTGATGGACGAATGATCTTTCCATCCTGGCGTTGTTCGATAATATGTGCGCCCCAGCCTGTGGTTCGTGCGATTACAAACAAAGGAGTGAACATCGCTGTTGGTACACCCATCTGCTCATAAGAAACCGCCGAGAACCAATCCAGATTCGGGAACATTTTCTTTTCGTCCCACATAACCGTTTCAATGCGTTCTGCAACATCAAACATCGTAGAATTTCCGTTTGATTCAGACAGTTGTTTGGCAACGCGTTTGATAACCTCGTTACGCGGATCAGCAACGGTATAAACAGGGTGTCCGAAACCAATAATGATTTCTTTACGCGCCATACGTTCGCGGATATCAGCTTCAGCCTCATCTGCGCTGTTGTAACGTTTCTGAATATCAGAGGCTACTTCGTTTGCACCACCGTGCTTAGGGCCACGTAATGCACCGATTGCACCAGTTATACATGAATGTACATCAGATTCTGTTCCTGCAATGACGCGAGAAGTGAAGGTTGATGCATTGAATTCATGTTCTGCATAGAGCGTTAACGAAATGTGCATCGCCTTAACCCATTCTTCAGGTGGCTTTTCACCATGAAGCATGTGTAAAAAGTGCCCGCCGATTGAGTCATCATCCGTTTCAGTATCGATCTTTTTGCCGTTATGACTGTAGTGGTACCAGTACAGTAGCATCGAGCCAAAGCTCGCCATTAAACGATCTAAGGCTTCACGCGTTTCAGCTTCTGGATGACTCTCTTTCTCTGTCATGCAGGTTCCCATTGCAGAACATGCAGTACGCATTACATCCATTGGGTGCGCTGATGGTGGGATGTTTTCTAAAATCGTTTTAACTGCAGCCGGTAAACCACGCAAACCTTTAAGCTTAGCTTTGTAAGACTTAAGTTGAGATGCTGTCGGTAAAGTGCCGTGTATAATCAAATGAGCAATTTCTTCAAATTCAGCTTGTTCAGCGAACTCAAGAATATCGTATCCACGGTAGTGTAAATCATTACCTGTAACACCTACGGTACATACCGCTGTGTTCCCTGCAGCAGTACCCGAAAGCGCTACTGATTTTTTAGGTTTGAATCCGGTTTTAGCTGCTTGGCCAGTATTCGTTTCGCTCATTCTTACTTCTCCTCACTTGCGAATAATTGATCGAGTTTTTGTTCGTATTCGTGGTATCCAAGAAAATCGTAGAGCTCCATGCGAGTTTGCATTGAATCTATAACTTCTTTCTGATGACCATCTTCTTTGATGTGCTCGTAAACATTAAGTGCTGCTTTACTCATCGCGCGGAATGCACTTAAAGGATAAAGTTGTAATTTAACGCCAACAGAGGCTAATTCTTCTGATGTGAATAGTGGGGTCGCACCAAATTCTGTGATGTTTGCTAGAACGGGTACATCTACCGCTTTTACAAATTCTTCGTATTGTTCTAGTGTATTAATTGCTTCAGGGAAGATCATGTCTGCACCCGCTTCAACACAGGCGATTGCACGATCAATTGCAGATTGCATGCCTTCAACCGCTAATGCATCTGTACGCGCCATGATAACGAAGTCAGAATCTGTTTTAGCATCTACCGCAGACTTTACACGGTCAACCATTTCACCTTGAGAGATGATGGCTTTGTTAGGACGATGTCCACAGCGCTTCTGCATTACCTGGTCTTCAAGGTGTACAGCACCAGCGCCAGCACGGGTAAATTCACGAACACAACGTGCGATGTTGAAAGCACCACCCCAGCCTGTATCGATATCAACCAATAAAGGTAATTCAGAAGCATCAGTAATACGGTAAGTATCTTCAAGCACGTCTTTCATGGTAGTGATTCCTAGATCAGGAATACCCATTGAACATGCAGCTACTCCGCCACCAGATAAGTAGATTGCTTTGTGACCAACTTTTTCAGCCATTATCGCCATATAGGCATTAACTGCACCAACGACTTGAAGTGGATTGTTGTCATCGACAGCTTGACGGAATTTTTTACCCATACTCATAATAATTTACCTTTCTGTTAATTTGTTTATCGATATTTACTGTAGATATCGACCTTAATTTGTTTACTGATTTTCTTTGTTACCAAATGTTATTGCTTAGTAACGGTATCGTTTTGAAGTGCTCCTTCGGAGAGTTCTTCCTTTAATAAAATTTCTACGGTTTTCCACGCTCCGCTGATATGACGGCGCATCAGCATTTCTGCGAGTTCGGCATCTCTGGAGGCAATCGCCTCGACAATTTGTTTATGTTCTGTCAAGGCTTTGGTGGGTCTAGCGGGTGCCTGACTGGTACGGTGGCGACACATTCTTAATAGCTGGTAAAGTTCGCTACTTAATAAATCCATCAACCATTGGTTATTACTGGCTTGCGCGATACGGAAATGAAAATCTAGATCACCTTCGCGCTGGAAATACTGCTTGCCATCTGACTTATCAATATTGCTAGAGTGACGAACCAGTAGATTTCTTAAATCTTCTATTTCTTCGTCTGTCATGCGTTCTGCTGCAAGTCTGGCCGACATGCCTTCAAGCGCTTCACGTACGATGTAGATTTCTTCGATCATTTCAGGTGTGAGAGTCACGACTCGCATACCTGCGTGTGGAATTTTGATAAGCAGACGAATGCTTTCTAGGCGACGCAATGCTTCACGAAGTGGGCCACGGCTAATACCGTATTTTTTAGCTAATTCATCCTCGGTGATTTTTGCACCTTGAATCAGTTCGCCCGCAATAATCGCTTCCTTAATATCGTTATAGACTTGCTCAGAAAGCGTCTGACGTTCAGATAATGTTGCGATAGGTTGCGTTGGCATTGTTAACAATGTTTCTCTATATATTGTTTTTCGTGCCTGTAATTTAGTGTTTTGATAGAAATTGTCAACAAACTAATTTTAATTTTAACTATTAGGATATTTATAATGAAGTGTTTTGTTATCGATATTTAGCACAGAAAGGCTTAAAAAAGGCACTAAAAAAAGTGCCTTAAAGTAGGGGGGTGACTTTGTTTAAATGGCTGTGAAATGAGCCGTGGTATAACGTTTTTGTATAGAGGCTCGAGACTATTTTTTTGTTAAAGTTGTCTTTTTGTTACTGTTTTTTAACGCTCTTACCTTATTGATAATACTATCGTTATCCCATTCGCGTTCGCCGGTAGCTTTGTAGACAATTTTGCCTTCGGCGTTAACAATATAGGTTGTAGGTAAACCCCGGGTATTCCAGTTTTCTAACTCTTCAGCTTCTTCATCCAGCAAGATTGTAAAGTCGACATCATGTTCTAGTTGAAACGAAGTAATCGTATCCCTATCTTCACCAACATTAATACCTAGTATTGATATATTTTCATCTTTAAGTTTGGCCGAGGCACGATTAAAAGAGGGAAGTTCTTTAATGCAGGGTGGGCACCAGGTCGCCCAAAAAGTCACAATTACAGGCTGGCCGATGTAATCTGAAAGGCTATGCGCTTTATTTTGCATGTCGGGTAACACAAATTCTGGTGCTGGTGGTTTATGTTTCAATTCGATAAGATCAATATCAGGTTGCGCAAATCCTAAGGTGCTTAATAGAAGAAGTAATAAAGCGAAACTAATTTTGTAGTGTTTTAGCATGATGTTTTTTACTCTGCTTAACTGATAATGAAGGGTCTATCGAAATCGATTAATTGTTTTATCTGATAAAGTCTGAGTTAAACGCATTTTATTGATAAATACAAATACCCCCCCCCACTTATAGAGGCTTTTTTTAAAGTTAAATTCAATCCAGTGACAACTATCCCCAATAAACTATTAGAACTTAAAATTCACCAGCAAGAGCTTTCTAATTGTTCGCGCTGTGAAAACATGATTCAGCCTGTGATAACCGGAAATACAGTGGATGCCTCTATTATGACCGTGGGTCAGGCCCCGGGAATTCATGAAGGCAGAATCGGCAAGCCGTTTGGCTGGACGGCAGGAAAAACACTGTTTAAATGGTTTGCTTCGATTGGTGTTGAGGAAGATGAGTTTCGACAACAGGTGTATATGGCAGCAGTCTGTCGGTGCTTCCCCGGAAAGAATCCAAAAGGAAGTGGTGATCGTGTGCCAGACAAACAGGAGATTGCGACCTGCAAAAGCTGGATAGAAGAAGAGTATAAAATCTTACAACCTAAACTGATTATTCCCATTGGCAAACTGGCTATCTCACAATATTTGCCGCATAAAAAACTCAGCGATGTGGTTGGTCAGCAATTTGTGATTGATACGCCTTTATTGCAGGCAGACTGTATTCCTTTGCCACACCCATCGGGGCTTTCCACATGGTTCAATATGGAACCAGGCAAAACCTTATTGCAGGATGCGCTGGGTTTGATTGATTCGCATAAAGCGTGGAGCTTGATTAAGGATCAGCAACAAGACAAACAAGCACAATAGTTGTTTGTTACTTTAACAGACATGAAAAAAGTCCCCCAAAGTAGGGGGGTGACTTTATGTATAGAGTTAGTCTGGTCTCATATAGTGAAGAATCATCATCACCGCGAGTAATACCGCAACCCATAACACCATGCTGGCACTTGGCCAGGTACGCGCTAATATACCTTGAGGGCCATGCACTCTGACTAAGCGATCGAATTTTCGTTGGCCAAAGTTTTTGAAGCCAGTAATTACAGGCGCTATTAACTGAGGGATGTTCTCTTTGATCCAGATAATTAAACCAAACATGAGTTTACGGTAGAACCAGTCAAGGTCGAGACTGATCGTCAGGGTTCGTTTCATCAGCGCCAATAAAGCGAAGAATGCAAAGCCAGCAAACAACAATAACTGCATCTGTGTTACGACATGGTCCACGGTATAAGGTTTGTAATCCAATGTGTAAGGTAAAATGCCGTAGATGATGCCCGGTACAATGCCAATCAAAATACACAGGAATGACATAATCCACATGGCTAAACGCATATTCCACGGTGGATCGGGTGGTCGTAATCCGGAATCTTTCTGGAAGAATACAAACCAGGGGAATTTAATGCCCGCATGCAGGAATACTCCGGCAGAGGCTGCTACTAACATGAACCATACCCAGGGAAGTCCTGCTTCTGCAGCAGCGCTGGTTTCTAAGGATTTGGTGACAAAACCCGAGGTCAGTGGGACAGCAGAAATAGCTAATGCGCCGATAATTCCGTTGATTGCGGTGACAGGCATGGACTGGAACAAACCACCAAGATCGGTACATTTACGCTTGCCTGTCATGAGCAGTACGCTGCCAGCAGACATTAACAATAAGCCTTTATAAATAATGTGTGCGAAGGCATGTGCGGTTGCTCCGTTTAAAGCCAATTCGCTTCCGATGCCAATCGCGACCACCATGAAACCAACCTGATTGACGATACTGTAAGCTAGAATACGACGCATATCATTTTCTAACAGCGCGTAGATGATTCCGTAGAACACCATGTACATGCCGACATAGATAAGTATGCTTTCGCCGGGAAAACCCATTAATAAGGCAAACACAGCCGTTTTAGTGGTAAATGCAGAAAGGAAAACGGTTCCGCTAGGACTTGCTTCCGGATAGGCATCAGCAATCCAGGCCGAGAACGGTGGAGCGCCTGCATTGATGAGGAAGCCAATCATAATCATGATGGTTGCGAAGTTGTCCGCCTTCATTGCGGTAAATTCAACACTGCCAGTATTTGCGACATGGGCTGCGATCCCAATCATCAAAATGACACCGCCAAGCAAATGCACCAGCAAGTAACGCATACTCGCACCATAGGCGCGTTTGTTTTGATGACAGTTCGCCCAAATGACCAAGGTTGAGCCTATCGCCATGATTTCCCAGAACACGAAAAAGCTGATTAGGTCGCCACAGAAGGTTACACCAATCGCTGAACCGGCGTACACAAAGGCTGCGCTCAGTTCCAAAATGCGGGCATGTTTCAATGCATAAAGCGCACCGATGCCAGCCATCATGGCGAAAACGGTCGCAAATACACGACCTTCAGATGTGAGGTGAAGTATATCTAATTCATAATCCAGAAAAGCCAGCTTCATGCTGTGCTCAGGTGTGACCAGCCAGACCATCATTAACGTAAGTAATGGGAAGCCAATTGCTGCAAAACTTCGCAAACGTGGGGTTAACCAAGGCAGTAATAAACCACCGAGAATCAGTATCAGGCCAGGTGGTATGACTAAACTATTCATCGCAACTACTTACCATGTTAATTATCACATTAGTCATCATAGTAATCATCCTTACGTTTAAGTACGTAACCCAGTAGCTTGGCCCCTAATACCATTGCCGCACAGGTAGCAAAGCCATACCATGCATAAAAAGTAGACGAGGCATCCAGATGTATTCCTTGTGCTTCAAAACTGGCGTGATGGTGCATAAAGAACTCAGGCAAAATCGCTATGAATAGAATAGCGAATTGAATAATCCATAGGGTTCGACGGTTTTCTTCACGGTATAACCAGTGTTTTTGTTTTTCTGGGGATGTATTTTTACTCATCAAACAGGTACTCCAACGGCTTTGGCAAGCTCTAAAGCAAGGCCAGGGAATAAGAATAATAATAGAGTTGCTGCAGCAGTCATTGTTAATGCGACTACCATCGGTAGCGGTGCTTCTTTGTGGTCGCGTTCTTGAACAGGGTCTTCGGTTTTAAGGAAGGCTGCATATATGACAGGAACGAAATAGGCAGCATTCAAAAGTGTAGACATGACGATAACTGCCATCGCAATGTACTGCTGTTGCTGACTTGCGCCCAATAGTAAATACCACTTAGACAAGAAGCCTGCCGCAGGAGGCAATGCAATCATTGACAAAGCACCGATGCTGAATGCTGTCATAGTCCACGGCATTCTCCGACCAATGCCGTTTAGCTGACTTACATTGGTTTTTTTGCTGGCGGTATAGATAGAACCAGCGGCAAAGAACAGCGTGATTTTCCCAAAGGCATGAACGGCAATATGAAGCGCAGCACCGATGAGTGAAAGCGGTGCAAGTATCATTGCTCCCATCACCACATAGGATAATTGGCTAATCGTTGAGTAAGCGAGACGTTTTTTCAGGTTGTCTTGTTGCAAAGCAACGATTGATGCCGCAACTACGGTGAAGCAGGCGATATAAAGTAACCATTCAATGCCTGGTGCAGTTGCTAGCAGGTCTAAACCAAAAATATAGGCCACAACTTTTACAACACTAAATACACCGGCTTTCACAACCGCCACAGCATGCAGTAAGGCACTGACAGGCGTCGGTGCAACCATGGCAGCAGGTAACCAGCGATGCGTAGGCATGACAGCGGCTTTACCGATACCAAATATAAATAATGCGGCAAGAAGTGTCAGTAAAGGACCACTAATTTGACCGGTTAAAATACCACCCGCTTTAAAATCAGTCGTACCAGCGGCATACCATACCCAGATAATAGCAGGGAGTAATAGACCTATGGATGTACTGATTAATATGCCCAGGTATACGCGACCAGCATTTCGTGCTTTTTCCGTTCCTGCATGTGTCACCAGCGGGTAGGTTGAAAGCGTTAGTACTTCATAAAATATAAATAAGGTCAGCAAATTGCCCGCGAATGCGATTGCCATGACAGATGATAATGCTATGGCAAAAAAGATATAGAATCGCGTTTGTTTGCGTTCATTATTGGTGCGCATATAGCCAATTGAATACAAGGAATTAATCGGCCAAAGAGTAGCTGCGACCAGTGCAAATATCATCCCGAGTGGTTCAACCGTAAAACTGATTTCAAGACCGGGTAATATTTCGATCAACTTTAAGTTAGGTCGTTCGCCATCGAGTATATGCGGTGTTAAAGCGACTATCGTAATGAATAGTAATACAGAACCAACCAGTGTGATTCCTTCACGCACATTCGGATTTTTATCTGCAAGAAAAATCCCCGCAGCCGTAAAAAGTGGAATGCATAAAGCAAGTACAATTAAGTCATTTGGTGTCAATCCCATCATAAGAGACTTCCTCCAAATAGTAGTAATGCGGCATGTGATGCAAGGTCAGTACTTAATGAAGAATTAATACCAAAATATAAGTTTGCCAGAATAACTACCCACGTCGGAATTAAAAGACTGAGAGGGGCTTCTTTAACTGCAGGCGCTCCCGCAGGCCTTTCTTGAAAGTAAGCCGTTTCTATGACGCGCCATGTATATACAACTGCCAATAAGGAAGAAATAATAATCAGCACAGTGAGTGGCCAGTAACCTTTTTCTAATGTGGCGAGTATCAAATACCACTTGGAGATAAAACCAACTGTCAGCGGTACGCCAATAAGGCTTAACGATCCAATGACAAATGCGGCCATGGTATAGGGCATTGCTTGTCCTATGCCGGCGATACTCTGTACTCGGGTACTGCCTATTCGATAAGCGATCGCACCCAGCGCCAGGAACAATCCACCTTTCATTAGGGCGTGATTGAACATGTGTAACAAGGCCGCGGTTAAACCTGTGACATTTACTAAAGAAATGCCTAATAAGATATAACCGATCTGTGCCACTGATGAGTAAGCCAGCAGACGTTTGATACCATCCTGAAAAATGGCGACTATCGACGCAAACATGAATGAGGCAATTGCCAAAGGCATTAATAACCAGTGAACCTGCATATAATCGAAACTAAAGCTGGAACCAAATACGGTGTACAAGAAACGCAGCAAGGCATAAATGGCAACCTTAGTTGCTGTTGCACCGATAAATGCAGACACAGATGATGGCGCATAAGAGTAAGCATTAGGCAGCCACAAATGCAGTGGGAACATGGCGAGCTTTAAACCAAAGCCGAGAATCAGGAAAGCAAATGCCGCTTCCAAAGTACGAGAGCCTTCTAATGCAGGAATTCGCGATGCCAGATCTGCCATATTTAAAGTGCCGGTTAAGGCATACAATAAACCTACACCGATCAAAATGAAGGTGGCACCAATTGTTCCCATGATTAGGTATTGGAACGATGCCGTAAGTGCGCGGCGATCACGCCCCAGACTGATCAAGGTGTAACTGGATAGTGAAGAAATCTCTAACAGTACAAACAGGTTAAAGGCATCACCGGTTATGGTCATGCCTAACAAGCCTGCGAGACATAACAGCATTGCGGTAAAGTAAATCCGATGGTGCGTCTCAGGTATTTCTTTCTGAATACTTTTCCAGCTGTACGGAAAAACAGCGGCACCTATAGCCGTTACAATGAGTAACACATAGCTATTGAAAATATCGACTTTATATTCGATTCCCCAAGGTGGCGCCCAGCCACCAAATTCGTAGTGAAGGATGGTTCCGTCGTTGACCGCGATGACTAATAGAATAGCCATGGCAAAACTTAACCAACTAACGAGCGTCGCAAATAACCACGATAATCGTTTATTCGGTATAAGAAAACAAATTGGCGCAGCGAGTAGCGGAACGACGACCTGAAGGGCAGGCAAGTGTTCATTGATCATACTTACGATCCTTCCTCATCTGCAATACTATCGAGTTCGAGTATTTCATCTTCCTGAACAGTGTCATAGGATTCTTTTATCCGAATAACTAAGGCTAATGCCAGAGATGTTGTAGAAATACCAACAACAATGGCTGTCAGAATCAAAACGTGCGGAAGTGGATTGGAATAAGTATCAATACCTTCTGCCGCAATTGGTGCGGTGCCACCAGCAACTTTGCCGAGTGATATATAAAGCATGAAGACAGATGTCTGAAAGATATTTAAACCAATAATTTTTCTGATTAAATGATTGCTGGCGATTAACATATAAAAGCCAGCCATCATGAGGAAAATAACCACCCAGTAGTTATAAAGATCTAAACTCATCATGGGTTTCTGTCTCCTCGACTAATAAAGGCAAAAAATATTAGCATCATTACACAAGCCACTGTCAGTCCGACGCCAAATTCGATCACAAGAATACCGTAGTGCTGACCGTGTACAGGGTCGTGTGCAAGTACATTGTAATCAAGGAAATTGCCACCTTTTAGCATCGAGACCACACCGGTTCCGCCATATATGAGTACACCGAGTGAGGCTAAGCGTTTGAGTATGCGAGGAGGGGCCAGATCCATGGCGTCTTGTTGGCTAAACGTCAATGCATAAAGAATGATTGCAACGGCAAAGATGACGCCTGCCTGGAAGCCACCTCCAGGACCAAAATCTCCATGGAATTGCACATACAGGGCAAACAAGATAATAAAAGGAATCATAAATTTGGACATGACCTGTAAAACAGGACGTGCAGGCGGTTCGAGATGCTTCGGATCACCTTTATGCTCGCGAATACCGATCAGTGATAACACCCCAATCAAGGCAGCAAAGACAACAATCACCTCGCCCATGGTGTCATAGCCACGATAGCTTGCGAGTACTGAAGTAACCATATTAGGTATGCCAACTTCAGTGGGTGATTCGTTTATATAACGTGGTGCAACATGAGTATGTATCGGTGCTTCCGGGTCAGTAAAAGCAGGCATATCCAATGTGCCGTAAACCAGTACAGCACCGGTAATTGTCACCACTATCAGTGGTGCGACCCAGCTAATTTTCCGCCTTCGTTTTTGTTCGTATCCTGTGATACCGATAGTTGCCAGCATTAATACGGTTGAAATACCAGCACCTACAGCGGCTTCGGTAAAAGCCACATCAACAGCATCTAAAATGATAAAGATATTCGCTGCTAGTAAAGAGAACACGCCCGTGAGCATGACGATAGCAAATAAGCTTTCTATTCGAACGATGGCAATTGTGGTTAAGACCAGCATCGCCAGTAAAACGACATCAATCAGAAGATTAATATTGCTCATGACTGACCTCGTTTTGCTGCTTCCTTACGAGTGATTGATAGCTTGGGTTTTAAACCAGTGAGATAAGCCGAACGAACCAGCGCATGTGTTGCTAATGGCCCTGTTAACCAGAGTAAAAATACAGCTAAAATAAGTTTTACAGAAATAAGCGTAAAGCCTGCTTGTAAGATCAAGCCCAGCATAATAAAGAAAACGCATAAAGTGTCTGTAACACTGGCAGCCTGAACTCGACTGTAGAATTCTTTAAAGCTGAAAATACCGATAGCGCCACTAATTCCTAGAAAGCTACCCAAAATAAGACAAGCCCAACTCAGGGCATCAATGATAAAAGCCATAGTAGTTTACTCGTCGCTGTGGGCAGATGATGGTGGGTAACGTTCAACAAACTTGAGTACGACAATGACGCCGACAAAGTTGATCAACGCATAAATAAGAGCAATATCCAGGAATTCTGGTCGTTCGGTGAGGAAGCCATAAACCGCGATAAACAATACCGTTTTAGTACCAAACATATTAACGGCTAGAATGCGGTCGTAAATTGTAGGTCCGATGAAAGCACGTGCAAGTGCGATTCCCATGACTACTAAAATTGCAAGACAGGTTACTGCAAACATTAATTATCACCTTCTAATTTATGTACGCGTTTACCCATTTCACCGCCTTCTAAATCTTCCATCGCTTCTTCTAATAAGGCGTAGACCAGTACTTCCTGATCTCTTACCTCGACAGACACAGTGCCCGGGGTAAGTGTTATTGAATTCGCGTACAGCGTTCTGGCAATGCGTGATTGTGGTTGCATTTTAAGTTGACGAATAATGGGGGAAATTGGATAGGTTTTAGGCATCCAGATGCATTTCAAAACAGAGATGTTCGATTTGATGATTTCTGTGAATATCCACGGCCAGAATGTGTGCTGTCGCAGAAGCATGGCAACACCTTTATCTTTAAACGCGTACTTTTTTTCAATACGCATAGCCATCCAAGTAGCGAGTGCCACGGAGGCAGCGCCAAGTGCTAGAATCAGTGGGTTAGTCCAGTACCCGGATAGCAGTAACCAAAAAATAGTGAGTCCGATAATCAATAGATAACGGTATGGCATTGTCTTTAAATGTCTCCAGCAATTTCTAATATATTAATTTCTTTTTTTTCTTATTATTGTTTTGTTATGTTTTTCGCAGCTTTTATTAACTATCTAATTGGTCATCTTTTTCATAAGAATCCATCTAAATATAGCAATGGATTCTCATGTTTGCTTTACTGATTCTAAGTAATTATAAATTTTATAACCAGTTTTCAATAAAAAATGATGGGTTCTATAAAACTTCACCGATTTTTTATCAAATTTCTATAAGAATTCAGATAAAAGAGATGCTTAATCCTAGCAAATTTATTCATGGTGTTAAAACTGGCAGAGGGAAAAAAAGAATTTTTCACTCATGCAAAATTAGTATCACCACAAAATATCAAACGTGATTGATATTTGTTGTATAGCAACGAATATTTATCAAGTTAAGGTCTAGATTATATGGTTATACTCGTAATTGCACCCACTAATGAATAGATTCATAGTGGAACAGAAAAAAAATATTAATTGTTGTTTTAAATAGAATTAAATATCAAGAAAGTGTCGTATCTAATACGTATTTTCAGTTACATTGATTGCACGTGTTACATGATCAAATCGAATATGGGAGTTTTACAATGAAACAAAGTTTATTAGGTGTTTCGTTATTGTCTTTACTGCTTTTCTTGTTACTTTCTTCGACTACTGTTTCGGCTGTCGAATCATTAACGACTGAGGAACTTGCTGCTCACTGTTCGCATTATGAAAAAGACCCACAAGGTGTCGATGCGGTTTTTTGTATTCGTTATATACAGGGCTTTATTGATGGTGCGGTTGCCACCGACGAGCTAGTTGTTTCAAATATCGTTACCGGCAAAGAGAAAGAAACTTTTTCAGAAAGGGCGGCACGCACCAGACTGGGTAAATTGAGATTATACGGTTCCACTTATGTTGCAGATTTTTGTTTGAATGATCCCGTTAAACTGAATCAAGTGGTAACAAAAATCGTAACTGAACTTGCCACCAGGAAGCAGCTAAAAGAACCGCCATTAGCACGAGACCTTGTTTATCACACATTAGTGACAAATTACCCCTGTGAAAAAAAACGCCTATAAGTAGGGGGGTGGCTAAAGAATTATCAAATAGCGTTCTATCTATTATTTATAGTCATAAAAGCATTTAAGGTTTAGCATTATTCTTATGCCAGATCATCCTTTTATCAATTCTTTACGCGCTTACGATTCTTTAAGTGAGGCGTTAAATGAGTTTAAAACTCAACAACCAGAACAAATCACTATTGATACTGCAATCGCTCGTGGGTATTTTTTGCCTGAAGAGGATGATAGTTTATGGTCTTTAGTCTCGCGTTATCTCACCATTCGTAATGGCTTTTGGGAGCTTATCAACGAGATGTCATCGCACTTTTCGGATGATACCTACAATGTTAAAACGCAGGATGACTGGCGTTATTTCTTATTAGGATATGCCTCTTCCTGTCAGGTTGTAGGGATGGCACGGTTACTCGTCAATGTATTGGCTAAGCATAAATTGGTGCAGCGAAAAATCAATGAAGGCTCACCGCAAAATAGAATTAGCAGTAAAGTATTTACCAATATTTATCAGTCATTGAGCGATGCCGACAATGCCATAAAAATGCAATACATGATGAATTTTGTGGATTCGAATCGAGACTATATTGTGCGTCTTGGATCAGATCAGTTGATCGGTTCTGTGATCAAAAATCTTTCTGAATTAGAAACCAATCTACATCCAAGTCAACGTGCGTTTATTAAATTGAGGATGAAGTATTTACTCCATGCTATCACCAGACGCTTTGCTGTAAGCAAACAGCTCTCAACGTTTTTCATTTTAGAGAAAGCAGGGCGGGTAATCGCTGATATTGGCGACAGTGAAAACAAACGCGTCACCGCCGAAATTCTGCAACAAGCTCTGTCGGTATTAAAGCCCGGAGATGTGATTATTACACGGCATGATTTTGTCGCGAGTAATTTATTTTTACCAGGTTACTGGCCACATGCTGCATTGTATATAGGTACAGAAGCCGAGCGCCAACAGTTAGGAATAACACTGGATGATCATATTGCCGAACGCTGGGTTGGTGAAATTCGTACTCTGGAAGCGAAAAAAGATGGCGTGTTATTTCGACCTTTAACCGAAACCCTGCAGGTTGATGAGTTTGTTGTATTGAGACCAAGACTGGATAAAGCGGGAATGGCTAGAGCGTTACAACGAGTGAGTCGTCATGAAGGTAAAGGCTATAACTTTGACTTTGATTTTTTTCGTTCTGATCAGCTCGTCTGTACCGAAGTGGTTTATCGTGCTTTCGATGGATTAGATGTGGTTGATTGTGAGCGCTCAGAAAAAATTGAGTCTTCAGGAAATAAAGAACTTTCAGGAAATACAGAACCTTTAGATAAACCAGAGATTTCAAAAAAGATAGCATTCAAATTGATCGAAAGAGCAGGTCGCTTTAGTCTATCCGCAGAAGATATTCTGGATATGGCGATGCAACAACGCGGATTTGACGTGGTTGCTGCATTTGGTTTTACAGGATGTGTGAACCAATTAATCCTTAACGAACAAGCGCATCAACTGGTAAAAACGAGTTACTCTTCAAAAACAGTGTCGAGTACGGCTTAATTTTTTAATTCAGTACACTCATTTAACACGCTAATTAAGTACGCTCATTATACAAAAGGAATCAGCGGAGCTCCTTTCCATGGGTTGGGTTGATTCCACCAGCGCTGCGCTAAGGTGCCGTAGATGGCTCTGAAATCTGCGGTATGTCTGACATTTCCATTGGCATCTAACTGCGCCATATTAGGGTGGGTGCCATAAATTCCACCACGCACTTTTCCACCTAAAATCATTTGTGCAGAAGCAGTGCCATGATCCGTGCCACCGCCGCGGTTTTCTTTGGCGCGTCGGCCAAATTCCGAATAGGTGACGACCAGTACATTGTCCCAGATCCCGGCTTTAACCATTGCCTGTCTAAATGATGCAAGACCATTCGCTACTTGGTATAGAGCGTTGTCTTGTGCGCCGCGTTGACCTGAATGTGTATCAAATCCATCTTGTGTGACTTTGTAAACGGGAGAATCAACGCCGCTGATAATCATCTCTGCAACCGATTCCAGACTGTGGCCGAAGACACCTTTGGAAAAGCTCACGCCAGTGCGTTTTGGGTGATTCCCCATTTTAGTTGCCAACTGTTCACCCACGCCAAAGAGTTGGTGCTGTGTTTGGCTAACGTGTGCAATCGCCGGTGTTTGATTGCTTGGCCTAACATCCTGAATGCGTTTAATCTGGTTTAAAAATGTTTTAGGGTTTTGCATGGTGACACTGGTTAACTGGCTACCATGCAATGGGCCTAATTTTGCCTGTCCCTTATTCAGTGCGACACCGTGTAGTCCTTTTTTGTAATTGGGTAAGACGCGAGATAGCCAGCCAGCTTCAATCACTTGATTGGCATTCGACGCTGAATCCCAGATATCCATTGATCTAAAATGTGATAATACGGGATTTGGATAACCGACACCTTGTACCCATGCCATTTCACCCGCATTCCATGTCGGCATCAGTGCTTTCATCCGTGGGTGAAGTCCCATGGCTTTATCCAGCGTTAGCACTTGTCGTTGTTTGATCGCAATTCTTGGTCGATATTTGTAATACAGTTCATCCGTATAAGGCACCAGTGTATTGAAACCGTCGTTGCCGCCTTCAAGTTCAACCAGTACAACAATTCTGTTTTGTCCGATAGCGGTTGCACCAAACGCTAGTTCAGGCGTTATTAAAGGTACTGATGCAGATGCTGACACTAATCCTGCATATTTTAAAAAATCTCTGCGATCCATATTATTCTCTGTTTATTTATTATTTTACCTACTTTTATCAGTCTTAATTTCTTCGCAGAAAAAAGGCCTGTAAGTAGGGGGGTGGCTCATGTATTTCGTTTGTACATCATTTTTTAAATCTACTTAATCTATGTTGCCTAGGTAACCTGATAAGCAGGGTCGAGTACAAATGCACGTGCTAAACGTTGTTTGCCGGGTTGTGTCGGCATGGCTTGTAAAGGCTCGATAGCGAGCAACCATTCACGTAATACTTGCGGTGGAATATCTGGCATTTTTTGTGCAATCCCTCCGCGGTTTTTCTTTTCGTTTAAGTTGCCACGAGCGAGATTGGTCATCATTGAATTTCTACGCAAAATCGATTGTGTACTAATCCAGTCTGTACCGCCTTCCCAGCCTTTGACACTAGGGTGTTCGAAGACCGCTTGTCCCATAATACTCAAGTTGTGTGCGAGATCCATTCGGCCGCGACCTAGTGAATACGGGAGTGTGCGTAAGGTGCCGATAGTTAGTTCAATGGGAGACTTAATTAAGCCACCACGGTTTCTTCTATCCCAGAATGGCTCGCTTGTTAATACAGCGCGAAGCAGGGTGGCGATGTCGTAATTAGAGGCACGAAATGTCTGTGCCCACTGTCTAGTGAATCGTGCATCGGGACGCGAGATGTTGATAAACTCTTTCCACATTTTTTCTGCGATAGTTTCTGCGGTTCTTGGGTGTTGCAGTAGGATATTGACTATGTCATCGCCCTTAAAATTACCGCGCTTGCCCAGAAAGGTTTTTACCCCGGTATCATGATCTGCAGCATTATTGATAAAACGCCCATTTCTGTCATCGATACTCCAACCTGTAAAAGCTCGCGCAGCTTCGCGCATATCATTTTCTGAATAATGACCGATGCCGATGGTAAATAATTCTAGCAACTCTCGTGCAAAGTTCTCATTCGGCTCCTCTTTGATGTTTTCGTAACCATCAAGGTATAGCAACATCGCGGGATCTTTAGCGATATTGTGGAGCATTTGACCAAAGTTTCCAAAAGCATGTTTGCGTAGCATTAAATTTTGCTGGTAGAGCATACTTGGTTGAGTGGTTTTTTTGATGGAAGATGGAAAGTGGTTGTGCCAGAACAAAGTCATGCGCTCTAAAAAGGGCGACGGTGTCTCTGTTAAATGCTTAACCCACCAATCTTGCAGTGATTTGCCTTCTACACGCGAAATACGCTTGATCATTTTTCTGCGGCGCATATTGCCGCGTAAACTTACCATCTTGGGCCATGGGCTCATACCAGGCGGCGGCGGTGTTCGCATATTGCGATTATTTAAAAGAAATTCTATGGCTTGTTGTCGTGTCAGGTTTTGAAAACGCTGAATAGTTTCCCACTCTGCTCCTATCCCGGTGCGTGCAGCGAGATGACGTGCTTCGTCGAAATTTAGTTTGCCCATTTATTTTTATACTCTTTTCTAAATATTCTTTCTGAGGACTGATTTAAAGTCTTTGTCTGATTACTCTTTAAGGGCAATGTCATAAAAATATAGCTAATAACATGAAACAAATAGTTTAATAAACGCTGTAATAGCAACTATGCTGATAAATCTAACGATAAGGTTTTATCTATAGTTAGATTATTGATTGATATAACATGTTGTATTCGTTGTTTCTTTATCGTGATTTTATCTGTTTTTATAGTTCTAGATGCCCAATAGAAGGATAGCTCCCCAGCTATGTAATCAAGTCACAAGATACGACTTTCGTTTTAGTCGCCTCAGTTGATTATTAATATGATTCGAATGCTAATCATTAGTTCCATGTTTACTCAAAAATCATGGAATTTCTTCTGAACGGTATTCTTAAAGAACGATATTAAGTCCCCTAATTATTCAATTAAGAAATACAGAATTCAGCAGAATATTGTTAACTTAAGAATCAATACACCGAGTATACCTACCTTAGTACAAACACTAAAATACACCCCCCCACTTACAGGGCTTTTTTAAGAGTGCATTGCAGGGTGTTTTCTGATACAAAGGCGATCCTTAACGATTTGCTATAAAGTACTGCACCATGGAAGAATCAAGATTATTTAAAATATCCTACTATAACCAAGATAAGGTTTACGAGTTGTTTGCGAAACAAGTCTATGAATCAGATCTTTATGGGTTTCTTACGATTGAAGAAATTGTCTTTGGTAGTCAGAGTGAGTTGGTTATTGATCCTTCTGAAGAAAAGTTAAAAGCTGAGTTTAATTCAGTAAAGAGAAGTTTTATTCCAATGCATGCCGTTATTCGTATAGACGAAGTTAAAGAGCAGGGCATGTGTAAAATTAAAGATCCGGGTAATACGGGGAATGTTTCTTCGTTTCCGGGTGGTAACAAAGGCGGAAGAGATAGAGTTTAAGCAGAGACTCAATTACTACTACAGAAACGTTATCCATAAAAAATCCCTAGACAACACATGTTTGTCTGGGGATTTTTTTATTTTAGAGAAAGATTACTGAGAGTTAGCTGACATATAATCAACAGCTGCTTTTACATCTTCATCAGAAAGTCCCAGGTTTCCACCTTTGGGTGGCATTACACCTTTTCCGTTAATTGCCGATGCGTACATTGCCTCACTGCCAGACGCCAAGCGTGGTTCCCATGCAGCGACATCCCCAAGTTTAGGTGAACCCGCAACGCCAGATGCGTGACAGGCAAAACAGGAACTATTGTAGACTTTTTCACCTTTGGCTAAATCAGCTTTTGGCGCTTCTTCAGTTTGCGCAACTGCCATAGGCTCTGGGGCTTTAGGTGTTTCCTTTTTAGTGACTTCTTGCTCAGGTGCTGTGGGCGCTTCAGTTTCTGCCACTGTTGGCGCTTCAGGCGCTTCCGTGGTTACCACCGGTGCTGTTGTAGGTTCTGGTGCAGCCGGCGCTGTTGGTGCAGTCGGAGTTTCAGGTTCTTTAGCCATTGTAGTTGCGGCTGCCGCAACAGGTGCAGTTGTTGCCTCCGTATCTGTATCTTCTGCTGACGTTGCTGCGGTTTCTTCTTTTGCTTCGGTATCAGCTTCTATACCTGCAGATTTGAGCATGTAAATAATTGTTTCTTTTATTTCTTCATCAGTAATTGCAGGGTTGCCACCTTTAGCCGGCATAGCACCTTTACCTGCAATAGCTGTTTTAACCAAGCCATCGACGCCATTAGTCATGCGTGTTTCCCATGCCGCTTTATCGTCAATCTTGGGTGCATTGGCAATACCTGTATTGTGACAGGTGCCACAAGTTTCTTTGTAGATCGATTCTCCTGAACGAGCCACAGCGGAGCCAGCAACTTCATCAGCTTTAGCTTCTACATTACCAATGGGGGCAAGTGTTTGTTGAGCCTTTTTAACGACAGGCTTTACTTCTGAACTTGCTTCAGCAACATGTTTAGTTGCTTCTGGTGCAAGTAGATATAAGACACCTACTATGACTACCAGAACAATCTGCACCCAAAATAACTTAGGTAATTTTTCGTGTGAACCCGACATAGGTCTTCTCCTTTAAAAAATATGTCATTCAGTTTTTTTAGTATTTAATCTAATAAATAAAAACAATAGTATTGCTGCCATCGCAAACCATTGTAAGGCATAGGCATTATGCTTATCGATACTGCCGTAGTAGGGTTGCCATTCTCTAATAAAACCATCTTTTTCTTGTTTGTTTAACTCGATAATAATGGGCAGTAATGGGTAATCTAACTCCTTGTTTAGCTCAGAGATCTGAATCGACTGAATCAGTTTAGGGTTATTACTCTTCTGTACTGCATTTTTATCATCATCGTTTAATACTATTGCTTCTGATACTTGTTTAATCTGTCCTAGTATTTCGCGAGTGTTATTCTCTATCACAATACTTGGTATGTTGTCTCTTGTGCCGTTATACGTTATCCATCCGCGATTTATTAAAACTGCGTAAGCTGGACTTTTGTTGTTTGAATCTGATGTGTTCTCAAACAAAAAAGGCGTTAAAACGTGGTATCCAGGTTTACCCAGATGTGTTCTGTTATCTAATAAAAACTGATTGTTATTGTCGTATTTGCCTTTTACGGTTGCCGGTCTATACACTTCTTTAAGGAGTATTTGTTCAGACTCTTTGGTTGCTAATGTTGTCTCATTTAATTTAAGTGGTGTTTTAGCTATGGCTAATTGAATGCCGTTATCAATCTCTCTTTTTTCATCAGCTCTATCTAACTGCCAAAGACCCAGTGAAATTAGAACTGGAAAAAGAACGAGTGTGACAAGTGTTGGTACTAATTTTGGAGTAAAAACATAGTGTGATACTCGAACTTGCAAACCAGCCATCTTCTATGCAACACCTGTTGGTTTTATCCATCCCATCCAAAAAGCAAAAAGTAAAAATATGAAGAGGGCAATGGATATTCCAACACGCATGGTCAATGCTTTAACCATACGCTTTGAACCATCGCCATCTTTCATCATGTAATACAATGCAGAGCCGAGGCTGTAAAAAATGAAGATAAAGAAAACAAGAATTAGGTACTTCATTAGTTTGGTTCAGCTCTCACTATATTCTTAAAAAATCTTAAATTGATTATGTTGTTTTTTTTGCTTACAACTTATAACCAGTAAACAACAACGAACAAACCAAGCCATACAACGTCAACGAAATGCCAGTACCAGGCGACTGCTTCAAACCCGAAATGACGTTCATTATTGAAATGTCCACGGATGCATCGCATCAATATGACAATCAGCATCAGTACACCCAATGTTACATGGAACCCATGGAATCCTGTCAACATGAAGAAAGTACTTCCATAAATACCAGAAGTTAATTTTAAGTCTAAGTGCTGATAAGCTTCCATGTACTCAGAAACTTGTAATCCCAGGAAAATAACACCCAGTACGATGGTTGCTATTAAACCGCCAATTAACTGATTACGGTTTTTATTCATCAGTGCCCAATGCGCCCAGGTTAAGGTAGCGCCACTGGTTAATAAGGTTATGGTATTTAATGCAGGAAGATGCCATGCATCAATGATGCCTTTGGGCACAGAAAAGTTTGATGCATCTGGCATTTGAATTAAAGGCCATACAGATTTGAATTCAGGCCAGAGAAATTGATTGGTAAAGGCATTATTCCCTTCACCACCCAGCCATGGTACGGATAGTTGGCGAGCATAAAATAGGGCGCCAAAAAATGCGGCGAAGAACATGACTTCTGAGAAAATAAACCAGGCCATTCCCATTCTAAAAGACTTATCAACTTGTAAGTTGTAATCACCTGTTTCACTTTCATGAACCACTTGGCCCATCCAGCCAAATACCATGAAAATAATGATGCCAAAGCCCAGTATCATGCCTACTGTGCCTGCCATGCTGCCATGCAAAGAGCCAGCAAATCCTCCTAATAACGCGAACATACCTATTGACCCTACAATCGGCCAGTAGCTTCCACTCGGAACGTAATACTCTTCTCTAGATTGCATGCTATTAATCTCCTCCTGTTAGAGTCCAGCCACACCTTCGGTGGCCGCATCTTTAACTTTTATAAAATTATAAGATAAAGTGATGTTATAAATATCCTTTCCGATCTCACTATCAACAAAAAATCTGACGGGCATTTCAATAGGTTGTTTGGGTTCAAATTTTTGATTGTTGAAACAAAAACATTCTAGTTTTTTAAGATGGGATGCTGCTTCACCGGGTGCTACACTAGGAACTGCCTGCCCAATAATGACGTCATTAGATCTATTTTCTGCGTAATAATTAATGGTATAAAGTTTTCCGGGAACTACCTTCATGGTGGTCGTCATTGGGTAAAATTTAACCGGGAAACCTGGAGCTGTAGCGGCTAGAAAATCAACCGTAATTGTTCTGCTTTCATCCACTGATATAGGTTGCCCTTCATAGCTGGAACTACTAGTCCGACCATTCAAGCCCGTAATGTCGCAAAATGTGTCGTATAAAGGCACCAAGGCAAAAGCAAAACCAAACATGCCTAATGGGACAAAGAAAAGTTTGACCCAAAAAGCTTTACTGATTGTTTGTTTTTGTTGGCCCATATTATTTCTATAAAGTCCTATCTGCCTTGCATATAAAGAGTGAAGATAAATATGGCAAGAGCTATGACACCCACTATTGTCGCGGTGATTCTTGCCCCTGCGCGTTGTTTTGCGAGGAGTTGCTCTTCCGTTAGACCACTGTATTTATTTGAAGATGTCATGATTAGTGCTCACCAATGTGGCTTGATTCTTCAAGAATAACTTTCTTTGAAGGTGGGTTATCGAAGGTGTGGTAAGGAGCTGGTGTAGCAACCGTCCACTCAAGGCCTTTAGCGCTATCCCAGACTCTATCTTCTTTTACAGGCTTGCCGTTGCGAATACAGTCAACAATGATGTAAGTAAGAAGAATGAAAGAAGCTCCGAAGGCAAAACCACCAATACTTGAAATCATATTGAAATCAGCAAACTGTAGAGAATAATCAGGAATACGACGTGGCATACCTGCAAGACCTAGGAAGTGTTGTGGGAAGAACAAAACGTTAACTGAAATAACAGCCCACCAGAAGTGTATCTTGGCGAGTTTCTCGTTGTACATATTTCCACACCATTTTGGCAACCAGTAGAATACTGCTGCAATGATGGAGAATAGGGCGCCAGTAACCAGTACATAGTGGAAATGCGCTACAACGAAATAAGTGTCATGGTATTGAATGTCAGCTGGCGCGATGCCCAACATCAATCCTGAGAAGCCACCAATAGTGAATAGTATTACAAAAGCTACAGCCCATAACATCGGTGTTTCAAATGTCATTGAGCCACGCCACATGGTAGTAACCCAGTTAAAGACTTTTACACCTGTGGGAACAGAAATCATGATCGTTGCATACATAAAGTAAAGCTGACCTGCGATAGGCATGCCCGTTAAGAACATGTGATGCGCCCAAACTACAAACGAAAGTAAAGCGATTGAAGCGGTTGCATAAACCATCGAGCTATAACCAAACAACGGTTTTCGTGCAAAGGTCGGTATGATTTGGGAGACAACACCAAATGCTGGAAGGATCATGATATAAACTTCAGGATGACCAAAGAACCAGAATATGTGCTGGAACATCACCGGGTCACCACCACCTGCTGCATCAAAGAAGCTGGTACCGAAGTTGCGGTCTGTCAGCATCATGGTGACCGCGCCTGCAAGTACTGGCATCGCCGCGATCAGTAGGAATGCTGTAATCAACCATGTCCATACGAATAAAGGCATGTCCATGTATTTCATGTCTGGAGCACGCATATTCATGATGGTTGCGATTACATTGATTGCACCCATGATTGATGAGAAACCAAGCATGTGAACAGCAAAGATAAAGAAGTCAGTACTGTCTGGAGCAAATGTAGTAGAAAGAGGGGCGTAGAATGTCCAGCCAAATGCTGGTCCGCCACCTTCCATGAATAATGTACTAATAAGCATCATGCCTGCGAAAGGTAGAATCCAGAAACTCCAGTTATTCATTCTTGGGAGTGCCATATCCTTGGCGCCAATCATCAGTGGAATCTGCCAGTTTGCCAAGCCTACGAAAGCCGGCATAATCGCACCGAATACCATAATCAAACCGTGTAAGGTGGTCATTTGATTAAAGAATTGCGGGTCAACCAGTTGGATCCCGGGCATGAATAATTCAGCCCTGATCACCATTGCCATAGCGCCGCCGATTAGCAGCATAGAGAAGGCAAACCATATATAAAGTGTACCTATATCTTTATGGTTGGTCGTTTTAACCCAGCGCATTAAACCCTTTTCAGGTCCATGGTGATGGTCGTCATGAGATCCTTCTAATGTATCGATCTCGTCTTGTAAGTCGGTCGTTGTTGTAGACATTATAGAATCTCCTATCTTGCAGCTTTAATTGTTGAAGGTTGCACTAGGTCACCCACACTATTGCCTAAGGCATTTCTTTCATAGGTGATTACAGCTGCCAGGTCGCTATCACTCAATTGTTTTCCAAAGGCTTGCATTGCTGTGCCTGCTTTGCCGTTTAACACAATATCAATGTGAGCATTAATATCGCCCGTTGTTATTGGGCTTCCTGTCATTGCAGGGAATACTCCTGGAATACCGCCACCTGTTACACCGTGACAGCTAGCACAAGTCGAGCTGTACACTTTCTGGCCTTGCGTCATTAAGTCTTCTTTTGACCATACTTTGCCAGAAGCGGCAGCAAGAGCTTTTTGCTTTTCTTTCTGTTCACCTAACCATGTTTGATAATCTGCTTCTGATTTGGCTTCTACTACGATAGGCATGAAACCATGGTCTTTGCCACAAAGCTCAGCACACTGGCCTCTATAAATTCCTGGCACATCAATTTTTGCCCATGCATCATTGATGAAGCCTGGATTAGCATCCTGTTTTACACCAAGGTCTCTTACCCACCATGAGTGAATAACATCATTCGATGTCATAAGAAAACGAATACGTTTGCCAACGGGTAATACGAGATGATTATCAACTTCAAGCAAATAATTCTCCATGCCTTCTCTTGATGCTTTGTCACTTGTTGCTTTCTTTTGTTCTTCGGTCAAATTACTGAAAAAGCTAACACCCTGATCAATGTATTCGTATTGCCATTTCCATTGATAGCCGGTTATTTTTACGGTCATGTCTGCAGCATCGGTGTTTTCCAGATCGATCAATACCCGGGTGGCAGGAACTGCTACAGCAATAAGAATAGCGAGAGGTATTAAAGTCCAGGCTAATTCAACCGAGGTACTTTCATGGAAGTTGGCGGCAACCGCGCCTTTAGATTTACGATGAAAGATCATTGAGTAGATCATGACACCAAATACCAGGATTGCGATGCCAACACATACCCAGAATATCGTCATGTGAAGGCCGTAGATATTCCTACTAACCGAAGTCACTCCCTCCGGAAGATTCATACCGAATTCAGCGAAGGCAAGCTGAGGAGCAAAAAATAGGGGTAATAGATAAAAGTTAGATAGATTTTTTATTTTTCTTATATATGAAGTAACGATTGTCGAAAGTTGATTTAGGTACGAAAAATCGCTGACAGAACTCTTACTTGGCATACAGCCTCCTCTGATAAGTAAGTATTTTCATTGCAAGGTAATGAAAATGCTTAACTTCTTCTATTTAGATGTGGTGAAAATATAAGAAGTTACTAATATTCTTAAAAGTTCATTGATAAATATCAAAAAACACTAAATATTTTTCGCCAAGTCTACAGTTAAGTAAAAATTATTGCTAGTCAGGATCGTATATTTATATTTATAGGTACACACTACTCTGTAAGTGATTGTAATTTAGTGTTTTATAGGTATGCTAATATTCATTATTTGTATGATTAAATAGTTAGATGCTGAATATTTAATCTATCAAAGCGAGCCATAAATAAATTGATATGCGCATCAAATATATCGATGATGAATTTTTAGAATTTATTATCCAAATTTTTTTAGAGTGTTACTATCAGACATATTTCAAGATTGAGACAGTAGATATTTGATGATTAATCCAAAGAGTTATTCAAAAGTTTTAGGCTTTGCGGTTTTGCTAACACTCATTGTAATAGTTCTTGGCGCTTATACGCGTTTAACAGATTCCGGATTGGGTTGCCCAGATTGGCCCGGATGTTATGGGCAATTGAGCGTTCCAGAAAATATATCTACTCATGAATATCAAAGGCCGCTAGAAAAACATAAAGCCTGGAATGAAATGATTCATCGATACGTTGCGGGTACTTTGGGTTTTGTCGTGTTATTTATTCTTTTTATGACGATCAGAGGAAAAAATGTTTTAAAACAGTCCGTGGGGCTACCGTTATTGTTATTAGCAACGGTGATCTTTCAAGCATTGTTAGGCATGTGGACAGTTACTTTATTGCTAAGTCCTTTAATTGTTACAGCTCATCTGTTAGGTGGTTTTACAACCCTGTCACTTTTATGGTGGTTATGGTTGAATAACAGGTCAACTACTCTTCATTCGAATAACTCAGATTCGTCTCCAGTTATCCACAAATCATCATTACTTAAGATTGCAGCCTTGTTTGGGTTGTTGTTAGTGATTATCCAGATATTTTTAGGTGGCTGGACAAGTACCAACTATGCCGCTCTTGCTTGTGGTACCCAATTTCCTTCTTGCTTTAATTCGTGGTGGCCTGATATGGATTTTGTTAAGGGTTTTGAACTCACGCATGAGTCAGGTGTTGATTATGAGTTTGGGGTATTAGAAAGCCCGGCAAGAACAGCCATACATTACACGCATCGTATGGGTGCCTTGGTTGTTTTTAGTTATATGATGTTATTAGGAATTCGTCTTCTTAGTGTTGGCGGAACATTTTCAAAACTAGCGAAATTATTATTGGTTGTTTTGTTCTCTCAAGTCAGTTTAGGAATCATGAATGTGATGTTAGGTCTTCCTATAGCTGTAGCCACGTTACATACGCTTTTTGCCGCGTTACTTCTACTCGCCACGTTGGCAATAACTCACCGAATTATTAAATCTTAGAATATTTACTAAGATGTTGCTCAGGAAATAAAATGGATTCAGGAAAAAAATCATTCCTCTGGTTAGTCACTATATTTGTAGCGCCAATTCTACTTGGAACACTTTTGTTTTTTAATCTTGAGCGACTTGGCTTTGAGAAGGGCAGCGTTAATTACGGCAATTTAGTACAGCCTGCTCAACCAACTAAGGTTGAAGATTTGAAGCAAGCGGGTGCACCTGCCGTTTTAGAAGATGTAATAACCAAAAAATGGACTATGCTTTATATCGAAAATGGGAAGTGTGAAGAATTTTGCCAAGCTCGCTTGAGAACGATTAAAAGAGTACGCTTGTTGATGAATGAACAAATGCGTCGAGTGCGAACTGTATTAGTCAGTAGCGATGACGTTTTAAAATCTATTTCGTCAAAAGACAATCCAGATTTAGTGTTAACTGAAGCGATGCCTGATTCAGAATTCTTAAAACAGTTTCCAGAACAACAACAAGAACCTATTTATCTAATTGATCCATTTGGTAATTTAATGATGTATTACCCGCAAGAAAATCCTGATTTAAAGAAAATGATCAAAGATATACGTCGATTACTTAAATACTCACACCTGGGATAATTTATATGCCTAATGCTACATCGTTAACTTGTGATCCAACTATCTCTGATTTTTTAACCTTATGTAAAATCAAGGTAGTGGCTTTGATAATGCTGACCGCTGTAGTTGGGATGTTTTTAGCTGTTCCGGGGTTACCACCATTGCACCTCGTGATAATGGCGTCGATAGGTATTGCTTTTGCTTCTTCATCGGCGGCTGTGTTCAATCATATTATTGATCAGAAAATTGATAATGAAATGAGTCGAACAGAAAATAGACCGTTGCCTGAAGGGAAAATTTCACAACAAACAGCCTTGGCGTTTGGGATTATCTTAGGCGTTGTTGGTATAGGTATTTTATTGATTGGGGTGAATGTGCTAACGGCAGTTTTAACCTTGCTTGCCCTGATTGGTTATGCGGTTTTTTACACCATGTATCTCAAACGAGCCACACCACAAAATATCGTTATTGGTGGTGCTGCAGGTGCTGCACCTCCATTGCTAGGTTGGGCGGCAATCACAAATTCAATAGAGCTTGGTGCATTGCTGTTGTTTGCCATAATCTTTATTTGGACACCCCCCCACTTTTGGGCCCTGGCTATTCACCGTCAAAAAGAATATGCAAAAGTGAATATTCCGATGTTGCCGGTAACGCATGGTCATCATTTCACAAGAATTCAGATTTTGCTCTACACCATCTTGCTGGTAATAGTGACTGTTATGCCGTATCTGGTAGGTATGAGTGGTTTGATTTATCTAGTAGGAGCGTTGTTACTCGGTGGAGGATTTCTTTACTACGCAATTCAGTTATTACGGCAGCCTGAAAACAAGGCGCTGCCCATGAAGACGTTCGGCTACTCCATCAATTATTTGATGATTTTATTCGTGGTCTTATTGATCGATCATTATTACACCATAAGTCTCTTTCATATATTGTAAGGTTTAGCGATGGAATTTTTACGAGCAATTAAAAGCGTAATGTCAGCCATGATAGGCGTGCAAAAGAAAAAGAATCTGGAAGAAGATTTCTCCAAAACAACTGCAATGCCTTTTATTGTTGCAGGAATCCTGATGACAATCGTATTCATTCTCGCTGTTTGGGCTGTGGTTAATCTGGCTTTAAATGCATAAATAGCGTTACAAACATGTAACTAATAATATTGCTAGTGAGTATCCCCTTGTTATTTTAATAGTTTATATATATTTGTAGACCGAAATAAATGCTTTTGATATAACTAACAGTGTACCAAATTTGATATTTATCAAATTTTACGCATAAACGAATTCACATTCGGGCAATTGATACTAATATATTCTTTACGTATTTTTATATTAGCCAATATATCTAGCCGTTTTTTCAAGGCTACAAGTACAAGGAAAGCGACAACAAAAACAATAATTTCATAAAGCTCTAGGAGATCACTATATGACTGCAGTTCAGCAAGACATACTTCACGAAGAAGATGAGTTTGATTACACTCAAAAAATTGAAATTAGAAAACTGGATAACGGTGCGCCAATGCGTTGGTTAAGTAAAGGCATCAGCGATTTCAAAGTATCCCCAATGCTCAGTTTAATGTACGGTGTGTTATATGCCGCGATTGGTTTGATCTTAATGTACTTTACTTACCACAATCCGATTTATACCTTTGGTATGGTTACCATCTTTTATCTGGCAGGACCGGTTATAGCGGTTGGCCTGTATTGCATGAGTCGACATATTGAAGCAGGGGTAAAACCTACCTTCAATGAGGGCTGTCGCGCGATGTGTTACAACCCTGTCGGAGTCATCGGTTTCTCAATTGTTATCGGTATGCTTATCGTCTTTTGGTCGGTAATCACTGCCGCACTGTTTGCTGTGTACTTCGGTAGCATGACGATTTCCGGTAACGTCATCGAAACCATGATGGCTAATAAGCAAATCGTGCCATTTACCTTCTTGTTAACGATTATTGGTTTATTTTTTGCCGTAGTGTGTTTCTCATTGAGTGCAATATCGATTCCACTAATGACGCATAGAAAAGCTGACGTTGTGACTGCAATGGTTACCAGCGTAAGAGCTGTTAAAAAGAATCCAGTAGTTATGCTAACTTGGGCATTCGCAATCGTTGCCTTGATAGGCTTGGGATTTGCTTTTGCCTTTGTCGGTGTCGCATTAACATTACCCATTGTTGGTCATGCAAGTTGGCATGCGTACAGAGAGTTAGTAGTTGATGATAGAGTCATGACTGCTGAAGACTGTGATTTACCGATATTTCCTTTCATGAGAGGAAAGTTAAAATAAGTGCTTGGTTTGCTGATCTTTATGGAAAAGCAAAACACTAGTTAAGTTTTAATTAAAGCCCCTGATATTAGGGGCTTTTTTTTGATCATATTTTTTAAATATGTTGGAATAATAGTAACTAGATTTTAGTCAGTTCTAATTTGTTGTTGCCGTACACAAGAACGAGTTTGTTTATATGGGTAGATGCTTTAATTTTCTGGTTAGTGTTATGACCAGCACTGGGTGAATATAAACCGCTGTCTGATGTTGCAAGCAAAGGTAGGGATATTTTATATCATTGACATAAGCAACTAACACATCGTTTAGCGTTCTTGGCTGAATAGTGTTTATTTATGCTTTTTCTTTAATAAGTTTCGAATTGAAACGGTCAGGTTTTTACCAATTTTTCTTTTGTAATATTTGATACTGAAATGACTAATGTTATTGATATTACAAAAAGTAGATGAACAAATTTGTAAAAAATGGATCTACTCTTTTTCGCAAAAATGGATTCAGCATATTCCCGGAAAAATTTTTATTGGAAGTAATCCTTTGATGCACATTCCTATTAAAAGATTTGGCATTGAAGAATCAAATCATCTTAGCGCTTCAGATGAATTTTTATATAGATTAATAAGGGACAGTAAACTATATGTTTATAGCTTAATCTGACAGTGTGATTCAATAACGGGTTTACTAGAATCTGTCGTTCTACTTTAGGGAATGCCACAAGTTAAAAAAAAGGCCTCAAAGTAGGGGGGTGGCTTTCGACTTATCTGAGTGAGATCAACGACAAACAAATACACTTTTGACTCGTTTAAGGGCTTATTTTCTCCAGTTAATCACTGTATCATTGCCATTTTTTAGCATAAATGAATTTCTATGGAACTCAATCCTCTCTATACGCAGATAAAAGATTTACAGCAACGCATTGAAGCGTTGAGGGGGTACCTTTGACTACGAAACCAAGAAAGAACTATTAGAAGAAACGTCCCGCGAGCTAGAAGACCCTGAAGTCTGGAATGATCCGGAAAAAGCACGCAAGTTAGGTAAAGATAAATCAACCTACGAGAATGTTGTACTCGTCATTGATGAGTTAACAGTGCAACTGGAGGATGCCAATGATTTACTCGAAATGGCTGAAATGGAAGACGACGCAGAAACCGTAGAAGCAGTCACTCAAGACCTTGATGCTGCAACTAAGGGTGTAGAACGTTTGGAATTCCGCAGGATGTTCTCTGGTGAAATGGACCCGAACAACGCCTTCCTCGATATTCAATCAGGTTCTGGTGGTACAGAAGCCCAAGACTGGGCAGAAATGGTACTGCGCATGTATCTGCGTTGGGGTGAAGCAAAAGGTTTCAAAGTCGAATTGATGGAAGCATCTCCGGGTGATGTTGCGGGTATCAAGTCTGCCACTATTCGCTTTGAAGGCGAATATGCTTTTGGTTGGTTGCGTACTGAAATTGGTGTACATCGCCTGGTGCGTAAGTCGCCATTCGATTCCGGCGGACGTCGTCATACATCATTCTGTGCGGTATTTGTTTCTCCTGAAATTGACGACGATATCGAAATTGAAATCGATCCATCTGATGTTCGTGTTGATGTTTATCGTGCCTCAGGCGCGGGTGGACAACACGTAAATAAAACAGAATCTGCTGTACGTTTGACGCATTTACCGACAAATACCGTCGTGCAATGTCAAAATGGTCGTTCGCAGCATCAGAATAAAGCAACAGCAATGAAGCAATTAAAAGCGAAATTGTATGAGCAGGAAATGCAAGCACGTAATGCAGAAAATCAGGAATTAGAAGATAACAAATCAGATATTGGCTGGGGCAGCCAGATACGTTCTTATGTATTAGATGCTTCACGAATCAAAGATCTACGAACCGGTGTGGAAACGGGTAATACTCAAGCCGTACTTGATGGTTCACTCGATCAATTTATCACTGCCAGCTTAAAATCTGGTCTTTAAATTAACCATTATACGAAAATAACAGCAGTAAACTGCAGAAGTAAATAACAGAGAAGTCACATGAGCGAAGAGCAAAAAACAGCAGCCCCAGAACAAGATGAAAACCAGTTAGTCGCATTGCGTCGTGAAAAACTGGGCCAGATGCGTGAAGCTGGAGTAGCATTTCCGAATGCATTCCAACGTGATCATTACGCGCAGAATCTTCAGAAAGAATATGGGGATAAAGAGAAACCGTGGTTCGATGAGAACGAAGTGCGCGTATCTGTAGCTGGTCGTATCATGCTAAAGCGTGTGATGGGTAAGGCGAGCTTTATCACGATTTCAGATATGTCTGGTCGTATTCAGGTGTATGCGCAAATTAAATTATTGGGTGATGACTTATACGAATCTTTCAAAGGTTGGGATAGCGGAGATATCGTCGGCGTTGAAGGTCTATTATTTATGACCCAAAAAGGTGAGTTAACGGTTAAGGCGGATAAGCTACAATTACTGACTAAATCTTTACGTCCACTGCCAGAAAAATTCCATGGTTTAAGCGATCAGGAACAACGTTACCGTCAACGCTATCTTGATTTAATCATGAGCGAAGAAACGCGTGATACCTTTAAAATTCGTTCTAAAGTAATTAGCTATATCCGTAACTACTTCGAATCAAATGATTTCATGGAAGTAGAAACACCGATGTTACAAGTGATTCCGGGTGGTGCTACGGCAAGACCTTTTGAGACTCACCATAATGCCTTAGATATTGATATGTACATGCGTATTGCGCCAGAGCTGTATCTGAAGCGTTTGGTTGTAGGTGGTTTTGAACGTGTATTTGAGATTAACCGTAACTTCCGTAACGAAGGGTTATCAACGCGTCATAATCCTGAATTCACTATGATCGAATTCTATCAGGCTTATGCGACGTTCCATGATTTGATGGATATTACTGAAGAATTATTACGTGGTTTAGCCGAGCATATTCTGGGCAAAACTGAAGTAACCTATCAAGGTGAAACGTTCGACTTTGGCAAGACCTTTGATCGCATCTCGGTAAAAGATTCAATCCTCAAATACAACCCTGATTTAACCGAAGCTGATATTAGTACAGAATCTGGCGCGCAAAAAATCGCTAAAGACTTAGGCCTTCATGTTGAAGACTATTGGGGGCTGGGAAAGATTCAAATGGAAATCTTTGACGAGACCGTAGAGAAAAAGCTTCTCAATCCTACCTTCATTACTGAATACCCTGCTGAAGTGTCACCTTTGGCGCGTCGTAATGATGACAACGATTTTATTACGGATCGTTTTGAATTATTTATTGGTGGACGTGAAATTGGTAACGGCTTTTCAGAGCTTAATGATGCTGAAGATCAGGCAGAGAGATTCCAGAAGCAAGTCGCTGAGAAAGATGCGGGTGATAATGAAGCGATGCATTACGATGCTGACTATATTCGCGCTTTGGAATACGGCATGCCGCCAACAGCTGGTGAAGGAATTGGTATAGATCGTTTGGTAATGTTATTGACTGACTCGCCATCGATTCGTGATGTTATCTTGTTCCCGCACATGCGTCCGGAATAAGAACATAGAGCATTATGCTTTCAACTCTGCGTGCTCAGCGCGTTGAGTTGAAACGCTTTTAAATATTTTTAATTACTTTAAGTGGCTATTGCAGTTGCTACTTTTATAAATTACAAAAATATGCCTCAAAGTAGGGGGGTGGCTTTTTTATTTTAAAGAAAAGCCACTCCTCTAATCATTCCCCTACTTATAAGCATTTTTTCTAATTGACCGATTAATGCGACATCACTAATGGTGTAATCATCGTTTTCAGCATTGTTTCTGTCACACCACCAAACACCTTTTGTTTAAGCCCGGGTGTTCCGTAGCCACCCATCACTAACATATCGATACTGTGATCAGCGATTTCATTGAGCAAGACTGTCGCTACATCAAAGGTGCCTGCATTGATTCGGTTTACCGTTGCATTAACGTCATGTCTTTTCAGGTGAGCAACCAGATCATCAGCGAGCAATTCACCTTTGGCTGTTTTGCTATTGCCTTCTCTAACAACGGTGATGATGACTTTATCAATAACTTTTAATAACGGTAATGCATCGTGAACTGCACGAGTAGCTGCAGGTGTTCCGTCCCATGCGATCATCGCGTTTTTACAAGGGATACGATGCGCGCCAATATAAGGCATGAAAAAAACGGGTCGGCCGCAGAGCACGACTATTTTGCTGGCAATTTTTTCTACTAACTCAAAGTTCTTATTTTCAGGGTTGGCTTGTCTAAAGATAACAAGATCAAAGTTTCGTGCGAATTGAGAGAGCCTTAAGCGAGCTTCTTTTTTATCACCAGTAATGATTTTACTTGCGTATTCAAGACCTGTTTTCGCTGCTAATGCATTGAATTCTTCGATTCTTTTTTCAGCTTCTTGCATGCGGATTGTGCGTTGCATTTTTTTATCCGATGCGCGCATGTGGTATGGTTTTAAGGCAGATAACGTAACTGCAGTTAAACGGGCATTCTGTGATTCTGCGATTGAAAAAGCGGTAGTAATACGTTCTGCATTAGATTTACCATCATCAAGGTAAACAAGAATATCTTTATATTGCATATTATTTTTCCATTTATATTTTTCCAAAGATTCTATCATTTTCTTTTATAAAATAATGAAATATGTAAATTTCAGACCGTATCATCCACTTTAATTTGATATCAATCATTAAACGATAGGCTTGTAACCCGTTTCATTTAGGCTATTTTACTAACCTTCCATTTGTCGGATAGATTTCCCTCAGAATCAATAAATGCATAAAATAGCTGGTATAAAAATAAATATATTGGTTTGTCGATTTAATCTGTGATGTTCAGTTTATGCAGGCTAGGCAGACAAACTAAGTAATAAAGTACATAAATAAATCAACAAAAAAAAACGGGAAATATTATGTTTAAGACTTTCACTCTAACAAGAAAAGAAGAAGAGCAACTTTCTGAAACAGAAGGAAAAATGACATTTCATTTGACCGATGAAAGCGGTTTTCAAAGAAAAGTATCGGGTTTTACACAGTTAGATGAAAACTTGAATGCAGTAAGTATTTCAACACCGAGAAAGAGAGAGCATCCGTTAATTCAATGTTTGTTTATTACCAATGTCGATGAAACGATAAATATCGAATTCACTCAATACAACGATGTGTTTGAGCGAAATGATCAGGATACAGCTGAGAAAAGTATCGAAGAATTAGCACGTGAAATGCAGAATAAGCCAGTACGTTTGGGGCCTTTATTAAAATCTGTTGAAATAAAGAGCACTGAATCTATACATTAATTCAGCATCACAATTAAACATAAAAAAAGCGCTCAAAAGAGCGCTTTTTTTATGTTCGTAAAATACGTTTAATAGAAACATAAGTTAATTGAAGCCAGTTAACAAAGCACGTACTATCGCGACATGAATCCTATAGTATCGATACAGAATCTTTCAAAAGTTTATCAAGGCGGTCATCAGGCGCTTAAAGAAATTAACCTGGAGATCAAAGAGGGGGAAATACTTGCTTTACTGGGTCCTAATGGGGCGGGTAAAACAACGTTGATTTCAACAATTTGCGGAATTGTTTCTCCCAGCAGTGGAACGGTTACTGTCAATAATCACGACATCATTAAAAATTATCGTGAATCCAGAGAACTGATTGGTTTGGTTCCTCAAGAATTAACCTTGGGAGCATTTGAAACCGTCTGGAATACGATCAATTTTAGTCGTGGCTTGTTTGGTAAAAAGAAAGACGATGCTTATCTCGAAGAATTATTGAGAGAACTCACCCTTTGGGACAAGAAGGACAATGAGCTAAGAACGTTGTCTGGCGGTATGAAAAGGCGAGTTCTGATTGCCAAAGCGTTATCGCACCAGCCTAAAATTCTGTTCCTTGATGAACCAACAGCCGGGGTAGATGTAGAGCTGCGTAAAGATATGTGGAATATTGTTCGTCGTTTAAAAGAGTCTGGTGTAACGATTATTCTGACTACACATTACATCGAAGAGGCAGAGGAAATAGCCGATCGTATAGGTGTGATCAATAACGGTGAATTGTTATTGATCGAAGACAAAAAAGAATTGATGCAAAAGCTGGGGCAAAAACAGTTAATTGTTGAGATAAAAGAGCCTATAGAGACGTTATCAACGCAACTGTCAAAATACAGTGTTAGCTTGTCTGAGGACGGCTCTAAAATAACCTATACCTACGATACAAGAGGTGATGGCACTGGTATAACCTCATTACTTCAAGCCATTAATGAGTCGGGTCTGAGTTTGAAAGATATGCAGACCACGCAAAGTTCATTAGAAGATATTTTTGTGAATTTAGTCCACGATGATGGTGGTGATCAAAATCAGCATAAAAACTCAAAAGTGGAGAAGCCTCATGCGCATTAATTTCCAAGCGATTAAAGTTATCTATAAATATGAAATGCTGCGTGCCTGGAAAACCTTATTTCAAAGTTTGGCGTCTCCTGTGATTTCAACCGCGCTTTATTTCGTAGTGTTTGGTTCTGCGATAGGCTCTAGAATAGATACCATAGAAGGTGTTTCATACGGCCTGTTTATAGTACCTGGTTTAACCATGCTGTCTTTATTAACCCAGAGCATAGCAAATGCCTCATTCGGTATTTTCTTCCCTAAATTTACCGGTAGTATTTATGAAGTACTGTCGGCGCCTGTTTCCTTTTTTGAAATAATGGTGGGTTATGTCGGTGCAGCGGCGAGTAAATCATTTGTGCTAGGGGTAGTGATTTTAATCACAGCGAGTTTCTTTGTGGATTTAAAAATTGCTCATCCTGTCTGGATGGCTACATTTTTAATTTTGACGTGTATTTCGTTTAGTTTATTCGGCTTTATTATTGGTTTATGGGCGAATAACTTCGAAAAGCTGCAAATCATTCCGTTGCTAATTATTACGCCTTTAGTATTTCTCGGTGGGAGTTTTTATTCCGTCAGCATGTTGCCACCATTCTGGCAAACAGTGACTTTATTCAACCCTGTATTGTATTTGGTGAGCGGTTTCCGTTGGAGCTTTTTTGAAGTGTCAGATGTTAATGTCGGTCTCAGTCTGGGGATGATTGTATTCTTTCTGGTTGCCTGTCTAGCCGTAATTAGCTGGATGTTTAAAACGGGTTATCGTTTAAAAGAATAATCTTAAGCACGCATAATGACTTATCTAATAGCCATTATGCTGCTAGTTGTAAGTAAGATATTTTATTTCCGGGTAATGGTCGGTGATAATAAAACCCCTGGGCGATATCGCAGGAATACTTTTTCAAAAATGCGAATTGCTCATAGGTTTCTACGCCCTCTGCAACCACATCCAGATTCAGTGAGTGACCTAGTGTGATAATAGCTTTCACTAGGGCATGATCTGCCTTATCGTCAGGTAAACCCACAATGAATTCCTTATCTATTTTTAACGTCGTAATAGGGAGTTTCTTAAGATAACTCAATGATGAATAGCCCGTTCCAAAGTCATCGATGGAAATCTTTACGCCTTTCTCTCTCATTTGTTCAAGATCTTTGATTGTATCTTTCGACACCTCATGGATGGTTCTTTCCGTCAATTCGATACCAAACAAATTAGGGTTTAGATTGTAGTGATTAACATTCTCAATAAATCGTTTCAGCAACTTGGAAAATATAATCTTATTGCCCGATAAGTTAATATTGATGCGCATGTTTATATTCTTCGATTGTTGCCATATGCTTTGTTGCTTGCAGGCTTCATCAATTACAAACAGATTGAGTTTTTCGATTAGATTTGTTTTCTCGGCTAACGGAATAAACTCATCAGCCGGAATGCTCTCGCCTTTATGGTTTTTCCAGCGTAACAAGGCTTCACATTCTGTTGTATCACCGCTTTTGATGTTTAATAGCGGTTGGTACTGTAGGCATAACTGGTTGTCCTTATTGCCATTTTTAAGCACAGAATGTAAGGCATGGCACATCGCATGCTCTTTTTCCAAACGGTCGCTGGTTTGCTTGGAGAAAAACTGAAAACAATTTCTACCTAATTGTTTCGCCGAATACATCGCGATATCTGCATTGGTCAGTAATGTTTTTGCATCATTACCATCCTGAGGGTAAAGACTTGCGCCGATACTTGCAGACATGAAAATCTCATTTTCATTGATGGTAATAGCGGTGTCTAATTCATTGGAAAGTTTAGTCACCAGATCAATCGCTTCCTGTTCACTCCTGATGCTGCGCAATAGTAAGACGAACTCATCTCCACCAAATCGCGATAAAACATCCTGTGGCTTGATGAACCAGTTTATTTTATTGGCAAATTCCTTGAGTATTTCGTCGCCAACCTCATGTCCATAGTTGTCATTGATACTCTTGAAGTAATCAATATCAAAGAAGATGACAGCAAATGGTCTAACAGGATTATTAGTAATATGATGAGTAATATTACTGATCAGATTCGAACGGTTTGGTAATTCTGTAAGAATATCTGTAGAGGCAAGATACGCGAGTTTTTTATCTTGTTCTTTTTGTTTTCTCAGTATGAATCTGGTTAAAAAGATACTAATTATGATACTGGTAATATCAAAAATGATGACATTGGTAAGTACTTGATGATTGTTATTTTTAGATTCCAGATTCGCTTCGGTTTCAATATCGTATTGAAAATCTGCCATGTCTTTAAATAGATCAAGCACTGCTTTTTGTCGTGGTAAAATTTGTTGAATGATGAGATCAGATGCAGGGATTTTCTTCTTATCTAGCAATAGGCTGTAGATTTCATTCAACAATGGTTCGTATATCAGAGATAGTTTGCGCTGTTGTTCTAGCATCTCTTTTAATGTGCTGTTCATTTCCTGCATCATTAAAATTTCACGTGCTGCATTAAACTTTGTTGTTTGAGCATTCAAATCAAAAAATAATTCATCAAGCAGGAATGAATCATTAGTCTCTACCATGCTGACTAAAATAGTCGATCTTGATGTCTCGGCATGAGACATGTTTCTCAGTTGTTTATTGTTAATTGAATGTTGTTGAATAGAGCTAAGTATGGTGTCTGCTCTTTGTTTTATTTGCGACACAGCAACCAATGACGTCAAGATCATCAAGCTGATGATCATTGCAAAGCCTAAAGGTAAAATACCTTTGAATCTTTTGGATAAGAGTTTATGCATCAATGTTATGTTTATTGTTAGAATTTTGTCATATGAGGATGCATAAATAGTAACACACATTAATTGCATGCAATATAAATTAATGATGTACGGTATACCGTGCTCTACACAATAAAAGACGTGTATCTACTATAAAAATATTTAATAGAAATATGGTGTAATAAATATAGATTTTTGAGGTAAATCTGGGTGTAGGATTTTTTTAGTTATATTAAGAAAGCAAATTATAATAGCCAATAAAAAAAGCCCTCAAAGTAGGGGGGTGCCTAATATCTAATCTGAATGCAAAAGTTTACTGAAATGAATGAATTGTTTGTCATTCGTAGTACGTAAACGTAAAAAAGGTTGCCATTGTGGCAACCTTTTCTATTATCGATCTATATCAATACAGATCGATTTACTCCTTTTTATTTTTATTCGCTCAGCTTTTTTCGAATGTTAAGAGGCGGATTAATCTATCAATTTAATAAAAACGTATTGTTACAAAAAGGATTATGATGATACGCCGGCCATACAGATGTATTTCGTTTCTAGGTATTCATCAAGTCCAAATTTAGATCCTTCACGGCCCAAGCCAGACTCTTTAACACCACCGAATGGAGCCACTTCTGTTGAAATCAGACCAGAGTTCACTCCAACCATGCCATATTCTAAGGCTTCAGATACTCGCCAAGAACGTCCGATATCGCGTGAGAAAAAGTAAGCTGCCAATCCAAATTCAGTATCATTAGCCATTTGAATCGCTTCTGCTTCTGTTTTAAAGCTAAACAGTGGAGCAACAGGTCCGAATGTTTCTTCATAGGTGACTTTCATATCAGTGGTCACATTGGCAAGCAGAGTAGGCTCAAAGAAGGTCTTGCCTAGTTCGTGGCGTTTGCCACCCACAAGTACTTTAGCGCCTTTTTCTACAGCATCACTAATGTGGTCTTCGACTTTTTCTACCGCTGCCATATTGATTAATGGACCTTGATTAACGCCTTCTTCAAAGCCATCTCCAACTTTAAGTTCGCCAACTTTAGCCGCTAGTTTTGCAGCAAATTCATCGTAAACACTCTCATGAACGATGGTGCGATTCGTGCAGACACAGGTCTGTCCACTGTTACGATATTTAGAAACCATCAAACCTTCCACAGCGGCATCTAAGTCAGCATCTTCAAAAACAATAAATGGGGCATTTCCACCAAGCTCTAAAGACATTTTCTTCAGAGTACTTGAGCATTGTTTCATCAGTATTTTTCCAACTGCTGTAGAGCCGGTAAACGTTACTTTTCTTACGATGGGGTTAGTCGTCATTTCCTCGCCAACATCTTTACCTTGAGAGGCTGTCACGACACTAAAAATACCTGCTGGTATTCCTGCACGTTCAGCTAATTCTGCTAGTGCAAGCGCAGAAAAAGGTGTGGCTTCGGCGGGTTTTACTACCATCGGACAACCGGCACCAAATGCAGGCGCGGCTTTACGGGTGATCATTGCATTTGGGAAGTTCCAGGGCGTAATAGCCGCACAAACACCAATAGGTTCTTTCGTTACAACAATGCGCTGGTCGGTGTTTTTTGAAGGGATAGTATCGCCGTAAACACGTTTACATTCTTCTGCGAACCATTTGATGAATGATGCGCCATAAGCGACTTCACCGGTTGATTCTGCAATTGATTTGCCTTGTTCCAAGGTCATTAAAGCAGCCAAATCAGCCTGGTTTTCCATAATGAGATTAAACCAGGTTTCTAAAATAGCAGATCTTTCTGCGGCAGTTTTAGCTCGCCATGCTGGCCATGCTTCATTAGCGGCTTCAATCGCACGTTTAGTTTCTGCCGCACCTAAGTCAGGAACAGTGCCGATTACTTCATTGGTGGCAGGATTTGTTACTTCAAAAGTTTTACCGTCATCAGCATCAATCCAGTTTCCGTTTACATAGGCTTGTTGGCGAAATAAGCTGTTATCGTTTAATTTCATAGTGATCTCGTGGTTGGGTTTATGCTTAAGTGAATGGTTGTTTTTATGTATAAAGTTTAACTGTATTTATCCATAAAAAGGCGCAATAAATTACTAAACAATAAGCGTAGTATTGCTATTAATATTAGTCAAACGAATGTTTTTTAAACATATAATTAAAAATATTTACTATAATGGTATTTTAATTCATTGTTTACAGCAGGAATCCATGGAAATTCGTCAACTTAAAACATTAGTTAATATTCTAGATTTTGGTGGATTTGCAGCAGCTGGTGATGCCTTGGGACTTACTCAATCAGCAATCAGTCTTCAAATAAAAGCCTTGGAAGCGGAGTTTGGAGAAGTCTTATTTGATCGTAGTAAAAGACCTCCTTTACCTACGGCAAAAGCAATTGCCCTGGCGCAAAAATCCCGGGAAATATTACGTCTCTGTAATGATTTGGGGGAAATGAGTAAAGAGCAACTATCAGGGTCTCTTCAGTTAGGCGCTCATGCATCGGTTCAAAGAACACTGGTTCCTGTCGCTTTAAAGCAATTATTATCAGAACATCCTAATTTATTTGTGAGTGTCACAACGGGCTTATCCGATGAATTATCCCGGAGCGTTTATCGTGGCGTATTAGATGCAGCCATCGTCAGTGAACCGACAAAATTACCGACTGGTATGAGTTGGAATCCGTTTGCTTCAGAAGAGTTAGTGGTGATAGCGCAAAAGAAAGCGAAGGGAAAAACCGCTATAGAAGTATTAGAGAATAATCCCTACATACGTTTCAAACGAACCAGTTGGCTGGGTGAACTAATCAATACCGAGATCAAAGATTTAGGTATTAAAGTTAAAACGGCAGTAGAAACGGATCATATTGGTTCGATCTGGGAAATGGTTTCTTGTGGTTTAGGTGTAGCCATTGTTCCATCTAATATTGTGGAACATGAAATTAAAGGTGCTGTCGGTGGCAAGAAAAAAATCACCAATAGTCTTTCGATCCAGAGCCCGCACGAAAATCTTAGGCCACGTAATATTCGAACCTTTACATTAGGTACTAATCCAATGCGTTTAACGACAGGGTTAATAGAGCGAACAGCTGATCCCAAGGCGCATTTGATCGCAGCTTTATATGGTGCATTACAAGACTAAGTGAGAGATTACGTTGGCTAGAAACGAAAGTAGACATCGGCATTCGTATAACTAAAATAGTAACAATAAAGAAGATTGTTAAACCTAAAATCAAAAATCAAGGTTGAGTTTGATGGAAGTAAAGTATAAACAAAGCAGCGAGTTGACCGCTATTCCCCGAGTTAAACACGGCTTTTTCACTAAAAGTGGGGGGGTGTCATCGGGTATTTATGATTCACTTAATTGTGGCCCTGCATCTGCTGATCCTCTGGATAATGTCATAGAAAACCGTTGGCGAGCGATAGCAGCACTTGGTTTGCAAGAATCTCAACTATTTGGGCTTAATCAGATACACAGTACCAAAGTGTATACCATCGATAAGAAAAGCTCAGATGACTACCATCCGGGTGATGGGCTTGTAACTAGAGAAAAAGGCATGGCACTGAGTGTCTTGGGTGCTGATTGTGCTCCCGTATTGTTTGCCGATAAATCAGCGGGTGTTATCGGTGCAGCGCATTCAGGTTGGAAAGGCTCGGTTTCTGGAATCATCGAAAGCATGGTTGAAAGTATGTGTGCTATCGGCGCAAACAGAGAAAATATTCACGCCTGCATCGGACCTACTATCCATCAGAAGTCTTATGAAGTCCGTGACGACTTTCTTCTGCAACTTCAATCACTCAGTGGCTTTGCTACAGAGCAGTTTATCAAAGAAGAGCAGGACAAATTTTACTTTGATTTACCTTCATATTTGTTAGAACAATGCAAACGTAGCCAAATACAGGGTGAAAATTTAGGCTTAGATACTTACGAGTTAGAAGACGAGTTTTTTAGTTTTCGTCGAAATACGCATCAAGGTTTAAAAGAATATGGTCGACAAATTTCGCTCATTTGTTTGACTTGAGGCGTTATCGCTTACTTCCATTGCCCAAATAAATAGATGGTTTTTCAGTTTCTGGATAACCATTTAATACACAAGCGTATCGTTAACACGACAAGGATTTGTCAGTTTTCATCATAGCTATGATCTCATAAGAAATATGCCGATGAGATTAATGTTCACTAAAATATTCTGTTTTTCATCAGTCTGGCGAAATTATATTCTGATTAGGGCGTGTAATTGACTGTAAAACACAAGATGATTCTGCAAATATTTTACTAATATTTGGAGACATAAAACGATAACTTCAATCAAGCCTCTTCCCGGGCACCATGTGCCTCAAAATACCAATGTGTATTTAGTTGTCGAGATACGTAGTTAATACACTTAAACGATTATAATGAGATTCAAACTATGCATATACAAACCCCTTACTTATTATTTCTTGGTGATGCTGCAGACCCACTTGCTGCCAAAGTAGCTCAAGGCATTTGTGACTGGCGCCCTGAAAATGCCAAAGGGCAATTCAGAATGGAAGGCTGTAATGCTGACCTTGGTTTGACCGATATGAGTATTGATGATGCCATAGAAGCAGGTGTTAAAACTCTGGTCATTGGCGTTGCTAATCGTGGTGGTGTTATTTCTGACTTATGGATTGAAGTGTTACGCGAAGCCTTATCAAAAGGTTTAGATGTTGCAGCTGGCTTACACAATAAGCTTAATGACATTCCAGTGTTAGTGAGTGATGCAGAAAAGTATGGTCGTACATTATTCGATGTTCGTCATCCAACGGCAACCTATCCTGTAGCAGTTGGGGTTAAACGAACCGGTAAAAGACTATTGCCTGTTGGAACAGATTGTTCTTGCGGAAAAATGTATACCGCTTTGGCGATAGAAAAAGAATTACGAGCTCAAGGCGCTAAAGCAGATTTTAGAGCAACAGGTCAGACTGGTATTTTAATTACTGGTGAAGGTGTATCTATCGATGCGGTTATCGCTGATTTTATAGCGGGTGCTGTTGAAACCTTAGCGCCAGAAAATGATGCAGACCATTGGGATGTTATCGAAGGGCAGGGATCATTATTCCATGCATCTTATTCTGGTGTAACGATGGGACTGATTCATGGTTCTCAACCAGATGCGTTGGTCTTATGTCATGAGCCCACACGCACTCATATGCGCGGCCTTCCGACTTTCAGCTTACCAGAATTAGATGAATGCATGGATGCGTGTTTACGCGCGGCAAAACTGACCAATAAAGACGCCAAGTTTGTGGGTATCTCAGTGAACACATCTAAATTATCTGATGAAGAAGCCACAGAGTATCTGGCTAAAATTGAAAAAGAGCATGGTTTGGTTGCGGTTGACCCTGTACGTCACGGAGTTTCACGTATTGTTGAGCAGTTAGTGTAATGATTTCTCTATCTGCTAGATCTGAGTCCTTTCCTATCGAAGGCAGTTTTACTATCTCCCGAGGCAGTAAAACAAAAGTGGATGTGGTTGTCGTTGAGTTAAGCGATGGCAAGCATACGGGTCGTGGAGAGTGCGTACCTTATGCACGCTATGGCGAGTCGATTGATTCTGTTATCGAACTCATTATGTCATTAGAAGATGATATAAAGAATGGTTTAGACAGAGGTGCACTGCAAACCAAATTGGAATCAGGCGCAGCAAGAAATGCGCTGGATTGTGCTTTTTGGGATTTGGAAGCGAAGCAGAAAAATACGCGTGCCTGGAATATTGCAGGTATCGCGGATATGCAAAACCTGACAACGGCCTACACTTTATCACTAGAAACACCCGAGAAAATGCGGGAATCAGCAGCAAAGAATGCTGATCGACCCTTGTTGAAGCTCAAACTTGGTGGAGAAGGGGATATTCAGCGTGTACAGGCAGTTCGTCTTGGTGCGCCTAATTCTCGTTTAATCGTCGATGCAAATGAAGGTTGGACAGCAGAAACCTATCAGGAGCTTGTGCCAAAGCTGCATGAACTGGGTGTTGAAATGATCGAACAACCATTCCCTGCGGGTGATGATGAGATTCTGAAAACACTGGATAGACCGATTGCTCTGTGTGCTGATGAGTCCTGTCATGATAGAGAGTCGTTAAAAGATATTATCGGCAAATACGACATGATCAATATCAAGCTTGATAAAACCGGTGGTTTAACAGAAGCATTTGCCTTGAAAGAGGAAGCTGAAGCAAACGGTTTAACTATCATGGTCGGTTGTATGTTGGCGACTTCTCTTGCGATGGCGCCTGCGATTTTAGTAGCACAAAATACCGCTATTGTAGATCTCGATGGACCGTTGCTTTTAGCAAAAGATAGAGAAAATCCATTACGCTTTGATAAGAGCGAATTATATCCACCAGAGCCGGAGCTCTGGGGTTAGAGAATACATACTAGTCTCTCATGGCTAGTTAATTAGGAAGAATAAAATGAGTAGAATTGTTTATGTAAACGGTAAATTCCTGCCTGAAGAAGACGCTAAAATTTCAGTATTTGACAGAGGATTTCTATTTGCCGATGCCGTATACGAAGTATCTTCGGTATTAAATGGCAAGCTAATCGATAATGAAGGTCACATGTGGCGTTTAAAGCGCTCATTGGATGAATTGGAAATGCAGCATCCAGCATCTGCCGAAGAGATCGAAACCATTCAAAAAACATTGATTGAAAAAAATGGCATTGAAGAAGGTTTGGTTTATTTGCAAGTTACTCGCGGTGCAGCAGATCGCGACTTTACCTATCCAGCCAATACAAAACCTTCTTTAGTGATGTTTACCCAGAAGAAGAATTTACTGGAGAGCCCGCAGGCTAAAGTGGGAATAACTGTTATTACTTCGCCCGATATACGTTGGCAACGTCGCGATATTAAAACCGTTTCGTTACTGGCCGCGAGCATGGCAAAAATGCAGGCTAAAGCAGCAGGTGCTGATGATGCATGGCTAGTAGAAGATGGCTTTGTAACCGAAGGCAGTTCAAGCAATGCGTATATTGTGACACAAGACGGAACGGTTGTTACGCGTCATTTAGGCAATGAAATTCTTGCTGGTATTACACGTAAAGCAGCACTAAGACTGGCAGAAGAAGAAGGCATAAAAATCGAGGAAAGATCATTCACAGTAGATGAAGCCTTGGCTGCTGCTGAAGCATTCGTGACCTCAGCAACGACTTTTGTAACGCCTGTAGTTTCAATCGATGGGCAGAAAATCGGTGATGGTACACCAGGGCCGATTGCACAGAAGTTGCGTGGAATCTATATGGAAGAAGCACTCAAAGCTTCTTAATAGCCAGATTAGAAATTTATCTGATCAGAAAAAAGCCACTTTTAAACAAGTGGCTTTTTTATTGGGCGTTGCAGTTATTCAACTACCACCAAGGTATATCCCAGTTCCTGGTATTGTCTAATTTGTGTTGGGCCTTGTGGAGTAGGGGTAATGTACTCTGGAAAATCCTCTGGTGTAACGCCGCGCCAACTAGCGTGGGTTTCGCAAATATAAACAGGCACATCTGCCGCTACCAATCGTTGAACCAGTGTATGTGATTTCTTTGATTTACTGGCTTTGTTTTTGGTCAATTTAAATTGTTCTGCGCCATGTGAAACAACCGCAATATCAAGCTCAGGAAACTTGGCTTGAAGCTGTTTTTTGTAGTCCTCAATTTTTTCTAATGCATTCGGAAGATAGTCATTATTTTCACTTCCAATCAATTCAAAGACTATGCCGTCTGGTGATTTTGTATGGCTGAGTATTTCAGCAATTTGCAAGCTATCCTGAGTAACACTCGTTGTCTTATCATTGTTAGCAAAAACATTCGTAGATGCGATAAAAAGTGCGCTTAACAATGAGAACGTAAATAAGAAAATAACTTTAAGTTTATGAGTTTTTAGCATTATACCTTCCTGAGTTTTTCTGAAATTTATCAGAATATACTTGAATAAAGAAACCGTTAGATTATTACTTTATGAGTTTTTAGTAGATAACAATCAACAATAGCATTGAAGTCTGTACGCATGAATGAGTGTTTTAGATGTTTTTTCTCTAATTTGTTATAAGCCATTGTGATTTTTTAGTATCCAGTAAAATTAATACACCCCCCCACTTATAGGGGGTTTTTAGATATTTTTAGTTAATTGAGGTATTTCAATAAGTTAACTGAATTAAGAGTTACTATTTATTTAATAAAGAGATAGAGTAAAACGTACATGTAATCTATCAAATTTTATAAGTTGATTGTAAAGGTACTAAATGACCCACGAAGACAAAAAGTTAGATTTTATAGAAAATATTTCAACCGATACAAAATACTTTTTCACCAATCAAAAAGAGAGTTTATATAAGGTTCTTCTTGTTACTAAGCCACAGAAACATAGGTCACAGAAACAGGAATCACATAAACAAAACAAAGAAAGTTACACAGTAACGTTGATACCCAATGTATCTTTTCAGGTATCACCTCTGAACTTCGAAAAAATCACTCCCATTAATTTAATAAAATCAGCTGCTAAAGAGCAGCTTTACAATGAACTTGATAAGTTTGTTGAAACTGCCTTTTCAACCGGGTACTCGGAGATTTTCTTAGGGACTGATGAGTATTACGATGAGGAAAATCAATATATATCAGAGATAACCGCAGGTGTTCCTTATGTAGATTATTACCCCGATAGTGCAAAAGCAATTTATACGGTTGAAACAGGAAAAAACCAGTCCTTGCGTTATGAAGTTTATGAAACAGCGATTAAGGTCAGTAAAGACCAGATAAAAAATAATACTTTTATCTATGAAGACTTTTATACCTTGTGGTATCCCAATCAAGAAACCTCAGAACAAGCAATGAGTTCTGTGTTAGAGGTAAAAGAAACTAAACCATATACTTTTGAATCGTTTGCCAGCGAAGTCAAAAAAATTGATGAGCATGAAGAGATTAGACCCAATCCAGAAGGCATTATCTTTGAACATTTGGTCAAAACAGAATCATACCTCTCTGAAGATATTTCAGAGCTTAAGCTTCCGATACCTCAAAGTAATTTTAAACCATTTGATGAAACAGATATTGAAGAAGGGCGGCTATATTTCTGGATTAAAAAGAACGAGGAATCAGTATCAAAATCAAAAATTAATTACTTCGTATTACAGAATCGTAAAATAAACGGATACGTTATTGGTTCTTGCAAACTTGGTGGGTTTAGAAGTCATTATCGAGACAACAGTGTGATGACATATTCTATGTCTGATGAAATTCAACATTTAATAAATAGAGTGAGCAAAGGTTTTGTAGAAATCTCTCAAGTAGAAATCATTGAAATTTTTACGGCTAAAAAAACAAGCGAAATTTTTGCTCAAACTATCGATAATTCGGTTTATATCGATCAGCATGTTTATGATTTATATGAAAATATGGTGCAACATTGGGCAGAAGGTCCAGATAAAGAAGACTTTACTTATCACACACTTTTCTTTGAGTCGAAAGAAAAACGAGACAGCTGGTTTAAGGAAGAACTAACAAAGCAGAAAAGCTATGATCTTGACGTTAGCAGTAAAAAAGAGCGTTCTGCGCTTTTACAGCATTATAAATCTGTAGATGCATTAAATAAAAAATATAAAGAGCAGAAATTTGAAAAGGAAGCGCTGTTAAAACAGCACCCAGGATTGAAAGAAAAATTCAGCGATAAGAACTACAAATCCTTTATGAAGTATTCACCCTTAAAAGTGATAGAGGGGAATTTAGTTGTTGATGAATCTTTGCGCTTAAACGCCGATGAAACCTCGCTATTTATTACGGGTGATTTAATCGTCAATGGAACTTTGATGGCAGAAACTGAAACGTTTTTTCAAAGCAATACTTTTCTAATTGTTGCTGGAAATGTACGTGTAGATAATTATGTTCAAAATAAAGGTTTTGCACTCATACTGTTCGCACAGGATTTTCTGGTTAATAATTTTACCTATTTACCGGCTGCTTCGAGATCATGGTTTATAGAGGTAGCAGGTAATCTGCAGACTGATGTACTGATTCATGCAAAAGATCATAGTGTTAAGGGCCTGGATGAAAAAATGATATTTAATCATGAATACAGTACAACGAATAAAAATGTATTCGTTGATGGTGTTTTAAATGAAAAAAATAGGGTTGATGAAGATTCACTTTTTAATCTATTGAAGCAGGACAAAAGTCTTCTAAAAGATAACCTCAATCAAGATCAGATTGATGATGACTTACTCTTAACTGCCTTTAAAGGGTATTTACGAAACTGGCATTCACTTTACTATAACTTCGCTGGTTTTGAATTACAGGAACTTGAATTCGGAGAACACTATGGTCATTACATTGAGAGTGATCAGATAGTTGAAGACAAACGTCATGGCACTGGGATGTATCTTATGAGCCATGATGACTATTCATTGGAGTTAGTAAAAGCGGATAAACCCTTAAAGGAAGATCATATATCTTCTAAAGACCTTGCCTATCGTTTCTTCTGGATAATGTGGACTTTTTCAAACTGGAAGCACAGAAGTGATGGTCCCATAGATTATTGGAAAAACGTTGAAGCCGTTGATACCCGTTACAACGCTGGTAAACCTTATTTCAAAGGCGATCCGCATTTAGCCTTGTATTGGATTATGCATTTTGGGTTGCTCGAAGATGCGCGGTTTGAAGAGATACAATCATTGATGAAGGATAGTGATCATCCCTTAATCAAGGGTGCGCTGCTATTCTTTGCTGAACTCCAAAAAACAGAATCCTATCCAATTAAAATTGATAATAAGAACAACACGACACTGTTTAATCAAAGAATAATCCATCATAAAGAACAGATAAAAAAAGCGATGGTGCCAGAAGATGATCAGGTCGAGTATACGATGACACAATTTGAAAAGCAGCCGGACAGAGTGCTTGAGTTCATCAATGATCTTCACAAAAACAAGGAATGGGATAAGGTAAATGACTATCTAAATAATAACCCTTATCAGCCTGGATTCTCATTTCTTCGTATATTAACGACAAAAGAAAACGATAAAAGTAAGTGGCAGTCACTTTTTGTGAAAGAAGCTGAAATGAATAAAAATACTTGGAAGAAGAGTTATTTACTGGTGCCCATGTTCGATATGTTTTACGAAGATTTAGGGTATGAAGACTTAAATACAGCAATTTCAATTGTATTAGAAAGAGCGTCAAATATTAGTAATGAAAAAATATACGTAAAAATGGCACAACGTTTACAACAGATGCCGAAGCCTGAGAATTCTGAAACAACTTTCGAAGATCGTCTTGAAGGTTGTACAAAGGATAATTTTGATTTTCAGACATTTATAAATAAAAGCAGTGATATTGAAGCAGTCGATAAAATACTATTTATACGAGCGTGTATTGCAAAAGACTTATTTAGCGAAGAATTTAAACAAACTACCGTGACACCATATTTATTAGTTTGGTATATGGCGGATAAAGATTTTTACGACATTGATCAAGGGCAAAAACAGATACAGATTGAAGAAGTTATTATGCATTACAATCTGAGTGAAGCTGACTTTCATGAAAAATATAAAACGTTAGCTGAGAATGAAAGAATTTCATTCTTTTTAGCGATTAAACAATATTTTAAAGCATAAGTTATATTATAAAATTGAAGCCGTTTTATGTGTGACGAGTTAGAAAGAAGCGCTAAGAAAAACAAAATCACAATGCATGTTAGTTAGAAAATGACACCCCCCTACTTACAGGCTGTTTTTTGGTAATTGCCAATCAATTGGTGTTTCACCAAACTCTTCCAAATATGCATTGGTTCTAGAAAAAGGCTTGCTCTCAAAAAATCCACGATACGCGGATAACGGAGAAGGGTGAGCAGACTTAATCACAAGGTGTTTTGAGGTGTCGATAAATACGCCTTTTTTCTGCGCGTAAGCGCCCCAGAGTATAAAAACCACGTGTTCTTTTTCTTCATTAATGGTTTGTATGATGGAGTCGGTAAACCTTTCCCAGCCTTTGCCTTGATGTGCATTTGCATTGCCTTCTTCAACGGTTAGTACGGCATTGAGTAATAACACGCCTTGTTCTGCCCAGCTTTGTAAATAACCGGTATGGCTATTGTCTATACCAAGATCACTTTGTAACTCTTTGTTTATATTCAATAAAGATTTGGGGAGTGGCTTTACGTCAGGTAAAACAGAAAAGCAAAGTCCATGAGCATGACCGGCTGTAGGATAGGGGTCTTGACCCAGAACCACCACTTTGAGTTTTTCGAATGGCATGTTATTTAATGCGTTAAACCACAATGAAGCAGGTGGAAGAATGTTTTTACCCTGAGCTTTCTCATTGTGAAGAAATTGCTTTAATTCCTGCATATAGGGCTTATCAAATTCTTCACCGATTTTGTCTAACCAGCTTTGTTCTAGTTTACTATTTGTATTCATCGTCAGGATTTGTATTTAGCTTATTAAGGGTTTAGTAGTCTATGTAAGTTATCTTTATTACAAGCTTGATGATTCATTTAGCATTTGCAAAGATCGTTTTATATAAGGCCATGAAACAGTATCCGGCATTACCATTTCAAAATGACCAATATCGGGAATCACTTGAAGCGTGTATTGGTCTTGTTGCTGGTTTAGGGCAGTTTTTAGATAATCGAGTGGAACAATAGGATCAAGTTCACCCAGTAAATGAATTTGCGGGAAGTTGTCTCTCATTCCTTTTTTACTTAATGATAAATGATGCGGAGATCCTTGTTGATAACGTTCGGGGTATTCTTCCGGTAATCCGCCCATTAACTCCTGGCAGGCACCACGACAGATGTTTTCCGTTACTCCGCTCTCTAAGTCAGGTATTCCAGCTAATGAAATCACCGCAGAGACGTTTAAAGGATTCTGAGTGTATAACTCGCTATCAGTCGTTAATTGCGGTCTATTCGCTAACCATAAGGCCAGATGTCCACCTGCTGAATGACCCATGGTAATGACTTGTGTTAAATCCAGTGAGTATTCTGTGGCGATGCTTGTTAGGTAATCTGTGCCTTTGGCTACATCTGTGAAGGTTGTTGGCCAGCCGCCTCCATTGCCTAGACGTCGGTATTCTAAATTCCATACCGCGTAACCCAAATCAGTTAATGAGCGGCAGAGTTCGCCTAATTGCAACAGACTATGCGCAGCACGCCAACAACCACCGTGAAGTAATACAATCACAGAAACAGGTTTTTCCGAATCTTTAGGCAAATATAAATCGCCAAATTGTTCGGGATCATCACCATAAGTTAGGCGCTTGTCTGCAGCAACTGGTTTGAGGTTGATGTATTCATCGACTGTTTTAAGTGTAGGCATTGTTACTATGGTTTCTCTTCTTGTATTGACTAATGTATTGGTTGATTAATCTAGTGGGCAGACTAAAAAAACGCCCCTAAAGTAGGGGGGTGACTAAACAATTATTCAGTTTTTCTCAGCGATGGTTTCTGAAGCGTATTCGGATATCAGCTCGGCAGCATCTTCAGACTGGGCATTTTGCTGTAGTACGTGTTGCGCAAAACCAGTGCCAATCTCAGCATAGATATTAAAGGTGATATCCACACCGTTCTGATGAAGTTCTTGTTCTTCATCTTTATATTTCGTTACTGCTGCTATTTCGCCTTTGTAGCCCCATTCGCGTAAAGCAATGGCAGCATTTACATTACTTTTATAGTTTGGCATGCATAGCATTACCAGCGACAAATCCACGTTTTCGATTTTAACTCTACGCCAAAAGTCAGGGCTGGTGGCATCCCCGCGGATGGTATTGCGTAAACCCGCTTTATCATGTTCTTCGCACGCATCATCAAAATCAATACCAATAATATTTCCATCGTATTTCAAATGCATTTGATCATAAGCGCCGACACCGATACGACCCATGCCGCAAATGAGCACACGGGTGTTTTTAAGGACGATCAAATCTTCTCCGGGAAGGCGCTGTTTGTGTTCGAATTTCTGTAGAAATTCAGGCATCAGATCATAAATATTGGTGTTGAATACATTCAGCGGTGAGGCAATCACAAAGGATCCAACCACGGCAATAGCCATAATTGCCAACCATTGAGGGTCTAACCATTGATTATTAACCGCAATCGCAGTAACAATCAGACCAAATTCACTAAAGTTTCCGAGTGAAAAAGAAGCCAGAGAAGATGGTCTGGCGCGTACTTTAAAACGCATAAACAGGGTGTTAAATAGAATGACTTTTATCGGAATTATCAGTAATAAAAACAGTGTGATAAGCAACGTTTCTTGAGTAATAACTACTGATATGCCGATGCTGAGGAAGAAGCCTACCAAAAATAACTCTTTCAAACTTAGCAGTGATTTTGCCAACTCACCAGACTTTGGGTGTTGCGCCAATAACAAGCCAAAGAAGAGTGCACCAAGATCGCCTTTCAAACTGACTAACTCAAATAACGATGATCCACCTAGCGCTAACACCAGTCCATATAAAATCAGTAATTCACCATGACCCGCGCGCTTTAATAAGAAAATAAGTATCGGTTTTGACAGTATCAACACGCCGATCATGACTGCGGCCCACACAGAAGGAATTTTCGCTGTAGATACTGATAGAAAGATCACTGCAGCAATGTCCTGCATGATCAATACACCAATAGCGATACGTCCATATTGGGATGCCATGCCGCCTTTGTCTTCAAAAACTTTAACGGCAAACACGGTGCTGGAAAAAGAAAGAGCAAAGCTGACAATCAAGATTGATTGCGTGCTCATTTGCGAAAAAATAGGGATTTTAACGGCAGCCAGTAATACCAGTACGAAAGCGGTAATCAGGGTTATAAGTGCCATGTGGATGGTGGTTACTGCCCATATCTCAGGCCGTAACAGTTGTTTGATATTGAGTTTTAAACCGATGGTAAACAATAATAGCGTGACGCCTAGGTCTGCCATCTCATCGAGAAATTCTCCGCCTGTAGCACCGGATACACTCAGAATGAAACCTGCTAATAGGTAACCTACCATAGGCGGAAGTTTTATTTGCCAGATCAAAAAACCACACAAATATGCAACCGCAATCCATACTGGATCGCGGTAATTAATTGATGCAAATAATGTATTAAGAGTGTCCATACGATTTATTATTATTAGAAAAAGTGCCCCAAAGTAGGGGGGTGTACTTATTATTAATCATATAGTTTTAGAGTTTTTAAAACAGTAAGTTAAGAGTGTAATCTACATTAGATAATAGCTAAATTACCTTTTTCTTCGAGCCAGGCTTTTCTATCAGGGGCGCGTTTCTTGGCTAATAATAAATCCATCACTGCACGTGTTTCTTCAGGATTATGCATGGTCAGTTGAACCAGACGTCGTGTATCAGGATCCATACTGGTTTCACGAAGTTGCAGTGGATTCATCTCACCCAGACCTTTGAAGCGTGTGACACTGATTTTGCCCGTCATTTTTTCCGCTTCGATGCGATCCAGCGTGGCCTTTAACTCTTCTTCATCGAGTGCGTATTCTACTTTTTTACCGATATCAATTCGGTACAAAGGTGGCATTGCAATATACACATGTCCCGCAGCTACCAAGGTAGAAAAGTGTTGCACGAACAGGGCGCAGATTAAGGTGGCGATATGCGCACCATCCGAGTCTGCATCGGCGAGAATACAAATTTTGCCGTAGCGTAATTCGCTTAAGTCCTGACTATCAGGCTCGACGCCAATCGCCACTGAAATATCGTGTATTTCGTTAGAGGCTAGAACTTGTGAAGAATCGACTTCCCAGGTATTCAGAATTTTACCGCGCAATGGCATGATTGCCTGAAATTCACGACTTCGTGCCTGTTTGGCAGAACCACCTGCCGAGTCACCCTCTACCAGAAATATTTCAGTTTGATTGAGGTCCTGTGAGCTACAATCCGCTAACTTGCCAGGAAGTGCCGGGCCAGTAGCAATTTTCTTACGAACTACTTTTTTAGATGCTTTTGCTCGCTTTTGTGCGTTATTGATAACGTGTTCGGCGATCAAGTCGCCAACCGTTGGGTTTTGATTTAGGTATAAACTAAACGCGTCTTTGACCACGCCCGAAACAAAGCCTGCTGCCGCACGTGAAGATAAACGTTCTTTGGTTTGACCAGAAAACTGGGGATCGAGCATTTTGTAAGACAGGATAAAGCACAGCTTATCCCAAATATCATCAGGAGCCAGTTTTAGCCCACGTGGTAATAGATTTCTAAATTCAGCGAAGTCACGCAAGGCATCAGTCAAGCCTGTTCTTAGGCCATTGGTGTGTGTGCCACCTTGTGAAGTAGGAATCAGGTTTACATAGCTTTCCTGAACCAGTTCGCCACCTTCGGGTAACCAGCATAATGCCCAATCGACAGCTTCGCCTTTGCTTTTAAATTCGCCTAGAAAAGGCTCAAGCGGTAATCTTTCAAAACCGTCAATAGCTTCTAGTAGGTAATCCTGAATACCATCTTCGTAATACCATTCTACGGTTTCATTCTTGGCTTCTTCAGTGAATGCAATGTGTAAGCCAGGGCATAATACGGCTTTCGCACGGAGGTTGTGCTTTAGGCGTCTAACCGAAAACTTAACGGTGTCGAAGTATTGTCCATTGGGCCAGAAGTGCAGCGATGTTCCGGTATTCTTTTTGCCAACAGTATTGATGACTTCAAGTTCGGATGCTTTGTGACCGTTTTCGAATACCATTTCGTATTCTTTGCCATCGCGTTTGATTCTGACTTCAAGGATAAGTGATAGTGCATTTACCACGGAGATGCCGACACCGTGCAAACCGCCAGAGAACTCGTAATTTTTGTCTGAAAACTTACCACCTGCGTGTAAGGTACTCAAGATTACTTCAACGCCAGAAACACCTTTTTCCGGGTGAATATCAACCGGCATACCACGGCCATTATCGGTTACTGAGAGTGAGCCATCGGCGTGCAGAGTGACGTGTATTTTATTGGCAAAACCAGCGAGTGCCTCATCGACACTATTATCAATAACTTCCTGAGCAAGATGATTAGGACGGGTCGTTTCGGTGTACATGCCCGGTCTTTTTCGTACAGGGTCAAGCCCGCTTAAAACTTTTATCGATTCAGCGTTATAGTCATTACTCATTATTTATACAAACCCTTTTAAACATCTCTTGCAGAGATGGATTTTTATAGTGTTTAAGCCCTATGTTAAGAAAGATATTTCTGATGTGTCAGGCTTTCTTACGGTAACTGACAAAGTACCTTTAATCGACTGAAAGGTAAAGAACAAAAAGGAAACAGGGCTGTCTAAAATCACCCTTTTCAGCAATGCTGTTTAACAGGTTTTAACCCTTTTTTGCGGATAGTGAAATAGATTCCTCGCTTGTGGCTATGATATTCTCAAGAAATCCATTTTTACAGGCAAATGAAATAACTCCTGTGAAGGTCATAACAAGTCATGAGTATTGAGGAGAAACAATGAGAATAAGGATTATAAATACACTATTAATCAGCATGTTATTAGTGTTATCTAGTATGTCTTTTAATGTTTTTGCTAAAGCCATTGTCACTAAAGCCGATCTAGAACGCGAAAAGCGCATGGCAGTTGAAGTCGAAGATGCAGTTCTCGACGGAGAGGTAATCTTCCTTGAGGATACAGTCAATGAAGGCCATGCATTTATGGCGATAGATATGGAGGCTGAAGCTGAGGAATCTGATAAAGCTGAGAAAGGTGCAGTACTTATTCTTCACGGACGTGGATTTCATCCAAACTGGGAAGACGCCATATATCCATTACGAACCCAACTGCCAGTAAGTGGCTGGCGCACCCTATCTTTACAAATGCCAGTGTTAGAAAAATCAGCTAAGTACTATGATTATGTGCCTTTATTCCCGCAAGCGGCAGCGCGCATAGATATGGGCATCACCTATTTAAAACAACAGGGTGTAAAGAAAATAGTGATTCTTGCTCACAGTTGTGGCGCGCACATGGCGATGGATTGGGTTCGCAATCAAAAAGGGTTACTGGATGAGTCTGTGATTGGCTATATCGGTGCAGGTATGGGTGCCACTGATTATAAGCAAAAGATGGCAGAACCATTTCCATTGGCTGAAATGAAAGTTCCTGTACTCGATATATACGGTGATAAAGATTATCCGGCAGTGCTTAGAATGGCGGAAGGTCGTCTTACTGATATTAAAATGGCAGGAAATCCAAAGTCATCTCAAGTGATTGTTCCGGGTGGGGATCATTATTTTAAAGGTAAAGGAAATGAAGTCACCGCTGCTGTTGCAACGTGGTTGAATAGTCTTTGATTTTGGTGTCATCTAATCAAGATGGGTATACGTACAGTATTACTCTAGAAATAGACTAAGCTGTATTGTTACATTGCTACTTTATAAATATTTTTATAAATAACTATCATCTTTAAACAATAAACAGAACATAAGAAGGATTAATTATGCCCGCTAGCTCACAGAAAAGTATCGCTTTTGATGTATACGGAACACTCATAAATACGCACGGCGTTGTGAGTAAATTAGAAGAAATTGTTGGTGGTATTGAAGGCGTTAGTGCTCAGGGATTCTCAAACACCTGGAGAGAGAAACAACTGGAATACTCTTTTAGACGTGGTCTAATGCAGGAATACCAGAACTTCGCAGTTTGTACAGCGCAGGCACTTGAATACACTTGTATATTTTATGGATTGAATTTGCCTGAATCAGATAAACAGGCATTGCTAGAAAGCTATAAAACCTTACCAGCTTTTGATGATGTCACCGATGGTTTGACTGCAATGAAAGATTCAGGACACAAACTATATGCCTTCTCTAATGGCAGTGCTGAAGCAGTAGAGATGTTACTGGTGACAGCAGGTATAAGAGACTTTTTCGATGGTGTTGTGAGTGTCGATGATCTAAAAACATTTAAGCCGAATCCTTCTGTTTATCATCACTTTATGAAGCAATCTGAATCCACTACTGATAACGCCTGGTTAGTCTCTAGCAATCCTTTTGATGTGATTGGTGCAGTAAATATAGGGATGAGTGCTGCATGGGTGAAACGCACAGAACAGGCAATTTTTGACCCATGGGGAATCGATCCTACTATAGTTATTCAAAGCCTGACTGAACTGGATGGAAAGTTGGATGAATAGCCATGAGTTAAAACTCATTGTTTTCTGTTAAAAAATCTCGCTCAAAGTAGGGGGGTGCCTGATATAAGTAATAAGTAAATATAGGAAACAGATTAAACTCACTAACCACTTGTCTGATCGAAGTGAACATGGCTAAGTTGTATGTAATCATTAGATATACTTATGATTGATTTAGCTTATGTGTCTGGTTTGTGAGGTTGATCAATAATAAAAATAATGATGGAGTTTTCTATGGGCAAGCTACTTCCTATTCTATTTGCTTCGGTACTGGTACTCAGTGGGTGTGGCGGTGGAGGATCCGGTTCTGATACTAACGAACATTTAGACTCCGATTCATCTGAAACCCTGGATGATCCAAATACTCCTGATACTCCTGATACTCCTGATACTCCTGATACTCCAAATATTCCTGATACACCTGATGTAAGTCAGATAGCTCTGCTAAAGATAAGTCAGTACGCCCAAACTGCAGGGGCATCAGCAACACCACAAGTACAAGATTATATCGATGCGGGTTTGCAAGGTGTTAATAATTCAAATCTGGCAAAAATTAATGAAAAAGTCGCTGAATTAAACGAAGGTGACGTTGATTCAGTAGCAAAAATTCAGAGTTTATTAGATCAATTAGATGTGACTGCCACTGACCAGGATTATGATCAGGATGGTATTGCAGATAACTTAGATAATTGCCCAAGTATTGCGAACCCTGATCAACAAGATATAGATAATGATGGCAGTGGTGATGTTTGCGATTTGAGTAATGATCGTGATGATGATGCCGATGGTCACCCCAATGAAACAGATAATTGTCCGGCTAAATCAAACCCCAACCAAAGTGACATTGACAATGATGGTAAGGGCGATGCTTGTGATACAACAGACAATCGCGACAATGATAGTGACGGTATTTTGAACAGTAATGATAATTGCCCTGCAATATCAAATACAGATCAGAGTGACCTAGACAATAACGGTGTCGGTGATGCCTGTGATACTACGGATATCAGTGATGATGATTACGATGGAATAATAAATTCAGTTGATAATTGCCCTGCAGCACCCAATAAAAATCAACAAGATACTGATAATGATGGCAAGGGCGATGTATGTGATAGTACGGATGAATCTGATTCAGATGCTGATGGGGTCATCAATAGTAAAGACGAATACCCTGAAGACTCATCACGGGCAGCATCAGTTAATAGCGCTTATCGTTTATTAAGTCAGGCTACTTTTGGCGCTACAGAAGAAGATATCGACACGGTTGTTAAGATAGGAGTAGACGCATGGATTGAGAACCAGCTTGATATGTCATCAGCCTATGACAATCCATCTGATTCCCATAAAACACATCTACAAAGAACCGCAGAAGTCGCACAATTAGCTGAACCTTCCATAGGCTGGGTACAATCCGGGTATACCTTTAACTCAGGTGTAGATTTACCTAACTGGAATGTAAAATATTATCAAATGTCGACCTGGTTTGAGAATGCATTGGGTCATCCGGATAATGTCCGACATGGTAGTGATCAATTAAGACAACGTATCGCTTATGCCTTAAGCCAGTTAATTGTTGTCTCTGCAAAAGATCCGCGTTTAGATCAACGCGGTGATAGTCTTGCTTACTTTTATGACATATTGGCTAAAAATGCATTTGGCAATTATCGAACGCTTTTAGGCGAGGTTTCACGAAGTGCCACAATGGGCGTTTATCTGACTTATCAGGGTAACCAAAAAGCGAACCCTGAAACATCGACACGCCCTGATGAGAACTATGCACGTGAATTGATTCAATTATTCACAATTGGTTTGTCCGAACTTAATTTAGATGGTTCACCAAATCGCGATGGCAATGTGAATAGCTACCCAGATTCTGGTTCTGTTCAAGTACCAACCTATGGGCAAGAAGATATCGTCGAACTAGCCAAAGTAATGACCGGTTGGGATACCAAAGGAAATACTTACTATGGTGGGACTAATCTGGGAAGGGCAGATTATGCTGCTCCCATGGTATTTCATCCTGAACATCACGAAGATGAGGTTGCCGAAGGTGGCGATGGTGATGTAACGGTCTTAGGTAAAACATTTGCATTAAATTCTGGCACTGACGGCAGTGGATTAGATGCTGCTTTAGATGTGATATTCCAACATCCTAATATTGCTCCATTTGTCAGTAAAAATCTGATTATGAATCTGGTTACGTCAAACCCTTCATCTGCGTATGTCGCCAGAGTAGCTAGTGTTTTTAATGATAATGGCGCAGGCGTAAAAGGTGATTTAAAAGCAGTTGTTAACGCTATTCTTACTGATTCTGAAGCAAGAGATTCAAGCAACCAAAGCGCCTATTTTGGCAAACTCAAAGAACCGATATTAGTCTTTACTCAATTACTTAGAAGTTTTAATGCAACGCCATTAAATGGCTGGAAAGGCAGAGCGGATAGCGATAGAGGTGACGGTAGAAGTGCAACGGTAAATGGCGTTTATACCTATAGTTTCCCTAGTAATGATTTTGGGCAAGCCCCGTTGAGATCAAGTTCAGTATTTAACTTTTATCAACCTGATTACATCCCTAGTAACACGGAGTTTTCTGTTAACAAACTGGTTTCACCAGAATCTCAAATACAAACAGACGGCAATATATTGAGTGCGCATAATAAAATAGCCAGTCATATGCAACGATATGAAAAGAACTGGATAAATAATATAAATGAGGAAACACTGGCTGAATTTGCAGCAAATAAAACGACCTGGAGTACCAATATTATTGTTAATTACGATCGTGAGTTTGAGCTATTCGAACAAGCTTTAGATGGTGATACAAATGGTGACTTTAGTAATATGAGAAATATTGAAGACCGTGAAATAGCAGTAAATGCGTTATTAGACCATCTTGATAAAATCATGTTAGGTAACACCATGGACGCTACCTTTAGACAGGCCTTAACCAACTTTATGTTAACGTCGGGTACTTATAATAATTCTAATACAGTACGAGCGGCACATTATTTAGTCTCTGAAACTATACGCTACATCGCTACATCTAGTGCTTATATGGTGCAAAAGTAACGACAACTTTTAAAATTATTTAAAGTATTCGTTCTAAAAGTAAAAGTAAAAGTAAAAGAATAAAAAAATTAAAACAATCAGGAAATATTTCCATGACTAGTAAAATGAATCGTCGAAAATTTATGCAGCTACTTGCCGCGGGTGGTGCTTCTAGTACCTTAGGTACTGTAGGTCAACTAGCGCTGATGAATCAAGCAGTCGCGGCAACGCCGGATTTTTCAGATTACAAAGCACTGGTTTGTGTCTTTATGCTGGGCGGAAATGACGGTTTTAATATGCTGGTACCTAGCGATGCAACACATGCTGATTATGCCGCTATTCGTGCTGCGCTTGCCGTACAAAAAAATGATCTTGGTTTATCATCGATAAGCTCAGCCATGCATAACGGTACAATGGGTGGAGGTAGTTCGAATCTATACAATGTTAACCTATCTCAAGAATCAGCTTATACCAAAGGTTTTTATGATCTTGGCGCTAAAGGAATTCCATTAGGGGTAAACGCTGTAATGCCTGAGTTCGCGCAACTTGTTACCGATGATAAATTGTCTATTATTGCTAATTCGGGAAATATGGTAGCACCCGTAACGCGAGAACAGATTCAAAATAAAACCGCTAATTTACCGCTATTTTTATTTGCGCATAATCATCAACAACGAGCGCTTCAAACAGGGCAAGCTGACAATCTGGATGCAATTGGCTGGGCAGGTAAGATTGCAGATAGCTGGGCAGGCGTTAACAATAATTCATCACTGGGCTTAAATATTTCATATTCAGGAAATAGTCGCTTATTGATAGGAGATACAACAAGTCCGTTGATTTTAAATCCGGGCAATCCTTCTTCGTTTAACGACATGAAATTAAATGCAGGTTCATGGAGCGATGAGAGACGTGATTTATTTAGAGAGTTAATTGCAGTTGGTAAAAATAAAGATCCTTTTCAAAAACTCAGTGCAGGATTACTCGAACGTTCAATGAATAATTTTGACCTGTTAACCGCTACATGGGAACGCAAAGACATAACGTATAGTACTAAAGGACCTTATGGCGAGAGCTTGTTCGATGTGCCTTCAACCGATGATTTAGGGTTTCAACAAGGGATTGATACGGGTTTTATACCACGCATGGAAAATGTCGCTAAGATGATTGATTTAGGCGTTAACGATGATTTTAATACGGGGAATTATAAGCGACAAATATTTTTCGTGGGCTTAGGTGGTTACGATACCCACGCGAGACAGGCTGATGGACACGCAAAACTATTACGTGAACTAAGCCTGGGTTTGTGGAAATTCCAGAAAGCGATGGAAGAATTAGGCCATGCAGATAAAGTCACTACTTTCTCCATGTCTGACTTTGGTCGTACACTGAGTATCAATGCCGGTGGAGGTACTGATCATGCCTGGGGTTCACATCACTTTGTTATGGGTGGTTCAGGAAATCCAGCTTCAGGTACGCTTAATGGTGGCACTATGATAGGTACATTGCCTGATCTTAATCCAGATGGTCCTGATGATTACAGTGATAAAGGCCGTATTATTCCAACCACTTCACAAGATCAAGTGAATGCGAGTATCTGTCAGTGGTTTGGTTTAGAGGAATCATTGATACCAGAAATATTCCCCAATGTGTCTAATTTCGCTAGCAATCCCTCAGATATCACTAGTGCTTATTTAAATGATTTGTTTATCAGTTAATCCAGAGCTTAAATCAGTAATCTAACAATACCCGAATATGCTTTTAAAAAAACTGCCTCAAAGTAGGGGGGTGGCATACTGTTTATTGTTGTATTCTATGCGCATTAGATATTCTAAATCTATAAAATAGTCATGGGATGATTTAAGTTAGTGAGTAATAAGCCTGTTATAGCATCGTATCGAGTACCCAAAAGCAAAGTCATTGAAGAATACGAAATCAAAAAAAGCCGATTTATTTGCTGGATTGCGCCCGCTACCTCCAGAGAAGAAGCGATTCAATTAGTCGATCAAGCCAAAGCGGAATATCCCGATGCGAGGCATCATTGCTGGGCATACATTCTAGGTAATCCTGATAATGCGGCGAGCGCAGCCGCCAATGACGATGGTGAACCGAGTGGCACCGCCGGTAAGCCTATTCTTAATGTGTTACAACATAAGAATATCGGAGATGTGGTAGCTGTCGTGATACGCTATTTTGGTGGTATCAAGTTAGGTGCAGGCGGCTTGGTTCGGGCTTATGGCACTGCCACGCAACAGGCGTCTGAATTACTCACACTGATTGAGCAAGTACCGCATCAAGACGTTAAAATTGAATGTGATTATGCCGATGAACCGACGTTAAGGCGCTGGATTGAAAGTCAGAAAGGCATTCTTTTAGCCAGCGAATATTCTGATAAAGCTTCACTAAACGTCAGTTTGCCTGTTGATTGTGTCGATGATTTATACACGCTAACGGCTGGTTGGAAAGGTACTGAGATAGATTCAGAATAGCTTTTATATATCCTTAATATTAAACAATATCAATCTCTTAAGTGCCAAACTTACGGATTAATGTAACCCGTAAGCATCAGTATCTGACATCACATCCTGGATGATTTTGATATTTCTTCGTAACCAGGCTTTCACAGTACCTAAAGGAACATTCATCTCATCTGCAATTTGAGAATGTGATCGTCCATAAACAATAGAATGAGTGATACATTCGCGTTGGTTTGCGGGTAGCTCGTCCAGCATATCCTTGAATTTAGCTATTTGTTGTCTGTAAAGAAGCTTCTGTTCTGGTTGTAAATCGTTGGCCGTGTATTCGATGGTTTCGTATTCTGTTTCTTCTACCAATTCAGGGCGTGATTTATAGCTGCGTAAACGGTCAAATGTTTGATTACGAACAATGGTACTCATCCACGCCATTGCATTCCCTTTTTCTACGTCAAACTTATCGGCTTTATTCCATATTTTGATAAAAGCTTCTTGAAGAATTTCTTCCGCAGCTTCATTATCGTAATTGACTAAGCGTAAGCACAACGCAAATAATTTCGGTGACACTTCAGTATAGAGTTGTTGAAAGGCAGCTTGATTCTGTGTTGCTGCTTTTTGTAGTAATGTATTTAGTGGATTCATTTTGAGTTCCTTATAATCTGTCTATGATTGTATTTTAGGGATTTGCTCAATTTGCAACTACGTCTGGGAATCTCGCTAATATGTCTGATCGTCTTTTTGTTTATTTTTATTGTGAATAACGATTCAATATTCAAGAAAGGCACCCCCCCACTTTAAGGGACTTTTTCATTTTGCTGTTTAAAATGACCTAAGGAATTTATGCTTTAACGGGATGAGAGTTTTGTTTTAAAAAAACGATTCTATGAAAAGCTAGGGGCTTTTTTTCGAATAAGGAGTAATCATGATTAATGCAGATGTTCTCAGTAGTGTGTTGCGATTATTACGATTTAAAGCCAGCGTGTTTTTTCATGCCAGTTATTGTGGATCGTGGGTGATAGACACATCCGGTTCAGGGCGCAGTACCTTCCATTTAATTGCAGGGGGCAATTGTTTTCTGCATCTACCCGATGAAGAAAAGGCCATTCCACTGCATACGGGAGACTTGATTGTCTTCCCCCGAGACTCGAAACATAGCATCACGGATGTTGAGATTTATAACGAAGATGAACACGTTTCAAATCCTATTGAAGTAGATTCATGTGATGTCGATGGCGCTACCGCTTTAATCTGTGGTTACTTTGATTTTGATGATCCTAGACGCAATCCTGTAATCAATGCATTACCCGACACGGTGATAGTAAAAGGCAGTGGCAATGTTATTGAGCCGCGTTTACAAATATTAATTGATTTGATGAAGTCAGAAACAGACAACTCCGTCACGGGTTCAGATGTGGTGATTGATAAACTGTCTGAGATTCTATTTATCTATGCGGTGCGTTCGCATATCAATGACAGTGCGCCGCAATCAGGAATATTAGCGGCTTTAACCGATACTCAAGTTAGTCGTGCGCTGACTGCGATTCACGATAATCCTGCCGAAGCGTGGACGGTTGAAAAACTGGCGATGGAAGCGGGCATATCCCGAGCGCCATTTTCTGCACGATTCTCTGAGTTATTAGGTAAACCGCCGATGACCTATGTGGGTGAATGGCGTATGCAACTCGCCAATGCCGAATTAAAAGAAGGTAAAAAATCGATGTTGGAAATTGCAGAACTGGTTGGCTATAGCAGCGAAGTCGCATTCAGAAAGGCATTTAAACAGATTACGGGTATCACCCCGGGAGTTGCGCGTAATACGCTTCTTTAGCTTTTAAACTTACTGTGACGTCTTGTTGTTAATGCGGTTGCGTAATACACTCCGCCTGACAAAAATAACCTGAGAATTTGAATGAGTCGAATGCTCCGCTCGGGCGCTATCGTAAGCGCTATGACAATGATATCCCGTGTGCTTGGGCTAGCACGTGATGCGATTATCTTTCATTTTTTCCCTGCTGGTGGTGCGCTTGATGCCTTCTTTGTTGCATTTCGCATCCCCAATCTTTTACGCAGAATGGTTGCCGAAGGTGCATTTTCGCTGGCATTTATTCCGGTTTTAGCAGAATACAAAGAAAGTAAAAGTCAGGAAGATTTACAGAAGTTACTCAATCATGTGGCTGGCACATTAACGCTAGTGCTCTTTATTATTACCATCATTGGGATGATTGCAGCACCTTTGTTAGCGATCATTTTTGCACCCGGTTTTTTATTTGGTGATGAGGCTAATGTTAAAGACAGCTCACAAGCTGATTTAACCGCACACCTGTTATTGATCACCTTCCCGTACATCTTCTTTATCGCATTATCTGCGTTTGTCAGCGCAATATTAAACACGTTCCAGAAGTTTGCCGTACCTGCATTTACGCCTGTACTGTTAAATGTCGCGTTAATTTCATCGGTAATCTGGTGGGCGCCACATTTTGAACAACCTGTTGAAGCGTTGGCCTGGGGTGTGATCATTGGCGGTATTTTACAACTCGCTTTTCAACTACCTACCTTAATCAAATTAGGATTAATGCCAAAACCCAGTTTTAAAAGAGGGCACGAAGGCGTTAAACGCATCATGAAACTGATGGTGCCGGCATTATTGGGTTCGTCAGTCGCACAAATCAATATACTCATTAATACCGCAATCGCCTCAATGCTAGCGGTGGGCAGCATCAGTTGGCTATACGCCTCAGATCGTTTTGTAGAACTGCCTTTAGCGATCATCGGTGTGGCGATTGGCATTGTAATTCTGCCCAAGCTTTCGGGTGACCACATCAATGCAAAAGGCAAAGCATTTAGTCAAACACTGGATTGGGGTATCCGATTGGGTTTACTGATTGCATTACCCGCAATGCTTGGGTTAATGCTACTAGCAAAACCTATTTTGGCAACGGTACTAGCCAACGGTGTCAATGACTGGACGCTGGTTGAAATGGCGAGTATGAGTTTAATGACTTATTCGTTTGGTTTGCCGGCATTTATTTTAGTGAAGGTTTTAGCACCTGGTTTTTACTCACGCCAAGATACCAAGACGCCTGTAAAAATTGGTATTTTTTCGATGGCCAGTAATATTGTATTGAGCGCCTTAATCGTCTATCCGTGGTATCAATCGGGTATTCTCGGGCCACACGCCGGGTTAGCACTGGCAACAGCATTATCGGGTTATATCAACGCTGGCTTGCTGTTTTATCAATTACGTAAGCAACAAATCTATCAACCCCAACAAGCGTTTAAAAAAGTATGGGTCAAAGACTTTCTTCGTATTGCGGTTGGTCTAATCGCAATGGCGGTGATTGTTACTTACTTTAATCCTGCCGAAAGTTGGTGGCAGGCTGCTGGTTTAGGCAGCAAAGCACTGACTTTGTTAGGCTTGGTGTTTGCCGCTATGGCGAGTTATTTCGGTACACTTTTCATATTAGGTGTTAGAAAAAATACCATAATGATGTAATTTAATCAGGCGTAATTTTTATAAAAAATGCCTGAAAGTAGGGGGGTGACTAATAGCGGTTACTATCGATATACTTATTTTACTCTTACTCTAAACAGTAGTTGAAATGAAGGATCACCCGCTACAGTCGTTCCCAGAAATTGACCGGTTGTAGATACACGAATATGGGTGACATTGGCATCTACGCCATCTGCATCTGGTGTTGGTGTATAGGTATAACTGCTGCCCCCATTATTGGAAAAGCTAAGATTGTCCGATGCACTTGATAAACCTGCATAGTTGTAACTGAGTCCACTGGGTGGAGATCCATCAACAAAGCGGATTGGACCTGTACTAACCCCGGAAATGTCATCGACGTATAAAGCGGTATTGGCGGGTATAGCATCAGTTACCACAATTGAATTAAGATCAGCGACGCCGATACCAGCGTTTGTTGCTTCTATTGCGTATTGTTTTAAGGCACCCGGAATGGTTTTTGGGTTGCTGGTGCCATTTATGGGGTCAGATATTGTCAGGGCACTTTTTCGTAAGCTGATGCTAGGATCTGACAACACAGCACAATTCGCAGCATCTGACAGATTGCTGTAATTAAAACTACCAGACTGAATATTTGTTCTAAATATCTCATTAGCAGCGTTGTTTGTAGACCCAGGCGTATCGGCAATCGCAGATATCTTTGAAAAATTTGAGCCAATATACCAACTGCCACAAGAAAATAGAAATGTGCTTAACGAACCACTACCCGTTGACACATTAAAAGAGTTTGTTGGGTAGGGACTTGGTATGTCTCCATAGGTAAAACCATGAAACAAATTGCCACTCGCATCTCTGGATTGTGCGGAATCTCCACCATTTCGCATGGCAATTGTAGAATAATTCGGCGTAGCCGGAGTGCTGCAACTAGAATAGCCTGCATCGGACGAGCTTGGAGGCCCTGCACAGGTTTTTAAGCAGCTTCCTTCAGCAGGAAATATATAAACACCATCTCCATTTGAATCAGTGGCGTCGTCACTTGGCATATTTGCATTGGTATCATCACCATTATAGACAACGATAATAGACCCCGGGGTTATTGCGTTTAAGCCAGAACAATTGGCGGGATCAGTTTGCGAATCAAATCGAATGTATCCGGATGAGATACCAACGCCAGTAATGCTTCCTCCCCAATCACCATTGTTATCATCTACTATCCATTGATTAATATTGACCGGAGAAGTAGGGTTTGCAGAGTCACCAACAACCATAAATTCATAGAATTCTTTTGCGCCACTTATCCCGTTTGAAGCTTCATTCACAATCAGCCCAGCAGCCATTAACTCATTAGCGAGAATGCTAAACAGTAAGCCTAGTAATGTGGGGATAAAGCGTAAAAAAGTTTTTAACATCAGCGGTATGAATCTTTAAATGTAAATACTATGTAGCCATAGAGTTGTTATTATGTTGGCGATAATACTTTCGTGGTAATGTTGATTATTTCTCTTGTATGCAATTATTTTATATTAATTGCACACGCTTTGTTGGTTTTTCTGGATACTTGGTACAGACTTATTGACAGTTTTATCATTGTTTTACCCGTTATTATTAACTCTACGTCGTAAATAAAAAAAGGGCTTAAAGGTGGGGGGTGCCTAGATGTTTTTTCCAATGAATCAGGGTATGGATTACTCAGCTTCTAGCATGATTTCTTTGTTTGCTTTTTGATCTGCTTGTTTATCATCTTTTCTGTGAGAACGTGGTTTATTGAGATTGAGTGAATCTTGATTAAATTTGTATCTAAAGTCGACATAGGGGCCTTTTCGTTTGAAGTTACTTTCGTCAAAATCTTCATCATCAAAACCTTCGAAATTGTAACCTGCTTCAATCCAGGTATTTTTTGCAGGAGTGACACCGACTGATACACCGGCTACTGTTTCCATGGTATTGCTTTTCCAGTCATGCAAGTAACCTGCATGGGCTCCGATATCCCAGCGTTTGTTGATGTCTTTACGTAATTCAACTGTAGTTGTATCAACCGTTGTGCTGTATTTAACTCCGCTGTTTTCATCTTTTACATGTTTAATGCCATGATGAATGCTGAATTGCAGTTTTCTTTTCGCATCCTTATTAAGAATTTTATTGAAATGCATATTGTGCACGATCTTTCGTGTATCGGTATCCGATGATGAAAACTCACTGCTTTCATCAATAGAATTTTCCTTTTCACTAATTAAATCTAAGCGACTGAAGAATACAAAACTCTCATCTTTCGGATGCCATGCAGACCCTAAGCTGAGTTTGATATTTTGCTCCGCATCTCCTTCGGTACTGTCTTGATCGTAGTAGGAGAATTTAGCGCTGAGGTGTTTGCCATCATCAAGGTGACGAATAACACTGGCCAGGAAATTTACCTTGTCGTAAACCTTACCATTGCGGTATTCAGCACGAGTTGTCCAACTCCAGACTTCTTCGTTAGCACCTAAACCTACAGAGAACGCTGTATAGTCATCACTGTCTGTTCCTTGAATGGTCGTTTCATCGGTATTGAAGAATTTTTGATCACCTACTGTAACTGCACGATCAATACTAAAATCAGCGCTGATTTTATCCGTCACTTTAAGTTTTTGACTAAGCCCTAAGGTAGCGTAATTACGTTGGCCTTCTGCCGTACGTTCTTGTGTATAAGTTGTCTTACCTTTGGCATCTTTCCACAGGTCTTTATACACCCCTACGCGGTTGTTATGCGTTGTAACAATGCCATTGTCTGTGGTTTCATTTTCAGCAAAGACGGTGAATCCTTGTTGGAGTTTCACATCCACACCAACAACAAAACGGTCAGGGCTTAATTCGCTACCATCATCAGAAGAGAAGTTCTTTTCCAAGTCAGTACGAAGCGTAATTTTATCATTTTTGGTTGTGTATCTGCCGCCTAAGATAACGGTATTCGTGGTGATTTTTTCATGGGTACTGACGTCAGAAGTAGTCGTGATATCATCACTGGTATCATTACTGCCAAGATTTTCTTGCGTATGGCGTAAACCGGCATTTAATTCGATATTTTTATATCGATGCTCAATACCTACCTGCGCTAATTTGCGTTTGTTATCGTTCTCAATATTGTTTTCATACAATAGCTGAGAGGTTAATCTTGTCTTGTCATTCAAACGATAAGTGACTTCTGCACCTACTTTTTCAGTGCCACTTTCACTGGTTTGTGAGCTTATGCCAAAATCTTCATCATGCTTTTTTGCATAAAGACGGGCTTCCATTTGCTCCACTTCTTTTTCCAGTTCGATAATCATTGCTTGTCTTTTTTCGAAATCACTTTCAGTCGTTTTCGATTCAGCTACTTCGATATGTAATTTAGTATCTTTAGTGATGTTGTAGGTAGCATCAGCCGCAACTAACTGATCAGCTTTTCCATTGGTATTTTCTTCATAAATAATACTTGCGCCTGTTTCAAGCTTATCGTTGAAAGACTTCATGGATGCGCGTCCACCAGCCACTATGGTTTTGTTTGTGTCTTCTTCGGAATCATAATCAATGACGATAATGTTAGGATTGAAATTACTGTCTCTGCTTGCAATAGGAGATTTAAAGAATAGGGTGCCAGCATCGTAGTCAATACTATAGTCTTGATAACGAGTCAGTTGTTTTGTCTCTTCGATACGGTCTGAGTGAAAACGATCTCGCGTTTCGATTTTAATCGACTCACTGTTTGGGATGATGTTTTCACTTAAGCGGTAAAGACCAGAAGTTCCATCACCTTGAATTTCATCTTGTTGATGGTTGTTGCTGGTTTCACTGATAAAGCCTTTAACATTGAAGCGCTGCCCACGGTATTCTGTTTTGATACCATTTAATACGCGTTCATAGCTGGCTAATTCGGTCACTGTCATGGCTGTTTGATAGTCACCAAAAAGCGCATAGAAATTATCTTTTTCTATCTTAAGATATAGTTTACGCGAGCTTGGTGCATCGTATTGACTGCTGCTATTGTCAGCATAAATTGAATACCATTCATCAGGGTCGATATTGCCCGCTAATTGACTGCCAACTTCATTCTCTGCTTTATGCGTATCGTACGCTGCGGTTAATAAGTATTTTCCTTTAATCTGACCTTTGGCAAAGAAAGCAAAGCGTCCACGCTTATAAAACTCATCTGATTTACCCAGACTTTCGAGTGTTTGCATATTTCCGGTGATTGTTTTGTGTGCCAGTGTGCCTTCAGCGATACCGACTAAAATCCAGTCACGTAACTGTGGTTTCAACCAGGCACTGATGGTTTTAGATTGAGATTCTGTAAAGTTGACAGTAAATCTCACTTCACCTGATTGAGTCGTCGGGTTGAGCTCTACTCTTGCAATCCCATCTTCTTCAACAATGTATTTATAACTACCCGATAATGATTCATTGATATTGAGTCTATCTTGGTCAGCTTCGTTTAACGTCTTAATTTGGTAGTTACTGTTGTCTAGTGTTAAATAGCCATGCGTGTTCGCGCGCATAGGGTAGCCATCTTCATCTTTTATGCGTAAAGCGATGACAGGTGTGGTTTTACCATCAGCTACTAATACAGACTCTTCGGGTAAGTATTCGGCAGAAGCAGGTATGCCAGAAAAGTGAATATTTCTTGTTTCTTTGGCAACGACTTTTCCTGACTTGTCCTTGGCAATAACAAGTAATGCATTATTTTTTATGCGTGTATCAATATCGATACCTAACCAGCGACTAATTTTGACGGTGCGCGCTTTATTGCTGTCACTGCCATCATAGTTGAGTGCACTAATTTTCTTTCCATTTAGGAACACTTCAATTTTTTCCTGAGGTGAGCTTTTGATGAAAACTTTAATAGATGCAACATCTGGTACATGGTTGTTTCTAGGCCAAAGGATTTCAAAACCAGGTTCTGCTGATTTTAAGTAATTAGCACCAAAAAGCGTTATCGGATTTGCGCCTTTCTTTTTAGCTTTAGGCGATACAGGGCTGTCAGGTTCAGTAGATTCTTTTGCATCAAGACCTTCTTTAACATGAAAATTAACCTGCCATAAAGACCCAGCAGTTAAATCAACAAATTGTGATTTCGCATCTCCCGCATGACGCGTATTGTCTTCACACAGTAAAGGAGTGTAACCCTTTGGTAATGAATCTGTGTCTAGTTGCAATACATGACTACCAGGAAGAACCCCTTCCATGTGCCAAAAGCCGTCTTTATCGGTAAGGACACTGCGTCCTGTTTCTAAATAAATTCTGGCATCTTTCAAAACTTTTGGTACAGATTTGTTTTTCGATGAATGCGTATCACAACCGATATAGACTCGTCCGGTCAAAATGTTTTTAGTACGCATCAAGTCGTCATCAATTTCAATACTTGCGTATGCAGTATTTGATGTTAAGCCTCCACTGGAAAGGACTGCGGTATTGGTTGCTTTACCGGTTTGTACGCCTGCGGTGATTTTTGTTATGTATTCAATCGTTGCAGTGCTACCAGCTGTTAAATTATTAACGCTAAATAATAATTTACGACCGTTTGCGCTCACTCCCTCTGTTAATTTTTCTCCATTCAGGTATGCCGTGTTTGAAACATAGCGAAATCCAAGTGGCAGAAAGTCATTTACTTGGATATTAGATAAATTGAATCCAGTGGTATTTTGGAAATCCAGAGAATATTTGACTAATTCACCAATTGACGCAGAGCTTTTATCTACTGTCTTAGACAGTGAAAGCTTTGTATCAGGAACCACTAAAGCCGCAGTTGCACTTGTGTCTGTTTTATCATCCTGATCCAGATAAGAAACGCTGATCTTAATGCCATCTGCAATTGTTAAAACGCCATTTTGTTTTTGAGTAGATGCTGCCGTAGTTAAAACAGCCCCTCTGAAAATTCCAGAATCGGTACTTGTTTCCGTGAGTAATAGAATTTCAGTATCGTTGGTACCGGGAACAGTTACTGTGACTATAATGGTTTCGAGCTTATCCGGATCAACGTTTTGGTCTTTATCGATTACTTCAATGATAACCGGTTCTGAAACAGAATAATCTTCCGCATCAATTATAGGCTGTGGATTTGGTAGACTGATAACTGTTCCATTAGGCAACGTAATCTGACTAATCTCTTGCCAGTTTTTACCACCATTTTGATCAGCGTTATACGCACTCGAGGGGATATTTTCGATATTACCCGCTTCATTAATTTTTAAGAAATTTATGGTTGATGGGGTACGTACTTTGACACTTGCTGTCGCTATATCTGAAGTCCCAAAAGTACTGTTTGCCAGAACCTGATTGACTACATCACCACTCGCAGAAGCATCACTGATTAACACTTTATAACTCAGTGTCAAAGTGCTACCTATAGCAAGTGAATCAACATTGATGGATAAATTATTACCACTATAAGAAATCTCAGAATCTGAGAGTGCTTGACCATCTAATGTAAAACTATTTGATTGATAAATGAAACCATTAGGGAGGGTATCTTTTACAATCAAATTGCTTAAATCGTGCAGTGCTGGGTTTCTCACAACAACGTCGTAAGTGACAATATCTCCAACGTATACATTTTCTTCGCTGCTTGTTTTCGTGATTTGTATAGAATCATTAACAACAGTCACTAATGCTTTACTGGTATTAGAGTTAGCATCTGTATCAGATGAAGTCGCTGTCACTGAGTTTTCCAAATCTCTAGAAGTGACTTCATCAGTAACAGTGGTTTCATAGGTAACTGTCCATTCACTATTAGATGACATGCTCCCTAAATTAAAACGTAAACCTTCTGAAGTATCTGCTGTTATAGCGTTATTGTTTAATGTTGCAGACCCGACTTTATACGCCAAACCGACAGGCAAGATATCTGTGAGTGTGACACTGGGTATGTTTTTGGAATTTGGATTTTTTATGTTTATTGCGTAGACAATACTATCACCGACCTTAGCGGTGTTAATGTTCGCTTTCTTCTCTATCTCTAAAGGCACGGTGGGTATTACAGGTACTACGATAACTTGCTCATAAATAGTAACTGTGGCCTGTGCAGGCGAAGATTCAGTGGTGTCTGAGCTTGCAATTGCCTGATTGATCGCTGAACCCAAAGGAGCAGTCGTTGTGACCTTGGCTTTATAGGTGATAGTCCAGATTGCGTTTGCAGGCATATCCCCCAAACTAAAGGTAATATCATTATCGTTTAGTGATATGTCACTAGTATTTATGCTTGAGTTGTTAAGTTTAGCGCTAGCTTGCTGGTATTCTAAACCTGTTGGTAATAAATCCTCAATGGATAGATTGGCCTGAATTGCATCAGCATTATTAGTAACAATCAAACTGTAATCTATGATTTGACCAACAATGGCTCGACTGATATTGGATTTTTTCTGGAGTGTAATTCCGGTGGCAACAACAATATTATCGGTTGTAAATTGCACGCTACTCGATTTGTTTTTATCGATACCGTTTATAGAATAATTAGCCGTGGCTGTATTAGTGATTAACGTTTCAGCAGTCGCGGATGAATGAAATGTTATCAATATCAATAACAGGAAGATTGAGAATATAGTGCCCACAGAGCTACCCAAGGAAGACTTAGAAGTAATTCTGTTTCTCTGAAGCTTGCGCTTGAAGCTAGACGCTATATTGCTGATGTGCCGCATATTTTTTACTTATTTTTATTAGAATGACCACACTAATCTGTGATGAGATTAGTGTGGTTTCTATAAAATAGGCTGGCTTATTTTACAGTTGCAATAATGGTAAGTGTTTGAACAGACGCTGAGCCCGATCCACCCGGTAAAGTGAAGGCACTTGTAGTAACTGTTCCGCCTGATTCGCTACACGTTACTGCTGCAGTTGCATCACCCGTTGAAGAGCAACTTACGAATTCAAGCCCATTGGTAGAAGCGGTTGCACCACCTACAGCACCAGTACCAACAGGTAAAATATCAGAAATGATAAGTCCTGCGGCATCTGCAGCTCCATCAGCGTTTGTTACTTCGATTGTGTATTCAATTGTAGCACCAGGAATACGCTTTGGATTTGTTGATCCATTAATAGGGTCTGCGGTTACTGCAGATGTTTTCTTAACAGTAATATCTGCAGTGTTAACGACGTAAGTATTAATCGCAGAGTGCGCAGCGTTTCTGTTTCCTGCTGCTCCTGTTCCAGCTATAGCCTCGTCAGTTGCTGTACCAATGTCATCAGCAAATACTGTATCTACTGCATTAGCTGTATCTGTACCTGTTGTTTCTGTGACACCATCAACTACTGCAAGTAAGTCAATATCCGAGGTTGCACCATTAACGACTACACCACCACTTGCGGGAATATCACAGTTTACCGTCACACTTGCTGTACCGTCCGCAGCAATTGAAACTGGGAGTGATGCAGGAGCAGCAACGGAACAAGCTGAAGTATCAAAGATATCACCTGTTACTTGTGAAGGAGTTAAGTTGAAATTTTCTGTACTGTTTCCTTCATTAGTTACGGTGAAAGTAATAGATTGTGCAGATGTGCCTGGAACCACATTGACATTAGAGCCAGGTGTTACAGACAAGTCGATTTTTTTATCCACTTTGAACGTTGTCGCTGTTCCCGCACCAACACCCGCAATGCTATTACCAGTTTCTGAGCTTTCAATCGGTGTTTGAGCGGTTCCGCCAACATTATAACTAATAGAAGCTGTATTATTGATGTCTGTGTCTGCCGCAGTACCTGCTGCATAAATGGGGTGTGTAACAGCGGATAAAACTGCCACACTAATTAAACTTGAGATTATTTTCATTTTCATTGTATTTCTCTATTAAGGTTTGTGGTTTGTATTTAAAAGATCACATATTTTTTTTAATGTTTGTCTATGTAAGATCAGGGTTTATAGCAGGCGAACTCTGAATGCTACTGCCTGTTGAACATTAGGCGCTAAATTTCCATTGTATCGCCATTGGATGTGGGTGTAGTCCGAAGGTCTTGCTGGAACAATCTTTCCCGTTTTATCTCGAACTTTTAGCGTGCCTGCTTTCCCATAGTGTTTTCCACCATCAACAGAAAATACGATGTTTGTATTTTTGCCCTGGGCAGAATTTGGAAGGTAAACCGTGTGTTTCGGAATCGGGTTTACGATATTGATGTTATTAGCTGGTTGATTGCCAATATTTTGAAAATACGTATTGTATTGCACTAATTCTCCAGGAAGAATTTTAGTGGCAGGAACAAATTTATAGGCTTTTTGCCCATTATTATTCACAACAATCATTTTTTGCGCTTTAGACGTAACTTTGAGATGTCCTTGCTGTGCGGCAAAAGATTGAGTCGACAATAATAAAAGAGAAGCAATAACGCCTACTGCTAATTTTTTTATTTTTATATACCTATTCATTGTGTATTCCTTTAATTAATGGTGTAAGTAAGTTGAATTTCCTGGGTGCTACCCGCAGTTATATTTCCGAGTTTAATGGTCGCGGTATTCGCAATTGATATACCAAAATCTGTATTGTCAGCAACATCATTAGCGTCACTCTGATTTGTACTATTCAAAATTATGCTTGATGGCTTATACGTCATATTCGCCGGAGTAGGGTCTGTAATCTCTACATTATTGATAGAGCCCGTACCGCTTGAAGTAACAAGAATTTTGTACGTCACTTCTGTGCCAGATGTTTTCGTTGTGCCGCCATTGGTATCTAAAAAGCTAACGATACTTTTTTCGATAGACAGAGTAGGTGGTGTAGCAGAGACTGAAACGAGATACGTTCTACGGGCTGAATGACTTGCATCGCGATTTGCATCATCGGTTCCCTGGTCATCAGCAAAAACGGTTTCTATATTTTCAGCAGTATCTACACCGCTGGTTTCAGTAGTCATGGAATCATCAGAATTTTTAACAGCCTGAGCTGTAAGTGATATTAATGAGGTATCTCCAGAGCTTAATAAAGAGCCTCCAGAAACCACCGGAATATCACAAGTTACCGCAATGCTTGCCTGTTGGTCAGGACCTAAAAGGATGTTGCCTGTCGTTGGTATTACAACGCCCGGTAAGGGTGTTCCGCTTATTGCAGTCACTTCATAACTACAGTTTGCTGGATCAAAATCATCGCTGACAACTGCAGCTTCAGGCGTTAATGTGAACTCCTGAGTATCGTTACCTTCGTTGGTTAAGGTAAACGTAACTTCTGATTGAGTTTCACCAGGTACGACATTTGCGTCGTTATTTCCTGTAACAGTGAGATCTATTTTACGGTCTACTCTGAACATCGTGGGTGAGCCGTTGCCTACACCGGGATTACTGTTTCCAACAGGGGTACTCTCTATGGGAGACTGGTCTTCCCCAGCTATTTCATAGGTTACAGTGGCGATGTTTTGTATTTCTGTGCCAGCGTTAACACCTTGCGCTATTGCCATACTAGGAGAGCCTAGATAAAGCAGGCACACAGCAGTAGCTATGACAGTTTTAGTGTGTACAACTGTATGAGCTATTTTCTCTATGATGCTATTAGAGGCAAATGTATGTGGTGTTTGTGGCATAATTTTTATTTTTATTACTGTTGATCTTTTACATCGATCTTTAACTATGGTTTTATCCTGATTTTTTCTAAATTATTTTTATTATTTAAAGTAATACTCTAATGACCCAAAATAAAAGTATTGAATCTATCCAATACTAACAACTTGCGGATGAATCTAAACTTAATAGAGTCATGTAAAAATAGAGTTAAATCATTTTAATACAATAACTTAAGTGGTATAAAATGACGCATTTTTGTCAGTTTGTGACACTTTTGTATCGTAACTTAATTATTTCATAACAAAACATAAGAGTAGAAATATCTATCAATGAGAAAACTTTTATCCATTTTGGTGATGATCTGCTTATCAACTTTTTTACTATGGGCAGTGATGAGTTGGTACTTGGGAGTTCAGGCAGAAAAAGACTTTCGTCAGGTACTGGAAATTCAAACGGATAAGTTAGGCGAAAAGCCCTTTCGTTTAGAGTTGCTCGACTATAAAAAACACCTTCTCGGGTCATCAGCTTCAGTACGTGTAAGTTCCGATATACCGTTGCTAGACGATTGGTTAGGTGATTTTGTGTTAACGCTGAAATCCCTGAATGGGCCGTTATTCATAACCAAGAAGGGGGTCGATTACGGTGTGTCTCGTTGGTTTATTCGCATCGACCCAGAAAGTTTTTCTGCAGAGTCTAAGGAAAATATTCAGAATATTTTCCCCAATGATTTGCCCACTGGTGTTGTGATAATAGGGTTTGATAAGGAATCAAGTTTCGAATCCTCGTTTAACGCTGAGTGGTTAGATGCAAAGTTAACGGCTATTTATAATCTGAGTACCTTGTCTTATCGCGGCTCATTGGAACTTTCCCGCTTAGATTACGCTTCACCTATTATTCAGTTAAGTGCTGATAATGGTTTGATGAATTTTCAATATCCAAATAAGTTATCAGATTCAAACGGGAATGATACAAATAATCCGTCAATTAAAACGTCAACAGAATCAGTAGATGCGGGTGTATCGTATAAAAACGCATCGATACAGATACCCCAATTGCGCATTAATTCTCAACGTTTATCTGAATCCATCCTTACTGGTTTTAAAGGTCATAGCCAAATAACCTTTAAAGACGATGTGATCGATACTTTTCTCACATTGAATTTCACACGCTTAAATAAAACAAGCACAGAAAATAGTGATGATTTACCTATTGATCAGTTACAGATAACGGCTCAGAGTTCCGGAATTCAGCAAGCAACCTTTCTACAGGTGATGGAATCCAAAGCAGAATTAGATAACCTGCAAATGCAAACGCAATGGGAACTTCAGGAAAATGGCGAACTGCCTGAAGGTCAGGATAAAATCTGGCAATTACAAAATCAGATACATCGCCTACAACAACAATACCCTGTGAGTTTTTATAAGGCTCTTTTCTCATCCAGAGATGAGCTAAATATGAATAACCCTTCGATTGAAATTAAAGCCTCTAATCCTAGTGGAGTATCCACACTTATTGGGCATTTAAAACCTTCAGAAAATTCGGGTGAATCTACGCGTTTTTCATATTTACTGGAAGCAGAGTCGAAAGTCACGCTAGACGATCTGCTTTATGCGTATATTTCTAAACGCACCGCTATACGAAAAAAACAGTTTTCATTGCTGTACAAACAGAACAAGTTATTGATGCAGTAGAGCTTTCTACTCAATATTGCTATACTGCCGTTTGCAATTTAATACCGTCTTTTAAAGCCTAATAATAAAAAAGCCTCTGTAAGTGGGGGGTGTAAAAAAGAATTCTTTTAACGGTAAAAAAGAGAATTAAATTGCTTTGTTTTAAAGCTGGGCTGTTTATTTATTAGGGGATAAAAATGCGCTTTTTTCAGTTTACTTTTTTAAAGTACACGCTTGTTTTGTTAATGCTATTAATGGCTAAATCGGCTTTTGCAGAAGTATGGAAGTCCGGAAACAATTACTGGAATGATAGTTGGGAATTGAAGTATCAGGAATGGGTGAGCACTCAATGGAAACCTGATTTCTTTATGAGCAAGATCAGACCACAATACGATCGTATTCCTCATGATTGTGCTGATGCCATCTATTTAATGCGTGCGGTATTTGCCTACGAAAATAAACTGCCATTCAAAATCCATTATCTGGGTAAGAAGAATAAGTACATCAGCAATACCATGACAAACTGGGATAAATTACCAGAAGATCAACGCTTCAGAGCGTTTGCCCAATTCATGAATGATCGTGTAGGTACGCGTAGTCTGCCACATGATTCTTTCCCGATTGAATTAGCACAGATCAAAGCAGGGGATTTATACGTAGAACCCGGCACCCATTCTTATGCCATGACGGGTATTACCGATACGGGCGTAACAGCAATCATGAGCTCAACCACACCTGCCTCTCCGAAGAATATGATTCAGTTGTATTCATTTCCCTTCTTCATTCCACATGATGCAGTTGGCATGAGCGATGGGTACCGTCGATTTAAATGGCCTAGAAATATCGCTAAACCTATTCAGCAACAACCCGGTTATAGTAATGAGCAGTATCAAATTGCTCAGAAAGTTGGGCTTGAGTACATCCCTTTTACGGATGTGATTTCTAAGAAGTTACAACGTAGAGAAGAACCTCTTGAAGAAAAAACTATGCGTTTAATGCATAGTCTGTGTTCTTTTGCGAAAGAGCGCGTGAATTATGTCAATGATGGTATTGCATATATTCAGCGACTGAAAGATCAAGGGAAGCGCAGTTGTATGACTGCGTCTGAATATGATTATTATTCGACGCCTTCTAGAGACAAACGTTTGTATCGTTTCTTTACCGAGATTCATAAAATTGCCTATTCAGGTGGAGAACTTGAAGAAGATAAGGTTAATGCACAGGTATTAGCCCGATCTATTTTTCATCCCGAACTGCCTGATGGACTGTTAGAGGAATTAGACGAGTTTTGTGGTCTGGCGATTTATCCCAATGATTCGGTAAAACATATTAATCTGCGTCAACTTTGGGAAGCGATGGAAGCAGGCAAGGTTTCGTCAGATCCTCATGCACCTTTTGATAACCGTTGGGGTTTATCTGATAGCAACTTTGTGGGATCATGCCCGACTTTTTAATCCGAACTATAATTCCGAACCTAAATTCCGAGCTATAATTAAGCTATACAGTAATTAACGGTTCCTAAATCAATAAAATGCCACCCCCCCACTTATGGGCACTTTTTTTGTTGCTATCTGTTTATTTGAAATAGTTAGTAATCAAAAAAAGCCTCTAAAGTGGGGGGGTGTCGTTTGGACAATCACAAATGGCACGCAGACGCACTAGAAAACAACGCTTACCTCAAGACCCTGTAGAAGCAGAAATCGAATCACTCAGTCACGAAGGACGTGGCGTCGCACATATCGACGGAAAAGCCGTATTTGTTAGTGGTGCGTTGCCGGGTGAAAAGGTCACGTTTATTTATACCTCGAAAAATCGTAGTCATGATGAAGGTAAAATAGAAGAAGTCTTAACGGCTTCACCCGATCGTGTCGAGCCTAAATGTGAACACTATGACATTTGTGGGGGGTGTTCGTTACAGCACCTTAGTTCAGAAGCTCAAATAAAATACAAACAGCAATCCATGCTTGATGGTCTTAAGCACCTCGGTAAAGTAGAGCCTGCAGAAGTCTTTGAACCGATGACGGGAGACTCATGGGGGTATCGACGTAAAGCACGTTTGGGCGTCAAGTTCGTCTACAAAAAAGACAAAGTACTGGTTGGCTTTCGCGAAAGACATGGTGGCTTCTTAGCAGATATAAACAGCTGTGTGGTATTGCATGAATCGGTTGGCTTGAAGCTAGAAGATTTCCAGAAGTTGATCTATCAGATGGATTCGCGTGATTCAACGCCACAGATTGAAGTAGCTGTGGGTGATGAAAATACGGCATTGATCATCCGTCATCTAAAACCTTTATCGGATCAAGACACAGAACTCTGGATCGGCTTTGCTCAAGAGCATAGTTTCCAACTGTACCTTCAGCCTAAAGGCCCGGATACTGTGCATTTAATCTGGCCTGAAGCAGACCAGAATCCAGGTTTATATTATGAGCATAAGGCATTTGATACCAAAGTAGCCTTTGGTCCTCAGGACTTCTTTCAGGTCAATAGCAGCATCAACACTCAAATGGTGCCGCGTGCGGTTGAGCTATTGAAACTCACAGGCTCAGAACGTGTTCTGGATCTTTTCTGTGGTTTAGGTAACTTTACTCTGCCTATTGCAAGAAATGCTACGCAGGTGACGGGTGTAGAAGGTGATTTGGTCATGGTTAAGCGTGCGCGTGAAACAGCTAAGGCTAATGGCATCGATAATACCGAGTATTTTGTCTGTAATTTAATGGGTACAGAATTAGAGTTAAAAAGTGAGCCATGGCTGAAAAAACAATACGATTGCATTCTGCTCGATCCACCGCGTTCTGGCGCTAAAGAAATTATTGAGTACTTTGGTAAGTTAAAAGCGAAACGTATTGTCTATGTATCTTGTCATCCTGCAACTTTGGCACGCGATGCCGGCGAATTGGTGCATACGCATGGCTACAAGCTCGTGGGAGCAGGTGTGATGGATATGTTCCCGCAGACTGCCCATGTAGAATCTATAGCGGTGTTTGAGCGATAAACACCGTTTTTATATACATTTAACGCTGAAAAAAAGCCCCTTATCTGAAATTATTAGGCACTAAATAGTATTCTGCTAATCTCAAGTTTATGACTTACACACAACGAATTCGCTATCGCTTGAAACAACAGAAGTTTAAAGAAGTTTCTTCAGGCAAAGGTGTAGTTGAGTATTTCCTGATTGATGAGTACGGCAATGAACGTTCGGTTTCTGCCATGGCTAAACTCAATTGGCGTAAGCAATTACATTCTGTGAAACCCATTCATCACCGTGAGTTACCCTTAGTGCAGGCGTTAGCAAAAGCATCCATTAATGAGACTATCGAAGTAGACTTTACTGAATTCAATAAAAAGTTTAAGCGTGGTTCTATTCGTAGCAAAAAAATGTCGGTGCCAACTGTAAAAGTCGCGAGTAAGAATCAAATTACCAATATGGGATCTGTCATAGATCACAAAGGTCGATTGATGCAGCTAGTGGCATATTCGGTCGCCGCTTTTGTGGTGATACTGATGTTGTCTCAAATGCTTTAATGTTTTTTAATTAATCATTAGTTAAGCACAAGCTAAGCAAAAGCAAAACACTAAATAATCCATCTGTTTGCCAGACTCATAACATTTAATAAATCCATAAAGATAGCAAAAAAAGCCTCCAAAGTAGGGGGGTGGGTTTTAGTTTAGGCATTTATCATACATGTCTAATTTATCATCCTTGTCTAATTCATACATAAGCTAAAAACGATGTGATCCCCTTATAATGTACCGCTACTTTTTATCGATAAATACGCATTAATTAAATCCACTGTGAGCTTATCAGGACTGACGTCCATGGCTCGAATGCCGTTGTTGACTAATTCTTCAAAGGTACTTTTGCGTTGCTGCAAATAATGATGCGCCGCTGAGTTGTCCAGCGCGTCGTTTAAATCTTCAATCGGTTTATCTAACATATCGGCAATACTCGATTCACGAAGGCTAGCGAGTAATACCAGATGGCGCTTTTTCAAGATGCTTATCGCAGGCAGCAGATCATCGCCATCTTCATCTCGGGTGTTGGTTAAAATAATCACCAAGGCACGTTTTTTATGACGAATTAATAAGTCAGTTGCTGCTTTGCTGTAATCAGGGGATGAGGTACTGGGTTGAAGGTCATACACCGTGTTAAGGATTTGCTGCACATTGTGTTGTCCTTTGCGTGGACTAAACCAGCGTTGATCTTCTCCCGAAAATGTCATTAAGCCGACAGCATCACCTTGTCGCAGAGCCACATAGGAAAGCAGTAATAAAGCGTTTAAGGTGTGATCGAAATGTGAAAGGTCATCATCTTTAGCCATCATCCGGTGACCACAATCCAGCATGAAAATAATCTCCTGATCTTTCTCGTCCTGGTACTCACGCGAGATAAGTTTTTGCACTCTAGAGGTAGCTTTCCAGTCTATTTGACGCATCGCGTCGCCTTCACGATATTCTCTTAGCTGATGAAAATTCTGACCTTCGCCACGCCTTCTTTTTTTGATGATGCCCATTTGACTTAAATTATTGTCAGTGGCTAATAGCGCATAATGAGCAATAGCCGCAAAGTTTGGATACACATTGGTTTCACTGTTGACTGGTAAATACTGATTTATACGCCAAAACTTAAACACCGATTGCAGTTTGATTTGCACCTTGGGAAAAATTAATTTTCCTCTTTGATTGGCAATTATTTTGTACTGTATTTCTGCATGCTGTTCTCCCGGAATACTGACATTGACGGGTAAGCCTTCTGCATGGACTTCATTCGGAAAATGATCAAATATATCGAGGTTTTGCGGCTTGCTACTTTTATTATGGATGATTAATTCAATATGACGGCTGACTCCCAATGGTATTGAACCGGGTAAGTGGCGTTCTACCGTGATGATATCTTTGGGGTTTGAAATGAAGGTGCTAATAATCAAATCAGCAACAAGAATAACAGCAATTATGGCTGCTGAAATCTTCCACAGCAGGGTTAGCGCAGGGATGAATATTGTAATCAAACCGATAGCAGCAAGCGCCGCTATCAAATAGAAGGTTTGTCGATCCGGGATTGGGAGTTTAGAAAGCATGTTTTTATTATCTATGGATTTAAAAAGTGCTTTATTGTCTAGGTGCTTCGATTTTATCGAGGATACCCTGCAATATCTGATCCGTTGAATAACCTTCTAATTCCATCTCGGGAGCAAGAGCTACACGGTGACGTAAGGCCGGCAATGCAATTGCTTTAATGTCATCAGGTGTAATGTAATCGCGAGCATGTAACATCGCCTGAGCGCGTGCAGCGCTGATTAAAGCAATGCTTCCTCTGGGTCCAGAGCCAATACTCAGACCTTGCCAATCTCGCGTTGCCTGAACGATTCTTACCGCGTATTCAATGACACTTTTATCGACTTCAATATCCGCTGCTAAAGCTTGCATGGCTTGTATTGTCGCCGGAGTGGCTACTGCTGATACATTTGAAATATTCAGTTGATTACCAGTTTGCTTATTCGTCACAGCGGCAACCATTAAACTTTCTTCGTTATCTCGTGGGTAATTGATGTAGATTTTTAGTAGAAAACGATCAAGTTGTGCTTCGGGTAAAGGGTAGGTGCCTTCCTGTTCTAGCGGGTTTTGTGTCGCTAATGTCATGAATGGTAGTGGCACAGGATGCGCTTCACCTTCAATGGTCACCTGACGTTCCTGCATTACTTCTAATAGAGCAGATTGGGTTTTGGCTGGCGCACGATTGATTTCATCTGCAAGTAGTAAATTGGTAAATACAGGACCTTTACGAACGCTGAAAGATTTATTGTCCAGATCATAGAGTGTATGTCCTGTTACATCAGCAGGCATCAGATCCGGGGTGAACTGAATACGGTTAAATTGACCTGAAAACGTTGCTGCCAGAGCCCGCACTAATAAGGTTTTGCCAAGACCAGGAACGCCTTCAATTAATACATTGCCACCCGCAATCAATGCAATTAGCGTTTCATGTATTACCTGTTTTTGGCCAATAACAGCTTTGCCAATTTCTGTTTTTAATTGTTGAGCTAATTCACTAGCTTGTTCAAGCGTCATATTTGTCATTTCGGTCATACTGTGGCCTTTCATTAATTCGTTTGTATCGTATTGATAAGTATTTATATTTTCAGTTTTAGTTGTCTGTTTCTGTTTCTATTTCGTACTTCTAATGATTTCAAGGGTGCGAATGGTCTGCGTAAATTCATCAGGCTTTTCAATGGATGTTGAAAAAAGTGCGCGATAAATATCTTTAGGGTCTACCTTAATTGCTTTACTCAATTCCAGGTCTTTAACCACAAGAGTTACTTGCTGCTCTTCGTTTAAATGATTCCAGTTAGGGTGTGATAGCACTAACTTTTGATTGATAGCATCCCGGGTGCTTTCAAGAAGTTCTTGTTTATGGTTGTGTTTCCAATAGAAAGAACCACTGCTACTGATGTGTTCAGTCAAGCTACGACGATCTTCTGCGTGCTTAGGGATTGCAGGACCAAAGCGGCGAGTTGCCAGTAATAACCATGCAATAAATAGTACCAGTAAAGAGATAATAAACATCCTGGCATTTCGCCAGATCAAATCCCATAACGGTGGCATTTTGTCACTATGGATCAACCAGACTTTTGAAGGTTGGTCGATAGGTTGATTGATGCCATGTATCAGGTGCCAGAAGATTTCTGCATGATCAGCTTTCTCAATTTGTTTATTCTCTATGAAGTCTAATGAAGAAACTAAAGTAACTAATCCGTTTTCTATTTTTTGTCTCACGATGAAATTAGAAGAACGTAGTTTTACGATTTCTGTTTTATCCTGATAATAAGGGTCTACAAGAATAGGGTGAAACCAACTGTTTTGAATGGCTAGTGCTTTTGGAGCATCCTGTAATTTGATTTTGAATAGATGTTCAGTCGAGTCATCTGCACTATCGTTTTCTTCTTGGTGTTCTTCAATTTGATCAAGCTGCTTTTTATCAGCAGCTGATAAGTCTTCATACTGAATTTTGTTACCAGTACTGATTCCCATGTAATTTTGCAGAGGATCGGGACTGTACATATTATCTGTCAATCGACTGTCGATAGAGGTACTTTGGTAGCCCTCTATAGAGTCAATTGATTCAGCATCATCCGATTCCAGACTTTTATCTGATCGGTGAAAGCGCCACTTATTCGTAGCGAGTGCAATCACATGACCGCCTCTTTTAACCCAGTTGATGAGTTGCTGAGTTTGATAAGCGGATAGTGTTGTGCGTTTAGAATTGATGACGATAACGGTGTCGGTACTTGGATAGCCAGTAAAACCCTGAACGCTGGTTTTGGTTTCTGTTGGGATACCCATACGTTTAAGGAAAACGCGTCCGGCATATAATGGGTTGCTTCTAGCTTCGCCAAATAAACCCGTGTGGATGGTTTTTTCTTTTTTCTCATGCGTTTCTAAAAACACATAGATAGCGCCACCGAGTAATAACGCGAATAAAGCAGTGATAGTGATTCCGAGTGGTTTACTCATCTTTACTACCATCTTTTTTTGGAGTGTTTGATTCTAAATCTGATAACACGTTTTCAATGGCAAAATCACTAACCCATGTATTGAATAACTGTTCCATCGCTTCATTTGTAGGGTGTCTGTGCGCATAGGCGATCATCTTCCAGTTATTGGTTAGATTATCCAGAAATAGGTGTTTTGCTTCACTTATTTTCTTTTGTGAATGTTTGAGTACATCGCCTTCTGTAAAGCTGTCTTTAAGTTGCACGTGCTCAATATTAATGAGTCTAATTAATGCGCCACGGTACAATAAACTCAGCGACTCTCTGTGTTGTTTATTGTCCCAGAGTTTCCTGGATTCACTGATGATGTCATCAGGTAATGAATCGGGTCTAACATCCATACCGAACATAACTTCAGGTGCTTGATAGCTCTCTTTCTTGGCTTTTCGTTCGATATTGAAGAGGTGTAACCAACTATCACGAAAATAGAATAACAGGAATAAAACAATAGCGACCAATATCCATAAGGCAAACTCAATGATGAAACCCATTATTTTTGCAAAGGGTTCGAAGAAGTCTGCAAATGAAAATTTGTCAGGATCATTTTTCGGTTTTTTGGCGGTATCTTTTCTAACCCAGTAAGTGACGGTTTGCTTGTCATTTAACTCTTTGGTTAACATTGTTTCTTTGATGACTTGCTTTGACGATTCTGCGGGAAGTCTCTCATCAGAAAGAAACTCAGTGACTTGAGTTTCTGAGGTTGTATCTAGATTAGTTGCTTCATCTGCCGCTACAGGTGATGACGTAGATAATAGAGATAAGGTAAATACACAAAGAAGGGCGGGTATTAGATTTCTAGCGAGCGTTTCAAAACGCAATGCTAGCTTTTTAAAGTCCAGTTCAATATCCCATGCTTCGAGTTGCGTTCTTCTATTGATATACAGGGCAAAACTTGCACCGATATAAAACGGATGAATCAGTGTGACCGCAAAGACATAAAATAAATAATTTAGTAGATCGATCCATCTTTCGTATTCTACTTTGTTTGAAAACATCCCCACAAAAAAATCATTGGCTGTTTTCTCGGGAAGGAAAAGCATAAATAAGCCAAATAATGAAATGACAATAACAATTTCGATATTGACCATCACAATGGTTAACCAGGCAGCATAAGTGTGCGCGATTTGATGCAATACCGATTGTCGTTCGGACCTCCGAGATCCCCTTAACTGTTCCAATTGCCAGATAGGTAAATTAAAACCTCTGGATAATGAGAATCGTCTAAATGTCAGGCTCTGAAATAGACCAGTATTCCAGATTAATGAAGGGAGTGCTTTAAGCACTTGCCAGGTACTCAGTTCATCATTAAACAGTTTATGACTTAAAATATGTAATATGACTCGGTCATAGAGTGGTTTTAACCACCAGAAAATCAGGCTGGCAATCCAGACATTACCTTTTGGGAAAATAAGGTATAAAACGGAAGCAATGCCAAAGGTTAGAAGTGCAAGAGGCAGGTATATGGATAGCCACCACTTTTGTACCATCGAAAACCCAAGATCAATGGCTTCCCAAGGGTTTCTCAAACGGATATTGGCTGTTATTTCATTGAGATTCATGAGTGTATTGAAGCCCGACTCGTGCGACCAAGAAAATAGAAATACATACCAACCACAGACCAGAGTATCGCGCCGGCAACATATTTAATCATCACAGGCATGACTGTTGATGACCAGAAGGCTTCCAGAAATGCAGCGATTACACTCATCACGACCACGCCGTACATTATCAATACAGCGATTTTTCCATTGTCTATCAGTGCTCGCCCTCGGGTTTTTCTACCTGGGCGAATCAGAGCCTCAGCAAGTTTTAAACCCGCAGCACCTGATAAAACCATGGCATTTAACTCAAATGCGCCATGCCCAACAACAAAGCCCCAGAAGCTATCGATATAACCGATATGGGTCATATGACCAAATGCCGCACCAAGAAAGATACCGTTAAAAACCAGGAAGAAGATGGCGCCAACACCAAATAACAGGCCACCTGCAAACATCTTAAAATCAATGCCAATATTGTGTTTTATATAATAACCAAACATGTATAAATCGGTATCAGATTCTCGTTCACGGCCAAATCGTTGATTACGCTCAGGTTCGTACATGTCTTCCAGATTATTAACCATGCTGCCATCCATCACGCTATAAATAAGATCAGGAAAAAACTGGATGGCAATAATAATAGCGATAAAAGGAACATAAAAAAGGGCTGCAGCAATGCTGACTATTTTCCATTCTTGTCTGACTAAGCGAGGGAAATCGACGGCAAAATATTTCATTATATTGCCGATGAAATTAGTTCTGCTGCTGTATAGCTTATGATGGCCACGAACCACTAGCTTGTTCAATTTGTCGACAAGTACTGGGTTATACATTCGAGAATTTGCCAAGGCAAAGTGATGGCAAATCTGGCGATAGACTTTTGGTAAATCTATTTCTTCTGGTGCTTCAATTTTGTTCTTTTTGCTTCTTTTTTTCCAGAATGACAGGTCTTGATAGTCTAACCAGTTTTCAAAAGAGTCCCAAAGAGCGGTGTTTTTTTCGATGAATTGCGATTGTCTGACTGAACTCATTAGTGCTTAGCTCCCATGATCCAGTTTGCAATACCTAATAATCGGGAGCTGGCTTGCTTGTTTTCAATGCTATTTTCATTTGAATTCTTTAATAATAATGGCGTGGCAATTTGAGCGAGTTCTTCTGCACGTTCAGCGGTTAAGTAAGGGATACGTTGTTGAAACCGAATAAGTGCCTGTTGCTCGTTTAGATTTAATGCAACAGGAGGAGAAATTGCTTTTGTTTTATCTTCTTCAATGGTTGGATAGTTGAGCGATTTATGCAGAACAACGGTACCCGCTACAAGGTCTCCAAGACGTTGAAAACGTTTGGTAAGTAACATGCTGATAAAACCAAAGCCGTATAAGAAGGGAAGAAAATCGACAAATCTTAAAAGGTTTCTGATAATTGATGCGCCTGGGCTGATAGGGCTAGCATCTTCCATCGACACATATAAATTAAACATTTTTTTACCCGGTGTTTGACCTTTTTTATAAAGCTCAAAATAAACGGGGTAAAACCATTCGAGTAGAAATGATAAAATAAGTGCGATACCTAAACCTGTTTTGCCAAAAAAAGCCAACGCCGTAAAAAAGACGGCATTAATCCCCAGACGGATTAGAATATCAATGGTCCAGGCAAGCATTCTGACAACAGGCCCAGCTGGTGAAAGTCTTAAGCTTATGCCTTCAGGTGTATTAACTTGATAAAGGGTGTCGAGCGTCATTGATCATTTCTATTTATAGATAATTGATGATTTTATTGTATCTCGAACATATCCAGATTGATAAAGATAAATCCCAGTGTATGAAAAGTAATTTACTAGAAATAACAGGCAAAAAAAAGCAGTTCAAGATGAACTGCTTTTTCTATGATTGCAAATGACTGCAAACAGATACAAATTAATGATTAAAAAGAAATTATTTCTTTTCGATTCCACCATCTAATTCGTCTTGTAATGTTTTCAGCTCATCCCACTTTCCATCGGCTGCAAGCTTTGCTTGTTTTGGCCAAGTATCAGGCTTCATTGCGCCGAATTTTCCGTCAGCTTCATCAAGAATAGTCTGAATTGCAGGTACTTTAGCTTTAGCAACATCAGCGAAAGTCACAAGACCAGCTGCTACTAATGCTTCTGCAGCTTTAGGTCCTACACCTTCGATTTTAGTTAGGTCATCTTTAGCTGTAGACTTCTTTGGTGCTGCTTTTTTAGCGGCTGGCTTCTTTTCTGCAGTTTCTTTCTTTGCAGCAGGTTTAGCAGCGGCTTTCTTAGCTGATTTTTCTGTAGTTTCAGCATCAGTATCTTTAGTTGCCGCTTTTGCTTTCTTTGCAGGAGCGCCTTTACCATTGATGTTCTGAATTTGGATTTGTGTAAAGTTCTGGCGGTGACCAGTACGTTTTTGGTGATGCTTACGACGTCTAAATTTAACGATCTCAACTTTCTTTGCACGACCATGTGCAATTACTTCAGCAACTACTTTTGCACTTGCAATTGTAGGTGTTCCAACAGTGACATCATCACCATCAGCGATCATTAATACTTCTTCGAAATTAACTGTAGCGCCAACTTCTGCGTCTAAAGATTCTACTTTAAGAACGTTTCCAGGCTCAACACGGTATTGTTTACCACCTGTTTTGATTACTGCGTACATTTTATTCTTCCTTCGATACGAGTGTTAAAAAAGCAGCGACAGCACCATATAGATTGTACTTTCGCCGTGGCGCGCGATTACACGTGAAAGTGCCCGTGTTGTCAAGGTATCTAGGGAAATAAATCAATTTTTATTGAATATGTTTTTCGGGTGCTAATACGGTTATTTAGTTAACTCAGCACTTTGCTTTTTAAGCTAAGATTATCGAGTTAATTATAAGGGCTAATTTAGGGTGATTGTGTGAGTAAATTTTTTCAATTTAATACTATTAAATTTGTAGAGAAATATTTTGGCTTTCTCTCTGAAGAAAAACAATTGGAGTGGTGGCCTGCGTGGTGGATGATGCGGATTAAAGTTACATCGTTGTCTGATAATTGGCGTAAAGTCAGGATTACTTTGCCACTGACATGGATTTCCAAAAATCATGGTGGCGGCATGTTTGGCGGCTTTCAAGCATCTCTGGCAGACCCAATTGCACCATTAGCCTGTGCTAAAGTCTTTAGTGATTATCAGGTATGGACGCGTAAACTGACGGTAGATTTTCAACGTCCAGGCACTACTGATTTGGAGCTACGTTTTGATTTCCCCAGAGAACAAGAAGAACAGATTTTTAAAGAACTAGAAGAACGTGGTCGTAGTAATCCTGTATTTGAATATGGTCTGTATCTTAGTACTGGTGAGTTATGCACCTTGGTTGAATGTGTGGTTGCGATAAGAAAAGCAGGATATGTAAAAAGAAATCTAACTAATTAAAATAATTAAGATTTAAAAAAAGTGCCTGAAAGTAGGGGGGTGGCTTAAAGTAATCGCCAATAAACAGAAGTCTGGGACGTTCTTTTTTTAATCATATTGAAAACAATTTCTTCAATATTTCCATATTACATTTAATACATGGTTTGAATAGTAACTCTCCATAAACGTTTTATTCATTTAAATTGATACTGTAAATAAATTGGTTATTTCAAGATAAATAGAGTAATGTAATTTGCATACAAACAATATGTGTTTGTGTAAATGGTTTTTTACCAAACATCTTGGAGAAAAATATGTATAGATTTATATCCTTAATGGCAACCCTCACATTTTATTTTGTTTCGACTTCAGTGAATGCATTTGAAGTAGATTATAACGTTGGAATAAATAATGTAGATTTGAATGGTTCTTCAACTCCAAGGCTAGTAATGAGTGCTAATTTTGAAAATTCAGGTCTTGCAGGATTAGGTAGTTTTACCATTTTTTATAACGTTGTTGAGACTTACTCTGGCATCACCGTTTTTTCTGACAGTCTTACTATAAGCTCCGAAGAAACTGAAATAACAGTCGGAAGCGCTAAAGTAGGTAAAATTACAATGACTTACGATCAAGTTACTGATGGATTAAAGACACGCTTTGTCATGAAATTGCCACCAGTATCACAGTATTCTGTTTCTGCAAGTGATGGATTTTGGTTCGGTAGTTCGGAAATTTCTAATAATTTCCTTTTTAATTAATTTGTGAATACTTAAATATAATAAAAATAAGAGATTCATCTAAAGACTTAGCACATTAAAAATGTGCCCATAAGGTGGGGGGTGGCTTCAAAATTGAATCACCTCTTTAAGTCACCGTTTTTGACTAACTATTAATTTTCTGTCCATCAATACTATTACGAACATGTTTATAAAAAATGTAAATGATTAATTTCCTTAGATTTTACGATAAGTGTTCATTCCTGATTAAGGTATAGCTTGTTAGTATCAGAGTATACGTGAATAAATATATTTTGCATAAAAAGTATATTTATAACAAGCACTTAAGGGGATTTTCGTGATATTTACCTGAGGCAAGCTCGCTGTATTACGGAACTAGGCAAATTTAACCTAGATAAAAAATAAAAATAATAGGCATAAACAATGAATTTTCAGTTTTTAAATAACTATAAGTTATTTACTACCATATTTGATAATGCGACTAATTATCAAAAATCTACTTCAAGGTATTCTAAAAAATCTATTCAATGGTTTCTTGGTTTTCTGAAAATATCAGTGTTATTCATTGCTTTTTTTCTAGGGTCGACATCAGTCAACGCACTCAGTATTGCGCTTGATGGCACTAGAACAGTGTTATCTGGTACAGACTGTGGTTCTGCTCCAACTACTTATCGTTTTGGTACTACTGCATCATGGCAAGGTACACCTTTAGATATTATCGTAACGGTTAATTCTGAAGATAATGACTATGTTTTAGGTGCAACCACAGGTGGTGGAAGCTGTGTGTATGCCAGTGGTGGAATTCTTAGTGTTAACCTGCGTGATAAAGACGCTGGTGATGATGTCGCATTTGTCGATACAACGATAACTATTGTTGCTCAGGGTACAACGACACCTGTGTTTATAGACAGAGTGACAGCAACAGGGTTTGATTTGGACCATAACGGTGTTGCTTCTCCTAATACAAGTTCCACTGACACAGATGACATTTATCTTACAGGTCCTGGTGCTGCATATGTATCGAGCAATACTAATGTTACCTATAGCACAGGTTCATTTGCTGGTGGTCATAATGTTAAATTTAAAGGTCAGGGTTTAACTAACGGTAACTGTGCAGATACTCCAACTACACCTGTTATCTCTTGTCGTTCAGCAGCTAGTTGGACCGGAGGAACAGGAATAAACAGTATAAGTACAATAAACGCTCGTTTTCAAAATGATAATGCTTATGGGTATTATGATACCGCAAATAATGGAGCCTATCGTTTATTACAATTATCATTAGTTGATGCGCATGCTGAAGAAATTTTAGGCCCCAACACTGATTATGGTGATGCGCCTAATATTTACGGAGCAGCTAGTCATAATTCTATTTCATTAGATACTATCCTGGGTAATGGTCTGGGAGCAGACCATGATTCTGCAAATCAACCTACTGCCGACGCATTAGGTGATGATAACGATGGCAGTTCAGGCGATCCTTATTATGATGATGAAGATGCCGTTAGAAGAAATGGTGTTTTACTGGATGGTCAACATGTAGCAGCTTCAGAAAATGTATCCATTGATGTGACAACATTCGGTACAGGCTATTTAAGTGCCTGGATGGATTTGAATATTAATGATAATTTTGCCGATCCAGGGGAAAAATTACTGAGTGATGTTTTCATCAACAGTACAACTGTTGAAAATACAAGCTTGATTTTACCTGTACCGTATACAGCAACCGGTGGAGATACCTATCTAAGATTCAGATTTAGTAGTTCTACTGGTGTTAGTTACAGTGGATCTATAACCGGCGGTGAAGTTGAAGATTACCTTGTAGTCGTAGATCCGATGTCACCATCCTATAATATGGTAAAAACATCTAATGGCCCTATTACAGCAGCAGGACCACTGACCTATACCTTTACATTTAATAATACAGGTAATGTTGCTTTAAATGATTTAACAGTCACAGATCCAGATATTGATACTGGAACGCTTTCTGGTTGTCCAATAGCTACACTTGCCGTAGGTGCCAGTGTAAGTTGTACTGGCATAAGAACTATTACACAGGCTCAAGTAGATGCTGGTACAGATATTAGTAACACGGCTACTCCTTCCGCTGAAGACCCAGCCAACGATCCTGTAACAGAAGATGACACAACAGATAATACTGTTGTTACTACGATCACGCAGAGTTCAAGTCTAGCGATAGTAAAATCAGCAGCGACGCTAAAAACAGATGCGGATAGTTCAACGGATGTGACCCTGGGTGATACTCTGGAATATACAGTGACAGCGACTAATGATGGCAACGTCACATTAAACAATATTGTGGTCTCTGATGACCAGTTAACCCCGAATACTGCCACTTGTCCTACCCTTGCACCAGCAGCCACTTGTGTTCTTACTGGTGATCATGTGGTTACAGTTGCTGAAGCCGATGCAACTGTGGTGGTTAATACTGCAGATGTGGTATCTGATGAGATTACTACTCCAGTACCTTCAAATACTGTGAACACAGCAGTTGTTCCACCAGTTCGCATCGTAAATATTGGTGATGTAACGGTAACAGAAGGCAATACAGGCACTGTCAGTGCAGACTTCCCAGTTACCTTAACGCAGCCAGCGAGTACGGATATAACAGTTACTTTCACAGTCACTGATAGCTCAGGCACAGTTGGTGATAACGATTATGTGGCACCGGCAACGACAACTGTCGTTATTCCAGCTGGGGATACAACGGCAACCATCAGTGTTCCTGTCAACGGTGATGCCACGGTTGAACCTGATGAAACATTTACTGTTACATTAACCAATACAGACAACGGCACGATTGGAACAGCTGCGGGCACAGGTACGATCACCAATGATGACGATGTTGTGGTCAGCATCGGAAATGTTACGGTTGTCGAAGGTGATACAGGTACTATCAATGCAGACTTCCCGGTAACGCTGGATCAGGCCGCGTTAACGGACACCACAATTACATTCACAGTGAACGAAGGTACAGGCACACTCGGTGATGCCGATTACGTGGCACCGACAACAACGAGCATCGTTATTCTGGCAGGCGATACGTCGGGTACTATCAGTGTTCCTGTCAACGGTGATACCACAGTTGAGCCTGATGAAACATTTACTGTTACATTAACCAATACAGACAACGGCACGATTG